>NZ_MVHF01000009.1 GCF_002086485.1 Mycobacterium aquaticum | reverse complement strand
CGCGGCGTCAACGTCCGCTTCGGCATCCACCCCGTCGCCGGTCGCCTGCCCGGCCACATGAACGTGTTGCTCGCCGAAGCCAAGGTGCCCTACGACATCGTGCTGGAAATGGACGAGATCAACGACGACTTCGACGCCACCTCCGTGGTCCTGGTCATCGGCGCCAACGACACCGTCAACCCGGCCGCAGCCGAGGACCCCGGCAGCCCGATCGCCGGTATGCCGGTGCTCACGGTGTGGAACGCCGACAACGTCATCGTGTTCAAACGATCCATGGCCTCGGGTTACGCCGGCGTGCAAAACCCACTGTTCTTCCGCGAGAACACCCAAATGCTGTTCGGCGACGCCCGCGACCGCGTCAACGACATCCTCGCGGCGCTGCCGGCCGTCGAACACGTGTAACCCGTCGAAACTAGGATGTGCAAGTATGCCAGTCGACCGCTTACTGCCATCCGATGAGGCGCGCGAGCTCATCGCCCTGACCTGCGATATCGCAGACAAAGTGCTCGATCCGATCGTCGACGAACACGAGCGGGACGAGAAGTATCCGGAAGGTGTCTTCGGTCAACTGGGGCAGGCAGGTCTGCTGAGCCTGCCCCAGCCCGAAGAATGGGGCGGCGGCGGTCAACCCTACGAGGTGTACCTGCAGGTACTCGAGGAGATCGCCGCCCGCTGGGCTGCCGTCGCCGTGGCCGTCAGCGTGCACAGCCTGTCGTCGCACCCGCTGCTGGCGTACGGCACCGACGAGCAGAAGCAGCGCTGGCTGCCCGGCATGCTCTCGGGCACCCAGATCGGCGCCTACAGCCTCTCGGAGCCCCAGGCGGGCTCGGACGCCGCGGCGCTGCGCTGCTCGGCCACGCCGTCCGGCGACGGCTATGTGCTCAACGGATCCAAGGCGTGGATCACCCACGGCGGCAAAGCGGACTTCTACACCTTGTTCGCGCGCACGGGCGAGGGTTCCCGCGGAGTGTCGTGCTTCTTGGTCCCCGGGGATCTCGACGGCCTGACCTTCGGCAAACCCGAGGAGAAGATGGGCCTGCACGCCGTGCCCACCACGTCGGCGTTCTACGACAACGCACTGCTCGACGCCGACCGGCTCATCGGCGCCGAGGGCCAGGGACTGTCGATCGCGTTCTCGGCCCTGGACTCGGGCCGGCTCGGTATCGCGGCAGTCGCGGTCGGCATCGCGCAGGCCGCACTGAACGAGGCCGTGCGCTACGCGAATGAGCGGACGACGTTCGGGCGCAAGATCATCGACCATCAGGGCCTCGGCTTCCTGCTGGCCGACATGGCCGCTGCGGTGGTCAGCGCCAGGGCCACGTACCTCGACGCCGCCCGCCGACGCGATGTCGGTCTGCCGTATTCGACGCAGGCCAGCGTGGCCAAGCTCATCGCCACCGACGCTGCGATGAAGGTCACCACCGATGCCGTGCAGGTGTTCGGCGGCGCCGGCTACACCCGCGACTACCGCGTGGAGCGGTTCATGCGGGAAGCGAAGATCACGCAGATCTTCGAAGGCACCAACCAGATCCAGCGAATGGTGATCGCGCGGGCTATGGGGTCCTGACGGGCCGCATAATGGCAGGTGACCCCATAATGACTGGCGACTATGACACAACCCGCACATGCGTACCCTCCGGCTCGGCACCGGATGGGCAGCCGAGCCCCGCGTCGCGGTCTTCGCGTTGCCCGCAGGCTCGCCGTCGGGCTGGCCGCGACGGCCGTGCTGGCGGGCACCGGCATGGGGTGGGTGGGCTATCACGGAGCGCTGGGCGGCATCACCACGTCCAACGCGCTGGCGGGCGGTCCCGCGTCGTCGGGTAACGCCCAGAACATCCTCATCATGGGGCTGGACAGCCGGCTCGACCAGCACGGCAACCCGCTGCCGCAGGACATCTACGACGCACTGCACGCCGGCGACGAGACGGTCGGCGGCTACAACTCCAACGTGTTGATCGTCGTGCATCTCCCGGGCGACGGCAGCCCGGCGACCGCGTTCTCCATCCCCCGCGACGACTACGTCCAGCTGGCCGGGTGCCCCAGCGGCACCTGCAAGGGCAAGGTCAAGCAGGCCTACGGGCTGGCCTACCAACACGCCATGGACAACATGGAGTCGAGCTCCGACAACGCGGCCATCCACGAGCAGCAGGCCCGCGAGGCCGGACGCAAGGCCGAGATCGCCACGGTGCGTAATCTGCTGGGCATCCCGATCGACCACTTCGTCGAGGTCACCCTCGGCGCGTTCTTCCAGATCGCCAAGGCCGTCGAACCGATCACCGTGTGTCTCAACGCCGACACCGAGGATCCCTATTCGGGGGCCAACTTCCACAAGGGTGTGCAGGAAATCGACGCCGCGCAGGCGATGGCGTTCGTCCGGCAGCGCCGCGACGTCAACGACGAGAACTTCACCGACCTGGACCGCACCCGCCGTCAGCAGGCCTTCATCGCCGCCCTGGTGTCCGCACTGAGCCACGGCGGCGGGCTCAACAATGCCAGCACGCTGCGCAACCTGCTCAACGTCGCGAAGCAGAACGTCGCACTGGACTCAGGTTTCGACCTCGCCGAATTCGCCAAGCGCGCATCGGCTCTCACCGATCATCCGCCGTCGCTGTACACCTTGCCGATCAAGGAGTTCGGTCAGGACTCCCTCGGCGAGGACGTCAACATCATCGACGTCCCCACCGTCCGCAAGATCGTGCACGACCTGGTCTCCGGCCCCGACTCGGCCTCGGCTCCCACGAGCGCACCGGCGAAGGAGTCGACGCTCAACGGCCACGGCGCAGTGCTCAACGTGATCAACGCGTCGACCTTCAACGGTCTGGCCACGCACCTCGAATCCACTTTCGCGGCAAAGGGATTCACCGAGGGCAAGGTCGGTGACGCATCGTCGTTGTCGGCCACCACCACGGTCGAATACGGGCAGGGCGCCGACACTGCGGGCCATGCCCTCGCCGAGGAACTCGGGCTGACGGCAGAGCCGTCAACGGCAGTGGCGCCCGGCGCCGTGCAACTGACCATCGGCACTGACTTTCCCGCCGACGAGTATCTCGATCGCAATACCGACGCGCTGTCGAGCAGCGACACGACATCGTCTGCAACGTCCGGGTCGACGACCACCTCGTCCACCACCGCCAGCGCACCCGTGACCACCGTGGCCGCCACCGCAACCGGCAGCTACTCACCGGCGCCCACCGACCTGACCCAGATGAAGGTGTCCGGCATCCCCTGCGTGAAATAGGTTGCTAGAGCGTCACCGTCACCCGCGTACCGCTGCCCGGCCAGGTGTCGATGTCCATCGTTCCGTCGTTGGCTTCGACACGAACCTGCAAGGACGCCAAGCCGATATGTCCACTCACCACGGATGTCGTGACCCTCGCCGGGTCGAATCCGGTGCCGTCATCGGCGACTACCAACACAATTCGGTCCCCCTTGCGATGCAGGCCGACGGTCACCTCGGTGGCGCGGGCGTGCTTGTTGACGTTCGCCAGCAGTTCCCGCGCGGCCCGGTAGAGCAAGGCCTGTGACTCTGGCTGCCCGACGTCCTCGATGTCGGCGTTCACCACCAGTTCGCGATTCTCATACTGCCGCAACAGTTCCCGCACGGCCGCTGCGAGGCCGAGCTGCGCAAGCACCTGCGGGTGCAGCTCGGTGACCGTCGAGCGCAACCCGGCGGCGGTCTCCTGCAGCGCCGCTCGCACCCGGTCGAGGGCGGGATCCGGTATTCGCTCGCGAATCTCGTCGAGATCCAGCCGGGCCGCGAGCAATGTCTGCAGCGGCCCGTCGTGCAGATGCTCGGCGAGTTCGGCATTGCGGATGTCGTCGGCGCGAGCAGATTCAGACACCAAGCGGCGGCGCACCTCCAACAGCCAGCGCACCCGCGCCGAGCGGCGCACCAGCACCAGCGACAACGCCGTCGTCGCCACCGCGAGCCAGACCAGGAAGCCGACGTGCATGTAGACGACATTGGGGAGTCCGACATTGTCGTCACGCTTGGAGTAGAAGATCCACACCACGAGATAGCCCAGTGCGGTCGCGGCGCCGAGCAGCGCGGTGAGCGCGGGGCGGTCCTGGAAAGCAATGGAGATCGGCAGCAGGAAGAACACCGGCAGCAGCGCGGCCGTCGCACCACCGGAGACCGCGCACAGCGCCACCAACACCAGTACATCGACTGCCGTCGAGGCCCATTCCACCCAGCGCGGCATCGGCCCGCGCAGCACCACCACCAGCCAGATCACCGCCGCGACGGCGTACACGCCGATGATCACCGCGTAGACCTCGGGCAGCCAGTGGTCGACCTCCCACACCGAGACCAGCACGAGGATCAGCACGATCAGCGGTACCCGCAGCACGGCTGACACCCGGACGGGTTGGGAGGCAAAGAATTCGACGATCCGCTGGAACGCCATGTCAATCCAGCAGCTTGCGCCGCATCGCCTCGGCGACCGCGGCGGCACGGTCTGACACCCCGAGCTTCTCGTAGAGCCGCTGCACGTGGGTCTTGACCGTCGAGGGCGCCAGGTAGAGCTCCTTGGCCATCGAGGGGATGCTCAGGCCCTTGGCGATGAGATCGAGCACCTCACGCTCGCGCGGGCTGAGCACCGGCGCGTCGGGTTCGTTGCGCCGCCGGATCTCACCGGCCAGCCCGGCGGCGAGGTTCGGGTCGATCACGTCGCGGCCCTTGGCGCAGGACAGCACCGCATTGACCAGCTCGCTGCGGGTGGACTCCTTGGACAGGAAACCCGCCGCGCCCTGTTGCAGGGCGGTGTACACGATGGCCGACTCGTCGTGCGCAGAGATCAACAACACCCGGGTGCCCAGTTCGTCGCGGCTGACGGCGGCCGCCACCTGCGCGCCGTCGAGCTGCGGCATGCGGTAGTCCAGCAGCGCCACCTGGGGCCGGTGAGTCTTGATGAGTTCCAGTGCGTCCGCACCGTTGTCGGCCTCGGCCACCACATCGATCTCGCCGCTGGCGGTCAGTGCCCGCACCACACCTTCGCGGAACATCGGGTGGTCGTCGCCCACCACCACCCGCACCTTCTCGGCCATGGCGCACAGCATCCCACAGGCAATAACGCCGGAACCCCGAAAAACACGCAAGAATCACCCCCATGCATCTGGACGAGCTGCACTGGTTCGTCGTCCTCGCCGAGACCGAGCACGTCACCGACGCCGCAGCCGAGCTGCACATCAGCCAACCCACCCTGTCGCGAGCCCTGGCCCGGCTGGAGGACGAGGTGGGCACCCCGTTGTTCGACCGGGTCGGCCGCCGGCTGCGCCTCAACGCCTACGGCGAGATCCTGCTCGAGCACGCGCGCCGCAGCTTGGCCGAGATGCGTTCTGCCACTGAGCGAATCGCCGCGTTGCGCGATCCCGACACCGGAACCGTGCGGCTGGCGTTCCTGCATTCGCAGGCCAGCTGGTTCGTCCCCGACCTGCTGCGGAGGTTTCGCACCGAGGCGCCCCGCGTGCAGTTCGCCTTGATCCAGGGCGCCGCACACGACATCGTCGACGCGCTGGCCGGTGGCCGGGTGGACCTGGCCATCACCTCACCGCGTCCGGACGGTTACCGGTGGCGCGGCCTGTACCTGGAGCGGTTGTGCCTCGCTGTGCCGCGCGGGCACCGGTTCGCCGACCGGGCCCGCATCCGGCTGGCCGAAGCCGGCGACGAGCCGTTCGTCGCGCTGGCACCCGAATTCGGGCTGCGGCAGCTCACCGACGAACTGTGCGCGGAGGCCGGAATCGAGCCCCAGGTGGTGTTCGAGGCCATGGAAATCCCGACGATGGAGGGGCTGGTCGCCGCCGGTTTCGGCGTCGCGGTGGTGCCCGTCCCCCGGTCCGAGCGCGCCGAGCCGGGCGCGGTCTATGTCCCGTTGTCCCAGACCTCGGCCAAGCGTCAGCTCGGGTTGGCCTGGCCCGCAGATCGGCCGCTATCCCCCGCTGCCGAACGCTTCGCCGACTTTGTCATACGTCAAGCGCATGAAGGTAACTAGTTCTATGCATTGGACACATCGAAAGTAGATACCTAACGTCGACCCGGTGACTACTGGTTCGACAATCTCGGCTGACTGGCAAGGACATACCCGCGGCTCCGCCGATTACCGTCGCCTGCTCGCCGCGTTGTTCTGCGCCGGAGTCGCCACGTTCGCGCAACTGTATTCACCACAAGCGGTCTTGCCCCTGATCGCGCGTGACCTCGGCACCGGCGCCGCGGGCACCGCGCTGGCCGTGTCGACCGCCACCATCGGCCTCGCAGTCGGCGTGATCCCGTGGGCCGCGGTGGCCGACCGCATCGGCCGGGTTCAGGTGATGACGATATCCGTCACGGCCGCAACAGTTCTCGGCCTGCTGGTGCCGCTGTCCCCGAGTTTCCAACTGCTGCTGGCCGGCCGGTTCCTGGAGGGTCTCGTGGTGGCCGGCGTACCGGCCGTCGCGGTCGCCTACCTCACCGAAGAGATCAACGCCGGACACGCCGCCCGGGCCGCGGGCACCTACGTCGCAGGCACAACCATCGGCGGACTGGCCGGCCGACTCGTCACCGGGCCGGTGGCCGAACACTTCGGCTGGCGCATCGGCGTGCTGACAGTGGCCGTGCTGTGCGGGCTGGCCGCGCTGGCGTTCGCCAAACTCGCGCCACCCGCGCAAGGATTCACGCCTACCCGCAGTCACCGCGAGCTGGGTCCACGGCTGTGGGCCAATCTGCGCTCGCCACGCCAGCTGGTGCTCTACGCGCAGGGCTTCCTGTTGATGGGTGGGTTCGTCGCGATCTACAACTTCCTGGGCTTCCGGCTGATGGCCGCGCCCTTCCACCTGCCGCAGACCGTCGTCAGCCTGGTGTTCGTGGCCTACCTGGCCGGCACCTGGGCCTCGGCGCGGGCCGGGGCCGAGGCCACCCGGTTCGGCCGGCGGACGGTGCTGCTCTCCTCGATCGCGACGATGATCGTCGGCGTCGCCATCACGACCAGCCACAATCTGGTGGCCGTGCTGGCGGGACTGGTGATCGCCACCGCAGGATTCTTCGGAGCGCACGCCATCGCATCGGGCTGGGTCGGCACCGCCGCATCCGCCGACGGCAAGGCCCAGGCCTCGTCGCTCTACAACCTCTTCTATTACGGCGGGTCAAGCGCCGTCGGCTGGTTCGGCGGGGTGGCCTTCGATGCGGCCGGGTGGAACGCCGTCGCGGCGGTGGTCATCGGCCTGGCAGTCGTGGCGGGGCTACTGGCCTGCACGATCACCACAACTCGATATCGCGACCGTACTCCGACTCCGGCCGCGGTCCGAAGTAGCGCCGCTGCGACTCCTCGATGAGGACGTCGTTGATGCTGGCCTCGCGGCGCGCCATCAGCCCGTCATCGGTGAACTGCCACAGCTCGTTGCCGTAGCTGCGGTACCACTGCCCGTCGGCGTCATGCCACTCGTACTGGAACCGTACCGCGATCCGGTTCTCGCGGAATCCCCACAGGCTCTTGCGCAGCACGTAGTCCAGCTCGCGCTGCCACTTCCGGGTCAGGAATTCCACGATCTGTTCGCGGCCGACGATGTGCTCGGCACGGTTACGCCAGTGGGAGTCCGGCGTGTAGGCCAGGCTGACCCGGTGCGGGTCACGGGTGTTCCAGGCGTCCTCGGCGGCCTGGACTTTCTGGATGGCTGTTTCCAGAGTGAACGGCGGAAAAGGCGGGCGGCTCTCGGGCGGGAGGGTTCCAGTCATGCCTATGTTCTACCTGTCTAACCATGTGTCATATCGTGGCTGGCATGGACTTCGCGATGTCGGCCAAAGCGGCTGATTACCACAAGCGGCTCACCGACTTCATGACCGAGCACGTGTTCCCTGCGGAGTCGTCCTACGAGGCCTATCGCGAGGAGCGGGGTCCAAAGGATCACACGGTCCCGCCGGTGATCGAGGAGCTCAAGGTCAAGGCGAAGGCCGCCGGGTTGTGGAATCTGTTCCTGCCCTCGGAGTCGGGCCTGACCAACCTGGAGTACGCACCCCTGGCCGAGATCTCGGGGTGGAGCCTGGAACTCGCCCCCGAGGCGATCAACTGCCAGGCGCCCGACACCGGCAACATGGAGACCCTGCACCTTTTCGCGACCGACGCGCAGCGCAAGCAGTGGCTCGAACCCCTGCTGGCCGGTGACATCCGCAGCGCCTTCGCGATGACCGAACCCGCCGTGGCCTCATCGGACGCCCGCAACATCGAGACGACCATGCTGCGCGACGGGGCCGACTACGTCATCAACGGCCGCAAGTGGTGGATCAGCGGGGCGGCAGATCCGCGCTGCAAGGTCCTCATCGTCATGGGCCGCACCAATCCCGACGCCGCCTCACACGCCCAGCAGTCGATGATCCTGGTGCCCGTTGACACCCCCGGCGTCGACATCCAGCGGTCCCTGCCGGTGTTCGGCTGGCAGGACCAGCACGGGCACTGCGAGATCGTCTTCGACAACGTGCGGGTGCCTGCCGAGAACCTGCTCCACGAGGAAGGCAGCGGGTTCGCCATCGCCCAGGCCCGGCTGGGCCCCGGCCGCATCCATCACTGCATGCGTGCACTCGGGGCGGCCGAGCGGGCCCTGGCGTTGATGGTCGACCGGGTGCAGAAACGTGTCGCGTTCGGCAAGCCGTTGGCCGAACAGGGCGTGGTGCGCGAGTCGATTGCCAAGTCGCGCAACGAGATCGACCAGGCCCGGCTGCTGTGCGAGAAGGCCGCCTGGACCATCGACCAGCAGGGCAACAAGGCTGCCCACGTGCTGGTGTCCCAGATCAAGTCGGTGGCACCGCAGGTGGCGTGCACCGTCATCGACCGGGCCATCCAGGTGCACGGTGCGGCCGGCATCAGCGACGACTTCCCGTTGGCGCGGCTCTACGGCTGGCACCGCGCGATGCGGCTGTTCGACGGACCCGACGAGGTACACATGCGCACCATTGCCCGCGCCGAACTCGGTCGCGAGAAGTCCCCACTCGCTTCGGCGGTGACGTCCGCATGACCGTCGAGCTGGGAGAACTGTCAGGAGCGTGGAACTTCCGAGATGTGGCGGAGTCCACCGGGATTCGACCCGGCCGGCTCTACCGGTCCAGTGAGCTGAGCGCGCTGTCCGACGCGGGACGCGACCGGTTCCGCGACCTGGCCATCACCGATGTCGCCGACCTGCGTTCATACCGCGAGGTGCAGCGCCGTGGCGCCGGCCTGGTGCCCGACGGCGTCGAGGTCCACATGTTGCCGTTCCACTTCCAGGACGATTCCGATCAGGAAGCGCCGCACGAGTCCACCTTCCAGCGGGTGATGGCCGAGTCTCCGAACGACGAGAACATCGTCGATGCCGCCAAGCGGTACATGGTCGAGGTCTATGAGGAATTCCCGACCCTGCCCGGCGCGCATACCGCTGTGCGCCAGGTGATCTCGCTGCTGGCCGCCGGTCGGCCCGTACTCGCGCACTGCTTCGCAGGCAAGGACCGCACCGGGTTCACCGTGGCGGCCGTGCTGAACGCCGTCGGCGTCCCGAGCGACACCGTGATGGCGGACTTCCTGCGCAGCAACGACGCCATCGTTGCGCTGCGCGAGCGGATCCTCGAATCGGTGCGGGCCCGGTCAGCCGATGCCGAGGTGATCTCTTTCGCCGAAGCACGCCTGACCGACGAGGTCCTCGGCGTGCGCGAGGAGTACCTGGACGCCGCGTGGCGCACGCTCGAGCAGAATTACGGCTCGCCGTCGGGATTCCTGCGGGCGGCCGGTGTGACAGACGAAGACCTCGCCGGCTTGCGGGCGACGCTGCTGGGTTAAGCCTTGCCGTTTTCCGCGGCGATCCGGCGTTGTTCGTTGCGCATCAGCACCTGGCCCGCACCGAGCAACAGGGCGACCGGCCAGTCGATGATCTCGACCGCCGCGAGTACGCCCAGCGCGCTGTAGAAGGCCAGTTGCTCAGGGGCAGGCACCGCGACGCGGCCAACCACCGGCAATGTCAGCGCAAAGCCGCGGGCATCCCTGACCCGTTGCACCGCTTCCCGGTGACTCTGCGCCTGTGAGTCTTCGGGCATTCGTCACCTCTCCGTCATGTCGGTTTCGACTTTTCGACGTCTCGATTAATCACCGTGACAGGCGTGACAACCTCCAGTGTGCCGGTCGATCCGATGGCCGACATCGTGGCGCGCGTCTTGACCGTTCCGTTGCGCGAGCTGTACGCGGTGCTGTGGCGCTGCGGCGTATTGCACATCGACGACTCCGCGGCCGCCTCGGTCGACGGCTGACGCGCCTGCGCTGATCACTGCGTGGCGCGCGGACCCGAACGGCGGGCCCCGGTTCGACGCGCGCTCGCCTTACGTGGACGACCCGACCCGGAGCGTGCGGCTGCGGGCCGCGACGGGCTCGGCGTTTCGTGCTCCTCGGTGCGGGTGCGCCGACTGATCTCGTGCACCGCGAGCACCGCGCCGCCGACGGTCAACAGCACCGGCCATTCGACCAAACCCGCAGCGCCGAGGCCGGCCATCGTGAGGGCGGCCGCGGCCGATGACTTGCTGCCCTGTCTGACTCCGGAGTTGATTCCGGAACCGACTCCTTTGATCCCGCCCACCACTCCGTTGACCGCGGCGCCGCCGAGAGCACCTGCGGTGGCTGTGGCGGCGTCTGCGGTGCGGCCGACGATTTGAACGGCGCCAGAAACGATGTTCACGTTCGGACTCCTCACGTTCACCGTCTTCAGCATTACCCGTTAACCCGGCTTTTCACACGCGGATCGGCGGTACTGGCAGCATGCTGTCAGCGGGGCCTGGCCGCGGCGAGGGTTATCTCCACTTCGTCGGCCACCTTCATCGCACCCATGAGCATCGAGTACTGCTTGATGCCGAAGGCGGAATGCCGCACCACCGCTTTGCCCGAGATGCGCCACTGCGCGTCTTCTGCCTCCACGTGGACGTCGATGGTCTGCTCACCGCTGCGCCCGGCAATCTGCAGGGTTCCGACGAGTCGTAGCGCGCCACCGTCGCGGTCGATCACCGACGACCGAAACGTCGCCTGGGGAAACCGCTTGGCCTGCAACGTCTTCAGAGCGTTGGTCCGCACCAGGGTCTTCTCCGCGCCCGACAGCGGCGTCATTCCTCCCTCGCCGTGGACCACGTCGAGCGAGTCGAGGTCGATGGTCATCTCGACGCCAGAGGGGTCGTCACCGTCCCAGTCCACCGTCGCGCGCCACGACCGCATCGCGATGGTCAACCGGTGCCCCATGCGCGCCGCGGTACCGGTGACGCCGGTGTGCAGCAGCAGCTCGCCGTCGGAAGCGCTCAATGTCCATTGCCCAGTCAATTGCTGAACACCAATCCCGTCGCCCAGGCCACCGTGGCCAGCAGCGCGCCGGTCAACTCCACCCCGACCGACAGCGCCACGCCCTTGAGTGCGTGCACCGTCGACGCCCAAGCACGGCGTCCGTCTCTCCGCACCGACAACTCCGCCAGGTACACCCCGACCACGAAGCCGAGCAGCAGACCCAGGACCGGGATCACGAAAAACCCGATGATCCCCAGCACGCCACCGGCCACCAGACTCCACGTCCGGACGTCGGCAGCGCGCATGCGGCGCACCGGCCACAGGTACTTGACCACCTCGGTGGTGATGAACAGCCCCGCAGCGACCCCGAGCACCACCCACGCCACCGCGGTGTGCTCGACGATCGCCCATACCGCGATAGCGGCGAACACCAGCAGCCCGCCCGGTAGGACCGGCACGACGATGCCGACCAGTCCGACGGCGATGGCGACCGCGACGAGTACGACGCCAAGAGTGCTCACGGCTTCTGGCCGCGCACCCACTGGATGGCGCCGACGCTCTTGGTTCGCACCCGAAGCAGGCCGAGTTCCTCGAAGATGTCGCCGATCTCGTCCTGACCGAAGAACCGCGCGCCGCCCTTCGACAGCAGACGCACAGGGCCGCGCCCGACTGTGGGCACCATGACGGCGATCCGCCGACCCGGACGCAGCACCCGCACCATCTCGGACAGTGCGGCGTCGGCGTCGGGGATCAGCTGCAGCACTGCGATCGAGTTCACCGCGTCGAAGGTTTCGTCCCGGAACGGGAGTCGCTGGGCGTCGGCGCGGATGAAGCCGACCTGCCTGCCGGCTTCGGCGGCCACCGCGCGGGCCAGCATGGGTTCGGAGATGTCGATGCCGAGAGCCAGCCCGTCGAGTCCGGCGGCCCGAGCCAGCGCCGCTGTCACGTTGCCGGGGCCACTGCCGACGTCGAGCACGACGCCACCGGACGGAATGTTCAGCCAGTCGACGGGCGGCCGCGTCACCGCCAGTAGCCGCCGGTTCAGCAACTGGGCGCGGTCATAGAGCATCGATCCGACCGGCGACGCCCACCACTTCTGGATCGTCCCCGCATTCTTGGGTGCGTCAGAGCCCTCGCCCAACAGGTCGAGGTAGCCCTTGCTGGTGTCGGGATCAGCCGGCGGATCGATCAACAGGTCCAGTGCCCGGCGCAGTGCTTGATTCGACGCAGTGTCCACAGCTCCACGCTACGCACCGAGCTGGGCGGCGAGGTCGAGAAAATCGGTCGCCACCACATCGAACTCGCCCGGTTCGACGACGTGCGGCTCTCGACCCGGGCCGTGCTCCATGGGCCGCGCGACGTAGGCCGTACCCAACCCGGCCGCCCGGGCCGCCCGCAGGTCCGACGGATGGGCGGCGACGAGCGTCAGCTCGGCGGGTGCCACGTCGAGTAGTTCGGCACAGCCAAGGTACGCCTCGGGATCGGGCTTGTAGTGCCGGAACAGCTCGGCCGATATCACGCAATCCCACGGCAGCCCAGCATGTTTGGCCATGTTGGTCAGCAGCGACACATTCCCGTTGGACAGCGTGGTGATGACGAAACGGTCCTTGAGCCGAGCCAACCCGGCGACCGAATCGGGCCATGGGTTCAGCCGGTGCCACGCCCGGTTTAGGTAATCGATCTCGTCATCCCCGGCCTCGATCCTGGCCTCGGCGAGCAGCGAGACCAGGATCTGGCGGTGTAGATCGTCGATCCGGGTCCACGGCAGCTCCCCGCGTCGCACCCGGTCCATCGCCGGCGCGTAGCCGGCCCGCCAGGCATCGGCAAAGGCCGGCCAGTCCCGCTGCAACCCACGACTGTTCCCGAACACCTCGAGTTCCGCGATGATCGACGACCGCCAGTCGACGACGGTCCCGAACACGTCGAACGCGAGGGCACGAGCGCTCATGACGGTTCCAGCACCAGCTTGCCCCGCACCCTGCCATTTGCGAGCGCGTCGAGTGCCGCCGCCCCGTCCGACAACGGGTACCGCACGGGCGGCGGCGGCCGCAGCCCGGCCGCAACCAACTTGGCCAGTTCGGCTCCCACCTGCCCTTGGGCCGCCGGGTGGCGACGCAGGAACTCGCCCCAGCCCACACCCACCACGCTGACGTTGCGCAACAGCAGGCGGTTCACCTTGACGGTCGGGATCCCGCCACCGGCGGCGAATCCGATCACCAACAGCCGCCCCTCGGGCGCCAGCACGCGGATGGCGTCGTCGAAGGCCTCCCCGCCGATCGGGTCCACGACCAGGTCGACGCCCTGGCCGTCCGTGGCGTCGAGCACGGCCTGACGCCAGCCGTCGGTCAGCGGCAACACCACGTCGGCGCCCACCGACGTGACGAACTCCTCGGCGCCGGACCTGTGCACCATCGCAATGACCTTGGCGCCCATGGCCTTTGCGACCTGAATCGACGCGACGCCGATACCGCCCGCCGAGCCGAGGACCAGAACTGTCTCGCCCGCCTGCAGCCCGCCGCGCCGGGCCAGCGCGAACTGCATCGTGTAGTAATTGCCCAACAACGACGCGGCCTGCCCGTCGTCGATGCCGTCGGGAGTCGGGATGACGCTGGACGGCGCGACAGCGACCTGCTCGGCGTACCCGCCCAGCATCGTCATCGCGGACACTCGCTGTCCGGGGGTGAATCCCGACCCCTCGGGCGCCGATCGCACGGTACCGGCGACCTCCATGCCCGGGGTGAAGGGCGGCTCCAGCCGCAGCTGGTATTCGCCGCGCAGCAACAGCAGATCCGGGAAGCACACGCCGGCGGCGCCGACGTCCACGATCACCGCATCGTCGGACACAGGATCGGGGACGTCGACGTACGCCAGCCCGGAGGTACCGGTAAGTTCCTGCGCTACAAGCGCTTTCACTTGTGCTAGCCCAGCTTGAAGCTGGCCTGCTGTGCTGCGGACAGGTCGGTGATCTCGCCCCACTTGGCGGCGATGTCGTCGACCGAGGGCACCTCGGTGAAGGTGATGCCGTCGTTCTGGAACAGCGCGGTGCGCTGCACCTTGCCACCGCCGACGATGAACACCGAGTCCGTGTCGGGCAGTTCCTCGGTCATCAGGTAAGCCACCACCGGGGCGACGTATTCGGGCGTCAGCTTCTCGAACACCTCGGGCGGCAGGATGTCCTGCGTCATGCGGGTGGCGGCGATGGGTGCGACCGCGTTGGTCTTGATGTTGTACTTGGCGCCTTCCTGGGCCAGCGTGTTGATCAGGCCGACCAGGCCGAGCTTGGCGGCACCGTAGTTGGCCTGGCCGAAGTTGCCGAACAGGCCGCTGGTGGAGGTGGCGACGACGACACGGCCGAAGCTCTGCTCACGGAAGTGCGGCCACGCGGCCCGGATGACGTTGTACCCGCCGTACAGGTGCACCTTGAGCACGGCGTCCCAATTCTCGAACGTCATCTTGTGGAAGGTGCCGTCGCGCAGGATGCCCGCGTTGCTCACCACGCCGTCAACCTTGCCGAACTCGTCGATGGCGGTCTTGATGATGTTCGCGGCGCCCTCGGGCTCGGCCACGCTGTCGTAATTGGCGACCGCGCGTCCGCCTGCGGCCTTGATCTCGTTGACGACCTCATCGGCCATGTTGTGACCGGCACCGGTGCCGTCGCGGGCACCGCCCAGGTCGTTGACGACGACACTGGCGCCCTCGCGGGCGAGCGTCAGGGCGTACTCACGCCCCAGACCACCACCGGCGCCGGTGACGACAACAACGCGATCCTGCACTCCTGGCATGACGGTTCCTCTCGGTAAGGGGGCTCAGCTCGGGCCCGTCAGCAATCACCACTGTCGGGCGTCCTTCTCTGTATACGGCTGCCAGATCGTCGGCCGTGCACCGGGTCAGCCGAAGACCAGCCCTGCGCCGACGCAGTGAGCACTGTCACGGCGGTCCCCGCGGTTTTACCGGAATGAACCCCACGGGCCGTTAGTTGAATCAGTCAGAAAAGCAACAGAACAAAGAAGAGGCAAGAGACATGAAGAAGTTCGGATTCACCGCCGTCGTCGCAAGCGGACTGGCTGCCGCCGTCTTGGGCCTGGCTGGACCGGCGTCGGCCGGGGTGGACCACCAGGACTGGCTCAACCAGATCGGCCAGCACGTGAACGTGCCGCAGGTCGACACCTCGGTTCACCAGAGCCGCTGACGACAACCAAAGCGGGGCACCGGAAACCATCCGGTGCCCCGCTTTTGTATTGCGCTGCTTCTAGATCCGTTCGGCGGTGACGAACGTCGCGAAGGCATCGTCGTCGTGTGGGTGCTGCAATTCGACCGAGCGGTTCAGCCGGCGCATCTCGGCCAGGGAGTGCACGCCGTGGGCTCGCCAGCCGTGTTCGTTGAGCCATTGCGTGACATCGGCGCGGTCCGGGTCCTCGTAGACCAGGTTCTGGATGTCGAGGGCCTGTTCCAGGTTGAACTGGGCCGCGAACCGCGCGAACCGCTCCCGCATCTCCTCGCGCCGCTCCGCGGCCGTGTGACCGGCAGTCTCGGCCGCGATGCGGCTGCCCGGCGCCGACAGTTCGGTGATCTGCTCGAAGAGTCGGTCCTGGGCATCGGCCGGCAGGTACATCAGCAGGCCCTCGGCCAGCCACGCCGTAGGCTGCCCCGCATCAAAACCGGCCTCCCGCAACGCCTTCGGCCAGTCGAAGCGCAGGTCCATCGGCACCTCGTGGCGCTCGGCGGTCGGCTGCACGCCATGCTCGGTCAGCGTGGCGGCCTTGTACTCCAGCACCTTGGGCTGATCGATTTCGTAGACCGTGGTGCCGGCCGGCCACTCCAGCCGGTAGGCCCGGGAATCCAACCCGGATGCCAGGATGACGACCTGGCGGACACCGGCCTGCACGGCGTCGGCGAAGTACGCGTCGAAGAAGTGCGTGCGCACCGCCTGGTAGTTGCCCATGTGTTCGAAGATGGCCGCCGCCTCAGCGTCGGCCGACTCGATCTTGGTGGCAAAGTCCTTGTCCAGCAAGGTTTCCCAGATGCCGGTGCCGGCACCGGTGACCAGCAGCCGGGCGTACGGGTCGGTGATCAGCGGGTCCTCGCGCTCGGTTTCCGCGGCGCGGGCGGCGGCCACCATGACGGCCGTGGTACCGACGCTGGTGGCGATGTCCCAGGTGTCGTCGTGACTGCGCAGTGAGCTCATCTGATCGATGCTACTCAGCAAGTTAGGCAGGCTATGGGCTGGTGTGCGCCGGCTCACGCCTCAGTCGCGCAGTTGCCAGAGTTTGTTGGCCATCAGCAGTTCGAACTTGTCCACGATGACCCCGAGTTCGTCGGCATTGCCGACGTATCCGGCGTAGAAGCCCATGCCCCACATCACGGCGATCAGCATCTCCACGATCGCCGGAATGTCGGTGTCGCCGCTCAACTCACCGCGCTCGACGGCGTCGTTGACCGCCCAGGACACGAAGGCCCGCGAGCTCTTGAGCGCGTCGTGTTCTTCCGACACCAGATCGGGGTGCCGCTGGGCCTCCAACACTGAGGTGACCAGGAACGCGGCCGTGGATCGATCGCTCGAGTCGGCGTCCATGGCCGCGGCGAAAAAGGCCGACAGGCGACCGAGCAACGTGGACGACTCATTGGCCTTGGCAATTCCCGCGGCAATCACCGACGCATTGGTCTGCTCGACCACCTCGCGGTACAGCACACTTTTGCTGCCGAAGTAATGATTGATCGCAGGCCGGGTCAGATCAGCCCGGATAGCTATTGCCTGAAAAGTGGCAGCGTCATACCCGAGTTCGCTGAACACCTCGCGCGCGGCATGCAAGATGCGCTCACGGGTCTCCGCAGCCTTAGCTGCGGGGGGACGGCCTGGTCCCCGGCTCGCGGTATGCGCCACATGACAAAGTGTGCCACAACACACCCGGCACTTGTCGCAACACCTGCCGTCCCGATGCCATTGGCGACATTCTCAGCAAAATATCAGGACCGACATAGGTTGACCGACGAACTATGGTGACCTGGATGGCTGGCGTCGTTTCCCGAGAGTCGTACTTCGATACGGGATTGGACGTGTTGTCCGATCAGGGTTACGGCGGCTTGAAACTCGCCGAGGTGTGCAACCGGCTCGGCGTCACCACCGGGTCCTTCTACCACTACTTTCCCAACTGGGCCGCCTACACCCGTGAGTTGATCGCCCACTGGCGCCAGGCCCGCACACTGCGGGTGGTGGAGGCCGTGCGCGCCGACCCGGACCCGCACCGGCGGATCGACACCCTCATCGCCGAGGCGCTGGCGTTGCCGCACGGCGCAGAGGCGGCCATCCGCGTGTGGAGCTCGCTGGACCCGGACGTCTACACCGTGCAGGCTGTGGTGGATCAGCTGCGCTTCGACGTCATCTACGAATCGGCCCGGGAGATCATCGGCGACGAGGCCAATGCCCGGCATTTCGCTGCGTGGGGCGTGTACCTCATCGTCGGCTACGAGCAGAGCACTCTGCCACGCAATACCGAAGCCCTGCAATGGATTACCGATCAGCTGCGTGATTCTCTGGAATCCGGCCGGTTCACTCCGGCACCTGAAATCGGTCAACCCGGCTAGCATCGGCAGTCATGCTGAACCCGGTTGAGCTCTGGCACCGGGCAGTAGATCGGATCCGTGACCGCGACCCCGAACGTGACGCGCTGCGCCGCGCGGCCCGCGCAGCCATCGTGCTCCCGATCGCGGCGGCCATCGGCTTCACCGTCGGCCCCGGCTCGCAGACCCCGTTGTTCAGCATCTTCGGTGCCGTCTCCCTGTTGATCACCGCCGACTTCCCGGGCAACCGGGCGGCCCGCGCCCTGGCCTACTGCGGCCTGGCATTCAACGGCGCGGTGCTGATCACCTTGGGCACGCTCATCGCGCCGCATCCCTGGTTGAGCGTCGCGGCGATGTTCGTCATCGGCGTGGTGGTGTCGTTCTCCGGGGTGCTCAGCGAGATCGTCGCGGCCGGTCAGCGCGCCACCCTGTTGATGTTCGTGCTGCCGGTGTGTACGCCCGTCGGCCCGATTCCCGACCGGCTGCTGGGCTGGCTGATCGCGCTGGTGGTCTGCGTCCCCGCAGCGCTGTTCCTGTTTCCACCGCGGCATCACGACGAGTTGCGCCGCAACGCCGCGCAGGTGTGCCGGCTACTCGCCGATCGGCTGGAAGGCACCGCGTCCGGCCGCGACGTCACCCGCGCGATGAACGCGCTGTACGCGAACTTTCTCGGTGCCGACTATCGGCCGGTCGCGCTGACCGCGGGCAGCCGGGCGCTGGTGCGGGTGGTCGACGATCTGGGCTGGCTGACCGACCAGGTGACCGGTGATACCGGCGACCTGCTCGGCCCGATGCGCGACACGGCGGTACGGGTGCTGCGCGACAGCGCCGCGGTGCTGCGTATCCGCGATGTGGGCAAGCGGGCAGCCCACGGCACAGACCTGCATGCGGCGTTGGCCGAACAGCGGACCGTGGCACAGGGCACCTACCGAGATGACATCGTCGCCGTGCTCGATGCACCCGATGACGAGACGGCCGTCGAAGTCGGCCGCACGCTGCTCGTCCGGCGCACCACATCGGCCACCATCGCGGTGACCGGTCGGATCATCGGCAACGCCGCGCTGGCCGACGCGCGACCGGTATGGGCCCGGGTGCTGGGCATGCGGCTGCCGAAGACCGGCGCCGCCGACTGGGTGATGCCGGAAACTGTCGCGGTCGCCGCCATCGCCAAGGGCTTTCTGGCCACCCGCGCGGTGGTGCTGCGCAACAGCCTGCGCACAGGCATCGGCCTGGCGATGGCCGTCACGGTCACGCACGTGTTTCCGGTACAGCACGGCTTCTGGGTGGTGCTCGGCGCCATGTCCGTGCTGCGCAGCAGCGCGCTGACCACCGGGACGCGCGTGTTGCGGGCGGTGGCAGGTACAGCGCTGGGTTTCGTGCTCGGCGCGATCCTGATCAAGCTGGTCGGAGTGGATCCGGTGGTGCTGTGGGCGCTGCTGCCGGTGGTGGCGTTCGGTTCGGCGTACGTGCCGGGCGTCATGTCGTTCACGGCCGGCCAGGCCGCGTTCACCATGATGGTGCTGATCAACTTCAACCTGATCGTGCCGACCGGCTGGCGAGTGGGCCTGGTCCGGGTCGAGGATGTCGTGGTCGGAGCGTCCGTCGGCATCGTGGTGTCGCTGCTGCTGTGGCCACGAGGCGCGTCGGCGTCGGTGTCCAAGGCGATCGACGACGCCCGGAGCGTCGGGGCGAAATTCCTGCGCGCTGCGGTGCTACGGGTGACGAGGGGCGCGTCCGAGGAGGCCGACGACCGGGTGAACGCGCTCAGTTACGACGGGCTGCGGGCGACGCGCGTCTTGGATGATGCTGTGCGCCATTATCTTTCGGAGAACGGCGGCCCGTCGGACCTGCGCGCTCCCGTGGTGAAGGCAGCCAACCGCGCGATTCGGGTACGAGCCGCCGCCGAGCTGATCGCCGATGTCGTGCCCCCGCCACTGGAGGCCTATCAGCGGACGCGGGAGGTGCTCGAGGTGCACGCCCAGGCGATCTGCGCGCGGCTGGTCGGCGGCGACACCCGGGCATTGGTCCCGATCAGCGACAGCTTGGTGCGGTGTCTGCGGGCCGAGTCCACCGGTGACGATCTCGCGGTCTCGGCCGCGCTGCCCCTGGTGACGGTGGCCGCCAACCTCGGCGAGCTGGAACTGCTGTATCCGCAGCCCGCCGAGACGATGCGTAGCCGGGTCAGTTGAACGGCCGGTGCGGCATCAACGCGTCCGCCGGGATCTGACCGAACTTGCCGGACTGGTAGTCCTCCAGGGCCTGGATCAACTCTGCCTTGGAGTTCATCACGAACGGGCCGTAGTGGAAGACGGGTTCCCGGATCGGCCGGCCGCCCAGCAGCAGGATCTCCAGCGCGGGCCGGTTCGAATCCTGGGTGCCCTCCGCGGTCACCGTGATGCGGTCACCGGGTCCGAACACCGCCAGTTGTCCCTGGTGGATCGGGTGTCCGACCGGGCCGACGCTGCCGCGCCCGCTGAGCACGTAGACCAGGGCGTTGAAGTCGCGGTTCCAGGGCAGGTTGAGCTGGGCACCCGGTTCGACCGTGGCGTGCGCCATGGTGATCGGGGTGTGCGTGGCACCAGGACCCTGAGCTCCATCGATCTCACCGGCGATGATGCGCACCAGCGAGCCACCGTCCTGCGACGACAGCAGCTTGGCCTCGTTGCCCTCGATGGCCTGGTACTTCGGCGTCGCGAACTTGTCCGTGCGGGGCAGGTTCACCCACAGCTGGATGCCGTGGAACGTGCCACCGCTCTCGACCAGTTCGGCCGGCGGGGTCTCGATGTGCAGGATGCCGGACCCTGCTGTCATCCACTGGGTGGCGCCGTCGGTGATCAGACCGCCGCCGCCGTGGGAGTCCTGGTGGGCGAACCGGCCGTCGATCATGTAGGTGACGGTTTCGAAGCCGCGGTGCGGGTGCCAGTCGGTGCCACGAGGCTCACCTGGCTGGTATTCCACCTCGCCCATCTGGTCCATGTGGACGAACGGGTCGAGGTCGGCGGCACTCACACCGGCGAACGCACGCACGACGGGGAAACCTTCGCCCTCGTAACCGCGCGGGCCGGTGGTGATGGACCGAACTGGGCGTTCGGTGTCCGACGCCTTGGGTGCCGCGATGCGCGGCAAGGTCAGGGTGTCGGCGGTGATGGCTGGCATCTGTACCTCCTGGGGTATCTGAACTGATACCCGTATAACCGGACCGCGGTCCGATTATTCCTCACTGCAGAAGGGTCAGCGCGGCAGCTCGAGCCTCGGTCGCAGTCGCGGTCGCCAACACCGCATCGGCGGCGTCCCGGCACTGCTGCAGGGTGACCTGCGAGAGCTTCGCCCCGACGGCCGGAATCGCTGCCGAAGCCGCCGAGAGCGACGTCACCCCGAGGCCCACCAGCACGCACGCCAGCAGCGGGTCGGCCGCCGCTTCGCCGCACACACCCACCGGCTTGCCGACCGCCGCGCCGGCCCGAACCGCCATGGCGACCAGGGCCAGCACCGCGGGCTGCCAGGGATCGGTCAAGGTCGCCAGGTCGGCCGACATCCGGTCGGCGGCCATCGTGTACTGCGCCAAGTCGTTCGTGCCGATCGACAGGAAGTCGACGTGCTCGAGGATCTTGTCGGCCAGCAGAGCGGCCGCGGGCACCTCGATCATCACGCCAGGGGTAAGGCCGTAGGTGCGGGCGGCGTCGGCGAAGCTCTTGGCTTCAGCCGCGGTGGCGATCATGGGCGCCATCACCCAGGGCTGATTGCCGGTCGCGGCGCCCGCGGCGGCGATGGCCTCCAACTGCCGGTGCAGCAGCCCGGGATTGCCCTCTGCGATCCGGATGCCGCGCACGCCGAGCGCAGGGTTGGCCTCGTCGGGGTGGCCCGCGAATTTGAGCGGCTTGTCCGAGCCGGCGTCGAGCGTGCGGATCACCACCTTGCGCCCGTCAAATGCGTCGAGCACCTCCCCGTAGATCTTGGCCTGCTCGGCGACAGAGGGCTCGGTGTCCCGGTTGAGGAAGCACAACTCGGTGCGGAACAGTCCGACACCCTCGGCTGGGGTCTGGCGCGCGGCCCGCGCCGCGGCGCCGTCCTGCACATTGGCCAGGACCGCAACGGTATGGCCGTCGGCGGTGGCCCCCGGACCGGTCCATTGCCGGGCTTGTTCGGCCGCGTGTTGCGCGGCGGTGACGGCGGTTGCCGCCTCGAGCGGATCGGGGTCGACGGTGAGCGTGCCGGTAGTTCCGTCGAGCAGGACCGTGGCGCCTGCGGCGACGTCATCGAGCCCGTCGACCGCGACGACACACGGAATGCCCAGCTGACGGGCGATGATCGCGGTGTGGCTGGTGGGGCCGCCCAATGTGGTGGCCAGGCCGATCACCAACGACGGGTCGAGGCCCGCGGTATCGGCGGGGGCGAGGTCCTCGGCGCACAGGATCGACGGCACGTCTGGCAACGGAACCCCAGGCTCGGGCAGGCCGGACAGTTCGGCGATGACACGGTCGCGGATATCACGCAGATCGGTCACCCGCTCGGCCATCAACCCGCCCAGTTGGGTGAACAGTGCGACGAACTGGTCGACAGCCTCGGCGACCGCACGTACCGCAGGTGCACCGCCCGCGATGCGCTTCTCGGCAGCTCCCAGCCAAGCGCGGTCCTGGGCCAGCGTGGCGGTGGCCGCCAACACCTCGGAGGCCGCGCCGGTGGCGCGGCCCGCCCGGTCACGCAGGCGGTTGGCGACGGCCGCGGCCGCGGTGCTGAAGCGCGCGGCTTCGGCGGCCCGCGCCGACTCCTCGACATCACCCGCGGGAGCGTCGACGACGGGCAGCCGGCCCGGGCGGATCACGGGCCCACACTGCACGCCTCCCACCACGGGGACCCCGCGAAGGACGACCTGTGAAGTAACCGGAGATGAAGTGCTCATGTGAGACAGATTACTAGAAACCGTTGACAAGTCAACACGATCAAGCGTAAAACAACACATATCAACATTTAGTTGGTGCCGGAACCCACACAAACGGAGGGTCATGTACGCCGAAGAACGCCAGCAGGCCATCGCTGCGCTGGTGATGACCAGGGGACGCGCCTCTGTCGCAGAACTGGCACAGACCTATGACGTCACTACTGAAACCGTCCGCCGGGACCTGGCCGTCCTCGACAAGGCCGGCCTGCTGCACCGCGTGCACGGCGGCGCCGTCCCGGCCCGCACCCTGCACCTCGTCGAATCGGGCGTCGGTGAACGGGACACCACCCGGGCCGAACAAAAGGATGCGATCGCCACCACGGCTCTCGACTTCCTGCCGCTGAGCGGCGCCACCATACTGCTGGACGCCGGAACCACCACGGCACGCATCGCCGCGCAGTTGCCCACCGACCGGGAATTCACGGTGGTGACCAACTCGGTGCCGATCGCGGCCCGGCTGGCCGGCAGCCCGACCATCACACTGCAACTCCTCGGCGGGCGCGTCCGCGGCCTCACCCAGGCCGCCGTCGGCGAACACGCCCTGGCCGTGTTGAGCACGCTGAGGGTCGACGTCGCATTCATGGGCACCAACGGCATCACCGTGCGGCACGGCCTGTCCACTCCCGACTCCGACGAGGCGGCCGTCAAACGCGCAATGGTCGCTGCCGCCAATTACGTTGTGGTGACCGCGGACTCGTCGAAGGTGGGCCGGGAAGACTTCATCAGCTTCGCACCCATCGACAGCGTCGACACCCTGATCACCGACAGTGATGTCCCGGCGGCCGACCGCGGCGAGCTCACTTCGCACGGCGTCGAGGTGGTGGTCGCATGATCGTCACCGTCACACCGAACCCCAGCCTCGATCGCACCGTCACCCTGCCCGGCGCGCTCATCCGCGGCGCCGTGCAACGCATCGACACCGTCACGGTCGAACCCGGCGGCAAGGGCATCAACGTCGCCCGTGCCCTCACCCTCGCCAATGTCGACGCGCTGGCAGTGCTACCCGCCGCCGATACCGATCCCCTGCTGGGCGCGCTGCGCTCGCGCGGCGTCCCGTTCACCGCGGTACCCATCGCCGAGCCGGTCCGCACCAACCTCGCCATCACCGAGACCGATGGCACCACAACCAAAGTCAATGAGCGCGGGGCGCTGCTCGACCAAGCCTCGCTCGCCGCTCTCACCGACTGCGTGGTGCAACGAGCCCGGTCCGCATCGTGGGTCGTGCTGTCGGGATCCCTACCTCCCGGAGCCCCGGTCGACTGGTACGCCCGCATCGTCGCGCAGCTGGCGCCGCTGGACTGCCAGGTGGCCGTGGACACCTCCGAAGCCCCGTTGGCGGCGCTCGCCGCGGCCTTCGACGTCGCCGCTCCCCACCTGATCAAGCCGAATGCCGAGGAACTGGCCGACCTGGTTGGCGCATCGGCTGCAGAGCTCGAAGAAGCTGCCGCCCAAGGTGATCCGACACCGGTCGTGGCAGCCGCCACCCAGTTGATCGACCGCGGAGTCGGCGCCGTGCTCGCCACCTTGGGCGCAGCGGGTGCCGTGCTCGTCGACCGGGTCGGAGCCTGGCACGCCACGCCCCCGCCCATCACGCCGCGCAGCACCGTCGGGGCCGGCGACGCCTCCCTGGCCGGCTACCTGCGCGCCGCGGCCGGCGGCGCCGAACCGCCACAACGGCTGCGCATGGCCGTCGGTTACGGCAGCGCCGCTGCCGCCCTGCCCGGATCTGCCCTGCCCGCCCCCGCCCAACTCGACCTCGATGCCGTCCGAATCCACGCCATGAAGGTGCCGCTATGACTCAACCGATCATCACCCCAGAACTCGTCCTGCTCGACGTCGCCGTCGACGGTGACAAGGAAGCCGTCATCGGGCGGCTCGCCGGGGCACTCGCCACCGCGGGACGCAGCTCCGATGCCGACGGCCTCATCGGCGCGGCGCTGGCCCGCGAGGCTCAGTCCGCCACCGGACTACCCGGCGGCATCGCTATCCCCCACTGCCGATCGCCCTACGTCGACGCCCCCACCATCGGCTTCGCACGGCTGTCCCCCGGTGTCGACTTCGGCGCTCCCGACGGCCCGGCCGATCTCGCCTTCCTCATCGCCGCCCCGGAATCCGGTGGGGCCGAACACATGAAACTGCTGTCCAGTCTCGCCCGCGCGCTCGTCCGCAAGGACTTCGTGGCGTCGCTGCGCAGCGCCGCCAGCGCCGACGAGGTGGTGGGACTGGTTGAGGGTGTGGTCAACCCGGCGCCTGCTACCCCGGCTCCCGTTGCTACCCCGGCTCCGGCTGCTGCTCCGGCGGCTTCTCCGGCGGCGGCCCTGGCCGCCACGCCCAAGGCCGTCTCGGTCGTGGCCATCACCGCCTGCCCCACGGGCATCGCCCACACCTACATGGCGGCCGACGCCTTGAAGCTCGCCGCCCAGGAGGCCGGTGTGAACTTCACCGTCGAGACCCAGGGCTCATCAGGCAGCACTCCGCTGTCGGCGTCAACCATCGCTGAAGCCGACGCCGTCATCTTCGCCACCGATGTCGGAGTCAAGGACAAGCAGCGCTTCGCCGGTAAACCCGTCATCGCCTCCGGCGTGAAACGCGCCATCAACGAGCCCGCCAAGATGATCGCCGAAGCGGTCAGTGCGGCAAGCGATCCCAGCGCCGCACGGGTAGC
Organism: Mycobacterium aquaticum; assembly: GCF_002086485.1. Lineage (GTDB taxonomy): Bacteria > Actinomycetota > Actinomycetes > Mycobacteriales > Mycobacteriaceae > Mycobacterium > Mycobacterium aquaticum. The sequence goes on along the minus strand of NZ_MVHF01000009.1, from coordinate 192,383 downwards.
CGGTGACGCCGCCGCGTCGGCAACACCGTCCACCGCCGGCGGCATCGGATGGGGCACCCGGCTGCGGCAAATCCTGCTCACCGGCGTGAGCTACATGATCCCGTTCGTCGCCGCAGGCGGCCTGCTGATCGCACTCGGCTTCCTGTTCGGCGGCTACGAGATCGCCAACAAGCCTGCCGGTCAGACGGATTCGCTGGCGCACATCATCGCCACCACCAACTCGCTGACCAACCTGCCCAGCGGCGGCTTCGCCCAGTACCTCGGCGCGGTGCTGTTCAGCCTCGGCGGGCTGGCATTCGGTTTCCTCGTTCCCGCGCTGGCCGGTTACATATCGTTCGCCATCGCCGACCGGCCCGGTATCGCACCAGGCTTCACCGCGGGGGCCGTGGCGGTCTTCGTCGGTGGAGGGTTCATCGGCGGCATCGTGGGCGGTTTGATCGCCGGTTTCGCCGCACTGTGGATCAGTTCCTTCAAGGTGCCCAAGTGGTTCCGCGGGTTGATGCCGGTCGTGGTGATTCCGCTCGGGGCCTCGCTCATTGTCGGCCTGCTGATGTTCATGCTGCTCGGCCGGCCGCTGGCCGCCATCACCTCGGGCCTCACCCACTGGCTCGGTGGCCTGTCCGGCAGCTCCGTGATCCTGCTTGGTGTCATCCTTGGTCTGATGATGTGCTTCGACCTCGGCGGACCGGTCAACAAGGCCGCGTACGCCTTCGCCACCGCCGGGCTCAACGTCGCCGACCCCGCCTCGCTGCGGATCATGGCCGCCGTGATGGCGGCAGGCATGGTGCCCCCGCTGGCCATGGCGCTGGCAACCACGGTCCGGCCGGGGCTGTTCAGTGAGCCCGAGCGTGAAAATGGCCGCGCCGCATGGCTCTTGGGACTCTCCTTCATCTCCGAGGGCGCCATCCCGTTCGCCGCGGCCGACCCGTTCCGCGTCATCCCGTCAATGATGTTCGGCGGAGCAGTCACAGGCGGGCTCATCATGGCCTTCGACGTCAGCTCCAAGGCTCCACACGGCGGCATCTTCGTGTTCTTCGCGATCGGCAACCTGGTGTGGTTCCTGGTCGCACTCGCTGCCGGCACCGTCGTCAGCGCCCTGGCCGTCGTCACGGCCAAGCAGTTCGCCAAACCCACCGTCACCACGTCGGACGCCCCGGCGCTGGCCACCACCTAAGGAGAAGAATCAATGCCCAGCAAGACCGTCATCGTCGGCTCCGCCATCGGCCTCCACGCCCGCCCCGCCGCCATCATCGCCGAGGCCGTCGTCAACGCCGGCGTGCCCGTGACCCTTTCAGTCGACGGCGGTGAGCCGGTAGACGCCGGATCCGCCCTGATGATCATGACCCTCGGCGCCGGCAACGGAGCATCGGTCACCGTCGAATCCGACGACGCCGACGCACTCGCCACCGTCGCTGGCCTCGTGGAGCAAGACCTCGACGCGTAAGTAGTTGCCACACAATCATCCCCGCACCGATTAGGTGCGGGGATGATTGTGTTCTGCGGACTACTAGCTGGCTACGTTGATCGAGCAATTCTCACTGCATTGACCTACGCGCAAGTCTCACTTAGGCCTTGGCAACCACGCTGGCTTTCAGCCCACGTGCTGCGGCCAACCCGGCGTCGCGTCGCCCCGGAAAGGCGGCTGGTTCTTATACCCTGTCATCATCTCGATCCGCTGACTTTCGTTATGTGGCATTGCATCAGCGCATTGCTGCCTTTGGCTCGGCGATGGAAAATTATTCAGTTCTGGCCGTGTAATCGGGCCCCATCCAGAACTGCTCGATGCAGTCACAAACCAGTTGCCAAATACGTCTTGCTGGGGCGCGGGAAGAGGGCCCTCTTGCGGCGTGGTCATGGGCCGCGGAGCATCTTTGGGAATCCGCGGGTCATTCTGTGTAAATTCAATCTGGCGGACCGATATGCCTGCGTCTGGGCCCTTGCCATACGGCACGACTCCGCGGTCTGTTTCCAATGACGAGACAGACACATAGGAATCTGCACGGGCCGTAGCCTTGATAAAGTTGGAGTACGATCCGGTACAAATCACTGCACGAAAGCCGGAGACAGTCGAAGTGAGTTCTAGTATGTAATCCGTGTTGAACCCAAAGTGCTCCAAAGCTATCGGATGCTGGCCTCGGTCCAACCACCGCGGTCTTATGCCCACCAATTCGTTCGAATAAATTCGATCTGTGGGTTCGTTCTCGGGGGTTGCACGCAGGAAACCTGGATAAACATTATCTTCATCGAATGTTAGGTTTGCGATTTCATATGACTCCATATAGGCGCGGACTAACACAGCGGGTCCAGTCGTCAAATCAATGCCGGGAGCAGCGGCCCAATGGAACCGAAAACCGTCAAGTGAGTTCGGCCAGTTTTCATACTGCCCAGCCCGCAGTGTGTCGGAGTCCGGCGGTTCGACGTCTGGCTTTACCTGGCATGCAGCGATCAAGCCACAAAGTACGAGTAGCGCCCATCGTAGCATCATTTCTGCTCGCCAAGGTGTCGAAGCCGTTGCGCTAGACACCGTGCATAACCCAAATCAATCATCTCCGCCTACGACGGCTTGCCCTGGATTGGTAGGCCGCGCGTTCACTCATCCACGCAGAAATATTATAACTTCGGTCAAGCATTCCGGGCCTTTCGATACCAGTCTGACAATTCCAAAACAGCGAAACCTCTGTTAGCCAAGTAGTCGAACTGCGACTGGTAATAGTCTTCGAGGCCCGCCTCTGGGTCCTGAAGTATCTGCTCTCGCGTCAACAGATGGCCATTCTTCACGTAATTAACGATGTATCCATCTAAGTTAATTTTGTCGAGAGGCACGCACGCCAACGCCATCGCATTGACAATGTCGTCATGAACTTGAGGCAATGTCTTCGCCGGGAGACCGACCGAATCTGCTGTCGCCGACGCCAAACCAGACAGAATGCCCGCCACCCGAATCGCTGTTCTACCACTGCGATCACCGCTGGAAGTTGAACAGATGACCCTGGCCCCTTCGGCGGCGATACTTTTGGCCGTTTCATAGGCAGATTCGGTGAAGTGTTGGGCACTTTCTTTTCCGGTGGCAATCACCGCGAAAACAGCGCGGGGAGGGTTGAGATCACCGAGTGCCTTGAATCCCAGAATCTCGCCGTTGCCGGTTGTGGATCCTTGGAAGGGTGTCAGCGCCGCCGCGTATGCCTTGACCAACTCGGGATTGCGGTTCGCCAACGGATGTGCTTCGGAATCCGCCAGCGATCGACGTCAACTTGTCGCGTTTGGCGGCAAGGAACGACGCGAGCCTGAACGCCGTTACTCGTGCCCGGGAGGCGGCGTCAACGTCCGTGGACGTTGCGGCCGCGTCGATCCAGTTGAAGAGAGAGCCAGCTATTTCGCCGCCATCAGACCATTCGTAAGTGCTGATTCGGAGCAAGAACTCATCTGCGTCCGGCTGGCTCAGGCGCTCAGATATAACGGCGGGGCTGCTGCCTGACGGCAACGTGGGAAGTTCGCCTGAACAGGCCGCCACTACCGTGGCGATGACGAATGAGAGCGCCAGAGCGAGATTGCGGGATGACGAGCTGTAGGTAGTCAACGTCTAGCTCCAACTCCAACGTGCGATCGGCGAACCGGCGGGGCGGGGGGTGTTGTGGTCACCGAGATTTGGCCGGCCAGCCGGGAATTGGTTGCCCGTGAGGCGGTGGTTGATCGTGGAAGCCTGTGGCTATCGCCTGGCGGGCAGTTGCGTCGTCGGGCATGTGGTCTAAGCACTGCTGTTGCAGCTCGGGAGTGGCTACCCGCACACCGTGACCACTCGGTCCCCACAACGACCCGCTGGCGGCGCTGATGAACCATCGGCCAAATACGTTGCTCTGTGGCGCTGGCACCGGCCCTTGCTGTGATACCAAAACATCTGTGTCGTGAGGCGGGCGTTCGGTCAGTTCGATCCGTCTGACACTCACACTTTGCCAGTCACCAAACTGTAGGGCGCCCGTCTCTGGCGAAGCGATAAGAGACCGGTACTTTCCAGGACGCGTTTCATCTCGTTTGTATGTGGCATAGTCTCCCTCACACACAATCGCATGGTAGGTATCGTCCGCCTTTTCGAGACTCAGCAAATACGACGGCTGGTATCCGAAGTACTCTTGCTTGCTGCCCTCTTTGGCGTTGTCCGCAGAAGCAGGAAGAGGATGCGGATCGGGTCGAACAGACGTCAACTCAATCGGGGTACCTGCCTTCTGAGGAAGATTGACCGGCGTTGCTTCCAGAAAGCCTGGATACAGGGTCGTCTCGCTGTCCCCCGAAATAATCGCGAGGTTATACGATTCCACATATGCCCTGATAGCAACCGCGGGGCCGGCAGTTAAGTCCACTCCCGCTGCGGCATACCAGTGGAAACGAAAATTATCGAACTGGTTCGGCCAGTTCACGAATTGATCTACATTCGTTCGTGTCGTATGCGGAGAACCGCACGATGACACCACTAGTATTAGCAGAGCCGGCAGCCATCGGGCGATGCGCATTGCCTCGATCCTTTCTATGCTATTCCGCCGGAGTCAAGGATTATCGACATCATTATTCAGTGCAGAAACGTGTCTTCCATGCGCGGCCGCGCTACTACCCCTCGTCTGGCCAGCCGGGAATCGCCGGCTGCACGGTCGGCAAACCGTCAAGCACCGTCGTAGCCCGCTTAGTACGTTCAGCAGCATTCAGCGGGTAATGAATGAGACACTCTTCTCGCATCCCGTCTTCCCGCGTTTGCGCGTCGTGAAAGTACTGTTCCGCTTCCGGGCTTCCCGGTTTGACGTCCGGATGGTCATGATCCGACCACAGGCTCACTCGCTCCGAGCCGGTGACGTACCACGGTCCAAAAACATCCGCTTGTGGCGCCGGTAGCGGACCGCGCTGCGGCACAGTCGGAGCATCCGCCCCGCCAGCCAGAAAGCCTTGGTTGCTGAATTCGGTGCGCCATACTCGCATGTTGTGAAAGTCGGCGTTGGTCGCCGCCGATGAGGCGAGGTACAACGGCAAAACCTGTTTCGAATCACCTGCTTGCTTGTAGACGTTGAACGTCGCATCGCAAACAAATGCGCGAAATCCATGCGCGAGTGGTTCTACGCGCAATACGTGTAGATCCTCGTTACCTATGACACGCAGATGTTCATCACCGAACTCTACCGAACCGCGGAGACGTTTTACTGAATTCGGTAGCTCAGACCATTCGTGAGATCCGCGTTCGACTGCCTCGGGTGCCGCTCTTTGAAAACCGGGGTATCCCCCGTCAAGATTGTTCATGTAGCCATTTATCAGGAATGATTCAAGATACGCACGCAACGGGACCGCCCAACCTGTCGCCAGATCAAAGTCGTCTCCCACGCTCCAACGGAACCGAAAGTCATTGAGTGCGTCGGGCCAATTATCCGCCCGCTGGCCTGCAGACGGTGGCACCTGCTGTGACGGGGCAAGGCTTTGGCTGCGGCAGCTCGCAATGCACAGCACCGTAAGGCCTGCGCAGAGCAACGCACTACACCGTTGCATCGCCTTGTCACGCAATCCAAAAGCAATTCTCACTTCTTTGGCTCCGGCGGCTTGATCTTATCGAATTCTCCGTCTGATACATAAATAGCCTGCTCGTATGCATGAGTCCAATTGATCCAAGGCAGATCATTGTAGTTGGCAGCCTTGGACACGTATGCGGCTAGCAAGCCATTAGGCGCATTCGGCAATAGGTTACCGTCTGGCCCTACATATTGAGCAAGGATACCGAGATCTCCCGCTTTCTGCGCCACCAGATACTCGGCTACTGCGCGGACAGGCTCGTCTACGTTATGCAATACCATGGGCGTTAATGTCCCAGGAGACGGTTCTTCTCCCATAAATAGCTTGCGCAGTGGATCGCCAGGAATCTTGTCGTAAGCCGCGACAGCATCGTCAACCTTAGGGATCAAGCTGGCATACTTATGAGCTGCGTCGTACCATTCGCCGCGCTTCTCCCAAGTCGCGTGTTTCGCGGCATAATCATCCTTTCCGGAATCAAGTTGATGAATATACTCGCCCATGTCCATGGCGCCCTGCAGTTTCCCAGCCGCCTGAAGCAAATCACCATCCGGGTAGTCGCCGTTCTTTATTCCGAGCGAATAATCTGCGTAATATTCCTTCCAGGTGTTCGCAGCCGCACCATTGAAAGCTGCTCCAGCTTGGTCGTCGGAGTCTATAACTGCAAATAGGCCACGGAGATTGTTCGCGTTCGCCCCCGGGTCAAGCTTCGAATATCCCGATGTGTCGTCAACCGTTTTCCCTGTCATATCATCGATGTACGGCGCACTGGCGGCGCCCAGAGCACGCACTAATTCTGGATTTATCTGCCCTAGGGAGTCTTTACCACCGTTCATATTGAGCAGGTCCTGGTAGTGTTCGCCCGCATAGGCGTCAAAAGCGTGCATCGTCTCGCCGGCACGAGTGGAATGCTCGGCCGCATTCGGGAATAATGACCCTGCCGCTTTACCGTTATCGGCCCAGTCATGGCTGTAGAGGTCTTTTATGAAGGCGTTATTCGGCGACTTCCCGTCAGCCCCTACAATTGCGTCGTGGACAGCGGTGGGATCGTTGGAGGAAGCTGCTAACAGCTGCTGGAGGGTTGGATCGAGGTTCTCATGCCCCCACCGGTCATCATAATTTGGCCAGCGATCACTTTGAAAGTCTTCGAGTAGCTCCCGCGATTCCGCCAGCATCCCGTCGTTTAGAGCACTGCCCCGCTGCACGCTGGGATCAGCGTAGTTAGAGATCGCAGCTATGTCTCGATACTCGTCGAGGAACTTGTATGGCTTGTTATGATCGGGTGGCAATTGGATCTTCGATCCGTCGGGCATCGTGACCGTTTCACCGAATGGATTGTTACGAAGCGGTGCGTCGAAGATGTCTTGGATGCTTTTGGGCAGATTTTCCTTACCACCCACGGTGGGAACAAAACCGGGATCGCCGGGTTTTAGCGAAGGGCTAATCGGGTCTGTATGCACTTTGTCACTACCGACGAGGTGCAGCGCGTTCGACACCGCCGCCGCCTCACTCGGCGGGAGTTTGCCCAGAATCGATTTGATCTCCGCCGGGGATTTTCCGTCCAACGAATGAGACAGACCGTTAAGGTAAGCCATCCGCTCGGGTGATATCTGAAGATTTCCATTATTTAGGTCGACCCGCTCCTGGCCGCTCAGATTCGTGGCGTCCTGTAGCCGCTTTGATTCCTCTGGGCTCAGCTTCCCGTCTGCCAGGGATTCTCCATCGCGGCGTCCAGCATCGGCCGCGTTCTGCACGCCCGCCTTACGCTTATCTACTTCTGACTTTTTCTTGTCCTCCTCCTCTTTTTCTTTTTCTTTGTCAGTCAGTGTCAGGACGTCGCCTTTCTTGTTGCCCTTCTCGTCCTTCTTCTCCCCCGGTCCCTTCTCCCCCGGCGCGAACTTCTGATTCGTGAGAGCGTCGTATTCGCCTTTGATGCCCTGCACCCGCCCGCGGATGTCGGTCATGTCGTTGGTGGACTTCTGGATGATGTCGCTGAGCTGGCTGACACCCTTGTTGACGATCGGCAGCAGCTTGCGGTCGCGCTCGTCGGCGTCGGTATCGGGGATCGACGCCGCCATGCGGGTGACCCAACTCTTGACGTTGTCGAGGTTCTGCCGGCCAGTGGTCACCACGGTGGCGGCATTGGTGACTTCAGCGGCCATCCGCTTGTCGAGATCGGCGAGCTTGCCGTAGACCTGCGCGTGTTCCTTGTTCGCCGCTGCGTAGGCATCCGAAGCCGTGCCCTGCCAACGGGAATCAGGAGCGGCGGCCTCGACACTGGATTTCATCTGCAGCAGACGCGAACTGCCGTCGAACTTGGAGCCGTCCTCAGGAGTGCCCTGCCCGAACGTTTCCCGCGCTTGCGACCACGTCTGGTTGAACGCATCGAGCAGCCCCACCACGACCTCCCGGAATCCCTACAGCTAACTCCCAGTATCGCAGGCTGGGCGCGGGGCCACGTGCACGAATTCCCGTCCAGCGCTACGACTTGTCGGGCAGGAACGGCGGCGACTCCCAGGTGCGCGTATCGGGCATGTCGTCGTTGGGCCAGTTCCGGGAGACCGGTGGTGACTGTGATGGCCCAGGTTCCATACCTTGTCCCAACGCAAGTACGTGTCCTGCACTCTCCTCCGGCAGGAAAGCCGTACGACTACTCAGGCCACCCAGGTTCAGCGGGCGATGACGCGAAATCGGCAGCGGTGAAGGGACCAGAGGCCAGATCCTTGCGCCGTTCGAGTGAGTCTGGCGCACTGCTGACGCATGCAGAAACCACTTGACCTTTTGTCGGCCAATCAGTGGACCCAGCACTGGAGGTCGTGAGGTAGCCAACTATCTGCCACCCACCAAATACGTTGGTATTCGGGCTCAGTGCGGGACCGCGCTGTGGCACGAGGCCGGCTTCAGACTTCTCCTGCGCATCAGTCAGGTCCAAACGGACGCCGAAAATACCTCTGTCTGAGGACCAACCGTTGGAAATGTAAGGAACATAGGTCCCATCCGTCTTTCGCTGCCCAAGTCCATATCGATACTCGCATAGCGTCACGGTTGCACCACGGCTAGTGCTCTCGACAGACCGGATATGGAATCGAAGATTCCCGACGAGATTCCAACCCGTGGGATATCGATCGGTTGGTCGCCGATCCCATGCCGAGGTTTTATCCGAAGCACTCGTCGGTTCATTTGGCGGCACTGCGTCGAGGAAGCCTGGGTATGCATTGCCAAAATTGCCAGTGAACTCCACGAGGTCATACGACTCCAGGTACGCCCTCACAGGAACGGCAACTCCCTCAGTTAGTCCTATGCCCGGATCGGCAGTCCATTGCACCCGGACGTCACTGGCGACTCCTGGCCAGCCGCGCTTTCCTGCGTTGCTGGGAGCTTGACAACCATTGACCAGTTGTGCCACGACAGCGCACAGGAGCAATACCGTCTTAGTACGCATTACCGTCATTTCAGCGGCTCCATTATCTTCACATCGCAGTATTTTCTATCTGATCGCATTTGCATACATCGGTTGACGAAGCGGACGTACTCCACGCTGCTCTCGGAGAGCCCGAGTTGGATGCGTATTTGTTTGGCGCGCGCGTTAACCTGCGTGCCGCGGGCTGACGACGCAGCAGACTATCGAGTTGGCCTACTGAGCTTTGCCAGGCCAGCCTGGAATCGGGTCCCCGTGTGGCGGAGGGCTGTCGTGGAGACCGGTCGACATCGCAATGCGAGCGCCAACATCGTCCGGCATGGCCTCCCCGCACTGCTGACGGACTTCCGCGGGATCGACATCCTCAGCCTCGCCTACCAGGCCCCACAAGCCCGAGCTGGAACCGGTGATGAACCACCGTCCGAAGACGTCGTCTGTTGGACCGGGCAGTGGGCCGCGTTGGGCTACCGCTGGCGACCCCGGCGCGTCGCCCACCCGTGGGTCGTGGTCGGTCAGTTCGACCCGCCAGATTTCGACGCCGTCTGCGTAGCGCAGCGGCCCGCTTGCCGATTCAGTGTTTGTCGACAAGTACTTGTTGGGATCGTCTGTGCTGGTGAACACGGAGTAGAGGCCAAGACAGACGGTCGCGCGGTAGCCGTCTCCCTGCGGAACTAGGCTTAATAAGTGCGTTGGCTGATATCCGTAGATCTGCCGCGCGACATAAGTCCATCCGTTCTTTTCCGCCTCGGCTCGTGTTTTCGGCCGCACGTACTGCAGCTGGAAAAGTTGACCGTGCTTGGTGGCCTCTCCAGCGTTGTCTGGGGTGGCCCGCCCGAAGCCTGGATAGACGACTGACGTATCACCTCCGGTTAGGCCGACGAGGCGATAAGACTCAACGTAGGCGCGCAGGGCAACAGCCGGACCGTTATCGAGGTCTATTCCAGGTGCAGCGGACCAGTGGAAGCGGAATTCATTCGCTTCGGGTGGCCAATTGGGAAAAAGCGATGGCGAAGTGGAAGATGAAGCCACGGTCGGGGGACCGTCGTTTGTGCGCCTATCACACGCCGAAACCGCAAGGAGCACTATAACGAACGCTGCGGTAATGCTGACCTTAATGGAGAACATCGCGGTAAGCCTTGTCGTAGTCTGCGAACGGGTCGCTAATCGCGCGGTCCACATGGCTGAAATAATTGTTCAGAGCGTTAACGTAGTCTACGCGATTTCTGTCCGTCAGCGACTCCGGTGGAATATCGATTTGGCCGTCGTGGTTGATGTCAAACCCAGTCAAGCGCTCTATGTCTAGCTGATTACCAATGTTATTCGCTATAAACGCTGAGGCGAGAGCAGATCGCATTCCAAGCGAACTTTCGATAGGTGTATGCCCGGGTACCGCAGAATCCGGTCTCGGTCCTAGAATCGCGTCTTTCATCAGCGTAGCCTCAACCGATAGGGCGGTGTTCACATACGGAACAGCACCTACTAGGTCTTTTGCCGCATCGTAGTTGCGCGCCATCCTGTCCCAGGCTGCTTGCCTCGCCTTGGTCGCGTCGGATTCCGTGTCCGATACCGCCATGAACGCACCTTCGTCAGAGATTCCCTTTAGCCGTCCGGCAGCCTCCATCGCATGCGAATCGGCAAACTGGCCGCCGCTGTTGATTACAGAGTTCGCGTATTCGTTGATGTACGCCGACTGCACGGAGGCCGACTGGGCGTCCAGAATCTTGGCCGCAGTGTCGTCTGTTCCAAGCACTCCCATCACCTGGACAGCGTGTGGATACGACAGATCTGCCGAGCTATCCTTCGGGGTCCAACCCAGCGTGCCGTCGAGATTCCTGCCAGCCATATCGTCTACGTACGGGCTGATAGCTTGGGCGAGACTCTGGGTAAGTTCCGGATTCAGCTTGCCGAGTGACACGTTCTGCTGCGTACCGGTATTGATATCCAGCAGCGTCCCCTTGTTTGCGGGATCACCGAGGTAGTCTGCCAAAGCACTCGCCGTTTCGCCTGCGCGTGCATTTACCGCGGGATCATCCGAATGTGCTGCCCCGCCGATCCAGTCAGTAAGAGTCCTCGCCGATTTGCCATCGTCTTTCCACTCATGGGTCAAAACGTCGTGAACAAAGTCCTTGTCTGTAGTCAACAGATCATGGTCAACAATGGTGTCACGGCCGGCCGTCTCAAACACCCGCTGCACAACATCGTCACCCCAGTGCCCTTGGGCGCCACGTGGGCCCTCTTGTGCATTCAGCCATTCTTTTGCATTTGACATCATCTCGCGGTCGAGCTGGGACCCTTGCTGGAATTTTGGATCACCGTCCCCGACAATGTCTGCCAAACTCTTCAGATTCTGCGCCGCATTTGCACGTTCACCGGCTTCAAGGTCGACCTGGCTGCCCGGATAGCCAACACTCGGGGCCGTCGGACCCAGGAAGTCGCCGCGCTGGTTCAGCGTGGCCTGGACTCCGTCAGGAAGTGCGCCGGTATCTCCCGGCAGCACTCCATCATTCGGTATCTGTCCAGGCGTAACGACCTGGGGCCCGTCGCCATCATGCCGTGGATAGGTCACGTCGGGATCACTCATAATCTGCATGGCGTTGGCCAGGATGCCCTTGTGCGGACCGAGTTTCTCGCGCGCGGCCTTAAGATCGTCCATCGACATCGGCTTCATTTGGGCCTGCATTTGGCCGACGAGTTCAGCTTCAACCGGGCTGAGTGGGTGAGCCTTGCTGTTGGGACCTAGCTTCTGCGCGTCGATGCCGTTGAGAATTCCGTCAACTTTCGACGCCGCCTCTTGATTGCCGTTAAGCGCGTCGCGAACCAAGCCTTCCATATCCTCGGGCTTGAGTTCGCCATTCCCCCGGTCCTGCCAAGCTCCCAAGCGTTCCGGCTTGTCGTCCTTCTTGTTGCCCTTCTCCTCCTTCTTCTCCCCCGGTCCCTTCTCCCCCGGCGCGAACTTCTGATTCGTAAGAGCGTCGTATTCGCCTTTGATGCCCTGCACCCGCCCGCGGATGTCGGTCATGTCGTTGGTGGACTTCTGGATGATGTCGCTGAGCTGGCTGACACCCTTGTTGACGATCGGCAGCAGCTTGCGGTCGCGCTCGTCGGCGTCGGTATCGGGAATCGTCGCCGCCATGCGGGTGACCCAACTCTTGACGGTGTCGAGGTTCTGCCGGCCCGTGGTCACCACATTGGCGGCATTGGTGACTTCAGCGGCCATCCGCTTGTCGAGATCCGCGAGCTTGCCGTAGACCTGCGCGTGTTCCTTGTTCGCCGCGGCATAGGCGTCCGAAGCCGTGCCCTGCCAACGGGAATCAGGTGCGGCGGCCTCCACGCTCGACTTCATCTGCAGCAGACGCGAACTGCCGTCGAACTTGGAGCCGTCCTCAGGAGTGCCCTGCCCGAACGTTTCCCGCGCTTGCGACCACGTCTCATTGAACGCATCGAGCAGCCCCACCAAGACCTCCCGGAATCCCCTACAGCTAACTCTCAGTATCGCAGGCTGGGCACTGGGCCACGTGCACGAATTCCCGTCCAGCGCTACGACTTGTCGGGCAGGAACGGCGGCGATTCCCAGGTGCGCGTATCGGGCATGTCGTCGTTGGGCCAGTTCCGAGAGACCGGTGGTGACTGTGATGGTCCAGGTTCCAACGTCTCACCGTTGTCGGGCCAGTCCCCGTAGATCGGTGGAAGCCGCGGGTGAGATTCCCCGTGGACGATGACGTCGCCACCCGCGTGCCCCATGACATCGCCACCCGCGTGACCCATGACGTCACCGCCGAACGGTGGGAGCCCCTGAAGTTCGCGCATCCGCTCTTCGCTCATGATCCCGCTCTGAACGGGTGGCCTCTGGCCGGCCGGGGCTCCCGCACCCGGCCCGGCTCCGGCCGCGCTGGCCTTCGCTGCTGCATCGGCCGCCGCCGCGCCTCCGCCGCCGGCACCCTGCATTGCGGTCTGCACGATGCCCTGTGCACCCTGCATGGCCTGCTGCGGGATCTGCGAGAGCCCCTGCACAGCGCCCTGAACAGGTTGCGCCATGCCCTGCATCATCTGGCCGGCCACCTGACCGAACTGGCTCATCACCTGGCCCGCCGGCTGCGGGCCGCCCTGGGCGCCCTTGGTCATCACCGTCCCAATGCCTTGGCCGTTCTCCGTCTGAGCAGACTCCATGCGATCGGCCTGCGCCTTGAGCCGTGCAGCGGCCTCCGAGTCCCCGCGCTCATAAGCCTGGGCGGCCTGTTTCAGCAGGTCACCGATCTTGGCCGAGGCTGACTGAGTCGCTCCCAAGGCGTTGCCGCGCGCCGATTGCGCAGCGTCGAGCACATCCTGCATCGGAAAGCCGATGGTGCCGTGGCTGTTCTGCACACCCGAGGTCGCCGGAGCGCCACTGACAAAGCTGGCAACCTCATCACTGAGGCTGCTGACCTGTTGCCCCCACCCGGTCACGGCACTCGTGTCAGCCCTGAACTGCGTCATCGGCCCCTCCGATTCTGACGGACTTGCTGACCGACAAGTCTATTGCCGCTGCCGCCACCCCTCGAACGGAAAGTCTGGGACAACAATCGGCCTTGCTGTCATTGGCCAAGTACCCCAGGAAGAAAGCGTAATTCCCACGTCTGGTACACCCTTATGATTGCCTGCGTGCAAATGGCCAGTCGGCTTGTCGTAGGTAGACGCGGTTCGGGGCAGGCGCAGATTTGTTTGCTGCATGTGCATCAGCACACGGCAGGCGGATCTACCGTCGAGGGGGGTGCGTAGGGCGTGCAGCGCTTAGCCGTCATGATGTTTGCGGTGTTGCTGGCGATGTTCAGTGCACCGCCGGCATGGGCCATCGATCCGCCGGTGATCGACGCCGCAGCAGTTCCGCCGGATCAATTGGGTCCCGACGAGCCGACCGAGCAGCGCTACGAGTGCAAGGGCCCGACGGTCATGCCCAACTCGAACTTCGCCGACAAGCCGTGGGCCAACAACTACCTCCGGATCGCCGAGGCGCAGAAGTTCGCAACCGGCGCCGGCGTAACTGTGGCGGTCATCGACACCGGCGTCAACGGGTCGCCGCGCGTCCCTGCCGAACCCGGCGGTGATTTCGTCGATGCAGGCGGCAATGGCATGTCCGACTGCGACGCCCATGGGACGCTGACCGCGTCGATCATCGCGGGGCGGCCGTCCCCGACCGACGGGTTCGTCGGCGTCGCTCCCGACGCCCGAATCCTGTCGCTCCGCCAGACCTCGGGGATGTTCCAACCCAAGGGCGCCCAACGGGATCCGAACAACCCGAACGACACCCCCACTGCCGGCTCCATCCGCAGCCTCGCCCGCTCCATCGTGCACGCCGCCAACATCGGCGCGCAGGTGATCAACATCAGCGAGGCGGCCTGCTACAAGGTGACCCGCCGCATCGACGAGTCCACCCTGGGCGCCGCGATCAACTACGCCGTCAACGTCAAGAACGTGGTCATCTTGGTGGCCGCGGGCAACACCGGCGGCGACTGCACGCAGAACCTGCCGCCGGACCCGTCGATCCCCTCCGATCCCCGGGGATGGCGGGGCGTCCAAACGATCGTCAGCCCTGCCTGGTACGACCCGATCGTGCTGACCGTCGGCAGCATCGCCGAGAACGGTCAGCCGAGCGGTTTCTCGATGTCCGGACCGTGGGTGGGTGCCGCGGCACCTGGTGAGAACCTCACCGCGCTCGGGTACGACGGTCAACCGGTCAACGCCGTCGCCGACCAGGACGGCCCCAAACCCCTGTTCGGCACGTCGTTCTCGGTTGCCTACGTGTCCGGCCTGGCCGCCCTGCTCAAGCAGCGCTTCCCGGATCTCACTGCCGCGCAGATCATCAACCGAATCACCGCCACCGCACGCCATCCCGGCGGCGGCGTGGACAACTACGTCGGAGCCGGCGTGATCGATCCGGTCGCCGCGCTCACCTGGGAGGTCCCGAGCGGTCCGGCCAAGGCCCCGATGCGGGTCAAGGAAGTACCGCCGCCGGTGTACATCCCGCCGCCAGACCGTGGCCCGATCACCATCGTCGTCGCCATCGGTCTGGGGTTGGCCTTCGTCCTCGGTGTGGCCGCCATGGCCCGCCGCGCGTTGAGGCGACGGCGATGAACCTCCTGCGCCAGTTCGGCTTTCGGTTCAGCACCGGCCACGCCATCTGGGCCGCCGCGCTGATTCCGGCATGCGTGGCAATCTGCATGCACTTCCACCTGCTGTGGTTGGGCATCACGCTGGGCGTGCTCGTCGCATTGTTCTCAGTGCTCACGATCCGCGGCCGCCGGCTGACAGGCTGGGTCGCCGCAGTGTTCTCGTGGCGGCGCCGGCATCGCACCACGCCTGATCCGGCTTCCGACCCGGCCGTCGGATCAACCGTGATGCCCGGCGACCACGTTGCGGTGCGCTGGCAGGGCGATTACCTGATCTCCGTAATCGAGCTGGTACCAAGGCCTTTCACGCCGACGGTGATCGTCAACTCCAAGGCCGTGACCGACGACATCATCAGCAGCAAGCTCGTCGAGGACCTGCTGCTCGCGCACTGCCCCGACCTCGAGGCCGATATCGTCTCGTCCGGGCATCGGGTGGGCCGCACCGCACCGGCCAGCCTGGTGGCGCTTTACGAGCAGGTGGTGGGCCCCTATCCCGCGCCAGCGAACCGGCGCACCTGGGTGGTGCTGCGTGCGAATCCCGATACGACGCAACGCTCTGCACAACGCCGCGACTCCGGCGTCTCCGGCCTGGCCCGGTACCTGGTGGCGTCGACGACGCGGATCGGCGATCAGCTGGCCAGCCACGGGATCGACGCCCAATGCTGCCGTAGCTTCGACGACTACGACAAGGCCACGGAGATCAGCTTCGAGAAGGAATCGTGGTCGGTCATCAAGGGCCGCAGCACTTTTACCGCCGCCTACAGTGCACCGGGCGGCCCCGATGTGTGGTGGTCAGCGCGCGCCGATCACACCACGACGCGGGTTCGGGTCATCCCCGGCGTGGCGCCGATCAGCACAGTGCTGCTGACCACGTTGGCCAATCCCACAACACCACGCGGCTTTTCGTGTCTCTTCGGCGGCCAGCGGGCCGCTCTGCAGGGCATCAGCCCGGTGACCGACAAGCACTACGAGCTCCCGATCGGGTCGGCCGGTGTGCTGATCGGCGAGACCGCCGACCGCTACCCGGTATACATGCCGTTCGACGACGTCGACGTCAGCATCAACCTCGGCGACGCCCGGCTGTTCACCCAGTTCCTGATCCGCTCGGCCGCAGCCGGCGCGGTGATCACGCTCAGTCCACAGTTCCGCGAGTTCGCCTCGCTGATCAACGGTCGTGTCGGACGCGTACCCCGAGTGGCGTGGCCCCATGCCACGACGTACCTGGGCCCACATCAAGGTGTGGGACGAGTCATCCTGCGGCCCAACTTCATTGACACACCGAGGCACCGGCAGCTGCCCATCCAGCTGATCAATCCGCGTGAAGAGAGCCGTTATCAGATGGCGTTGGAACAGTGACAACAGTGTTCGGAGGCGAGCCTCCAGTTGGTTCGGGGGGACCATGGGTGAGCAAGTAAATGCGATGACCGATCAGATTCGGGCGCGAGCGACGAGTCTCGAAGGCCTGAGAGTTCCGACGAGTATGGGGCAGTCATCGGTACAGCGGCCCTGCGGGTTGGATTTTGCCAACACCGTGGCTCAGAACTTTGGCCGGGGCGCGGACGGCATCATGGGTTACCAGGTCGTCGGTAAGAACCAAAAGACGCGTCTTACGCAAGCCCTGACATCTGCAGCCAACGCCTACGAAAGGGTCGACAGCGAAGTCGCAGACGCGATCAAGGCAGGCACAGGCGGTCAGCTACCGGCGGTGACCGTCGAACAACCGAGTACGGACCCCTTGCCCGCGCCGCGCGCTATTGATGCTCCAACAGCTCTAGAGGCTGCGGGCTACGCTCAGATCAAAGACACCGAGGCGCGTCTGCAGGACGGCGACAACGGATCTTCGCTCCGCACGGCCGCCAGCGACTGGCGTATAGCCAGTGCGCAGCTGACGACCATGAGCTCGCAGTTCAACACCTACGGTGTGCCATGGGAGGGAAGCGCAGCCGAGGCCGCATCCCAAAAGTTCGACGCCATGTCGGTGTGGTTCACCAAGCTCGCGGGCGCCTGGCTGGAACTTGCAGACGAGGCTGAACGCATCGCTGACGCGCAGGAAGCTGCGAGGGCGGCACACACGCCTGTCTATCAGTGGTACATGATCGGCGACGCGGTGCTCAAGTGGATGATCACCAACGGCGTCGATCAAGTCGACGGGTTGACAGCACAATTCATCGCCGACGAGATGGCCAAGCTACAAGCCGAGTCCGACGAGATCCGCAACACCTACAAGAACGCCGCGATGATGAAGGCCATCACGCTCGATCCGCCCCCCGACGGGGCGATCAACGTCGGTGGCCCTAGCACTCGCAGCATGGGACCAGAAGACGGCCAATCTCGGGACGCGGCTGGGCCCACGCCGGGTGAATCAGGGCCGCAGTCCGAGAATTCGGCGACTCCAACCCTGTCACCCGCGAGTGCTGAACAGAAAATTGCCTCCAAGCCGCAGTCCGGTTCGCCTTCCGGCGGCTCACCGTCGGGCGGCTCCTCGTCCGGTGCAAGCGGTTCCCCATCAGGCGCGGGCGGTTCCCCGTCGGCAGCGGGCGCGCCTTCTGGGGGTCTGCCGGCCGGCCTCGGCGGCAAGCCAGATTTGTCGAAGCTCAGCGAACCAACACTGAAGCCGGCCAGCCTCGGCGGAGGCGGTGCAGGCGCAGGAGGTGGAGGCGGAGGGGGTATGCCCAAAGCTCCGCTCGGACCGTCCATGGGAGCGGATTCGTTCGGGCAAACTCCAACTGGCGCACGGGGTGCGAACGCCGCTGCTGTACCTGTCGGCGCCGCAGGAGGCGGCATGGGCGGCGGTGCAATGGGCGGTGGTGGCATGGGCGGCGGCATGGGTCACGGCGCCGGTCAACAAGGCAAGGAGAAGCGTCGCGACCCGAGATTGTCCCCAGATGAAGACCTGTACAAGGAAGACCGCGCGTGGACGGAGCCGGTAATCGGCCGTCAGATTCCACAACGACGCCGCAAGGAAAACGTTAAGGAGCCGTCATGACCGATGGAATGCACCCCGAGGTCGCCGCAGTACTGCAGAAGGCGCAACAGCTGCAGGCTCTGATGGACGATCAACTGCACAAGATGAATACCGAAACCTTCACGGCAGCAGACGAAACCAACACGGTCGAGGTGACCTTGAACGGTCACCATCACCTGAAGTCGGTGTTCATCGAGGACGGCTTGCTTCGCCTGGGCGCCCAAACAGTCGAGCAGAGACTCAATGAGGCGCTGCAGAAGGCGACCGCCAAAGCCTCAGCGTCGATCACAGCTGACCGGGAGCGACTCGATGAGATGGTGGCGGACCTGACCGGAGAAGGAACGTCCCAGCAGTAACACTCCGCGTGACCGCTCACCCGATAAACGCTGGGCAGCAATCGGATTGCACTGATGGTGACTGAAGGGTATGCATGACTCTCGGCGGCGGTCCCACGCCGAATCCGTTCGACGCACAACCGTTCGGCGGCGTCCCAACATCGCCGCCTGCTGCACCGCCCGCTCCTCGGGAACAGCGAGGCAACACTCTCGCCACTCTGTCGGTCGTCTTCGCATTCGTCTTCGCCCCGGTGGGAGTTGTGCTGGGCCACCTGGCGCTGTCAGAGATCAGGCGCCAACCGCAGCAGGGCCGTGACCGGGCGCTTGTCGGCGTGACGTTGTCGTACTGCACTATTGCGATCGTGGTTGTCACCGTCGTCGTATGGTCACTATTCCTTCCCGGCGACACAGGTACATCGCGGCAGGCGTCGCCAAACAGCTCGCCGAACGGAGCGTCGACGACGGTGTCGACCCAAATCGCGACGTCGTCGAGCAGTACGCCGACAGCACAGCCAACACACTTACCACCAGACTGGCTACTCGACGGCCCCGAACTCACTGCGGTACTACACGTTCCGTTCTTCCCCAACATCGAATCTCAAGCGCAAGGTCCCCTGTCCAAGATGTTCGACCGCACATCGATTGTGGATGCGCCGGAGTGCCTCGGCGCCAACACCGTCGCAGCGGGGAACATCTACGCACCCAGCGGAGGAACGGAATTCGCCCAACAGGCATTGGCTCCTCCTGTCAGCGCTACCGGGTGGCTGGTCGAAGAGGCCGTGATCGTCTACCCCTCCGAATCCATGGCTAAGGCCCAATTAGCGGCGATGACACAGCCGTGGAAAGACTGCGTAGGACGCACAATGACCTTTACTTCAAACGGAGAGAACTACACTCTCAAGGACATGCAGGCAACCGACTCGACACTTGAAGGACTTGTCGGCGGCCCCTCTCCGTCCAAACCCAATCGACGCACAGTCTCTGTCAGAGACAGATACATCGTCGACGTACGGGTTGTCGGGTACGCGAGCAACCACGAAGATCCCGGAAGCGGCGCTTCTGATGTAGCCAACGCCGTGTTCAGGAAGATCGGCGTGTGAACCCGCGCCATCACTGACTTCCACGAAAGTGTCGCTACACCAAGAGAATCCCTGCGTTTACGTCGAATTCGGAGGTGCAGTGCAGACGACTCAGGGCGTGGGGACGATCGGTGGTTCGGGCGGCAGTTGACCGGCGGGCAGATTCACCACGCTCTGCATCAGGAAGCAGTCCCCGGTGATTTCGAGTGTGGCGTACTTGATTTGACCTATCTTGAACTCGTAACCGTTGCCTGTCGCGGCGTAGTCACGCTTGGCCTGATCGTTGAAGAGAGACGATTGGTCGGTCGCGCCATAGGCGGCGGCTTCTTGCCGGACGATGTCGTGGGCCGTCGTGAATTCCTCTGTGTTGAAGGTCCTTCCGAACACGACTGGGTCGGCCATCGGGCGACGGGCAATGTCGCCGGTGAGCTTCTCGCACGGCAGCCCTTGCCGTTTGGCGTCCAGCCCATGCGGATCGTCCTCGAACTTCCAGGTCTGCCCGGGAATGGCGGCGACGATGCGTGCGGCGATGACGCTTGCTGTGTCGGTGAGGCGTTGGCGAGCCGCCTCGAAGGAGCCTTTCGGCCGGAGGCTGTCGATGAGCTGGATCGCGTCGTCACCTTTCACGGTCTTCGACTCGTACGGATTCTCGGTCACCTGGCATCCACCCATCAGTGTTGAGGCACAAAGCAATAAGGACCCCGCTGCCAGACCACGCCAGGAGCGCCGTGAATTCACCATGACAGGGGCGTCTCCTTTACTGCGAGGTCCGGACGGTTGAGCAGGATCGCGGCGAGGTTGTAGCCGGTCATCCGATGTTCGGCGTCCCGCCCGTAGTCAGAATGCCCCGACGCACCGGTCTTCGATTCGTAGCCAGGTATCGGGGTGTCGCCGGCCGAGGTTTCCAAGTGCTGGAACCGGAACCGCAAGTGCCCGTCCTCGTTGATGATGTCGTTGGGATCCGACCCCCACCCGTGCAAGGGCGCCAATGCTCCGATCGGGTTGATCGGGTCATCGGGGGCGGCCATGACGAAGAAGTTGTTGTCGTTCATGCCGAGTTGCGCCGGAGTGGTGGCTTCGAAGCCGGGTGAGCCGTACAGCACCGCGTTGTCGACGTAGGCGCTCGCACCCTCCTTGAGCGCGATCCCCGACGTGAGCGAGCCGTAGGAGTGCCCGAACAACGCTGTGGTGTGTCCCGGATTCTTCGACGCCGCGTCGATGTCGTGCAGGAAAGACGTGAGCTTCGGTGCCCCAGCCTGAGCCAGGTCGTCGCTGAGCATGCCGGAGTCACCGAGATTCGGCGGCGGTTGATATCCGACCCACGCCACGGTGGCGATGTTCTGACTGTCCCCGACCTGCCGTGCGATGTCGATGGCTTCGTTGCGCAATTGGGCTGCCTCACCGGTCATCCCGGCGATGGTGCCGCGGGTCGTCCCGGACACCCCGGGAACCGTCACCGATACGTGGTCGGCGGTGAACGGATCGCCCACGGAGGTCGCCGCGGGGATCATCTGCGACGGATCGGCCGGCTTCTCCAGATACACCAGGTGCGAACCGGGAACCTTCAGTGCGTCCTGGATTGCCGCGATATCGGCCAGTCGGTCGCGTTTGACCTGGCCATCTGGGAGACGCTGGTATTCGTCGAGCATCTCCTGCAGCAGTTGGCGATTCGCCTGGTCGATCTGATTGATGTCCCCGGACGACATGTCGGTCTTGGTCGGCCGCTCGTCCTTGCCGTCGTTCTTGAATTCGTGGACGTCACGGTCTTTATCGGCCCCGGGCCCGAATTTCTGGCGGGTCAGCGCCTCATATTCGCCCTTGATTCCCTGGATTCGCCTGCCGATCTCGGTCATGTCGGCGGTCGATTTGTGGATGATGTCGCGGATGTCGCCGGTGCCCTTGCTGACGATGTTCATCAACGCTTGCCGGCCCGCCTCGTTGTTGGGCACCGAGGATGCGGCGCTGGCGACCCAGTCACGACTCACATCGAGATTCTGCCGACCTGCGGTGACGACAGCTGCGGCGTTCCTGACCTCGGCGGCCATCCGCTTGTCCAGATCTGCGAGCTTGCCGTAGACCGCGGCATGTTCCCTGTTGGCGGCGGCATAGGCACCGGCGGCCGAGCCCTGCCAACGAGAATCCGGCGCTGCCGCTTCGACGTTGGCCTTCATCTGCTGCAGCCGGGAACTGCCATCGAACCGCGAGCCGTCCTCGGGCGTGCCCTGGCCGAACGTCTCCCGCGCCTGTGACCAGGTCTCCATGTAGGTATCGAGTAGCCCCACGGACCACCTCCAGGAACTCAACAGTGACTGTCAGTATCCCAGCGGTGCAGCCACCCCTAACGCACGAATTCTCAACAGGTGCACAAAAGGTGATCCTGGGCGGGGCACTGCCCCGCCCAGGATCGGTGACAAGCCCTAGTGCAGACGAAGATTTCGCAGCAGGTCGTACACCCCGGCGATCCACAGCAGCAGCGGGATCACTGCGGCGATCGCGGCGCCGTCGGTCAATTCGAGAATGCGCTTGGTAACCGGAGAAACCCTACGCACACCATCGGTGGCACCGACGGTGATCAGGGCGACGACACCCACGATGGTGTAGATCGCCAGCACCAGCCACGCACTGTCGGGGTACCACAGGCACAGCCGAACCATCACGCCCGTCGGGACGATCACGGCGGCCGCCAGAAGCGCCCAGGAGCACCATCTTTCGGCGTACAGCCGGGAGCGGAAGCCACAGACCACCGAGACCAGGCCGGCCACGATGAGGCTGTGGATGAAGAAATGCCCCTGCACCACGACGGCGATGGCGCCGACGGACAACACCAGGGCACCTGCGGACAGGAAGCCGATCAGCAGCTGGCGGGTCAGCAGGCTGCGTTCTTGCAGCCGCACAGCCGATTCCGGCACCGAAGCGATGATCGCCTGCCAGGTCGAGGTCTCCTCCTCGGCCGCGTCAGGACCCGCGACCGGGTCGAGCAGCTCATCGTTGGAGACCACCTCGCCGGGCGCGGGGATGGGCGGCAAGGCGATACGGGCCACGGCGACAGTCAGTTTCGCCGAGTTGGTGACGACGACAAGGCCGAACGCAATGGCGCCGGCGGGCACCCACGCGTGCGACCCGTACCCATAGGCAACGGCGGCACCGGTGATGGCGACGGCCAGCACCGCCATGAACGACGCGACCTCGGCCCGGCCTCGCGGCCCGCCACGTGTCGCCAACGTCAGTAGCAACACGACAACGCCGGCACCGGCGATCTGCGGAGCTCCCAAGCCGTCGACACCGTTGGGTAGCGGCACCGCCAATGCCGCGGCCCCGGCCAGGGCAGGCGCCGCACCGAGCAGCAGGCTCTCGGCGAGGTTGATGTTGTCATAGTTGCTCTGCGCGAACACACTTCCGCCGAGCAACCCCAGGCCGAAGATCGCCAGCGCCAGGGGCCACCACCAACCGTGGTTGGTCTGGCTCCAGGCCACGACGGACATCACCGTGATGGCCAGCGCGACCACAGGGATCGCGATCCCGATGAAGCGGTGCAACGACTCCCGGGTGAACACCGGCGACTCGTCGAGCACGGCGATCGCGTCGATCACGTCCTCGACCAACGGCCGGTAGCGCTCGGTGCGGCTGACCGACACCAAGGTCAACAGGGATCCGTCGACCACACCCGAATCATCCAGCGATTCATCGGCTTTCAGCGGCGGCGCCCCGGGGCGTGCGAACGCCCAAGAACCCTGTGCGGTGAAATCGAACCCGGCCAGCACGTCCTTCGGAGTGTCCTCGAGCAGATCGGCCAGAACACTGACGGTTTCGTCGATGTAGGTCTCGATCGGCGCCGCTGCGGGCAGCACCAGATCGGTCAATCGCTTACCGGTGAGGACGGTGACCCGCGTTGTCGCCGGACGGCCCGGCGTCACACTTGAGGTGTCTGAGGCGGCGGCGGTGGCGGTCAACGGCGTTCGAGCCTGTCGAAGTCATCGGACAGGGCTGCGGCCAACTCGGTGATCCGGCGCTGGAAGGTGTCGCCGAGTAGGTCCAGCTGAATCTCGGTGCCCTGGGCGATGTGCTTGTCCCACGGCAGCACGATCACTCGGCCGGGCGGCACGTGCCGCTCGAACTGCTGCACCAGGTCATCGACGTCGACGTTCGGCTTGCCCGGGGTGACGTGGTTGATCACCACGCAGGAGCGGCCCAGCAGGTCTTGATAGCCGTTCTGGCGCAACCAGTCCATGGTGATGGCAGCCTGCCGGGCGCCGTCGATGGAGGCGCTCGCGACGATCACCATGCCCGACACCGTGGAAAGCACGCCGCGCGACGACTTCTGGAACAGGCCGGCGCCGCAGTCCGCGAGCACCAGGTTGTAGTAGCGCGACACGATCGAGGTCGCACCCTTCCAGTCCTCATCGTTGAACTCGCGGGTGGCGCCGCTGTACTCCTCGGAGGACAGCACCTCCAGATTGGAGGAATTCATGCTGGTGTAGGCGCGAATGTCGTTGTAGCGCGACAACTCTTGATCGGACAGCAGGTCGGAGACGGTGGCCGCGGACTGCCGGCCGGCCCGATCGGCAAGGTTGCCGCCGTCGGGGTCGGCGTCGATGGCCAGAATGCGGTCACCGCGGATCTTCGCCATCGCGGACCCGAGCGCAACGGTCACAGCGGTCTTGCCGACGCCGCCCTTGAGGCCGAAGATGCCGATCTGGTAGGAATCACGCGCATTACGCCGGATCCGGGTGTGCAGATCCAGCTCATACACCTCGTCGGGCGACAGTCCGAGATTGATGCGCGTCATGAGATAGAGCCAGTGCCGCCAACCGCGCTGCGACGGCATCTTCACGCCGGTCTTCACACCGACGTGCGACAACGCGTCGATGGCGCGGTGATTGCCCATGGTCGCCGCCGACGTCTGCGCCGGTTGGGCCGGAACCGGAATCGCTTGTCCGGCACGCCATGCGCCGCTGATCTCGGGGTCGAATTCGGGGAACTGTGATGGCGCCGGGCCGGGTGCTACACGGGCGGGCGGGCCGGGCAGTGTGCGCGGCTGCTCGTGGCGGGCTCCCATGGGCATCTGCTGCTGCGGAGCACGCAACATCGAGTTCTGCGGCCACTGCGGCGCAGCCGGGGGCGGCGGCATCTGGGGCATGGGTGGCGGCGCTTCGGCATGCCGCTGCGGCGGAGCCGACTGCGCCTGGGTCCGCGGCGGCGTCACCGGCATGGGGGTCGACGGTGCATCGCCCGATCCGGTATCCCCAGTCGGCATCGGCGGCGGTGTCGCCGTGGCCTTCAGAATGGCATCTCGGTCCACGGTGATCGTGGCATCGTCGACCGGTTTGCCCGGATCTGACGAGTGAAAGAGCCGGTCATAGTCGGCCGACATGGGGTCCCCTCAGAATAGTGAAAACAAAGATATTCAGGTGTTTTACACCCAGGCGCACGCAGTGGGCGGGTGAGGCTTGGCCTAGTCGGCTAGCCTACCCGCCCACAAGCGTGCATATGGTCGTGCTAGGCGAACATGCCAGTGACGCCGGCCTCGGTCTGCGCCATGGTCGAGCTGGCCTCGCTGATGGTGTGCGCGAGGTTCTGCAGTGCGGTGTTCAGCTCGTTGGAGGTGTTGTCCCAACGGGTCTGAACGGCCTGGTAGGCCTCCGAACCCGAGCCGCCCCACACCGAGGCGAGCGCGGCCAGCGAGCCCTTGCCCTCGTCGAGCAGACCGTGGGTGGTGCTCACAGCGCCCTGGATCTCGCCGACTCCGCCTTCGATCCCGGCGAAATTCCAAACCTGTTCCGTCATGTCTGATTCTCCGTTTCTCTGTTGTCTCTAGGTCAGATGTTCATCGCCGAGGACAGCGAGGAGGCCTGGTCGTCGTCGGTCGAGCTGTACTGGGTGCCCGACTGGTGGATGTTCTGCGAGATGTCGTTCAGTTCCTGGACCTGCTTGGCAGCGGCCTCGTGGAACCGTGCGAGAGCAGCCTGGGCTGCGGTGCCGGCCTGGCCGACCATCTGGCTGGCCAGCGTGCTTCCGGTGGACTCGACCTGCGCGATGACGCTCTGCAGCTCACCGGAGATGCGCTCGAAATTGCCGGCCTCCTTGGCGAGGACGGCAACGTCTGTATTCATTGCCATGTTGGATACCCCTTATTTTCCTTTTGTCCTCACCATGGGTATGGCGAGTCTTCCGACCCCGTGGCCGGGAAGTCTTGTGGTGCAACCACTTACCAGTCGTCGTCTTCGTCTTCCGACTGGTCGTAGGTCAGCGGCGTCGCAGCGGTAAGGCCCTGCTTCGTCGACTCGCCTTCCTTCTTCTCCTTGGCCGCACCGGTCATGGGACCGGCACCGCCTCCTCCGACCGGAGCCAGGCCGCCCGTCGCGTTCGACGAGGCACCTGTCGCGGCCGGGATCTTGACATCCTCGGTCGTGCCCAGCAGACCGGACAGCAGCGAGGTACGCGGTCCGGTACCGCCGAGGCCGGGCAGCGATGCCGCCCGGACCAGCCCCGCCCCGGAACTCGGGCCCGAGCCGCCGGCCAACGGATGGTTCGAGAACGGCATCGCGTTCAGCAGCCCCATCTGAATGCCCTTGTCCTGCCCGCCGCCCATGCTGCTGAACTGGCTGACCATCTGGGTCACCTGTTGCAGCGGCTGGGTCAAGGTCTGCATCGGACTCTGGATCATCTGCGCGAACTGCTGCGGGATCTGAGCGGCCTGCGATCCCATCTGCATGGCCATCTGCATCCCTTGCTGAAGGCCCTGCTGCGCCGGTTGCTGACTCTGCTGAGTCTGCTGACCCGAATTCTGTGCATTCTGCGCGGCGCCCACCGCGCGTTGCTCACCCTGATTGATTTGTGCTGCCGTGCGGCCGGTGATCAAACCGACCGACTCAATCATCGCAGTCGCGCCGGCCTGTTCGATCACCAAATTTCGGAGGGCACCCTCGGCGGCCCGAGGGGCCGTCGACGCCAACGCGGCGGCGGCGGTCGTCTCACCCACTCCGGGCATGACGATGGGCGTCATCGGCGTGATCGGCTCGAACAGCAGGTTCACGGCCGTCTCGGCCTGGTAGGCATCCATGGCGCCTGCCGCCTGGTTCCACATCCGGACGACGTAGTCCGTCTCGTTGGCGGCGATGGCTCCGGTATTGACCCCGAAAAAGTTCGTCGCATTGAGAACCGCATTGGTGATGTGGTTTTCCTCGATCTCCGGAATAGGCGGAGTCGTGGCCAGCGCCACCGAATATGCACTGGCCTGCGCCGAGGCCTGCAATGCCCGCTTCTGCGCTTGCAGCGCCGTGGTGCGCAACCACATCACCATCGGCATGGTCGCGGCGACCGCGCGTTCGCTGGCGGCCCCACTCCAAACCGAGGTGAGGTTAGCCAGCGCCGCCGCCAATTCGTCAGCTTGGGTCTCCAGCAGCACGGCCATGGCTTCCCACCCGGCCGCGGCCTGAAGCATCGGCGCCGGGCCGGCACCGACCATCAGCCGGCCCGTGTTCACCTCAGGTGGCATGCCGTGCCACGTCGGCGGCGCAGGCGGTACCAGGACCATTGCTGGCTGAACCTATCTGTTGGAGACGAATGCTGACCGAGAGTTAGAGCGTGCTGGCCTGCGCAGAGTCAACCGCGTTGTAGATGCCCGAGGCCTCCGTGTACGCCGCACCAGCCCGAGTCAGCTCTTCCTGGGCGAATGTGTTCTGCGTCAGAGCCTCGACACCCTCGCTCGCGAAAGACATCGCGGCCAGGGCGGACACCTCGTCAGCGCCGGCAGGCACCAGCGCGGTCACAGCGGAGGCGGCGGTGGTGCCACCGGCGAGACCACGTGCGGCATTTGCGATGACCTGCGCGGCAATGGCTTCGGCGCCCGGATTGTGCATCATCGGTTGCATTTGCTGTTCTCCTTTATTCGAGACGAATAGTAAGGACGTGCACCCACGAACAGCCCGGCTGCAATTTGCCAGTCCGCTAAGGAATCTGTCCCCCGATCCCTTTGCTGACGGGCTGCCGCCAGCGTTGCTGAGTGCGTTGAATAAATACTAACCGCCCTGTAGGGGTGGTGCGAACACTTCTTCTTCGGGTGGATCGATGTAGGCCGCCTGAATGACTTCCTTGGCATCCGGCGACACCATGAACGCCTGGCCAGGGGGCCTTTTCTTGACCGTGATCTCCCGCGACGGGAAGTCGTTCTTCTCCCCCGAGAGGAACAACGTCGGCGAACCCGCGCCGTACGCGGCACCCACGAACTTGTCCATGGTGGCCTTGTGCGCCTGGCTCATCTGACACGTCACCACGAGGTGCAGGCCGATGTCGGCGGCCGCAGGCAGCAGCGGCGACAACGGCATCATCGGCGACATCATGCCGGAGGCGGCGACGATCATGTGCCAGTCGTCGACCAGCAACACGATGTCCGGACCGCTCCACCACGACCGCGCCCGCAGCTGCGCCGTCGTCAGATCCGGCGGAGGCAGGCGCTTCTGCAGGTTGGTTGCCAGCGCCTTGATGGACTCCTCCAGCGACGCGTTGTTGCGGTTGATGGCGCCTGCCGCCAGCAGATGACTCTGCGGCACCGCGTCGAGCAGGCCGGAGCGGTAGTCGGCCAGCATGAACCGCACCTGCTGCGGGCTGTTGCGGGCACAGATCGCCCGTGAAACCGCCTGGGCGATGGTCGTCTTGCCCGACTTGGGCGCGCCGAAGATCAGCAGATGCGGCGTCACGTTCATCTGGTTGTAGGCGACCGTGAGATCCGATTCCCGCACGCCGACCGGCACGGTCCAACGGGTCCGGTAATCCGAATCCGGGCCGGGCGGGTTCGGATCGAGCTGATGCAGGTAGATCCGCTCGGGCAGCACCCGCACCTGGGGCGCCTGCTCGGTGTAGAGCTCGGACACGTGCTGCACGGCCGCCGAGATCGCCGCGACGATCCCGTCGGCACTGTGCACACCGTCGAGCCTCGGCACCCCCATCATCAGGTGGTGCTTCTCCACCGACACCGCCCGACCCGGCCGGTTGGCCGGGATCTCCCGGGTGATCCGGTCGATCTGCGTCTCGTTCACGTCACCGAGGCGGAACTCGATCTTGGTGCCGAGGTAGTCGCGCACACGGGATTTCAGTTCGGTCCACCGCGGCGTCGAGATGATGACGTGCACACCGAACGCCAGCCCCTGGCCTGCGAGATCCTGGACCACGGGCTCCAGATCGGGGAATTCGGCGACGAAGGCCGGCCACCCGTCGATGACCAGGAACACGTCGCCGAACGGGTCCTGGTATGCCGCGTGCTCGGGGTCCTGCCGCATCTCGCGGTATGCCGCGATCGAGCCGACGCGGTACTGCTTGAACATCTGCTCGCGCGCTCGCAGCACCGCCTTGACCTCGGCGACGACGCGATTGACCCGGTCCGGTTCGGCACGGGTGGCCACACCACCCACGTGCGGCAGGTCTTCGAGATACATCAGACCGCCACCGCCGAGGTCGATGCAGTAGAACTGCACCTGCCGCGGCGAATGAGTAGCGCCGGCCGAGAGCATCAGCGTCTGCAGAAAGGTCGACTTACCGGTCTGCGGCGCACCACCGATCGCGATGTTGCCGCCCGCCGCCGAGACGTCGACGCCCCACACCTCCTGACGATGACGCCGCGGCTCGTCCATGATGCCCAGCGCGAAACGCAGTGGCTGGCGCTGATAGTCGCGTTCGATCAGCTCGTTGACCGGCGTCGGATCGGCGAGCGGCGGCAGCCACATCTTGTAGGCGCGTGATTCGCCGGTGGCCAACTGCGCAAGGACGACCTCGCGCAGCACCTTGGGTTCGGCCTCTGTGCTCATCCGCAGTCCACCCCCATGTCGTCGATGCGGTTCATCGCGTCGCTCCCGCCGCATCCAGGATCGGTGCCGTCGTGAACTGACGGATCCGAATCGCGGTCTGCCGCTTGGCACGCGGCTTGTCATCGCCGTCGCCACCGGCCTTGTCCGCGGGCACGTAGTTCGCACCGGTGTAGAGGCTGCGGAACTTCACCGGGTCCTCCATGCCGACCCGCAGGAAGCCCACACCGCTTTCCTTATTGGTGATGAACTGCGCCTCGGGAGTACCGATCACCGCCTTTGACTCCGCAGAGCTGGTGGTACGCAACGCAATTCGATAAGTCAGGTTCGGTTCGAGCTTGTCGATCCGGACACCGCCGGTATTCAGCGACTGGGTGGCCAGCAGCAAGTGCACGCGCAACGACCGGCCGACGCGGCAGATCCGGTCGAACAGTGCGATGAAGTCGGGGTGGTTCTGCAGCAGCTCGGCGAACTCGTCGACCACCACGAACAGCGTCGGCAACGGCGCCAGGTCGGCGCCGCGCTCGCGGTGCTTCTCGTACTCGGCGACACCGGACAGCGCACCGGCCGCACCCACCTGGATACCGGCCTGCCGCAGGATCGACTGGCGCCGGTCGAGCTCGCCGGTGAGCACCTCGCCCATCCGGCTGACCAGCTCGGCTTCCTCTTCCATGTTGGTGACGACCGCCGCGGTGTGCGGCAGCTTCTCCATGCCGAGGAAGGTCGAACCACCCTTGAAATCTGTCAGCAGGAGGTTCACCTGGTCCGGATGGTGGGTGGCCACCAACGACAGGATCAGCGTGCGCAGGAACTCCGACTTACCCGAGCCGGTGGTCCCGATCAGCATGCCGTGCGGGCCTGCGCCGAACTCGGCGCCTTCCTTGATGTCGAGGCTCATGATCTCGCCGGACTTCAATTCATGGCCGAACGGGATCTTGAGCCGGTCTCGGTCGGTGTCGCTGAACATCCGCCAGCGGGCCGGGGTGACCTCTTCCACCGACTGGGCACCCACCAGGTGGTGCCATTCGTTGGAGACCTTTTTCTGCACCCGGACGTTCTTGTCGATGATCGTTCCGGTGATCGACCAGCCCGCCAGCTTCCGGGCGATCCGGTTGGCCTGCGTGGGCGTCATCCGGTCGGTGCTGCGCACCACCTCGCGGTAGATCTGATTGGGCATCTTGTCCTCGGTCATGCCGTCCGGCGAAACCCGCAGCCGGTACGCCGAGCCGCGGTGGTTGCCGAGGGTGAGCACGGTGACACCGGCCCGCCCGTCGACCGGGAACCCGGCCTTGCCACCGGTCAGGTCGACGACGATGACGTACGGCCCGCCCGGTGCCGCGTCTGGGGTGTGCGGTCCACGCGCCGTCAGATCGGCCAGCCCGTCCGGCCGGGTGAACACCATCCGGGTCGAACCGGCGGCGTCGGTGTCGGTCTGGTGCTGCACATGCGGCAACCACTTGACCCAGGACCACTTGGGGTCCTCGGGATCGTCGGTGAGCACGCGGATCTGCAGCAGGTCCGGCGGATGAAACACCGCCAGGTGGCAGATCATGGCGGTCAGCAGCTCGGCCGCGCCTGCCTCGTCACCACCGACGGCGATGGTCGGAAAAGCGCGCAGCTGAACGAGTTTGGGGCAATCGTGGACCAGGCCGTGGGTGCGCAGGAACTTGGTCACCCACATGTGGCTGACGGGTTCCAGATGCGGCGCCGGAGCGGCCTGCCCGCCCGCCAACTCCCCGCTGGTGTTCGGCTTGAGCAACCGGTCGACCGCGACCTCGGCACCGATGCCCACCCGGGCGGCGGTGAAGAAGTCGGGGTTGCCGTTGGTCTGCCGCGACCACTGCCTGCTGGTGCCGATGATCGACAACAGGTCTTCGGGATGCGGGGCGTGGTAGCTGAAGAACGCCACCTGAGCCGACGCCGACGATGTCACGCGGGTACGCAACCCGGCCAGGTACCGCAGATACTCCTTGCGGTCGGCGTTGACCTCGGGGACCTTCTTGCCGCCCGAACCGCCGCCGGCCATCATGCCGAATGCGCCCATGATCATCATCAGCGGCATCATCAGCATGTACGGCGACAGCTGCCGGAAGCCGGTGAAGGCCATGATCGCGATCATGCCGATCATGCAGCCACCCATCACCCACGGCATCGCCTTCTGGAAACCCGAGGGCGGGATCTCGATGCCGAGATCGTCAGGGGGAGCGACGTTGATCTCGCCCGGCGTCAGACGCGGACCACGCTTGATGGTCGGGGTGAATTTCCGTGTCGTCATGAGCCTGTCTTGTCCTCCACCTTGCGGGGCTTGGGATCCGAGGGCAGCGTGTCGTGCTCCAACAGGGCCGCGTCCTTCGACAGCACCGGCCCCTCGACGAGCAGGCTCACCACCGGCCACGGTGCGTTGACCGGCGCCCCCAGGCCGAGATTCTTGGCGGCATCGGCGTTGGCCACCCCGTACCGAACGCCCTGCGGATCGATGTAGAACAGGCCCTCACCGACTTTCGGATCGGGAGACTGCAGGCGAACGAACTGCCCGCCGTCGATGTACACCGTGGCGTCGCCTTCGATCTGCTTGACACCGGTGCCCATGGCCGCGGACGAGATGGGCAGGTGCCGCCCCGCGATCACCATGGTCTTGGCGGACTGATCACCCGGTTCGCGCTGCCAGGCCCAGCACAGCACCGGGTCTTCCGGCCGTAGCAGGATGGTCATCGGCTTGGCCGGCAGCGGCGAAACATACACCTGCTCAGGGATTTTCGCGACGACGCTGGACTCGACCGTCGGCGGGGTGATCAAACCGTAGGAGTTGGTGGCACGCAGCGCCGCGGCGGTCGTCTCGTTGACCCGCGCGACCCCGTCGGTCAGCACGACGTACTGCTGGTTGCCGGATTCCGTAGCGGTCTGAAACACCGAACCGATCACCAGATTCTCCGGCAGCCCAACGGTATTCGGTGCGCCCGCGGCGACGATCTGCGGCAGCTGCCACGGCCCCATGTTGGGCAGTGCGTTGAACAGGCCCTCGGAGATCGGCGTGGCCTTGGCGGTGACCGGGATGCCGACCGCGGAGGTCACCGCGCGGTCGGCCAGATCGATTGCGTGCCTTCCGACATCGTTGACCAGCCAGTTGCCGCCCTTGAAGGTCACAAGCATGCCCTGGCTGGGGCCCAGTGGCCCGACGGACATGTCGGTCACCAGCGACCGGATGAGGACCGACGTTTCCACTTCCGGCGCAGCGCTGTCCGGCTTGGTCACGGTGTCGCACAACGACCAGGTGGACGCCGGAACTCCCGTCGGGGTCGCGTACGGCGCACCCGGGATGCCGATCGGCTGGCCCTTCGGCATGCGGTTCAATTCTTCGGACTTGACCACCGTGGGCGCGTCGCCGTGCCCCAGCGCCAGCCGCGCCGAGGTGAGGTTGTACACGGGCCGCAGCAGATCCGAGCCGGGCAGCATCACATAGAGCTGGTTGGTGGTGCGGTCCACCACCAGGGTGTCGCTCCCGCGCTTGCCGAGCGGCTTGAAATAGGCCAGTGCGACCGCGCCGAGGCAGACCATCACGGCGATGACGATGCCCGTCGACACCGCGCGGCTGTAGAACTGCAGCGGGTCGTCGAACATCCGGGTATCCCGGCGCACGATCGCGTGCTCGACCCGGCGCAGCAAGAACCGCCAGCCGCTGACCTGGATCTTTGTGGTGAGTCGGAACCCTGCCATCGCCCGTTCTCGCCTATTCGCCGATGTTCAGTCGGCTGTGCACCGACGCGATCGCCGATGCCATGTCCTCGCCGTTGATCTCGCTGAGCTGCTCTACGCCCAGGCTGTCGAGGTCCAGCGTGCGGGCCAGGCGCATGTCGCGGTTCTGCTCGCCCGCCTCGACCAGCTGACGCGCATACCGCCCGTTGCCCGCGATGTCCAAGGCCGGTTTACCGTTGAGCCGACGCTGGCTGAGCAGCGAGGCGGCCTCGTACACCCGCTTGGCGGCGGTGTCGTCGAGCTGTGAATCATTGGCTTTGGCAATGACTTTCGAGATCTCGACGATGTCTTCAGGTGCGTACGAGTCGAATTCGATGCGGGTCGCGAAACGCGAGCGCAGACCGTCGTTGGCCTCCAGCAGCCGATCGATGTCGTTGCTGTAGCCGGCGATGATGACAACCAGCCGATCGCGGTCGTTTTCCATGCGGGCCAGCAGCGTGTCCAGTGCTTCGGTACCGAACGGGTCGGCGCGTCCGTCGCGCTCCTGCACCAGCGTGTACGCCTCGTCAATGAACAGCACCCCGCCGAGCGCCCGGTCGATGGTCTTGGCTGTCTTGACCGCCGACTGCCCCTCGTACTCGGCGACGAAATCCTTGCGCGATGTTTCGATCAGCTTCGGCTCGGAGATCACCCCGAGGCCCGCCAGGATGTTGGCCACCACGCGCGCGATGGTCGTCTTGCCGGTGCCCGGAGGGCCGGCGAAGATCATGTGCTTGGAGGCCTGGGCGACCTTCATCCCCCGCGCCGCGCGGATCCGGGCCATCTGGGTGGCGGCGCGATAGGCCTCGATCTGTTCCTTGACCCGGCTCAGCCCGATCTGCCGGTCGAGTTCGGCCTGCGCCTCGGCGAGCAGTTTCTCCCGGCCGGAGGTGTCGGCCACGACGCTGTTCGGGTCCCATGGATCCTTGCGTGACGAAATCGCCTCTGCGGTGGTGGTTTTCAGCCGGTAGGTCGGATCATTGAGGGCAGCAGTGACTTTCGGCTCCGGGAAGTTGGCCTGCAGCCACTCCAGAAGAACTCGGGCCGATTCCTCGTTGCCCTCGTTGCGGCGGGCCATCGCCAAGTACCAGGCGATGGCGGGGCCGCACGCGTCGCCGACGGGGGTGTCGTGCGCCTCGGTGAGCCTGCGGTCGGCCTCGGTGAACAACCCGAGGTTGGCGGCCGCGACACCGTGCGCGACGCCCGCCGCGGCGGCAAGGAACTTGTCCGGCCACGCGCTGGCCCCGCGGACCTCGTCGATGACATCGGTCCAGCGCTGCGCGGCGCCGTAGATGACTGCCTTGACCCACGCGACGAGGTGCTCCGAGCCCGCGGCCGGGGCGCTCTCGAGCGCCTCCATGGCGTCGGCGTAGTTGCCCTGGGCGGCCTCCTGCACTGCGAAGCCCATGGTGATGGCCAACGGTGAGTTGATCGGGTAGCTGATGTCCCTGCTGAACATGCCGCCGATCGGAATCCGCGCACCCAGGCTGTTCATCGAGATCTCGGCGGCGCCTGCGAGCTGTCCGAAATTCGATCGGGAGTACCACGCCCGGAACAGCGTCACCCGGTCGATGTCACCACACCGGATGCGCCCGACCCAGGCGTCGCACGCCGATTCGTCGTAGTTGGTGATTTCGGTGAACACCTCGAGGGCCCGGGCCGGGGAACTGGCCAGCATGCCCACGGCGCTCCCGAACATGCCTGCGAGATGGTCAGCCATTTTCTCCTCCGTAGCGGGTTGCGAAGATCTGGGCCCGGGCCGCATCGGACTGTTCGGGCGTCGGCAGGTTGAGATCGCGCGTCAGGAAGTCGCGGGTCGCGAAATCGTCGTGCCCCTGTTCTCGCATCCCTTGGAGCATGAACGAGTACTGGGCCGAGCGGGCGTCCTGCGTCGCCAGTTCGGCGATCACGAGAATCTCGTCGATGAGATCGGATTCGGTCATGTTGACCGCCTTGGGCGAGAGGTCGATCTGCTGCACGCGGCCATCCATGTACGCGGTGACCGTCACGGTCCCCGGCGGGTTGGTGACGCTGAAGATCGGCACGTCGGGTTCGTCGCTCTCGACGTCGTCGACATCGAGAGCGGAGAACGCGGGCTCGGCGTCGTCGGACGCCGCCGGGGCGCCGATGTGCACGTCGAGGTCCGAATCGTCGTCGGCTTGCTGGTCCGGGTACGCAAAATCGATCGCCGAAAGGATGTCCTGATCGTCGTCTTCGTAGTCCCGGTCGTATGGCGGAGACTCACCCACCGTGGCGGCCTTTCTCAGTGAAGATAGGAACTGTCCGAATCGGTCTTGTCGAACCAGCCGCCAGAGGGCAGGAACTCCATCAGCCCGTCGAGGGCACGCTGCAGGTTGTCCTGCGTACCGGACAGGAAGCTGCCGTACAGTTCGCCGTTGACCTTGCGCGGGATCGAGACGATCCGCCCCGGGGCAGAGTCCAAAACGCCTGCGGCGACGTCTGATTGGGCAGTCGTGCCGCCGGGCAGGCGTTCACTGCCGACGATCTCGACCCAGCTCTCGGGCTCGGAGATGATGCTCGCGTAAGCCCGCGCCGAGTTGGGCGGGATGCCGTAACCGATCAGATCGTCGGCGGTGCGGCATTGGGCGAGCTGGTCGGCGACACCGGTGAGCGGTTCGACGTTGGCAGGATTGCCGGTGCCGAGCACCGCCATCACCATGCCGGCCATCCCGACCTGCGGTGCCACCCGCTGCAACACCAGCATCTCGTTGTCACGCGCGCATACGACATGTCGGGCCCCCTTACGACACACCACGAACCGGATCATCTTCCCACCGAGGTTGCGGCGCCACCAGCGCCCTTCCAGGGTGCGATCCGCTCTGCTGAGAGTGTCGACCATGGCAGCGACTTCCGGGTGGGGGTTACCGAAAACATCCAGTACGCCCTGCGCAGTCAGGTCCCGCTCGACCTGCTCCCAGACGATTTGGCGCAGGTCCACCTGCGGGATGTTGAGCCGGATACCGAGCGAAGGCGGGAAATCCGTCAGCCCCAACTTGTCGGCGATCACCAGCATGCCGTCGATGGTCACCTCGACGCCGACGACATCGTCGTAATGAGGCGCGCCGGGATCAGCCCCTTGCACGGACGTCATCGGGTTTGCTCCGCCAACTGTCCGAAACTGTCGGTGCGCGTTTGCAGGGCCGTGGCCCCGCCTTCATCGGTGTGGTCGTAACGCCGCGCGGCGGCGGTGAGCTTTTCACTCAGGCCCTCCGACAGCGTCGCCATGTACAGGCCCGCGGTACGACGAGCGTTCTGGGCGGCCTCGACCGCACCGGCCGTAGACCATGAAATCGGCCCATGTGTCCAGCGCAGCGACCTGTCGACGCCAGTCACGGCCTTCGTTGCCGTGGCCAGTTCGCCTGCGGCGTGACCTTGCCTGATGGACAGTTCGCGTAAGTGTTCGGTAGCGACGCGCAAATCCTCCGACATTATTTCCCCTCGATCCCTTTCCTAGATTCTTACGTCCCCGTCACGGACGTAGATCCAGGAGTAGCGTCATCCAATCTAACCGCAGCCGGAACACTTAGCTGAGTCTGCTCCAAATCCACTTCCGCCCGGGCCGGTGCGCGGAAGGCACCGGCGCTGAATTCGCCCGCCCCAAGATCCGGCGGCAGCGTCTTGGCGGCGCCTTTATCTGTCGGGCCCGCGCCTTCGGCAACAACGGCGCCGGCGTCGGGTGTGCCGGGGTTCCCGCCCTTTTCGCCCTTGTCCACCGCAGTGCCGAGTGCGTTGCTGCGGTCCTTCGCGTCTTTCCCGGGCTTGTCGCCCAACTTGTGCTCGTCGTCCTTGCCGGACTGCTCGTCCTTGCCGTCATCGGCCGCGTCGAGTTTCTCGGCCCGTTCGTCCAGGGTCGCCGAATACGGCTGCGCCTGCCCGATCCCTTGTGTGACGCCCTGGACGGTTTGGGTGGCGGCCTGCACCGCCGCCTGCAGAGCCTGCGACGCGGCCTGGGTGATGCCGCCGAGAATGCCGCCGAGCGGACCGAGGATCGAGCCGACCACGGTGCCCGCCATCACGGCCGCCATGTCTCCGCCTCCAACGGCCGTGGGGCGCGCGCCTGCCGCGGGCGTGGTGCCCTGCTGTGGTTGCACCGGAGCCGGCTGAGATTCGGCGGTTGGCGTCGCGGGTGCCGTCGGGGCCCGGTTGGCCGCTTCGGGGTGCCCGGGTGCTGCCGCGCGCGGTGTGCTCTCGTCGGTACCGCCGTCATCGCCGCCGGGCTTGGTGTCGCGCGCGATGTCCGCATATTTGGCGACGGCCCCGTGCAATTCGGCGGCGTTGGCGTCGACGTTTTGCTGCATGGTGAGCAGTTGTTCGGTCGAGGCACCGACGGCACGCGCCACCATGGCGATCTCCGTCGCGGTCTGTGAAGCCTTGCCGACGTACGGAATGTTGCCGATGGCCGTGGTGACCTGACCCATGTCGGCCAACCAGTCCGATTGCCCGTCCAAGTTTTCGCGCGTGGTCCAGATCTGCTCCGATTCGCGCGCCAGCACGGTCGCCACGGTGTGATCGGCCTCGATCATCGCGGAGGTGCGACTGAGCTGCTCGTGGTTGCGGGCCGCGTAGGCGCTCGAACCGCTGCTACGCCATGAGTCGTCTGGAAATGCGGACTTCAGCGTGTCACCAGCCTTGCCCAGTTGCTCGGCCGCCGCACCGAACGTGCTGCCGTCGTCCGGCGTGCCGGTACCGGTCGTGGTTTTCATGCCTTCGATGACGTTGCGCCCGGCATCGAGGATGCCCTCGCCGGGTCCGCGACCCTCGATCAGTTCCTTACCGGTTTTGGCGATATCGCCCGTGCCGCCCATACGCAGATCCCCCTCGACGCGACAGACGTTACCAGCGGGGGAAGGCCCGGATGAGCACCAAATTTCTGTCCAAATCCGTTGCCATCTGGCGACTTAACCTGCGGATATGGAATTGACGTCAGTGTCGGCGTGACATGGGCGGACGACGCCTGGTATCCGGTGCTGCCACCGGCCGCTGCGGTGAGGCGGTGGCGTAGTCGATACTGAGGGCGGTCGAGATAGCCGTCGCGTGACAACCCGAGGAGATTCAGTCGTGACCGACCCCGACGACACCCTGCGTAGAGAGCTCGGCTGGACGGGTGGGGAGGACACCGATTTCGAACCGGACACCGGGCCGACGCGCCGCCCACGGCGGGCTCCGGAGCCGCCTGCGCCGTCACTGCCCGGCCGGCCACCGGTCGACTACGTCCCGCCGAAGTCCGGCGACGACGACTCACGTGCCGGGCATCACGAGGCCGCCGACCCGCCGCAGACTCCCCCGGAGGAGCAGTCCCGCAGCAGCTTCCGCGAGCCCGCGCAACCACAGCAGCCGCCTCAGCAGCCGGTGCAGCAGAATTCCAAGCAACCTACGCAGCCACCGCGTGACGGACGTCCCGCTCCCGCGGCACCTGCGCGGCCCGAAGGCGGCCAGTGGGAACAACAGTCCGGCTGGCCGACCCATCAGCAGCGGCCTCAGTCGCCACCGCAGCCCGCTCCTCCGGCTCCGCCTGCCCCGCCGGCGCCGCCCGCCCCGCAGCAACACCAGCCCTTCGGCCCACAGCCCGGGTCACCGTGGCCGGCCGAGGGCGGATTCGCGCCCGACGGCCACGCCCAGACCCCGCCGCCGAGCGCGCCGGGCTCCTACGCCGACCGGATCCGGGTCAACGATCTGGTGCCGCCGCGCCGGGAACCCCCGGCCGGGGGTTGGCGGCTGCTGGTCTACAAGGCCTCATTCGGATTGATCAACCCCGGACCGTCCGCCGAGGACGTGCGGCAGGCCGAGCTGGAAGCCAAGATCAAGGGCGTGCTGCGCGGCCACTACAAGGTCGGCGTCATGGGCAAGGGCGGCGTCGGTAAGACCACCGTCTCCGCCAGCGTCGGATCCGTCTTCGCCGAGCTGCGCCAGGACGATCGCGTCGTCGCCATCGACGCCGACACCGCCTTCGGCAAGTTGGGCAGCCGCGTCGACCCCCGCGCCCAGGGCTCCTACTGGGAACTGGCCTCCGACAAGCACCTCGACACCTTCGCCGATGTGCGCAGCCGGGTCGGCAACAACGCGGCGGGTCTTTTCGTCCTCGCCGGCGAGGGCACCCCGGCCCGCCGCCGCGTCCTGGACGCCGCGATCTATCGCGAGGCGACCACCCGGCTCGACCGGCACTTCTCCATCTCGATCGTGGACTGCAGCTCGACGATGGACTCCCCGGTGACCCAGGAAGTGTTGCGCGACCTGGACGCCCTGATCGTGGTGTCCTCGCCGTGGGTCGACGGTGCAGCCGCGGCCGGTCAGACACTGGACTGGCTGGCCAACCGCGGCATGACCAGCCTGCTGCAACGCACGGTCGTCGTGCTCAACGATTCCGATGGCCACGCCGACAAGCGGACCAGGTCGATCCTGGCCGGGCAGTTCTCGGGACAGGGCCAGACCGTCGTGGAGGTGCCGTTCGACGGGAACCTGCGGCCGGGTGGCGTGATCGCAGGCACCCGCGTGATGACCCCGGCCGCACGCCGCAAGTTCCTGGAGATCGCCGCGGCGCTGGCCGACCACTTCCCGTCGTCGGACGACCGCCACCGGGAGCGGTACTGACCTGCGCGGTCAGACCATGGCGCTGATCAGCGCCTCGATCGCGTGCACGGCGGCGGCGTCCACCGGATATTCGGCCTCGGCGCGGCTGATCACGTCCTCGGGCACGCCCGCCGCCTGCCCCATCTCGCCCATGGTGAGGTTGGCGCGTCGACGCGCGGCGTAGAGCCGCTGGCCCAGCGTGGCCCCCGGCGCTGCCGCGGCTCGCATGGTGAGCTCGTCGATCTGATGCCGGACCGCGCTGAGCGCCTTGATCAACGCCGGGGTGACCTGGCTGATCCGGGCGGCCCGGGATGCCACCGCCTCGAGCTGGCGTAGGTCGGCGAGGATCGCCGTGACGCGGGGGGTGAAATCGGGATCGCTGACCGGCGGCATGGCGTCCATGGTCGAACCGAGGGTGTTGGCCGCGGTGAGCACGGCCTGGGCGATCAGCGGCACCTCGGCATTCGCCGTGACCGACGCAGGAGCGCTGGGTGCCGCCGCGGGCTCGGCGGGCAGGCTCGCCGCGGGCGGGGGCGGCAACGTGGGTTCTGCAGCCGGGACGGGACCGCCCTGGCGCAGCCGTGCGATGGTGCCCGGCGGCCAGCGCAATACCTCTTCCAACTTCAGCCGGGTGCGTTCGCGAGGCCAGCTGCGGCCCTTCTCGAAGGCGATCAGCGCACCGGCATTGATGACACCGTCGGCGGCGAGACTGCGCTGGCTGATGTCGAGTTCGCGTCGGCGCGCAGCGGCGGCCGCTCCGGCGCGGATCAAGCCGACGTCGAACTCGCCGGTCGCGAGATCGAACTCCGCATCGGTCATCTCCGGATGGTTCCTTAGCTGAATGAGCTGGAGCGCTTGGCGGCCCGTGATGGCTGCGTGGACCCATCGATTCTAACCCCATACCGCAGCACCGCTACGACTTGGGTTTCGGGATTTTTCCGTAACTGCACCAGTGCTACAGCTTCGCCGGGCACCTACCCGTACCCATGCTACGGAGCCCGCTCCGGCCGCTTCATTTGCCATTGATGCTGTTCAT
The DNA here is from genome assembly GCF_002086485.1 of Mycobacterium aquaticum. Lineage (GTDB taxonomy): Bacteria > Actinomycetota > Actinomycetes > Mycobacteriales > Mycobacteriaceae > Mycobacterium > Mycobacterium aquaticum. The sequence goes on along the minus strand of NZ_MVHF01000009.1, from coordinate 151,752 downwards.
GCAGGTAATGACAACTAGGTAGTTTTACGCTTGCAAGCGAACCAAATCCGTTTCGTAGCGCCGCAACGGTTTAAATTTCCTCAAACTGTTGCACCGCTACGGTTCTTGCTATAGCGTTCCCCTCAACGCGGGGACACCGCACAGTCCTTACGAGGGGAGCAGTACAAATGACCGCATTGATGGCCAACGGAATCCCGCTCGGCGTCTGCACCGCCAACCCGGAGCGCTGGACCTCCACGCCCGACGACCAGGCCAAGGTGATCTGCCGGGAGTGCCCGCGCCGCTGGCTGTGCGCACGGGAAGCCTGCGAACTGCCGCGCGCCGAAGGGCTCTGGGCCGGGATCATGGTTCCCGAAGGTGGCCGCGGCCGCACGTTCGCGCTCAAGCAACTGCGCTCGCTCGCCGAGCGCAACGGCTACCCGGTCCGCAAGACCAAGCTGATCTTCCCCGAAGCCGCCTGATCCACCTGCCCTCTCGCCGCCGATTTCGAGGGGACGGCGGCGGGAGGGCAGCAGTTCCACACGGGGGAGGAATAGGGGCCCGGGGTGTGCTGTTGATGCATGCGAGGGTGCCGGGCATTGCCCCGGGCCCCACACCAGAACTGTCGCTTCGAGCGACCACTCGCCGCGAGGCGCACTGACGGCACCGTCCCCCAACTTCTTTCAGCGCTCGAGCGTGGCGACTACCGCATCGAGCAGACGATCGACCTCGTCCTCGTTGTATCCCCGCTGGAACAGCGGTGGCTTCGGGAAAGCAATGTTGCGCACATCGCCTGCGCTCAGATGTCCACGGCCCTCGAGCCGGCGGGCGACGAGTTGCAGGAAGTCGTCGACGGACTTGCGGTCGTAACCACGTTTACCCACGGGCGGTTTCGTCAACGCGACATTGCGAACATCGTCGGCGGTCAGCGGACGGGTCATGCCGGACATGCTAACCACGCGTGGCGCACACTGGATCGCACTACGGTGGCAATATGAGCAACACCGACGCCCTCCCGGCCGAAGTCACCTGCACGGCTTCGACATTCACCGGGGTATTGCACGCACGTGAGGTGCCGCTCGGCGGGCCGCGGGCTCTGCTGGTGCGGCGCACCCTGCCGCAACGTGACCGGTCGCTGATCGGTGCGTGGTGCTTCGCCGACCACTACGGTCCCCACGATGTCCGCGGCGGTACCGGCATGGACGTCCCGCCCCATCCGCACACCGGATTGCAGACCGTGAGCTGGCTCTTCCAAGGCGAGATCGAACACCGCGACAGTGCCGGGGTGCACGCGTGGGTCCGTCCCGGCGAGCTGAACCTCATGACGGCAGGCGCAGGCATCTGCCACTCCGAGGTCTCCACCTCCACCACGACCATCCTGCACGGCGTGCAGTTGTGGGTCGCCCTGCCCGACGCCGACCGCGACACCGACCGCGATTTCGCACACTACGCACCGCCGGCCCGCAACCTCGGCGATGCGACGCTACGGGTGTTCCTCGGCGAGTTGGCCGATTCGCGTTCGCCGGTACACACTTTCACCCCACTGCTCGGCGCCCAGCTCGACGTCGATCCGGGCGCCACCGTGACCCTGCCGGTCGACCCGACCTTCGAACATGGTGTGCTGCTCGACGAAGGCGACGTCGAGGTGGCCGGAACGCCGCTGGCGGTCGCCGACCTCGCCTACCAGAGCCCCGGTCATCACGAACTTCACCTGGTCAATCGCGGGTCGGGCCCCGCTCGCCTGATCATCCTCGGCGGTGTCCCGTTCCGCGAGGAACTGGTGATGTGGTGGAACTTCGTCGGACGCAGCCATGACGACATCGCCGCCTACCGGGAACAGTGGCAAGCCAATGCCGCCCGGTTCGGCGACGTCGAGGGATATGCCGGCCGGATCGCGCGGCTGCCAGCGCCGCCGCTGCCCAACGCCAAGCTCAAGCCGCGGCCGCACCCGACGGCCTAGCCGGACGCGCCGTCACCCAGGTATTGCGCCGTGCTGCCGCTCACCGGCATGGCGGGCAAGCCCAACTTGCGGTGATCCCAACTCCGCAGCCGGCCGGGCACCACCCGCACCGCGATGCGGTTGTTCATCATCTGGTCGACGAACGGCCGCATCTCCTCGGTGTAGGGGCCGGTGTAGCGCTCCCACACGCTGATGCCCACGCGCAGAATGGTTTCCGGGTCGTCGACGATCTCGGCACGGCCGTCGATGGACACGCCACGCAGGGTTCCGTAGGTGAGCCCGTCCTCGATCATCACCGTGACCGTGGGATCGCGGCGCAGGTTGACCGCCTTCTGTGACTTGGCCTTGGTCTCGAACCAGATCTCACCGTCGAGCACCGCGTACCACATCGCGACGAGGTGCGGCCTGCCGTCGGCCTGCAGCGTCGCCATGGTCGCCGTGCGGCTGTGCTCGATGAATTCCGCGATCTCGTCGTCGGCCATGACGATCTTCGCGCGTTCGTTCTTACCCACGCACCAGCACCTCTCTGCTCATCCGCCCACCATAAGTGGCGGCGAGGGGCGCCCCGTCAGCCACCTATCCCGGCGGCTACCCACCACGTCGGCGAGGACTTGCACAGAGTCGGCTAGCGTTTGCGCCTAGGAGCTCGGTATGCGCGACAGGATCTCGAGCGCGATCGATTCCGCGCTCTCGCCGAGATCGGCGCCCATCAGAGCCAGGTCGACGACGACGTTGGCCTTGGCCACGACAGCCCGCGTGCTGACGAACAGCGCCGAATTGTCCATTGTCGCGCTCACCAACACGATCGACGGATTCCGGTTGCCGTGGGTGACCGCCCGCACCGTGTAATGCGAGGTGGGGGTGCCATCGTCGAAGGCAACAGACACCGGGCCTGCACAGCCACGCCACTTCGCCTCGATGTCGGAGACGAGCCGGCTTGCCACAGAGGGGTTTTCGTAGAGCACCACGCGCTGGTCGAGACCGCCGAGGCCGACCTTCTTCATGTCCCCGACCAGGCTCACGTTGCGGGCGAGGGTCGCGATGACATCGCTTGGCACGAATTCCTCGGTGCCACCGCCGAACAACGCGGAGACGCACTGGGGCGGGGTGACGGTGATGCCCTCCGATCCGTTGAGTGCTGTGCTGTCGGTCGTCTTGTAGTCGTTGGCGGCGTTCGCCAATCGCTTGACGTCGTCGAGGGACAGCAGAAAGCCGGCCAGCTGCGACGGGCTCACGGGTTCCGGCACACTCAAGGTCGGGGTGGTGCTCGTCGACTGTGTCGTCGTCGTGGTCACCGCCGGCCCGGCCGACGGAGTGCTGCGATTATCGGGCAGGACGAGCCAGACCACCACTGCGACAACGGATATCACCACAACGGCGGCCACTGCCGCGAGGATCACGCCGCGTCGTTTCCGGCGCGGCCGCGACTGCGGTACGGGCGCCGGGATGACGGGCGGTCCAGCGTACGGGGGCTGCTGGCCGGCGGGATAGCTACCGAACGGCGCCCCGCCGAACGGGTCGTCTGGTCCACCCGGGTACGTCATGTCAGCCCGGGATCTTGTCGAGGACGTTGTTGACGGCTCTGATGTTCTGGTCGGTGAGTCCGGCGCCGACCATCTGCACGTCGACCAGGACATTGGACTTGGCTCCGATGGCCCGATAGATGCCGGTGGTCGAACCGATGTTGGTGTTGTGCACTCCCGTTACAGCGCCGCTGTTTTCGGGCGCGCCGAGGATGAACTTGGACCACTTGCCGTCCTGGACGATGGTCCACGTCAGTGTCTTCCCGGCACACTGCTGCAGCAGCGCGATGTAGTTGGTCAGCGTCTTCTGCGCTGCGGCGGCGTCGTCGAACACGGCCACACCGATGCCTGCCTGGGTGTTGCCGTGGGGCCCGGAGGCATTCACCGACAGCACCGAGCGGTAGCCGCTGTCCTTGTACGGCTCTGGGGTGAACGAATTCATCGACACCACGCATTCGGGCGGGTCGAAGGTCTGCACCGACGAAGAAACCACGCCCACCTCGTCGCCGTTGCCCGCATCGGTCAGGTCGGGGTTGTTCATGAGCTGACGCATCTCGTCCAGGCTCGGCAACAAGCCGGCCATGTCCGCGGGTGCGACCGGCGGCGGGGGTGGCGGAGGCGGCGGCGGCAGGCTCGTGGTCGTGGTCTGCGCCGAGGTGGTCGTCGTAGTGGTCTGTGAGGCAACGGTTTTCGACTCGGAAGCCGGCGGTTTCATCGCGATCCACACCACGAGGCCGACGACGGCCGCCACGATGAACGTGTACGACAGGGCCACGCCGATGAGGGCGCGGTCGTGGCCGCGCTGGCCGGTCCGCTTGACCTGCGACAAGCCTAGGTGGCCGAGCACCGCACCGATCGGGGCGAACACGAACGCGAACACCACCGAGAGCGTCGCGAAGGTGTTGACCTCGCCGGACGGTGACGGCGGTTGCGGCGCAGCCGGAATGACGGGCGGGCCACTGTAGGGCGGTGGCGGAACCGACGGCAGTTGACCGAACGGCATGCCGCCGAACGGATCGTCGGGAGGGGGGTAGGTCATGTCAGACCGCCTATCCGCGCGAGGATTTCGGCGGTGATCCGCTGCGGGCCGTCGCCGAAGTTGCCACCGAAAACGGCGACGTCGACCAGGACATTGTTCTTGGCGGCGACGACCCGGACGTTGCGGAAGTTGGGAACACCGGGCGTATCGGTCACGATGCTGCTCAACACCACGATCGACGGATCCTGCGGTGAGCGGGTCAGCGGGTCCACCTGGTATTTGATCCAGTTCTTACCGTGGTTCAGCGTCTCGGTCAGCAGGCCGACGCACCCCCGCCACAGATTCTCGATGGTCGCGGCCTGCTTGGTTGCCGCAGATGTGTTCGGGTACAACACCACTCGTTCTTCGACACCGCCCAACTCGGTCGTGGTCAACGGGTCGGGCAGCACGATGGATCGCGAATACGTCGCGGTGGCACCACTGTTGACGAATATCTCGCCGGCCCCGGTGAACAACGCCGAGCGGCAGTTGTCAGGCTGTGTTGCAACCCCTTCGGAGGCGTTGAACTGCTGCTTGTCGGTCACGGTGTAGGCGGTGCTCGTCGCGCCTGTCGCGCTCTTGGCCTCGTCGAGGCTCAGCAGCAAGCCGGGCAGTTGAGCCGCGGTCGCCAGCGCCGGCGCCGCCGGGGTGGTCGGCGCCGACGTGGTCGTCGATGCGGGACCTGCTGCCGGGGTGCTGGACGAGTCGGGAATCACGGCCCAGATGACCAGCGCTGCAACGGCTATGGTCGCGATCCCGCCGACGGTCGCCAGCATCACAACGGTCTTGGATCTGCGCGGCGGCTGCGACTGCGGCACGTGAGCCGGCGCGGAGATGATCGGTGGACCATCCGGTGACTGACCGAACGGCGCCCCGCCGAACGGATCCCCCCAACCTTGCGTCACCCCTACAGAACCCCGAAGCTCGACGTCACCCACCGAACCGGATCAGCGCACCGGAACGGGGCGATACCCCGCGAATGCAGCCGGTTGCCGCTGGGTGGCTGCCCCAGCGCGGATACGACGAAATAGCGGTTCTGCAAACGCATCCCGCTCGAAGGGTTCTCGACCGCGGCGACGATCGAGCCGGCATTGAGCCGGGTCAGCAGACTGCGAACCTCTTCGTGCATCAACTGCCCGCCGACCTCGTCGTACTGCTGGCTGTCGGAGGTGTCCCGAAGGTAGGCCGCGCCCGCGTTGGACATGATCAGGCTCCATTCGGAGCCTTCGACTTCCCGCAGCACGCGCAAGGCGTCGAACTTCGACAGGATCACCGCCAGTTTGGGCTGGCCCGGCGCGACCGCCATCATCACGTTGTTGAGCACCGATCGCGGATCGCCACCGCTGAACAGCTGGGCGGGCAGCAGATCCTGCAGTTGATCGCGAATTGCCTTGACCCGCAACGGGTCGAACATGAAGAACACCGCGTCGGCGTTGGCGAAGAACCGGAACGGCGGCGTGTGCAGATCACCGGACTCCATGTCCTCACCGGCCACGTCCCGCAACACCAGGAACCGCCGCACCCCATGCCAGATGCCGATCGAGAACATCAGCGGTTCACGCTGCGTCGAGGCCTGGGTGTGCACGGTCGGGGTCGGCGGGATCAGCCCACGCTGCACGTACAGCGGCGTCTCGTAGTTGGTCGCATAGGCCTGTGCAGTCGCGCGGGTGACCGGCTCCATGGACACACCGAGCCGTTCACACAGCAGCTCAAGCTGTTTCACCAACACGCCGATGTAGAGGCTCTTGCCGGTGGCACGCGCCCCGGCCATGGCGATGCAGATGGCGTGCCCCTGCCGCCAGCCCTCGGGCAACACGTAGTGGCAGACCGGGCAGATCTCGACCGCCGGACCCTGCAGAGCTCGGCTGGCCTCCGCGGTCGGCGGCGGCGGGCCGTTGTAGCCCGGCGTGCGGGTCCAGGTGTAGAGCGGGCCGCAGTCGGCCGGCGCCCCCAAGTACGCCGTCGCGACGTCGTCGCGGTAGCGCGTGCCGCCGGCCTGGGCGGACAACGTCCACAGATGCTGGTTCGGGTTGAGCGCCGAAAAACAGCGCGGGCATTTGCTCATGGGGCCAGGGCCTTCACCAGCGACGCCGTGATCCGGTCCAGCACAGGGGGATGGGCCAGCAACTCGGCGATCGCCTCGTTGCCCGGCCGTGGCGCGGGAAGCCGCGCACCGGCAGCGTCGAGCCTGCGGTCATTGGACAGCGCGATCACCGGAAACCGTTGCCGCACCGCGCTTGTGGGGTAGTCCGCGCAGACCACCACGCGGGAGCGCCCGGGTGTCAGCCGGGTCCAGCGGGCGCCGGCAGACCAGCGCGGCGTCGCCCGCCGGACCGCCTCTCCCAGCTCCGCACCACCCGTCGCGGCGATCGGGACCACGTCGGCACCCACCAGCACCGCCGATATGTTGCGCACACCCACCGCGTCGGCCACGCCGACCACGATCTCGGTGGCGGCCACCACGCTGCCGTCGGCGAACCAGCTGCGCATCGACGCCGAGCTGTCGAGTGCGATCAGAACCGACCCGTCGGACTCCCCCGGCCCGCGGCCGGTGATCTTGCGCGCCGAGGTGCGCGCGGCGGTGGCCAACGGGCTCAGCTGGGTATCGGCAACCGCGCTGACCGAGATGTCGATCTGCGTGCCGTCCGGGGTCAGCTTGGCGAACGTCACCCCGGTGTCACCGCTGACGTCGATCGGGTCGAACATCACCTGAACCGGATCGACGTCACCGGGATTGTCGTGGGCGATCGCCAGGTGGATGACCGTCCCGCTGCCGAACCGGTCGGTGCCCACCGGACGCACCGACACCATGACCGGGCCGGTGAGACTCGGCAGCAACGCCTGATGCGCGCTCGAGCGCACCACCGGCTGATCGGGTCCGCCGTGCACCTCGAGTGCGGCGCCGCCGACGGCGCCCGTGATGGACACCGACAGCGCCTGGCTGGGTATCTGCACCCGCTGGTTGCGTGCATTCACCACATAGATCGGCATCAGCGACTCCCCCGCAATCGGGCCGCCAGCGACGGTTGCGCGTCATTGCGCCGGGCCAGCAGCCTGCCCACCATCTTCCGGTACCGCCGCACCGTGCCGTCCGAGGCATCCCCGGACAGCTGTGTCATCAGCATCGTCACCGCGTCGACGTCGCTCTCCTCACCGGGCATGCCTGCCGCCACGCGTTCGGCCAGTTGCCCCATCAATTGATCGATCACGTCCAGCTGCTGCTGGGCATCCTCGGCCGACGCGACCCGCAGCAGCGTCACTGCCAGCACGGCCTGCGGGGCCACTTCGTAGCCATCGACCAGGGGCATCACCCGCGCGATGGCCTCGCCGCCGAGACCGGAATCGGCCGCCAACGCCGCGCAGGCCTGTGGGTACGGCTGCCCGGCGATGACACCCAGCAGCGCGAACGTCAGTATCCGCACGGCGAAGTCGTGGTGGACGCCGCTGGGCTCGGTGCTGCCCAGCACCTGGTCCCAGAACGGCAGGTAGGCGCTCTGGTGAGTCTCCACATACCGCTGGTGCATCCACGTCTGCGGGTCGATGTACCGCACCGCCGCGCAGGCCACGGCCGTGCTGTCACCGTTGCCTTCGATCACCCGCCCGGCCAGCTCGGTCAGCGCCGGCGAGTCCGGCGCGCCCACCAGGGTGCGCACTGTGCCGGCCCCGGTGATCGGGTCAGCACCCAACGCCAGCAGCAGATCGGCCGGATCCCAGACCGAATCCGTGACGGCCTGTTCGAAATGCGGCGAGGCGGTCGCGCGCAGCCACCACAGCTGCGCCCCGGAATCGCCCGGCTCGACCGATCCGCGCCGGCCCGCCCGGATGCCGCGCAGCGCCGCCCGGATCCAGGTCGGATCCCAAGGGCTGGCATGTGCCAGTTCGTCGGCGCCCGGCAAGGGGGTGGCGTCGGCCAGCCAGTCGAGCAGGTTGTCACCGATCACGGTGCCCTCGATGTCACCACCGGCGCGCAGCAAAGCGGCACCGATCGCCAACCTGCCGTCGACGTCGACGCGCTGACGCATTTTGGGACCGCGCACCGGATCGTCGAGATGCGGCACCACATCGTCGAGCAGCGCCGGGGCGAGCCGATCGTCGGCGACCCCTGCCCGGAGCAGCAGTTCGATCACGCGCAGCTCACGTTCAGGACCTTGGTCCCGGGCCGCGGCGAGCCCCGGACCGATGGCCGACTGCACCTGTGAAGGCGTTGGTTTCCCGTGAAACAATCTGGGGCCCAACGGGATTGGACCGAGTTGCCCGAGCCAGGTGTCGTCGGTGATGGCCCGGCTCAGATACGTCGCGTCGGCGAAATCCGCGGCGGGCCCGTCGGGCAGTTCCTGCACGGCGCGCCAGGCGTCGGCGGTGCTGGTACCGACCACTGCCGACAGCACACCGGCGATGGTCTGGGCCGCCTGCGACCCGGCCGGGACATCCGGAGGCGAGTGGGCGGCGATCACCTCGTGAGCCTCTTCGACGGCGTCAGCAAACTCAGGGCGGCCGGCCACCACCATGGCCGTCGGCCAGGCCGGGTGCAGACCCTCGTCGTTGACCTGCTCGGCGACCCGGTCGATGTCGTCGAGCAATCGGCGCGCCGAATGTGGTTCCAGCAGCACCACCTGGGCCATCGCCGACCAGTGCGTGGCCTCGATGGTGTGCCCGCGTGCGGTCCTGTGCGGCTCGCCGTCGAGCTCGCCCATCGACACCGCTTCGGTCTCGCTGATCACGACGACGCCTGCAGGCACGGCATCCAGATCACCGATCGGCACGGCCGTCAGCAGCTGCCCGCTGTGCAGCGCCAGCATGACCTGGTCGGCGCGGTCGAACGTGGAGAAGCTCAGGGTCGCAGCGGTTCCCGGCGACATCAGAAAGCTCACCAGCCCGATCCACTGCGCAGCCGATTCAACCGACTCCGCACCGAGCACCACTGGTGCTCCGCCGTCGAGCGCCCCGGCCACGGCATCGAGCAGCGCGAACAGCGTCGCCAGCCGCCACGTGCTGGTGTCCAGCGCGAACGCCACCACACTGTCCTTGGTCACCACCGTGCCCGGCTCGGGTGGGCTGTCGGGAATCGTCGCCCTGCTCACCGCCGCGGCACCGTACGGACGTGCCCATTGCGGCGAGCGCCACCACTGGATCGGCCGTCGGCATGGCGCCGACAGCGGCGTGCGGTCCAGCACGACGTGCGCGAACACGTTGCCCGGCCGACCGGTGCTGTCCGACCCCGCGGGCACGGTGTGCCAGTACCCCGTACCGGTGTCGACCCTGCCGTAGGCCAGCCGTCGCGGTCCCTGCTCGAGCTGTTCGGGTGTCGGGTAATCGGGCAGCGGCTGCACCGGCCGGAACACCGTGCGCACCCCGGCGATCAGCTGCTGGGTTTCTTCCTGCGTCAGACCACCGGTGGTCTGCTTGACCTGCCAGCCGCCGGCCGAACCGACAGCATCGAACGACGTGTAGGCCAACTGGCCATAGCGCGACGTCATTGCGCCATCGCCGTCAACCGCAAACTGTCGACCGGCGGATCGAGCAGGGCGATCACCCGCAGCCGCTCGGCCGACGGGGTGTTGACGAATAACCGGATCCAGCCCTGCAGGCCACGGACATTGGCGGCCCACAGCTCGCCTGTACCCGTGGTCGTCAGCTGCGACCAGCGCAGTTCCTTCGACGGACGGTCGGCGAACTGACCCTGGGCATCCAGCGGAGCCACGTCGACGGCCTGCCCGTCATGGACACTCAGCGGTATCCGCTGCGGGTTGTTGACCAGCACGAACGCGGGCGAACCGGGCAGGTCGTGCTCGGAGCGCATGGCGATGGTCGCGGTGGTGGGAAAGCCCTGCGGGTCCCGGCCGATGCGCACGGCGTACTGCAGCCGCAGCAGTCCGTGGTACTCGACGCTGGCGATCGCCCCGGTGACCCGACGGCCACCCGAGAACGCCACCGGGGCCAGGTGCAGCGAGCAACCACCGACAGGGAGCTGCCCGGTGAGCTGCATGCCGCCGTACTTCTCGTATTCCTCGAGCGAGATCTCGAACGACTTGCCGGTCAGCCCGGCGCGCGGGTCGTAGCCTTTGGGGGCCAGGTACAGCACCACACCGGCCGCGCCGTCGGGCCAGTCGAAGGTGAGCACCTGCTTGTTGCAGTACTCGGCCAGCTCGATGTCGCGGATCGCGCCGGTCCGCACCGATGACAGGGTCCGGCCCACCAGGGCCCGGCCGGCCAGGATGGTCACCGGGGTGAGGTAGGCGCGGCTCCACTCCGCCGGCCAGGACACCCCGGCCATCAGCGCGCGGGGCCTGCCGTCGGGCCCGGTCTGGGTGACGACCGGCTGGGTGAGCCGCAGCTCCGGTGTCAGCCCGACCTGTTCGAGCGCGCCTTCGGGCAACTCTGCTGATTCCGCGCCGGCGTTGGGCCCGTCCTGGGTGCGGTAGATGACGATGCGGCCGCCCGGCGGCGGCGTCCAGGTGAGGTCGAAGGACGAGCCGTCCACACCGGTGGCCACCGCGAGGTCGGTGACCGGGGCCAGCACGGCCGAGATCTCGATGTCCGTCTCGACGGCTTCGGACAGCCGCAGCACCCCGTCGACGTTGGCTGCGCAGCGGGCGCGGTATTGGTAGCGCTCACCGCGGACGGGCTCGGAGTCGACGAAGCCGTTGAGGTTGTCGCTGCCCGCGAGGATGCGGTACTGCGGCCCGTCGCGACCGGCCTCGGCGGCGGGCACCCGGTAGACGTAGACGGCGCTGACCCCGGCCGGCACGGTCCACTGGCCGATGACCCGGCCGGAGTCCTCGCGGATGGCGAAGTCGGTGATGGGGCTGACCAGCACCCCGGCGGCGTAGAGCATCGGCTGCGCCGCCAATGCCTCGGCGCGGGTGGCCCCGACGTTGATCCAGACCTGGTAATGCCGGACCGCCGCGCCGGGCGGGCGGGTGTCGGCCGCCGACGTCGTATCGGTGGCGGCCACCAGGTCAGCACGATCCGGCGAGTACGGCGGGTTGTCCTCGGAGCTCACCAACCGGTACAGCACGACGCCGTCGGAGCCCTGCAGCGGCGGCCAGCTGATCTCCATCGCACCGCCGGCGGCACTGCGGCGCAACGCGATGCTCTGCCGGGCCGGCTGCTGCTGACCGAACGTGAACGGACTGAAATCTGCCGCACTGAGCGGAGTTTCGGCCGCCGGCGCAGGTTCGGCAGGCGGGACCGGTTCGGCGGGCGGAACCGGCTCGGTGGGGACCGATGGCGGCAGGGTGCCCGACGCCCCGGCCGGCGGCGACGTCGGCGGCGGGAGGGACGCACCGGCCGATGCGTCGGTGGTGCGGTGCCTGCCGGTGATCGACGTCTGCTCGGTGGACGACGTGTCCAACTCGGAGAGCACCCTGGCCATTTCGTCGGCATGCTCGGCGACCGAGCCGGGCAGCATGGCCCGGATCTGCTCGACGTCCGTGCGGCCCGACCTCAGCACCAGACGAAGATGCGCCTCTTTGAAGCTGCGAGCGGCGACCGCGCCGGAATCGATGAGCTGCTGGCGCCACGCCAGCAGCGGTGCCAGCCGCGGGTCGGCGTCGTCGGGATCTTCGCGGTGAAAGGGATCGGGGCTGGAATCCTGCATGTCAGAACACCATGTCCTCCCCTGGCGGCGCATCGGATTCGGTGCGTCGAACCATCGTCGTGGGCTCGTCCTCGCCACCTGGCGCGACGGGCACCGGCATCTCGAACAAAGCAAAATCGTACGGCGGCAGACCGTCACTGGCCTGGACAACGACCGCCCGGTAGCCCAGCCCGGCCCGGATCACCACCGCGTCGTCGACCGCGACGCCTGATCGGCCTGCCGTCACTGCGGCGTTGGTGAACAGCGACGCGTCGAACGGCGCGGCCCGGCCCGGGCGGTGGTCGGTGAATCCGGCACCGAACTGCTGCGCGGGCACTTCCCGGCCCAGCGTCGGCACCGCGACCGTGCCGGTCAGCGCGTCGGCCAGGCCACCCGGTTGCCCACCGGCCTCGTCGGCGAACATCTGCTCCACGCGCGCCCACAACGCATCGGCCCCGGCGGGCCGCACCCGACCCTGCAGCACAGCGGTCGACCACTGGTCCAGCCCAGATCCCGACCCGACGCCGGGCAGCTTGAACAATGCCGCGGGCTCCTCACGCAGCCTGCCCGCGGCCTCGCCGAGCATGTCCTCCCACGGTTTGGTCAGCCAGCCCAGCGCGTAGAGCCGGCGCTGGATGCCGTGGGTGGCGTTGTCGGCCTGGTCGGCACTGGGCGTGGCAACCCCGATCTGGGTGGAGCGCGGCAGCCCGTCGACGAGTTGCCCGACGGCCGCGCGGGCCGGCGGCGCGACGCCGAACGGGGCGCGCAGCACCGCGCCCAGCGTGCGGCACCACGCCAGCAGCTGACCGTAGGCGGAGGTGAGCCGGCTCAGATCCTGCACTGCGTTGCGCAGGTTCGCATGCATGGTCTCCAGCTGATTGAGCTGCGATCTTCGCAGGTTCATCTCGGCGAACAGGTCGCGTTGGCTGAGCATGAACAATCCGAGCGAGACCACGATGTACAGCACGATCAACGATGCCCCGGTGATGAGCGCGAACTTCCAGCTCGACCAGCCGATGGCGGCGACCCCGATCAAGGCCAGCAGCACCACGAACAGCGCCACGGTGAACGTCTTGAGGATGGTGCTGACCGCCTGCTGCCGCTGCCGCAGCTGCTCGTCGACGGCATTGCGGTCACCCATCGACTGGATCTGCGACACCAGGCCGGCCACTTCGCCGCGGGCCCGCTGCATGAAGTCGGCCAGGATGGTGCCGACCTGCCACGCATAGCTTTTCGCAGCGGCGGCCTGCCAGCGATCCAGCTCGGTCCCGGTGTTGCGGGCCTCCACCCCGGCCGCAGGATCCGAATAAGCGTTCTGCAGGCGTTCGCGTACGTTGGCGGCGCCGAGCACGTCGGCGCCCTCGACAGCGGTGACGCCGATGACCGCGGCCAGCGAGGTGGGAATGCCACGGAATTCGTCGGCCGCGCTCGGCACCACGTCAGCGGCGTTGAACACCACGCCGACCGCCGATCCCACGGCGATCGGGTCAAGACCCGCGGCCCGGCGACCGCCGTCGGCGAGGGTGAGCGCGCCGTTGACGAAGTCCGTCCACAGCGCGCTGAGGTCCTGCTGGACCAGGTGTGCGCCCTGCCCGCTCAGCGCGGTCTGCAGGGTTTCCGCACTGCGGTTGAGGTCCTGCCAGTCGGCCTTGGCGGTGTCGGCGACGACGGCGAACGCCGAGTCGGTGCGGCCGAACACGGTGCCCTGCACGGTCGTCGCCACCACCGAGGTGACCGATCCCATCACCGCCGATAGCCACGCCGACGGGGCGCTGCGCAGCGCGGCGCCCATGAACTTGAAGAACATCTTCAGCGCCGCCCAGATGCCGATCGCCTGGGTGGGCGCGGCGTCGGCCGCCAGCCGAGGCCCGCGCAGCACGTCGCGGTGTTTGGTCCACAACGCCCGCGCCATCGACTGGGCAGCCGTCGGAACGTCCTCCACATAGACCACGGGCACCTGGCCACCGCGCGGCAGCGGCAGCCGGCCTGTCGGGTCGAACAGCTGGGTGCGCAGCGTGCTCTCGACCGCGGTGGTGTCCAGCCTGCGATAGAACGCCCGCACCGCGCGCACGGTCTGGCCGGGCAGGATCTCCATGGTGTCGAACGGGCTGGCGTCGATACCGGCCCACAAGCCTGCGATCCCCGCCACGACCGGCGCGGTCTGCTGCGCGATGTCGAGAGGATCGGTCAGCCGGCCCCACGGCACCGCGCCGAGGCCTGGCGCGGCCGAATCCTCCGGGGCGATCAGCAGGTTGTGCCAGCCTTCGAGTACCAGCGCCAGATCCGGAGCGGTCGGCACCGAATGCCCCGGCGTGAGCAGCAGCCGCAACAGGCTGATCCGCGCGCCCATCGAGGTGCTGCGCACGATCTGTTCCACGGCCTGCTCGGCGGCCAGCGGCACGCGTTCGGCGGCAGGCGCCTCGATGGGCACCAGCACCGCGACCCGGATCCGGTCGTAGCGCTCACCGGTCAGCAACTGCTGCAGCACAACAGGTTCGGCGTGGCCGTCACGGATCAGGGTGGCCGGGGTGGAGGCTCCGCCGACATCGCCGGAATCGACCCACGCGAACGGGCTCAACAGGCCGACCGCCGAATAGTCGGCCAGCACGGCGAGCACGTCTTCGCATGCGCGAGGCGGTGCCAGCAGGACGGTCAGCGACATCGTCAGAACGTCCCGCCGTCGGGGATGACCACCGAACCGCCCGCGTCGTCCAAAAATGCTGCGGCACCGGCCTGCTCGCCGCGGGCGAGTGCGTCGGCCTCCCGGTTGACCAGCTTGATCAGTACATCGGTGGCCCAGTACACGTCCGGGGCGACATCACGGAAGATCGGCGTCTTGGACGCCTTGGACCGCGTGGTGATCGTGGTGAACGCACCTTCCGGGGTGGCTCCTGGCGTGTCGGCGGGCAGGTACTGCGCGGCGACGTCGCGGATACTGCCCAGCCATGTCTCCACCGCGGCGCGACGTTCCTCGGGAGTCTGAGCAGCCGCGATCGGGCCGACCCGGGAGGTGACGCCCGGCCCGGAAGACCCCGACCGCAGGAAGTCCCGCAGCAGGCCGGCCGCCGACAGCTCGACGATGCCGCTGGCCGGGTCCTGGCTGTGCGAGTCGTAGAGTTCGCGCAGCACGCTGTAGGGGCGCAGTGACCGCATCACCGGCGGCTCGTGCGAGGTCGCGATGGCGAGCAAGATCCCTTCCAGCACTGCGGGCAGCCAGTCGTAGGACGCGGTGAACGCCGACGGCGGGGTGAGCAGCGGGTTGGGGAAGGCCAGCCACTGGTTGTCGGTGCCGTCGTAGATGCGGACTGGGTCGTTGTACGGCGAGGCCGGGATCTGGATCCGGCCCAGGATCTGGCCCAGGAACCAGCCGGCGGTCATGGTGCGCCGCTCGTCGTCGGTCATCGGCAGTGACGCCGCCAGCGGCCGCGAGCGCCGGTACCGCCAGAACTGGCCGCGGCCCGGCCCGGCGGTCTGCGCCCACTGCTGCGCGGCAGGCTTGAGCACCGAATCGAACGCCAACGGCGAGTAGTTCGGGTACGAGCCGAAGATATCGATGCGGGTGACGCTGTCCTCGTCGGACAGCGAGCGCCCGTAGTTGTCCTTGGTGGCCTGGTCGATGCGCGGGTTGGCGCGCAGCACCTCGGCCAGCGCGTCGGCCACCGGCTGCCCGGCGAACGGCACCTCGGAGAACTTGTACCGGTACTCGACCTGCTGGCCGGGGTGCACGCGTTGCAGCGCCTGATCGTTGACGCTGGCCAGCGGGCGGGCCAGGGACAGCGCCTCGTTGAACTTGGTGGCGATGTCGCGGCGGCGGGTGCTGATCTCGGATTCCGCGGCGCCGACACCCTGCACGTAGTCGCGCAGGGACACCCGGCAGAACTCCTCGAACGCCTCGCCCGGCCGGCCCACGTAGAGCCGGGCACGCGCCAACAGTTCGGCGGGCCGGGTGTGAATGTCGAACTGCGCCATGGCCGGAACGCGCGGCCGCCCGGTCTCCGGGTCGGTGCCCAGCGCGCGGGTCACCCACGTCGAGGTGACCTCGGTGAGCCCTCCGGGTGCCGAGACACCGCCGGTGGTCTGCCATTGGCCCAGGATGACCCGGGTGCTGGCGTCGTCGACCGCGGTGCGCAGCGGGATCATCGCGTGCGCCCCCGCGACCGCCTTGGGCAGGTCGGTCTCGTAGCGCTGCTTGAACGCCGCCGAACTGATCAGCAGCACCTCGTTGTTGGCCTCGGCGAAGCGCGCGGGCACCAACTCGTCGGAGTCGGCGGGCCAGGCCACGTACTGGTCGGTCGATAGCCGGGCCAGGCCGACGTCCGACGGCGGTTCGGCGCGCGCCTTCTCCAGCAGGATCATCGCCTCGCCGAGCGAATCACGCAGCGGAGCAAGCAGTTCGGCGCCCATCACCCGCATCACGTCGGCGATCCGGGCGGCCGCGTCGGCGTAGAGCTGGCGGCGCACCGAAGACCGGAAGCCGTCCAGCGCCATCGCCAGCACCTGGTCGGCGTTGGTCATCACGCCGCGCAACGAGCGCAGTGCGGCGTCGACCTGCGGGGGCACTGCGACGATGTCGGGCGGGCCCATCGCGCCCAACTGCGCGACGCCCGGCGCCAGCACGTCGTCGATGTGCCTGCGCAGCCGGTCGACGAGTTCGCGGGCGTACGGCAGGCCGAGGGTCGCCGCTGCCGCGCCGACCACCTGCTCGAGGCGCTCGGCGAATTCGCGGTGCCAGCTGTAGGCCATCGCATAGCCGATCTCGGCGCACGTGCGGGCCAGGTCGGCGCGCCGGTTGAGCACCGCCTGCCGGAAGATCGGCACCCACTGCTCGGCGGCCATGCCCTGCGGATTGGGCAGGAAACCGCGCAGCTGCCGTTCGATCAGATTGTTGACCGCACCCGCCACGGCCTCGGGCGCGAACGCTCCGGTGGCGATCCAGTTGCCCAGGATGCCGACGCGGGTCTGCTCGTCACCGGCCGCATCGGGGATCCGCAGCTCACCGCAGTGGGTCTGCCACTGACTGCTGAGCAGCGTGTCGAGCTGCTCGTTGCTCGATGCCGGGTTGCCGTGCTGGATGTGTCCGAACAGCAGCTTGTCGGCGGCGCTGCGGGCCAACCGTTGCGCCGCGTACTCGGCGTACCGATCGCGACCCATGCTCAGGCTGGAGAAACCATAAGTGCCCCAAGGCAATACATCCCATGACGAGATGCCCCAGCCGAGCACGTCGCGGTCACCGACAGGTGACGCGGTGTTACCGAGGTCGTAGGAGACGAACTGATCGCTGGCCTTGCCGCTCATCATCAGCCCGGCAAGACCACGCGCCAGGCCGCGGTAGACGGCATTTTGTGAACCGTCACCGAACAGCGTGCGGTCCGCGCCGATGTAGCGGCCGACCGGGAACACGCGCGCGAACGGGATGGGTTCGCCGTCGCCGTGATGCTGGCCCAGGGCCCGCAGGATCCGCACGTCGTGCTCGCGGGCCGCGCCGGCCTGGCTCGCCACGATCTCGCCGAGCATCGCCAGGGCGTTGGCGCGCACGCCGGTGCGGGCGCTCTCGGGCAGCGAGTCGAAGATGTCGGGCGTCACCATGAAGACACCCAGGAGCTTCGGATCCAACCCGGTGACCAGGGTCAGCAGCCGGCACACGTCGAGCGCCATCGAGGCACCCGCACCGCCGGCCATCGACGACACCACCAGCACCAGCGGCGGCTCGTTCGGGTCGAACCGGCCCATGCCGGGCACGCTCGCGTTGGCCATCTCCGAGATGGTCTCGACCCGGAACAACGTGTCCCAGGCCGACTGCAGCCGCGCGTGGATCTCACTGGCCTTGCTCAGCGTGATCATCCGGCCGATCGCGCGGTACTGCCCGGCGCCGGCCGAGATCGGGTTGGTGACCTCTTGCGGGTTGCGCGGCGCCCACGTGGCGATGGTGTCGAGCGCACCACCCGCGGCGAGCCGCTGCGAGAGTGCCCCGTCGAGGATCGCGTAGCTGCTGCCCTGCGGTCCGCAGCCGATGTAGCTGCCGCCCTGGGTTGGCACGTTCGCCAGCCCCTCGGGCCCGGACTCCGCCGCACTCGGTACGTCGATGTGCACGAATTGCCAACCGGCCAACAGCTTTTCGATGCCGGCGGCATGCAGTTCGGAACGCAGTTGGTCCATCATGAACGCCAACGTGGCGCCACCCGAACCACCGCATCCGACTACCAGGAATCGACGCATCAGGCTCCTCCACCAAAGGGGTCGAACGGATCAGAGTCATACCGCTGAGGCGGCGCAGGGGGCGGCCCGCCCCGCCTGTCATCGGGCGGGGGCTGCTGTTGTTGCGGCGGCTGCTGTTGTTGCTGCTGCGGGTACCCCGGCTGGTAGGTGATGGGCGCCTGCTGCGTCACCTCATACGGGTCCGGCGGAGGTGGGTTGGCGCCCGGCCGGTAGTTCACCGGGGCGTGCTGGGTGACCTCGTGCGGGTCGGGCGGACGCGGGGCCGACGCAGTGGGCGCAGCTCCCCCGCCACCGAACGGATCCGCACCTTGCTGAGCCTGACCGGGAGAACCGACCGGGGCCATCGGCGCCGGACCGCCGGCACCACCGAACGGGTCGTAACCCGTCGGGGCGCCGCCCCCGGCACCCTCGCCGAACGGTGAGCCGCCCTGGGCCTGATCGTCATACGGCGAGGCCTGCCCGGCCTGGACCGCGCGCAGCCGCAGGCCGTTGAGCAGCTCGGGCAGCCTGCGGGCCACCTCTTCGTAGAGCTTCTCCCTGGCCGCGGTGTCGGTGTTGCCGCTGACCAGCAAGAGCACCTCGGCCTGCGACGACGGCCCGCGCGGATCGTGCAGCACCACCCAGGTGTTGTGCACGGCCAGCGGCAGGACCGCGTGCAGCCCGGTGCCGTCGGTACCCGGCAGCTCGGAACTCACGCTCAGTAGATTGCCTGCGTCCACCACGACCCGGCCCGCGCCGAACGGGCTACGGCCCATGACGGCGTTGAGGGTCACTCCCAGTACCGACAGCCGCCGGACACCGTCGGTCAGCCCGGTCACCGGCTGCACCAGGTCCGTTTCGGCCATTGCGAACGGTTCCCCGTTGCGCAGCGTCATGTCCTGGTTGACCTCGACGGGGATGCGCTCGGCCAGCAGCGGGGTGTTGGGGATCTTGGTCACCCACCACTTGGACAGGTACAGCAGGCCCAGCGGGATACCCGGGCCCAGCAGCAGCGCCGCGATCAGCACCAGCACGAAGTTGGTGGTGTTCAACGGCTTGAGCAGCGAGGCCACGAACGGCACGTCGACAACCTGGCCGTCGTCGGGGTGGTCGAGCGCCGCGACGTGCACGGGCACCGTGCCGTTGAGGCCGCCGTGCCCGTCGTGCTCGGTGCGCAGGGTGACCTGCAACTGCCCGGTCTGGCCTTCTTCGACCTTGAGGCAGTTGCTCGACGAGTTCGACGGCGAGGTCACCGTCGCGGTGCCGATGTCGTCGGGGCTCGCCGTGGTCTTGATGGCTTCCCCGTCGGCGATCCAGGCACACCCCGGGCCGGTGATGGCCAGTTGTGCCGTCACGCCCTTGGCCGCTTGCACGGTGCCGAAATCGATGCGCTCACCCGGGGTGGGCAACCCGAGCTTGGGCAGGATCTGCACGGTCTCGGTCTTGTCCTGCGGCGAGAGTTTGGTGCCAGGGGCGATCTGCACGCCCGCCGGGTCGACGGCCGGTGCCGTGGTGACGACGAGGGACATCTTGAGCGTCGCGCGGCCCGGATTGACCTTCGACAGGTCGGCCTTGGCCGGCTTGCCGATGTCCTCTTTGCTCGCCGCGTCGAGCAAAGAGATGGGTTCCTTGCCGTCGGGCACCAGTTGGACCGACATCTCCGCGGTGCCGGCCAGGCTGTCGATCGGTACCGGCTTGCCCTTGGCGTCGACCAAGCCGAAGCTCAGATCGTCGACGGTTGCGCCGCTGCGCCACTGAACCTTGTCGGACTTCAACAGCGCCGGGAAGATGTCGGTGCTGATGTGGATGTTGACCTTCGACACCGCGTCGGCATGCTCGCCGGTGGTGTCGACGTAGACGATGGCCCACTGGCCCGCCCACTCGCCGCTGCCCGCATTGTTGATCGCGATGGACTGCGCCGTTTCGGACTGCCATTCGTAGCTGACCGGTGTGCCGCCGACCTCGACGTTGACCTTGCCGTCCTTCTTGGGCAGCTCGACGGTCTGTCCTGACGGCGACACCAGGTACGGGACGACGCCCGTCACATCACCCGAGCCGAGGATGTTCACCGACTTGATCGACTTGTCCAGCACGAAGTTGTGCCGCGCCTCGGGGCACACCTGAAGCTGGCAGACCGGGCCCTGGGTGTTGATGCCGGGATCCGGGGTCAGCGAATCGAAGGCGAACAGCATGTCGTCGATGTTGGACACCGGATAGAAGTCGCCGGGCACGGGATCGGTGACGTTGCCGCACTTCATCCCGTTCAGGCCCTTGCCGGTGGCGATCGCGCTCATGACGTCGAAGTCGGCGGGCGTCTCCTTGGCGCCCAAACCGACGGCCAGCGTCACGATCTCGGCCGAACGGATCTGGTCGGCCAGCCCACCCGCGCGGCAGATCGAGTCGATCGACTTCTGTTTGGCCTGGTCAACGCCGGCCTGCGTGCTGAGGTCCACACCCTCGGCGTATGGCTTGGTCACCTGGCGCGGAGTGAAGTCGATCTGACCGTCGGAGAACCACGCGATGGCCTGGCAGCGCTGCCCGCCGTTGGGGCCCTGCCCGCGCGCGGCCAACGCCTGCCGCGCGCCGTCGAGCGCCTGCCAGTAATCGGTGTCCAGACCGTTGTTCTTCGACTTGATCTCGTTGAGCTGCTGCGCCGTCGAATCCGCGGTCGCGGCGGTGAGCTCACTCCAATCGTGTTCCGGCTTATAGGTGTCGGAGAAGCCGGCGGCCGCGACATCGAGCTTGGCGTCGACCCGGTCGGCGTACCGGCCCAGGGTCTGCAACAAATAGCGGGCGGCGTCCACCCGGGCGCCGTCGGGGTCGGTCTGCTGCAGGCTGCCCGATTCGTCGAACAGCAGCAGCAGGTCGCCCGTCTTCTGGGCGGCCAGGCATGCGCCGAACCGCTTCGCCCCGCCCGACGCCGTTTCCGCCGAGGCGACGGGCGCCCAGCCCATCACCACGACCGCCGCGGCCAGCACGGCCACGACGGCGATTCTTATGCTCCTCGCGTCCGCGGCAACGAACCTGATGATCCCCCGAGCCATCCCCTATAACCTGCCTGCCCACAGGGCGATCTGCCAGGCGCCGATGGCGATGCCGATGAGGCATACCGCCAACACCACCCAATACAACGTGGTCGTCCAACCTGGCGCCGAATAGACGAATTCGGTCCTTCTGCGGGTGTCCACCCGGGTGTAGAGGGCCAGCGCCCCGATCGCGACGGGCCCGGCCAACAGCCATCCGGCCATCGCAGTCGGCCAGCCGAATCCCAGGACCGCGCCGAGAATGCCGATGATGACGCCGAGCAATGCCAGCCCGAGCGCCACGGCGAACCAGACCAGCGGCGGGCCTGCGGTCTGCAGGGTGGCTCCCGGTGCCACGGCGGCAGGCTGACCGAACGCATCGACGGCGCCGTAGTTACCCGGATCAGGCGCCGAACCGAACGCGTCCTGAGGCTGCGTGTGCTGTGGGCGCGGTTGCCCGGGAGGTTGTCCTGCCCACGGGTCGAAACCGCCGGGCTGCGGCGCCGGCGGCGCGCCGGCCGGTGCGCCCTGCTGGCTCGGGCGCTTCGGTGGCCCGAAGTCGCTGAAATCGAACGGGTTCGGATTGCTCATGACCGCCCCGATCCTCCCGTCTGCGATCCGGTCATCCAGGTGTTGGCGACCGCGCGAATGCGTCGGCAGCAGCCCGCTGTGGTTGCTGTGAACACCGGTCGGGCGGCAATGCACGACTCTATCGGAGACATCTCGACCCGGACCCCGTCAGCTAACTTCTGCCGAAGCGGTCGCAGCGGTCCACTCGCATCCGCGCGAACCCATGTCAGCCGCGGTACGGCGAGATGCAGGCGAAGATCGTCTGGTCCGCATCCGCGATGAACTGGTCCGTGCACACATTGGTCGGTGCCACCTTGTCGACGCGATAGACGCCAGGAATCGCCAGGCACGCCGACCGCACCATGGTGACGGCCTTGGCGTCGGGGTTGTTCGGAGAGGCCCCATGCTCCTCTATCTGGATGCAGTCCCCGGCCCGCAGATCGGTGACGTGCACCTGCTGCGGCTGCGGCGGTGGCGGCGGTGCAGGCACCGTGGTGCGCGTCGTCGACCTCTTGGTGGTGGTCTTCGAGGTACTCGTCTTCGATGTCGTCGTCGTGGTGGTTGTGGTGGTCGAGGACGATTCGTTCTTGTTCAGCACCAGGAATACGACGAGCGCGATGACCGCCACGAAGATCATCAAGTACGACACCGTCAGACCGATCAGGGCGCGTTCACGGCCCCTCTCGCCGGTTTTCTTGATCTGCGACAGCGCCAGATGCCCAAGTACCGCGCCGATGGGCGCGAACACGACACCGAAGACGATGGACAGGGTTGCCAGCGCGTTGGTCTGACCCGACTGCGGGCCGGGAGGCGGTCCGTATCCAGGTGGACCCGGCGGATAGCCCGGAGGCGGCCCCTGCGGCGGAAAACCGGGCGGGCCACCCGGTGCGCCCGGAAATCCCGGTGGACCTGACGGGGGAGGAAAGCCTCCGCCTTGTCCGGCGAACGGATCATTGCCGAACGGACCTGTCGGGCCACCCCCGTACCCGCCGTATGTCATTTATCAGTCCCGCCGTCGACTACGCGTGATTCTGCGTCAAATTTCACCACCATTGCACACGGATTACCCGGCAATGTTGGTGCGGAGACTCGATCGTAATCGGCCCGCGTTTGCCATGCGTGCCGCTGCGTGCTGGGCTGCGCCACTACCGCCTCGAGCCTCCTTCGGTGTTCCACGTGCAACGGCCGCCTTGAGCCTAACCCGGCCAGGCCCGCCCTCCCGGCACCAAATAGGTTGGCTGAGCGAGTGCACAGGAAGGGGTCTCGATGAGCGCTGCCAGCGATGACGTCTGGGAAGTCATGTCCACTTCGCGCACCATCCGACGGTTCACTTCCGAGCCTGTCGACGACACCACGCTGAGCCGCTGCCTGCAGGCCGCCGCCTGGGCTCCATCGGGAGCCAACGCGCAGGCCTGGCGTTTCATCGTGCTGCGATCGCCCCGGCAACGGGCAGTGGTGGCCGAGGCGGCCGCGCAGGCGCTCAGGGTGATCGAGCCCGTCTACGGAATGACACGCCCCGCCGACGACGACACCGGTCGACGAGCCCGCACCAACCGTGCGATATACGAATTACACGACCGCGCACGCGAATTCACCTCGGTGCTGTTCACCCAGCAGCGGTTTGCGACGGCTTCGGAACTACTGCTGGGCGGCTCCATCTTCCCGGCCATGCAGAACTTCCTTCTGGCCGCCCGTGCGCAGGGCCTGGGTGCGTGCCTGACCAGCTGGGCGTCGTACGGAGGCGAGGCGCTGCTGCGCGAGGCCGTCGGCGTGCCGGAGGACTGGATGCTTGCCGGGCACGTCGTCGTCGGCTGGCCCCGCGGAGGGCACGGCCCGGTCCGGCGCCGTCCCCTCGCCGAGCTGGTCGGCTACGACACGTGGGACGGCTGAGCGGTCACCGGGCGCTAGCCTGGTCCGATGGGGCCTGTCATGCCAGCGGCGTTCATCGGGCACGGCAGCCCGATGAACGCCATCGAATCCAACCGGTACACCGCCGCCTGGCGGGAATTCGGCCGCTCGGTGCCCCGACCGCGGGCCATCCTGGTGGTCAGCGCGCATTGGTACATCAACGCCACCGCGGTCACCGCGATGCCAAGGCCACGCACGATCCACGACTTCTACGGATTCCCGCGTGAGCTGTTCGACGTGCAGTACCCGGCGCCGGGGCTGCCGGAGCTGGCCGAGGAGATCAGCGACACCGTGCGTCCCACCTGGGTGGGCGCCGACGTGGACAGCTGGGGCATCGACCACGGGACCTGGTCGGTGCTGGTGCACGCCTTCCCTGACGCGTCGATTCCCGTGGTGCAGTTGGCCATCAACGCCAACGAACCCGCGGACTACCACCTGCAGCT
This sequence comes from Mycobacterium aquaticum, assembly GCF_002086485.1. Classification (GTDB taxonomy): domain Bacteria; phylum Actinomycetota; class Actinomycetes; order Mycobacteriales; family Mycobacteriaceae; genus Mycobacterium; species Mycobacterium aquaticum. Next base: position 127,554 of record NZ_MVHF01000009.1, on the reverse strand, counting down.
CGGGGCCAAACTGGCCGCGCTGCGCGAGCGCGGTGTGCTGGTGCTGGCCAGCGGCAACATCGTGCACAACCTGGCCGGGATGGACGTCGGGCGTCCCGACGATGGCTACGACTGGGCCCAGCGTTTCGACGACGCCACGCGCGAGCAGGTGCTCGACTCCCCCGCCGACATCCTCACCCTCGACGCCCACCGCGACTATCCGCTGGCCGTGCCCACCCCCGACCACTTCATCCCGTTCCTGTATTTCGCCGGACTTGCCTGCACCGCAAGCACTTCCGCAGAGGTCCTGATCACCGGCTACACCTTCGGATCGCTGTCCATGACGGCCTACACGCTGCCCTGAACCCGATCTGTCGGTGGCCCGCCGTAGCGTGCCGTCATGACGTACTGGATCAACACGGTCAGCCGTGACCACGTCGCACGCGGGGTGGCCGGCGGCTTCACCCAGGCCAACCATGGCAAGCCGCACATGCTGCGCAAGATGGCACGTGGGGACTGGATCATCTTCTACTCACCGAGGACCACATTCCCCGACGGGCCACCGCTGCAGGCGTTCACCGCAATCGGCCAGGTAAGCGACGACGAGCCGTATCAGGCCGAGGTGGCCCCTGACTTCCGTCCGTGGCGCCGGGCGATGGATTTCCAAGCGTGCGAGGAAGCCCCGATCCGGCCGCTGATCGACGATCTCGACTTCGTGGATGACAAGAAACGATGGGGGTACCGGTTCCGGTTCGGGGTTTTCGAGATCGATCAGCATGATTTCGACGTCATTCGTTCGGCAATGAGCTCGCCGTGATGCCGCGCCTACACTCGGAGCGGTGACAACGACGCAGCGCCGCGGATTCAACGACACCGTCACTCGGTTCTGGAGCTTCGCCGCCCCGGCCTACGACCAGCGGTGCCTGCAGCGGTGGGTCTACCGGCCCGCCCAGGACGAGGTCATCGCCAAGCTGAGGCAGCATGGTTCGACCCAGATCGCCGATATCGCCTGCGGCACCGGCATCCTCGCTGACCGCATCCAGCGCGAGTTGCGGCCCGACGAGGTGTACGGCATCGACATGTCCGAGGGCATGCTGGCTCAGGCCCGCAAGCGATCCGACCGGGTGCGCTGGATGTCGGCTCCCGCCGAAGAGCTGCCGTTCGAGGACGGATTCCTCGATGCAGTGGTGACGACGTCGGCGTTCCACTTCTTCGACCAGCCTGCCGCACTGGCCGAGTTCCACCGAGTCCTCGCCCCGGGCGGCATCGTCGCGGTGACGACCATCAGTCCGCACCAACCGATTCCGGTGTTGCAGGCAATGTCCGCGGCGGTGTGGAGCCCCGCGCACAACCCGTCCGAGTCGGAACTGCTGGCGCTGTTCGCCGGCGCCGGGTTCACCGTTGCCGACCAGCATCGGGTGCGCCGGCCGTTCTGGACACCGATCTCCGATCTGATCACCGTCGGGGTCAAACCGGCTTAGTGCCCTGTCCCTTGATACGTGAGTTCGATCAAAGTAGAAGGCACCGACAAGCTCCGGCGCTCACCGCACCGACATTCACACCAGGGACAAACTCGTCGCGGAATTTGTCCCTGTGGTGAATCTCGGTGATCGCGCGCACTATCGGACGCGGACTACACCGCGACGACAGCTTCGCCGAGCACCACAGAAACTGACGCTGTAACTCGAGGACCGCAGCGCGGATATCAGACCGGTTCGGGCACCTTCAGATCCCGGCGCAAGGCACTGAAATCGCTGATGGTCTTGGTGACCACGGTGGCGACAGGCCGCGCGTTGCGCCCGGTCGCCTCGGTCTTGGACACCATCACCACACCGTCGATGTAGGGCTGGATCGTGGTCGCGTTCTGCACGGTGGCCACGATCACCAACTGGAAACCGAACTTGCGGAACGCTTCCAGCGCCTGCGAAGCGAACTGGGGATCGGATTTCGAGAACGCCTCGTCCAGCATCAGCTGCGCGAACACCGGGGTGTTGTCTCCGCTGTCCGGGCTGGCCAGGTTGAAGCTCAGCGCGCCGGCCAGGCAGAACGCCATCAACTTCTCCTGCTCGCCGCCCGAGTTGTCGCCGGCGTTGCTGTGTGTGCGGATCAACTCGTCGCTGCGCACATCCCATTCCGCGCAGTCGAACGCGAACCGGTTGCGCACGTCGAGCGCGTCCCGTGTCCAGGCCCGGTCCTCAGGTGTGTTGCTGGCCAACCTGTTTCGCAGCCGCAGAATATCGGCGTACTGGTCCAGGATGGCCTTCTTGTCACCGAGGCCGACTTCGGCGATCCGCCGCGAGATCGCCTTGACGATATCGGTCAGCTCCGAGACAGCGGCCAGGCTGCGCGGGGTGGCCCGCAGCGTCAACCGGGTTCCGCGGTTGAATTCGACCGCGCCGAGCCCGGTGTTCACCCGGGCGATCTGGTCGCTGATCCGGCGCGTCTCCTGCTCGGCCACCCGGTGCAGGGTCAGGATTGCGTCGGGGGCCTGCTCGGTGATGAGCCGCATCATCCGCTCGTAGGCGTCGGGCAGTTCGCGCTCGTCGATGTGGCGGCACACCGCGACGTAATCGTGCACCCGCTCGTCGAAGTCGTCCGAGTCGTTCGGAATCGCGTCGGGGAACGAGGTGTCGAAAGTGGCGATGATGCGGGCCAGTTCGTCGTATGAACGCCTGCGGCTTTCGGTCAGCTGGTCACGTTCGCGACGGATCGCGTTGAACAACGCGTCGCGGTGCGGCTCGGGGTTGAGCAGCTCGAGCTCCACGGGGATCTCGGCGGCGTAGCGGTGCAGCAGTTCGCTGATGGGTTCGGACACCGCCGCAGGCGCGAGCCGGTCCTGCAGTTCCAGCAGGCGGGTGCGACGCCTGTCCAGCTCGTCGCGACGCGTCTGGATCGCCCCGCGCCGGGTCATCAGGGTCTGGATCTCGCTCCAGATCTCCTCGGCCCGCGCGCTGAGTGCCTCGATGTCGGGATTGTCGGCCAGCAGCAGCTCGTACTGTTCGCGCAACCGGTCGGCATGCCCGTCGGCGGTCTCGGTGTCGATCTGGCTCCACTGCGGATACTGCTCGTAGATCGCCTTGCAGGCTGCGGCCTGATCACGCCACTGTTGCCGTTGGCGCGCAATCTCATCCGCGGCGTGCCGGGCCTGCTGAAAGGCGTCCTCTGCTTCGGTCAGCTCAGCGGTCAACGCATCCAGCTTGGCCGCGATATCACCCTGGTAGATGTACTCCGACGGCTTGATCGGGCGGCGATCGTCCTTGATGGCCAACCGGTCGGAATCCTTGTACAGCCCGGAGTCGGTCACCGCGCGGCGGAACCGGGAGAACACGTCGGGGGTGTCGACGCAGATGTGGTCACCGGCGGCGGCGATCACGTCGGCCGCTTCGGCCGCGCACGGATGCGCCGGGTCGACGACGAACAGCTTGCCCGCCAACGTGTTCGGCTCGGCTTGGCGACCCGTGGCGGTGACCCGGACGTGGTGTAGCGCGAGCCGGCCGCGCATGTTCGTCTCGTTGACGAACCGCAGCACCTTGGCGTAGTGCTGATCGGGCACCAGCAGCCGCAGACCGACCGGCCGCAGCACCTTCTCGACCGCGAGCCGCCAGCGCGCCTCCTCGGGACGCAGGTCCAGCAGCTCGGCGACGTATGGCAGCTCGGCCGGGTCGATACCGACTGCATTGCAGATGTTTTCGCGCATGGCGACGGCCGACTCGGGCAGCGCCGAACCTACGTGTTCGACGCGCTTGAGCTCCTTGGCGGCGTTGTCACGGACGATGCGGGCCGACTTCTGGGCGTACTCGGCATCGGTCGACGCGTCGCGGCCCCATTCCAGCTTGCCGAGCATCTCGGTGGCCTGCCGGGTGAGTTCCTCACGCAGATTCCAGAACTCGTCGGCGGACTCGGGTGGCTCGATGCCCTGCGCGCCGACCAGCTCCTCGTAGGCCGCGCGGCGCCGCGAGACCTCTTCGGCCTGCGCTTCGGCCGCGGCCACCTGCGCCTGCAGCGGGCCGACGTTGGTGCTGGCACCGCTGATCTGGGCGTTGAGCGAATCCCCTTCGGCCTTGGCCAGATTGAGCTGCCTGGTCAGATCTGCGTGCTCGTTGTCGAGCTGGGTGACCTCGGCGTCCAGGGTTTCGATCTGGGCCGGGCATTGCTTGAGCCGCACATGGTCGGTGTAGGCGCGCACCGTCGGCTGGTCCACGAGGTCGATGATGCCCAGATCGGAGGATTCCGAGGTGTAGCGCACCTGGATGGCCTCGATGTCGCCGAGAATCTTGCGCTTGCGCTGCGCGACGGCCAGCAGCTCGCGCGCCTCCACCAACGGGTCGATCTGCTTGAGCGCCTCCGGCAGCCGGGCCAGGCTGTCGGGTTCGTCGAGCATGAACTCTCGAACGAACTGTTCAAGCCCACCAACACTTTTCAGCGACTTGGCCTTGCCCAGCAGCTGCTGCGCGGCTTCGGACGCGCGGATTCCGATGGCCGCGTACAACTGGGCCAGGTACTGCGATTCCACCTTGGTGGTGAACTTCCAGCCGCCATATTCCCCGTCGCTGCGCTCGCCCCGGACACCTTTGAACACGCCCGTATCGAAACGCCCTGCGGCCCAACGGTTGCAGACTTCTTCGATGTCGAGGTCACCCTCGCCCAGGACATACCGGCTCGACGAGTCGGAGCGGGATTCCCCGGTGAGCCACTTGAGCACCAGGCCGGTGATGGTGCGCCCGGTGTTGCTGGTGTAGCTGACCGCCACGGCCGACCACGTGGTCCCTTCACCCCGCAGGTACATCACCTGACTGGCGCCGCCGTCGCTGCGCTGCCCCCATGCGCCGCGGACATACTTGTCGACGGTGCGCCTGCCTGCGCTGGACCCGGCCGCGGTGTTGTCACCTGAGGCGTTGAAGTTGCGTCGGTTGAACGGCAGGAAGCCCAGCGAAATGGCGTCCAGCAGCGAGGATTTACCGCTTCCGGAGGCACCCGCGATCAACGAGCCGCCAGCGCTGAACGGAATCGAGTGGTAGCCGTCGAACACGCCCCAGTTGATGATCTGCAGCCGGGACAGATAGAACTGTTCAGTCGCGGACGGCATCGTCGCCACCCCCATTCAGCAGGGCCTCGAACTGCTGCTGCAGTTCGGTGATCACCGACGCCGTCATGATGGCGCTGATGACCGGGCTGACGGTGTAGCTGTCCTCGTCGTCGCGGGTCTTGCGCAGGATGTCCAGACCCGCGAGCCGCGCGATGGCCGCGTCGATGCGTGCGGTGAACGTCACGGTGTCGCGGTCGGTGTCGTTGAGCACCCCGGAGAACAGACCATGGATCTCGTCGCGGGTGATCAGGAAGCTCTGGTCGCCACCGGCACGCATCGTCTGCGCCAGATGCAGGGCCAGGATCGAATCGTAGGTGCCGAGCGGTTCGCGGCGTAACAGCTTGATGCCCTTGGCGGATTCGTAGCGGGCCTGCTCGATGAAGGCGATGCCTATGTCGTCGACGATGCGCAACTGCAGGTCGAGCTCGGACAGCCGCACGGCAAGGTCAGAGCGGTACTCCTTGACCCAGCTGTAGACGTCGGTGTCGGATTCGCTGCTGATGTAGCGCCGTGTCAACAGGTGCTGCAGGGCCCAGCAGGCCCGGTCGGGCATGGCGCTGACGTCACCGTCGAAGCGGGGCCGACGTTGCTGCGGGGCCCTGCCGTTGCGGTCGACCTCCGGAAGTGACGCGAAATCGATGGGCGCGTCGGTCATTTCGACTCCTCGTCGGTCACGATGCTGACCCCATAATCGGTTCGGTGAACACGAGGTGCGGTACCTCCATCTCGCGGTCCCTGCCGTCCAGGGATTGGAATCTGACCGTGGTGGACGCCGGGGCGGTCGCCACGTCTCCGGCCGACCGCGGCTGCTTGAGCGCCCACGACCACAACACGATGACGTGGCCCAGATAGGCCGAGTCGAGCATGCCCACCGCGTCCGGCAGCGACACCGGGGCTTGGCGCAGTGCGGTGTTGATCATCTCCGACATGGCCGGCGCGTCGACCTGGGTGGTCAGCGCCGCGAAGGTGGACAAATCCACCTCGCCGTCGGCGATCTGCGCGGGCTTGGGCGCGGACAGGTCGTTGATCCGGAAGCTCAGTGCGCCGATCGAGCTGATGGTGTGCCGGGCCAGCGGCACGTCGAGGTCCAGGCGTGAATCCGTCAGCGACACCTTCAGCAGCGCGCGGGCGGCACCGATCGCGTCGTTGAGCTGCCGCGCCACCCCGCGGCTCTGCTCGAGAGTGCCGAAAGCGGTGAACCGCTTGACCCGCTGAGCGCAGCGCTGCTGGATACGTTCCACCTCGTCGATCTGGTGCCCGACCAACTCGAAGAAGCTCGCCATCACCTTGCGCAGCGCCGGGTCCAGCTCGGGCAGCGTCGCCGCGACGGTGGCGATGTCGGCCTCGAACTCGGCGCGCTGCTGCGGATCGTTGATCATCCGCAGGAATGCGCGGTGCGAGTCCCGGCCCGCCGAATCCCACGCCGCCTGGTAGTCGGCGTACATCTGCCGTTGCCGGTCACGGTAGTCGGCGTTGCTGTCGATCGGATCGTCGAGTGCGGCGGTGGCCTGCTCGATCATGCTGCCGTAGAGCCCGATGTCGGTGATCAGCCGTTCCATCTGCATCGCGATGGCGCGCGCCTCGTCGTACATCGCGGTGACATCGGGATCCGGCCGCATACCGGCGTCGAGCTCGTCGAGTTCGGCGTGCAGCGCCGCGATCTCCGCCTCGATGCCGGCCCGGATCCGCTCGGGATCGTTGCCGACCCGCACAGCCACCTGCTTGAGCCGCGACGCGATGCCGTTGATGGATCCACCGGTCGCGATGGTGTCGTTGCGGCGCACGCCCCGCACGAAGTCCAGCGCCCGGCGCGCGTCCTGGGTCAGGTAGCAGACGTTGCGCTCGTGACCGGTACGCGTGTCGGCCACCCGGTGCAGCCAGCCCTGGCTGGCCCAGCTCTTGATGAGGGCCAACCCGGACTGCTCGGAGTCGCCGAGTTCGGCGAGGTCACGCTCGAGACGCACCACCAGATCGGTCTCGGCCACCGTGCCACCTGAGAGGTGGCGTTCCATCAGCGTGGCGTACACGCCGAGGTTGAGGGTGGCCAAGAGCCGGACCGCGCGCGAGCCCTGAACTTCACGGTTGAGTTCGAGTAACTCGGCGGCCGACAGCGCCGCGTTGTCCTCCACCTGATTTCCCCCATGTCGTTCGCCAGACGGTCCAAGATAGGCCACGGCACCGACATCGGGTGAAATCGGGTTGGGGTCGCGCAGGTCAGGCCTGTGCCTTACTCCGCGGCGCCTTAATTGCTCCTCGCGTCCGCAGAAGCCAGGGTCGAGTTGAACGTCTCGCTCGGCCGCATCACCGCGCTGGTCTTGTCCGGGTCTGCGGCGTAGTAGCCACCGATGTCGACCGGCTTGCCCTGCACCGCGGCGAGCTCGGAGACGATGGCTTCCTCATTCTCGGCCAGTGCCTTGGCCAGCGGCGCGAAGTGCTTGGCCAGCTCCGGATCGTCGGTCTGGGCCGCGAGCTCCTCCGCCCAGTACATCGCCAGGTAGAACTGGCTGCCGCGGTTGTCGAGCTCACCGGTCTTGCGTGACGGGCTCTTGTTGTTGTCCAGCAGCTTGCCGGTCGCGGCGTCGAGCGTCTTGGCCAGGATTGCGGCCTTCTTGTTGCCGGACTTGTTGCCGAGGTCCTCGAGGCTGGCGCCCAGGGCCAGGAACTCGCCGAGCGAATCCCAGCGCAGGTGGTTCTCCTCCACCAGCTGGTGCACGTGCTTGGGCGCCGAGCCGCCGGCCCCGGTCTCGTAGAGCCCACCGCCGGCCATCAGCGGCACGATGGAGAGCATCTTGGCGCTGGTGCCCAGCTCCAGGATCGGGAACAGGTCGGTGAGGTAGTCACGCAGGATGTTGCCGGTCGCGGCGATGGTGTCCTGACCCCGCATCGCCCGCTCGATGGTGTGCCGCATCGCGCGTTCCTGCGACATGATCTGGATGTCGAGGCCCTCGGTGTCGTGGTCCTTGAGGTACCGGTTGACCTTCTTGCGCAGCTCGGCCTCGTGCGGGCGCTCCTGATCGAGCCAGAACACCACGGGCATGCCGGAGATCCGGGCCCGGTTGACGGCCAGCTTGACCCAGTCCTGGATCGGCGCGTCCTTGACGATCGGCATGCGCCAGATGTCGCCTGTCTCGACGTTCTGGCTCAGCAGCACCTCGCCGGTTTCGTTGTCGACGATGTTGGCGACGCCGTCCGCCGGAACCTCGAACGTCTTGTCGTGGCTGCCGTACTCCTCGGCCTGCTGCGCCATCAGACCCACGTTGGGGACGGTGCCCATCGTCGTCGGATCGAACTGGCCGTGGGTCTTACAGAAGTTGATCATCTCCTGGTAGATCCGGGAGAACGTCGACTCCGGGTTGACCGCCTTGGTGTCCTTGGTGCGGCCGTCGGCGCCGTACATCTTGCCGCCGAGCCGGATCATCGCCGGCATCGAGGCGTCGACGATGACGTCGCTGGGCGAGTGGAAGTTCGAGATGCCCTTGGCCGAGTCGACCATGGCCAGCTCGGGCCGGTGCTCGTGGCAGGCGTGCAGGTCGCGAATGATCTCTTCGTGCAGTGAGGCCGGCAGCGACTCGATCTTGGCGTACAGATCGGACAGGCCGTTGTTGACGTTGACGCCCAGTTCGTCGAAGAGCTTCTGATGCTTGGCGAAGGCTTCCTTGTAGAAGATCTTGACGGCGTGGCCGAACACGATCGGGTGGCTGACCTTCATCATGGTGGCCTTGACGTGCAGCGAGAACATCACGCCCGTCTTGTAGGCGTCTTCCATCTGCTCTTCGTAGAAATCGCGCAGTGCCTTGACGCTCATGAACATGCTGTCGATGACGTCGCCGGCGTCGAGCTTCACCTCGGGCTTGAGCACGATGGTCTCGCCGTCGGTGGTCACCAGCTCCATGCGTACGTTGCGGGCCTTGTCGAGCGTCATCGACTTCTCGCCGTGGTAGAAGTCGCCCTCTTTCATGGTGGCGACGTGGGTGCGCGACGCCTGCGACCACTTGCCCATGCTGTGCGGGTGCTTGCGGGCGTACTCCTTGACGGCCTTGGGCGCGCGGCGGTCGGAGTTGCCTTCCCGCAACACCGGGTTGACCGCGCTGCCGAGCACCTTGGCGTAGCGGTCCTTGATGGCCTTCTCGTCGTCGGTCTTCGCGTCGCCGGGATAGTCCGGCACGGCGTAGCCCTTCGCCTGCAGTTCCTTGATGGCGGCCACCAGCTGCGGGACCGAGGCGCTGATGTTGGGCAGCTTGATGATGTTGGTGTCCGGAAGCTGCGTGAGCCTGCCCAGCTCGGCCAGGTTGTCCGGGACGCGCTGATCCTCGGTCAGGTAGTCGCCGAACTCGGCCAGGATGCGCGCCGCCACCGAGATGTCGCTGGTCTCGACATTGATGCCGGCCGGATCGGTGAAGGCACGGATGACGGGCAGAAACGCGTACGTCGCGAGCAGCGGCGCCTCGTCGGTGAGCGTGTAGATGATGGTCGGCTTGTCGGAGCTCATTTCTTTAGCATCTCCTGGCGTCACGATGTCACGGCGGCTATCAGTATTACGTCGAACTCGACACTACGTGCGGCTATGGGTGAGCTGTTCATGTGCCCAGCGGTCCCAGTTAACGCATGGCGCGCAGCTGCTCGATATGCCGGTCCTGCAAATCGGCGGTACGGGTGAGGAACTGGATGATCAGCTGGAGTTGGTCCACGGTGTAGTCGCGCAGCAGGCGGGTGCCGTCGGCGATCAGCGGATCGATGAGCGCGTACGCCCGCCGCGTCGCCTTGTCGGTGGCGGTGACGATCACCTTGCGCCGATCGGCGGGGTGGGCCGTGCGAGTGACGTAGTCGAGCTTCTCCAAACGGTCGAGCATCGTCGTCACGCTGCCGGTGGTCAGGCCCAGCCGGTCGGCCAGCATCCGCGGCGTTGCCTCGCTTTCCTCCCGGATGAGGATCTCCAGGCAGCGCAGGTCGGTTTCGTTGACACCGAGCACCCGCGCGCTTTCGCGGTCGAAGTCGTCGACGGCGGCCTGATACCGCGCGATCGCATGGGACAGCGCTTCTTCGGCTTCCATTCGTCTTGACAATCAAGTAACTCGACTTCCATACTAATTTTCGCTTGACTCTCAAGATACTTCATCCTCGCAGCCGCCGAAGGGATTTCGACATGACCCGCGCACTGGTGATCGGCGCCGGTGTCGCCGGTCCGGTCCTGGCGATCGCGCTACAGCGCGTCGGTATCGACGTGGTGCTGTTCGAACGGCAGCCCTCGCTCGAGCACCGCGGCGGATCGTGGTTGACGTTTCAGGCCAACGGCATGGACGCGCTGCGCGCGCTGGGTATCGCCGAACCGGTCGAAGCGCTCGGGTTCGACGTGGAGACCATCAGCTTCGTCAACGGCAAGGGCAGGCACCTCGGCCGCATGCCGCTCGCGAGCCCGCGCGCCGACGGCCAGTTGTCGCAGATGATGCGGCGCGACGAGCTCTACCGCACACTCACCCAGCTCGCCGCCCAACACGGCATCCAGGTCGCGACCGGCAAGGAACTCGTCGACGCACGCGTGACGCCGCGCGGTGTCGAGGCTCAATTCGCCGATGGCGACCACGCCACGGGGGATCTGTTGATCGGCTGCGACGGCATCCACTCCCGGGTCCGCACCATCATCGACCCTGCGGCTGTGCCGCCACGCTATGTGCCGGTGCTCAACATCGGCGGCTACATACCGGGTTTCACCGTCGACGTGCCACCCCGGGAATTTCGCATGCAATTCGGAACCCACTGCTTTTTCGCGTGGATGGCCGCGCCCGATGGCGGCACGGTGTGGTTCGCCAACCCGCCGATGGCCCGCGAACCTGCCGACGGTGTTCTCTCCGGGCTGGCTGATGGCCAGTGGCGCGCATGGTTACACGAGTTGATGGACGGTGACGTCGGCCCCGCACCCCAGATCATCGACGCCGCGCCAGGTCCCCTGTTCGGCTGGGCGACCTACGACATGCCCGTCGTGAAGCGTTGGTCCAACGAGCGGATGATCGTGATCGGCGATGCTGCCCACGCAACCGCGCCCTCGGCCGGCCAGGGGGCCGCCATGTCGCTCGAGGACGCCGTCATCCTCGCGAAATGCCTGCGCGACACTCGCGACAGCACCGCGGCCTTTGCCCTCTTCGAATCCGCGCGCCGCGCCCGCGTCGAGCGGATCGTCAAATACGGTGCGCGGTCGGCGAACTCCAAGGCCGCGGGCCCGGTTGCGCGCAAGATCCGCGACGCGCTGCTGCCTGTGGTGTTCAGACGGATGGAACGCGACGGCGGACGCTCGCTGACCTGGCTGCAGGGCCACCACATCGATTTCGCAGAACCGGTGAGATCTCCCGCCTCAGCCGCGAGGATGACGCTATGACAGTGGTTCTGGTGCATGGCAATCCGGAGTCCGACGCGCTCTGGGATCCGCTCGTGGCGGCGCTCGGGCGCGACGACGTCCTCCGGTTGTCCCCGCCGGGGTTCGGCGCGCCGCTGCCGGACGGGTTCACGGCGACCTATCTGGAGTACCGCGACTGGCTCGAGGCCCAGCTGGAGGGCATCGACGGCCCCGTCGACCTCGTCGGGCACGACTGGGGCGGCGGCCACGTCCTCAATGCGGTGATGCACCGGCCCGAGCTGGTGCGCAGTTGGGCCAGCGATGTCGTCGGACTGTTCGACCCCGAGTACGTCTGGCACGACCTGGCCCAGGTGTGGCAGACGCCCGGCGACGGAGAACACGCCGTCGACGCCATGCTCGGTGGCTCGGCGGATGACCGCGCGGCCCAGATGGCCGCGTTGGGCATACCGATCGACATCGCCGCGCAGATCGCCGTGGCTCAGGGCCCGGAGATGGGCCGGGCGATCCTGGCGCTGTACCGCTCGGCGCGCCAACCGGCGATGGCGGAGGCCGGCCGGGCCCTGGAGAACGCTCGGGCGCGTCCGGGCCTGTCGCTGCTCGCGACCGACGATCCCTACATCGGCTCCGATGCGGTGCGACGGCGGGCGGCCGAGCGCGCCGGTGCCGAGACCGCGGTCCTCGAGGGCCTGGGGCACTGGTGGATGGTGCAGGATCCGGTGCGCGGCGCGGCCGTGCTCAGCGGCTTCTGGGAGTCACTCAGCTAGCGGCCGTGCGGGACGGTCGGCGCGATGTACTGGTACCACCACTGGGCGTATGCCTCGGCCTGCTGCGCGTCCTGGCGCAGTTTGCGACGAGCATTCATGTTGTGGGCCAGGGCAATCCAGTTCATCACCAGGATCGACAGGAAGCTCCACCAGCCCAGTAACAGGTTCTGCGTCAGGGCACTGCGCAGCGCTGCGTCGCACTGGGCGTAGGTGCCCGTGACGTGCCGAGTCTGGTTGAACCAGAACACGAGTGCGCCGATGTGGGTCATCGCCGAGACCTGGAAGATCGGCTCGGCCGGCGGGGGCGGGTACTGCGGCTGCCCGGACGGGGCCGGATAGCCGGGCGGCTGCTGGGGATAGCCGGGCTGTTGCTGCGGATAGCCGGGTTGCGACATGAGCGGACCTCCCTGAAATGGGGCACGGAGCGGCGCCCTTGGCGAGAAGTCTAAAAGCGCCGCGGCGGGCTTCGAAGCACGAGTTTCGGCGCGAGGCCTTGACAACGTACAACCGTTTGGTTGTATGTTGATGTGGTGACCGAGAGCGACGAGGACCGGGCCGACGCCCTGTTCCACGCGCTGTCCGATCGCACCCGCCGCGACATCATGCGCCGGGTGTTGGCCGGGGAACACTCGGTTTCCACGCTCGCGGCGAAGTACGACATGAGCTTCGCCGCGGTGCAAAAGCACGTCGCCGTGCTGGAAAAGGCCGGCCTGCTCACCAAGCGACGCAGCGGTCGCGAGCAACTGGCCAACGGCGATGTGGCGGCGGTGCGGTCGGTGGCGTCCATGCTCACCGAGCTGGAACAGGTGTGGCGTGGCCGCATCGCGCGTATCGACGAACTGCTCTCATCCGACCCGATCCAGGAGGACTGAACCATGCCCGTGACCGATGTCAAACATGACCTCGACAACCTGACCCTGACCATCACAGCCGACTTCGCCGCACCGGTAAAGCGCGTCTGGCAGGTCTACGCCGACCCGCGTCAGCTCGAAAAGGTTTGGGGCCCACCGACATACCCCGCCACGGTGGTGGACCACGACCTCACGCCCGGCGGTCGTACGACGTACTTCATGACCGGGCCGGAAGGCGACAAGCACGCGGGGTACTGGGAGATCACCGCCGTCGACGAGCCGACGAGCTTCTCGTTCGTCGACGGCTTCGCCGACCTCGACTTCAACCCGAACCCCGACATGCCGGTGTCGACCAACGTCTACACCTTCTCCGAGCACAACGGCGGCACCCGTGCGGTCTATGTGAGCACCTTCGCCTCGGCCGAGGCACTGCAGCAGGTGCTCGACATGGGCGTTGTCGAAGGCGCCACGCTGGCGATCAACCAGATCGACGAGCTGCTTGCTTCCTGACCCACGGCGCCGGCCGGCCGGCCTGGACACCAGGGCGGCCGGTGGCCACGGGCCCGTTGTCCCCCACGCCCACTGCAATCGCCCGGATCATCGAAGCGCGTGGGTAACACGATAGGTCCCTACGCAGGGCCCGGGCGGTATACGTTCGTACCGTGGACTTCGACGAGTACCGCGCGCATGATGCCACTGGCCTGGCGAAACTGGTTGCAGACAAGGAGGTTTCGCCGGCAGAGTTGCTCGCCGCAGCGCAGGAACGCGCAGCCGCCGTCAATCCGCGGATCAATGCGATCGTGCGCGATATCCCGGCGACACCACCCGATGACCTCAGCGGACCGTTCGCCGGTGTCCCGTTCCTGATCAAGGACCTCGGCCAGGATTACGCGGGCATACCGACCTCGGCCGGATCACGTGCGCTGATGTGGCGGCCCGCTGCCGAGCACGCCACTGTCGTACAGCGCTGGATCGATGCGGGACTGATCATCTTCGGCAAGACCAACACGCCGGAGTTCGGCGCGAAAGGCATCACCGAGCCCGTCGCGTGGGGTCCGGCGCGCAATCCCTGGGACCTGACGCGGACACCCGGTGGTTCGTCGGGCGGGTCCGCGGCGGCGGTGGCCGCCGGGATCGTGCCCTGCGCGGGAGCAAACGACGGCGGCGGTTCGATCCGGATCCCGGCGGCGTCCTGTGGACTTGTCGGCCTGAAACCCGGTCGGGGCCTGGTGCCGTCGGGGCCGGAGACCGCGGAATCCATGCACGGTGCGGCCGTCCAGGGCGTCGTCACCCGAACGGTGCGCGACACCGCGGCGATGCTCGACGTCCTCAGCGGCGGGGAACCGTGGGGCCCGTACGCACCCGCGATGCCCACCGCGTCGTTCGCGTCGTGTGTGGGTGCGGATCCCGGAAAGCTGCGGATCGGGGTACAGGTGCCGAGCGCGATCAATCCGACGCCGCACCCCGAAGCCGTTGCGGCGGTGGCGGCAACCGTGGGCGCGCTTACGGAACTCGGCCACCATGTCGAGGAACTCCCGCAAGCACCCTTCGACGACGCCGCGTTGGCGCGAGACTTCCTGCTCACCTGGTTCGTCTACACCGCTTGGGAACTCGCCGAGGCCAAGCGCCTGACGGGGGCCGGCGACGACCTGTTCGAGCGCGACACGTTGATCATGGCGGCTCTGGGCCGGGCCACCAGCAGCGTCGATTACGTGGATGCCGTGCAGCGACGCCATGAGCACACGCGCCGGTTGAGCACCTTCTTCGAGTCCTACGACCTGCTGCTGACGCCCACGTTGGCGACGCTGCCACCGACGATCGGCGAGTTCGACCTGCCCGGGGTGGTGCAACACGCCGCGGATGCGCTGATCAAGACCCGCACGGCAAGTCTGTTGCGCTACACCAAGATTGTCGACGACATGGTGGACAAGAACCTGGGCTGGGTGCCATACACCCAACTGGCGAATCTCACTGGCAGGCCCGCGATCTCCTTGCCGCTGCACTGGACCGCTGAAGGTCTGCCGCTCGGCGTCCAGTTCGTCGCGCCGCTCGCGGGCGAATCACTGTTGCTCAAGCTGGCCTCCCAGCTTGAGCAGGCAGTGCCGTGGGCGGATCGGCTCGCCCCGGTCTGACCTCGCACCGGAACTGCGTGGGCTGGCCTATGCGTCGACGAGGGCTTCGGCCGTTGCCGGGACCCGCTGCGCTGTCACCCGGGTGTAGCCCAGATAGAGAGCTGTGGCCACCACGAGGCCGACGATCCACGAGATATCGGACCCACCAAGGTGTTTGACAAACGGGCCCACGTACAGGCTGCTGTTGATGAAGGGGATCTCGGCGCCGATGGCCACCAGATAGATCACCAGCGCCGGCCAGTTGACCAATCCGTATTCGCCGCGGGCCTTGAACAATTCGCCGACGTTGTAGTGACCGCGCCGTACGAGGTAGAAGTCCGTGAGGTTGATCGCCGTCCACGGAACGAGCAGATACAGCAGGAACAGGGTGATGTTCTGGACTGTCTCGAGGATGTGGCCACTGGACAGCAAGGTGGCAGCGGTGGCGATCACCCCGGCGACGACGATGAAGACGGTACGTACCAACGCGGTGGATGAACCGTGGCCCTTGACCGAGATCGCGCTCACCGCAGTGAGATACATCCCGTAAGCCCCGTAGGCACCGGCCGGGACGGCGCCGACGACGATGGCGAGCAGGATCACGGAGCTCAGGCCGGCCACCTCGTTGCTGAGCATTCCGACCGCGTCTGCGCCTACGGCTTCCGCACTGATCGTCGCGGCCATCGCGCCGAGGATCATGACCCACGAGGCACCGACTGCGGACCCAAGGTAGGTCCACAGGAACGTCGTCCGTGACGGGGTGTCCTCCGGAAGATATCGGGAGTAGTCGGACACGTACGGCGCCCAGGTCAGCTGCCAGGACACGAAGATCGAGATGGCCAGCAACACGGTGCCGAACGTAGGGGCCGGGCCTGTCGGAGCGGACGCCGGCAGGTGGTCGGCGAGCGCCACGGTCAACACCGCGAACAGCAGAACCGACACCACACTGACGATCCGGGAGGACAGGTGCAGCAGCTTGTAGCCGACGATCGCGATGACCGATGGTACGGCGACCTGGATGACGATCGACCAGGTGAGGGAGATGTGCGCCCAATTGGCAAGTGCCTGCCCGGTGATGACGCCGCCCTCGATCTGAAAACCCATGTACATGAGCAGAACAAAGACCACCGGCAACAGCGCACCGAGAAAGCCGAACTGGGCGCGGCTCTGGATCATCTGCGGGACGCCGAGTCGCGGTCCCTGTATCGAGTGGTAGGCCATGAACAGGCCTCCGACGAGATTGCCGATCAGGATCGTCCCGATCGCCCAAGCGAGGTCGAGTCCGATGGTGACCGCGAGCACCCCGGTGACGAATCCGGTGATCTGGACGTTGCTTGAGAACCAGATCGTGAACAGGTGCCACGGTTTTCCGTGACGCTCGTCGAGCGGGATGTAGTCGATCGAGCGGTGCTCCAGGGCGTCGCCCGAAGCTGGATTGTGTTCCATGTCAGATCTCCTGCGCTGTTCTGGTCGCGGCCCGAGCGATGGCGGCCAGCGCATGCACCGATTCAGGGGTTTCGGCGACCGGGGAATCGTCGGCGGAGAACTTCGCGATCACCACGTCGGCCGACGGATCCAGCCAGAGGTACTGACCGAAAATGCCGACACCGTAGAAGCTTTCGTGTGAGTCCCCCGGAATCCACCATTGGTTCTTGTACGTGCCCGTGTTCTCCGCGTCCGATTCCGCGGTGGTGGCGAAGTGGCCGCCGCGACGAGTTTCGGCGATCCAGTCGGCCGGGATGACCGGCACCCCGTCCCGCTGCCCACCATCGAGGACCAGTCGCCCGAACCGGGCCAGGTCGCGCAGTCGCATACCCATTCCGGCACAGGCATAGGGTGTGCCGTGATCGTCGACGGTGAGGAACGCGTCGGCCTCGGCGCCGATCTTGGACCAGATGTGCTCCCCCATCATTTCCCGGTATCCGGATCCCCCGGCGCGCTCGATCACCCAGGACAGAACATCCGTTGTGCCCGAACAGTATTGGAATGCGGAGCCATGCTTTCCCGCTCCCCGCAGTTGCGCCAGGAACGCTCGGGTGCCGGCGACGTCTCCCGGGCGCCGTGCCCGCCAGCCCGCCGCGCGGTCGCCCGCGTGCACCTCGGCGGCCGGGTCCAGGTACGACATGTCGTAGTTCGGCGCCGCCGTCATGTCCAAAAGTTGCCGGACCGTGGCGGTGCCGAACGAGGATCCGTCCAGCTCCGGAATGTAGTACCGGACCTGGGCGGCCACGTCGAGCGCGCCCATCGATGCAAGGACCCCGGCCAGCATGCCGCAGAACGATTTCGAGATCGACATGACGATGTGCGTCGTGTTCGGCGTGAAATCGTCGAAGTAGCGTTCGAAGACGATCTCGTCGCCACGCAGCACGAGGATTCCGTCGGTGTGGCTACGGCGCAGAAACTCGTCTCCGCTGATCTCGCGGCCCTCTGCCGCGTCGACTGCGACCGCGTCCCAGTCGAGTTGTTCTGTGCCGATGGGTAATTCGCGTACTGCGGCATCTCCGCGCGTGATCGGGGCGCAGCGTACGAACTGCTCCACCCGGTGCAGGCCTTGCCGGTGATGCGGTGGGGTGAGCCAGTCGTCCAGTGCCGGGGCGTGTTCATCGTGGTTCATGCGACTGATCGTTGATCTGCACCGATGATTCGTCAAAGACCTAATGTGTAGGAATAGCCATGCCCATGAATTATTGTTGCTGGTCGTGGAGCTGCGACACCTGCGATACTTCTTGGCCGTCGCCGAGCATGGGACCGTCACCGCTGCGGCCGCCCGCCTGCACGTGGCGCAACCGGCGATTTCCCGGCAGCTCCAACGACTGGAACACGATCTCGGTGTGAGTCTGTTTGTCCGCCAAGGCCCGCGGCTCACCCTCACCGACGCGGGGCGGCACATGCTCGACATCGCCGCCGACATCGTGGCCCGCGCCGAGACGGCGAAAATGGCGGCGCAGCAGATTGCTCAAGGCCATCTGGCCAGGGTCTCCGTCGTCGCCGCAACCACAACCATCGAGTACGTCCTTGCGCCTTTCACCGCGACACTGGGCGCAGCCGATCCGTTCATCTCGGTGGTCGAGGTGCCGTCGGAAGCCGTGCACGATGCCGTCTTCGGCGGTCACGACCTGGGCCTTGCCGCCACGGCACCGCCTGCGAGCAGGCTTGCCTGGATCCGCCTGACCAGTGTGCCGTTGCGGGCCTATGTCGCACCCGAGCATGCCTGGGCTGCCCGGAGGGCGGTCTCCCTCGAGGAGCTGTCGCAGGTACCGCTGTTGCTTCCGACCCGCGCCGACCCGACCCGACTCGTCTTCGACGAAGCGGTCAACCGGGCCACGCTTCAGTACCTCCGCTACGAGGAGGTCGAGTCCCCACCGCTGCGGCAGGCCCTGGCCGCAGCCGATCGCGGCGTGGCCGTGGTTACCGACCTGGAACGCTTCGGGGCCCGACCGCTGCTCATTGTTGACGACGCCGGGGATCCGGTGCTGTTGACCATCCACGCCTGCTGGAATCCGGCACACTACGCCGCCGGATCGCTGGCCGCATTCGCGGAGAAGCTGAGTGTTTTCTCCGACACCGTCGTTCGTGCGGACGCGGAACGGATCGGCTCGCCCCGCTCTGACCCCACACCGGAACTCTGACCCCACACCGGAACTGCATTCCCGGTCGTAAAAGTGGGCGCTCAACGACCGGGAATGCAGTTCCGCGGCATCAGGGGGTGGGCATCTTCCTGGGCGTGGCCTTCGTGGGGATCGCGTCGCTGTGTGGGGCCGTGCTGCGGTCGTGAAGCGGGTGAACAACCATGTACACCAAGCCGATTCCGACGACGACGGCGGCTGAGAGGGCCACGATCCAGTTGTCGTACCAAGGTGCACCGGGGGTCCGGGGCCATGCCATGTTGATCATCGCGGTGACGCCGTAGACCAGGGCGGCGATGTTGACGGCCAGGCCCCACTTGCCGAGTTGGTACTTGCCGCTGGGCACCCAGCCCTTGAGCCGCGCCCGCAGTGCGGCGAGCACAACCATCTGGAAGCCGAGGTAGATGCCGAACGCCGCGAAGCTGATGATCTTGGTGATGGCGTCGGTGGAGACCTTCGACCCGATGACGATGAGGGCGGGGACGATCGCGGCCAATATCAGCGCGTACGGCGGCACGTGGCGGGTCGCCGAGAACTTCTTGAGCAGTGAGCTGCCCATGATCATGCCGTCACGCCCGTAGGAATAGGCCAATCTGCTCGCGGCGGCCTGCAGGCTCATCGCGCAGGACAGAAAGGAGATCAGCACCACGAGCAGGATCACCTTGGCGCCGACGGGCCCGAACGCCTCGTTCAGGACGGTGCTCACCGGATCGGTGTCCGTGCCTGCGATGACGGCCGGGATGTCGGCGACCGACAACACGAGCGCCAGGCAGACGAATGTTGCTGCGGCGCCGCCGATGTAGATGGTGCGGCGCATGGCCTTGGGAATCAGACGGCCCGGATTGGGCACCTCTTCGGCGACGTCACCGCACGCTTCGAAGCCGTAGTACTGGTAGACGCCGATGAGCGCAGCCGCGGCGAATGCCCACATGTAGTTGCCGTCGCCGCCTGCGCCGAAGCTGTCGAACAGCACGCTCAGGTTGTGATGACGGTGCCCGATGAGCAGCCAGCCGCCCACGACCAGCGCGCCGATGATCTCCGCGGTGAAACCGATGATCGCCGCTTTGGCAAGCACTTTGGTGCCCATGAAGTTGATGGCCGTGGCCACCGCGAGGAGAACGAGCGCGAAGGCGATCGTGTTGTTCACCGTCGCGTCGAAACCGAATGCTGCCGCGATGAACGGTCCGGCGCCGTAGACCACGGAGGCGATGGTGACCAGGAGGGCCACCAGGTAGACCCATCCGGTCATCCACGCATACCGGCGACCCCACAGCCGTCGCGCCCACGGGTACACGCCGCCGGCGACGGGGAACTGGGCGACGATCTCGCTGAACGTGAGCGCCACCAGGAGCTGGCCCACGCCGACGATGAGGAAGCTCCAGATCATGGGTGGACCGCCAGTGGCCAGCGCATAGGCGAACAGCGTGTAGACGCCGACGACGGGCGACAGATACGTGAAGCCGAGCGAGAAGTTCGCCCAGGGGCTCATGTCGCGTTTGAATTCGGACTGGTAACCGAGGGCGTGCAGATGTTGGACGTCGTCCTCGTCGGGACGGGCGGGGCTGGAAGTTGACATGGCCGTACTTTCTTGGGTAGGCGCAAGGTGAAGTAGTGCGAAAAACTACAGTCCTATGGTTTATCCGGCAAGAGATTCGGCGGAATTGGCCCGAAATCCGGTAGATTGCCGTCGTCGGACCTCGCGATGAGGACGTTCGCGGAGGAGGAGACGCAGGTGTCGTCGTTGTCGCCGCTGGTCGCGCCGGAAGCGCCGGTGGGGCGCGCCGACGAGATCGTGCAACGCATCACCGAGGCGATCCATCTCGGGTTGCTCGACGACGGCGAGCGGCTGCCCGTCGAAATCGATCTCGCCGCC
This sequence comes from Mycobacterium aquaticum, assembly GCF_002086485.1. GTDB lineage: Bacteria > Actinomycetota > Actinomycetes > Mycobacteriales > Mycobacteriaceae > Mycobacterium > Mycobacterium aquaticum. Next base: position 106,915 of record NZ_MVHF01000009.1, on the reverse strand, counting down.
CAGTTCGGGGTGGCGCCCATGACCGTCCGCGAAGCGCTGGCGACGCTGCGCGAACAACAGCTGGTCGAGACCCGGCGGGGCCGCAGCGGCGGCTCGTTCGTACGACGGCCCGAGGGCCCACCCATCGACCAGCTGACCGCGCGACTGGCCGCCATGAGCGCCTCTGACCTGCGAGACCTGTTCGATGAACACACCGCGATCGCCGGGCTGGCCGCGCGTCTGGCCGCGCAGCGCGCCGCGCCCTACGCCGTGCGGCGTCTGTTCGCCCTCACCGATCAGCTCGATGCGGCGACGACGCTCGGGGATCGGATCCGGGCCGACAGCCGGTTCCAGATCCAGGTGGCCATTGCGTCGCAGTCGGCGCGGTTGGCCCGCCGCGAGGCGAACCTGCAGGCCGAAGTGGCCGGCCTGATCTGGCTGCCTCTTGGCCCGCCGCTCGACGTGGCCGCCTACGTCGAGGAGCAGCACGCCATCGCCGCAGCAGTTGCTGCGGAGAAGGCCGACGACGCGCGGCAGCTTGCGGAAGCGCACGTCATGGGACAGCTTGCGCGCCTGACCACCGTCAACTTGGACCTCACGACCCAGGAATCCGGCTCATGACCGACGACACGCTGGCTCGCCACCTCGCCGAGCGGGCGTCGCAACCGCTCGAACCGATCTATGACCTGCTGGGCCAGGTCGCCGACGAGGTGCTGCGCAGCCGGCCCCGGCGCGCGGCGCTCACCGAGTCGCATTTCAGCGGGCTGCAGCGCATGCTCGCCGGTCTCCTACAGAACCATCGTGGGGTCTGGGGCATGGGTTTCATCGCCGCGCCGTTCGCCGTCGAAGGCAAAGAGCGCTATCTGGCCTGGTGGCAGCGCCGCGACGACCGCGTGGCCCGGCTGCGCCTCAACTTCGACCCCACCAGCATCGACGTCTACGACTACCTGCAGATGGACTGGTACCAACTCGCGCTGCACGGCCAGCAACGCGTGGCCTACGGACCGTACGTCGACTACAGCGGCTCGGACATGTACACCATCACCGCCACGATTCCCATCGTCGGCGAGGACGGCACGTTTCTCGGCATCGCGGGCGCCGACCTGGTGGTCGGCGAGGTAGAACGCAAGCTGCTCGAAGTGCTGCGCGAGACCGGCGACGACGCGTTGATCGTCAGCACCGAGCGCCGCGTCATCGCTGCGAACACGCCACGCTGGTTCGTTGGCTCGCGGCTGCCCGCCATGCCTGCGGTGGGCCCGGCCGATGATCCGTCGGCATATCGCGAGGTCGCCGACATGCCGCTGGGCATCGGCTGGGTGCTCGCCATCGCCTGGCCTGCCCGCGACTGACTTATCAGCGGTAAACCCCCTGCTGTCCGGCATTTTGCCGCCAGTTCGCATTCACCTATTGACATTAAGGATCTAGTTCTAGAGTATTTAGTGATCATTCGATCCCCGAGCTCTCGGAGGAAGCCCAATGCCTTCCGCAACAATCGGCCAAGCCCCCGCCTTCGACGTCGCCGACCCGGCCTTTTCCATCACCTCCGCCGAGGTGCACGACGCCAGGGAACGCAGCTGGTACGCCACCACCCCGTACGGCATCGCCGTACTCCGGTACGAGCAGGTCAGCCGCCTGCTCAAGCACCCGAAACTGCGCCAGGGCAGCGTCGCCTGGCCGGCCCACAACGGTGTGACCGAAGGCCCGTTCGCCGACTGGTTCGCCAGCTGGATCCTGAACAAGGAGGGCGAGGAGCACCACCGGCTGCGCCGGCTCATGAACCCCGCGTTCTCCCCCAAACTCATCGGCGGGCTGGTGCCGCGGTTCCAGGCCCTGGCGAGCGAGCTCATCGACGGCTTCGCCGAACCCGATCGGTGTGAATTCGTCAGCGAATTCGCCGAGCCGTACGCCGCCCGGGTCATCGCAATCATGCTGGGCATCCCCGAAACCGAATGGAAGATCATCGCTTCCGAGTCGGTGACGATCGGCCTGGCGATGGGCGTGACGCTGCGCGAGGATCTGCCCAAGATCGAAGCCGCGTTGCAGCGCCTGTACGACTACTGCGATGACCTCATCGCCGACCGGCGAGCCAACCCGCGCGACGACTTCGTCACCGCACTGGTCAACGCGTCCCGGCCCGAGGACGGCAGGATGTCCGACACCGAGCTGCGAGATGCCATGGTGCTCTTGATCTTCGGCGGATTCGACACCACACGCAATCAGCTCGGTCTCGCGATGCAGACCTTCATGGCCAACCTCGACCAGTGGCGCCTGCTCGCCGAGAACCCCGGCCTCGGCGGCAAGGCCGTGGAAGAGGTCATGCGGGTCAACCCGACCGTGCGCTGGGTAACCCGCGAAGTGCTCGAGGATTTCGAGTACGAAGGCGTCGAACTCGCCGCAGGCACCACCGTGCACCTGTACAGCGAGTCGGCCGGTACCGATCCGCGCGTGTTCGCGCCTGGCTTCGACATCGCCGCAGAACGCAAGCCACACTTCGGTTTCGGCGGCGGAGCCCATCACTGCCTCGGCCACTTCGTGGCCCGCTCGGACATGAGCGAGGCGCTGCCCCTGCTGGCCCGCAGACTTCGCGAGCCGCACGAACTGCCCGGCGCGACCTGGCTTCCGGACTCCGGTAACACCGGCCCGATCCGGCTGCCCATCGGTTTCACGCCGGCACCCTGACCCCACTCCCCCAGGAAGGAACCCTCATGCGCGTCACCGTCGATCTCGCCCTCTGCCAGGACCACGGCCAGTGCGCCATCGCCGCACCCAACGTCTTCACCATGAACGACGACGGCAAGCTCGAATATCACGGCTGTCCCAGTGATGCCGAGCGGGATTACGTCGAAGAAGCCGCGGACGTCTGCCCCGCCCAGGCCATCCTCATCGAGGACTGATGTCTCGCCACATCGCCGTCGTCGGTGGCTCACTGGCCGGCCTGCGTTCAGCTGAGCAGCTCCGCGCACTCGGCCACACCGGGACGATCACCGTGTTCTCCGCCGAGCGGCACTTTCCCTACAATCGGCCTCCGCTCTCCAAAGAGGCTCTCGCCCAGCCAGATTCGGATCTCCCCGCCGAGCTGGCCACCCGCCTGGCGTTCCGCCGCCGGACGAGCCTGGCCGACGTCGACTTCCGCTTCCGCACACCGGTGGTGGCCGCAGACCTCGCCGCGCACACCGTGACTGTCGACTCCGGAGCCACGGTGTCCTACGACGGGCTCGTCGTCGCCACGGGGCTGCGGCCCCGACGGCTCACCGTGCCGGGCCCCGAGCGGGGCCGACACGTATTGCGGACCGTCGAGGACTGCCTCGGCCTACGCCACGCCCTGCGACCGGAAAGCCGCGTCGTCGTGGTGGGTGCCGGCTTCATCGGGTGCGAGGTGGCCGGAACCCTCACATCGTTGGGGCACCAGGTGACGGTTGTCGAACCCGCGGGGGCACCGATGCAACGTGTCCTCGGCGTCGACGTGGCCACCGCGGTCCAGCGCCATCACAGCACCAATGGCATCCAATTCCTCACCGGGACCGGCGTCACGGCCTTCACCGGCGACGGCAAGGTCACCGGTGTGGTGCTCGACACCGGTACAACTTTGGCCGCCGATCTCGTGGTCGAGGCCGTGGGATCGGTCTGCAACGTCGAGTGGCTCGACCGCAATGGGCTCGACCTGAGCGACGGCGTGCTCACCGACAACGAGCTCGCCGTGATCGGTGCCGCGGATGTGGTTGCGGTGGGTGATATCGCGCGCTTTCCCAACCCGCTGTTCGATGACGTGCCACGCCGTGTCGAGCATTGGTCGATACCCACCGACACGGCCAGGCGGGCAGCGGCCACGCTCGTGCGCGGCCCTGGTGACGGCACACCGTTCAGCCCCGTCCCGGCGTTCTGGAGCGACCAACGCGACCTGCGCCTGCAGAGTTACGGCTCACCGGCATTGGCCGACGAGATCCGCATCGAGGAGGGCGATCTCGACGACCTGACCGCGGGCGTCGTCGCCACATACCACCACGACAACCGCCACATCGGCACCGTCGCGGTCAACCTCAGCCCCGCCCGGTGCCGCGCCCTGCGCGAAGCCTTCGTCGCCGCCGACGTGACGGCATGACAACCAATCCTTTCCACAACGAGGTAATCCGATGACCACCACACCACTGGACCTGCACCGCCAGGACAACGCCACCAGCCCCGACCTTGCCGCCGCGCTCTCCACGATCACCGATCGCGGGGTGGAACTCGTCTACTTCCAGGCGATCACCATCACCGGCCGCGTCGTGGGAAAGGTGGTGCCCGCCCACCACTTCGAACGGTTGGCCGTCAAAGGTGTGCAACAGCACCAGACCGCGATCGCCAACCTGCAGGGCACCCGCGCGGGTGTACTGCTGGCCGGTGGGGTGAACGCCCCCGAATACACCGCGGTGCCGGACCTCGACACCTTCGCGGTCCTCCCCTGGGACACCACCTTTGCGCGGGTGTTCTGCCGGCTGTACGAACCCGATCACCTCGCCGAGGATGCCGGCGCCGAATTCGCCTGTGACACCCGCGGTTTGCTGCATCGGATGCACTCCGGGTTCACCGATCGCACCGGCCTGGAGCTGCGCACCGGCTGCGAGCCCGAGATGACCTGGCAGGGTGAAGGACTCGAGGCGCACTTCCGGCCCGGGTCCAGCCCGGCGTACCACATCGAGCACCTCGAGCGGAATCGCCCGATCGTCAAGAAGGTGATCGAGTACGCGCAGGCGCTCGGCCTGGACATGATCGAAGGCGACTACGAGGACGAGTTCCAGGTCGAACTCAACTTCATGTTCGACCGGGCCGATCTGACCGCCGACCGGCTCACCACTTATCGCCAGATCTGCAAGCAGGTCGCACGTGAGCTGGGCATCCAGGCCAGCTTCATGCCGAAACCGGCCACCGGCATGATGGGCAACGGTTGCCACCACAACTTCAGCCTGTGGCGCGACAACGTCAACGTCCTGGAGGACCCCGAGATCGCCGAGCTACACCTGACCGAAGTGGGCAAGCACGCGCTCGGTGGCCTGCTGGCCCACAGCGCCGGCGCCATGCTGGTCAACGGCTCGACCGTGAATTCCTACAAACGATATTGGGATGCAGGGCAATTCGCGCCGTCCCGGATCAACTGGGGCCTGGACAACAAGACCTGCACGGTACGGTTGTCGGCCAACGGCCGCCTCGAGTACAAGCTGCCCGACGCGAGTACGAACCCCTATCTGTCGCACGCGATCATGTTGGCGGCGCTCGAGGATGGCATGAAGAACTCGATCGACCCGGGCCAGCCGACGAAAGGGTCGTCCTACGACACCCCGCACGACGCGCGGTTCCCCGCCCTGCCGCTGACCCTGGGAGAGGCCATCGACGCCTTCCGCGCCGACGAGGTGCTGACCCAGGCTTGCGGACCGAAGTTGTCCGAACTGCTCATCGACTTCCACACCGATGAGTGGGCTCGATTCTGTGGTTACGTCACCGATTGGGAGCGCAATATGTACTGGGATGACACGCCGTGAGCGCGCCGCTGCGACTCGCCTGCCTCGACGCCGAGGCTCCGCCATTGTTCTCGCTGTGGACACCGGAAAACGGCCGCACCGGTTATGAACCCGGTGTCGCCGACGCGCTGGGCACCGAACTGGGCCGGCCTGTCGAATGGGTCCGGGTCCCGTGGGTCGACATGATTCCCGCTGTGCAGCGCGGTGACGCCGACGCCGTGCTGTGCGGCCAGGGCATCACCGCCGAACGGCAGGCGCAGGTCGATTTCACCCGGCCCTACGCGATCTTCCACGAGGGTGTGCTGGTGCGGCGCGGTGCCGGAATCCGGACCGCAGCGGACCTGGTGGGCCGCAAGGTTGCCGCGATCGAGAACAGCACCAATATGGCGCTCGTCGAAACCTTCAGCGGCGCAGTGCCGGTCGCATTCGGCCCGGGATCCGACGACGTCTACGCGGACATGCTGGCCGCGTTGCTCGCCGGCGACGTCGACGCTGTCGTCGACGACGATGTGGTGTTCGTCCCGCTCGGCACCACGCACCCCGATTACGAACTCGCATTCACCGTGCAGACCGCCAACCGGTGGGGCGTCGCGGTGTCGAAGAACCGGCCGGACACCTTGGCAGAGATCGACGGCGCGCTGGGCCGTCTCATCGAGTCGGGCCGCCTACGCGACGTGTGGAAGGAGTGGCTGCCGACTCTCGACTACCCATTCGGTGACACGTGAGCCGGCCTCTGGTGGCGGTGATCGGCCGCCGTGCCGCGCAGGTGCCGATCCTACGGTTCTCGGCAACGCTTGCCGCAGAGGCCATCTGCGAAGCGGTGTGGTCTGCGGGTGGCGAGCCTGTGGTGCTGCACGGACCGTCAGCCGATCCGCAGGCCGAGTTACCGGAGCGCCTGACGCAATTCGACGGTGTGCTGTTGCCCGGTGGGGCTGACATCGAGCCGTGCCGCTACGGCGCCGAGGCTGCGCCCGAGACCACGGATACCGTGGCCTTCCAGGACGACCTCGACCTCGGCGTCGCGCGGGCGGTGATCGACCTCGACCTGCCGACCCTGGCGATCTGCCGGGGCATGCAGGTGCTCAACGTGGCGCTGGGCGGTAGCCTCGTCCAGCATGTTGTCGAAGGAAATACGCAGCACCACAATGGAATTCACTCGGTGTCCGTCGCTGCCGGCTCCGCATTGCATGCCATCGTGGGCGCGGAGACCATCGACGTGTCCTCCTACCATCACCAGGCGCTCGACCGCCTCGGCACCGGATTGAATGTCACCGCCCTGGCTGCCGACGGCGTCGTCGAGGCCGTCGAGCACGCCCGGGCCGACATCGTCGCCGTGCAGTGGCACCCCGAAGATCGCCACGCCACGTCGGCCACCGATGCCGCACTGTTCGGCGATCTCGTCGACCGCGCCCGCAAACGAAAGGAATCCAGATGACCGCTCGGGTCCGCATGGCCGACGTCCTGCCGGATCTTCCGGTCCCGGCGACGCCGCGCGCACATGTATGTGTGCTGGCCTCGCTCAACTTTCCCGGTATCACCGTCGAGGATGTCGGGCTGATCAGGCGGTTCACTCGCCTCGCGTTGACGACACTGATCGAGCTGGGCGCTACCTTCGAGCTGTGGGACACCACCGAGGCGCTCGACAACCCCTCGGGTGCAGGGGAATTCGACGGTCTCCTACTGCTCGGCGGTGGCGACATCGACGGCTCCTGCTACGGGGTGAGCACGCCGAACCCCGCCGGCTACGGTATCGACGCGCGGGCCGATCGCGACGCGTTCGACGCCATCGAGGCTACCGTTGCCGCCGATCGCCCGATCTTCGGCATCTGCCGCGGATCGCAGCTGCTCAACGTCGCCCGCGGCGGGACCATCGTGCCCGATATCGTCGACTACGCACTACATCACGGCGCCCCGGGTGAGCCGACATTCGTCGACGAACCGATCGACATCGTCCCGGGCACCCGGTTGGCATCGATCCTCGGCGCCGACCGCATCACCGGACGGTCCGGCCACCACCAGGCGGTCGACCGGGTCGGTACCGGACTCGTGGTAACAGCGCGAGCACTCGACGGAATCGTCGAAGGCATCGAGGATCCGGACCGCTTCTACCTCGGCGTGCAGTGGCATCCCGAAGACGTGGACGGGCCTGCGGCCGACCGGCAGCGCCTGTTCAGCGCCTTCGTCGACGCTGCCGCACGGTCCCGCGCGGTCTACTTGGCGGCGAACTCCGCCAGCTTGGCGTCGACGGCGGCGTCGTCCGGCGATGCGTAGACCTTCGGAGAACTCTTGCTGAACGTCGCCAGGAATGGGCAACTGGTGGCCGGTCCCTTCACCGAACCCAGCGAGGTGATGGACTTTCCGGTCTTGGCTTCGTACAGGTCGATGTCGTATTCGACTGCGTAATAGTCGGCCTTGACCGTGTCGCCTCCGGAATCGAATTCACACGTCATCGATTTCACCTCGGTGCCCGCCTTGCGCGACAGGCACGCGACCGCGTTGATCGATGACAGCGAGTCAGCCGACGATCGGTACCCGACCGGAGCGGTGAGTGTCACCGAATCCCACGAATCGGGCCGATCGCCCTGGCTGAAGGCGATGATCTTGTACGGCTTGGCGTAAGCCGCAGCGTTGCTCACCGAGCCGTTTCCGCACACCGTCTCGAAATCGGACTCGTATTTGGCCGTCTTGGCGTTGGCCGCGCGCTGATCATCGCCCGCCGGGCCCCGTTTTGGCTCCGAGTTGACGGCGCTGACGACGAAACCCGCTACCAGGAGCAGTCCCAGCGCCCCGGCGATCGCCAGGAACACCGTGAAGGCCCGTGACTTCTTGGGTGGCGGCCCGCCCGGCAGTCCCATGGGTGGCCATGGCGGGGGCTGACCTGGTTGTTGGCCCCACTGCGGCTGGGGGCTCCATTGGGGCTGCTGCCCCCACTGCGGCTGACCCCACTGCGGCTGCTGACCCCACTGCGGCTGCTGGCCCCACTGCGGCTGCTGGCCCTGCGGCGGCCATGGTGGCGGACCTGGTGGCGGCAAACTCACTACGCAGTCCTCTCCTGACACCCACTCGACGACAGTAATGCTCGTTATTCTGGCAGCTTGCCTCTCAGCCGCGGATCATGCCCTTGTTCCGCATCAGGAAATCGGCAAAGAATCCGTCGTGCGGAATGCCCGCGGCGGTGTGTGAGGTGGCGTGGTCACCGGCGTAGACGTTGGCCACGGTGGGCTCGGCAAGCAGTGCGTCGATCAGATCCTCGTCGGTGGTGATCGCGTTGACGACCAGGGACCGCCGCAGCGGGGCCAGCCCGTCGGCGCGGCACCACGGTGCGATCCACACACACGGGAACGCCAGCTCGGTGTTGAGCAGGTCGGCGTCGGGACGCTCGAGCAGGTGCACCGCTGGACGCAATGCGGCGGAGCCGTCACCCAGATCAGCGACCACCTGGCCGGCCCCCAGAAGCGGTTCTGCGCCACGGGATTTGGCTGCGAGGTACCCGGCGACGCGCCGTGCCGAATCCAGCCGTTGGATCGGCAGGATCGCACGTTCGTCGGATGCCGGCAGCGGCTCGATCGTCGTGAGCCGCGCGGCTATCGCCTCGGCTAGTGCGCGCGGATCCCCCTCGTACAGAACCGCGGTGGCATTGGTGCATGCCATCCCGCCCTGGCCGCTGATCGAGTCGACGATCACATCGAGGTAAGCGTGCCAATCCATTTCGGCGGTGATCAGGATCTTGGTACGACCCGGCCCGTTGGTCAGCACGGTCGGGTCGCGCGCGTACTTGTCGACGACGTCCTGACCGCCGTACACAACAGCTAGGTCGGCCACGTCGATGACCTCGGCCGCACCGGCGTGGTCGGTCGGCAGATACACCGCATCTTCGGGTCGAAAACCGGCCTGACGCAACGCATTGACCAGCCGATGCCCGGTGAAGGGCTCGCGGCGCGACGGGCGAACGGCCACTCGGAAGCCGAGCACGAGGGCTTGCGCCCACGATCCGTGCACCCCCGGACTGTTTCCCGACGCGTGCACGGCCAGGACGTCGCCGCGCCGCGCCCACACGGCGCTGCCCCGCCGGGTGCGTTCATCGCGCCAGTCGAGGACGGCCCCGACCGGGCGGGCCGGCGTCACCGCATCCACGGCGCCACGCACAGCCTCGGCGACACCGCGGGCACTGGCGTGTGCGACGGTAACGGGGAGCCCCGACACCTTGCTCGCCATCGCGACATATTCGTCGAAATCCAGGCCGCCGACCGGTGCCGTCTCGAAAATGTCGGCGGCGTCGGCCAACGCGCTTTCACGCCGCGCCATCGGCAACGGCGCCACCCGTCGCTGCGCCCGCACGGTCCGGCTGACGTACAGCGGCGGCACGACGCTCAGCTCGGCAACCGGGGTGCCGGCCACGTCGGTGATCACCTCGCGGGTGCGGGTCCGGTACTCGCCGGCCGGCCCCAGAGCGTCGAGGTAAAGCACCGTACTGCTTGCCTTTTCGAGTTTGTCCGATGCCACGTTCAGTAGACGCCCTCGATGGCGGGCTCACCTTCGAACGTGGCGACGGGAGCGACCTCGCTGATCGAATCACCGATCTGCCCGGCGGCCCCGGGCATTCGAATGGCCGTGTCGCGTTCGAGGTTGTTCGGGATGAAAGCGCCCTTGCTGATGTGGTTCATCACCACCTGGCCACGCCTGCCGTAGGGCACCCGCTCCCCTGTCTCGGCATCGATGACCCAGAACACCACGTACGGCGTGCGCGGGTCGAAAACGAACGCGTCCCCTTCGACCCGGGTCCTGGCCTGCGACAGGATCATGGTGCTGCCGAAGGCCATCGCGAAGGCCGTCGCCGGGAAGATGTCGCGCAGCAGGTCGAGGGTGTCCAGATCCACGTGCGCGCCGCTGAGCAGCACAAAGCGGATCTTCCTGTTGATCAGGTCCACCATGGCGTCGTCGCGGGCAAGCGCCTCGAGCAGCGGCGGGCTGGTGTGCAGGTTCGCCACGTTCTGGGTCTGCAGGATGAAGCCGGCCTGCTCCAACAGGTGTTCGACGTACGCCGAGGCCTCCCCCGCGGCGCCCCGCGCGATGACCTTCTTGACCCACCGCGGATCCATGTCGACCGGGAAGAACACCGAGCCCAACCGCTCGCTCACCGCACGGGAGAAGTGGCCGACCCCATGCGGCCCGCCGGGCATCATGAAAAGTAGACCCGAGCCGGGCACGAACCCGCCTGCGGTGAAGTCCTCGATCTGCCACCGGGTGACCTGCTCGACCCAATCAGGTAGTTGCGCCGTACGTTTCGGAGCCCCTGTGGTTCCGCCCGACTCGAACACCTTGGGCACCGGATGCGGCGATCCGTAGCCGCGCGGGATGAGGTCCTCGACCGGCGCGCTGCGCAGTTCGTTGACCAGATTCGGGAACAGCCGCAGGTCGTCGAACCCGTGCACGTCGGTCAGGGGGTCGAAGTTCAGTGTCCGTGCCACACGCAGCCAGAAGGGCGAGCCTGTGTCCGTCCCGAAGTGCCACGCGATGGCGGCGCGCAGATAGGCCTCGGGATCGGGCACTGGCTCAGGGCGGGGAACATCCAACAGCGAGAATTCAATCTCGGCCATACCGCAATCCTGACGCAGCGACCAGCGCAGGCGCAGCCGATCGGGTGGAGAGTCAGTGAACTCTCAGCGCCATCTGGCCCACACATAGGGCACCAGGGCACGCAAGAAGTCCAGGTCGGGCCCCGGCTGGGCGTCCGCGAACGCCTGCTCGAAGTACTCCTCGGCCACCAGCAGGATGCCTTCGGCGAATTCGGCGGTGAACGCGATGCTGCCGTAGTGGTCCATCATCGCGCGCACGGTCCGCACCGTCTCGGGCGACCGTTGCGGGCGTGACAGATTCAGGAACTGCCGCACCAGCGTCTTGTCGGCGTCGTCGGCCACGCTGAGCAGGTGCACCAGCGGCAGGGTCCGTTTGCCCTCGTAGAGGTCGCCGAGGATCTCCTTGCCGTACGTTTCCTCATCCCCGACGAGGTTGAGCAGATCGTCGCGAATCTGAAACGCCGCGCCGAAGTGAAAGCCGAAGCGCACCAGCGGGCCGAGCTCGACGGTGCCGCCGCTGCCCACGATCGCCCCGACCCGCAGCGGATGAATCGTGGTGTACCAGCAGGTTTTGTGCATGATGAGGTTGAGGTAATCCTCGGGGACCAGGTTGTCCACGGAGTCCAACCGCCAACCGACCTCGGTGGCCTGACCTTCCAGCGTGCGCATGGCCATCGTGTCGAACTCGGCCCAGATCAGATCGGCGAGGTCGCGGTCCAGGCGGCGCACCGCTCGGCGCAGCACCTGCCCGGCCACCACCGCCAGCCCGTCACCGGCATTGAGCGCAGCTGCGACGCCGTAGGCGGCCGACAACGTCGGCCTGCCCCGGCGCATCTCACTGCCGTCGGCGATATCGTCGTGCACCAGGAAAGCGTTGTGCAGCAACTCGATTGCCACGGCGAGTCCCAGCAGATCGTCGGGGTCAGCGCCGAACGCGCGGCCCGCCGACATGCACAGCGCAGGCCGCAGCGCCTTGCCTGGCCGAGCCGGATACTCCCGCATCGGCGTGTAAAGCCATTGCGCGGGTTCACCTTCGGGCAAGGCATCGAGCATCGACCGGCGCACCAGCTTGCCAACACCGCGCAGCCTGTCCTCGACAACGGCGATGAACTCGTCGCGGTCGGTCGCGCTGCTCATGGCGTGCTCGGCGCCACTGTCAGCGCTATCGGCAGCCAGACAGCCGGATGTCCGTCGGCCAGTAGGGTTCCGCGGTAGCACCCGGGCGTGGCGTCGTCGGGTATGTCGATGTCCATCATCACCCCGCGGCTGGAGCGCGCGACCATCGGAACCGCGGCGGGGGTGAAGTGCACCCTGGCCGCGGGAATCGCCGACCCGTCATGGGCCAGCAGATCGCTGCATCGCAGCGCCACGGTGCCGAGATCCTCGGCTCCGCTGTTGTGCAACCACACCTCGGCGCACACGGCTCCGGCCTCGGCCACCTCGAGCAGCAGCTGACCGCCGGCACTTGAATTCAACAAGTCCAACGTCGCAGTGTCCTGCCGCGTGGCGGCCACCGAACGCAGTGATCCGACGACCTGGCCGAGCATCTTCTGCCACGCCGCGAGGACCTGGTCGACATCGGGCAGCGCGGGTTGCTCGCGCGATTGTGTTGCCTGCGAGGGACTTTCGGTCGCGCCGGGAGCCTCAGCAGTGGGCTTGCCCATCCGGACGAATCGGTCGACGATGCTCGACGCCGCGCGAAAGCCCCGCGCTTGGATCTCACCGAGCGCGCGGATGTTGACCGCCGGGTCGAATGCAGCTGCCCAGGGAATGTCGGACAGGGTGCCCTCGCCCTGCGGCCCGCCGTTGCTCATGTGGTCGTTCCCTCGTCGATTCGGCCAAATTGACGCCTGTTACGCGTATGCTAAGGCCGCATTCGACCGGAGGGCCGCTGATGCCGAAACTTCAATCGCAGCTTGCCCTCTTCGGAGCTATCGACCAAGAAGTTGTCGACGCAAAGACCCGCCTGCGCGACGGGGATCCCGGACGCGACGCCGACGTCGATTCAGCCATCATCGACATGGTCGGACGGTTCCTCCCCGGATCGGCGGGGTTCGGCCAGTCCGGCTGGTACCAGGAACTGCAAGTTCTCGTGCAGACCCAGGCCGTCCATTCGTCAGACAGCGAGGGGTTCACGTTTCCTGACCTGCGCACCGCGCTCGACGATCTTGCGGAGCACCACGACGACGAGGAGACCGACGACCGCGACCCGGTGCTGGCCAGGGCCACCTACGCGGCAATCGTGCTCGACAAGATCTATCGCCTGACCGGACAGCGCGAGGAGATCTCGCCGCTGAGCATCCTCAATCGCACGTTGGCCGGCTGGACGCATGAACCGGTCGACGATCTCACGTTCCGGCTCGAATCCGAGATCGACGACATCAACAGCCGCGACGACTGGGTCATGCGCGCCGAGATGTTCGTCGGCGGGGCGTTCGCGCGCGCGTCGAAACCCTGCTTCGGCGCGCTGCGCAAGGTCGACGGGAAATACTGCGCCTACATCACCACCGACGACATCGCCGACGATCTGACGGTCGCAGACGTCGCCAAGATCGTCGACCCCATCAACTGGCACAACTGCTGCAGCTTCTTCTGCGAGATGCAGAACCAGAACCCTCAGTTCAGCGACGGCTGGAGCAGGCTCGTCGAACGGATCAGCGGCGAGTGCAAGAAGTACTACCTCGACACCGCCCTGATCTTCTGGAAGCAGCAGCTGCCCGACGGTTCCCTCTACATCAACTACGACCTCGACAGCGACCGCCAGCACGACAGCATGTACGTCGAGGTCGACAGTGGCTACATCTGGGTTTCCCCGTTGCAGCCCGCTGGTGTTCGGATCCGCACCTCGAAGTTGGAGCGCGTCAACGGGTTGAGCCCCACCGCGACCGCGGCGCTGGCCTGCCTGATGGGCTGGGGCACCGTCGCATCCGAGATGCTCGGCGGCACGGCGCGCGCTCACATGCAGAACCCCAACAAGCCGCCGGCGATGCTGCCGTTGCTGCTGTCCCCCGACAACTCATCCGCCTACCACTAGGGGGCCACATGAATCCGGAAAAGCCCACGCTGCCACCGAATTTCGCCGATACCGTCAACGACACGGCGATGCTCACCACGGAGGCCATCAACCGTGCCGGCAGTGTCCTGGGCGACGCCGTCAAACGGTGGATGGACGGCCTGGCCCGCTCGGATGTCGACGCCGTCACCCGCAACATCGGGACCCAGCTCAACGAGTTCTGGCTGAAGGTCTACGACACCGCCGAGCAAAACGTGACCCCGCCGCCTGCCGGACAAGGCAATCCTCCGGGAGGCGGCATCTGATGGACGATCCGAACGATATCGCCGCGGCGTTCGCAGCCACCGCCGACAACATCGTCGACCAAGCGCGCGCGGAGGCCGTCGACGCGTTCAGCAAGATCAACGATCCAGCTCCGAACGCACCGGCGTACACCGCCGGGGATGCCCTCAAGACCGTGGGCGCGCTGGCCAAGATCGCCCTCACCGGCAGCATCGAGATGGCCCAGACGGCGCTCGACGTGCGCCCCAACAACGGGGTGCTGATCCTGGCGGACTACGTAAGCACCGTGCTGAGCCAAGGTGTACAGCAGGCTGCCGATGTGGCCAAGGACGCGGCCACGCTGATCGACCAGAACGACTTCGGCAAGGACCGGTGGGTGGAGTCGGCGATCAAGCTGACCACCATCGCGTATCTGCGCGGTTCGGAGATTTTCCAAACGGTGGCAGCCGGGCCGGCCCAGTTCGCCGACCCGGTCGTCAAAGAGACGTTCACGTTGGCGCCCGGCGACGTCGACGCCACCAAGGACCGCACGCTGACGTTGACCACTCTGCGGCTCGGCGGCCCGGCCACCACCAAGCCGGTCGCCGGCTTCCGCGTCAGCTTCGAGCCCACCAACGGCGTGCTCCCCGCCGGGGCGGACCAATTCACTCTCGTCGTGAACGGGGCCGGTCTGGCCAGTGGGGTCTATGTCGGCCAGGTGCAGCTGACGGGCGGGTCCGGCGCCGACGTCACGGTGGACGTGGCAATCAACCTGTGAACCAGGACGATCCGACCGGCGTTGACGAGTTGCTCGACCGCGCCCTCAAAGCTGCCGCCGAAGGAGACCGCGCGACCGCACAGTTGCTCGCCGGACAGGTCCTGGCCGTGGACCGCGACAACGCCGATGCCGAGCATCTGCTGACCGCACCCGAGGGATCGGGCGAAATTCGCCGTTTGACAATTGCTTTCGTCGATCTCGTGGACTCGACGGAACTGTCGACACGGATCGAACCCGAGACCTACCGGGCACTCGTGGGCCGCTACCGCGACGACGTGCTGCGCATCGTGGGCGCTTACGGCGGGCACGTGGGCTCCACGAAGGGCGACGGGCTGCTCGCGCTGTTCGGGCATCCCGACGCGCACGAGGACGACGTGGTGCGCGCGGTTCAAGCCGGCCTCGACATCACCCGCGAGGTCGCGGCGCTCAGTGCACGAGTGCGCGGCCGGCTGGGTTTCGACATCTCCGTGCGGGTGGGTGTGCACCGCGGCGTCGTGTACCTCGACCGGGAGCAGGACGACGTCTACGGGCTGGCGGCCAACCTCGCCGCGCGGATCAACAGCATCGCCGCACCGGGCACGGTCGCGGTGTCCGACACGATCGAACCGCTGATCTCCGACCGGTTCGAGCTGACACCGAACCCACCGCAGCACGTGAAGGGCGTGGCTGACCCGGTCAACTCCTATCGCGTCGACGCCGAACGCGAGGTGGCCCACCCGACGACGGGGCCGCTGGTCGGTCGCGGCCCCGAGATCGAGTGTCTGCAGCGCAGCTGGCAGGCCGCGCGGGACGGCACCCTGGCGACGCCCGGCGTGGCACTCATCGGCGACGCCGGAATCGGCAAGAGCCGGCTGGCGTGGTCCGCCGTGGCACTGGCCGAACAGTGCGGTGGAGAGGTCCTGCAGCTGCACGGTTCACCGTTCCACACCGATGTCGGGCTGCGGCCGATCCGCCGCCTGCTGGAACGGCGCTGCGGCATCGGCACCGGATCCGATGCCGCGCAACGCTTGTCGCTGCTGACCGCCGAGATCGCCGGGCACGGTCTCGACCCCGCGACGATGGTGCCGCTGCTGGCGCCGATCCTGGGGATCGAGCCCACGGCCGGCTATCAGCCGGTGACCTCGGAGGGCCGGCGACTCTTCGAGCAGATCGAGGACGCGGTCCGGCGGTATCTGTTGGCCTGCCTACGCGGCGACGAGCCGGCGCTGCTGTTGGTCGAGGATCTGCATTGGTTCGACGAGGACACCGCCGACGTCGTGGCATCGCTGGTGCGCGAAGACCTGGGCGGGCGCGTGCTGATCGTCATGACCAGCCGCGAGCCGGTGACCGCCGATGCATCGCGCACGCAGACCTTCGAGCTGCGGCCGCTGTCCGGCGACGAGACCGACGAACTCATCATCGCGCTGTTCCCCGCAGCGAGCGACGAAGACCGTGCTGCGGTGCGGCACCGCTGCGACGGCGTTCCGCTCTACATCGAAGAAGTGGTCGCCAAACTGCGGGCCCAGCCGGGTGATGGCTTCAGCTCGGCGGGCGTACCCGACACCTTGTACGAAGCGTTGTTCGCGCGGCTTCAGTCCAGCACGGACGCCCTGCCCGTGGTGGAGGCCGCCGCGATCATCGGCAGTCGCGTCGAGCGTGCGGTGCTCGCCTCGGTCGTCGATCTCGACGCGGACGCCTTGGACGCCGTCATCGCCGAACTCCTCGACGCTCGGGTGCTCGACCCACTGGGCCCCGACAGCTGGCGCTTCCGCCACGAACTGCTCCGCGAACTCGCCGCCGAGATATCGCCGCCGAGCTCACGACGCCGTCTGCACAGCCGCATCGCCGACGCGTTGATCGCGACGGCCGCCGTCGGCAACCCGGACTGGCCGCTGATCGCCCGGCATTACGAACGTGCGGAGCGCTTCGCCGAGGCTGCGGGCAGCCATGCGCAGGCCGCGGCCAACGCCCGCCAGCGCGGCGCACTGCGTGAAGCGCTGACCTACCTGACCTACGCGGTCGCCGCTGCCGAGCGCTCGGCGCCGGGGCCCGACCGCGACCGCCTCGAGATCGGTTTGCGGCTGAGCCGCGCCCTGCTCGCCCAGGCCGCCGAGGGCGTGTTCAGCCCGAACGCCGCCGCGGACTTCGAGCGGTGTCTCACGTTGTGCAGCAGCGACTTACAGGATGACGACCTGCTGTCGACGGTGATGTCGCTCTATCCCTATTACACGATGAAAGCCGACATCGCGCGTGCGCAGCGTCTCGTGGAGTCAATCCGTGGCAGCCTGATCGGCCCGCGTGAGGCGTTCCTCCCGGTCAACGACTTCGCGTTCGGCATGCTCGCCTGGTACCGCGGTGAATTCGATGCGGCGCGAACTCAAATGGAGCTCGCCGCCGCGGCGTTGACGCCCGCGGGCACCCGCGCGCTCGACGCGCTGCTGTTCATGCCCAACGACCCTGCTGCAGGCCTGTACACACATCTGGCGTTGACCCGCTGCTTCGACGGCGACCTCGCCGGGGTCCAGGCCGAACTGACCAGGGCCGAAAACCGTTGTGCCGAACTACCGTTCCCCAAGGGCGCGTTCAGCCTGGCGTACACCCGCCAGATCGAGGTGCTGATCCGCATCGAAGCCGGTGACCTGCAGCGGGCGGCAGCCGTCGCTGTCGATCTCGCGACCATCGGTGAAGCCCACGGCTTCGATTCCTGGGCGCTGGTCGGTCAGGCGCAGTTCGCCACGGTCGGTGCACTCGGCGCGCTGGCCACCTACAACGGTGACCCCGCGGTGCTGGCGCCGCACATCGAGATGCTGACCACGTTCGTGGAAGGCTGGCGGGCCGTCGGTGTCCTCGCGCTGATCACGTTCTACGACGCGATCCTGGCTCGACTGCTGGTGGCGGCGCGCGAGCCCGAGCGCGCCCGCGCCCGTCTGCGCACCGGGCTTGATCTCGCCGCATCCACCGGCATGCGGTTCTACGACGCCGAGCTGCTGCGGCTGGGCGCGTCGACCAGCGAGGACGCCGAGCAGCGTCGTCGCGATCTGGAAGCGGCCATCGCCACCGCGCGCTCACAGGATGCCCGGATCTTCGAACTGCGCGCTGCGCTGGACCATTTCGTGCTGGACCCCGACGCCGGCCGGGCACCGCTCACCACGGCGCTGGCTCACTTTCCCGCCGACAGTGCGTGGCCGGACGTAACGCGTGCCCGGACGATGCTCGGGTGAGGCGGCCTGGAGGCAAGGTCGCCATTCTGGGCGGCGGCGTCGCGGGTCTCAGCGCTGCCTGGCGGTTGAGCGAGCCGGGCTGGCAGAACCGGTTCGAGTCGATCACGGTGTATCAACGGGGCTGGCGGCTGGGCGGTAAAGGCGCATCCAGCCGCGGCGTTCACGGGCGCATCGAAGAACACGGCCTGCACGTGTGGCTGGGATCCTACGAGAATGCCTTCGCGTTGCTGCGCGAGTGCTACACCGAACTCGACAGGGACACAACCGATCCCACCGCGCCGATTCGTACATGGCGCGACGCGTTGATCCCGGCCGACAATCCGGCGCTGGCCGAACAATGGGGCGGCGGCTGGCAGATGTGGTTCGGCACCCATCCGGTGACTCCGGGGCTACCCGGCGATCCGCAAGGCACCGGTCGGGAGGTCAGCGCCGCCACCTTCGTCACCCAGGCACTGCAACTGGGCATGGCGTTCGTCGAGTCGTTGCGTGACGCCGGACCCGGTGCCCTGGTGCTCTCTCCCACATCGCACCGCCCCGCCGCGGCGCCGTTGGGTTTGGCCACAGTGGTAGCCCGGGCCCTGACGGCAGCCATGTTGGCGGTGGCCGACCGAGACCTGCGTCCGGATTCGGCTGTTGCCGTGCTCAATCCGGCGCTCGAAGCGATCGGTGACTCGATCGACCGGGAGAACCGATTGGACCATCGGCGGCTGTGGGTGCTGCTGTCGTTGGTGGTCGCAGTGGTGCGCGGGATCCTCGCCGACCACCTGATCACGCATCCGAACGGATTCCGCGCGATCAACGACGAGGAGTTCGGCGACTGGGTGGTGCGCCACGGCGGACATCCCGACGTGCTGCAGTCGCCTCTGGTGCGTGGCTTGTACGACCTCGTGTTCGGCTACCGCGACGCCGATCCCGACCAACCCGCCGTGGCCGCAGGGGTGATGACGTTCCTGCTCGGCCAGGTTCTCTTCGGCTACAAGGGATCTCTGTTCTGGAAGATGACGGCCGGGATGGGCGACGTCGTCATCGCCCCGCTGTACCAAGCCCTGCGCCGGCGCGGCGTCGTGTTCGAGTTCTTCCACCGCCTCGACGCGTTGCACCTCGACACGCGCCGCCAGCACGTGGAGGCGATCACGATGGGCCGCCAGGTCGCGCTCGCCGACGGCGTCGAGCACTACGACCCGCTGATCACCATCCGCGGTCTTGCGGTGTTTCCGGCCGAGCCCCGAGCCGAGCAACTCGTCGGTGATGCTCGCCGCGATCTGGAGTCGCACTTCGGTACTCGCGACGACGTCGAGAAGCGGGTACTGCGCCGTGGCGTCGACTTCGACCACGCCGTGCTCGCCGTATCGCTGGGAATGGTCCCCACCGTGGCCGACGAGCTGCTCCGCGACCGCGTCGAGTGGCGCGAGATGACCACTCACGTGCGCACCGTCGCCACCCAGGGGATGCAGCTGTGGTTGCGGCCCGACGAGAAGACGCTGGGCTGGGAACGTCCCGGCGCCACGGTCACCGCCTACCAGCGTCCCTTCGAAACCTTCGCTTCGATGCCGCACACCTTGTGGGCCGAAGAGTGGCCGGCCGACGACCGCCCCCGCTCGGTGGCGTACTTCTGCGGCAGCCTTCCTGCCCCGTGGCCGTGTGACTCCGCTTGCTATACAGAATCTTTGACTCAGCGGGCCCATGCGGATGCCACCGACTTCGTCGATCGCCACCTCGGCGTCTACTTCCCCAACGCGGTGCACGACGGTCGGTTTGCGCGGCATCTGCTCACGTCCCAGCACCTCAGCGTGAACATCGATCCGTCAGACCGCTACGTGCAGTCGGTGCCGGGGTCGGACAAGTACCGGCTGCGCCCCGACGAAAGCGGTTACGACAACCTGGTGTTGGCCGGCGACTGGACCGACACCGGCATCAACGCCGGCTGCATCGAGGCTGCGGTGGTGTCGGGACTGCAGGCCGCCAATGCAGTCGCCGGCCGCGGGCGCCACCACCGCATCCGGGGGTATTACATGCCGTGAGGGGCATCTGAGAGGCCGGTGTTCTAACGCCTCAGTATGAGTTTGGGAGGGTTCTTCATCCTGTGCGCAGCGATCCGAATCCTGTTCGCCAGGGAATTATCGTCCGGGGCGGGGTCGGTCAACGCCGATTCCGGAATGTCCTCGACATGCCAATCAGACTCCGGCACAAGCTTTTTGAAGAGATAGAAGCTGCCCGTCGGCTTGTGCAGCGAGATCTTGCCCGGCTCGGGGATGACCACCCTGATGAATCGGCCGGCGAGTTGGTAGGGAGCGACACGCCCATCCCTGACCATGCGCTCGGCACATTCGCGAAGCGCTTCCCACAGCTCGTCGTCGAGGTAGTCGGTGAAATCGAGTATCGTCTCCGCCTGCGGGTCTGCAGCCAGAACGTCGGTTTCCAAGTCGCGTCGACAAATGTCGAGGACCTCGCCGCGAAACGCGTTACTTGTCGCGTTGATCGCACCGGCGTCGACCCCTGCAACCGAGGTCGGGTAGGCCAGGATGTCGGCAGTGTACGGCCGTCCGAAAGCCTGGACGAACCGCTCGAGCGCCGTCGAACCGGGGCTGTCCGCGTGGGAGGCACGGGCCAGTAACGCGTACAGCACGGGACTCCACCCGTCGTTGATGAGGCTTGTGCGGGGAATGCGGTGGGCCAGGAAATGGGCTGCGTGCTCTGCATGGGCGCTCTTGGCCTGGGCTGCCATGCCCAGGCGTCGCCGGATCTTCCTCAAGATCAGCCCGCTGCCGATGTTATCGACAATTACCGACGGTGGTTTCGGTTCACCGCCGCACAGTAGTAGTCCGAACTCTTCTGCTACTCCGCTGTCAGGAATATCCTTCACAGGAATTCCGAATACCAGATACCGATCGAAATAGTCGCTGTCGCAGATCCGGGGCGCGAAGTTGTCGTTCTCGTCGCCGCTCAACTGTGGGAACAACTTTTTCAGGAACGCATAGATCCGCGCCGATTTCTCAGGGTCCTCCGGCCATTTCTGGGAGCGGTCGGCCAACGCATCTGAGATGCGCTCCTGCCATTTCTCGGGCGTCACCGGGTCGCCACGCTGTGAAGATCCGAGAAGGTCGTCACGCCACTGGGCCAGCTTCGGGTACACCTGCGGGTAGCACGTGCGCAGATAGGTGACCAGCGCGGCGTCCCTGAAGTCCAGCTCCCCCTGGCCGGCCAGGGTCAGCAAGATGTCCGTTTGAGTAGCCAGTCGCTTGATGGCCCGGATGGTCATGGTGTCGACGTCTTCGTCTGGCAATGAATCGATGATGTCTGTTATCGCGGCATCTTTCTGATGGGGATCGATCCGGTACATGTCGGCGACTTCACCCAGCGCTTCCCGCATCTGGCTCTCAAAATATGCGGTCTGCAGGGGTGGCAATACAAATGGGTACTGGACGATTTTCTCCACATATTGCCGGGCGCGAACTCGGTTTCCGTTGGCAAGCGACGACGCTGACAGAACACCCAACAGCGTCTCCTCATCGAAGGAGAGCAAGTAGTGCACCCCGTCGAACCGCCCCAGCAGTCGGACGGCCTTCATCACCGTGAGCAACTCGTCTGAATGCAGTCGGTCAACGTCATCGACAATCACCAGGATGTTCTGGCGCGCCCTGGAGATGGCTTCGGATATGTGCTTGAACCTCAGGACGAACGGGTCCTGCTCGACCTTGAATTTGTCCAGCTTGTCGGCAATTTCATCCACAGCCGCGTCAGCGATATCGTCGACCGCGCCTTTTCCCAGATACTTCTCGGCCAGCGACTTGGCGGCTGCCTTGCCTACCGCGACTCCGATCGGGGCCAGGGTCAGAAGTGCCCGCGCACGTTTGCCGACGGGGTTCGACGGCATCGCAGCGGCGATCGCCGCATAGAACTCCGCGGTCAGCGACGTGATGTCATCGGCGGCCCAGGGCGTGAACTGGATGACTTTCCAGACCACCGCATCGTCCGCATCGCTGGTCTTTGCGCCGTCGAGCGTTTCCTTCACCATGTTCAGAACTGACGATTTGCCACTTCCCCACGCTCCCGCCAACCCGAAGACAACGCTCGAGCCATCGCCGGCCGCAGCGATCCGACCGGCAACATGCTTCGCAAATTCCTTGCGCCCCAGCCGATCTTCACTTGCGTCGTTGATTGCGGCATCCCTGTTCACAGCAATCGGACTCGCCGTCACCGCCCGATCATCGCAGACCTACCGGACCGACCGGCGGGATTTGATACGCGTAGAGAAGCCCGTTGGACGGCCTTGAGGGGTTCTCGCGACGACGTCACGCAGTCCGTCCGGCCCGACAAACATGCCAACAAATCACAAAGGCCACGAACCCGATGCGTTCGTGGCCTCAGCGCTATGCGGTCCAAGCGAACCGCCATTTTGTGGGCGAAGGGGGACTTGAACCCCCACGTCCCGAAGGACACTGGCACCTGAAGCCAGCGCGTCTGCCATTCCGCCACTCGCCCGAGCGACCGGGGCAGCGTATCACTGCCGTCGCGAGGTTCCCAAACCGCGACGTTCGCGGCCACGAGCAGCACAGGAAATGATTCGGGTCATCAAGATCAGGTCACTGACCTGCTGCGATCTGATTCTCAGAGTTCTGTTGGTCCCGCACGATGGCGCAGGGCCGATACCATTCATGTGAGCAGTGTGGCCAGAGCGACACGCGGTGGCTTCGGCTGCCGGTACGCACCACGAACGACGAATGAGTGAAGGCGGGCGGTGATATGGGTCTTGTCGACCGCATCGAACGCAAGCTCGAGTCAACCGTGGGTGATGCGTTCGCCCGGGTCTTCGGCGGCTCGATCGTTCCGCAGGAAGTGGAGTCGATGTTGCGCCGCGAGGCGCAGGCCGGTGCCCGGACCGTGGGCGGCGGCCAGGTTTTGGCACCGAACGACTACGTAATTACTCTCAGTGACACTGACTATCAGAAGGTAAGCGCCGATACTGACCTGACCGCGTCCGCATTCGCCAAACATCTGGGGGGATTTATCCATGATCAGGGGTGGCAAACGTATGGTGATGTGGTCGTCAGATTCGAGCAATCACCGCACTTGCACACCGGACAGTTCCGCGCACACGGCGCGGTCAACCCCGATTCCACCGTCGGCGAATCCGCACGAGTACATCGCGACCAGGCGTTCACCGCAGAATCAGGAGAACCATCTATGACCGACAATCCGAGCTACCGCGGCGGCCAGGGACAAGGTCGGCCTGGCGACGAGTACTTCGATGACCGGTACGGACGCCAGCAGGACGACCAGCGCGGCGGCGGCTATCCCCCTCAAGACGACCAGCGCGGCGGCGGGTACCCCCCGCAGGACGACCAG
Source organism: Mycobacterium aquaticum (assembly GCF_002086485.1). Classification (GTDB taxonomy): domain Bacteria; phylum Actinomycetota; class Actinomycetes; order Mycobacteriales; family Mycobacteriaceae; genus Mycobacterium; species Mycobacterium aquaticum. The sequence continues at coordinate 83,267 of NZ_MVHF01000009.1, read as the reverse complement.
CGCGGCGGCTATCCCTCACAGGACCAGCAGGGCGGCGGCTACCCACCACGCGGCGGCGGCTACCCCGACCACGGTGGCTATCCCGATCAGGGTGGCTACGGCGACCGCGGCGGCTACCCCGATCAGGGTGGCTACCCGGACCAGCGCGGCGGCTATCCCCCGCAGGACGACCAGCGCGGCGGTGGCGGCTACGGCGGCGGCCCGAGCTACGACCAGCGCGGCGGAGGCTACGGCCAGCAGCCCGGTGGGTACGGCCCGCCTCAGGGTGGCGGCTACGGCGGCCCGGCGGGCCCGGGGCCCAGTGCCGACTATGACTACGGACGTCAGCAGCCGGGTGGCGGCCGTCCGGGTCCGGATCCTCGCCAGGGTGGCTACGGCGACCAGGGTGGCTACGGCGGCGGTTACGGCGACCAGCGCGGTGGTTACGGCCAGCCGCAACAGGACTACGGCCAGCAGGACTACGGCCGCGGCTACGGCGACCAGCAGCAGGGTGGCTACCAGGACCAGGGCTACGGCGATCAGGGTGGCTATGGCGGCGGCTACGGCGACCAGGGCGGACGTGACTACGACTACGGCCAGGACGCCGGCCAGGGCGGGTACGGCGGCGGCGACTACCACGCCGGCGGCGCGACCGTCACGCTGCAGCTCGACGACGGCAGCGGCCGGACCTACCAGCTGCGCGAAGGCGCCAACGTGATCGGCCGTGGCCAGGACGCTCAGTTCCGCCTGCCTGACACCGGCGTGTCGCGTCGTCACCTCGAGATCCGGTGGGACGGTCAGGTGGCGCTGCTCGCGGACCTGAACTCCACCAACGGCACCACTGTGAACAACGCCCCGGTGCAGGAATGGCAGCTGGCCGACGGCGACGTCATCCGGCTGGGCCATTCCGAGATCATCGTGCGCGTGCACTGAGGTATCGGACCGGACACACCGGGGTGGCTAGCAACCCGCTTCACCCTCATGCCAGTCGCCGCCCAAGTATCGTGACGTTGCCGCAGGGCACGGAACGACGTCATCGGGACGGGTACGGAGAGGATGTCAGATGCAGGGGTTAGTGCTGCAGCTGACGCGTGTCGGGTTCCTGTTGCTGCTGTGGCTCTTCATCTGGTCGGTGCTGCGGATCCTGCGCACCGACATCTATGCACCGACCGGTGCGGTCATGGTGCGTCGAGGGCTCGCCTTGCGCGGCTCACTGCTGCCCAGCCGCCAGCGCAGGCACATCGCCAGGCAGATGGTCGTCACCGAAGGCGCACTCGCCGGGACCCGCATCACGCTGAGTTCCCAGCCGGTGCTGATCGGGCGTGCCGACGACTCCACATTGGTGCTCACAGATGATTACGCCTCGACGCGCCACGCCCGACTGTCACCACGCGGTTCGGAGTGGTACGTGGAGGACCTAGGATCGACCAACGGCACATACCTTGACAGGGCGAAGGTGACAACAGCGGTAAGGGTTCCCATTGGCACGCCGGTGCGAATCGGTAAGACGGTAATCGAGCTTCGACCGTGACACTCGTGCTTCGATATGCCGCGCGCAGTGACCGCGGCCTGGTCCGCGCCAACAACGAGGACTCCGTGTATGCGGGCGCGCGCCTGCTCGCGCTGGCCGACGGCATGGGTGGACACGCCGCCGGTGAGGTGGCCTCGCAGCTCGTCATCGCCGCGTTGGCCCATCTCGATGACGACGAGCCCGGCGGCGATCTCCTCGGGAAGCTGAATTCGGCTGTCGCCGAAGGTAACTCGGCCATCGCCGCGCACGTCGAGGCAGACCCCGAGCTCGAGGGCATGGGGACGACGCTGACCGCGATCCTGTTCGCCGGCAGCCGACTCGGCCTGGTGCACATCGGTGACTCCCGCGGCTACCTGCTGCGCGACGGTGAGCTCACCCAGATCACCAAGGACGACACCTTCGTCCAGACCCTGGTCGACGAGGGCCGCATCACCGCCGAGGAGGCCCACAGCCACCCACAACGCTCGCTGATCATGCGGGCGCTGACGGGCCATGAGGTCGAGCCGACGCTGACGATGCGCGAGGCCAAGGCCGGTGACCGGTACCTGCTGTGCTCCGACGGGCTCTCCGACCCGGTCAGCCAGGAGACCATCCACGAGGCGCTGCAGATCGAAGACGTCACCGAAAGCGCCGACCGGCTCATCGAATTGGCGCTGCGCGGCGGCGGACCGGACAACGTGACGGTGGTGGTCGCCGACGTCGTCGATTACGACTACGGCCAGACCCAGCCGATCCTGGCCGGTGCCGTTTCGGGCGTCGACGACGACACGATCCCCCCCAACACCGCGGCGGGCCGGGCCTCGGCCTTCAACCCGCGCCGCAACGAGCCGAAAAAGGTGGTCCCCCAACCGGCCGAACCGGCCCGCAAGCCCCGCTCCCGGCGCCGCTACGTGATCGCTGCGGTCCTGCTGGTGCTGGTGGTGCTCGCGGGCCTGGCCATCGGCCGTCAGATCATCAGAAGCAATTACTACGTCGGCGAGCACGACGGAATCGTTGCGATCATGCGGGGTATCCAGGGCTCGTTTCTCGGGGTTTCGCTGCAGGAGCCGTACGGGCTGGGCTGCCTGAACGCCCGCAACGAACTATCTCTGATCGGCGCGGGCGACAACCGCGACAATCTCGGGTGCCGGCTGATGGCTGTCAGCGACATGCGCCCGTCCGAGCGGGCCCAGGTGATCGCCGGGCTGCCGGGCGGCACGCAGGACGAGGCCATCGCCCAGATCCATGAGCTGGCCCGCAGCTCGGTGCTGCCGGTGTGTGTCACCCGCACCCCGCCGACCACCACGAGCGCCCCGCCCCCTGCACCGGCCGCCACGACCGGCCCGGCCCCGTCGCCAGTCCCGCCTCCTGCGCCGACGACCACGACGGCCCCGCCGGCCCCAGCGCCATCCACCGAGGCGTCGGGAGAACCTTCTGCGCGCCCACCGGGCGAATCGGGGTCCCCGGAGCCTGCGCCGCCATCAACGCCCACCGCGACAGCGCTACCTCCCCCGTCGCAGGTACCGGGGACGGACTGCCGGGCGGTGTCATGACCACCCAACCCCAGTCACCGGTTACCGTGACGCCGGCGCTACCCAACCGGCGCAACGCGGAACTGTTTCTGCTGGGGTTCGCGGCACTGATCACCACTGTCGCGCTCCTGATCGTCGAGGCCAACCAGGAACAGGGCATCACCTGGGACCTGCTGCGCTACACGGTCGGATACCTTGCCCTCTTCGGCGTCGCCCATCTGGCGGTGCGCCGCTTCGCGCCCTATGCCGACCCGCTGCTGCTTCCGGTGGTCGCCCTGCTCAACGGACTGGGCCTGGTGATGATCCACCGCCTCGACCTCGCCGAGGGCACCGCGAGCTCAGGCGGTCTGGGTGGCACCGCCAACCAGCAGATGTTGTGGACCCTGCTGGGAGTGGCGGCATTCGCGGTGGTGGTCATCTTTTTGCACGATCACCGCATGCTGGCCCGCTACGGCTACGTGTGCGGCCTGACCGGCCTTGTGCTGCTGGTGATTCCGGCAATCCTGCCCGCCAGGTACTCCGAGCAGTACGGCGCCAAGATCTGGATTCAGTTCCCCGGCTTCTCGATTCAGCCTGCCGAGTTCTCCAAGATCCTGCTGCTCATCTTCTTCGCCGCCGTGCTCGTGGCCAAGCGTGAATTGTTCACCAGCGCAGGCAAACACGTCCTTGGCATGGATCTCCCCCGGCCCCGCGACCTGGCCCCCCTGTTGCTGGCATGGATCGCCTCAGTCGGCGTGATGGTCTTCGAAAAGGACTTGGGCGCATCACTTCTGCTGTACGCGTCGTTTCTGGCGCTGCTCTACATCGCCACCGAACGGCTCAGCTGGGTGGTGATCGGACTCGCGCTGTTCGCCGCGGGAAGCGTTGTGGCGTATCACATTTTCGGTCACGTGCGGGTGCGGGTGCAGAACTGGTGGGATCCGTTCGCCGATCCCGACGGCGCCGGCTATCAAATGGTGCAGTCGCTGTTCAGCTTCGCCACCGGTGGCATCTTCGGCACCGGCCTTGGCAATGGTCAGCCCGGCACGGTCCCGGAGGCCTCGACCGACTTCATCATCTCCGCCATCGGCGAGGAACTCGGCCTGGTGGGGCTCGCCGGCGTGCTGATGCTCTACACCATCCTGATCATCCGCGGAATGCGCACGGCCATCGCCGTGCGTGACAGCTTCGGCAAACTGCTCGCGGGCGGGTTGTCCTCGACGCTGGCGATCCAGCTGTTCATCGTCGTCGGCGGCGTCACCAAGCTGATCCCCGAGAGCGGCCTGACCACGCCGTGGATGTCCTACGGCGGCTCGTCACTGTTGGCCAACTATGTGCTGCTGGCCATCCTCGTGCGCATCTCGCACGGCGCCCGACGGCCGATCACCACCACCCGGCAGCCCAACGCCACCCCGATCGCCGCGGCCAAAACCGAGGTGATCGAGAAGGTATGAACACCTCGCTGCGCCGTGTTGCCGTCACGATCATGGTGCTGATCGTGTTGTTGCTGGCCAACGCCACCCTGACCCAGGTCTTCACGGCCGACGGGCTGCGCGCCGACCCCCGCAATCAGCGGGTGCTGCTCGACGAGTACTCCCGCCAGCGCGGGCAGATCACCGCCGGGGGACAGCTGCTGGCCTACTCGGTGTCTACCGACAACCGGTTCCGCTTCCTGCGGGTGTACCCCAACCCGCTGGTCTACGCGCCCGTCACCGGCTTCTACTCGCTGGGCTACTCGAGCACGGGGCTTGAGCGCGCCGAGGACACCATCCTCAACGGTTCCGACGAGCGCCTCTTCGGCCGTCGGCTCGCCGACTTCTTCACGGGCCGCAACCCGCGCGGCGGCAACGTCGACACGACCATCAAGCCACAGGTCCAGCAGGCCGCCTGGGACGCCATGCAGAACGGTTGCGACAACGGCCCGTGCAAGGGCTCTGTGGTGGCCCTGGAGCCGTCTACCGGCAAGATCCTGGCCATGGTGTCGTCGCCGTCCTACGACCCCAATCTGCTCGCGTCACACGATCTGAACGCGCAAGCCGCCGCCTGGCAGAAGCTGCGCGACGACCCGGCCTCACCTCTGCTCAACCGGGCCATCTCCGAAACCTATCCGCCGGGCTCCACGTTCAAGGTCATCACCACCGCGGCCGCGCTGCAGGCCGGGGCCACCCCGGACACGCAGCTGACCTCGGCGGCGCGCACCAACCTGCCGGACAGCACCGCGACGCTGGAGAACTTCGGCGGCGCCCAATGCGGTCCTGGCGCGACAGTGTCGCTGCGCGAGGCGTTCGCCAAGTCCTGCAACACCGCATTCGTGCAGCTGGGTATCGATACCGGCACCGACAAGCTCAAGAGCACCGCGCAGGCGTTCGGCTTGGACACCTCACCGCCGGCCATCCCGCTGCAGGTCGCCGAATCCACCGTCGGACCCGTCGACGACGGCGCGGCGCTGGGCATGTCCAGCATCGGGCAACGCGACGTGGCGCTGACGCCGCTGCAGAACGCGGTGGTGGCCGCGACCATCGCCAACGGCGGCGTCGCGATGCGGCCCTACCTGGTCGATAGCCTGAAGGGACCCGACCTGGCCACCATCAGCACCACCGCCCCCGCGCAAGAGCGCCGGGCGGTGTCACCGCAGGTCGCCGCTACACTTACGAACTTGATGGTCGGCGCCGAGCAGGTGACGCAGCAGAAGGGAGCCATCGCCGGCGTGCAGATCGCTTCGAAGACCGGTACGGCAGAGCACGGGACTGACCCCCGTAACACTCCGCCGCATGCCTGGTACATCGCCTTTGCGCCGGCCACGGACCCCAAGATCGCGGTCGCGGTGCTGGTCGAGGATGGCGGGGACCGGTTGTCGGCCACCGGCGGCGCACTGGCCGCCCCGATCGGACGTGCCACCATTGCGGCGGCCCTGCGGGAGGGATCATGACTGACGCTTGCGGGCGGATCGTGAGTTCGCGCGAGCGAATCATCGGTTCGGCATGCGTCAACCGACTCTGGGAGGTGGACGCATGAGCCCCCGGGTCGGCGTCACGCTGTCGGGCCGGTACCGACTGCAGCGACTCATCGCCACCGGCGGTATGGGCCAGGTGTGGGAGGCGGTCGACTCCAGGTTGGGGCGCCGTGTCGCGGTCAAGGTGCTCAAGGCCGAGTTCTCGACGGACGCGGAGTTCGTCGAACGCTTCCGCGCCGAGGCCCGCACCGTGGCCATGCTGAACCACCCCGGCATCGCCAGCGTGTACGACTACGGCGAGACCGAGCTGGACGGCGAGGGCCGCACCGCGTACCTGGTGATGGAACTCATCAACGGCGAACCGCTGAACTCCGTGCTCAAACGCACCGGAAGGTTGTCGCTGCGGCACGCCCTTGACATGCTCGAGCAGACCGGGCGTGCACTGCAGGTCGCCCACACCGCGGGCCTGGTCCACCGCGACGTGAAGCCCGGCAACATCCTGATCACGCCGACCGGCCAGGTGAAGCTCACCGATTTCGGTATCGCCAAGGCGGTCGACGCCGCGCCCGTCACCCAGACCGGCATGGTGATGGGCACCGCCCAGTACATCGCGCCCGAGCAGGCGTTGGGGCACGATGCGACGGCCGCCAGCGACGTGTACTCGCTGGGTGTGGTCGGCTACGAGTCGGTGTCGGGCAAGCGTCCCTTCACCGGCGACGGTGCCCTGACGGTGGCGATGAAGCACATCAAGGAGACACCTCCGCCGCTGCCCGCCGACCTGCCGCCCAATGTGCGCGAGCTGATCGAGATCACCCTGGTCAAGAACCCCGGCATGCGTTACAAGTCCGGCGGCCCGTTCGCCGACGCCGTCGCCGCCGTGCGCTCCGGCCGGCGTCCACCGCGGCCCAACCAGGCCCCGACGCTGGGCCGCGCCGCACCCGCGGCCGTGCCGTCGGCCGCACAGGCCCGGGCCGCGGCCGATATGACCGGGCGGGCTCCGGCGACCGCTGCCAGGCCTCGTACCAACACCGGAACGCATCGGCCTGCGCCGGCGCGCCGGACGTTCTCGTCCGGCCAGCGGGCCCTGCTGTGGGCTGCCGGTGTACTCGGCGCGCTCGCGATCGTGATCGCGATCCTCATCGTGCTCAACGCCCAGGACCGCAAGCAACAGCAGTCGCCGCCGCCCACCGTCACCAACACGGTGACGCAGACGACGCCCTTCCAGTCGCCCGCAGCGCTGCCGGCGATCGTGCCGCAGCAATCTGCTGCCCCGGAACAGATACTGCAATGACGACCCCTCAGCACCTTTCCGACCGATACGAACTCGGTGAGATCCTCGGCTTCGGCGGCATGTCCGAAGTCCATCTGGCCCGCGACCAACGCCTGCACCGTGACGTCGCGGTCAAGGTGCTGCGGGCGGACCTGGCTCGCGACCCCAGCTTCTACCTGCGTTTCCGCCGCGAAGCGCAGAACGCCGCGGCGCTGAATCATCCGGCGATCGTGGCGGTCTATGACACCGGCGAGGCCGAGACGCCCAACGGGCCGCTGCCCTACATCGTGATGGAGTACGTCGACGGCGTCACGCTGCGCGACATCGTCCACAACGACGGGCCGATCCCGCCGCGGCGCGCCATCGAGATCATCGCCGACGCCTGCCAGGCGCTGAACTTCAGCCACCAGCACGGCATCATCCACCGCGACGTCAAGCCGGCCAACATCATGATCAGCAAGAACAACGCTGTGAAGGTGATGGACTTCGGCATCGCCCGCGCGTTGGCCGACGTCAACAGCGTCACGCAGACCGCCGCGGTCATCGGCACCGCCCAGTACCTTTCGCCCGAGCAGGCCCGCGGCGAGTCCGTCGATGCGCGCTCCGATGTGTACTCGCTGGGCTGCGTGCTGTACGAAATCCTCACGGGGGAGCCACCTTTCATCGGTGACTCACCTGTCGCGGTGGCCTATCAGCACGTCCGCGAAGATCCGGTGCCGCCGTCGACGCGGCATCCGGGCATCCCGCCCGAACTCGACGCGGTGGTGCTCAAGGCGCTGGCCAAGAATCCCGACAACCGGTACCAGTCGGCGGCCGAGATGCGCGCCGATCTCGTGCGGGTCCACAGCGGCGAGGCACCGGACGCGCCCAAGGTGCTCACCGACGCCGAACGCACGTCGATGATGACGCAGTCCGGCCCGATGTCGTTCAGCGCGCCGACCGAGCACATGCCCGCCCCGATCCAGCCCACGGCCGCAGGCCGGGACCGCAACGCGTCGATCGGCCGCTGGCTCATCGCGGTGGCGGTGCTCGCCGTGCTCACGGTGGTGGTGACGGTGGCGATCAACATGATCGGCGACCGCCCGCGCGATGTGCAGGTGCCGGATGTGACGGGCCAGACCGCCGACGACGCGGTGGCTGCGTTGCAGAACCGCGGCTTCCGGACCCACATCGACCGGCAGCCCGACAACACGGTTCCGCCCGAGAAGGTCATCAACACCGACCCGGCGGCCAATGCACAGGCCAGCGCGGGCGATGATGTCGCCATCGTCGTCTCGACCGGACCGCAGCAGGCACTGGTACCGGATGTGACGGGGCTGAGCCCGGCGCAGGCCCGGGACAAGCTCAAGAAGGCCGGCTTCACCAAGACCAAGGAGACGCCGACCGCTTCGACGCCGGAGCAGAAGGACAAGGTGATCGCGACGGTCCCGCCTGCGAACCAGACGGCGGCGATCACCAACGAGATCACGATCGCGGTGGGTTCGGGTCCGGGCAGCAAGCTCGTGCCCGACTGCGCCGGGCAGAGCGCCGAGGTGTGCAAGCAGATCCTCACCGCCGCCGGTTTCCCCAACACGGTCCCGGTCGATGTCGACAGCCCGCAACCCAAGGGTCAGGTGATCGGTACCGAGCCGACTTCGGGGCAGAACGTGCCGGTGGACACGCTGATCCAGATCCGGGTGTCCCGCGGCAATCAGTTCATCATGCCCGACGTGCGCGGGGGATTCTGGACCGATGTGGAGGCCAACCTGCGCAACGCGTACGGCTGGACCGGTCAGCTCAACCGCGCGCCGGATGTGTCGAACAGCGGTCAGCGGACCAACGCGGTGGTGACCCAGAGTCCGTCGCCGGGGACCCCGATCAACTTCGGGGACCCGATCACACTGGCGTTCGCGTCGTAGCAGCGGCGACCGCGCGGGCGACCTCGTCCTCGAGCTGACGCACGAGGTTCTCGTCCGGCGGGAAGCCGCAGATGCCGAGCCAGTTGGCCAGCATCCGGTGTCCACCCTCGGTGAGGATCGATTCGGGGTGGAACTGCACGCCGTGAATCGGGAGCTCGCGGTGGCGGACGGCCATGATGACGCCGCTGTCGGTCTGTCCGAGCACCTCGAGCTCGGCAGGCACGCTGTCGGGCAGGATCGTCAGCGAGTGGTACCGGGTGGCCGTGAACGGATCCGGAAGTCCTTGCAGCACACCGGCATCGGCGTGATGCACCACGCTGGTCTTGCCGTGCAACAGTTCGGGTGCCCGGTCCACGGTGCCGCCGAACGCGACACCGATGGCCTGGTGCCCGAGGCACACACCCAGTAGGGGAGTGCCTGCGTCCGCGCACGCCCGGACCAGCGGAATCGACGCGCCTGCGCGTTCCGGTGTGCCGGGGCCGGGGCTCAGCAGCACGCCGTCGAAGTCCTGGGCGGCCTTCGCGATGTCAGCCTCGGTGGCCAGCCGCGCGTCGTCGTTACGCCAGACCTGCGCGTGCACCCCGAGCTGGCCCAGGTACTGGACCAGGTTGAACACGAAACTGTCGTAATTGTCGACGACCAGAACCTGCATCGGCCCAGGTTACCGGCTCAATAGCCGATCGGGCCCGCCGGCTGGGCATAGCGCATGCGCACCGGCCCGGTGTGCCCCACGAGGTCGACCTGGGCGCGGGGTTCCTCGGTGTAGCCAAGGCCGAACCGCACGACATATTGCTTGTACAGCGTGACCAGTGGGGCGGCCGCGAGCGCCGCCTGCATGGCGCCGGCATCGCCGATCGCGGTGATCACGTACGGCGGGCTGTAGGTGCGGCCGTTGAGCAGGAGAGTGTTGCCGACGCACCGGGGGGCCGAGCCGGGCATGATGCGCTGGTCCTGCATCTGGATACCTTCCGCACCGGCGCTCCACAGTGCGTTGAGCACGGCCTGGATGTCCTGCTGATGTACCACCAGGTCGTCGGGGGAGGCGTCGCGCGGGAATCGGCCCTGGGCGTCGCGCTGGGCATCGTTGAGCGTCACCACCAGGCCCGGACCACGCATGGGGGTGACGTCGGCCTGGGCGGCCAGCGCGTCGGCACGTTCGGTGATGGCGGCCAGTGCGGCGTGCGAGCCGGGCGTGCCGCCGTGATGGCTGTCGACCTGGCCGGCCAGCGCGTCGCGTTGGGCGGTGAGTCGCTCGACCGACTGCTGGGCCTCGCGCACCAGGTCGACGAGGCGTGGAGCGTCGCTACGACGGATCTCGCCGCCACCGGAGACACCGTGCGTCGCAGCCAGCAGGAGACCGGCCAGCAGGCACACGACCGGCACCCCGAAGCGCCACCGAGATCGGTCCGGTCGGTCCATCGGTTTATCTCCTGGACGTGCAGCTACGTTAGTGTCGTGAAGCATCCTGCTCCATCGTCGCACCGTGTGACGCCGACTGTCCGTGAAGGTACCCATGCCCAAGTCCAAAGTCCGTAAGAAGAACGACTTCACCATCAGGCCGGTGAGCCGGACACCGGTCAAGGTCAAGGCCGGGCCGTCCAGCGTCTGGTTCGTGGCCCTCTTCATCGGACTGATGCTGTTCGGCCTGATCTGGCTGCTGGTGTTCCAGCTGGCTGCCACCAACCCGATCGACACCCCGTCGTTCCTGCATTGGATGGCCGACCTCGGTCCGTGGAACTACGCAATCGCGTTTGCTTTCATGATCACCGGTCTGTTGCTCACGATGCGCTGGCACTGAGCTGCCCCGACCTCATAATGAATTCATCTTACGATCCGAGGGTTACGGACTCAGCAACGTCGCGGCCTCTCAATCACACCGTTGTGATTCATCCCCATTGTGGATAGCACTTGTGGATAACTTCATTAGCCACGGTAAGAGGGTGTGAACAACCCGTGCAGCAAACGCAGTGGAGCCCGTCGACGTTGGGAATCGCAGCTTGCGGCATAGCCGGACTTATGATGGCTGCAGCGGCTGTGACGCTCATCACAGATTCCCCGGGACGTGTTCTTGCCGGCATTGCCGGGGTGGGATTGCTCACGTTTGCAAGCTTCTCGTGGCGCGCTCGACCAAAACTGGCAATCACCGGTGACGGTTTGGCCATCGGTGGCTGGTGGCGCACCCGAACACTTCGCCGCAATGAGATCCGATCGATCCGCATCACGGAGTTCCGGCGGATCGGGCGGAAGGTCCGACTGCTCGAGGTCGACACCGCCGACGACCGGCTCGTCGTCTTCACCCGGTGGGACCTGGGAACCGACCCTCTCGACGTTCTCGACGCCCTGAAAGCGGCCGGCTACTGATCTGCCCGTACACACGACGCGACGCCCCCGCGTACGAGGGCGTCGCGTCGTGTAGCGGACGTCAGAAGGTCAGGACACGGTGACCGACTCGATCACGACCGGCTCGGTCGGACGGTCGCCGCGATCGGTCGCGGTGGTGGCGATCGTGTCGACCACCTTCTGCGACTCCGGATCGACGACCTCACCGAAGATGGTGTGCCGGCGGTTCAGGTGCGGCGTCTTGCCGACTGTGATGAAGAACTGCGAGCCGTTGGTGCCGGGCCCGGCGTTGGCCATGGCCAGCAGGTAGGGCTTGTCGAACTGCAGTTCCGGATGGAACTCGTCGGCGAACTGGTAGCCCGGGCCGCCGCGACCGGTGCCCGTCGGGTCGCCGCCCTGGATCATGAAGCCGTCGATGACACGGTGGAAAATGGCCCCGTCGTAGAACGGACCGGATGTGCCACCAGAGGCGTTCTGGGTGCTGTAGTCCTTGGTGCCCTGCGCCAACCCGACAAAGTTGGCCACGGTCTTGGGAGCGTGGTTTCCGAACAGTGCGATCTTGATGTCACCGCGGTTGGTGTGCAGTGTCGCCGTCGCGGTCTGAATGGGACTCGTCACGGGCGTTGAGTCTGCCACTACGGTCCGCGACGCCAACCGGCACCCGCCAGTTACCCACCGGAACGCCGCCGGGATGGCAGTCTGGGAGCAGTTTTCCCCACGGCGGCAGAAAGGTGCGAGATGACCGCGACGACCGATGACCGGCTGGCTCCCAACCAACGACTGGCCCGCGGCCTGAAGTACACCGCGGTGGGCCCGGTGGACATCTCGCGGGGCGTGGCGGGGTTGGGCATGCAGGCAGCCGTGGCGGCCGGCGCGAGCGCTCGCAGGCGCTACCAGGACGGCCAACTGCGCCGCCAGCTGGCCGCTGTGGCCGAGAAACTGGAGGCGCTGCCGGAGGTACTGCCCGACCTGCTCGCCGATGTGGCCCCGGCCAAGCCCAAGCGTCGTCGTCGTCCATGGCTCATCGTGGCGGTGGCTGCCGCCGTCCTGGCCGGGGGAGCGGTGGCCTTCTCCGTCGTGCGGCGCACCAAGCGGCCCGAGGAGCCCGCCACGCTCGCCCCGAGCGTCGACGTCGCGCCCAAGCCGTAGCGGCGGGCCCTGCCGGCCAATTCGACGAGAATGTCGTCCCAGCACGGGATTCACGACCGTTTCGTCGAATTGGCGGTCGTCAGCCCGCCTCGACGACCGCCTTGATGGCCGCGAGGGTCACGGGGATACCGGACAGCGCTGCGTCGCTGCGAGCTTTGATCTGAGCGTCGGCTTCGGCACCGTAGCGCTCCCGGAAACCGGCCAGGCCCCGCGGCAGGAACACCCAGGACTGCGTCAGCCGGGTGCCGCCGTCCTCGGGGGCCATCGCGTAGCCCCAGCGGACCCATCCGTCGTTGACTTCCCACGCGAATTCACGGCCGGGTCCGGCGATCACCACCTGACTGCGGGTCTCCCATTCCCGTTCGGGTGTGACATTGCGGCCGGTGAACCACGCGCCGATTTCCGGTCCGGAACCTTCGTCCCACCAACATTCCTTGCAGACCGGGCTCCACTCGCCGGTGCGGGTCACGTCGGAGACAACGGCGTAGACGGCGTCCGGCGAGGCTGAGACGTGGATCGAGTCAGTGAATTCCAATGGCGGCACAATCGGATTATCCGTTGCCGTCGTCACCCGCACCGTGGTTGGGGTTGGTACAAATGGTCCCCTCGCACGGCACCGCGGACCCGTCTCCGTTCGGATTCGGCATCACCGCACCCCCGTTGCCGGCAGGATCGTCACCCGCACCGTGATTCGGATTCGTGCAGATCGTGCCCTCACACGGCACCATCGAGCCATCCCCGTTCGGGTTGGGCATCATCGGGACCGTCGAGCCCGGCGCGGCCGGGGCGGTGCGTTGAGTGGGGGCGGCGGGCTTCGCGCTGGACGACGATGTCGCCGGGCTGGTGCTCGTCGGCGCCTGTTCGGTGGTCTGACTCCCGCACGCGGCCGCGCTGCACACCACAAGCGCGGCCAGGGCTGTGACAATTCTCTGGCTGTAGCTCATATGAGCCGACCCTAGCAACGTCCTCACCGATTCCTGGGAAGTTGCTGAAGACGTTCCAGCGCAAATGATTTCGCGACTGACGAATGAAAGGTTGTGGAGCCTAGGAGATTCGAACTCCTGACATCTGCCTTGCAAAGGCAGCGCTCTACCAACTGAGCTAAGGCCCCGTGCCTGGGATCAGGACGGCTCTGCCGCCTGGTGCCACACCTCTGCGCCGTGTCGGGATCGCCACACGATCACCGCCACAGCTGCCACCGCGAGTGCCAACACCAACTTCATGGTGGACCTCCGGTTGGGCAGTACCGACACGACCGGCAATGCCGGTTCCGTGGGCCTAGGAGGACTCGAACCTCCGACCTCTTCGTTATCAGCGAAGCGCTCTAACCGCCTGAGCTATAGGCCCTTATTGGGGACGACCGAGCGACGAGATTACCGTACCGATGCCCCGTCTCCCAAACCGGATCAATCCCGGTCGGCCAACGTCACCTCCACGCCGCCGACGAGGTCGGTGGTCAGGTTGTAGATGAACGCTCCGATGGTGGCCATGGCCGTCAGCACGACGATGTTCACCAGGCCGATCAATGCCGCTCCGCCGAAGATCGTGCCACTGGACACGAGCTCGCCGCCGGCATTGCCGCCGCTGCTGGTCAGCAGATCGCCCACGTTGCTGTTGAGCTTGCTCCAGACGCCCATACCGCCGAGCACGAGGTACAGGAACGCCACGGCGATCATCCACACGAAGAACAGCGCCGAGGACAGCACCAGCGCCACCTTCAGCACGGTCCACGGGTCCACGCGGCGGATCTGCATGCTGGCCCGGACGGGTCCCTTGGTCGACGTGCGGCTCGCGACCTGGATGCGGCTGGTCGGACCCGCGGACGTCGCGCGTGACGCAGCAGGCGCCTCGGCGGACTTGCGTTGCGGGGACCGCGGCGTGGGTCCTGACAGGTCCGGCAGCTCGCTGGCGTAGGCCTCGGTGCGTCCCGGCTCCGACCGCGACGCATCGGGGCGAGGCGCCTCGGTACGGGGCGGTTCAGAGCGGGGCGGTTCGGCGCGGGGTGGCTCCGGACGCGTCGGCTCAGGACGCTGCCGTGGCTGTTCGACCTCGACCCCATCCGCGCCCGACACGAAGCGCTGCAACCGCGCCTCGACGCCGGCGGAGTGGCTCCCAGAACTGCGGCCACCGTCCTGACGCGGCTCGGCAGGCTGCCCGGCGGGCCGGGCAGCCTTGCCCCGCTGCCACGGTGGCACCTCACCGGTCTCGGTGATGTTGCCCGTCGGCCGGGGCACGTTACCGACGCCCCCGCCCTCGGCTCCTGAGCCGTTGGTACCGCTGCCGGGCCGGTCGCCCGTACGCGGGTACCCCGGCTCGCTCGGTGAAGTCACCTAACAGCTCCTTAGCTCAGGCCGAGGGCCAGGTGTGCCTCGGCGGCTGCGTTATGTCTCAGAGGACTCGCCGGACTCGGTTTCTTCCGCATCCGGTTCCTCTTCGGCATTGCGCGCAATCGCAATTAGTGTGTCGCCCTCACCCAGGTTCATCAAGCGGACCCCCTTGGTTTGCCGCCCGGCCTTGCGAACCTGACGGGCCGCGGTCCTGATGACGCCCCCGCCTGAGGTGATGGCATACAGCTCTGTCTCGTCATCGACGATCAACGCTCCGACAAGGTTGCCACGCCGACGGTCGTACTGGATCGTCAGGATGCCCTTGCCGCCTCGGCCCTGGACCGTGTACTCCTCGATCGCCGTCCGCTTCGCGTACCCGCCCGACGTCGCGACCAGCAGATACGTGTCGGGTTGGACCACATTGAGCGAGAGCAGGCGGTCGTCCTCGTTGAACCGCATGCCCTGCACACCGGAGGTGGCCCGGCCCATCGGCCGCAACGCCTCGTCGGTTGCCGAGAACCGGATCGACTGCCCGTTGGCGCTGACCAACAGCAGGTCGTCCTCGGCCGAGCACAGCACGGCACCGACCAACTCGTCGCCGTCACGCAGGTTCACTGCGACGATGCCACCGGACCGGTTGGAGTCGAAGTCGGTGAGCTTCGACTTCTTCACCAGACCGTTGCGGGTGGCCAGCACCAGGTACGGCGCGTCCTCGTAGCTCTTGAGCTGGATGACCTGGGCGATGCGCTCCTCCGGCTGGAAGGCCAGCAGGTTGGCGACATGCTGGCCGCGCGCGGTGCGGGAGGCCTCCGGCAACTCGTAGGCCTTGGCCCGGTACACCCGGCCCTGCGTGGTGAAGAACAGGATCCAGTCGTGCGTGGAGCAGACGAAGAAGTGGTTGACGATGTCGTCGGCCTTGAGCCCCGCGCCCTGGACGCCCTTGCCGCCACGCTTCTGGCTGCGGTACAGGTCGGTCTTCGTGCGCTTGGCGTACCCGGTCTCGGTGATCGTGACGACCACGTCCTCACGGGCGATCAGATCCTCGTCGCTGACCTCGCCGTCGGCCGGAACGATCCGGGTCCGACGGTCGTCGCCGTGCTTCTCGACGATCTCGGCCAGCTCGTCGCGGACGATGGCCCGCTGTCGCTCGGGCTTGGCCAGGATGTCTTCCAGGTCCGCGATCTCGGCTTCGATCTTGGCGAGATCGTCGACGATGCGCTGACGTTCCAGAGCAGCCAACCGGCGCAGCTGCATGTCCAGGATCGCCTGCGCCTGGATCTCGTCGACGTCGAGGAGCTCCATCAAGCCGGACCGGGCGACGTCGGCGTTGGCCGATGCCCGGATCAACGCGATGACCTCATCGAGCGCGTCGAGGGCCTTGACCAGACCGCGCAGGATGTGGGCCCGCTCGTTGGCCTTGCGCAACCGGTAGCGGGTGCGCCGCACGATGACATCGAGCTGATGGTCCACGTACAGCCGGATCAGCTGGTCCAACCGCAGTGTGCGCGGCACACCGTCGACGATCGACAGCATGTTGGCGCCGAAGCTGGTCTGCAGCTGGGTGTGCTTGTAGAGGTTGTTCAGCACGACCTTGGCGACGGCATCGCGCTTGAGCTCCACCACAATTCGGATGCCGACGCGGTCGCTACCCTGGTCCTCGATGTTCGAGATCCCGGCCAGTTTGCCGTCGCGCACCTGTTCGGCGATCGAGGTGATGAAGTTGTCGTGGTTGACCTGATACGGCAACTCGGTGATGACGATCGAGGTACGCCCGCGGGAGTCCTCCTCGATCTCGACGACACCCCGCATGCGGACCGACCCGCGGCCCGTCTTGTAGGTGTCCTCGATGCCCTGTGAGCCGACAATCAAACCGGCAGTGGGGAAGTCGGGACCCTTGACGCGCTCACACACCGCGGCCAGGGTGGCCTCTTCGTCAGCCTCGTAGTTCTCCAGGCACCAGTACACCGCCTCGGCCAGCTCGCGCAGGTTGTGCGGCGGGATGTTGGTGGCCATGCCGACGGCGATACCGCCCGAACCGTTGGCGAGCAGGTTGGGGAACCGGCTCGGCAGAACCGTCGGCTCCTGCACCCGACCGTCGTAGTTCGGAATGAAATCGACTGTCTCCTCGTCGATTTCACGCAGCATCTCCATGGCCAGCGGGGTCAGCCGGGCCTCTGTGTTGTGGCTGACGAACCCGTTGGTGATGAACGCGTGGTCCTCGGTGTCGACGCGCAGGCTGTACACGGGCTGCACACCGGCGTCGGTCACCGATTCGACCTTGGCGTAGTAGAACCGGCCGTCGGTCAGATCAGAGGCGATGGCACGGACGTCGGGATCGGCGATGTGCGAGAGGATCTCGGCTCCGTTGCGCCGCCACCGATCGAGTCGGTCGATGTTGTGCTTGCTCAGCCACTCCGTGTCGGCCCAGCGGCCGCCACCATGAGTGCGGATGAACTCGCCGAGACCGGGCACATGATCGCCGTCGAGACCCTTGGCCGCCGCCGGCAGCGCCGACAGGATTTCCTGCAGCTTGGTCTGCTTGGCACCACCGAAGCCGATGTGTGCGGCGAACAGTTCCGCCTGCGCGCGGTTGGTGATCGCGACCTTGTACTCACCGGTGGCGTGCCGATAGCGGCTCGACACGACCCCGAACTCCAGCAGCATCTGCTGGACGTCCTTGGCGAGCCGGTCACTACGCGTCGAATAGGAGACCTGGATCGTGTTGCGCGGCAATGCCGAGCACGATCCGTCACCCTCGAAGAGGGCCTGCAGGAAGGCGCGCTTGACCACGGTCGCCGCGTGCCACAACCATTCCGGCACGGCCTTGTCTGCCGATCGCCGGCCGAGCATGTCGCCGAGCCGGGAGGCCTTGAGCGCCTTCAGGTTATGCACATCGAGCTCGTGCAGCGTGGACCCCGATGCGATGGTCCGCGACGACACATACCTCGGCCCGCCCACGACAGCGTCATAGGCGGCAACAACGATTTCGAAGAAATCCCGGTCGAGATTGTTGAAACCCGCCCGAGTCTCGGACACGAAACCTTCGCTGACAAATGCGCCCAGCAGCAGTGCTTCCAGAGTTTCGTGCCAGTCGGCAGGACCGAACTCAGCCGGCGGTGTGCGCTGGATGGCGACGCGGTCGCCGGGACCAATCTCCTCGATCAGCTTCCACAGGAGAGTCGGCACGCCCGCGAGATCGACCAGGCACAGCAGCGGGTGATTGCTCGTACCCGTGACGGTGTACCCCTCGGCCGTCGTCACCTTGTAGGTCTGGTGCTCGCCCGAATGGAAGAGCCGATCCGCCACCACCGGATTGCCGTGTCGATCGACAACCTTGAGATCGATCACGTGCTCGGTGTTCGGCCGCGCCGTGGGGACTACGTCGGCGATCCGCACCGAGTGACCCATCGGCAGACGGATCAGCGCATCACCGGTGGTGCAGTACCTCATTGCGGCCGGCGGGTCGTTACCCGGCGAGCCGAAGTTCCCCTGGCCGTCGACCAGCGGATAGCGCAGTGACCACGGCTGGGCCATCCGGACCAGGGTGTCGTAGATCGACGCGTCACCGTGCGGGTGATAGTTGCCCATTGTCTCGGCAACCGAACGCGCGGACTTGGCGTGGCTGCGGTCCGGCCGGAAGCCGGAGTCGTACATGGCGTAGAGCACCCGGCGGTGCACCGGCTTGAGACCGTCGCGCACCTCCGGCAGCGCGCGGCCGACGATCACGCTCATGGCGTAGTCGATGTAGCTGCGCTGCATCTCCTGCTGGATGTCGACCGGTTCGACGCGGTCTGAGGCGCCGTCGCCAGGCGGCAACGTGGTGTCTGTCATCTAATCCTCGTTCGTCAGGCACGCCCGGGCGACCAGAGCAACCTCGGGCAACCCCCAAAGTCTAGTTGGTCAGTAGCTCAGCACCTCCAGACGCGTCGGAGCAATCTGCTCAGAAGAGCCACCTACCGCCGAACCTCCCAGGCCGCCAGGTTGCTCCAGGCCGAAAGAGTTTCATGTCCGTAAACGATGACCACCGGCGGCGCAATCGGGCGTGGCCGCGGTGCGGCCCGTCAAACCTGCTCGCAATGCACGTCTTTCGAGTGGCCGCTACCCGGCTCGGGCGACGCGAGCTCGTTCCCGCACCGAAGCGACCACACCACCGTCGTTGAGGATGTCGGTGCCCGTCAGGTAGCCGGCCCGGTCGCTTGCGCAGAACGCGAACAGCTCGGCCATCTCTTCGGCCTTGCCCCAGCGCGGCACGGCGGCGTCGGCGACCATCGCGCCGGCACCGGCCTGCTCCTCGAGCCGGCCCATCTCCGTGTCGACCGATCCGGGGGACACCGAGACGATGCGCAACCCCCGGGCGTTGAACCGCTCGGCCTGCGACGAGCTGTACCACTTCACGAAGTTCTTGCTGATGGCGTAGGCCAGCCCGGAGCGGGCCTGCTCACCGCCGATCCCGCATGCGGCAGCCATGCCGCTCATGAACGCCTCGTCGTCGCGCAGGGCCAGCGGGAACTGCCCGGTCGGGATCAGTTCCTCGGGCAGCAGATGCGCTGCCATCGACGCCACGTTGACGATCGCGGCGCCCTCGCGAGCGGCAGCGTAAAACACCTCGTTGACGTTGACCGTGCCGAGCGCATTGGTCCGCATCACGTAGTCCCCGTCGCCCATGCTGGGGCTGACGCCTGCGGCGTGGATCACCGAGGTGACGGCGCCCAACCCGGAGGCGGTGTCGAAGAGCTCGTCCACCGCCTGCCGATCGGTGACATCGCAGTTGACGGCGGTCGCGACGATCCCGAGCTCACCGAGCTGAGCCAGCGCGGTGTCGAGCCTGTCCTGCCGCACATCGCACAGGACGACGGCGTGGTCGCGGCCGACGACCTTGGCCGTGGCAGTGCCCATACCGCCCGCACCACCTGTGATCAACGACACTCGAGTCATACCGCGGACCGTAACGAAATCGGCCCGATCTGTCACGCCTGGGTTACTTGCCCGACTTGCTCTGGATCACTCCGGCGCGCGCCCCGACGTCGTACTCGTTGGTCCATTGCTCCAGGTCGATGCCGTAAGCGGCCTTCAACCGATCCTTGAGCAGTTCCTGTTCGGTCAAACCCTGGACCACAAGGTGCACATCACCGTCGGGCTCGGTCTCCCGCAGCGACGCGAGCGCCGGATCATTGACCACGGCGGGATCCTTGCTCTCGAGTCCGTTGAGCACGTTCTGCATCGTCACGCTCGAGTCGACCTCGTTGGTCGCATGCTGGTACGGCACGCCGTTCTGGGGGTTGGTCACGGCCTGCTGGTCGACGATGCCCATCAGCGCCAGCTTGGCCTGCGGGGCGATGATGTCGACGGCCCACTTGCCCGGTTTCATACCGGCCGCGTCAAATGCCGTGGTGGCCACCGATTTCGCGGTGTCGAAGTTCGCCGAGTTCACCGCGTACTGCCACTGCGCGTTGTAGACGTCGTTCTGACCCATGGTCGTCTTCGCATCGAGCGTCCCGTCGACCACGGCGCTGTGCATCTGCCCCGCGAGCTGACCGTAGGTGCTCACGCCGTTGCCGCTGCCGTACTGCGCGGCGAGCGCGTTCTCCTGCGCGTAGGTGTAACTCGCAGCCTTCACGCCCGCCTCGGGATCGCTGGCCAGCACCGCGTACATGTTGGCCAACTGGCTCTTATGGTCGAAATGATGGACCCCGGGGATGGTTTCGGCGCCGGCGAAGGTGCTGTAGTACGGCGCCAGATCGTCGGCGAGGTTGCGCATCAGATCGGGATTGAGCTGACCGGCCGACATCTTGTCCTGATAGCCGGGGACCCGCAGCAGGTCCTTCTTGTGATCGGCCATGTAATCGGCTGTGGCTTCGGCGATTTGGCCGTGCAGCTGCGCATTCTTGGTGTCCACCGGGTCACCCGGCTTGGCGACGGCATCGTCGGCGGTGGTGTGGAACAACTCGGAGACCGTCTTGCCGTTGTCGGGCCACTCGTGCTGGAAGATGTCGCCGACCAACCGCTGACCGGTGTGCGGATCGCTCATGGCCGCAGCGACGGCGAACTTGTCGTCGCCGACCGAATGGAACATCTGCTCGGTGATCTGCTCCTTCTTCGGGTCGGCGCCATGGCCGTCGATGGAGAACATCGTCGTGTCCTTCGGACCGGTCTCTGCCCGCACCTGCGCGTCGAGATACTGGCCCGCGACATCCATGACCTTGCCGTCGAGGCTCGAGCCGGCCCGCATGTTGGCGTCGCCCATCCCCGCGATCCGGGCGATGGCCTGGTTGGTGCCGACGCCGTTGACGTTGATGGTGTTGAAGAGAATCGGGAACCCGGTGCTCTGGGTGCCCGCCATGGTGGATCCGTACTGCACCAGGTCTTTACGGGTCAACGAGTCGCGCATCTTCTGCGGCAGCAGGTTGAAACCGCCGTTGGTCGGGACATCGACGTTGCCTTCGACCGACGCTGTCACGCGACCGTTGGAGGCGATCTGGAACGTGTTGGCCATGCCCGTGCGGGCATCGGTGGGCAGCGAGTTGAGCAGCTTCTCGATGTCTTCGGGTGACTTGCCGTCCAGGGAGCGCATCAGGGCGTTTATGTATTCCATCTGCGACGCCGGAATGTCCACGGGCTCACCGGATTGCAACGCCTTGAGCTGCTCGGGAGTCAGCGAGCCCGCTTCCTTGAGGCGCTGCAGCACATCCGGCGGGATCTTCCCACTCTGCAAGGCCTGACCATCGGAGGTGCCCTGCTGGCCGCTGAGCGACGCCGGATTGGTGAACTTCGCGATCAGGTTGGCGGCCAGCCCGTTGATGGTCTTGGCTCCGTTGGAATCGGCCGTGACCAACGCGTTGACCAGGGTGGTCAGCTCACCGGCGTATTGCCGGGCCAGCGCGGCGCGCTGCCCGGTGTCCTTGATGCCGGAGGTGTCGGTCACCGACCAGTTGTCCCCGACGGTGAACTGCTGCCCCGAGATGGTGACGACCTTGTTGAGCACATTGGTGCGGGCCGTGCCGATGTCGGTGGCGACGCCGCGCGCGGTCTTGGCCGCACCCTGCAACTCGTCGACGAGCTTCACGGCGACCTTGCGGTCGTCGCCGGCCCGGTTCTGCGCGGCCTCGGCCGCCTTACCCTCCCAATAGCCGCCGCTGGCAGTGTTTTTCACCAGGGACACATACGAGTCGAACTTCTGCTCGAGCGTCGTACCGAGCTTGTCCCAGCCCGCCGCGATATTGGAAACGACGTTGGGGTCCATGTTCTGGACCTGGGATTTGGTGAATCCCACTGTCATTCACCCCAATTGCCGGTGGCGTTGGTGAACATGGTCACCATGTCCAGGGTCTTGGTGTCGTCGGCGTTCTTGAACTTGTCCGCGCAGTTGACCATGATCTCGCCCGTCTCCGAGAGACGCTCCGAGAACGACGGGATCAACGTGGTGTTGAGGACGTCGTACTGGATGTGCTGCATGGCACCGACGGATTGCAGTGCCGCTGAATCGGTGCCCATCATCATGGGCCCGAATTTCAGCCCGGTCACCTCGGCACCCAACGTCGCCAGATGCCCGGCGACCGTGCGCATTTGATCCAGATCCGCTTTCAACGTCACAGCTGACCCCTACCGAGTTGAATTGGTACTGAGTTGGGTTGGTCTTCGGACGGTCGCGGCGGGATCGCCCGGCACAGCGCTAGCGAAGACTGTAGTCTCCGATTCTTTTGGCGTGCAACAGTCGCAGCGCTTCCAGTGCATCATCTGGCTGGGGTGATCGGGACGAACTGGCCATGATCGCGATAGCTGAACGCGTCGGCCACCGTCGCCGCCAACTCGATGAACGCGTCCTGCGTCTTGCGATTCATCAAGCTCAGAACCACTTCGGAGCCTTCGGCCAGGTGATCGTCGAACGGGATGAAATGAACAGCACGTGAACGACTTTGGAAATATTGCATCAGCTGCTCGATATCCATCGACGTGGCGCCCGGGCGCGCGGAGCTGACCACGACCACCGCATTGGCGACGAGGCGTTCGTAGCCCTGGTGGGCCAGCCAGTCCAGGGTGGCCGACGCGCTGCGGGCCCCGTCCATGGCCGGTGACGTCACCAGGATGATGGCGTTGGCCTCGTCGAGAACCCCCGTCATCGCCGAATGCATGAGCCCCGTACCGCAGTCGGTGAGGATGATGTTGTAGAAGCGCTGCAGCAGCGAAATCACCTGGCGGTAGTCATCTTCGGAGAACGCCTCGGAGGCGGCGGGATCGCGTTCGGAGGCCATGATCTCCAGTCGGCTCTCACTCTGCGAGGTGTATGCCCGCACATCGGAGTACCGCCGGATTGACGTGTCGGCCAACAGATCGCGCACCGTGGCCCTGGTCTGATCCGGCCCACGCTGAGCCAACGTCCCGAAGTCCGGGTTGGCATCGACCGCGATCACCCTGTCCCCACGCACCGACGCCAGCGTCGCACCCAGCGCGACGGTGGTGGTGGTCTTGCCGACTCCGCCCTTCAGTGACAGGACCGCGATCCGGTAATCCCCGCGTACCTGCCGGTTGACCCGGGCGACCAGAGCACGCCGGTTACGTTCATAGGGAGATTCACCCGGATTGATCGCCCCGCCGGTCAACGCGTACACCAACTTGCGCCACCCGCGCGTCGGCCGCCGCTGCACGGGCGCAATCAACCGCAGGTGCTCCGGGCCCGGCACGACCGGTTGGCCGACCATCGCGCCTGGATGGTGTCCAGTGACAAACGGCGTCTGCAACGGGACCGGCGGCACAGGCGTGTAACGGGCTGGTGGGCCGACGGGCCGGACGATGAACTGCGTCGGGTCGTCGGGACTGAACGTGCCCGCCTGCTCGAGGTTGCGCGGGATCAGCCGGGTCGGGTCGTCGTATTCGTGGGTCATGCGCCGGCCTTGTGCATCTCGAGCACGTTCTTCAACGCCGCCCGCATGTCTGCGAGTTCGATCCGCATCAGCAGGTCCTCACTCAAGGCGTCGAGATCCACGTCGGGATCCTCGCTGAGCCGGAATGCCCGCTCCTCCTCTGCGGATTCGACGACGTTACGGATGAAGCGACCGTTGCCTGCGATGTCGATGGCGGGCCGGGCCACTCCGGTCTGGTCGATCGCTTCGGTCTCACACAACTGGCGGCAGATCAGGATCAGCTCCTGGTAGGCGTCGCCGGTGAGTTCGGAGTCACGGGCCTTGGCGATCATCTGGGCGATGTCGCCCAACTCGCCTGCGGTGTACGAGTTGAATCGGATCCGGCGGGAAAAGCGGGACGCCAGACCCTCGTTGGACGCGAGGAAGCGATCGATCTCGCGGTCGTAGCCGGCGATGATGACGACCAGCCGGTCGCGGTCATCCTCCATCCTGGCCAGCAGCGTGTCGACGGCCTCCCGGCCGAACGCGTCACCGCCTGCCAGACCGGACTGGATCAGGGTGTACGCCTCGTCGATGAACAGCACCCCGTCCAGCGCCCGATCGATGAGTTCGGAGGTCTTGATGGCGGTGCTGCCGAGGTGCTGACCGACGAAGTCGGCGCGTGTGGCCTCGACCACCGAGGAGGTCTTCAACAAGCCCAACCCGCAATAGATCTTGGCGATCACACGGGCGATGGTGGTCTTGCCCGTGCCGGGCGGGCCGGTGAAGGCGAGGTGCAGGCTGCGCGGGACCGAACTCAGACCCTTGTCTTCCCGGACTTTCGCCAGTTTCGCCGTCGACCGCAGTTTGGCGACCTGTGTCTTCACCTCGGCCAGCCCCACCTGGCGGTCGAGTTCCTCCTGGGCCTGGCGCAGGTAGTCGTCGTGGCGGTCGGCGGCGTCCGCTTCGGCGATCTCGACGCGGGTGCGCGCCGACCTCGGGTCCCACCTGTCGGTGCGCGAGTCGATGGTCTCCTGGTCGGTGATGACGAGCCGGTACTTCGGGTCGCGCAGCGCGGCGATGTTCGCGGTGAAACTCGGATCCTCGCTGTAGATCCGTTCGAACACCGCCCTGGCATCGTCCTCACGTCCCATCTCGCGCAAGGTGAGTGCGCGGCAGAATTCGGAGGCTTGCCGTGCGGCAGGAATCGGACCGGCCGCGGCGAGCTCGAGCCGGCGCAGCGCTTCGCCGAACAAGCCCAGCTGCGCACAGGCGCTGCCCACCATCATGTTGGCGCCGGCCCCGATGAACTCGTCAGTGAAGCTTGACGAATTCGCCAGGGCGACAAGGACGTCGGGCCACCGCTGGGTCAGGAAGTGCAGGACACCGCGGATGTAGGTGCAGATCTCGGTGGAGTTGGCGTCACCGCCGGGCATCCTGGTGCGGATGCGGTCCAGCTCGTCGAGTGTTCGCTCGGCTTCGCTGTAGTCTTGGCCGGCGATCATGCTCGCGGCGTAGGCCAGCCAGATCTCGGTGAACGAGCTCAGGTCGTAATCGATGTAGAGGTTGGTCTGAAACCGGCCGGCCAGCGCCCGGCCGGGCAGCCCGAGCCTGCGCTGCTCCCGAAACAGGGTCAGCGTGCTGGTGCGGTAGAGGTGGTAGATGATCTCGGGACTGGATTCGCCTGCGGCGACCCGGCCGAGCCAGGCGTCGCACATGTCGGGGTCGTATTCGGTGGCCCGGGCGAACGCGAGTCTCGCGTAGTCGATGTCGCGGTCCGCCTCGACACCGTTGATGGGAATTCCCAGCGAGAGAACCCCGGCGTCGAATACCCGTTGCGCGTCTCGGGTGCGTCCACTCATGGTGTCCTGACTGTGTCGTCGTTCAGGAGTTCGGCCGCAGTAAGCCGAACTTCTCCGAAATTGCCCCCGCCAGTTCGACATACGCCTCGAAGGTCGCGGGTTTGAGCAAGTCCACGTCGATTTCCCCACCTTCGGCCAGATGGAAGTCGAACGGAATCAGGTGAACAGATCGGCACCTGGATTGGAAATGCTCGTGAACTTTCTCCATATGCACGGCCGATCCGCCGGGCCGCGCCGAGCTGAGCACCAGGTGTGATTCCTGTGCCAAGCCCGAATAGCCGTGTTGGGTCAGCCATTCCAGCGTTGCCGAAGCGCTGCGCGCAGCGTCGAGGGCCGGCGAACTCACCAGCACGATGGCGTGTGCCAGGTCCAATACCCCGGCCATCGCTGAATGCATGATGCCGGTGCCACAGTCGGTGAGCACGATGTTGTAGTAGCTCTGCAGGATGTCGATCGTGCGGCGGTAATCGACCTCGCAGAACGCCTCGGAGATCGCCGGGTCGATCGGACTGCCCAGGACCTCCAGTCGGCTCTCCGACATGCGGGTGTAGGCGCGGACATCCGAATAGCGCGTGATGTTGGGATCACTGAGGAGATCGCGCACCGTGGCCCGGGACGGATCATCGACGCGCTGTGCCAACGTGCCGCGATCGGGATTGGCGTCCACCGCGATGACCCGGTCCGTGCGGATCCGGGCGAAAGCCGATCCCAGACCCAAGGTCGTCGTGGTCTTGCCGACCCCGCCCTTGATCGACAGCACCGCGATGCGGAAATCACCGCGGATGGGTTGGCGGATACGGGCGTACGTCTCGTCGCGCCGACGGTCTCGCGCCGAGTCACCTGGATTGACGCGCCCCGCGCTCATTCGGTAGACAGCGCGACGCCATCCGGACCGCGGAGCGAAGCGGCCGCGGTTGGCGATGGCAGCCTCATCGAGGGGACGCAGCGTGTGATGTTGCGACGGGTACTGCGGGGGACCCGACGGGGCCGATTCCCAGCGCGGGACTTCCCACTGAGGGATTGCGGCGCGCTCGTGCGTCGTGTCCTTCGGCTGCGGGTCGACGGGCCGGTCCGGCTCCTCATCGATGGGCTCGTCAACCCTCGGCCGGTTCTGGCCCAGCAGATTCAGCAGCTCGGCGGCCCGCGCCTCGACAGGGTCGTGCGAGTCTACAAACGAATCCTGTTGTGGCGCCGCCAATTCGGAATCTGCGTCAATTTTGTCCCTCTGCCCGTTGGTCGAATTGACAGCCGTGTCAGCAACTTCCGAGTCCTGAGTGGAATCGCCTCTGACCGGCACTTCCGATACAAAGTCGTCAGCGGGCAACGCCGGCAGCGTCGCGTCGGAGCGCGGCCGGTATCCCTGCAACCAGGGCGGCTGGGCAGGCGCCCCATTGTGATTGGCCAACGTCCTCCGGTCCTTCCACGTCGTAGATCGGCGCCCGATTGGTATCGTACTGAATTGACCGGGCCGGGAGCATCCGGCGCGAATCGCCGTTATCTGGCCTAGTAGCAAACTCTTTCACGAGGAGCCGCACTGGTGGATTTCCCGTCTGCACGCTCCCGCACCGGCGGGATCAGTGTCACCACAACCGAACGCGGACTGCCGCTGGCACTCAAAATTGACGCGCGCGAGATGAACAAGGATCCGCGACTGCTCGCCGAGGAGATCTTGGGGCTGTGCCGACTGGCCGCTGCGCGCGCGCAAGTGGCCCGCCGGCGCGAGTTGTCGGCACACGATGTCGACCCCGTCGTCATCCGAAATCTGCAGCTGGCCACCGAAGATGACCTGCGTCGCGCCGAGGCCGCGACCGATCGCGACGACGAGGTACTTCCCGACAGCTGGCTGAGGTCGGTGTGACGGGGCTGGCCGACAGTGTCGTCGCCCGCATCGCACGGCAGCGCGACCTACTGCATAGCCTCAACGATCATTGCGACGCCATCCGCGTCCGCGCCACCACCCGCAACCGCGCGGTGTCGGTGGAAGTGGATGCCATGGGTGCACTGACCGACCTGACCTTGGGCAGTGCAGCAACGCAGTTGAGCCCCAACGAGTTATCTGAATTGATCGTGAACATTGGGCAGACAGCGGCCAAAGCGGCGTTGGCCCGGCGCGATCAACTCATCGCACAATTCCGGCTCGAGTTCGAACGATTGCGGGCCGACCCGTCGGGTGATCCCGGCGGAAACCCCATCTAGATCGCATGTGCGGCCGCGTCGCAGCCGGCTGCCGTGGGCCGAATCCTGTGGTGGTACAAACCGGATTACCGCTTCATCTGGCGCACAAGGGCTTAACTGTCATACCTCGCCAAAGTGACTGGTGCGGGCTAGACTTCGAGACCGGGTGTCACCCTGTCACCGCCCTCTGCAATGGTGCGTGCCGCACACAGAACGAAACAAAACTTGGGGAGTTTTGGCGTGAGTTCTTCTTTGACCGCTGTCCCAGCGGGGATGGACGCGTTCGCTGCGGCGAACGCCGGCGCGGGCGAGCTGATCAGTACTGCCGGGTCGGCTGATTCGGCGGCCATGCTGACAGCAGCGGCAGTGGCGATAGGCCCGATCGGGGCCACCTATCTGGCCGCGTTCGGGCCCGCGCAGGCCAACAACCTGGCGGGCACGCTGCTCGTCGGTGCGGTTCATGCCGGCATCAGCAGCACCACGACAGCCGCCAAGACCGCCCTGACCGCCGCCGATTCGACCTCGTCGGGCTAGGAATCGCTGTGGGTGCCACTCCTGCGCCGATCGTCACGGTAACCAGGCCCGACCATGCGACGGCTCAATTTGCCCAGCAGCTACCGGGTTTCGATGCGAGTTCTGCGATAGCGGCTCAGGAACAGAACCTCAACGAGTACCTCAACCGGCCGGTCCACGAGATTCTCGCGCAGCTGGGTTATCCCGCACAGCCGCGCCCACCGGCACCCGATCAGCCGCCGGCCCAGCCCTCCAGCCCGATGGATCCGACCGCGCTCATCCAGCCGATCACCGATGCCCTCGGCACCCTGGGCACCGGCATGTTCCAGGCGCTCGATCCCACGACGATGTTCCAAGGCATATCTCAGGCCTTCGACGCGTCGTCGGGCGATCTCACCACCGCCATGGGCAATCTGGCGGGCAACTGGGAGGGCGCGGGCGCCACCTCCGCGGCCGCCAAGACCGTGGCCGCGATGAAGAACGGCGCCGACCTCAGTACGCAGGCGCAGGCCCTGCGCAGCTCGTTGACAGCGGCAGCCGCGGCCGTCAGTCAGACCGAAGCCCGGTTGATCGCGATCATCAACCAGTTCATGGCCACCTTGGCCGCGATCGGCCCGAACATCATCTTCCCGTGGGGTTGGGCGGCGGTGGTGAGCGCCGCAACCGATGCCGTGACCCAGGCCGTCGAGGCCATGACCGAATTGCAGTCCGAGCTCTCCGGCCAGACCGCGCAGGTCACCGAGGCCGGCCGGGCGTTACCGGTGACCGAGGCGCCGACCACGGCCGCGACCAGCGCCGCAAAGTCCGCGGCACCCGCCGCAGCGTCGTCATCCGGTGGCTCCCAGGGCCTTTCCGGATTGATGAACAGCGTCACCCAGGCCGCGCAGCAGGGTACTCAGACGGCGTCGCAGCTGGCATCGCAGCTCGCAGGCGCAGGCGCCAAGCAGGGTGCCGGTGATCCGTCGGCGGCCGCGACACCGGCCATCATGCCGACCGCCGCCGGCCTGACACACGCCTCGGGCGGCGGCAGCGCCGGTGGTGGAGGCGCGGGCGGTGCCTCAGCCCTGGGTGCGACGACCCTCGCGGCCCGGTCCGCACCGCCGGTGCCGCCGGTGAGCGAGGACGCCACGCGTGCGCTCGGGCCGACGCGGACCGGCGCGGGCCTGACCGGAACACCGATGATGGGAAGCCCGATGGCGCCCATGGCGCATGGCGCAGGCGGGCGCCCCGGGGGCCATCACACCGCACCGGCGTTCCTGCACACGACCGATCACGGAGATGAGATCCTCGGCGACCTCGGGACCGCAGCGCCGCCGGTCATCGGTGAAGCCGAACCGGTGAACGCCAGGGGCTCGTGATCGACTGAATCGACCGGGTTCGAAACTGATTGGGGGATGACGATGTCCGGATTATCCATCGAGACACAGCAATTGACCGAGGTGGGAGCAAGGCTCGACGCGATCGCCGGTCGCCTTTCCGACCTGCTGCAGGCCGAACATCCCCATCTGGACACCGTGCCGGTGGGCCGTGACGAGGTTTCGGCGCGGGCGTCGTCGACACTGAACACCGTCCACGCGTCCTACGCGGAATCCGCTGAGGCAGGGATCGCCGAACTCCGGGAGATCGCCGCAGCCCTGCGGAGCAACACCGGCAAGGTCATCGACGCCGACGCGGAATTCACCGCCTGACCGGCAGCAGATTCGAGGGGTCCCGTAAACGTGGGTTACACGGGTGTGGTGTGGGTGTCGCGCAGTGCCGAGCAGTTGGCCCGCGACCTCACCGATGGTCCGGGGCCGTCGTCGGTCGGCGATGCCGGCGCGGCGTGGGAACGCGTCGCGACGGGCTTCGCGGCGGCCGCCGACGAGTACGCCGAACTCCTCGATCGGATACGCACGTCATGGGACAGCGCCCATACTCCCGCGGTGCTGACCCGCCTGCAGCAGCTCGGGGACTGGTTGCGGGCCACGGCTCTCAACGCCGCGGCCAACGGGCAACGCGCCGAGGAGGCCGCCGTTGCCGCCACGACCGCGATCATGTCCATGCCCAGTGTCAGCGAGGCCGTGGAGGCGCAGGCGCAGCGCGACATGATGGCCTCGCTGGCCGCCTACAACGGCGCGGTCCTCAGCGGTCAGTTCGCTGAATTCGATGCCGCCGCAACATCGGCCGAGGCCGACGCCGCAGCGGTCATGCACCAGTACGAGGACGCCACGGTATCCCTGGCCACCGCATGGGACGAACCACCACCGCCGTCGGTGGTCCACGGTGGCCACGCCGGTTCCGATCCGAAAGCCGACGCCGCGACCGGTGCCGCCGGCGGCGGCGCACCCGGGCACGGCGGGGGTGGCGGCACCGCTCCCGCCGCCCCGATCATGCCACTGAGCCCGCGCACCGCGCGGGATGTCGCGGGTTCCAAGGAAATTCAGTCCTCGCCTCGGGTCACCGCGGTGAGCGCGGCGTCGGCATCCGGCTACGCCGGCGCACCGTACGCCCCGATGGCGGGGATGGCCCGCGGGTATGACGGCGGGCGCGACTACGAGTCGCAACGGCCACCGGAAGTGCTCGAGGGCGGCGGCGAAGCCAGTGCTGGCCTTTCGGCCGCCCCGGCATCGTGGCTGCCTGCCGCGCAGGTCAACCATGAACCGATTTTCCTGCAGACCACTGGTCCCGACACCACATTTTTCGACGGCCTCGTCGACCCGGTACCGCAGACCGACACGCCTGACGAGTCCCCGCCCGCCCTGGAGCAGGTCGCCGACCGCTGGGTGGCTCCCGCGGTCATCGGCGGCGGGAGCCACGACTCGTGAGCGCGCCGGCCACAGCGCTTTTCGAGCTGACCGACGATGAGCTTCACACCCTCGGTATCCGGCTGGGTATCGCCGACTTTCCCGTGGTGCTGGCCATGCGGCCGCGGCACGGCACCATCGGCGCCCTCGAGCGGGCCTACGATGCCGCGGGCCGCAGCCTCACGTCGCGCGGGTTGCTCAGTACCGGCGGCGTGCTCCCCGAACTGGCCGACCTCGTGCAGGTACTGCGCCGGCCGTCGCGCGAACTGGCGCTGCGCCTCGTCACCCCCGACGGCCTGGCCAGGGTCTGCGTCGCCCAGACCGGCAGCCTGGGCGTCTCTGCCCGCCGCATCGGAAACTCTGTCACGCTGCGTACGCTCGGTTCCCGGTGCGGCGTTGCCGAACTCATCCGCGCGGTACTGGTCGAGCTACCCGCAGCCGGTCCGGCG
The DNA here is from genome assembly GCF_002086485.1 of Mycobacterium aquaticum. Lineage (GTDB taxonomy): Bacteria > Actinomycetota > Actinomycetes > Mycobacteriales > Mycobacteriaceae > Mycobacterium > Mycobacterium aquaticum. Next base: position 51,711 of record NZ_MVHF01000009.1, on the reverse strand, counting down.
TCGGTCGACGGCTTCGGTGCGCCGACCGTGGAGCTCACCGAGTGCCTCCACGGCGGTCACGATGCCACCTACCTCACCGACCGGCTACGTGCGCTCGGTGCCGGGCACCAGGTCGCCCTGGTGCTGGGCGCCGCGTTCGCGTCCCGGATCGCGTTCGGCGAGATCGTCTGTCACGCACTGGATCCATCGGCTGATCGGGTGACCCGGACGCCCGGCGCGGTGGGCGTCTTCTACACCAGACGCGGCAGGCTCGTGTCCGCGCCGAGCGTGTCGCCGACCGGCCAACTGTGGACCACCATCAAACCCGGATCGGATCACCGCGTGGCGCAGGCAGTTTCGCAACTTGCCGAGCTGGTACCAGCCGGGTGGGAGGGGGACGCCCAGTAGCCGACGGGAGAGTTGACACCACACAGACGTATGACGCCGTAGCAGATAGCACGATTTGAGAACCAGACAGGAGAACCACCAGATGGTCGTTGCACTTACCCCTCAGGAAGCAGCAGCCAAGATCACCCAGATCGACGAGGCCATGGGCCGAGCCCGCAGCATCGTCGCCAAGATGACCGGTGAAACCGAGACCATGGTCAGCGGGCCGTGGAACGGGGTTGCGGCAGGCAAGTTCAGCAACATGAAGACCCAGCAGCACGACGAGTACAACGCGCTGATCCAGACGCTGACCAACATCGCCGAAAAGGGCAAGACCCACATCCACAGCATCGCCAACGCCGACCAGGCCTAGCTCCAGAAAGCAGGAATTCCCATGTCATTCGATGGCAGCACCATCAAGTACGACTTCGGTCAGAACCACATGCACCTCGACAGCCTCGACTCGGGTCTGTCCGATGCCCGCGCGCTCCAGCAGGAAGTCGACACCGTGTTCAAGGTGCTCTACAGCGTGTATGAGGGCCAGGGTGCCCAGGCTCTGCAGAGTGCACACCAGCAACTCGCGAGCGTGATGGAGTCTGCGGTGCAGGAGATGACCGCGGGCAACCACCGCGGCCGCGACCAGCAGGACCTCATGGCGGCACTCGACCGCGCCAACGCCGCGGATTTCTGATTTGCCTCGAGCGGGGTGTTCGGCGATGTCCGGACGCCCCGCTCGGGTCATCGCCTGCGGTAGGCGACGTACACGGCCCACGCGAAAACCATTGCGGCAACGCATCCGCCGGCGACGATGAACGATATGGTCCGGGCGCGGGTGCTCACGGGATCCGGGATCGGTGGCCCCGCGATCGGCGCTGCGGCTCGGGCCACCGGTGGGTCAGCGGGCAGGCTCGAGCTCAGTGCGGCCACCGGGTCGATCAACCCGTAGCCTGTCGCGATGTTCGGTCCCTGGCCCGGAGTGTGCGCGGTCCGTTTGATCCGGTCCATCACCTGTGCCGCCGTCAGTTGCGGGAACCTGGCCCGGATGAGTGCGGCCAAGCCGGCGACATACGGTGCCGCATAGCTGGTTCCGTTGAGCGGCGCCAATCCTTGCTGGCCCATGATGGCATTCGTCAGACCCGCGCCGACAGGATTGAGGGACACCACCTGCTCACCAGGTGCCGCCACCTGTATCCACGGCCCGTGCAGGCTGAAATCCGACGGTTCGCCGTAAGGGGACAGGGCTGCCACGGTCAGCACGTAATCGGTGAACCACGCTGGGCTGGCCACCGTCCGCACCGTCCGCCACGCGGCCTGCACCGGCAGATTCGGGTCCGTCATCGTGTTCTGGATTGCGCACGGACCCTGTTTGTCGACGTTGCCCGCCGCCGCGACCACCACGACGTTGCGTTCGAAGGCATACCTCAGTGCTCGGCCCAGGTCGGCATCGTCGATCCCGACCGACGCAGGCGCACAGGCCAATTCGGACATGTTGATGACTGTGGCGCCGAGATCGACCGCATGCGTCACCGCCAGTGCCAGCGTGTGGGTGTTGCCGTAACCGGCAGGCCCGGTGCCCGGGGACACCGCGTTGCGATCCTCCTGCTGCCCGAACCCTTTGACCGCGAACGAGGCACTGTTCTGCCGGATCGACAGAATCGCGGCGTCGGGCGCCACACCTGCGAACGCATCGGTGGCGCTCGGCTTGGCCGCGATGATCCCGGCGATGAGGGTGCCGTGCGCGTCGCAATCCGACAGGCCGTCCCCGCCGGACACGTAGTCGCCGCCGGGTTCCAACGCGGGCAGCCGTGGGTTGGGGTTCACACCGGTGTCGATGACAGCGACCTTCTGTCCGGCACCCGTCGAATACGCCCAGGCGTCGCGGTACCGCAGCATGGCCTCCGCGATCGGGGCCATCGTATAGTCCGTGCCCGGGCGCGTACCGGTGACCGCGCACACCGTCTTCTGCTCGGTCGGGTCCGCGGGGGCCACGGGCCCAGCCGGCGGCGGTCCCGGTGGCACCACAGGTGGGTCTACGGCGAATGCTGCTGGGGCGTCGATGGATCCGACAATCGCCAGCACTGTCAGTACGCCGAGGATCCGTCGGGCCCATGTCCATCGGCCCATGGCTACCGACCCAGCACAGCGTCGTACATGCCCACCACGCCCAGCGCCACCGGGATGAGGGCGGCAACCGCGACGTAGCCGACATAGTCCGACAACAATTCCCAGCGCTGCCGCAGGGTGGGTTCGGGTGTGGTCGCGAGCACACCGATCACCGCACCGCCGACGAGAAGTGCCCCCAGTGCGACAAGCCCGAAGATCGTGGCAGGTAGCGATCCGAAGGTGGCCGCCGTGACTGCGCGCAACACAACTACCACACCGAAGGTGAGCAGTACGGTTCGCTCGGCGGCGCTGCGGGCGGCGCGGAGCCGCAACGCAAAGACGATGCCGCACAACATCATGAAGGTCAGGGACACCAAGTCCGTCGCCGCGCGTGACAGCACTTCGACACCCAGCGCCAAGGATGCGCCCGCCGCGGTGTAGAGCCCGCACCGCACCGCGGCCGCATCACGACCGCGCCGCATCACCTCCTCAGCGGTGGGGACCGTGTCGGCGAGCGCACGGTCCGGCTCGCTGCGGTTGCGCTCGGTGTTGAAGGGGTCGGTGAACTCGTCGGTCTGCGCGACACCATCGACCTTGGGGCGCAAGACGAATCGATTCCAGCCCCGCGTGAGCCAGGGCACGGCGAAACCCAGCGCCAGGGCCCCCAGGCACACCGCCACTCCGAGTGGCCGGTCCGGGACGGCGCATGCGGTACGTGAAGCCCATGCGGCGCCTGCCACCGCCGCAAATCCTCCGCCGGCCAGGAATCCCCAACGTCCGGTACCGATCAACCGGTAGCTGCCGTAGCTCAGTGCCACGACGCCCGCACAGCTCGCCGCGACACCCCAGCCGCCGACACCAGCGAAGATCATTCGCAGCGCACCAAAGCCGATGAGCATTGCCGCCCAGCCGAAACCCGAAGCGACCCAGTCCCACCGGTAGATTCGCCGGGCCACCGTGGCGGCCGCCACCAGGGCCAGCACGCCCGCGACATCGAACCCGACCACTTCGGAGTACCTCTCGGCGAACCTCGGGTCGACCGACATCCACAACAGGATCCCGACGCAGGCATACAGCGCGACCATCGCCATCACGGCCGCAGACGCCGGTCCCCATGCTGCTGATGCGGCCCGATTCAGTTGCGCCGTGGCGTCGACCACGTCGTCGTACAGTGCCGGCGGATGCAACGTGCGCTGTGCGGTCAGATACAGCATGTCTCCGTGCCGAACACCCGCGTCACGCAAGGTCACATCCGCGGGCAGCGCTGCCCCGTCGGCGGTGTGCAGGACGGTGCGCGACGTCAGCTCGGGACCGGGCGCGGCCGGTTCGTCGTCGATGCGTTCGCGCTGCGCTATGATCCCCGCCAGATACGGTGCGATGTCGGCGATTCTGGCGTCAGCAGGCAAGGTGATGTCGAGCTGAGTGCATCCACCCAACACCGCGATGCGGAGATGCTCGGGGACCGGGGAAACGGTCCGGATCGGGGTGAGCTCGTCGACACCGGTCGGCCGGTTGCGCGGAACGGTCACAGGTCGGCCATCCGGACCAGCTGAATGATGCCGCCCGGCATGGTCCGCGAGACCAGATAGCCGCGGCCGGGGGGCATGTCGGTGGCCTTGACCCCACCGAACAACGTGCCCTCCTCACGGGAACCACTCATGATCAGTGCGTTGCAGGAGAGATCTTTGAGCCTGCCCAGGAACGGATCGAAGATGGCCCGCCCGGCTCCGCCGCTACGCCTGGTCACCACCACTCGCAGCCCGATATCCCGTGCCTGTGTGAGGAATTCGGCGATAGGGGCCAGGGGATGATTCATGGTGCTCACCGCAACGAGGTCGTAGTCATCGATCAGGACGTAAAGATCCGGACCGGACCACCACGACCGGTCGCGCAACTGCTGCTGGGTGATGTCGGACGGCGGCAGCCGCTGCTGCAAGGTCTCGGCGACGCTCATCATGAGTTCACCACAAGACTGTGCGGAGGTGGCATAGCCCGCGAGATGCTGGGTCTCCACGGCACCGAGCAACGATCGACGGTAATCGACCAGGTAGATCTTGGCCTGGTCGGACGAGCTGTTCTCCAGCACACCTTGCGCGACGGTCCGCAGAAAGTTGGTCTTGCCGGACTGCACGTCGGCGAGTGCTACGAAGTGCGGCTGGACGTCGAAATCGACGACGACGGGTGCCAATTCGGCTTCGTCGATACCGATCGCGACGCGGCCATGACCGAGCAGACCACGATCTGCGGCGGTCCGGACCACGGGCTCACGCTCCAAGTCGTGCGGCAACATCCGCACCTGCGGTGCCGAGCGGTCACCGTAGTGCGCGGCGAGCGCATCGGCAGCTCGGGCCACACCGTCGGGTAGATCATCGACCGTCGAGCTCGAGTCCAGTCGGGGCAGACCGATGAGCAGATGCAGCTTGTCTCGAGACACTCCGCGGCCCGGGACCCCGATCGGCACCAATTCGGCTATCTTGCGGCCCATTTCACTGTCGACGGGATCGCCGAGGCGCAGCTCCACACGGGTGCCGAGCATGTCCTTGACCGCCGGCCGGATCTCCATCCACCGGGTCGCCGACACCGCGAGGTGGATGCCATAGGAGAGGCCCTGCACCGCAAGCGACTGCAGTTGTGGTTCGAGGAACTCGAAGTCGCTGCGGATCGAACTCCAGCCGTCGACCACCAGGACCACGTCGCCGAACGGATCGGTCGATAACGGATCGCGGGCCGCGTCGGCAGGCGGCAGCTCAGCCAAAGCCGCTTTGCGCCTGCGGTATTCACGCATCGATTCGATGCCCGCCGCACGGAACAGGGCTTCACGTCGGCGGAGCAGACTGGTCATCTCAGCCACGGTGCGCCGGATCCGGTCCGCGTCCAGCCGCCCGGCGACCGAGCCCACGTGCGGCAGCCGGGACAGGCCGGCCAGCGTGCCGCCACCGAAATCCAGGCAGTAGAACTGCAGTTGCTCGGGAGTGTGGGTCACCGCCGCGGCCATGATCAGCGTGCGCAGCGTCGTCGACTTCCCGGATTGCGGCCCGCCCACCACCACGAAATTGCCCTCGGCCCCGGACAGGTCGACCGTGAGCACGTCGCGGCGCTGATCGTAGGGCCGGTCGATGATGCCCAGTGGCATGCTCAAGCGCCCGTTGATATTCAGCGGCGAGTTCCAGTCGGCGCTGGGCAGCAGTTCGTTTATCGCCGGGCTGTCGTCCAGCGGGGGCAGCCACACTTCGTGCGCAGGCCTGCCGTGCCCGGCGAGCCGACCGACCACCACGTCGAGCAGGGTCGTCTTGACCGACGCGCCGTATTCGCCGTCGTCGACGGTCTCGGGTTCGGCGACCAGCGGTTCAGGGTCGGCGGCGACCAGCGCCGCGGTGAACAGTCTGGGGCGTTGGCCCCTCCCCACACGCGGCCGGTGCGGCGCTGCCCGCGGTTTGACGTATTGACCTGAGACGTAACAGGTGTTGAAGCGTGTCGGTTCATCGGCGTCACACTTGAGGAACGCCGAGCCAGGCACACTGGGCAGGTGGTAGGCGTCCGGTACACCGAGCACACTGCGGGACTCACCGGCCGAGAACGTCTTGAGTCCGATGCGGTAGGAGAGGTGCGAATCCAGCCCCCGCAGTTTGCCCTCCTCGAGGCGTTGCGAAGCCAGCAGCAGATGGATGTGCAAGGACCGGCCCAGCCGTCCGATCATCACGAACAGTTCCGCGAAGTCGGGCTTCTGGGACAGCAATTCGGAGAACTCGTCGACCACGATGAACAGCGCAGGCAGCGGGTCCAGGTCGGCCCCGTTGGCGCGGGCCCGTTCGTACTCGGTGACGTTCGGGAAGTTGCCCGCTGCGCGCAGTAGTTCCTGGCGGCGGTTCATCTCACCGGCCAGCGCGTCCTGCATGCGGTCGACCATGGTCAGCTCGTCCTCGAGGTTGGTGATGACCGCCGCGACGTGCGGCGCCGCGTCCAGACCGAGAAACGTTGCGCCACCTTTGAAGTCGACGAGTACGAGGTTGAGCACCTCCGGTGAGTGCGACGTGATCATCGCCAGCACCAGGGTGCGCAAGAACTCTGACTTTCCTGAGCCGGTGGCGCCGATGCACAAGCCGTGCGGGCCCATGCCGCCCTCGGCGGACTCCTTGATGTCGAGTTCCAGCGGCTGCCCGTTCGGCGTGTAGCCGATCGGCACCCGCAGGCGTTCGCGCGGTGAACGTTTCCGCCATACCTCTTCCGGCACGATCTCGGCCGCGTCGGGAATGTTGAGCAGCGTCATCAGGCCCGGATCCGTTGCGCGGTTCTCCGATTCCAGGCTGACGATGTGAGCGGCGTTGGCAGGACGGTACCGGCCGATACCGCGGGCACACGCCTCCGCTTCTGCGATGCTCAACCGGTCGGGGGTCGCGAACCGTTCGACGTCGGCTGCCGTGCGGGCTGCGATCCACTCCGGCTCGACCACAAGATGCAAAGCTCCTTTGGCCGAGATCCGCTGGGCGGGGGCATTGAGATCGAGCAGGGTGGCGTTCTCCATGCCGGCCTCGGTGGCGAGCCGCTCATCGCCTGCGACGTAGCCGTCGTCGAGCACCACCACGAGATGTTTGGTGCCCTGGTTGAGCGGCATGGTGCGGCTGAACCGGCCGCGTTGACCCAGTTCGGGAGCCAAGGCGCTCTCGAGCTCGTGCAGCGAGGAGAACAGCATCCTGGACGTGCCGACGCCGTCGGTGTCCGTGGCGTGCTGGGTATGCGGCAACCACTTCATCCACTGCCAGTTGTCACCGTCCGGATTGGCGGTGACCACTGCGATCATCACATGTTCCGGTCCGTGGAAAGCGGCCAGTTCCAACAGCATCGAACGGACGAGCTGACGCGTGGGTCCCGGCTCACCGTCGAAGTCGACGACGGCGAAGGCCCGCAGCGACACCGCTGTCGGCATGGCGTGTGCCACCGAGTGGGTCCTGACGAAGCGCCGCAGCGCCACTGTGGACACGGGCTCGAGGTCCTCGGCCGGTCCCGTCTCGGGTGCCAGAAGCCGGGTGGCCAGCCGATGGGTGCCGATGCCGAGCCGGACATGGCAGAAGTCGCTGTCGACCGGCCGCCGCTCCCACATACGCCTGGTACCGACGACATCCGGCAGCGAGCGGGGATCCGGATGACTCCATTCCAGCGCCCGGCGCTGTTCGTCGGCAGTCCTGTCGGCGTCATCGCGCAGATTCGACAGGTATCGGAAGTAGTCCTTGCGCTCCTCGTTGAGTTCTGCGGCGGCCTTGCCGGACCGCCCGCCGCCACCCATGAACATCCCGACCATGGAGAGCACCATCATCATCGGGAACATCATCATCATCGGGTTGGTGGCCATGCTGCGGCCGCCCACGGTGAACATCAACGCGATCATGCCGACGACCGCGATCACCATGACCACGGGCAGCAGCCGCATCAGCACGTTGCCCGGAATCACGCGCGGTACCTCCGGCGGCGCCTGAAGATTGACCTCGCCGCCCGGCATCCGCGGCGCCGCAACGCGTGCGCGCCGAACGAAACCCTGTGTCCCCACCAACGTCCCCTGCTGCCAAGTGAAATTCCGCAGCTGCTAGTTTCCAGACATCACCATACTGACCGCGCGAAGAATGGGTCGCCTCTGATGACCTCACCGTCCCCGCTTCCGCTGCCGCCGGCGGATCTGGAGTTTCCGCCCGGTGCCGAGCACTCGGGCCTGCTCCGGGTGACGGTCCTGGTCGGCGGTTTGCGTCTTGACATGGGATTGCCCGGCGACATCGAAATTGCCAGCTATATAAGCGATCTGCTGGATATCGCATCGGGTGAGCTGGCGGCGCGCGGGCCGGGTGACACGCGATTCGACGTGACCGCCGACCGGTGGAGTCTCGCCCCTCTCGGCGGCGCGGTGATCGACCCCGAACATTCCTTGACGTCGGCTGATGTCTACGACGGCGATGTGCTGATCGTTCGCAGCACCTCGGACGTATCGGTGCCCGTGTTGTTCGACGACATCCAGCGCGACGGGTCCTCGCCGCCCGCATTGCGGTGGCTGCGCTCGCACCGAACGCCGTTGGCAGCGTTCGGTGTTGCCGTTGTAGCGGCACTGCTCTGGGCCTACCTGCTGCCCCGGCTGGGCCTGGGTCTCGGCGCGGCGGCGGCCACGCTGGGCATGGGTTTGACGTTCGCCGCAGCGGGCTGTGTGGTGTCACGGCGTACGGGTGCCCTCCTTCCGTCGATCACACTGCCGCTCATCGCAATTCCGTTGTTGTTCATCGGATCTTTGTGCATTGTTCCAAATGGCTTTGCCGTTCCGGCACTTCCGATGGCGTTCGCAGTGATCGCCCTCGCCGCGCAACTGGTACTGCAGATCTGCCGTACCGGCCATGTGTTTCACAGCTTCGTGATCGCCCTGGCCATATTGGGTGGTGTCATTTCGGTGGTGGTCAACGTGTGGCATCCGCCTGCGCGGGTACTCGGCGCCGCGGTGGCCTCGGTCGCGGTAGTGGTGCTGTACCTCGCGCCGCGAGTCACCATTCTGCTGGCCAGGCTGCCGCTGCCGCGCGTGCCGACCGCGGGAGAACCGCTGGACGACATCGAGACCCATGGCGGCATCACCGTGGAGGGCGTCGGGGCGGTGGGTCTACAGGCAATTCCCACGGAAGAACATCTGCTCGAGCGGGTCAGGCTCGCCAATGACTATCTCACCGGAATTCTGGTCAGCGCCGGGCTGACGGCCGCGTTCGGGTGCTACCTGGCGCTGGATGTCTCCGGCGGGTTCTCGTGGCAGGAGCCCGTATTCGCGGTGGCGGTCGCAACGGCATTGTGCCTGCGCGGCCGCAGCCACCATGATCTCGTCCAGTCCGCCACGCTGATCGGCTCCGGCCTGGGCATCGCGGTGCTGGTGATCGCCAAGATCGCGGCACAACTGCCGGACTGGGTGGTCCAAACCGGCTTCACTGCACTGCTGTTGGCGGCATTGTCGGTGCTCTGCGGGATCGTCGCGCCACATCTGGAGTTCTCGCCGGTCATGCGACGCTGGGTCGAACTGCTGGAATACCTGGCGATCGCGCTGGTGTTCCCGTTGTGCTTCTGGATCGTGGGTTTGTACTCGTATGTGCGGGCGTTGCGGCTGTAGGTCTCAGGACGTCGGCACTGCGACCACACTGCCCGCCGCGTCGGCCTGCATACCGTCGTGAGCGATGAGCGCCGCGTCGCGGGACAGTTCCGGGCCTGCGGGCAACAATGAGATCACCGACCACGGTGCCAATTGCGGTGTGGGGCCCTGTGCTCCGTCAGGGCCGTCCGAACCGTGCACGCCGAGTGCCGCAGCCGCGGCGGCGTCCTTGAGGTGAAACCGCTGGCCGGTATCGGCGATGTAGAACAGTTGCCCCATGGCTTCGGCGTCGGGCTGCATACCCACCGCACGGACGTACTCTCCGGTGCCCGGCTTGAAGTACACCGCGTCCAGCGCAGGCCCACTGCCGTCCGCACCGGCCATCGGCACGGTCGCGGCCTGCTCTGCAATCGGCAGCCTCCGGCCGACGATCATCCGGGTCGCCGCCGTCGTGTCGGTGGTGCTGCGCCGCCAGGTGAAGCACACCACGGGATCAGCACGCACGCCGGCCACCGTCGGGACAACGGTCGGGTAATGGTCGACGGCGAGCCGCTGCACCTTGGGCACACCGGTAAGCACTGCGGGGGAGAGGCTTTCGGGCTCGCGCCGCGCGGACGGGTCACCGTATCGGATTATGTCGGCGGTCGCCGCGGTGATGGGCTGTACGCCGTCGGTCAGTACGACGTACAACTGTTCACCTGAGGTATCCGAAGTTTTCACGATCGAGCCGACGCGCACGGTGTCCGGCAAGGGTGCTGGTGCCGGTGCGCCCGCATCAGGCACAGTGATCGCAGTGATGGGTGCGACCAACGGAAATGCGTTGAGCAGTCCCTCGGATACGTCACGAACTTCGGCCGTGGTGAGGTGCAGCGCGTTCATCAGCACCGGATCGGCGACGTCGATGGGCGCCCGCACACCGTCGAACAGCAGGTAGTGCTTGTTGTCCGCACGCACCAGCGCGGCCTCCGGCGCGGCCGCCACATGCGTATCGCTGCTCAATGCGGTCGGACCGGCAATGACCGTCGTGCGCACCACCCGACTGCCCGTGCCCTGTATTGCCGACGGGAATTCCGTTGTGTCACATACTGTCCAGTTGGAGTTCACCGGATCGACACCCGGTGCTATGGCCAAGGGGGCGCCGACGATACCCACCACCGGGCCACGGTCGAGGGCGGCCAGCTTTTTGTCGTCGACCACCACGGGGGCCTCACTGCTCGCGGTGATCAGGCGCGCCGACGCGAGATTGAGCACAGGATGTGCGCGGTCGCCGATGCGAACGAACATGGCGCCGTTGGTCTTACTGAGCAGGATGTGGGCGTTGCCAACGGCTGGAGAGGGTTTGAAAAACGCCAGTACACCGCACCCGCCGACGATGATCATCGCGATAACCAAACCGACCAGCAAGGAACGGGTTTGGCCCCGCATGGGGTCGTGGATCATCCGGGAGTCACCACGGATCAGGGCATGCTCGAGCCGACGCAACAGAAAGCGGTACCCGTTCACCTGCGCTCTTGTGGTGATCTGCGCCGGCACTCGCGTTCCCCCCGTCGGATCGGCGGCCGGAGCCGACTTTACACTGGGCCCACCTACTTCTCACGGTGCTTCTCGACCCTGAAGACAGGACTCGTCACTGTGGCCACAACCGTCGCGTCATCCCGTCAGAAGGCGTCAAAACATGTGCCGCCGAACCCTTTTGCCACGTCAACGCGGATCCTTCCGCACCGCATCCTGCCGCTGGCCGAGCTGATCCTGCTCGAGGTCGTGCTGGTGCTCGGCGTCGCGGTGTATCTCTGGACCGGGTGGCCCTGGTGGGCGTGCGCCGGGATGTGCATATCGGTGATGTTGTTGTTGACGGTGCGCCGGCACGGTACGGGGTTGATGGCTGCGGTGACTGCCCGGTGGGCGTATCGCCGGGGCCGCGGCAGGCGGTCGGCATACGTCGACGTCCCGGAGGCATTCGACTATCCCGGCACTGACGACGTCGCGTACGGGTTCCGATGGGACGGGCGCACCGTCATCACCGTCATCGGTATCGAGGACAACCCGGAAGATCTCACGGTCCTCGAGCCTGGGTCCACGGTCTCCGGGGAAATGGTGCGGCTGGGTGTCCCGGTGGACTGTTTGCGGCAGTTCGATGTGGAACTCGATTCGGTCGACGTGATCAGCCACGGTTCGCGTTCGCAGGGACACACCCCGGTCGCGCATGTCTACGACGCCGTGCTCGGACCGTTGCCCGCGATCGCACACCGCTCGGTGTGGGTGGTCGTCAGGTTCGATCCAACCCGGTGCCCGCAGGCGGTCGGACTGCGCGGTGGCGGTCAGTCCGGGATTCTGCGCACCGCGGCGGTGGCCACCCGCCGGGTCGCGAATCGGCTGACCGAATGTGGTCTACGCGCCCGGGTGCTCACCGCTTCCGAGATCGGCCAGGCCGTCGGTCAACTGTGCGGTGGCGCGAATCTGGCGAATCTGCACGAGGATTGGCAGCACTGCTCCGACGGCAACTTCCGAATGACCAGCTTCGGGCTGTCCCGCGACATGCTGACGACACAGGCCCTCGGCGAACTGTGGACCGTGCCGAGCTATGCGACCACGGTGGCGATCTCCCTGCGCAACATCTCACCCGAGCGAGTAGGCATCACCGGCACCGTGCGATTCGACTCGTTCGGACCGCTTCCCCGCATCGGTATCGCTGCGTTGAGCGCACTGCCGGGACGGCAGTTCCTTGCGCTGATGTCGAGCCTGCCGATGCCCCGACCAGAACGGGACATCACCGAGTGCATTTTCGGCGGCTCGAGCGCCGACTTCGACGGTCTCGACATCCCGGCCGCTGGCTGTGGTCAGGTGATAGGCGCCGACCGAGCGGGTCGCGCGGTCGCGCTGCCCCTGTTCGGGCCGCGGATCGGGCGCGTCGAGATCCGTGGTTCATTGCACCTGGCACAGCAGGTGGTACTGCGGGCGCTGGCGTTGGGCGCGCGAATCCTGGTGCGCACCAGCCGCTCCGGTCAGTGGCGGGAAATGGTCGGGAATGTCGATGACAATCGGCTGCTCTGGGTCACCGATTTCAACCGCGGCTCGCTACAGGCCGGCGCGGACCGCAACTACACGCTCGAGGCGTTCGACGGTGTCGTCGAATCGGGGGTCCGCAGTGGCGTGACCGCGATGGTGGTCGTGGCACCGACGGAGCCTGCGACGATACTGCCCGCTGGAACGGATGTGCTGCTCGAGGAACTACAGGACGATTCGGATCGGGTGATGGTGCGGACCCGCTCGGCCGCGACGGTGGTGTCGATGGTCGCGACGGCCGACGAGCTGCGGTATATCGGGCGGTCCCTACAGACCCGGTAGACGTCCCTCGCCACCGCGCGGGTAGTTGCGGCTCGGATCCGGCCCCGCGCCGCCGCCGGCCTGCCCACGATCCGGTTGCACCGGCATGGTCTGTCCCCAGCCGCCGGGGGAATCGTGCGACGGTGCCTGCCGCGCCGGTTGTGCTCCGCTTCCGGCGGGAGAAGCAGGCGGGACGAAATCCGGGTGATCACGGTATCCGGGTGGTGGTCCCTGCTGCGGCGCATGCTGCTGCGGTGAATGCTGTTGCGGCGCGTTCTGACCGGCCTGATGACCCTGCCCATAGGACATGCTGCGCGGCGACGCGCCACCGACACCGAAACGCGTGGTCACTTCGCCGAAGTCGCGAGGGGCAGGCGGATGCTGTTCATGCAGGCCCGGATCCGGATACGACGGTTGCTCGGGCAGCGTTTTGGTGGCCCGCACGGCGAGAACGGCCACCACGGTCTGCGCCAGGGCCAACACGACGATGACGTAGAGCGCCCAGCCGACCCCGGTCTCCGGCGGTGGATTCAGCAGTCCGACCACCAGGCCCATCGCGACCGCTAGGAACCCGAAGGCCGACAGCACTGCGGCGATGATGCGGTAGTGGTGCGCGGGCACCTTGGTGCCGGGGATCGCCAGCAAGCCGGCCAGAAGCAGGGCAAGCCCACCCGCACCGGACCAGGTGGCGATCGGCTGTGCAGCCAGCACGTCGGCACTCCTGCCGGTGTACACCGGACCTGCCTGCATACCGAAACCGATGACCGCCAACGCGGTGACGCCCAGAACGCCCGGCGCTGTCAGGTCACGCGCTACCGGCTGGACGGTTATCGGATCGCCGATGCCCATTGGTTGGCCCGGGTACGCCATGGTGGTCCTCCTCGCGGCAGCTGTCCACTGGACTCGAACCTAGCGCACCAGGCTGTGACTCCTGGGAAACTTCGCGGGGCGTCCTGATGTCGGCCGTGCCGGTCAGACGTCGAGGAAGCGGACGTCTTTGGCATTACGGGTGATGAAGCTGCGCCGGGCCTCGACGTCCTCGCCCATGAGAATCGAGAACAGTTCGTCGGCCGCAGCCGCATCGTCGAGCGTCACCTGACGCAACACCCGCACGCTCGGATCCATGGTGGTCTCCCACAGTTCCTTGGCGTCCATCTCACCAAGACCCTTGTAGCGCTGGATACCGTCGTCCTTGTTGATCTTCTTGCCGGCCGCCAGACCCGCTTCGAGCAGACCGTCGCGTTCACGGTCGGAGTAGGCGAACTCGGGCTCCTGGCGCTGCCACTTCAGTTTGTACAGCGGCGGCTGGGCCAGGAAGATATGGCCGTTCTCCACCAGCGGCTTCATGAACCGGAACAGCAACGTCAGCAGCAGCGTGGAGATGTGCTGACCGTCGACGTCGGCATCGGCCATCAGCACGATCTTGTGATAGCGCAGCTTGGAGATGTCGAACTCGTCGTGGATACCGGTGCCGAGCGCGGTGATGATGGCCTGGACTTCGGTGTTCTTCAAAACCCGGTCGATGCGTGCTTTTTCGACGTTGATGATCTTTCCGCGCAGCGGCAGGATCGCCTGGAACATCGAATCGCGGCCGCTCTTGGCCGAACCGCCGGCCGAATCACCCTCCACCACATACAGTTCCGACTTGCTCGGATCGGTGGAACGGCAGTCGGCAAGCTTGCCGGGCAGCCCGCCGATGTCGGTGGCGCTCTTGCGCCGCACCAGCTCACGCGCCTTACGCGCGGCGATCCGCGCCTGGGCCGACGAAACAGCCTTGTTCACAACGGTTTTGGCCTCAGCAGGATTGGCCTCGAACCAGTGGGTCAACTGCTCGTTGCAGATCTTCTGTACGAACGACTTGACCTCGGTGTTGCCGAGCTTGGTCTTGGTCTGGCCCTCGAACTGCGGCTGGGCGACCTTCACCGAGATCACCGCGGCCAACCCCTCGCGGATGTCGTCGCCGGTGAGGTTCGGATCCTTGTCCTTGAGGAGCTTCTTGTCCTTGGCGTACTTGTTCACGACGCTCGTCAACGCCGAGCGGAAGCCCTCTTCGTGGGTACCGCCCTCGTGGGTGTTGATCGTGTTGGCGAAGGTGTGCACGGACTCCGAGTAGCCGGCGTTCCACTGCATCGCGATCTCGACCTCGTGGCCCTCACCCTTGCCGTCGAAGTCGATGACGCTGGGCTGGATGGCGGTCTTCGTCCGGTTGATGTGCTTGACGAAGTCGACCAGACCACCGGGGTAGTGAAAAGTACGGTGCTTGACCTTGTGCGGCGCGGCGGCCTCGGCCGCCTTCTCGTCGGCGGTCTTGGGCGCGGCGGCCGTGTCGGAGACGACCTCGTCGACGACCTGTTCGGGGGTGACCCGCTCATCGGTGAGTTCGATGGTCAGACCCTTGTTGAGGAACGCCATCTCCTGCAGGCGCCGGGCAATGGTCTCGAAGTCGTAGTCAGTGGTTTCGAACACATCGGGATCTGCCCAGAACCGGATGGTGGTTCCGGTCTCCTTGGTTTTTTCGCCCTGCTTGAGGGTCCCGGGCACCGAGTTCTCGTAGGTCTGGAACCACTCGAAGCCGTCTCGCCGAATGTCGGCCTCCAGCCGGGTCGACAGGGCGTTGACCACGGAGACACCGACGCCGTGCAGACCACCGGACACCTGATAGGCGCCCTCTTCGAACTTTCCGCCTGCGTGCAGGACCGTCATCACGACGTCCACGGTCGGAACGCCCGTGGCGTGCATCGCGACGGGGATACCACGGCCGTCGTCGGTGACCTGAACGCCGCCGTCCTCGAGAATGCGCACGTCAACCTTGGTCGCGAAGCCTGCCATCGCCTCGTCGACGGCGTTGTCCACGACTTCCCACACCAGGTGGTGCAGACCGCGTTCGCCGGTGGAACCGATATACATACCGGGTCGTTTGCGGACCGCTTCAAGGCCCTCGAGCACCTTGATCGAATCGGCACCGTACTGATCTTGGGCAGCCACGTCGGACGCGTCTCCTTGGGGTTCAGGGGAGGCGGTGGATGCACCGCCTCAGATCCTCGAACAGTCTACCGTCAACCGACGCCAGCACCGATCCTACGGCGATGTTTTGACCTATCTATATGCGCCGTGCGCTGAATTTCACGGCATCGGGTGCGTGAGGACGCCCCCGATGCTCGTCTTGCAGCGCCTCGGCGCTCTCAGCGGAATGCCCGGAAGCCTCAGCCGTAGGTGTCCCGCGGCCCGCGGCCCGGAACGCTGCGCGGACCTTTACGCCAGGACGGACCCACGGGCCCGACGATCTTCAGCGACTTCACCACACCGTCGCCGACCGCCGCGGCGATCTTGGCGAGCAGCTGGGCCTGCACCATTCGCAGCTGCGTGGCCCACGCCGTCGACTCCGCCGACACCGTCAAGACACCGTCGTTGAGCCCGGTCGGATTGGCATGATCGGCGATCTGGTCACCGACCACGGCACGCCAGCGGCCGAACACCGCACCTTCGGACACCCGCGTCGACCAACCGCGGGACTTGGCCAGATCCTGCGACGCCACCCCGAGCAACTGCGGGTCGCGGCGGTCCGGTCCTGGCCCCGACCAGCTGCGTCGCGACCTGGCACCACCGGCCACCCGGCGTACCGGCGCTGCGCGGCCCCGCCCGACATCCTTGCCCTGGCTGCGCGCCGCTCCGCGCGCCTCCTCGAGCGTGCGCCGCACCAGGTCCATGCCACGCAGGCCGGCGAGGTGTTCGGGCGGGAACGGGGCGGCGTCTTCGGGCGTGTCGTCGTCAGTCACTGTGCACCACCGAAATTCGTCCGTTTTCGCCATCGATCATCCGGATCTCGACGCGGCGGGCATCCCAGTCGTCAGGGATGTCCTCACCCACCGCGGCCGTGACGAGCACCTGCTCTGCCGCCGCGGCGACCCCGGCCAGCGCGCGCCGCCGCGACACATCGAGTTCGGCGAACACGTCGTCGAGCAGCAGCACCGGCTCCGCACCGTCCGCACGCAACAACTCGTAGGCCCCGAGTCGCAGTGCCAACGCCATCGACCACGATTCACCGTGGCTGGCAAAGCCTTTCGCAGGCTGATCGCCGAGGCGCAGCTCGAGATCGTCGCGGTGCGGGCCGACCAGACACACCCCGCGCTCGAGTTCGGCATCGCGGCGGCGGGCCAGCGCATCCAGCAGGGCGGCCTCGTAGAACTCGACCGATTCCGGGCCGGGTGCGTTCTCGATCGCCTCGACCGAGCTGCGGTAGCGGATGGCCGCGGGCCGTGACGCCGGCGCCAGCAGCTGGTAGGCCTTCTGGACTTCCGGGTGCAGTTGTTCGACGAGTTTGATGCGGGCCGCGATCAGCGCCGCGCCGTGCGCGGCCAGATGACCGTCCCACACCTCGAGGGTGCTCAGCACGCTGGTGTCACCCCGATAGCGTGCTCCCGCAGCGGTTTTCAACAAAGCGGTGCGCTGGCGCACCACCTTGTCATAGTCGGCGCGCACCCCCGCGATCGCCGGACGACAGGTCGTCGCGAGCTCGTCGAGGTACCGGCGTCGTTCCCCTGGATCACCGCGGACCAGCGCGAGATCCTCCGGGCTGAACAACACCGCGCGCAACACCCCGAGCACCTCACGCGGGCTGCGGACCGGAGACCGGTTGAGCCGGGCCTTGTTGGCCCGGCCCGTGGTGATCTCGAGATCCACCGCGAGTTCCCGCCCGTCGTTGACGACGATGGTCGAGACCACCGCACGGTCCGCACCGGCCCGGATCAACGGCGCGTCGGTGGCCACCCTGTGGGATCCGAGCGTCGCCGAATACCACAGGGCTTCAACGAGGTTCGTCTTTCCGAAGCCGTTGGGACCGACGAATACGGTCCGGCCGGGCTCGAGGTCCACGTCGGCGTGCGCCCAGGACCGGAAATCGGTCAAGGTCAGGTGGCGGGCGTACACGGCCATACCTTCCGTGCCATTTCGCCCGCACTCCTGCGCGCTACGTGCGCCCCGTCGGGCAGGATCACCCGGACTCGCTGATCCTCTGCACGGCGTGTCCACCGAACTGGTTGCGCAGCGCCGCCACCGCTTTCATGGTGGGGGAGTCCTCTTGCCTCGAGGCGAACCGCGCGAACAGGGACGCGGCGATCACCGGCATCGGTACGCGGTGGTGGATCGCCTCTTCGACAGTCCACCGGCCTTCGCCGGAATCCTCTGTGTAGCCGGTGATCTCGTCGAAACCGGGGTCTTCCTTGAGCGCCTTGGCCAAGAGTTCCTGCAGCCACGACCGCACCACCGTGCCGTTGGTCCAGGCCTGGATCACCGCCTGCGGGCTCTTGATCAGGTCCTCGGCCGCCAGCAGTTCGTAGCCCTCGGCGTAGGCGTGCATCAATCCGTACTCGATGCCGTTGTGCACCATCTTGGCGTAGTGCCCGGCACCCACCGGGCCGGCGTGGACGAATCCGTCGGCGAGTTCACCGGCCGGGCGCAGCGTGTCGAAGATCGGCATGGCCCTGGCCACGTCCTCGTCGCTGCCGCCGACCATCAGGCCGTAGCCTTCGGTCAGGCCCCACACGCCACCGGACACGCCGGCGTCGATGTACGCAATACCCTTCTCGCCCAACAGCTTTGCGTGCGGGCCATCCTCGGTGTAGCGGGAGTTGCCGCCATCGATCACCAGGTCACCCGGGCTGAGCACGTCGGCCAGCGACACGATGGTCTGGTCGGTGATGGTTCCCGACGGGACCATCACCCAGACCACTCGAGGCGCGGTGAGCTCCGCTGCCAGGTCGGCCAGGCTGGCCACATCGCTGACCTCGGGGCGCGGGTCGTAGCCGATGACCTCGTGACCGCCCTTCCGCAGCCGCTCACGCATGTTGTAGCCCATCTTGCCCAGGCCGATCAGCCCCAGTTGCATGTGGGTTCCTCTTTCGCCGGGCCGGTCAGCCAGGAAGGCGCACCGGCATCAACAAGTACACGTAATCGGTGTGCGCAGCCGGGAACGGCCCACCTCCACCGGTCCCATCATCGTCGCCCGCCGGCCGCAACACTGCGGGACGGCTGGGTGTCGTGAAGCCGAATGTCACACGTTCGGAGCGCAACGAGCCCAACCCGTCGGTCAGGTAGGTCGGGTTGAACGCGATGGTGAGCGGCTCGCCCGCGAACGAGACCGGTAGGTCTTCCTCGGCGCGACCGACGTCGTCGGTGCCGGCCGACAGTCGCAGCACGTCGTCGGCGAACTCCATGCGGATCTGCGCCCCACGGTCGGCGACCAGGGCGACACGTTTGATGGCCTCGGTCAGTTCCGCGACACCGATGGTGGCCACCGCGGTGTGCTCGGTGGGCAGCAACTGGCGGAACTTCGGGAATTCCGCGTCCAGCAGGCGGGTGGTGCTGCGCTTGCCGTTACTGCGGATGCCCAGCAGGCCGTCCTTGCCGACCGACGGCCCGGACCCCAGCGACAGGTGCACCTCGGTGCCGTCGGTGCCTGCTTTGGCCGCCTCGGCGAGTGTCTTGGCCGGCACCAGCACGGCAGCCTCGACATCCGCCGCGGTGGCCACCCAGGTGAGCTCCCGAACTGCCAGGCGGAACCGGTCGGTGGCGGCCAAAACGACTGATTCACCAGAGATTTCGACGCGAATGCCGGTCAGCATCGGCAGCGTGTCGTCCCGGCCCGCGGCCACGGCGACCTGGCCGATGGCCTCGGCGAACAGATCGGCGGCCACCACCCCGGTCTCGTCCGGGAGTGCAGGCAGAGCCGGGTAGTCCTCCACCGCCAGGGTGGGCAGCGAGAACCGGGCACTTCCGCAGGTCAGGGCGACGCGGGTGCCTTCCACGCTGATGTCCACCGGCTTGCCCGGCAGCGCCTTGGTGATGTCCGAGAGCAGCCGACCGGACACCAAAACGCTTCCAGGAGAAGCGATTTCGGCTGCAACGCGCACCTCTGCGGAGACTTCGTAATCGAAGCCGGAGATGGTCAGTCCGTCATCGGTCCCGGTGAGAAGCACACCGGCCAGTACCGGGATGGTGGGCCGGCTCGGCAGGTTCCGGGCCACCCAGGCCACCGCGTCCGCGAAGTCCTCGCGTACCACGCGAAACTTCAGGTCGGTCAGCCCAGCCGTCGTCGTCGACACGTCTTATGCGCCCCTTCGAATAATCCCCACAATGAGCTCTAACCAGCGGTTTCTCGTCGATGCTGCGCAGCGTAATGCCACGCGAGCACGCTGGAGAAACCGTCGTCGAAGAACCACCGTAGAGCTTTCCGCATGAACTTGAAAGCTAATCGATCGGGGTGACCTCGAAGGACACCGGGCATGCGAGGCGTGGCTCGAGTCGAGATGTCCCCAACAGGCTTCTTCTAAGAAGAATTATGAGTAGATATTTGAGTAACAGTAATAGGGACTGTGGAATCTGGGGATGAAGCGGTGTAAGCCCAGTACCGCCGGTGTGTCGTGGTGTGAGTCGGCTGTGGAGACCGGTGCACGGCGGGCGGGGCCGTTGTGGAGAACTCGAGCCGTGTGGATCGTTCCCCCGGTAATCCTGTGATTTGCCCGCAGGTTGTGCACAGTGCTGTCCACAGGGTTTTGGGGCGTGCAACTGTGACCGCTGACGCAGCTGTGACAAAAGTTGTTGTTCGGATCGATCGGATCCTGAGCGCGCGTGACCACAATGTGGGACGCGAATCGTGCCCAAAACGACACCGAGGGGCGTCCGGGGAGTATCGAGAGGGCGGCGTCAGCGCTTGGCGCGCTGGCGGATCCGCGTGGTGAGTTCCTTCACGTGGTCGAAAACCTCGCGTCGTTCGGCCATCTCACCGCGAATCTTCTTCTCGGCGTACATCACCGTCGTGTGATCGCGCCCGAAGGCTTGGCCGATCTTGGGCAGCGAGAGATCCGTGAGTTCACGGCACAGGTACATGGCGATCTGCCGGGACTGCGCCAGTGCCCGGGTCTTACCGGGCCCGCGCAGCTCCTCCACGGTGGTCTCGAAGTACTCCGCCGTGGCGGCCATGATGGCCGCGGTGCTGATCTGCATGGTCGTGGCGTCGGCGATGAGGTCGCGAAGCACCACCTCGGCCAGTGACTTGTCGATGCGCGTCTTGTTCAGCGAGGCGAACGCCGTCACGCGGATCAGGGCACCCTCGAGCTCACGGATGTTGCGTTCGATGCTGCTGGCGATGAGTTCGAGGACGTCGCCGGGCACGTCGAGCCGGTCCATCTGAGCTTTCTTGCGCAGAATCGCGATGCGGGTTTCCAGCTCGGGGGGCTGCACGTCGGTGATCAGGCCCCACTCGAAACGGGTACGCAGCCGGTCCTCGAGCGTGGCCAGCTGTTTGGGCGGCCGGTCCGACGAGATGACGATCTGCTTGTTCGCGTTGTGCAGCGTGTTGAAGGTGTGGAAGAACTCTTCCTGGATACCTTCCTTGCCCTCGATGAACTGGATGTCGTCGACGAGCAGGATGTCGATGTCGCGGTAGCTGCGCTTGAACGACGCCTTGCGGTCGTCGCGCAGCGAGTTGATGAAGTCGTTGGTGAATTCCTCGGTCGAGACGTACTTCACGCGCATGCCGGGGAAGAGGCGCTGGGCATAGTTGCCAGCCGCGTGCAGCAGATGAGTCTTGCCGAGCCCGGACTCACCCCAGATGAACAACGGGTTGTACGCCCGGGCGGGGGCCTCGGCGATCGCGAGGGTCGCGGCATGGGCGAAGCGGTTGGACGCCCCGATGACGAAGGTGTCGAACGTGTAGCGGCGGTTCAGGTTGACCGCATTGGCGTCGGGCGTGGCCGCGCTCGGCTGCGGGTTGCTGAAGTAGGTGGGCCAGCTCTCCTCGACGTTGACGCGGGCCGCGCGGTCGTCGTCCACCTCGTCGATGTCCGGCGGTGCCGGCTCGAGGTGGCTGTCGGAGATATCGGCCTCGTCCGACGGGCTCGGCGTCGCGATCCGGACGCCGAGCTCGACGCGTTGGCCGAGCCGGCGGCTGAGCGCCGAGACGATGGGTTCCCGCAGGTGACGCTCGATTTCGTTCTGCACGAACGGCGTGGGCACCGACAGCAGAGCAAACCCCTCAGTGATGACCAGCGGCTGTACGAGCTTCAGCCAGGCCCTTTGCTGAGGGGTGGTGTCGCCATTGAGTTCGGCGACGACGTCGTTCCAGATGGAGACGAAGGGTGGGTCGGGGTCAGCTGTCATCGACGGTTACCCCCTTTACTGTCCTGGAGGTCCATCCACGGACGACCAATAGAACGAAGACGAACTGTCCACATATTTATCCACAGGTTGTGGAAAAAGGACAGTCGTCGTCGTTTCTGTTGACTTGTGCGGAGGATGTCGCAGCCGTGGCTCACATAGTGTGGGGATGTGGCGGCTGTTTGACGTCCTCGGTTCCTGTCTGAGGCCAATCCCGGTGCCGGGCGGCTACGAACGGTATTGGCAGAAGCTAACAGTTTTCGTTCGACGTGCCAACCGTTCTGCAACATTGGCGGCAGGCGAGGATCGCAGGTTTGACCCAGCGAAGACTCGTCAGTACCCTCGAGCAGTCGCCCGCACGTGGCGATACGGCTGCGATCCTGGTCCGCCCGGAGTCTGCGCCGGTAAGTAGAGCACGACGCACCGACAGCTTATTAGGGGTAGTCGCGTCTTCTCCGACACACTTCGTGTCGGCGAGTCGCGGGTGCCACATAGAAACAAGGAGAGATTGCCGTGGCCAAGGGCAAGCGGACCTTCCAGCCGAACAACCGTCGCCGTGCGCGCGTTCATGGGTTCCGGCTGCGTATGCGGACCCGTGCCGGTCGCGCCATCGTCTCCAGCCGCCGTAGCAAGGGCCGTCGCTCGCTCACTGCGTGATTCGACGCAGGATCTAGCGCGGTGCTTCCGGCTCAGAACCGGATGAGGCGGTCCGCGGAATTCAGTGTCACCGTCAGCCGTGGCGTGCGCGCAGTACAACCCGATGTCGTGGTTCATGCGTTGCGCGACGAGCTGGACCCCAGTGGGCCACGCGTCGGTTTGGTGGTCTCCAAGTCCGTCGGTAACGCCGTAGAACGTCATCGGGTGGCGCGCCGTCTTCGGCACGCCGCCCGTACCGTGCTGCCCCGCCTCGAACCCACGGACCGTGTGGTGATCCGAGCCCGGCCGAGTTGCCGGGATGCGCTTTCGTCACGATTGGAACGGCAACTCGCTGCTGCGCTTGAGCGGGTTGCGCGGCACGGAACCGCTTCATGATCCGGCGGGCAAGCGCGGGCGCGGCTCGCGCTGTGATCTTCTTGATCCAGCTGTATCGACACATGATCTCTCCACTGCGTCTGCCCTCCTGCCGATTCACTCCGACATGTAGCCAGTACGCCGTGGATGCACTCACCGAGTACGGGCTTTTCTACGGTGGCTGGCTGGCCACGGTTCGGCTGCTGAAGTGCGGCCCGTGGCATCGGGGAGGATGGGATCCGATACCAGAGCGCCGCAACGCTGATGCCGTCGGAGATGGCAGAAACGAGTCCTATGTTTAACTTCTTCAGCCTCGACATCATCTATTACCCGGTGTCGGCGATCATGTGGGTTTGGTACAAGGCGTTCGCCTTCATCCTCGGCCCGCAGAACTTCTTCGCCTGGGCGCTGTCGGTGATGTTCCTGGTGTTCACCCTGCGTGCGATCCTCTACAAGCCGTTCGTCAAGCAGATCCGGACGACGCGGCAGATGCAGGAACTGCAGCCGCAGATCAAGGCGCTGCAGAAGAAGTACGGCAAGGACCGCCAGCGCATGGCGCTGGAGATGCAGAAGCTGCAGCGCGAACACGGGTTCAATCCGATCCTCGGCTGTCTGCCGATGCTCGCGCAGGTGCCGGTGTTCCTCGGACTGTTCCACGTGCTGCGCTCCTTCAACCGGACCCAAGGTGGGTTCGGTCAGGTGCACATGACGGTCGCCGAGAACCGGGCCACGGGCAACTACGTGTTCAGCCCGACCGACGTCGCGAATTTCCTCGACGCGAATCTGTTCGGTGCCCCATTGGGCGCCACCATGATCCAGAAGACAGGTCTGGACGCGTTCACCGAATTCAACCGGATCTCGGTGATCGCGGTCGGTGTGCCGATCATGATCCTGGCCGGCATCGCGACCTACTTCAACAGCCGGGCGTCGGTTGCACGGCAGAGCCCCGAGGCCGCCGCCAACCCGCAGACGGCGATGATGAACAAGCTGGCCCTCTATGTGTTCCCGTTCGGCGTCGTCGCCGGCGGACCGTTCCTGCCGCTGGCGATCATCCTGTACTGGTTCGCCAACAACATCTGGACCTTCGGTCAGCAGCACTACGTGTTCGGCATGATCGAGAAGGAAGAGGAAGCCAAGAAGGTCGAGGCGATGGAGAGGCGGGCGGCCAATGCGCCGGCGCCGGGAGCCAAGCCGAACCGGCCGCGTAAGGCACAGTCCAATCCTGGCGATGAGGACGAGGCGGAATCGACGCCCGCCGCATCGACCGATGGCACGGGAGACAGCAGCGCCGGGGACACGGCGTCGGCGGATACCGCCGGCCGTACCCCGAAGCCCGGCGCGCGCCCCAAGAAGCGGAAGCGTTGACCAGCTCTGGCTGGCGAGTAGTAGGGAGACTGACATGACGGATGCACAGACCACGGATGCCGGCGTCGAGCCGGAGGCCGCGAAGGCGACGACGTCGGCGGATGATCTGGAAGAGCGTTTGGTCGCCGAGGGTGAGATCGCCGGCGACTATCTCGAGGAGCTGCTCGATCTGCTCGACTTCGACGGCGACATCGATCTGGACGTCGAAGGCGATCGTGCGGTCGTCAGCATCGACGGGGGCGGGGACCTGAGCAAGTTGGTCGGCCGCAAGGGCGAGGTGCTCGACGCGCTCCAGGAGCTGACCCGACTGGCCGTCCACCAGAAGACCGGTGAGCGCAGCCGGCTGATGCTGGACATCGCGCGGTGGCGTCGGCGTCGTCGCGACGAGCTCGCGGCACTCGGCGACAAGGTGGCCCGCCGCGTGCTGGAGTCGGGTGAGCGCGAAGAGCTGGCCCCTATGACTCCGTTTGAACGCAAGATTGTGCACGATGCGGTGGCGGCCGTCGAGGGCGTCCGTAGCGAGAGCGAGGGCGTGGAGCCGTCGCGTCGCGTCGTTGTCTTGCTTGGCTGATCCGTTAGTTACATCGTTGTAGTTCATGAGTAGTAGCCCGTCGCCGCGGGAGTGCGGAGGATGTTTCACGTGAAACATGGCCCGGTTCCCGCGGCGCCGGAAGTTGCCGCCGACGTGTTCGGTGACCGGCTGGAGTTGGCGGAGCGCTATACCGCGATCCTCGCCGGAGCAGGTGTCGAATGGGGTTTGATCGGTCCCCGTGAAATCGATCGTTTGTGGGAACGCCACGTCTTGAACAGCTCCGCCGTCGGCGAGCTTGTGACGGCCGGTGAACGGGTCGCCGACATCGGTAGCGGAGCGGGATTGCCGGGGATACCGTTGGCTCTGGCTCGGCAGGACGTGACAGTCACTCTCATCGAACCGCTGTTGCGTCGAAGCGAATTTCTTCGTGAAGTGATCGCCGAGCTCGATCTGGATGTCACGGTGGTTCGCGGCCGCGCCGAGGATCGAGTCGTTCGCGATGAGGTGGGGGAGATGGATGTGGTGACGTCCCGCGCAGTCGCCTCGCTCGACAAGCTGAGTCGGTGGGGCATGCCACTGTTGCGTCAGGACGGCCGCATGCTGGCCATCAAGGGCGAGCGCGCCGAACTTGAGATTGAAGAGCATCGGCGTGTGATGAGGTCCGTCGGTGCAGTGGATGCCAGGGTAGTGAGATGTGGCGCGAGCTATTTGAACCCACCCGCAACCGTCGTCGTCGCACGGCGCGGAGCGCGGGGGAAAGCGGGCAGGAAATGAAGTTGGGTTCTGGTCAGAACAAGGCCGCGGCCGCCAAGAACGACGTTGTTTCACGTGAAACACTCGGCGGCGCCGATCGCTCCGACTGGTCAGCGGATACCAGCATGGACACGCCGATCGCCGTCGAAGCCGAGCGGGCGACCCGCCTGCTGCACATCCCGCACGGACAGCTCCCACGCCCCACGCGTCAGCGCGTCTTCACCATCGCCAATCAGAAGGGCGGTGTCGGTAAGACCACGACCGCCGTCAACGTTGCGGCGGCTCTCGCGCGACAGGGACTGCGCACCTTGGTGATCGATCTGGATCCCCAGGGCAACGCCAGCACAGCGCTGAGCATCGAACACCGTCCCGGCACGCCGTCCTCGTACGAGGTGCTGATCGGCGACATCCCCGTCAACGAGGCGCTGCAGCAGAGCCCGCACAATGAGCGCCTCTTCTGCATTCCCGCGACCATCGACCTGGCCGGCGCCGAGATCGAACTCGTGAGCATGGTCGCGCGCGAGGGCCGGCTGCGTTCTGCCCTCGCCGAACTCAAGCAGCACAACTTCGACTACGTGTTCATCGACTGCCCGCCGTCGCTGGGCCTGCTGACCATCAACGCGTTGGTCGCGGCGCCGGAGGTGCTGATCCCCATCCAGTGCGAGTACTACGCGCTGGAAGGCGTCGGCCAGTTGCTGCGCAATATCGAAATGGTCAAGGCACACCTCAATCCGGAGCTGTCGGTCTCCACCGTGATACTGACCATGTACGACGGCCGGACCAAGTTGGCAGACCAGGTTGCCGAGGACGTTCGGGAGCACTTCGGCAACAAGGTGCTCAAGACCGTGATCCCGCGCAGCGTCAAGGTGTCGGAAGCGCCCGGCTACGGGATGACGATCCTCGACTACGACCCGGGTTCCCGTGGTGCGTTGAGTTACCTCGACGCGAGCCGCGAGATCGCGGAACGTGGGGCGCCGTCCGACGCGCAGTAGGGCGACAACGCGAGAAGGTCGGGAAGTTGGCAGCGATGAGCAGGAGACGATGATGAATCAGCAGGCGAAGAAGCGCAGTGGACTCGGACGGGGTCTGGCGTCGCTGATTCCGACCGGACCCGCCGAGGACGGCACCGACCATCTGAGCCCCCGGATGGGTGCGACGGCAGCCGACGTCCTCCTCGGCCCGCCGGCATCATCGGCCTCACCCGAAGCGCCGCCGACCGAGATCGACGGTGTCGGCGCGACGTACCGCGAGATCGATCCCGCTCTGATCGACCCGAACCCCCGTCAGCCCCGCCAGGTCTTCGACGAAGAAGCGCTCAACGAGCTGGTGCACTCGATTCGCGAATTCGGCCTGATGCAGCCGATCGTCGTCCGCGCCGTGCAGACCGACGGAGCGACCCGCTACCAGCTGGTGATGGGGGAGCGGCGCTGGCGCGCGGCACAGATCGCCGAGCTGAGTGCCATTCCGGCGATCGTGCGCGAGACCGCCGACGACAGCATGCTTCGCGATGCGCTCCTCGAGAACATCCACCGGGTGCAGCTGAACCCGTTGGAAGAGGCCGCTGCCTATCAACAGCTTCTCGATGAATTCGGCGTCACCCACGATGAACTGGCAGCCAGGATCGGGCGGTCCCGTCCGCTGATCTCCAACATGATCCGCCTGCTGCGGCTGCCCATCCCGGTGCAGCGTCGGGTCGCGGCCGGGGTGCTCTCGGCCGGGCACGCTCGCGCGCTGCTGGCTCTTGAGGGCGGTCCGGAAAAACAGGAGGAGCTCGCCGCACGCATCGTGGCCGAGGGGCTTTCGGTGCGTGCCACCGAAGAGGCTGTCACCCTCGCCAACCGAGACGGTGCGGCGCCCCCGGCGCCCCGGCGCAAGCCGATCCAGATGCCCGGCCTTCAGGATGTTGCCGACCGGCTGTCGACGACATTCGACACCCGCGTCACGGTGAGTCTCGGCAAACGCAAGGGCAAGATCGTCGTCGAGTTCGGGTCGGTCGACGATTTGCAGCGGATTGTCGAACTTATGAGCACCGAACAGCACTGAAACTCGACAACCAACCACACGCGGCCGTTCCGTCACTGTGACACATGACGTCACCGCCGTTTCACGTGGATCAGTGCAATCGGGAAAGCAATTGAGCTGCATCAGAATTCGTTCGAAAGGCGGCGAATGATGAGAGATTCGTCGCGGACTACGCCGTTGCCGCAAAGCTCTCCTATCCTTGAGGGTGCGCCGCGCACACCGGCATCGTGTGGAACCCGGGGAGTCTAGTGTCAGCACGTATCACGCCGCTCCGGCTCGAGGGATTCGAGCAGTTGCCGAAGCATGCACGGCGGTGTGTCTTCTGGGAGGTAGACCCCTCGACGCTGCGCGGCGACGATCACCTCAGTGATCCCGAGTTCGAAAAAGAAGCGTGGCTGTCCATGGTCATGCTCGAGTGGGGATCGTGCGGCCAGCTCGCCGTCGAGTCACCTCCCGATGACGGCAGTGAGTTCGGACCGCCGATCACGGGGGACGAACCGTGCCTTGGCTATGCGTTCTATGCACCACCCGGAGCGGTGCCGCGGGCACGACTTTTCCCCACCGCACCTGTCAGCGCCGACGCCGTTTTGTTGACTGCCGTCGCGGTCGAATCCGGCGAGGGTACCGAAGATCTGCCGGGAAGCCTGCTCGCTGCGGTGGTGAACGACCTTGTGCGGCGGGGTGTTCGGGCCCTGGAGGCATTCGGTTACACCACCGCCGTTACCGAGTTGGGCGACTGCGGCTCGCTGCCCGACGAGTTGGCGCCCGTCGTCGAGGTGCTGGGGGACTGCGCGGTCGACCAATGCATGATCGAGTCCGACTTTCTTCAGGATGTCGGCTTCTCTGTCGTGGCTCCCCATCCGTACTTCCCGCGGCTGCGGCTCGAGCTCGACAAGGGCCTGGGCTGGAAGGCCGAGGTGGAGGCCGCACTGGAGCGGTTGCTCGAGAATGCCCGGATCGAACTGCCGATCGGTGCCGGGATGACAGGTGCCACGATGAACATCCCTCGGCCGGCACCGTGCAAGCCGCTGTCTTGACCGGATGCCGATGACTTCCGCAGGCCCGCGGTGTCTACCTGGATATGCCAGCAGCATCGGATGAACGGGATGACGTGGTCATCGTGGCCGGACACATCATCGTCGAACCTGCACAACGGGAGTCGTATCTTGCGGGATGCGTAGCCGTCGTCGAACAAGCCCGGCGCACATACGGGTGTATCGACTTCGCCATCTCAGCCGACCTGATCGACCCGAGCCGAATCAACGTGTACGAGCAATGGACCTCGCAATCGGCTGTCGAAGCGTTCCGGGGTGACGGCCCCAGCGACGATCAAAGCGCGGCGATGCTCTCGGCGGCGGTGGCGGAATATGACGTCGTTGCGCGGCGGATGTTGTCGGGCGGTTAGCTGTGTCGGGATGGATTCAGTGGCGAGGCTGAAATTCGTGCGACGAGTAGATGCGTTCACGTACCTCTTCGTCGAGGAGGGGCACCCACACGGCTATCCGTCATACCGGCGGATGGACCTCGACATCTGGTGCCGGCGGCTACCCGATTTCGGCTGGGTGGTGTGCGACGCCGCAGGGACGGTCAGCAGCCGGCCGTTCGATGACGCCGGGCAGGGGGAGCGGCCTCCGGCGGGCGTGTGGGTCAGCCGCAAGGGCGACCGGTCGTCCGAGTGGCAACCGAATCCCCAACTCCCGCAGCATGAATCAGTGCAATGGTGCTCTGAAACCCCGCTGGTCTAAATCCCGATCCGGTTCGCCGACGCGGGGAGGTGCCGAGCGAGGCGGGTGGCCCATAGTGCGCCCAGCAGACTTGCGACGATCAGCAGCACCATGAGGGTGGTGCCGTGCTTGGTTCCGAATGCCAAACCGGTGACTGCCGGGCCTACGAAGAACCCCGTGGTCCAACCGAGCGCGGATACCGCGTTGTACCGGCCCCGAAGATCCTCCGGGGCAAGGTCATTCACGATTGCTGTCAACGTCGGGGCCAGAGTTGTCTCGGCGATACCGAACGTCACCATCGTCGCGATGAACCCACCGACCGCCAGCCATCCGCTCCCTGCGTGGCCGGACACCCACGCCAACATCCACGCGAACGCCCAACACGTACAGGCAATGGAGATTGCAGCCGTGCGGGTACGACCGGCCAGTGCCCGCAGCACCGGCAGCTGCAGCACCACGACGGTCGCGGCGTTGGCGGCAAAACAGATCCCGAGCGCGCTCACCGGGATGCCGCGATCATGGGTGGCCCAGCCGGGGAACGCCGCGTGATACTGAGCGAAGCCGATCGTCACCACCAACGCAGACAGGCCGACCACCGACAGGAACAACCGGTCCCGCAGAACCGCGCGATAACTCGGTCTGGGATGGTCCGCTGCGGGTGATGTCGTTCGGCACGGTGTGGGAACGAGCCACAGTAGTGGGATGAACAACAAGAATGTCGCGGCGTCGATCAGATAGATGGCTTGAAACGTCGCCGGGCGGGTGGCGTCGACGACGAATCCGGCGAGGACGGCGCCGACCGCGATACCGGCGTTGAGGGTGGCGTGGCGCACCGCGAACGCCGCGGACCGCTGCGCGGGTGACACGACGGTGGCCAACAGCGCGTCGAACGCCGGCCAGGTGATCGAGTTGCCGAGCCCGAGCAGCGCCGAGGCCAGGAACGCCACCACTGCGCAGGTGACCCAACCGAGTGTTGCCGCACCGGCGGCGGAGAACATCAAGCCGACCAGTAGTGCGGGCCGTGGCCCGAGCCGGTCGCTGAGGTATCCCCCGACCGGGTTACCGACGAATGACGCGAGCGCGACGGTGGACAGTGCCAGGGCGGCGGTGGTGATGTCGATGCCTCGCACCTGATGCAGGTAAACCAACATGAACGGTAGCGACATACCGGATCCCAACGCGGACAAGGCATCACCGGCAAGGATCGTCGCGGCGGCCCGCGGCAGCCGAGGAATCAATCGGTGGGTCTCGTCCGTTGTCTGAGTCATTGCCCATTCCTGAGCGGCGAGAGCCCTTCGACAGTTGCGTGCAGATCGCGTCGCCGTGGGTGCTCCGGCGGCAAGCCGGCGCCCAATGCTGTCTCCGCCTGGGCCAGCAGCTGTTTCGCGGCGTCCACGTCGCCTTGACCGGCCAGCAGCACGGCCAGATTGTGTTGCACGAGCGCCACGTCGGGATGGGTGCTCCCGAGTGTGGACTGCAGGATCCGCAGACTGCGTTCGTACAGTCGTCGCGCCTCGGCTGTGTCGCTCGCCGCGGTGCTGACCGCCAGGTTGGCACAAGTCATGCCGACTTCGTAATGATCAGCGCCCAAAGCACTTTCGAAGATCTCCAGGGCGCGCCGGTAGCACGATACGGCGGCCGTCGGATCGCCCGAGTCGTGGTGGAGCGCGCCGATCGCGCTCAAATCGCATGCCACATCGGGATGGTCGTCACCGACAGCCTCGATGCGGAGCTCCAGACCGCGCCGCGCGTGGGCCAATCCTTCTGCGAAGCGTCCTCGGGCATGGGCGAGGCCACCGAGGTTGTGCAGCAGCACCGCCAGTGCCTGCTCGTCGGTGACGGGTTCGACATCCAACACGGCCTGGATATGCGCGTAATGTGCTGCCGCAGCGTCGAACTGGCCGCAGGATTTGGCGGTGACACCGCGCAGGTTGTGAATCGAGAGCACGGTGGTGTCATCGGCATCGAGTATCTGGTGCGAGATATGCAGTGCCGCAGCCAGTCTCGCATATGCAAGCTCGAATGCCGCGCTGTTCAACAACATTCGTGCGCACACCAGTTCGATATCGACCCACAACGACATCAGCGCGGCGTCGCGCGTCTCGGCCAGCGGTTCCGCTATCTCGGCAGCCCGCTCTGCCAGCGCTCGGGCCGCTGCGAAATCCCCGGCAGCTTCCTCGATGTCGGCGCACGTCAAGATCACATTGGCAACATCGGGAGAATCCGGGCCGAAAGCGGCAATGGCGCTGTCGACCGCTGCCGCCCCCAACACGCGTGCGTCCTTCAGTCGCCCACTCGCCATCGCAGCCAGTGCGGCGTCATGCTGCGCCGCCGCCTGACGCACCGGCCCGGATTCAGCCACCGGTCCCGCCCGTCAGATTCGAGCGGTGACCAGGCTGTGATTCTGGGTCAGTGACCGACGTGGGCGAGTCGTGGTCAGGCTGTGGTTGTTGACGAGGGCCCGCTTCGGTCGGACGGTGACCAGGCTGCTGATCGCATTCATGGTTTCTGCTCCTTGTTTGGTGTGTCGTCACTCCGGGATGTCCGAGAGGACGGCAACCACCATCGCGCAGCGACCTCAAGGACTCCTCAAATCGACAGGTTGCCGAGCGTGGTCCGTCTCGCAATAGCCAAGGGCAATGCCCATGCGCAGGTCGGAGACCTGGGTGATCATTGATGTCTGACTCAAGAGGCAGGTCGTGCGGGCGATGGTGGGTGATCTGTTTACGACGCAGCGTGGTGCGGGCGATCCGTTGCCTGCTTTGCTGGCCGCCGCTGGATTCGAGCAGGCCAGGCAGATCGGCCGGGGCGGGTTCGGGGTGGTGTACCGCTGCGTGCAGACCGGTCTGGATCGGGTCGTGGCGGTCAAGGTGTTGACCGCCGACCTGGAGGACAACCGCCCCCGGTTCATGCGTGAACAGCAGGCGATGGCCCGGCTGACGGGACATCCCAACATCGTTCCTGTGCTCCAGGTGGGTCAGACCGATCAGGGCCAGCCGTATCTGGTGATGCCCTTCTATCCGCGAGGCTCCCTGCACACGCGGATCTTTCGAGACGGGGTCGTGGGCCTCGAGGAAGTCCTGCACATCGGAGTGAAGCTGGCCGGAGCGCTCGATTCCGCACACCGGCAGGACATCGTGCACCGTGATGTGAAACCGGCCAACATCTTGCTCACCGATTACGGAGAGCCTGCGTTGACCGACTTCGGTATCGCCCACTTCGCCGGTGGGTTCGAGACCGCCACCGGTGTGTTCACCGGATCCCCGGCCTACACCGCGCCCGAGGTGCTGTCCGGGCAAAGCGCCGGCGCGGCCGCCGACGTCTATGGCCTCGGCGCGACATTGTTCACCGCGTTGACCGGTCATGCGGCGTTCGAACGGCTCGATGGCGAACAGGTGGTGGCGCAATTCGTGCGGATCACCACCGGGCCGGAGCCTGATCTGAGTAGGCACGGGGTGCCCGCCGACGTGGCCGAGGTGGTCGCGCGAGCGATGGCCCGCGCTCCCGAGTCGAGGCCGACAGCCGCGGAGCTGGGGGAGCAGCTGCGGCGGCTGCAGTTACGGCACAGCTCGGTGGAACGGCCCGTCGCCGCGCCGGATCCGACGATTCATGGCAGGCAGCATGTCCGCCGCCGCATCCTGACCGGGGCAGCTGTCGTGTTGTCGGTGTCGGCGACCGTGTTCGGACTGCTCCATTGGTGGGGTGGATCCGGCAGGGCCGACGATGGAACCCCGCGCAATCTCACGGCCGAACCCGATGGTGTGGTGCCCGAGATCGCGGCCACGCTGCCGGCCGGGATCAAGAATGCGGGCAGGTTGGCGATCGGGGTGGAGGTTCCCTACGCGCCACTGGAATTCAAAAGTTCCGCCGGGCAGATCGTCGGTTTCGATGTCGATCTGATGAACGCGGTCGCCCGAACCCTCGGGTTGGTTCCGGAGTATCGCGACGTGGCGGCCTTCGAGGACATCATCCCCGAAGTGCAGCGCGGGAACCTCACCTTGGGGGCCTCGGCGATCACCGATACGCGCGAGCGGGAGCAGGCGGTCGATTTTGTCACCTACTTCCAAGCGGGGACCTTGTGGGCGCAACGGCCCGGCCCACCGATCGACCCGAACGCGGCATGCGGGCTCAAGGTCGGGGTGCAGTCGGGCAGTGTCCAGGCTGACGATCAGATTCCGGCGAAAAGTGATGCGTGCGTGGCGACCGGACTCAAACCGATCGAGAAGGTGGTGTTCACGCTGCACAACGAACTGACCGCGGCGTTGATCAACGGTCAAATCGATGCGATGGCAGCCGATTCGCCGGCAACCGCGTTTGCGATCAAGCTCAGTACCGGACGACTTGTTGCGGCCGGTGACGTTACCGATGTCGCGCCATACGGCTGGGCCGTCGGCAAAGGCTCCGGCCTGTCGGAGCCGCTCCTGCAGGCCCTCGAGCACCTGATGCAGACCGGCGAGTACCGAACCATCGCCACGAAGTGGGGGATTGAGCGCGGCATGATCGGCAAACCTGTGATCGACGGCGCCACTGCATGATCAGACAACCTGTTACGTCTCATGGTGAGACCGGAAAAGCGCTGTCGCAGAACAGTATCCAGTTCGGGATACTCGGTCCGTCCGAGATGTCGGTCGGCGGCAAGATGGTGCCAATCGGGTCGCACAAGCAGCGCGCGGTGCTCGCGATGCTGATCATTCATCGCAACCGGGCAGTCGGGATCGACGAACTGATCAGCGCAGTGTGGGGGAACGCTGCGCACCCGGGCGCGCGGGCGGCCTTGCACACCTACGTGTCCAATCTGCGGGGTCTGATGGCCGGCCCGGG
Source organism: Mycobacterium aquaticum (assembly GCF_002086485.1). Classification (GTDB taxonomy): domain Bacteria; phylum Actinomycetota; class Actinomycetes; order Mycobacteriales; family Mycobacteriaceae; genus Mycobacterium; species Mycobacterium aquaticum. The sequence continues at coordinate 17,438 of NZ_MVHF01000009.1, read as the reverse complement.
CACCGACACCCACGCGGTGCTGGCCAGGACACCGCCGGGATATCGCATGTCGGTTCCCGACGAAGACTGTGACGTCGGGCGTTTCATCATCGAGCGGGGAAAGGGCGTCCGTGCGCTTGCCGCTGGGCATTTCGAACAAGCCGGCGAGTACCTCTCCGACGCGCTGTCGCAGTGGCGTGGACCGGTGCTCGACGATCTGCGCGCATTCGGCTTTTTCGAGGCGTTCTCGACCGCGCTCGCCGAGGAAAAGCTCACCACGCACATCTCGCGAGCAGAGGCCGAAATCGCCTGTGGCCGCGCCGGTTTGGTCATCAACGAACTTGAGGCGCTGGCTTGTGAGCATCCCTACCGGGAGCCGCTGTGGGCGCAGCTCATCACGGCTTATTATCTGGCTCAACGCCAATCCGACGCGCTCGACGCGTACCACCGATTGCGGACGGCACTCGATGAGGACCTCGGCATCGATCCCGGCCCTGTTGTGCAAGCGCTGTATGTGCAAGTACTACGCCAACAGTCGCTTGATCCGGCGAAGGCGGCTCAGTTGCATGCCGACGAGACCGTCGAGGCGTTCCATGAACAAGGCGGGGTGGTGGCCGAACGTCTGAACGGCCCTGTCCTGAGGGGCGTCGATGGGTGTGTGCATCCGTTGTGCGCGTTGAGCACTCGCATCGGGCGCAGCCCCGACAACAACATCGTTCTCGCCGATGCGAGGGTGAGCCGTCACCACGCCGCGATCATCGCGACCGGCAACAGCTTCGTGATCGCTGATCTGAACTCGAAGAATGGTGTGTACGTGCGGGATCGACGGATCCACCCCAGTGAGACGCTCGTGAGCGGTGACGTCATCCGCGTCGGCGACCAGCAATTCACGTTCGACATCGCCCTCGAAGGGCCGTCGGCCTGATTGGCCGAGCGGTTACGCGCCGCGCGGGGTCTGCTCGACCGACAACTCGTGGGCCAGCAGTTCGGCGAACGTGAAAGTGCCTGTGGGACGGTCGTTCTTACCCAGCAGGTAGAGACGTTTCACCGCGGCCAGGATGCCCTCGGCGATGGCGTCGCGGGTCGCCGTGGAGACCAGCAGATTGCGATCACGCGGATTGGTGATGTAGCCGACGTCCACCTGAACCGTGGGCATCCGGGTGAGCCGCAGCAGGTCCCAGGTCCGGCCGTGGGTACGGCAATCGCGTAAACCGGTGCGGGCCACCACTTCCCGCTGGATGAAGTCGGCGAGGTTGCGGCCGATGGTCGACACCGAACCGTGCGAGTTCCCGAAATGGAAGGAGGCCACCCCGTTGGCGGAGGGGCTGAGTTGGGTGGCGCAGCGCAGGCTGATCATCAGGTCGGCGCCGACCGTGTTGGCCGTCGCCGCGCGCTCCGCGTCGAGCGGGCTGTGCCCGGCCGGCCGGGACGTGAAGGTGTCCATCCCGATGGCCGTCATCCGGCCTTCGAGCCGACTTGCCAAGTCCCACAGGATGTCTGCTTCGCTGATCGGCCCTTCGGGGCCATTCATGATCATGCCGTGATCAGACCCGCCGCGGCCCGGATCGATGATCACCCGCTTGCCGGACAGCCGTGGCCCCGACCGCCGGACCAGCTCCTCCTCGCGGATCGCGTGCGGCGAGCCACCGGTGACGCGGGATCCCAGGAAGTACAGGGAGCGAAGGGTTTCCGGACCGCAGATGCCGTCGGGGTAGAGCCCGTACTCACGCTGGTAGGACGACAGGGCATTGTGGGTCTGCAGACCGAAGTGGCCGTCGACCATCCCGGTGTAGAACCCGAGATCCTGCAATCGCGCCTGCAGGGTCGCGACGTCGTCGCCGTACATCGGCGCACCGAATTGGTGGGTGAGCGTGCGGGCACCCAGCCGGTAGGACGCTTCTCGCAGTGCGCGGTAGGTCGCCTCACCCACGATCCCGTCCACCAGCAGACCACGATGCTGTTGGAAGGCACGCACCGCTTGGTCGAGTTCGTCATCGAACACATCCAGTGCGACGTGCCTGCCGGTGTTCAGATCGGCGTCCGGGTTGTCGATGAGACCCAGCGACGTGAGCGCTTCCCGGATCTCCGTGACCGCACCGCCACGATCGCCGTGACGCAGACTCGACATACGGGCCCCTCCAGGCTGGTTTTCGGCGGGTTGCCGAAACTGACCAGCCAGCATTGTCTCAGATTTCGACCACATACCGGAAAACGCCAGGCGAATCCGGCGCGGGTCTAACCATCCGTTAACGCAGCGTCAGAGCGCGTCGGCGAGCTCACGCAGCAGCGCAGCCTTGCCCTTGGCCCCCACGATGCGCTTGACCGGGGCACCGTCCTTGAACAGGATCATCGTCGGGATCGAGACGACCTGGAAGTCCCGCGCGGTGGCGGGGTTGGCGTCGACGTCGAGCTTGGCCACGGTCAACTCACCGGCCTTCTCCGACGCGATCTCCTCGAGCACCGGCGCGACCATCTTGCACGGCCCGCACCAGGTCGCCCAGAAATCCACCAGCACCGGCGTGCTGCTGGTCAGGACGTCGTCGGAAAACGACGCGTCGGTGACCGCTACGGTTGCGCTGTCCTCACTCATGGTCTCTCTCCTGTCGATCGAAAGGTGTTCGGGCTCAGTCGTTGTCAGCCAGCCAGCGTTCGGTGTCGATGGCCGCCGAACAGCCGCTGCCCGCGGCCGTGATGGCCTGGCGGTAGGTATGGTCGACAAGGTCACCCGCGGCGAACACGCCGTCGACCGACGTCGCGGTGGTGCGACCCACGGTCAGCACATAACCCTCGTCGTCGAGGTCGACCTGCCCGCGCACCAACTCCGAGCGCGGATCGTGACCGATGGCCACGAACACCCCGGTGACGGCAAGCTTGGACTCCTCGCCGGTCACGGTGTCGCGCAGGCGTACGCCGGTGACCTTCGGCGAGCCTTCGATCTCGGTGATCTCCGTGTTGGTGAGGAACGTGATCTTCTCGTTGGCGCGTGCGCGCTCGAGCATGATCTTGGAGGCGCGGAACTCGTCGCGACGGTGGATCAGGGTGACGCTGCGGGCGAACCGGGTGAGGAACGTCGCCTCCTCCATCGCCGAATCGCCGCCACCGACCACGACGATGTCCTCGTCGCGGAAGAAGAAGCCGTCGCACGTCGCGCACGTGCTCACGCCCATGCCGGTCAGAGCCTCCTCGCCGGGCACGCCGAGGTGGCGCGCCGCGGCGCCCATCGCCAGGATCACCGAACGGGCCCGATGGGTCTCGTCACCGACGGTGACCGTCTTCACGGGACCGGTGAGGTCGACCGCTTCGACGTCCTCCATCCGCAGGTCGGCGCCGAAGCGCAGCGCCTGCTCACGCATCTGGTCCATGAGTTCGGGTCCGGTGATGCCCTCGCGGAAGCCGGGGTAGTTCTCCACCTCGGTGGTGGTCATCAGCGCACCGCCGAACTGCGTGCCCTCGAACACCAGCGGCTTGAGCTGGGCGCGGGCGGCGTACACGGCAGCGGTGTAACCGGCAGGACCCGATCCGATGATGATGACGTCGTGGACGGTCTCTGAGGTGGTCATATCGGCCTTTCTGCCGGATCTTGGCTCGGCATGCGTGTAACGCCAGCCTAGGCCGGGCTGTTCCCGGCGAACTCGGGGGACAGACTACGGGCGTTTGACGACGGTGTCCGCGAGCAACCCGGCGTGGCCGGCGTCGCAGTCGGGCGCCACCACCAGGCCAACGACCGCGCCGGGGACGTCGGAGGGCACCAGGATCAGCACCCCGCGCCGGCCCCCGACATCCTGCGGTCGGCCACCCAGCACCTTGATCCCCGGCGGGTAACCCAACGCCGCCAGGCACTGGGCGCGGCGTTCGGGGTCGGTCAGCGGCCCGAGATCGGGGCGGGCCGCCAACAGGCCGAGCAGCTGTGGCTCGGGCAGGTCGACCGTGGGTTGCGGCGGGGACACCGTGATCCGCTCGAACCGCGCCGTGGCCGCCGCGGAGGGCGGGTCGGGACGCATCAGCATGGCGCTGCCCAGTCCGACAGCGAGCAACGCCGCGCACGCCCCAGCTACGGCAGCGGCCCGCCGAACCCGTCGCGCACCCCGGTGCACGGCGTGTTCGGGCGGGGGAGCGGCACGCAGCGCCGACGTGAGGCGCGCGGCCACGTCGTGTGGCACGGGAGGCGCGGACTGCCCGTCGTCGGCCAGATCCGCGACGTCGCGTCGCACCCGGTCCAGGGCGGCCAGCATGGCCGCCGCCTCGGGTTCGGTGCGCACGCGGTGGCGCAGGCGGGCGGCGGTGGCATCGTCGAGCAGCCCGGCCTGTAGTTCGGCGAGCCGGTCAGGTGTGATCGGCTCGTCTGACGGCGCTGGGTGCGTGCTGCCGGTCATCGGGATCAAAGTATCGCAGCGAGCGGGCGAGTTTGGCCCGGCCGCGCGCACACCGGCTCTTCACGGTGCCCTCGGCGACCCCGAGCAGCTGCGCCGTCTCGGCCACCGTGTAGCCCTGCATGTCGACCGCGACGATTGCGGCCCGCTGTTCGACGGGAAGCATCAGCAGTGCGCGTTCCACCACGATCGCGGTGTCGACGCGGTGCGCCGGGTCGCCGACGGGGTCGCGCAGATGGCCGAGGTCGGCATCGTAGGGCGCCGCGGCCGGCTGGGCCTTGGCGCGTCGCAGCCGGTCCAGGCAGGCGTTGACCACGATCCGGTACAGCCAGCTGCTCACCGCCGAGTCGTACCGGAACGACGCGGCCGTCCGATGCGCCGACAGCAGGGCGTCCTGCACGGCGTCATCGGCATCGTCGTCGTGGCGGCTGGTCAGATACGCCAGCCGGCGCAGTTGCCGGTGATACCGATTGACCAATTCCTCGAACGCGTAGCGATCCCCGGAGACGTGAGCCGCGAGCAACTCGGCATCCGTCCGCCTCCCGGCGCCCACCGACGCTGGTGTTGCCGGATCCCCGGTCCCCCCGAACCTGCCCACAGCCGAACACTAAGCGCTGCCGCAGGCGCCTCTTGACACTTCTTTGCCGGGCCGCCCATCACGCATGGTCAGCGCTGTGGCCGACCTGTGGATGACCGATCAGGACGCCGCACGCACGGTGATCTCGGAGATGTCGGTGCGGTTCTTGCCGTCGACCGTGCCCAGCGTCGTGATCCACACCACGACGTTGGACGTCGCTGCCGACTTGTTCACCGTGATGGTGTTGGACCCCGGCTTCATCGGCGTCGGAGGACTCAGCTCGGTGGTGTCGTTCAGCGACGACGGCGACGCACTCTGAGCCGACCGGATCTGCACAGCCGTGCCGGTGCTGTCGAGGTTGACGGTGACCGACCCGACCACCGTGGGCTGCGGCAGCTGCAACAGCAGACCGACACCGTTCTTGAAGTTCGGGAACGGCGTGGAGTCGGTGTACGCGTCGGTGGACCACGCGGTGCCCGCATTGCCGTCGATGGCCTGCCCGGCCTGGCTCGGGTTGTCCGCTTCACCCTCGGGCGAGAAGACCGTCGCCTTGACGGGTTTCACGACACTGCCCGACGGCGCGGAACCGGCCGTCGAGGTGGTCGAGGACGAGGGTGCGTTGAGGCCCAGTTCATCCTTGTTCAGCCCACCGCCGACGTCGCCGAAGATGTGGTTGAGGACCGAGGCCAGCACGATGAGCGCGATGACGATGACGGCGCCGCCGGCAGCCAGGCCGATCATCAGGCCCTTGCGCCGTCGAGCGGCAGCCGCCTCGGCGTCTCCCGTGGCGGCGTAGGGCCGGGCGGGCGCGGGTGCCGGTGGTTCCGGCGGCGCTTCCATCAGCTCCGTGCGGTCGGCGATGGCGGTGGCCTGCTGCAACAGGTTGAGCAGCGTGGGGGCGCTGCGGATGCCGCCGCCCTCCTGCACCGCACGGGCTGCCGCCGCCGAAATCTGGAACGGTATGTCGCGGTCGACGGCCCGAGGTTCGACCGGCTGGCCCGTCGCGTCACGCGCGGCCGGCTCGAGCCCACTGGGCACACCGGACTCGGGCAGCGGCCACCGGTCGACCAGCAGGGCGTACAGCGCCGCGCCGATACCGCGGATGTCGTCGTCGGGCGTGGCCTCGGGCAGGGTGGCCGGGAAGGCCAACGCCACGTCACCCTCGATGCTGACGCGCACCCGGCTGGGATGGTCGATGGACAACGCCACCCCGGCCCTGTGCGCGGCCTCGGCGGCCGCGGCCAGCGACTGGATGGCCCTGGCCCCGCCGATCGGGGACGGCGAGGTGTCGGCGACTTCGGCCAGCGAGCCGCCTCGGATCCACTCTGACACGACCAGGCCACCGGATCCGCTGTGGGCGACGTCGAGCACCCGGGCGATACCCGGCACATCCAGGCGGCTGAGCTTGAGGGTGCGCGAGAGGATCTCCTGCACCTGTTCGCGCGGCATGACGGTGTCGGGGTCGACGAACGTCAGCGCCACCTGGCGGTCGAGCGCGGTGTCCAGCGCCTGCCAGAACTGCAGGTTGGGCGGCCCGCCGTGGAACACCAGCAGCCGGTAGCGGCCGTCGGCGATGGTGGCGCCCGGGATCAGCTGCACATCGTCGGTGGTCGCAGCTTCGACCTGCTCGCGCGGTGGCGCGAACGACATCGGTTCGCGAGTCGGGTCACCGCCGTAGTCGGCCGGGATCCGGGTGGTGGTTCCGTTGGCCGGGCCGCTGGACGACGTGTCGATGACGGCGGTGACGCCGTTGCTCGGGCCGCTCGACGAGGTGTCGTGTTCGCGCGTCTCGGCTTCCTCAGGCGCCTCAGAAGCGTCGGGCACGTCAGGCCGGAAATCGTCGGGAGTCGGCCGCGGCAGCTTCGTCGTCGCCGTGCCCTCAGGGCCGGGTGCCGGGCCGCCCGCGGATTCGTCGGTCACCGGTGGTCCTTTCCGCATCCCCGCTCCGGCAACCGATGCCGGAGCCCCACCGAAGGTGGCCGCCGGGGTTGGTGGCCACCGATGTGGAGAAGAATTCCTCTGATCAGGGTACGGGACCGCACCCCGGCGGCGTGGCTGGACGGGCCCGGCGGCCGGAGTCGCGGCTACCTCCGCGGCCCGTTCCGGCGCCGGCCGGCCGAGCCGACGACGCACCAACGCCAGCGCGGCCTGGGCCTCGGGCACGCGGGCAGCGATCAGTACCCAAACGATGATCGGAACCATGATCAGGCCCAGGGCCAGCAGCCGCAGCAGTGAGCCGCCCGCGCCGAGATGCGCTGTCAGCGACGCCAATCCGAGTAGCCGGTCGGCGACATGCGCGACAAGACCCGCACCCAGTGACGCCGTGATGGTCACCAGGATCGTCCGCACGACCGGCCGGCTGACCAGATGGCCCGCCGGCGGACGCAGACTGGACCGCAGCAGCACATGTCCGACGATCGCGCCGGCCAGGAATCCCAGCCCGTTGGCCAGACCGAGGTATCCGGCCACCATGTCGGGGTTGTCGGTGAGATGCGGGGCCACCAGAGAGCCTGCGATCTTCACCGCCGTGATCACGACGATCAGGATGATCGGCGTCCACGGCCGTTCACGCGCGTAGAACACCCGCAGCTGCAACAGCACCATCGAGTACGGGATGAGGGTGAACGCCGACAGCGTGATCGCCATGCCCAGGTAGCCGGCGTCGGTTTCGCCGAAGTTGCCGTAGGCGAACAACGCACTGCCGATCGCCGGGCCCCCGACGGTCATCATCGCGACGATCGGGATCAGCGTGATCATGGTCAGCCGCGTGGCCAGCGAGAAATCTTCGAGGATGGCCGGGACATTGTTGGCGGCCGCATTGCGACTCAGCCGCGGCATGACCACCGTCAGCACCGTCACGCCGATCATGCCGAACGGCAGCATCAGCACGAGCCACGTGTAGTTGTAGATCGCGGGCCCGGACGCCGCTGCGGTGCTGGCGATCTGATTGCCGACGATCAACCCGATCTGACTGATCAGCACGTAGAGCACCATCGCCGCGGCCATCGTGCCGAACTTCTTGAGCCGGTCGTCGATGCCCCACAGCGGACGCAAGCTGATGCGCTCGGCCCGGATCGCCCACAGCAGCACTGCCATCTGGGCCACCACGCCCAGGGTCGTGCCGATCCCGAGCACGAGCAGTTTGGCGTTGCCCATGTGCACCGGGTCGACGGAAAGCTCGCCCGGCACCAGCACGTACAAGCCCAACGTCAGGATGGCGACGACATTGTTGAGCACCGGCGCCCAGGCCGGCGCGCCGAAGATGTTGCGGGTGTTGAGGATCGCCATGAATACCGAGGACAGCCCGTAGAACAGCACCTGCGGCAGGAGCAGGTAGGCGAACGCCGTCGTCAGCGGATCGTTGACCTGCGGATCGCTGCCCAGCATGACCCGGACCAGCAGCGGCGCGCACGCCACCGAGAGGACCGTCGTGACCAGCAGCAACGTGGTGGCCAGCGTCACCAGCCGACGCACGAACGCGGTACCCCCGTCGGGATCGTCGCGTTCGGCGCGGGCCAGCACCGGCACGAAGATCGCCGTGAAGGTGGCCTCCAGCACCAGCGCGGCCACCATGTTCGGCAGCTGATTGGCCACGGAGAAAGAACTGGACAGGGCCGCACCGAGGATCGCGGCCAGCAGCACGATGCGGAAGAAGCCGGTGATCCGGGAGATCAGGGTGGCGAACGCCATGCCCCACGACCGCGACACCACCGCAGCGTCGGAGAGCTCAGGACGGCCGCGGGTTGGTGGGTGGGAAGGCCGCTGCGCGGGCTGGCGCCGCGGCGCGGTCATCGGTGCCGCTCCCTGGTCGGGTGCTCGTCCGGGTTGAACGCCTGCGCCACCTCGATCGGGTCGGGCCGGTCCAGGTCCGCGCGATCGGGCTGGCCGCGGAACCGGTGCCACAGCCTGCGCCCGGCGAGCAGGACCAGCACCGCTCCCGCCGACAGCGTGATGAAGAACAGCACCTTGCCGTAGGCGTTGGAGTGCACCGAGAGGCGCACCGGGTCACCCAGCGGGAGACCGTCCACGGTCTGCAGCGCGACGTCGACCGCGACCCGCTGAGTGAAGTGGACCTCGATCGGTACCCGCAGCGGCAGGTAACCGGGCGGAAGCTCGATCACGCCCATGTCTGTGACCGTCATCCCGGGTGGGGCGTTGATCTGCAGTCGGACCCGGATCGGCACGGGAAGATCGTTGCGCAGCGCCAGCGGCAGCGGGCTGCGTTCGGTCGCGAGCGTGTACGAGTCGCCGGGGTTCACCACGGTGACGGCGTTGAACATGTCGTCGACGCTGTGCGCGACGATGTCGAGCCGCTGGCGGGCCAACCCGGCGCGCGTGTCGGGTGGCACCGATTGGCTCAGCGCACGCAGCATGTCCTCGCGCAGCGGGGCGGTGTACTGCGCGCCGGTCAGGCCGGTTCGCTCGTCGGTGGTCAACGCCGCGGTCAGGCCCCACAGCCGCGCTGTCACCCCGGCGATCCCGCCGGTGATCGAATCGTCGATGCGGCTGCGCGGATTGCCCAGTGTGTCGGCCGGCCGCGGCTGCACCGGTTCGGCGGGTACGGCGTTGGCGTCGGCGATCACCGCGGTCAGCGGCCGGGGGATCGCCAGCCCGGCGTGAATCGTCGTGGCCACCGACGTCAGGATCGCCTGGGCATCGTCGGGATGCAGCGTCCACACCAGCGGTGGCATCAGGATCTGGGTGCGAGGTTCGGTGTCGTGCGACAGCCCGCGCCACAGCAGGGCACCCACCGCGTCCTGGCGCCGCGCGGTCGCCGAGTCGTGCCGGACCGGGATGTCCATCGTCGGATCGAGGTAGGAGGGGGCGACCGGGTCGCTGCCCGCACCGGCCAGCGCTGCGCCGACCGCAGGATCGAACGCTGCGGACACCAAATCTGAGCTGTAACGAACCGGGGTGACGTTCGCGGTCTCCGGGGCGCCGGTCGCGGAGTCCTGCGCGGTGGTGTGAGCGGCCGCGATCGCGACGGTCTGCCCCTGGGCGCTGAGCAGGTCGACCGCGGGGCCGGTGAGCGGTCCGTCGCCGACGATGCTGGCGCCCCGAGTCGAGGTGATGCCCAGGATCTGGTCGACGATGTCGCCCGCGCCGTTGGTGGCGATGGCGCTCAGACCCGCATCGTTGACGCGGTTGAGCGCGTCGAGGTCGGCGTGCGCGTAGGTCGTCGGCGCCACACACATGTGCTGGGCGAGTCCACGCAACCGGTTGAGCCAGGCCACTGCGGCGTCGCGCCCGGTACCGGGCCGGGTCCGGGTGCCGGGCCCGGCGTCGGGGCCGTCGTCGACGACGTAGCCCGCGGTCATCGCGTTCACGGTGACCAGCAGATCGGGGTCGACCGCCAGGCACAGGGCGGCACGGACCTGCCCGGCTGGGTCGACCGATGGGCCGGTCGCGAAATCGACCGCGGAGAGCAGCGTGTCGAGCCGGCCGCCCGGCGCCAGGGACGTGGCCAGATCGTCGTCGATGAGCCGTACCGGGGTGGTGCCGCCCGGTGCCCCCGCAGCCAGCCGCGGACGGTCGGCCAACGGCCACAACATGGTCAGCCCGACGGGACGCGAGGTGTCGGGTGCCACCACCGAGCTCAGGGCCTCGGCGGAGGAGGCTGTACCGTCGGCACCGGGCTCGGCCGGTTGCTCCGAGGGCACCCCGATCACGGGCAGCAGGAAGCGGGCGTCGTCGAGGCGGGCCGGCTCCCCGTAGTCGGGGGTGCCGTTGACGTTGACCAGCACGGGGTACACCCCGGGCTGGTCGATCTGCAGGGACGGCCGGTCGGCGGCCCGCAGCGGATACGACAGGGTGAACGGAACCGTCTGGCCGCGAGCCATTTCCGTGGACACGTTGATGAAATCGGCGACGGGGGAGAACTTGTCGAGGCTTCCGCTGAGGTCGGTGCGCAGCTCGGTGGACGACCCAACGGCGCGGGCATGCTCCAACCGGATCACCACGTCGCGGACCGGCCGGTCTCCCACATTGGTCACCACGCCCGACACTGTGACCACCGGCTCGCTGGTGGTGGTCACGAGCTCCGGGGACACGTGATCGATGCGCAGTTGCAGAAACGGCATCTGCCCGGGCTCACCGGCTGCGGCGCGCGGAAGCACACCCGGGACCGTCACGAGCAACAGCACGCTGAGGACCGTCAGGATGCGCGCCGCCGTCGAGAGCCAACGGGGCATCGCCGAGCCCGCGGTCACGGCCCTTGTCCGCATCCGTTCGTGCGCCGGGGAGGCTGAGGCTGACCGGAGTCGTCACGGCGGTGATTACGGGTGTGCGAATGGGTTTGGGCCCGCCGCCGCGGCGCACTGCGCGGCAGTGGCGGCAGGGCACCCGGCCCGTCGGTGTGCAGCTTGTCGATCAGCTCGCCCGCCACCTCGGCCAGTTTGCGTTCGTCGGCATAGGCCAGCCTCGACGGCAGCTCGCCCAGCGGCACCCAGGCCACCTCGGTGACTTCGACGTCGTCGTCGGAGAGCTCGCCGTCCTGGAACCGCATCAGATAGTGGTGCACGGTCTTGTGCACCCGGCGGCCCTCGGTGACGAACCAGTAGTCGATGCTGCCCAGCGCGGCCAGCACTGTGCCCTGAATTCCGGTCTCCTCCGCGACTTCTCGGATGGCGGTCTGTTCGGCTGTCTCACCCAGCTCGATGTGTCCCTTGGGCAGCGACCACAGCATCCGTCCCCGCCGATCGATCCGGCCGATCAACGCCGCCACCTGGGTGTCCTTCGGGCCGTCGATACCGTCGATCACCAGGCCGCCGGCCGAGGTCTCGTGCACGGTGCGCAACCGCTCGGGTGGGCGTCGTGGCCGCGGCTTGCGTTGCCTGGACTGGTCCCGCGGGGTGGGATGCTTGTCACCGCTGTCCGCGGACTCGGCGGCATGTTCGCTGGGTTGGGCGGTGTGATGGTCGTTACCCGTGTCGGGCGGGCCGGCAGCCCGCTGCGCACGGCGTTGGCCGCGGCGGCGACTGCGGCGCCGTCGTGGTTTGGCCTGTTCGCCGTCCGACACCCAAGCGATAGTAGCTGCCACGGGGTGGCGGTCCTGCCACACTCGCCGGTAGTGGGCCCACCGGGCACACTAGGCTCTCCGAACGTGTCCGATGCTGCACCCGATGACGCCGAACTGCTGGCCCGCGCGCTGGTCGCGCTGAACCAGCATGGCGAACTGCTGCGCGGGCTGGGGCAGGTGTTCGCTGCCGGTGGCCACGAGCTCTACCTGGTGGGCGGCAGCGTGCGTGACGCGTTGCTGGGCCGCTTGGGCACCGATCTGGACTTCACCACCGACGCGCGGCCCGAGGACGTGCAGAAGATGTTGCGTGGCTGGGCCGACGGATTGTGGGACACCGGAATCCAATTCGGCACGATCGGCGCCGCCAAGGGCGATCAGCGGATTGAGATCACCACGTTCCGCGCCGACAGTTATGACCAGGTGACCCGGAACCCGACGGTCGAGTTCGGGGACACCCTCGATGACGATCTGGTGCGCCGCGACTTCACCGTCAACGCCATGGCAGTGCGCATCACTGCGGACGGTCCAGGTGAATTCTGTGATCCGCTGGGCGGTTTGGCGGCATTGCGGGCCGAGACGCTCGACACACCTTCGACGCCGCAGGTGTCGTTCGGGGACGATCCGCTGCGGATGCTGCGGGCCGCCCGCTTCGTGTCACAACTCGGGTTCACGGTGGCGCCGCGAGTCCTGGAGGCGCTGCTGGAGATGGCGCCTCAGCTGGGTCGCATCACGGCCGAGCGCGTCGCGGCCGAGCTCGACAAGCTGCTGTTGGGCACCGATCCCGTCGCGGGTGTCGACTTGATGGTGCAGACCGGGCTCGGCGCGGTGGTGCTGCCGGAGGTCGGCGAGATGCGGATGGCCATCGACGAGCACCATCAGCACAAGGACGTGTACTGGCATTCGCTGACGGTGCTGCGCCAGGCGATGGATCTGGAGGACGAGGGCCCCGACCTGGTATTGCGCTGGGCGGCGTTGCTGCACGACATTGGCAAGCCCGCGACGCGCAAGCACGAGGCCGACGGTGGCGTGAGCTTTCACCACCACGAGGTGGTGGGCGCGAAGATGGTCCGCAAGCGCATGCGGGCGCTCAAATACTCCAAGCAGATGGTCGACGACGTCTCCCAGCTGGTCTACCTACACCTGCGGTTCCACGGATACGGCGAGGGCAAGTGGACCGATTCGGCGGTCCGGCGTTATGTCACCGACGCCGGTCCGCTGCTCGGACGGTTGCACAAGCTGGTCCGCGCCGACTGCACCACCCGTAACAAGCGCCGGGCCGCGCGGCTGCGGAGCAGTTATGACGATCTGGAGGCCCGGATCGCCGAACTGGCCGCCAAGGAGGATCTGCAGCGGGTCAGGCCTGACCTCGACGGCAACGAGATCATGACCATCCTGGGCATCCCGGCCGGTCCCCAGGTGGGCGAGGCGTGGCGGTACCTCAAGGAGCTGCGGTTGGAGCGCGGTCCGCTCGAGCACGACGAGGCCGTCGCCGCTCTGCAGGAATGGTGGAACGCGAGGGCCTAGCCGTGCGTCTGATCAGACATGGACTACTGCCTTGGCGATCCCGACGGCACGGCCACGATGTGGAGTGCCGAGCCTGCGGTCGACATTGACGGGGACGGCACACCTGACGGGGTCGGGGTGGATCTCGACGGTGACGGCAGGCTCGACGACGTGATGGCCGACCTGGATGGCGACGGCATCGCCGATCATGCGGTGTTGGACATCGACGACGACGGCCGCGCCGAGACCTACTTCACCGACGACGGCTCGGGCACCTGGGCGTTGCGGGTGGACCGCAGCGGGCAGGTGCGCTGGTTCGGGCTGGACGGTGTGGAACATCCGGCGGGGCCGCCGCTCGTCGCCTTCGCCGGGGACGGCTCCGCCGACGATCAGCTGCTCGACGTCGACGGCAACGGGCTGGCCGACCGGGTCATCACCGGTGACCGCGCCTATGTCGACACCGACGGTGACGGGCGGTGGGATCTGACGTTGACCGACAGTGACGGCGACGGTCTGGCCGACTCGGCGGGCACGGTGGCTCGCGGTCAGTGACTCTGCACCGAGGGCGTGACGCTCTCGGTGTTTCTCGCCCTGACCGCAGAGTCGACGGATATGGAGCGCTGCTCAGCCCCGGCCGGTTCCCGGCGGGCCGGCGAAGGCCTGGGCGATGGTCAGCCACTTCTCGGCGTCGGCGCCGACGGCCGTCACGTCGAGCTCGCGGGGCGCGCGCCGCTGCGTGACCAGCAGGCAGAAATCCTCGGCCGAACCCGTCACGCGCTGCGTGGCGTCCTCGGGTCCCCATGTCCACACATCACCGTCGGGACCCTGCAACTCCACGCGGAACGGCTCGGGAGGTACGGGCAAACCGTGCAGGGCGAACGCGTAATCGCGCGTGCGAACGCCGATGTGGGCGATCGAGCGCAGGCGCGCCGTGGCCGGTCTGCGCACCCCGAGCGTGTCCGCGACATCGAGCCCGTGCGCCCAGGTTTCCATCATCCGGGCCGTCGCCATCGACGCCGCACTCATCGGCGGGCCGAACCACGGCAGCTTGCGGCCGTCGGGGACCGTCAGCAGCGCGTCGTGCAACCGGCGCCGCGTCTGACGCCAGTCGGCGAGCAGCTCGGCCGGCGGAGTGGCCGCGATCTCCTCGGCGCCGGCGTCGACGAACCCGGTGGGATTCGTCATGGCCTCGGCCACGACGTCGTTGAACCCGGCCTCATCGGTGACGGAGATCAACGCGACCCGGTCGGTCCACAGCAGATGGGCGATCTGATGGGCGATCGTCCAGCCCGCCGCCGGAGTTTCGGTGGCCCACTGTTCGGCGGCCAGGTCGGCGACAAGCGCGTCGAGTTCGTCGCTCTCGGCGCGGAGATCGGCCACGATCTGCTCTGCAGTCGACATGCGGGTCAGCGTAGACCGGCCTCAGGTGCGTCGCGGCGAGGCTGCCCTGGCGTGGATGCCGAGCCCCGCCAGGTAGAGGAGCGAGCCGGCCACCACCAGTCCGGGCGTGTGCCCGTTGGGAGGAATCACCGCAGCCGCGACGGTGCTGGCCGCGATGAACGAGATCCAGAACAACGCGTCCTGGACGGTAAAGACATGTCCGCGCAGTGCGTCGTCAATGTCGAGCTGCATCGCGGAGTCCGCGCACAACTTCACCAGCTGTCCGGCGGCGCCGAGCAGGAATCCGCACGTCAGCATCACCGGCAGCTGCAGCCCGATCGCCGCGAGCTGGGCCACCGTGGCGAATGCCAGCGCCCCATTGGCTGCGGCGTAGCGGCCGAAGCGGGCGATGACGGCCGGCGCGGCCACCGTGGCGAGGAACGCGCCGGATCCGGTGGCGGCGAGGAACACCACTGCGGTACCCAAGCCGAGACCGGCGACCTGGGTCGGGGTGTCGGTGTGGCGCACGATCACCAGCACCAGCAGAGTGTTGATGCCGAAGGCCATCCGGTGCGCGGCGAGCCCGGCCAGCGTCCCCGCGACGGTCGGTACCGCCGCCACCGTCCGCGCACCGTGCACCCAACCGGTCGACACCGCATAGGCGACCGAGCCATGGATGGTGCGTTTACTTTCGTGCGGGCCCAGCACGTGTGGTCCGAACCGCACCGACAGCCACAGCGCCAGTGCGACGGGGGCCAGCACGATGAAGATGATCACGGAGGCGCCGGTGTCGTTGGCCCCGAACACCCATCGCGGCAGCAGCATGAAGTTGGCCCCGAGGAATGCCGCGAGTGCGCCGGTGGCGGTGGCGACCGAGTTCATTGTCACCACCTTTTCCGGGGGCACCACATCGGGCAGCGACGCCGACAGACCCGATGACACGAACCGGGTGAACCCGTTGACGATCAACGCGGCGAACAGGACGGCGACGTCCCCGACGCCGAAGGCCAACAACACGCCGGTGAGGATCACCAACAGCAGCCGGCCCAGGTTGGCGCCGATCATCACCAGGCGGCGGTCCCAGCGGTCCAGCAGGGCGCCGGCGAACGGGCCGAGCAACGAGTAGGGCAGGTACAGCACTGCGAACGAGCCTGCGATGGCCCACGGTCCTGCGGCGCGTTCCGTGCTGAACAGGAGGCCACCCGCCAGCCCGGCCTGGAAAAGGCCGTCACCGAACTGGCTGACCGCGCGCAGCTCCAGCAGGCGGCGGAACTCCGTCATGCCGCGCATCGACCGCCAAAGAGCAATGGGGGCGGCAACGTCAACCACGGCAATCACATTCTGTTCGGGGGCTGTTCAGCCCACGATCGGCGACCTGTTCCACACTACAAACTTTCTGGGCCTACAAATCGCGCACCGCGCGTGGTTGTTCGCCACGTCTCGGCGGCGCTGGTGACATGATGGACAGGTGGCGCCGTCAGAGGATCCGGAGGACTTCATCGCGCCTGCGGCGCACCGGGTACGACCGGGGACGCTCCTGCTGGCCAACACCGATCTGCTGGAGCCGACATTCCGTCGCAGCGTCATCTACATCGTCGAACACAACGCCGGTGGCACGTTGGGCGTGGTGCTGAACCGGCCCAGCGAAACCGCCGTCTACAACGTGCTTCCGCAGTGGGCCAAGCTTGCCGCCAAGCCCAAGACCATGTTCATCGGCGGTCCGGTGAAGCGTGATTCCGCGTTGTGCCTGGCGCTGCTGCGCGTCGGCATGCACGCCGACGGGGTGCCAGGGTTGCGGCACGTGCAGGGCCGCATCGTGATGGTCGACCTCGACGCCGACCCGGACACCATCGCCCCGGTACTCGAAGGCGTCAGGATCTTCGCAGGCTATTCGGGGTGGACCATCGGGCAGCTCGACGGTGAGATCGAGCGCGACGATTGGATCGTGTTGTCGGCGTTGCCGTCCGATGTGCTGATCGAACCGCGGATCGACCTGTGGGGCCGCGTGCTGCGGCGTCAGCCGCTACCCACCTCGCTGCTGGCGACTCATCCGATCGACACCAGCCGCAACTGACGGGCTGGTCGGGATCAGCTACACGACAACGTGCAGCTGGCGCACGATCCGGTGCATCCACCGCCGCTGCCGACGGGCGAAGCGGCCTCGGCACGGGCGACCACTTTGGCGCTCTGCCAGCAGCCGGCAGCCACCGTGGCAACCGCGCCGATGACACACACCGTCACCACCACGACGCCTGTCCGCGGCTCCGCGGACAGGGCCGCGACGCCACCTGCGGCGAGCATGACCGCCGCGGCAAGCTGGGTGGGGGCCACCGCTCGCAGCACGGTGCGGACCGGATCACCGGAGTGCGGCCTGGTCAACAACCACAGACCAAGGATTCCGACGATCACGGCGACGCTCAGGCAAAGCAGCGCGGCGATCAACATGGGCCACACAATACGAGGCGGACGGGCCTCCTGTCAGGTCGGGTTCGGCTGGGCGGAAACTAGCCGTGCAGGCCCAGGAGCTGCGGCAAACCCGCCGCAGGCGCAGGTGCGGGGGCGGCCGCAGGCGCGGGCAAACCAGGAGCCGGGGCCGCAGGCGGGGCTGGGG
>NZ_MVHF01000099.1 GCF_002086485.1 Mycobacterium aquaticum | reverse complement strand
CTGCGGTACGCGACACGCCGCGTTTGCGGTACCGCTGTGACTGCTCGCCGGGGAAACTCAGCGGTATTTGGCGACGTAATCGGTCATGGTGGCCAGCTGATAGCGCGACACCTCGTGGGCGTTCTCGTCCTCGGCGAACACGCTGGACACCATGACCGTATCGGGCCGGTCATAGAAACCGACACCGGCCAACCCGCCGAAAAACTCATCCCAATCGATGTCACCGTCACCGATCTTGAGGTGCTGATGCACCCGCACCGGGTTGCCCGGCGGATTGGTGATGTAGCGCAGACCGTGACTGCGGTGATGATCCATGGTGTCGGCCACATGCACCAACCGCAGCTTCTCCCCCGCGGCGGCGATGATCTCGGCCATGTTGCCCCCCATGTGGTAGGTGTGACACGCCACGTAGACCATGCCGATGTTGGGCGAGTTGACCCCGCGGATGATACGCAGCGCTTCCAGGCCGTCCTCGACGAAATCGTCGGGATGCGGATCGATCCGCACGTCGATGCCCTCACGTTCGATGATCGGCAGCAGTTCCTCCATGGACCGGAAAAACGCCCGCTCGGACTCCTCGGCTTTCTCGGGACGGCCGGAGAACTCGGTGTTGATGACATTGACACCGAGATCCACGGTGATCTCGATGACGCGTTTCCAGTTGCGCACCGCGGCGTCACGGGCGTCGGGGTCCGGGCTCGACCAACGCAGCACCGGCAACACCGACGCGATCCCCACCCCGGCGTCGGCGCAGGCCTTGCGGAACGTGGCGACCAGATCATCGTCGGCGCGCGGATGGTTGAAGAACGGGATGAAATCCCGGTGCGGCGTCAACTGCAGAT
>NZ_MVHF01000098.1 GCF_002086485.1 Mycobacterium aquaticum | reverse complement strand
GTTTACCAGCCGCGTTCGGCGAGCCTGTGTGGTTGGGGGATGTCGTCGACGTTGATGCCGACCATGGCCTCGCCCAGGCCGCGGGAGACCTTGGCCAGCACGTCGGGGTCGTCGTGGAACGTGGTGGCCTTGACGATCGCCGCGGCCCGCTGCGCCGGGTTGCCCGACTTGAAGATCCCGGAGCCGACGAACACACCCTCGGCACCGAGCTGCATCATCATCGCCGCATCCGCAGGCGTGGCGATGCCACCGGCGGTGAACAACGTGACCGGCAACTTGCCCGCCTTGGCCACCTCCACCACCAACTCATACGGGGCCTGCAACTCCTTGGCCGCCACGAACAACTCGTCCTCGCTCATCGAGGTGAGCCGGCGGATCTCGCCACCGATCTTGCGCATATGCGTCGTGGCGTTGGAGACGTCCCCGGTGCCGGCCTCACCCTTGGACCGGATCATCGCCGCGCCCTCGGTGATCCGCCGCAGCGCCTCACCCAGATTGGTCGCCCCGCACACGAACGGCACGGTGAACCGCCACTTGTCGATGTGATTGGTGTAATCGGCCGGGGTGAGCACCTCGGACTCGTCGATGTAGTCCACCCCCAGGGCCTGCAGGATCTGCGCCTCCACGAAATGCCCGATCCGCGCCTTGGCCATCACCGGGATGGTGACCGCGGAGATGATGCCCTCGATCATGTCGGGATCGCTCATGCGCGACACCCCACCCTGGGCCCGGATATCGGCAGGCACCCGCTCCAACGCCATCACCGCCACCGCACCGGCGGCCTCGGCGATCTTCGCCTGCTCGGGGGTGACGACGTCCATGATGACGCCGCCCTTGAGCATCTCAGCCATCCCGCGCTTCACGCGCGCGGTACC
>NZ_MVHF01000097.1 GCF_002086485.1 Mycobacterium aquaticum | reverse complement strand
CGTCAGCAAGCCAAGATTGATCGCTACATCGCCGGCGGGTGCGTGGGGCGCGCCCCCTTGCCCGTCGAGCGCAACGCCAAAGTCAACCGGGTCAAGGACGCGTTGGGGCGGGCGATCGCCGAGGCCGCGGCCCGTGAGCAGGCCCAGCAGGCGGCTGCCCAGCGCGCCGCGGCGCGCCGCGGTGGCCAGCCCCGGCGCAACATCACCGACCCGCAGTCACGGATGATGCCGCTGCGTGGTGGCGGCTGGGTGCAGGGTTACAACTGTCAGGCCGCCACCAGCAGCGACGGGTTGATCATCGCCACCAGCGTGGGCAACAACTCCAGCGATGCCCCCGCGTTCGTGACCATCCTGGACAAGGCCACTGCTGCGGCTGCCCTCATCGACGCCCACCGCCGCGATCGCAGCGGGGCGGCGAGCGGGATCGGGGTCGTGCTCGCCGATGCCGGCTATCTGAGCATCGACAACCTCACCGAGCCCGGACCTGACCGGTTGATCGCGGTGGGAAAGAGTCGTGACCTGGCCGTGGCCGCCCGCGAGGAACCCACCACGGGGCCACCCCCGACGGAGGCCACTCCGATCGAGGCGATGGCGCATCGACTGCGCACCCCCGAAGGCCACGCCCTCTACAAGCAGCGCAGTCATATCGCCGAGACCCCGTTCGCGCACGCCAAACACAACCTGGGATTCCGGCGCTTCACCAGCCGCGGAATCAACAGGGCCGCCGCAGAATTCAGCTTTCACGCCCTGGTGCACAACCTCTTCAAAGCGATCGGAACCGCAGCCCTCGCTCCCGCCGCCGGCTAAACCGACCTCGGGCCCGGCCACCCGCCACCACTGACGAGATCCGTTGCACTGACCCCCACACGATTCCGCAACAGCCCG
>NZ_MVHF01000096.1 GCF_002086485.1 Mycobacterium aquaticum | reverse complement strand
CGCTTCGTGTCCAACGTCGACCCCTCCCACCTGGTCGCCACCCTCGACGGACTCGACCCCGCCACAACACTTTTCGTCGTCGCCTCCAAAACCTTCTCCACCCTCGAAACCCTCACCAACGCCACCGCGGCGCGGCGCTGGCTGGTCAAAGCACTCGGCGACGCCGCAGTGGCCAAACACTTCGTCGCCGTGTCCACCCACAAAAAACTCGTCGACGAATTCGGCATCAACACCGACAACATGTTCGGCTTCTGGGACTGGGTCGGCGGCCGCTACTCCGTAGACTCCGCCATCGGACTCACCGTCATGGCCGCCATCGGCAAAGAACGCTTCGCCGAATTCCTCGCCGGCTTCCACCTCATCGACGAACACTTCCGCACCGCCCCACTAGAAGCCAACGCCCCAGCACTACTGGGCCTCATCGGCCTGTGGTACTCCAACTTCTTCGACGCCCAATCCCGCGCCGTGCTGCCCTACACCAACGACCTCAACCGATTCGCCGCCTACCTACAACAACTCACCATGGAATCCAACGGCAAATCCGTCCGCTGCGACGGCACACCCGTAAACACCCAAACCGGCGAAATCTATTGGGGCGAACCAGGAACCAACGGACAACACGCCTTCTACCAACTACTGCACCAAGGCACCCGACTGATCCCCGCCGACTTCATCGGGTTCTCCCAACCCGTCGACGACCTCGCCACCGCCGACGGCGACGGCAGCATGCACGACCTGCTCATGAGCAACTTCTTCGCCCAAACCCAAGTACTCGCCTTCGGCAAAACCGCCGCCGAAATCGCCGCCGAAGGCACCCCCGCCGAAATCGTCCCCCACAAGGTGATGCCCGGTAACCGGCCGACCACCTCGATCCTGGCCACCAAACTCACCCCCTCGGTCATCGGCCAACTCATCGCCCTCTACGAACA
>NZ_MVHF01000095.1 GCF_002086485.1 Mycobacterium aquaticum | reverse complement strand
AACCGGCCGACCACCTCGATCCTGGCCACCAAACTCACCCCCTCGGTCATCGGCCAACTCATCGCCCTCTACGAACATCAGGTGTTCACCGAAGGCGCCATCTGGGGCATCGACTCGTTCGACCAATGGGGCGTCGAGTTGGGCAAGACCCAGGCCAAAGCCCTCCTACCCGTCATCACCGCCGACCAATCCCCCGCCAAACAAACCGACTCCTCCACCGACGCCCTCGTCCGCCGCTACCGCGTCGAACGAGGCCGCTCCGCATAACCCCGTGCGGAGAACGGAAGTCCACCGACATTCACCCCAGGGACAAATCCGGCGACTCACTTCGACGGTCGCCCTACGACACTTCGCATACCGCGGCGGCCATAGCTTAAAGCTGTAGTTCAGGACTTTTTATTTAGACCTTTTTTGACGCGGGTTTCGGCCACCCCATCGGCAAGTTGCTTTCCGCAACCTTCGGAGAACTGGCCCGAACACTGTTGCGACACAAGGTTGGCAGGCGAGATGTCCGCTGAGGCCGCCAAAAAGACGGGCAGCCGGGAACTCGGACATGAGCGCGCAACATGAAGGTTCTAAAAAAGTCTGGACTAGATGAATTGTGCCGCGTACCATGTGGGGGACGTAACTTGATCTATCGGATGTGATTGGCATCACAGCAGTGGAGTTCGCACCAGCGCTCCGCTGCCTTCAAGAAGGAGAGAGTCCCCGACACTGCCTTCCCGGTCGCCGGCAGCACCTGGTGATCAGTACGGGACTCCGCAAGTCTTCGCGAGAATGCCCACGCCCCGTTACGCCTTCCGCGCTGAACCGGCAGCCACCAATCGATACACCCTCTTCTTCGAGTCTCATCGCGCACAGATAACCGTCCAAGGAAGTTAGCCAGGTTCTGCATATGACCATGAGCGCCGTAAGCACCAGCGCCGATATTTCGACCACTGCCGCGTGGCAAGCTCTGATCCGTCATCACGACAAGATCGGCCAGACCCACCTGCG
>NZ_MVHF01000094.1 GCF_002086485.1 Mycobacterium aquaticum | reverse complement strand
TGAGCGGATCGAGATTGCCGATCTGCGCCAATCCGGTCTGGGCGTACGGGCGATCGCCGTCCGGCTGGGTCGAGCACCGTCGACGATTTCGCGGGAGCTGCGGCGTAACGCGCCGGCCGGACGTCGGTATCGACCTTTCGATGCTCATCGACGGGCTACCGCGCGGCGAGCACGTCAGCGCCGACGCCGGATCGACACCAACGAACAGCTCGGCGGCGTGGTCGCCGAACTGCTTGGCCAGCGGTGGAGCCCGCAGCAGATCAGCCGTCACCTGCGCCAGCGCTTTGCCGATGATCCGTCAATGCGGCTGTGCCACGAGAATATCTATCAAGCTGTGCATCAACCGCATTCGCGCTTCCTGCGGCCCACGCGGTTGGCGCCACACCGCCGCTCACCGCTACGCACCGGACGCGACCACCGGCGCGCACACCAGCGCCCGCAGCGCCGCCGACCACGATTTCAGCAGCCGATGCTCACCATCCACGACCGGCCGTTCCCCACTCTCGATCGGTCGGAAGCAGGGCATTGGGAGGGAGATCTCATCATCGGCGATAACCACTTGTCGGCGATTGGCACCCTCGTGGAACGTCAGACTCGAATGCTGCGCTTGGTGCACCTGCCTCGCAGTGACGCCGAGTCGCTACACGCCGCCTTGGTGGCCCGCATGCAAGATCTACCCCCGGCACTGATTCGGTCGATTACCTGGGACCAGGGCACCGAGATGGCGCGCCACCTGGCCACCACCGACAAGCTCGGCGCACCCGTCTACTTCTGCGACTCACGATCACCCTGGCAACGCGGTAGCAACGAGAACACCAACGGACTGCTACGCGACTACTTCCCGAAGGGCATCAGCGTCGCCAGCCACTCACCGGCCCACCTATTAGCCGTCGAACACGAACTCAACAACCGCCCCCGCATGGTTCTTAAAGACCGTTGCCCCGCAGACCTATTCGCGGCGCTGTTAGCCTCCAGTGGTCCGCCGTTGTTGCGACGTTGACTAGAACTCACC
>NZ_MVHF01000093.1 GCF_002086485.1 Mycobacterium aquaticum | reverse complement strand
GGGCCCGGGGGTGGCGGGGCGGTCGAGCGGTAGTGCGCGCCGGTGGGGGTGACGAATTCGGCGGTGTGGACCCCGTTTTCGAGGGAGGTCCGGACCTCCCAGCCGGGGGATTCTTTGACGTAATTGCAGCGCTCGCAGGCGCCGAGGCCGTTGAGGGCGCTGGTCGGTCCGCCGGCGGCGTGCGGGTGGGCGTGATCGCGGTGGCGGATCGGGGCGTCGCAGTACGGGGTCCGGCAGGTTTGATCGCGCAACCCGATGAACGTGGCCAGCGCCTTGGGGAACCGGCGCGACCGCGACTCCATCGCCACCAACGCCCCGGATTTCGGATGCCGATACAGCCGTCGCAGCGTGGCCCGCGACCGCGTGTCGGCCACCGCGGCCCGCACCAGGTTGCGGGCCACCGCCGCGGGCATCGGCCCGTAGCCCTCGATGACCGCGGGGTGCTCGTCATCACCGAGCAGGGTCTGATCGGAGATGACCAGATTGACCGCGACCGGCTCGGGAACGTCGGCGGGGCGGCCGGTGACCCGCTCGACGAGCGTGTCGGCCATCACCTGACCGCGGGTGCGGCCATCACAGGTGGTGTCGGCACGGTGTTTCAACGCCGCAAACACCCCGACGCCCTGCTGCACCGGCACCACCACCGTCACCACCGTCATGCTGTCCGGTGCCGGCCGGATGGTCACGGTGCGGTCCTGCGCGGCCTTGGCGGCCCGGTCCACGACGGCCTGCGGATCCAGCCGGTAGGCAATCTTTTTGGCTTCGGCCTCGATGCGCGCGTCGCCCATCCCGTCGAGCCGGGTGACCTCGGCACACATCTGGGCGTCGAGCACCCGGCGGTCCTCGACCGAGAGGCAGGCCGATTCCCGCACGATCAGCGTGGCGCGCCATTCGGAGAGCACCCCGGACTCCAACGCGGCCAAAGTGTGCGGCATCTCGTGCACCAGGGCGTTGGCCAACCCGAGGTGGCGGTTGCCGCAATTGGGGGAATCGTGGCGGGCCAGGGCGACCTCCGAGGCGACCCCGCGGCCCTGTTTGGCCTTCGGTATCCCGGCGGCCGCGTCGGCGGCGCGGCGCTTCGCATCCAGCAGTGCCGCGCAGCGGGCCTGCCCGGCGGCCGCCGCGGACTTCACCCGCTCCAATTCCTCGATCCGCCGATGCAGTGCAGCCTCGTCAGCGTCCTCGCTGACCTGC
>NZ_MVHF01000092.1 GCF_002086485.1 Mycobacterium aquaticum | reverse complement strand
TCCTGGTGAGCCGGCTGAACTGCTCGATCACCACAAGCGACGGAACGGTCTTGAGCTCCAACGCCAACAACTCCGCACAGACGGCCTGCTGATGACCGGACCTCTCGACGACCTCGACAGCACCGACCGCATCCTCCTGGGCGCCTGCGTGGCTGCCTGGCTCGCGGCGCTGGGGGCGGGTGTCGCCGCCATCGTCGCCCTGGTCGATCTGGGCCGCAGCCATGCGCAGGGTTCGGACTCGGCGGGCACCCCCTGGCTGCTCTACACCGTGATCGGCATATCGGCCGTCGTCATCGTCGCCGCCGTGCCGTTGTTGCTGCGGGCCCGGGCCCAGGCGGGCAGTCGGCAACAGCCGCAGCCCACACGCGCCGCAGTCCGGCCGCCACAGGACATGCCCGGGCGCCGGGTGGTGACGCCGGGGCGTACCTCGGAGCCGCCGCTTCTCGTGAGTCGTTACGGCGGCGACGACGTAGCTGCGGCTGCCGTCGAGCAGGTGTGGTTGCGTTACACATTGGCGATCGCCGCCGCGATCGGCGCTGCCACGGCCGCCATCGGCATCGCTACCTATCTGATGGCCACCGAGAGCGATCTGGGCGCCTGGATCTGTTACGGCGTGGCCGGGCTGATCACCGTCGGCATGGTGGCCCTGCCCATCGTTGCGCTGCGTCAGCTCGACGAACTCACCGCTGCCTGATTTCCGTTCTGCGGGCCTGATCCACGCCGCTCGACGTCGATCCCGCCCCGCGGTTCCCACCTGGCGACAGCCTCTTTGCCGCTTGGGCATGCCTGTTTGCGCCGCTCCCACATCAGGCGTCGGCAGGGTTGTAGAGCGGCCCCCGTAGTCATCTCCGGCGCGCTCTGTGCCGGTGGCCCAGCGGATGGCCTCGCGGGCCGGTGCACGTGGGGGAGGGGAGGGCGTCCCGAGACCTCTCGGGAGCAGACGCCCGGATGCCCCGGGCTGGCGGTCTGGCCGTGAAAAAGCAATCGCCGCAACCTCCCTGGGGAGATTGCGGCGATTGCGTCAAGCCGGACCGGGGACGGTCAGTGGTGACCGTTGGTCTCCCCGTCTCCGTGGATGCGGTCCTGCGCCTCCTTGAGCGCTGTGAGCGCCTTCTGCTCGGACGCGTGTGCTGCCTCGGTGATGGCGTCGTGTTCGACGGCCGGGTCGGCGTAGAGGAAGCTGCCGGTGCCGGGGGCGCCGCCGGAGCCGAG
>NZ_MVHF01000091.1 GCF_002086485.1 Mycobacterium aquaticum | reverse complement strand
TGGGTGCCTCGGTGTTGGGGTGGAAGAGGTCTTCGGGGCGCCAGTAGTGGTTGAGGCGGTCTTGGCCGGTGTCGAGTAGCGGTGGGGGGACCCATTCGATGCGGCCGTCGTCACGCACCCGGGTGGTCCAGCCGTGCTCGCTGACCAGGCGGTTGTCTTGGGGACAGGCCAGGGTGAGGTCGGTGATATCGGTCTGCCCGCCTTTGGCGAAGTCCAATTCGCCATGGTGGCCCTGGCAGCGATCTGGCGGGTTCGGACATCCGGGTTTGGTGCAACCACGATCTCGCGCGTGCAGCACGATGCGTTGCCCGATGGAGGCGATCCGCTTGCTCCGCCCCAGATACAACGGCACTTCTTTGTGATTGGCGAACACCGCCAGATACTGCCGGGCGCGGGCGGCCATCGCGATGACCTGCGGGATCGACAAGCGGATCCCGCTGCCGGTGGTGGCCACCCCAGACAGCGTTTCCAGTTCACGCACGGTGGTCGAGATCACGACTGACACCGGTACCCCGTTGTGCTGGCCCAGTTTTCCCGAGGCCAGCAGCGCGCGGCCCATGGCCAGGAACGCGTCGTGGGTGCGTTGCGCGGCGGTGCGGGTATCCGATGCGATGGCCTCGGCGCTGGCAGTGCCATCGACACAGGGATGTTCATCGGCCCGGTTGCACATGCCGGGGGCGGCCTGCTTGGCCAGGATCGGCGCCCAGGTGGCCGCGGTTTCGGCATCGAGGTAGCCGAAGATCTTGCTCATCCCGTCGAGGCCCTGCCGGCAGATGGTGATGCCGCGGCGACGCGCCTGGATGGACTCCTGGGGTTCGGGGCCGTCCTGGTTGAGCAGATAGGTGATGCGCTCGGCGCAGCGCCGCAGGATGTCCGGGGAGTTGGCGGCGGCGATGCGGGCCAAATCCGTGTCGATCTCCTCATGGGTTGTGGCGTCGAGGGGCACCGGGCAGGTGTCGAAGAACTTCTTGATGACGGCCACATGCTCGGTGTTGATCTGGCCGGCGGCTTGGGCGGTGGCGGTGGCCGGTAGCACCGGGGCGAGGGGTTCGCCGGACACCGCGGTGCGGGGGCCGAGCAGGGCGGCCTCGGTGACGCGGCGTTTGGCTTCGGTGGGGCTGATCCGCAGTCGGATCGCCAACACGTCGGCCCAGCTTTTCGCGCCGATCTCGCGGGCGGTGACCCGTGTTTGTGCTTCGGCGAGCAATCGGTGATCGACCGTGGGGGCGCGGCGGGCCTGGGTTTCGCGGCGGGACTGCAGTTCCAAGAGTTCGGGCAGACTCAGCGCGTCGAAGTTCAACGCGGCGAGTTTGTCGCACACCGCCTCGTACTCGTCGAACACCGCCAGGACCGCTTCCCGGTCGACGACAGTGTTCGCAAGCATGTTCGAATTCTACCGC
>NZ_MVHF01000090.1 GCF_002086485.1 Mycobacterium aquaticum | reverse complement strand
CTCAGAGTCAAGTGGTCGCTGCAACACCTGATTTTTGGGCGGTGTTGTTCGATGGGATTTCGGGTGCAGGGGTCGCGTCGGGTGCCAGCGGCGGTGCGGGAGCGATTTTGGGATGCGGTGAGTTCCGGGTTGTCGCCGACGGCTGCGGCCACGGTTGCCGGGGTGTCGCCGACGACGGGTCGAATGTGGGCCATGTCGGCGGGGTATCAGTCCAGTGGCAAGCATCGGGGTATTCGGTATTCGCAGTCGGCTCGTGACGCGTTCTGGGCGGCGATGTACTCCGGGGCCACGGTGACCGAGGCTGCGGTCGGTGCCGGGGTGTCCGAAACCACGGGGCGGTTGTGGATCAGGAAGGCTGGATATGTGCCTCGAACACCGGTTTGCGTTGATGTGCAGTCCTCTGACGACCTGGCGTCGCCGACGGGGCCGTTGACGTTTATCGAGCGCTGTCGGCTCGAAGAGCTGCTCGAACAGCGTTATCGCCCGATCGAGGCTGCCCAGCTGTTGGGTCGCCACAAGGACACGATTCGCCGCGAGATCGCCCGCGGGTTGACCAACTCGGGGTATCGAGCGCGGGTGGGCCAGGATATCGCCGGGGCCAATCGTCGGCGGCCCAAGGTGCGCCGGCTCGAAGACCACCCTGCGCTGTTGGCCGAGGTGGTGGCACGCTTGAAACAGCGGCACAGTCCGGCGCAGATCGCGGCGCGGCTGCGGCAGGATTTTCCCGACGATCCGGAGATGTGGGTGTCACACGAGACGATCTACCAAGCTCTCTATGTTCAGCCCCGTGGGGAGTTGGCCCGGCTGGTCAAGACCGCGTTGCGGACCGGTCGTACTCAGCGAAAACCGCAGGGCCGCAAGGAAACCAACCGGGGCAAGCTCAAAGACATGATCAACATCGCCGACCGGCCCAAGGAGGCCGATGACCGGGCGATCCCCGGGCATTGGGAGGGCGACCTCATTTTGGGCAGCACTGCCTCGGGCTCGGCGATCGGCACCATGGTGGAGCGCACCACCGGATTCGTGATGCTGCTGCACCTGCCCGGCGACCGCACCGCGGCCACCCTGGCTGACGCCATGAGCGCCAAGGTCCCCGAGATCCCCGAGGTCCTGCGCCGCTCGCTGACCTGGGACCAAGGCAGCGAAATGGCTCTGCACACCAAGATCACCGAGGCCACCGGACTGCCGATCTACTTCTGCGACCCACACAGCCCCTGGCAGCGCGGCACCAACGAGAACACCAACGGACTACTACGCCAATACTTCCCGAAAGGCACCGACCTGTCGTTCTACGGGCCGGGCTGGCTCGACCAAGTCGCCGCCGAACTCAACGCCCGACCACGCAAACGCCTCAAATGGCGCACCCCCGCCGAAGAACTCGACCGACTACTCTCAGACCCATCCACATTCGTTGCAGCCACCGCTTGAATCCAAGCG
>NZ_MVHF01000008.1 GCF_002086485.1 Mycobacterium aquaticum | reverse complement strand
GTTGGAGCCGACACCGGCGCCGTGCCCTCGGCACCCCCCGGAGTCCTCGACACCCCCGACGGCTGGCACGTCACCGTCGTGGGATCCAACGAAACCCTGCTCCCGGTCGCCCCGCTGACCACCGCGGTGTCCTCCCGCGAATACCTCGTCGGCGGCACCTTCACCGGCAACGTCACCGGCTCCGGCAAAACCAAACTCACCGGCGGCACCCTGGAAGCCGGCGCCCAGATCGGCTGCGGCATCATCACCGACGAAACCGAAATCAACCCCGGCGTCAGCTTCACCCCCGGCATCAAAATCCCCTTCACCGGCTCCGCCAACGAAGTCAACGCCGGCTTCGGCGTCAGCCTGCAGGGCAAGGTCTACCTCAAACCCGGCACCGTGACCATCGTCCCCATCGACAAAAAGTCGTTCAAGGGCAAGGGCACCCGCGTGACCATCACCGGAGTGCGCATCAAGTTCGACCAATGCGCCGGTCAGTCGTTCATCCGCACCTACTCCACCCTGACCAGCTCCACCGACAACACCGACGACGTCGTCACCTACCTCGGCGTAACCAAAGCCGTCTAACCAGGCACCCAGTACCCGACACCGATGACGCACACCGAACACTCCCCGGTTTCGACACCCACGAGAGGCACACGTTCCCGCATGTTCAATCGTCTCGCCACCCTGGCAGCAGTGGCCCTGCTGGCCCCGGTCGCCGTGGCACCGCTGGCCTCCGCCGAACCCGGCGTCGTGACCACCCCCGACGGCTGGAAACTCACCGTCGCCGCCACCAACGAAAGCCAACTCCCCGTCGCCCCCCTGACCACCGCCGCCTCCTCCCGCGAATACCTGGTCGCGGGCACCTTCACCGGCACCGTCACCGGCGGCGGCTCCACCCAACTCACCGGCGGCACACTCGACACCGGCTACCAAATCGGCTGCGGCATCGAACTGGGCCAAGTCCGCCTCGTCGGGTCGATCGGGTTGAGCACCTCCGGCTCCACCCTGGCCGGCATCATCCCCACCGGCGTGAGCATGCCGCTGTCCGGCACCCTGGAAATCCACCCCAAACCCGGCACCGTCACCAACGTCTCGGTGGACAAGAAATCCTTCAAAGCCGCCCCCGTGCGCGTCACCCTCAAAGACGTCCACATCAAAGTCGACGGCTGCGTCGGACAATCCTTCCTACGCTCCTACGCCACCCTCACCAGCTCCACCACCGACACCGACGACGTCGTCGCCTACTACGGCGTCACCAAAGCCGTCTGACGATCTGAGTGAAAGCGAAACACGAAGGCATGAGCGAGAACTCGGTCAAGAACACCATGGCCACCCTCGCCGCAGCCGGGCTGTTCGCGGTCGGCGCGCCGCTCGGGCCGAATGGGCTGTCGGTCCTGGCGCAGAACGGAACCGAGGGTGCGCCAGGAAAGCTCGGTGTCCCAGACGGGATCGACATGAGCCCGGGCGCCCTGCTCGGGCAGTACACGGTTCCCTCGGCACCCGGGGCGGGCCCGCCCACCAATGCGCCAAACCTCCGGGCGTTCAACAACGGGAACTTCTTCCCGCAGAACGAGAAGCCATCGGCGCCCGGTCAGGGCACCGTCGTCGGCGTCGCTCCGGGCCAGGAGAACGCCGACGTCTCCGGGCTCGATTGGCTCCGGGGGATCCGCTCGTTGTACCGCAACGGCAACCTGCATGGCGGGATGCTCGGCCAGACCCCCAAAGAGCAACTGGGTGAACCTCTTCCGGGCACCGCTCCCCCACCGGGAACGAATATCCCGCAGGGACTCGGTGAGAATCTGCCGGATCCGGCGAATCCCGCAGGGCCGCCACCGGCCCCGGGTGCACCGGTGATCCCGCCTCCTGGCGCACCGCCGGCTCCGTGACACATTCGGGCAGCGTTCGGTTTATATCCGGACGCTGTCCGAACGTTTATGCTGGACAGCGCATACGCAGTCCAGCCCTCGGGAGGCCGCGATGTCGGTTCGACCGAAACGCGCTCTTTTCGCGATAATCGCCGCCACCCTTGGCATATCGCTCGGCTACGCCGCCGCCGCTGCTGCTGACCCTCGCGCAGGGGCCCAATCAGCCGCCGACACCATTGCCGATCTCACCGCCCAGGGCTACAACGTCCAGATCAACTGGGTCAGCGGCGTCAGCACGGAGCCCCTCTCGCGCTGCAAGGTCACCGCGGTGCACAACCCCGACCGCTCCCCTGGCGCCGTGCCATCCAATACCACTGTGTACGTGGATGTTTCATGCCCCAACGAACCCGACGACTCGGGTGTCTGGGGCGGTATCGGCATCGGGTTCGGCTGAGCTGACCGTCAGAACGCAGCGCCATTGGGCGCTGTCGTGCTCTGGTACGGATTCGTCATCGTGGTCGTCGCAGGAGCCGTGGTGGTCGCAGGCGCCTCTTCGACCGGCGGCGGAGCCTCGACCGGTGGCGGTGGAGGGGTATCGGACGTGGTCACAGCGCCCGGCGGGGGTGGGTACGACGTGCTGGTCGACGACGTCGCCGACGTCGTGGCAGTGGTCGATCCCGGTGAGTCGAAAGCTGGGGGTGGCTCGCTGGAGTGCCGCGAGGTCATGACAACCGCCACGATCACCGCCGCAATCGCGACAATTCCTCCGAGACTGGCCAGCGCGACCGCAGTGGGGCGCTCATGCCACGGCGTGGTCTCGGCCGGTTCGCCGTGATGATTCGTGTCCAACACGGGTCAGAAGATCCCATCCACGACGCGGACGCCGTTGTCGGCCAACATCCTTTCATTATCGGGTAGGAACATGCCGCGTCGACTACTCGGGGTACACAAAGGGCTACGCTCACGCCATGGCCGATTCCGTCCTGCTCGACATCTCCGACCGCATCGCACTCATCACTGTCAACGATCCCGAGCGCCGCAATGCCGTCACCTTTGAAATGTCAGCGGCCCTGAGGGCAGCCGTCGACACCGCCGAAGCCGACCCCGGCGTGCACGCCGTCATCGTCACAGGGGCCGGCAAAGCCTTCTGCGCCGGCGCGGATCTGACCGCACTGGGCGCCGCCACCGAGGACGGTTTACGCAAGATCTACGACGGCTTCCTGGCCATCGCACACTGCACGTTGCCGACCATCGCGGCGGTGAACGGCGCCGCGGTCGGGGCAGGCCTGAACCTCGCGCTGGCCGCGGACGTCCGGATCGCCGGGCCCGGGGCACTGTTCGATCCCCGCTTCCAGAAGCTCGGCATCCATCCCGGCGGGGGCGCCACCTGGATGCTGCAACGGGCGGTCGGGCCCCAGGTCGCGCGGGCCGCGCTGCTCTTCGGAATGCGGTTCGACGCCGATGCGGCGCTGCGCCACGGCCTGGCGCTGAGCATTTCGGGCGATCCGGTGGGCGCGGCCCGTGAACTCGCGGCAGGCCCCGCGAGCGCGCCGCGAGACGTCGTCATCGCCACCAAGGCATCGATGCGGGCCACTGCCAATCCCGGTGTCATCGACATCGACCAGCATCGGATCGCAGTCGACACCGAGTTGGGGCCGCAAGCAGCCTCCATCGAATCACCCGAGTTCGCCAGTCGGCTGGCAGCGGCGAAGCGCAAGTAGCGCGGTCTACAGGTCGAGCAGCGCCAACTCCGGCGTCTCGATGAGGTTCCGCAGCTCGACCAGAAACCCGGCGGCCTGTGCCCCGTCGGCGATCCGGTGGTCGAAGGCACAGGTCAAGGTCATGGTGGGCCTGGCCGTCACGGCTCCGTCGATCACCACCGGCCGCGGCCGCAGCGACCCCATACCGAGAATCGCCGCCTCCGGGTAGTTGATCACCGGAACCCCGTCGTCGAGCCCGAGCGCACCGTAGTTCGACACCGTGAATGTCGAGCCCGTGAGTTGCTGCGGCGTCAGCGATCCGGCCCGCGCCCCGTCGATGAGTTGCGAAACCGTCTGGGCCAGTTCGCGAGTGGTGAGACGCTGGGCATTGGCGACGACGGGGACCAGCAGGCCGCGAGGAGCGGCGACGCCGAAACCGAGGTGCACGGCAGGATGTTGATGGATGCGCGGACGCTCGTCGGTGACCACCCAGGTCGAGTTCAGGATCGGGTGCCTGCGCAGAGCGATCACCAGCATCCGCAGGGTGAGGACGAACGGGGTGACGGGCAGTCGGTTGTCCGCGGCGACGATTCGGTCCCGCAGAGCAAGCAGCGCAGTGCAATCCACCTCGACGCTCGCGTGTGCATCAGGTATCTCACTGTGTGCCAACATCATTCGCCGTGCCATCTCGGCCTGGACGCCGCGCACGTCGAGCAATTCGTTGCCGTCGGCCGCCGCGAGCACATCGTCGCGGGTGATGATGCCCTCGGGACCGGATCCCGGTGCCAGCGCGGTGAGGTCAACGTGAAGTTCGGCGGCCAACTTGCGCACCGGCGGTTTCGCTCGCGGCCGTCCGGATTCCGGCACCGGGGCCCGACGACGGCTGGCATCCATCGAATCGTCGGCGCCGTAGCCGACCAGGACGGCCTTACGCGGTGTGCCGGTGCCGTTCGTGGGAGTGCCGGCCGGGGCGGATTCGCTGGTCTCGATCCTCGCCAGCAGCGCGCCGACGGCCAACGTGTCGCCTGCCGCCCCGCCGAGTTCGAGCACCTGCCCCGCATAGGGGCTGGGGATCTCGACTTCGGCCTTGTTGGTCTCGACCGTGCACAGCGTCTGGTTCAACGCGACAGTGTCGCCGACTGCCACGTTCCAGCCGGTGATGGTGGCGTCCTGAAGTCCCTCACCGAGATCGGGAACCAGGAATTCCCGGTTCACGGCTGGACCATCGCACGTTCGACGCAGTCGAGTAACCGGTCCACCCCGGGCAACCACAGCTTCTCCAGCCGGGCCGGCGGATACGGCGTGTCAAAACCGGTGGCGCGTAACACCGGCGCCTCGAGGTCGTAGAACAGCTCCTCCGATATGCGGGCGGCCAGCTCTGACCCGAACCCGAGGGTGCGTGGACCCTCGTGCATCACCACAGCGCGCCCGGTCCGGCGCACCGACTCGGCGATCGCGTCGAAATCCAGCGGGTTGAGCGTACGCAGATCGACGATCTCCAGGCTCCAGCCACGTTCGGCCGCAAGATCGGCCGCACTCAGTGCGGTGGCGACCAACCCGCCGTAGGTGATCACCGTGACGTCGGTTCCGGTGCGCCGCACCGCCGCCCGCCCGAGGGGCAGCCCCGGGGTGGCCGTGTCGACGGCTTCACGTGCCCAGTACCGACGCTTCGGTTCCAGATAGATCACCGGGTCCGGACAGGTGATCGAATGTCGCAACAGCCAATATGCGTCCGACGGCGTGGACGGAACCACGACCTTCAGACCGGCGGTGTGCAGCCAGTAGCTCTCGGTGGATTCGGAGTGGTGCTCCACCGCACCGATCCCGCCGAACGACGGAATGCGTACCGTCACACCCAGATTGACATCACCGTGGGTACGCATCCGGTACTTGGCCAGATGGCTCACGATCTGATCGAAGGCCGGGTAGCTGAAGCCGTCGAACTGGATCTCCGGCACCGGGGTGAACCCGCGGATCGCCATGCCGATCGCCAGGCCGATGATGGCCGACTCGGCCAGTGGCGTGTCGAAACACCGTTCGGCACCGAATGTTTCGGTCAAACCCTCGGTCACCCGGAACACCCCACCCAGGGTGGCGACATCCTCGCCGAACACCAGCACATGATCGTCGGCCGCCATCGCGTCGTGCAACGCGCGGTTGATCGCCTGCACCATCGTGAGTTCGGTGGTGGCCGGGACCGGCCGGAGGATCGGTCCCCACGGCTCGTGCGAATCACCCTGCGCGGCAGGCCGGTCAATGATCTGAGTCATTTTGCTCCTCGCGTCCGGTCATCTTGCTGCTCCTCGCGTCCGCGGCGCGTCATCACGCCTCCTTCGCCAACTCAGCCAGCAATTCATCGCGTTGCCGCGCGAGCTCCGGCGTGATCTCGGCATAGACGGTGTCGAACAACTCGGCGGGATCGTGATCGGCTCCACCGACGATGGCGTCGCGCAGCTCGGCGCACAGGCGGTGCGACCGCGCGGCGACCCGTTCCTGCAGGCGTTCGCTGAACACCCCGACGGATTCCAGATAGGTCCGATAGCGGGTGATCGGATCGCGGGCCAGCCAGTCCTGTACCTCCTCGGTGGATCGGTAGCGGGTGGGGTCGTCGGACGTGGTGTGCGGACCCATGCGGTAGGTGACGGCCTCGATCAGTGTGGGGCCGCCGCCGTGGCGCGCACGTTCGGCAGCCTCGGCCATCACCGCGTAACAGGCCAGCACGTCGTTGCCGTCGACGCGGATGCCGGGCATGCCATAGCCGACGGCGCGGTGGGCGATGGACGGTCCCGCCATCTGGTGGCCGACCGGGACGGAGATGGCCCACTGGTTGTTCTGGACGAAGAACACGCACGGCGCCTTGAACACCGACGCCATGTTGAACGCCTC
The DNA here is from genome assembly GCF_002086485.1 of Mycobacterium aquaticum. Classification (GTDB taxonomy): domain Bacteria; phylum Actinomycetota; class Actinomycetes; order Mycobacteriales; family Mycobacteriaceae; genus Mycobacterium; species Mycobacterium aquaticum. The sequence goes on along the minus strand of NZ_MVHF01000008.1, from coordinate 212,992 downwards.
GTGCGCGTCGCCCTCGCTGGTGGCGCCGTCACCCATGAAGGCGACCGTCACCGAGTCCTCACCGAGCCGCTCGGCGGCCATTGCCGCACCCACCGCGTGCAGACCGTGGGTGCCGATCGCGATGGCAACCGGGGCGACGCAGTGGCTGGTGAATTCGAGGCCACCGTGCCAGGCACCCCGCCACACCGCACCGATCTGCCCGGGCGCGATGCCGCGCAGCAAGAAGGCGCCGATCTCCCGGTACTGCGGGAACAGCCAGTCGGTTTTGCGCAGGCAGGCCGCGGCGCCGATTTGAGCGGCCTCCTGGCCTCGGCACGACGCGTACAGCGCGAGTTCGCCCTGCCGTTGCAGGTTGATGAACTCGGTGTCCAGGTCTCGGGTCACCACCATCGACTCGTAGAGCCAGCTCAGCGTTTCTGGCGGCAGATCGCGGCTGTAGCGCGTCTCGGGTGTTGGCGACCCGTCGGCCTCGACCAGCCGCACCGGATCCAGATCGACGCTCTGCGGCGTCGCATATGGCTCAGCCATACCGCCTCCTGTTCGGTGACGGCATGTTTCGCCGTCGTTCCGCGAGGTGCTCAGCGCGGCGGCGGTACAAACAAAACCCCTGGTGAGAGGCCGCCGGCTAGTCGCCTGGGTGTGGCGCTAGCCGGACGATCGCTCGGACGTCGCAGCGCTGGGGCATCACCGCCATTATGCGCCCGAATCAGATGTGCTCGCGGTCAACGCTGATAACGGATTGGAGGCGTGTCGGCTACAGCAAGTGCCGCGAGCAGACGGAGAACTAGGGCGCCAGGGCGACGATGCGCTCAGCACGCCGCAGGACCGGCGCGTCGACCATCAGGCCGTCGTGCTGGAACACCCCACGCTCACTCGCCACTCGATCGAGGACGGCTCGCGCCCACCTGATCTGCTCGTGGGTGGGGGTGTAAGCCGCCCGGATCACCGCGACCTGGGACGGATGGATCGCGACCTTGGCATCGAACCCGACAGCGACCGCGTCGTCGACTTCCGCCCGCAGTCCGTCGAGGTCCTTGATGTCCAGGTACACCGAGTCGAGTGCCACCTTGCCGAACGCCTTGGCCGCCAGCAGCGTCTGCGATCGGACATGCTGGGCCACGTCGCGATAACTGCCGTCGGGCCACCGGTTGGCGGTGCCACCAGTTACCGCGAACAGGTCCTCGGCGCCCCACATCACCGCGAACGCGTTGTCGGCCTGCACCAGGTCGACGACGTTGAGCGCGCCCAGCGGCGTCTCGATGAGGACCACCACTTCCAACGGCGCCAACGCGCGCACCTGGTCGACGTGCTCGGATTTGGCCAGCATCACCGTGGTGTAGTCGGTCGCGGCCACGGCCTTGAGGTCGAGTTGGTGGTCGGCGGTTGTGGCCGGGTTGACCCGCACCACGGTGCGGGCCGGGTCCAGTCGTGTGTCGATCAGTGCCCGGCGGGCGGCTTCGCGGTCCTTGGCCGCGACGCCGTCCTCGAGATCGAGGATCACGACGTCGGCTGCCGCTGCGGCCTTTTCGAATCGCTCGGGCCGGTCGGCGGGACAGAAGAGCCAGCCGGGTCCGGTGTTCGACAGTGTCATTTTGCTCCTCGCGTCCGCGCTGCCATCAGGCCTCACCTTCCGGCCGCATGCGCACCATCGTCTTGCGCGATGCGGTCGCGACGACGTCACCATGCTGGTTGCGCCCGGTGTGCGCGAACGTGACGATGCCCTCCCCGGGCCGGCTCTTGGACACGCGTTTCTCGGTGATCTCGGTTTCGGCATACAGCGTGTCGCCGTGGAAAAGCGGCTTGGGGAAGGCGATTTCGGAGAATCCGAGGTTGCCGACGATGGTGCCTTGAGTCAGCTGAGCGACCGACAGGCCGACGAGCGTCGACAGCGTGAACATCGAGTTGACCAGCCGGGCGTTGAACGGCGGCAACGCATCCGAGAAGGCCGCATCCAGGTGCAGGGCCTGGGTGTTCATGGTCAGCGTGGTGAACAGAACGTTGTCGGCTTCAGTGATGGTGCGCCCCGGCCGATGCAGGTAGCGCACCCCGATCTCGAACTCTTCGAACCAGAGTCCGCGCTGTTCGATGACTCGCTTTTCATCACTCACAGACCGGCCTCCCGCGCGATCAGCATCAGCTGCACTTCGGTTGTGCCCTCACCGATTTCGAGGATCTTGCTGTCGCGGTAGTGCCGCGCCACCGGATATTCGTTCATGAAGCCGTAGCCGCCGAACACCTGCGTGGCATCACGCGCGTTGTCCATCGCGGCCTCGCTGGCGACCAGCTTGGCCACGGCAGCGGCCTTCTTGAACGGCTTGCCCGCGAGCATCAGCGCGGCGGCGTCGTAGTAGGCGGCCCGGGCGGTGTGCGCGCGGGCCTCCATGCGCGCGATCTTGAAGGCGATGGCCTGGTAGGTGCCGATGGCCGCGCCGAAGGCCTGACGCTCCTTGGCGTACTTGACGCATTCGTCGACGCAACCCTGTGCGACACCGACCGACAGCGCGGCGATCGCGATGCGGCCCTCGTCGAGGATGCGCAGGAAGTTGGCGTAGCCCCGCCCGCGCTCGCCGAGCAGGTTCTCGGCGGGCACCCGGACGTCGTCGAAGCTCAGCGGGTGGGTGTCCGAGGCGTTCCAGCCGACCTTGTTGTAGGCCGGTTCGGCGGTGAAGCCCGGTGTGGGGACCGGCACCAGGATCGACGAGATCTCCTTCTTGCCACCGGGCTTCTCGCCGGTGACCGCGGTGACCGTGACGAGTTTGGTGATGTCGGTGCCGGAGTTGGTGATGAACTGCTTGGAGCCATTGATTACCCAGCTGTCGCCGTCGAGCTTCGCGGTGGTCTTGGTGGCTCCCGCGTCGCTGCCGCCGCCGGCCTCGGTCAGACCGAACGCGCCCAGCGCCTTGCCGCTGGCGAGCAGAGGCAGCCACTCCTGCTTCTGCGTGTCGTTTCCGAAGCGGTACACCGGCATCGCACCCAGGGACACGCCGGCCTCAAGCGTGATGGCCACGCTCTGATCGACTTTGCCGAGTTCCTCCAGCGCGAGGCACAGTGCGAAGTAGTCGCCGCCCATGCCGCCGTACTCCTCGGGGAACGGCAGGCCGAACAGGCCCATGTCGGCCATGCCGTCGATGACCTCGTAGGGGAACGAGTGTTCCGCGTCGTGCTTGGCACTGACCGGGGCGACCACGCTCTGGGCGAAGTCGCGGACCGTCTTGGCCAGCTGCTCGTAGTGATCGGGCAGGGTTCCGGTGGACAAGAAGTCAGTCATGATTGGGTCTCCTCGATTGCAGCGGTGATTCGGGCCAGCGGCTGACCCACTTTGACCTGGTCGCCCACGGCGACGAGTAGTTCGACGGTGCCGTCGACCGGGGCGGTCAACGCATGTTCCATCTTCATGGCCTCGACGGTGACCACCATGGCGCCGGCAGCGACCGCATCGTCGTGGTTCACCCCAACGGCGACAACCGAACCCGGCATCGGGCTGGTGAGTTCGGCGTCCCCGCTGTGCTCGTCATCGGGACGCACCGGCGCCTCGCGTACCTCTTCGACCGTCCAGACGCGCCCGCCACCGGTCAGCCAGAGCCGGCCGTCGGTGGCAGCGACCAGGTACTCGGTGCGCAGACCGTCCAGCGTGACGGCCAGCAGTCCGTCGGCGAAAGCGGCACTGGCGGTGTGGTTTCCACCGTTCTCGACGGTCGCCGTGGCCCGGTCCGGGGTTCCGGTGAGATACACGTGATCGGTGCGGCCGCTGGTCTGCAGCCGGAACGCCGCGGGCGCCCGTCCGCCGCCCCGCCAGCCGGACGGCGCCTGCCAGAGGCTGTCCCCCGCTTCCGACCAGTGCCGCAGCCACAGGTACGCCGCGGCCGCGATCATCTGTTCGTCTCCGACGGCGGCCGGTGTGAAATCGGGTGCGCGGCGGTCCAGTAGGCCTGTGTCGAGCCGGCCGGCAGCGACATCGGGATCGGCCAGCAGGTAGCGCAGGAACTCGGTGTTGGTGGTGACGCCAAGCACCGCGGTGTCGGCCAGCGCCCGGTCCAGCGTGTGCAGCGCATCGGCTCGGTCGTCGCCGTAGGCGATGACCTTGGCGAGCATCGGGTCGTAGTCACTGCCAACCACGGTTCCGGCCGCCAAACCCGAGTCCACGCGGACACCGGCGCCGGTGGGTTCGCTCAGCCCGAGCACCGGTCCGCCGGTCGGCAGGAAACCGTTGGCTGGATCTTCGGCGTACACGCGGGCTTCGACAGCGTGCCCGGTCATCACGATGTCGTCCTGGCTCAGCGCCAGCTTCTCTCCGGCAGCGATCCGTATCTGCTGCTCCACCAGGTCGATACCGGTGACCATCTCGGTGACCGGGTGCTCGACCTGCAACCGGGTGTTCATCTCCATGAAGAAGAACTCGTCCGGCTTGTCGGCCGAGACGATGAATTCCACGGTGCCCGCACCGGTGTAATCGACGCTGCGCGCGGTATCGCATGCGGCCGCGCCGATCCGGGCCCGGGTGGCGGGATCCAACAGCGGGGACGGCGCCTCCTCGATGACCTTCTGGTGGCGGCGTTGCAGGCTGCATTCACGCTCGCCGAGGTGGATCACGTTGCCGTGGCCGTCGGCGAGGACCTGCACCTCGATGTGCCGGGGCCGCAACACGAATCGCTCCAGGAACAGCGTGTCGTCGCCGAAGGCGGCGGCCGCCTCGCGGCGGGCGGAGGCCAGCGCACCCGGCAGTTCAGCCGCCTCGTGCACCACCCGCATGCCCTTGCCACCACCACCGGCGGACGGCTTCACCAGCACCGGGAAGCCGACCTCGGGGGCACCGGCGATCAGGTCGTCGTCGGTGAGGCCCGGGCGCGAAATGCCAGGTACGACAGGGACTCCGAATGCCGATACTGCGGCCTTGGCGGCGATCTTGTCGCCCATGGTCGCGATCGCTGTGGCTGGCGGGCCGATGAACACGATGCCTGCTGCCTGCAGGGCAGCGGCGAATTCGGCGTTCTCCGAAAGGAATCCGTACCCCGGGTGCACGGCTTGCGCTCCGGTACGACGGGCGGCGTCGACAACAGCCGCGATGTTGAGGTAGCTCTGCCGTGCCGCTGCCGGGCCGATGCACACCGCGACATCGGCTTCGAGGACATGCCGCGCGCCGGCGTCGGCCTCGCTGAACACGGCGACCGAGCGGATTCCCATCTCGCGCAGGGTGCGGATGACCCGCACCGCGATCTCGCCGCGGTTGGCGACCAGCACTGTGTCGAAAGTCGTCATCTCTGCCTCACATCCGGAAGACGCCGTAGGAGACCGGCTCCAACGGAGCCTGGCCGACAACCGAAAGAGCAAGTCCGAGCACGGTTCTGGTGTCCGCCGGATCGATCACACCGTCGTCCCAGAGCCGCGCGGTCGAGTAGTAAGGATTGCCCTGGTGCTCGTACTGCGCGCGAATCGGCGCCTTGAACTCTTCGGCCTGCTCATCGGTCATCTCACCGCGGACCGTGGCCAACACCGAAGCGGCCTGCTCGCCGCCCATCACCGAGATACGGGCATTGGGCCACATCCACAGGAAGCGCGGCGAATACGCCCGGCCGCACATGGAGTAGTTGCCTGCACCGTACGAGCCACCGATCACGACGGTCAGCTTCGGCACCCGCGCGCAGGCCACGGCGGTCACCATCTTGGCGCCGTGCTTGGCGATGCCGCCGGCCTCGTAATCGCGGCCGACCATGAAGCCGGAGATGTTCTGCAAGAACAGCAGCGGCGTCTTGCGCTTGTCGCACAGTTCGATGAAATGTGCGCCCTTGAGCGCGGATTCACCGAACAGCACACCGTTGTTGGCGATGATGCCGACGGGGTGGCCGTGGATGCGGGCGAAGCCCGTGACCAGCGTGGTGCCGTATTCGGCCTTGAACTCGGTGAACCGGCCGTCATCGACGATCCGGGTGATCACCTCGTGCACGTCGTAGGGCACCCGGGGGTCGACCGGGACGACGTCGTAGAGCTCGGTCTGATCGGCGACAGCGTCGACCGCGGGCTCCACCGCCCACGGCGGCTGCTGGGCCGGGCCCAGCGTCGAGACGATGTTGCGCACGATGCGCAGCGCGTCGCGGTCGTCGTGGGCCAGATGGTCTGTGACGCCGGAGATCTTGGAGTGCAGATCGCCGCCGCCGAGGTCCTCGGCGGTCACGACCTCGCCGGTCGCGGCCTTCACCAGCGGCGGGCCGCCCAGGAAGATGGTGCCCTGGTTGCGGACGATCACCGCCTCGTCACTCATGGCGGGCACGTACGCGCCGCCTGCGGTGCACGATCCGAGCACGGCCGCGATCTGGGCGATGCCCTTGGCGCTCATGGTGGCCTGGTTGTAGAAGATCCGGCCGAAATGTTCACGGTCGGGGAACACTTCGTCCTGCCGCGGCAGGAACGCGCCACCGGAGTCCACCAGATAGATGCACGGCAGCTGGTTCTGCAGCGCGATCTCCTGTGCCCGCAGGTGCTTCTTGACCGTGATCGGGTAGTACGTACCGCCTTTGACGGTTGCGTCGTTGGCGACGATGACGCATTCACGGCCGGACACGCGGCCGATTCCCGCGATCAACCCGGCGCCGGGGCACTCGTCGTCGTACATGCCGTTGGCAGCCAGCGGCGCGATCTCCAGGAACGGGCTGCCCGCGTCGAGCAGGCCGTCGACCCGGTCGCGCGGGAGCAGCTTACCCCGGCTGACGTGTCGTTCCCGGGCCCGTTCCGGACCACCGAGGGCCGCAGCGGCGAGTTTGGTGCGCAGCTGCGCGACCAACGCCAGGTGGTCGTCTGTATGCGATGACAAGGCAGCTCCATTTGAGTTAATGGCGACTAACTCGTGGTATGTTAGTCACGATTAACCGAGTTGTCTACCCCGGAGGCGTCATGACGAACAGTGCCGTCACCCGACGCAGTCAGGCCAAATCCGATCGCCGCAGCCAACTGATCGCAGCTGCGGAACGCCTGGTGGCCGAACGTGGCTACCTCGCGGTCCGACTCGAGGACATCGGCGCAGCCGTCGGTGTCAGCGGGCCTGCGATCTACCGGCACTTCCCCAACAAGGAAGCGATGCTGGTGGAGCTGCTGGTCGGCATCAGCACGCGACTGCTCGCCGGTGCGCGCGACGTCATCGCCAAAGACGACGACGCCCGCACGGCGCTCGACGACCTCGTCGACTTCCACCTGGACTTCGTTTTCGACGAACCCGACCTGATCCGCATCCAGGACCGCGACCTGGCCCATCTCCCCGACACCGCAGCGCGTCAGGTCCGCCGCTCGCAGCGCCAATACGTCGAGATCTGGGTGTCGGTGCTGACCCGGCTCGACCCGCAGTTGGCCGAAGACGACGCCCGCGTGATGGCGCACGCCGCGTTCGGCTTGCTCAACTCCACCCCGTACAGCGTGAAACCCGCTGGCTCCAAGGCTCGTTCACGTGAGGTGCTGCGCCGGATGACGTTGGCGGCGCTGCACGCCACCCGTTAGTCGGCGAACGCCGCGAGCAGCCATTTCGTCATCGCCGCGCCCAGCACCGCCCGGTTCTCCCGTTTGACGATCTCGTGGCCGTCGTCGTCGAACATCAGCAGTTCCGCCGTCCGGCCCAGCTCACGCAGCGCGTCGTACATCTGCAGGGACTCCCCCACGGGCACGTTGGTGTCGTGGGCGCCGTGCACCAACAGCAGCGGGGCCGTCAGCGCGTGTGCCCGCGCCAACGGCGACAGCTGCTCCAACAGTTCGCGATCGGCAACCGGATGCCCGTACTTGGGATGTGCGGCAGCGGCGATCCACGGTTCGGTGTTGCGGTAGAAGGTATTCAGATCACTCATCCCGCAGATGCTGATGCCCGCGGCGAACAGTTCGGGATGAAAGGTCAAGGCCGCCAGCGTGAGATACCCGCCGTAGGACCAGCCGCTGCACGCGATGCGATCGGGCCGGGCATGTCCGCGCTCGACCAGATACTTCACACAGTCGGCCACATCGTCGATGGCGGCGAACCGCAGTTCCCTGTCGTCGGCATGCATGAATGCCCTGCCAAACCCTCCTGATCCGCGCACATTCGGCGTCAGCACCGCAATCCCGGCCTCCAGTAGCCGTGGATAGAACTCGTTGTAGTCGGGCCGTGCCTGTCCTTCCGGGCCGCCGTGCAGGAAGATCATCGCGCCGATCGGCTCCCGGTCGGGCCGGTACAGCCAGGCGTTGAGTTCCAGTCCGTCGTGCGCGGTGATCCGCTCCAAAGTCGGTGTGCCGGTGAGCGGTCCGAGGCTGGGCTCGCGGTCGATACGTTCCCATTCCCTCGTCCGCGGGTCGACCAGTTCCACGGTCGGCGGCAGGGACGGCCCCTGGACGGTCATCGCGACCATGGAACCGCCTGCGCTGATGCTCAATTCGCTGGCCACCATGCCTGGCAGCGGGATCGGCTCGGCCAGGGTCTCGTCGGCGTATTCCAGGATCTGCAGTTCGCTGCACCCGTCGATGTTCCACAACATGGCCACCGTCGACAGGTCGTCGCTGACCACGAACTCGTCGAGCTCATAGCCGGGCCGTTCGGCGACGACGTGATACGACACGCCTTCGGCGGTCACCGTGACCTCCATGAGCCGGGCGTGGGACGCGCCGTTCTCACTGCGGATGAGCGCCCGGACATAGCCTTCCGAGCTGCCCAGCGGGTAGTTCTTGGCCGGTTCGATCAGCGCGGTCTCGCCCTCCAGACCGCTGCGCATCCGGCGCGGCTGATGGTCGTCGAGAACCACGCCTGCGTCGGTGGTGGACCCGGGGTCGAACGGCAGCAGCGCGATCTCCCGCTGCCCCCACAGCATGATCAGCTCGCGGTAGCCGCGCGGACCGACCCGCACCAGCGACGCGCCTGCCCAGGAGTCGACGAGCCGGCCCCCGGACCGCCGGTCCAGCACGGTGGTGTCACCGGTGGCCGGGTCGATCAGGCACGAGCTGCCGACGCCGTCGTCACCGGTGAGGATCGCCGCCACCGCAGTGCCGTCCCAACCGATCAGTTCGGCGGTGCCCTCGGGCGCGTCAGGCGGCCAGATGTCGACGCGGCGGGCGTCGCGGTCGTCAGGATCGGTTGTCACCACCCAGATCTGGCTACGGGTGCCGCCCTCGGGCGCGACCTCACAGGCCAGCCAGTGCCCGTCGGCCGAGTGGATGACCCGCGTCACCGGACCCACGACGGGCAGTTCCACGTCACGAGACGAGCTGGCCCGCCAGCCCCGCAGGAACCTCTGCACAGCGCGCGGATAGCCACCGTCGTCGACCAGGTGCGCGAACGCCGTCGCATCCGGCGACAACGACGCGCCGTAGTTCACCCGAACGTGCCGCTCCACTCCCCGTACTCCTCTCCGCCAATGTCTGTGCGAGCACACTGAGCGCCCGCACAGGTACCCTGCTGCCATGAGGTGGGCATGACCGATTCACCACGCCGCGAGGGTTCTGATCCGACCCAACCGCTCGGCAGCGGATACCCGGTGGACTATCCGGAGCCGGCCTACGCCGACCAGCCTCCGTACCAGCCACCCGGTTACCCTGCCGTGCCGAACTCGATGTCGAATCCGACCCAGCAGCTGCCCCCCTACCCTTCCTATGGGTACGGCCCCAATGCAACCGGCCAGTACGGCACGGGCTACCCGCCGCCGGGTCAGCCGCCTGAGCCGGAGCCTGACGACGACGGGCCGCGGATGTGGCTGTGGATCCTCGCGGCAGTGGCGGTGCTGCTCGTCGTCGGCCTGGTGATCGCCCTGGTCATCATCAACAGCTCGCAGCAGGAAACCGTCGTCGCCCCACCGGTGAGCCCGCAGCCCAGCGCGACCACCACCCGCAGCACACCGACCACGACGTCGCGCACTCCGAGTCCGACCGTGGCACCACCGATCACCACGCCGACCTCGCCCACGACATCGTCGGCGCCGGGCGCCACCGACACCGTGACCTACTCGGTCACCGGAGAGGGCCGGGCGATCAACATCACCTACATCGACACCGGCAACATGCTGCAGACGGAATTCAACGTGATGCTGCCGTGGAGCAAGCAGGTCGAGCTGCCGCAGCCGGCCTCCCAGAGCGCGAGCATCACGATCATCAACTTCGGCCCGCAGATCAGCTGCTCGGTGACCGTCAACGGGGTGCAGACCGTGCAGCGCACCGGGACCGGCCTGACGGTGTGTGCCGGCGCGGCGCCCTGACCTGCGCGCTCACACCGGGTCGTGCACGTGCTGCGGCGTGCGCACGGCCAGCATGGCCGCCAGGCCGATCGCCAGCACCAGGCACAGCCCGCCCATGCCGGCCCGGTCCGCGCCGAACGCGTCGATGAACGTGAAGAACAGCCACGGCGCCAGGAACGACACGGCACGCCCGGTCGTCGTGTAGAGGCCGAACGCCACGCCTTCCTTGCCCTCGGCGGAGATCCGCAACATCATCGTGCGCGCAGACGACAGAGTCGGACCGATGAACAGGCACAGCAGCAGGCCGCACACCCAGAAGGCCACCGGACCGGACAGGGACAGCAGGGTCAGACCCACCGCGATCAGGCACGCCAACGAACCGACGATGACCGGCTTGGAACCGACCCGGTCGTCGAGCATGCCGCCGACGACGGACCCGAACGCCGCGATCACACACGCACTCATGCCGAACAGGAGCACGTCGGCTTCGGACACGCCGTAGGCGTTGACGCCGAGCACAGCGCCGAACGCGAACACGCCGGCCAGCCCGTCGCGGAACACCGCGCTCGCCAGCAGGTAGTAGACGACGTTGTGATCGCGACGCCACTCACTGCGGATCTCGTCCCACAGCTTGCGATAGGCACCGAAGAGGCCCACGCGTTCGACCGGTGGCGCGTCGGTCACCCTCGGCACCACCACGAATATCGGCAGCGCGAACAGCACGAACCACGCCGCGGTGAGCAGCATCACCGCCCGGACGTTCTGACCGTCCTGGGCCGGGATGTCGAGCAACCCACGGGTGTCGCCGTTACCGGCGATGAACCCGGCATAGGCCAGCAGCAAGAGCACGACGCTGCCGCCGTACCCCAGCGCCAGGCCCAATCCCGAGATCCGCCCCGAGGTCTCCGGTGTGGACAGTTGCCGCAGCATGGCGTTGTAGGGCACGGTGGCGAGCTCGTTGCAGGCCGCCGTACACGCCAACAACACCAAGCCCGGTAAGAGGTAGCGGTTGTCGTCGCGGATCAGGCTCATCGCCGAGGTCAAGACCACCGCCGCGCCGGTCATCACCGCCAGCACCCGGCGCCTGCGCTGGGGCGCGTCGACCCAGATTCCGGTGGCAGGCGCCAACAGCGCCACCACCAGACCCGCGACAGTCATGGCCCGGCCCAACCAGCTCGCCGGCGTCGTGTCACCGGGCAGGCCCGCCCCGACGCTGCCGGTCAGGTACACCGAGAAAACGAAGGTGACGACGATCGCGTTGAGGCCCGTCGCGCCGCAGTCCCACAAGGCCCACGCGACCACCCGCGCCCGCCTGGGGTTGATCATGACCGACACTTTATGGCTCCTGGCTACTTCTAGGATGAGCCCCATGCCAGTTCCCGCACCCAGTCCGGACGCCCGCGCCGTAGTCACCGGCGCCTCGCAGAACATCGGCGAGGCGTTGGCCACCGAACTCGCCGCCCGCGGACACCACCTCATCATCACCGCACGGCGCGAGGACGTGCTGAACACGTTGGCGCAGCGACTCACCGAGCGCTATGGCGTGACCGTCGAGGTACGCGGTGTCGACCTCGCGGACCCGGCGGCCCGGGCGACGCTGTGCGACGAGCTGGCGTCCCGCGAGATCTCGATCCTGTGCGCCAACGCGGGCACGGCGACGTTCGGCCCCGTCGTCAACCTCGACCCCGCAGGCGAAAAGGCGCAGGTTCAACTCAATGTCCTCGGCGTGCACGACCTCGTCCTCGCAGTTCTGCCGGGCATGGTCAAACGCGGAGCCGGCGGAATCCTGATTTCCGGTTCGGCGGCAGGCAATTCGCCGATTCCCAACAACGCTACCTACGCGGCCACCAAGGCCTTCGCGAACACCTTCAGCGAGTCGCTCCGCGGCGAGGTGAAAGGCGCCGGCGTGCACGTCACCGTACTGGCGCCCGGGCCCGTGCGCACCGAGCTGCCCGATCCGTCCGAGCAGTCACTGGTCGAACGGCTGATCCCCGATTTCCTGTGGATCTCCACCGAGTACACCGCGAAGCTGTCACTGGATGGCTTGGAGCACAACAAGATGCGCGTCGTGCCCGGTGTCACGTCCAAGGCCATGTCGGTGGCCAGCGGCTACGCCCCGCGCGCCATCGTCACACCGATCGTCGGTGCCGTTTACAAGAAGCTGGGCGGCGACTAGTTTCCGCGTGCCGCCGATTTCGACGCCAAGGTTGTTGATCGACTCAGATCACGACCCTTACGTCGAAATCGGCGCACATCAGCGGCGGCGGCCGACGCCGAAGATGCTGCGGGTGATCTCCCGCCCGGCGACCGTGGCCGCCGAACGCAACGCGCTCTTGAACGCCGAGCTCGCCAGCACCTGCTGGACGATGCCAGGCTCGGCACGCTGAGCCGGCGCGGGCATCGGTTCCACCTCACCGGACGCCTCGACACCGGCGAAGCCACCGGCATCGCCCTCCTCCGGCGCAGGGACGGCGTTCAGCTTGGCGTTGAGGATCTCGTAGGCCGACTCGCGGTCCACGGTCTGCCCGTAGGTCGCCTGCAGCTGGCTGGCCTGCGCGGCCGCCTTGATCGCGTCGTCGCCGATGGCGCCCATCAACGAGCGCGGCGCCCGCATCCTTGTCCAGGCCACCGGCGTCGGCGCGCCCTGCTCGGAGAGCACCGTCACGATCGCCTCACCGATACCCAGCGACGTCAGCGCCTTCTCCAGGTCGTAGACATCGGTCTTGGGATAGGTGCGCACTGTCTTGGACAGCGCCTTCTGATCGTCGGGCGTGAAGGCCCGCAGCGCATGCTGCACGCGCGCACCCAGCTGAGACAGCACATCGTTGGGCACATCGGTGGGCAACTGGGTACAGAAGAACACCCCGACCCCCTTGGAACGGATCAGCTTGACCGTCTGCTCGACCTGATCAAGGAACGCCTTCGACGCGTCGGCGAACAGCAGATGCGCCTCGTCGAAGAAGAACACCAACTTGGGCTTGTCGACGTCACCGATCTCCGGCAGCGTCGTGAACAGGTCGGCCAGCACCCACATCAAAAAGGTGGAGAACAGTGCCGGACGCGCCGCCTGCGCGCCCAGTTCCAGCAGCGTGATGACGCCACGGCCCTGGGCGTCGACGCGCATCAGGTCCTTCGGTTCCAGCTCAGGCTCGCCGAAGAAGGTGTCGCCGCCTTCGGCCTCCAGGTTCACCAACGCTCGCAGGATCACCCCGGCCGTGGCAGGCGACACCGCGCCGAGCGCCTTGAGCTCGGGCTTGCCGTCGTCGCTGGTGAGGTACTGGATGACTGCCCGCAGATCCTTCAGATCCAGCAGCGACAGCCCCTTCTGATCGGCCCAGTGGAAGATCAGGCCGAGCGTCGATTCTTGGGTTGCGTTGAGGCCCAACACCTTTGACAGCAGGATCGGGCCGAAGCTGGTCATCGTCGCCCGCACCGGCACCCCGACACCCGATGTGCCCAGCGACAGAAACTCCGTCGGGAACGCAGTCGGGGCCCAGTCGTCACCGGTGTCCTTGGCGCGCTGCGCGGTCTTGTCGCCCGCCTCCCCCGGCTTCGACAACCCCGACAGGTCACCCTTCACATCGGCCATCACGACCGGCACCCCGGCCGCCGACAGCTGCTCGGCGATCACCTGCAGGGTCTTGGTCTTGCCGGTGCCCGTGGCACCCGCGATCAACCCGTGCCGGTTGATCGTCGCGAGCGGGATGCGGATCTGAGCGCCCGGGTCGACGGTCCCGTCGACGACCACCGTCCCGAGCTCCAACGCCTGTCCCCCGACGGCGTAGCCGGCGGCGATCTGCTGCGCGGGGGTTGCTGTCGATTCGGTGGTCATGCCGCGGTCCTCCCGTATACGCGAACGAGCCAATCGGGACCTGACACTACTGGGCAATCCGCCTGCGTGGTGGGTGCGGACGACCGCTTGTCGGGATTGGGCATACTGTGGACCTTCGTGCGAGACGAACTGGTGTGGATCGACTGCGAGATGACCGGCCTCGACCTCAAGAACGACCGGCTCATCGAGATCGCGGTGCTGGTCACCGATGCGGACCTGAACATCCTGGGTGACGGCTTGGACGTCGTCATCCATACCGACGACGCGGCGCTGGACTCGATGGTGGACATCGTGACCCAGATGCACACCCGGTCGGGGCTCATCGAAGAGGTCCGCGCCTCCACCGTCGACGTGGCGACCGCCGAGGAGATGGTGCTCGATTACATCCGTGGCCACGTCAAACAGGCCAAGACCGCACCCCTGGCCGGCAACTCCATCGCGACCGACCGTGGCTTCATCGCCCGCGACATGCCCAAACTCGACGATTACCTGCACTACCGGATGATCGACGTCAGCTCGATCAAGGAGCTCTGCAGGCGCTGGTACCCGCGGATCTACTTCGGCCAGCCCGAAAAGGGCCTCGCACACCGCGCGCTGGCCGACATCCACGAGTCGATCCGGGAATTGAAGTACTACCGCGCGACGGCCTTCGTCGCCCCGCCCGGGCCGTCTACCAGCGATATTGCGGCCGTGGCCAGCACACTGGGGCCGGATTCGGACAACGCCGGGGATAACGATTCGGCACTCCAGCGCCCGAGCGGCTAGTATCTACGACGCCGCGTGTGCCGAAAGGCGAAAGCGGCGATGGTGGCTGTAGTTCAGTTGGTAGAGCACCAGGTTGTGATCCTGGTTGTCGCGGGTTCGAGTCCCGTCAGCCACCCCGATACCGGGAACGCCGTCTACGCAAGTAGGCGGCGTTTTTGGTTCCAGCCCCGGTAGCGCCCGACAGAACCTGGTATCCACGAAGTAGTGGACAACCAACCGTGGAACATCAACATTCACTACGACGGACTGCTCGATTCGAAGGTCCCGCAGGATGCCCACACCGTTCTCGACGTCGGGTGTGGCGATGGCTTCCTGGCCGCCCGGCTGGCCCAGCGGGTGCCGGACGTGATGGCAGTGGACATCGACGAACCGGTGCTCGACCGGGCCCAGATCCGCTTCCCCGCCGCGCCGGTCAACTGGATCCACGGCGACGTCATGTCGACAGACCTGCCCGCGCACGCATTCGACGCGGTGGTGTCCAACGCCGCGCTGCACCATTTCGACGACAGCGGTGCCGCGCTCAGCCGGTTCGCGTCTCTGGTCCGTCCCGGCGGCACGGTCGCGGTGACGACGTTCGTGAAGCCGTCGCTGCGGGAAATCGCCTGGCACGTCCCGGCGTGGGCGGCGTGCGCCGTCGTCAACCGCGCCAAGGGCAAATGGGAGCATTCGGCCCCCATCAAATGGCCTCCGCCGGAAACGTTCGGCCAGTTGCGCGCCAAGGCCCGTCAGGCACTTCCCGGCGCGGCCGTACGGCGGCTGCTCTACGGCCGTGCCCTGATCACCTGGCAGGCGCCGATCTAGCCGTCAGTGTGCCGCTTCGGATTTCGCCGACCGTCGGATCCTCGGCGCCAACTGCACGAATTCCGGTACCACACTGGGGTTTTCGTGTGCGGTACTGACCAGGGATACCAAGGTGTTGGCGACGTCGCGCAGTGCCGACATCCGCTTGGGCAACTGGCCGTGCTCAACCCACGAGTCGTACAGCTGAGCCAGCAGATCGCGGTCGGCGCCGCGCAGGATCTCGGTGTCCTCGGTCGGGCCGATACCGACCCGCAGGATCGAGAGCTCGGGATGCTCACTGCGCCAGGAGTGCAGGATCTCGTCGAGCGCGGCCTTGCTGGCGCCGTAGGCAGCCACCCCGGCGCGGGGCCGGCCCACATCATGGCTCGACGCGATCAGGATCACGCCGTTGTCGGACAGATGCGGCAGCGCGGCCCGCAGCACGTTGTTGGCGCCGACCGTGTTGACGCTGAACGCGTGCAACCACGTGGCGACGTCGGTGTCCTCGACATAGGCGAACGGCACCACCGTGCTGGTGAACACCACACCGTCGAGCCCGCCGAGGCTCTGCGCCGCGGCGTCGACCACGCGGGTGATGGCCCCGGAGTCTTCGACGTCGAGCTCGAACGCCGACCCGCCGATCGATTCGGCCAGCGAGGTCAACAGCTCGACGCGGCGGGCCGCCACCGCGACCTTCGCTCCGCGCTCCGCGGCGCTGATCGCGACGGCATGACCGATGCCCGAGGAGGCGCCGACCACGAGAAGTCGCAGCCCGGCGGTATCCGGTTGATGGCCACTCATCCAGGTTGCCCCCTCTTTCTGACGTCCGATGTTAGGTAACCCTTCGCCGTCGGACAGTACCGTGCGCGATGAGTTCCGGACGCGCGGCGGGTCAATACGAGAGACCCGCGTCGTGTAAAGCACGTAGCAAAGGAGCATCCGATGACGACAGCCATGCCACCGGTGGTCGACGAGCAGACCTGGCGCGCTGCGCTGGGCGACCTGCGTCGCCGCGAGAAGGCCGCCACCCGGGAACTGGACGCGATCGCCGCCGAGCGGCGTCGCCTGCCCATGGTCGAACTGCCCGAATACACGCTCGTCGGCGCCGAGGGACCTGTCCGGCTCGCCGACGTGTTCGCGGGCCGTTCGCAACTCATCACCTACCACCACATGTGGACCGACGGCGCCGAATGGCAGTGCGGCGGCTGCACAGGGTTCACCTCCCAGTTCACCCGGTTGGAGTTTCTCGACAACTACGATGCCCGCTTCGTCATTGTCACCAACGGGCCCATCGAGGAGGCTCTGGCCTACCGGGACAAGGTCGGCAACAAGATGCAGTGGTACTCGTCGTCGGAGAGTTCGTTCGGCACCGATATGGATGCTGCTCCCGGTGATGGCTTCGCCGTGAATGTGTTTCTGCGCGACGGGGATACCGTCTACCGGACCTGGCACACCAACGGCCGCGGCACCGAACAGCTCAGCCACAGCTTCGCGCTCATCGACCTGCTGCCGTGGGGCAGGCAGGAACAGTGGCAGGACTCCCCCGAGGGGTGGCCGAAACGGCCCACCTATTCGGGGTGGCTCGACAGCCCGGATATCGCCCGCTTCTACGGAAAGGAATCCCAGTGACCGAACCCGAGCGCTACGTCGTCACCCACACCATCGCCGCCGCACCCACGGCGGTCTTCGCCGTGCTGTCGGATCCGGCCCGGCACAAGGACACCGAGCCCGGGGACTGGGTGCGCGACGCGATCGATCCGAAGCCCATCACCGGCACCGGGCAGATCTTCGCGATCAACATGTTCCTGCCGCAGGCCGGCGGGCATTACATCATGCACAACCTGGTCAGCGAATTCGACAAGGACCGCACCATCGCGTGGTTTCCCGGTCAGCTCGACGAAGCCGGAAAGCACAATCCGGGCGGCTGGTGGTGGCGCTATGACCTGGCCCCCAACGGCGACGCCACCGACGTCACCCTGACCTACGACTGGACCGGTACGCCGCAGAGCTTCCGTGACCAGGTCGGCATGCCCCCGTTCGGCAAGGATTTCCTCGTCGAATCGCTTGCCGCGCTGGACCGTTCGGTCAAGTAGGTCACGTTCCGGCGTTGCCGGCGCGCCATTGGTCCCAGGGGATGTTCCAGTCGCCCAGGCCTTCGGTGCCCGGCAACACCGGACCGACGGTGTTGGCCACCTCGACAATGTCGCCCCGCTTGGTGTTCTCGTAGAACCAGCGGGCGTTGGCGGTGCTCACGTTCAAGCATCCGTGGCTGGTGTTGCTGTAGCCCTGGCTGCCCACCGACCACGGTGCCGCGTGCACATAGATGCCGCTGTAGGACATCTGGGTGGCGAAGTCGACCTCGGTGCGATACCCGTTGGGCGAGTTGACCGGAACGCCGTAGGTCGACGAATCCATGATCAGGTGACTGAAGCGATCGCCGATGATGTAGGTGCCGTTGTTGGTCGGCGTGCTGTTCTTGCCCATCGAGATCGGCATGGTCTTGACGACCTGGCCGTTGCGCCGAATGGTCAGCGTCTTGGTGTTGTCGTCCGCGGTCGCGATGACCTCGTCACCGATGGTGAAGTGGTTGGCGACGTTCTTCTGTCCGAACAGCCCATCCCCCAACCGCACACCGTAGGTGTTGACGGTCACGTCCACCGCCGTGCCGGGCTTCCAGTACGTGGCTGGGCGCCAACGCACTTCACGATTGCTCAGCCAGTAGAAGGCGCCCTCGACGGGCGGCTCGGTCTTGACGGTGATGGCACGCTGCGCGGCCAGCCGGTCGGTGATGTTCTCGTCGAACCTCACCGCGATGGGTTGGCCGATGCCGACGACCTCGCCGTCATTGGGCAGCACATAGGGCATGGTCAAGTTCGCCGGGGAATGCGTCTGGAAGGTGATGCGCCGGTTGGCCACCCCACCGAGACCCAGTGATTGAGCGCTGAGGGTGTAGCGCTCGTTGAAGTCGAGCGGATCAGTACTGGACCACGTCAGGCCGTCTGCGCTGAGCTTGCCCGCCACCGGGGTGCCGTTGGCGTCGGCCATGCTGACGCTGCCCAGCACGCCGTTCTCCGCACTGACGGTCACCGGGGCGTCGACCGCCACGCCGACCGCTCCGTCGGTCACCGAGGCATTCACCCTCGGCACCAGCAGATCGCCGAATGGCGTGCCCTTGTCGGCGATCACGGGCGGTGGCGGCGCCGAGACGGCACCCGTGCACGCCGATATGCCGAAGATCACAGCCGGAGCCAGGGCAACGGCCGCGCGGCGGAGCCGTTTTCGCCCCGGCCGGGTCAATGCCTGCACCTGCCACATTTCTCGCTCCACCTCGCATGACGTCAGCAAACCGACGAATTCTGGCAATAGTCTAAGGGAATGTCCGATCGACGGCTTACGCACGGTCCCGAACAAGCCAGCAGGACCAGCGGATTTCACCTTGGGCGCATGGCCTGTTATCGTT
This sequence comes from Mycobacterium aquaticum, assembly GCF_002086485.1. Taxonomy (GTDB): domain Bacteria; phylum Actinomycetota; class Actinomycetes; order Mycobacteriales; family Mycobacteriaceae; genus Mycobacterium; species Mycobacterium aquaticum. The sequence goes on along the minus strand of NZ_MVHF01000008.1, from coordinate 193,986 downwards.
CCATGCGCGCGCCGTTAGCTCAGTTGGTAGAGCAGCTGACTCTTAATCAGCGGGTCCGGGGTTCGAAACCCTGACGGCGCACAAACGAAAAGCCCCAGTAACCCTGGGGCTTTTTTCGTTTGCGGACGTCAACCGGCGTGATAGCGCTCGCCGACACTCTGCTCGGCTTCCTCCAGCAGCATTTCCACAGCGCCGGCGAGATGGGCTGCGGCATAGCCGCGGTCGCGGTACTGCTCACTTTTGAAACGGTTGAGCTCTCGGCGTAGCTCGTTGAGGGTTTCGTCACTCACGTGCGCCATGTGACCTCCAGATGGGTGGGTGAACGGCGACTCGCACCGGCACCACTGGCGCACCGATGCGAGTCGTCGGAAGATGTCAGAAGCGGGTCAGCGAGCCTCGACCTTGGCCTGACCGTCGGTGTAGGTGATGGTTCCGTGTTGGAACTGCGACTGCCATCCGCCGGGGATCGTCTCCTCGTCCGACGTGGGGTACCCCAGGCGGCCGCCTGCGCCGCCGTCGCGCTCCCAGGCGTCCCGGATACCGCCCCATACGATGTGCGCCCCGGTCTGCGGCGTCCAGTAGATCGCACCGCCGTTGAAGGTGCTGAACTGACCACCGTTGGGTGCGGGCGCCTCACTCGCTGTCGGCAGGCCGAGCGGGCTGCTCGCGCCGCCGGTCGCGTTGTACTTCTGCAGGATGATGCCCTGCACGACGAATGAGCCGTTGGGCGTGACGATCGTGGTGCTGTCCGCAGGGCCGGTATTCGGCGCGCCGGGTGCGGGGCCGCCGGGAGCGCCCGGTGCACCCGGGGCGCCCGGCTCACCGGGAGCGCCTGGGGCACCCGGCGTTCCTGCGTTGCCGGGCGCGCCTGGTTCGGCGGACGCACCAGGGGTGGCGGTTCCTTCGGCACCAGGAGCATGTGACTCACCCGGGGCCGCGGTACCGGATTCCGCTCCGGTGGTGGCTTCGCTGGCAGGTCGGCTGGTCTCGCTCCCCGACCCCGTGGAATTGTTCGAACACCCGACGCCAAGAGCGCCAGTAGCGGCAACTGCGATGATGCCGGCAAATCTCAAATATGTTTGCTGCATTGCAGATCTCCCCTTGTCACACGGCAGGCCCGTGTTGCGATTCCGCTCGAATCCCGGCGCGTCTCCCCCGGCCAAGATTCGCATTTGACCTTAGCTGGCGACCCACCCGGTAGCAACCACTTGAGCAATAACAGCCGTTCACGACCCACCCGGGATTCACTCGGAGCTTCGGGCACCGTTCGCCGGAGAGTCAGCGGAATTACCTTGCGCAACAGCGGAAATGCAAATTGACGCCGCTGATTCATGTAGCTGGACGAAGAATTCTGAACTCGAGCATCAGACCCAGAGCAATCTCACAGCAAAATCGATCACGATGGGCGAAACGGTGGCCGAACCACACCTGGCGCCCGACTGCCCATTGTCAGCAATCGGCTGGCGATTGCGAATAGCCGCGTACATCCAGCCTCGATCGGATTCATCGCCCGGCATCGAAACTGTGCTAACGGACGACGAACATCACCTTGCGGCAGGCCGTACCACAATTGGTTGACGCTGACGATAGTTACTGTTCGGCGACCGTCAGTGCATTGATTCGCTGGTCAGAGGGTGAGAATGCTGATACTCTGCAATTAGCTGAACTGCCGAGATCACGAGACATCGGCGCTGATTGCGAGAAAGCGAGGTGTTAGCTATGCCCCCGAGTGCCGGTGCGGACAATGCTCACCCCTCGCATCGTTCCGATGTTGCTGCGCAACGGCCGCTGATGGTGCATAGCTGCAGTCGCCTCGGCCGCACCGCCAATCCGCCGGGTTTCTCGTTGGCAGACTGGCTCCTGCCGGGCCGCCGCCGCTGAGCGGCGAATCACCCCGCACCGCATTGCGGCGCGTCAGATGGACCGCAGTGCGGCCCGTCAGCGGTTCTTGACTCGGCGGATGACGACGAAGACCACCAGCAGGCCTGCCCCGGCCAGCGAAGCCGTCACGGCGGGCTTGCGCAGGAATCCGATCACCGCGGCCTTGGCGTCGTCGGCGAGCCGTTGCGGATTCGCACGCTCGGCCAGGGAGTCGACGGTCAGCGCCAACTGATCGCGAGCCTGATCGATCTCGCGCTTGATGCTCTCCGGGTCCCGGTTCGCCACTGTGCTCCTCCAAGCCGCTCCGTGTCGTGCTGCCCTGCCGAACTACCCTAGATCAGCCTGCTCTGTTTGAACGGCACCGGTCGACCAGAAGGGAATTTTCGCGCATGCCGCCAACCCCGCGTCTCGAGGTGGGTGCCACCGCCCCCGCGTTCAGCCTGCCTGACGCCGATGGCAACATCGTCAAGCTTTCCGACTACAAGGGCCGCAAGGTCATCGTGTACTTCTACCCTGCCGCGTCCACGCCGGGCTGCACCAAGCAGGCCTGCGATTTCCGCGACAGCCTCGCCGAACTCAACGGCGCCGGTCTCGACGTGATCGGGATCTCGCCGGACAAGCCCGAGAAGCTCGCGAAGTTCCGCGACAACGAAGGCCTCACGTTCCCGTTGCTGTCGGATCCGGACCGCAAGGTGCTGACCGAATGGGGCGCGTACGGCGAAAAGACCATGTACGGCAAGACCGTTCAGGGCGTGATCCGCTCGACCTTCGTCGTCGACGAGAAGGGCAAGATCGCCGTCGCGCAGTACAACGTGCGGGCCACCGGCCACGTCGCGAAGCTGCGCCGCGACCTATCGGTCTAGCTGTCCGAGCCGCTCCAGAAGCAGCGCCTCGGCGGTTGCCGCCTTCTCGAACACGCCGAGGTGCAGGCTCTCGTTGATGCTGTGGGCCTGGGTTGCGGGGTCTTCGACGCCGGTCACGAGGATCGTCGCGGCGGGGAACGCCGCGGCGAACTCGGCGATGAACGGGATCGAGCCACCCATGCCCATGTCGACCGGATCGGTGCCCCAGGCCTGCCGGAACGCGGCGCGGGCCGCGTCGTACACCGGGCCGCTGGCGTCGATCGCGTACGGCTGCCCGACGTCGCCAGGCGTCACCGTCACCTGCGCACCCCATGGAGTGTGTTCCTGGAGATGACGCGTCAGCGCCTCGAGGTGCGCACGAGCGTCGCCGCCGGGTGCCACCCGCATGCTGATCTTGGCGCGGGCGCGCGGGATGAGGGTGTTCGAGGACTTGTCGATCGGCGTGGTGTCGATACCGATCACCGTGATGGCGGGCTTGGCCCACATGCGTTGGACCACTGAGCCCGAACCGATTTCGGACACGCCGTCGAGCAGTCCGGATTCCTGGCGGACCCAGCCCTCGCCGCGGTCGACGTCTGCGGCGGACGCCTCGTGCAAGCCTGCGACCGCGACGTTGCCCGCGTCGTCGTGCAGGCTGGCCAGCAGCCGCACCAACACGGTCAGCGCGTCCGGCACCACTCCGCCCCACAGGCCCGAATGCAATCCGTGGTCCAGGGTGGCGACCTCGACGACGCAATCCGCGAGCCCTCGCAGTGACACCGTCAGCGCCGGTGTTTCGGTGCTCCAGTTGTCCGAATCGGCGATGACGATGACGTCGGCGGCCAAGGCATCACGGTGGGCGTCCAACAGTGCCCCCAATGACGGGGAACCGGATTCTTCTTCCCCTTCGACGAACACCGTCACTCCGACCGGCGGCGTGCCGTCGAAAGCCCTGATCGCGGCCAGATGCGTTGCGATACCCGCCTTGTCGTCGGCGGTGCCGCGACCGTAGAGCCGGCCGTCGCGCTCCTGCGGTTCGAACGGTGCGGAATTCCATTGAGCGGGATCGCCTTCGGGCTGCACGTCGTGGTGGGCGTACAGCAGGACCGTGGGCGCTCCCGGCGGGGCCGGGTAGTGCGCGATGACGGCAGGCGCGCCGCCTTCGCTGACGATCTTGACATCGGGAAAACCCGCATCGGACAACAACTTTGCGACGGCTTCGGCGCTGCGCGCCACCTCGTCGCGGCGGGCCGGGTCGGCCCACACCGAGGGGATGCGAACCAGATCCTCCAGATCGGCCCGCACCGACGGCAATACCTGCTGTACCCGCTGCACCACGTCAGTCATGGTGATGACACTAGCGTCACCGTGAAGCCCAGCGAGCGTGCGCGAAATGCTGACCAGACACGGCGTGTCGGGCAGCAGGCGCGCACACTCGCGGAGCTACGGCTAGGGCTCCTCGATGATCGCGACGGCGGCAGCGGTGTCCGCCTCGTGCGTGAGCGACACATGGATGGTGGTGTTCTCCAGGTGCCGGGCGATCTCACCCGACAGCCGGACCTTCGGGCGGCCCCACATGTCGGTGACCACCTCGATGTCGCGGTGGATGTCCTCCGGCAACACCGGACGCTTGGAGAACCGCGAGCCCGACCAGGCCTTGATCACCGCCTCTTTGGCGGCCCACCGGGCCGCCAGGTGCCGGGCCGCCGACGAACTCTTGTCCGCGGCGTCCCGGCGCTCACCCGGCGTGAACGTCTCGGCGAAAACCGTGCCTGGCCGATCAACCTGCTCGGCGAAATCCGGTATGGAAACCAGATCGATGCCTACTCCGACTATCGCCACGCAGCGACCTTAGCGGACATACAGATCGCCTTCGCCGAGCCGGGCATCCGCGTCGAGCAGCATGGCCGCTTCCTGAGGCTTCTCCGGCCCGTCGTGGTCGAATCGGCGGTCGGCAGGCTTCTCGTACATCGGACGCCCACCTGCGATGGCCGAGGCCAACCGGCGCTGACCGGCCAGCGTGCGCTGCTCGGCCCGCTTGCGGTAGTCCTCCCGCTCAGCGGGATCCAGCGACGCGATGAACGCCTCCGGATGCACCAGCGCGACCAGACCCGACACGTGACCGAACCCGAGGCTGGTCACCAGGCCGGCCTTGAGCGGGAACTTGCCGCGCAGGTCCAGGGGCTCGCGCACCCAGACGAAGTGGCCGGAGGTGGCCAGCTCGTCGTCGACGCAGTCCAGGCTGCGGTTCGGCGGGATGATGCCGTCGCGCAGGATCTGGCACAGACCCATCATCTGGAACACGGCCGCGCCGCCCTTGGCGTGCCCGGTCAGCGACTTCTGGCTGACGATGAACAGCGGCGCACCCGCCGAGCGGCCCATCGAATCGGCCAGCCGCTCGTGCAGCTCGGTCTCGTTGGGATCGTTTGCCAGCGTCGAGGTGTCGTGCTTGGAGATCACCGCGATGTCGTCGGCACCCACACCCAGCTTGGCCAGCGAACGCGACAGCGCCGAGTCCTTGCCGCCACGGCCGGCACCCAGGGCACCCAGGCCAGGGGCCGGGATCGAGGTGTGCACACCGTCGGCGAAGCTCTGCGCGTAGCCGACCACGGCCAGCACCGGCAGACCCATCTTGGCGGCGAGGTCACCGCGAGCCAGCAGGATGGTGCCACCACCCTGCGCCTCGAGGAACCCGAGCCTGCGCCGGTCGTTGGCGCGGGAGAACTTCGAGTCGCTGATGCCCTTGGCCCGCATCATCTCGGTGTCGGCGGTGGCCGCCATGTCACCGAAGCCGATGATGGCTTCCAGGGTCAGATCGTCGAAGCCGCCGGCCACCACCAGGTCGGCCTTGCCGAGGCGGATCTTGTCCACACCTTCCTCGACCGAGACGGCCGCGGTGGCGCAGGCGCCGACCGGGTGGACCATCGCGCCGTAGCCGCCGACGTAGGACTGCATGACGTGTGCCGCAACGACGTTCGGCAGCACCTCCTGCAGGATGTCGTTCGGCTTGGCCCGGCCCAGCAGGTTGCCGTGGTACATGGTCTGCATCGAGGTCATGCCGCCCATGCCGGTGCCCTGCGTGGAGGCCACCAGGCTCGGGTGCACCCAGCGCATCAGCTCGGTCGGCGTGAAGCCCGAGGACAGGAACGCATCCACGGTCGCCACGATGTTCCACAGCGCCACCCGGTCGATGGAGCTCGCCATGTCCGGGGTGATGCCCCACACCGTCGGGTCGAACCCGGTGGGGATCTGGGCGCCGACGGTCCGCGACAGCTTGGTCTTACGCGGAACGCGAATCTCGGTGCCCGCCTTGCGGATCACCTGCCAGTCGCCGGAGTCCGGCACCGGCCGGGCCACGGTGTGCTCGGGGTCGAAGGACACGAACGCCCGGGCGTCGGCCTCGCTGGACACGACGAACGAGAAGTCCTTGTCCAGGAAGACGCTGACCAGCAGCGGCGAGGCGTGATCGGGATCGATCGCACCGTCGTCGACGAACTCGCGGATGCCGCAGCGCTCGACGACGGTGTCGTGGTAACGCTCCACGATCTCCGATTCGTCGACCAGCTCACCGGTTTGGGTGTCGTACCAACCGGCCTTGGGATCGTCCTCCCACTTGACCAGTCCGGTCGTCCACGCCAGCTCCAGCACACCGGCCGCCGACAGCTCGCCGGAGACCTCCATCTCGTAGCGGGTACGCGACGAGCCGTACGGGCCGAGTTCGGCACCGCCGACGATGACCACCAGATCGGCCGGGTCCACGTCGAGGTCTTCGAAGACCGGCGCGGGTGCCGGAGCGTATCCGCGCGGCGGCGACGGCAGTGCGGCGATGATGCCCTCATCCGTGTCGTCGTCGGAATCCGCAGCCGCAGAGGTCATTTCCTCGCGGGCCTTGGCCGCCAGCTCGGCCATGTCGATCTTGATGTCGCCCAGACCACCGGTCAGGTCCACCTTGATCGGCGAATTCGCCGCGGCCACCTTGGATTCCACCGTGCACAGGTCCAGCAGCATCGCTGCCATCTCCGCTGAGGTGTAGGTGGTCACGCCCGCCTCTTCGACGGCGCTGACGATGGCGTCGTTGTGACCCATCAGGCCCGTGCCCTTGGTCCAACCGATCAGCGCATGCGCCAGGGTGACCCGCTCGGCCCACGACGCCTCGGCGCTCCAGCGGTTGACCAGCGCGTCGAGTGCCGCCTTGGACTCGCCGTAGGCACCGTCACCGCCGAACATGCCACGGTTGGGCGAGCCCGGCAGCACCACGTGCAGGCGCGAGGCGATGTCCCGCTCGGCACCGATCGTGGAGAGCCCACCGATGAGCCGCTGCACGGCCCACAGCAGCACCTTCATCTCCATCTCGGACCGCGAACCGGCCTCCGACAGATCACCGGCAACACGGGGCGCGGCGAACGGGAACAGCAGCGTCGGGGTCTGCGCGTCCTTGAGGTGGATAGATTGCGGCCCAAGGCTTTCGACCTGATCGCTACCGACCCACTCCACCAGCTTGTCGATGTCGGAGTAGGACGCCATGTTGGCCGGGACCACCCACAGCGTGGCACCGAAGCGGGCGTTGTCGCGATAGAGCTTCTTATAGAAGGCCAACCGGTCGTCGTCCAGGCGCGAGGTGGTGGCGATGACGGTGGCACCGCCGTCGAGCAGCTGCCCGACCACCGCGGAGGCGATCGAACCCTTCGACGCACCGGTCACGACCGCGATCTCGTCGCGGTAACGGCCCGTGCCCGGGTTCTCGGCGCCGGCCGCGATGCGACCGAACAGCGACGCATGCACGTTGCGACCCGCGGCAAGAGCCTTGCCCTGCCACCAATTCGCCTGCGTACCAACCACATGCCCGGCACCTTCGAAGCGCTCGGACAGTCGCGGCCAATCCGCATCGATCTCGTTCTCGTCGGCCAGCCACAGCTTGACGAGGTCCTCACGGGCGCTGGCCCACCGGTCGTCGAACACGACGGCCTTCTTGGCGTCGAACGCCGGGGCCACGAGTCGCGGCCAGTCCGAACCGAGTTCGCTGGTCACGAGGTCGATCAGCTCGGCGTCGGTGGCCGCCTCAGGGGCGGTGACGGCGTTGTCGAGCCCGAGCTGCCCCAGGATGGTCCGGGCCGTCGCGGCCAGCACGCCGTCACGTCCGGTGACCTTCTCCGCGAACTCGCTGAGCGCGGCCGAGTCCACCACGCCGCCACCGGCACCGCCGGCCGACGGCAGGGACACCGGCACACCGCGTCGGGCGCCGACCGCGGCCACGGCCGCGTCGATCACCTTGTCGACGCTGGCAGCGTCGGCCAGTGCACCCGGGTGCAGACCACCCAGGTCGCCACCGCGCACGCTGCTGCCCTCACGGGTTCCCAGCGCGACCTCGACAGTGACGTGCTTGGCCCAACCGGCACCCAGCTCCCAGGTCTTGGTGACGCGCTCGGTGATGTAGGCCGGACGCTTGCCCGACGGCCCGAACACGGTCCGCAGCTGGTCGTTGATGGCATCCGAGAGCACCGGACCGAACGGCTTGTAGGTACGGGCGAGCTTGCTCACCTGTCCCTTCAGCGCGCCCAGATCGGCTTCCGCGGCACCGTCGATGGCGCCGAGGTTCAGCTCGGAGCCCAGGTCGACCAGCAACTGGTTGCGGCGTGACGAGGCACCGTCGGTGATGTGCTCGATGGAGTCCAGCGCCTCGATCTGGTCGATGCGCATCTTGGCCGAGAGCGCGATGAGCGCCACGGTCGCGTCGGCGGCATCGAACGTGATGTCGTCGGGTCGCGGACCACCGGATGCGGCGACCGGGGCCGGGGCTGCCGCAGCGGCCGCAGGAGCGGCTTCGGCGGCGGGAGCCGCGGGGGCCTCGTCCACCTCAGGTTCCGGTTCCGGATCGGTGTCGGTGGCGAACAGCACGGCCGCGTCCCGCTCGCTGTTGAGCACCTCGACAGTGCTGTGCGAGTACTCGGGCAGCTTGAGCGTGTTGGTGGCCAGGCCTGCGACCGTCGGGGCCGACTTCACGCCGATCTCGACGAACCGCTCGACACCGAGACCGCCTGCGGCCTCCTCGATGAACAGCAGGTCCTGCGTCTCGATCCAGCGCACCGGGCTGGCGAACTGCCAGGCCAGCAGCTCGATGACGATCTTGCGGCACAGCTCCTTGGGCTTCTCGTTCCGCCAGGTGTCGTAGTCGGCGAGGATCTCGTCGAGCGGCTCGGCCGGGACCAGATCGCGGATCTCCTGGATGAAGTCCTTGTCCAGGGTGAACGGCCGGGGCACCAGGTTCGGGATGTACTTGCCGACGATCAGCGACGGATCCTTGTCGCTGGGCATCACGCGCTCGAGGCTGCGACGGAAGTCATCGACGCCCACCCGCAGCACGCTGGAGTGGAACGGCACGTCGATGCCGGGCACCAGGATGAACGACCGGCGACCGCCCGAGAGCTCGCGACGCCGCTCGACCTCTTCCTCCAGCGCTTCCAGGCCGCGCACCGTACCGGCGATCGCGTACTGCGAGCCACGCAGGTTGAAGTTCACGATCTGCAGGAATTCACCTGTGCGCTCGGCGATCTCGGCGACGAAGTCCTTGACGTCCGCGTCGTCGAGGTCGATCTGCGACGGCCGGATCGCGGCCAGTCGGTAGTCCGACCGGCCCTGTGCGTCACGCTCGACGATGTCGTGCATCTTGCCGCCGCGGGCGAACACCACCTCGAGCAGCGCTTCGAGCTCGTACACGCCGGACACGCAGGCCAGCGCGGTGTACTCACCGACGGAGTGACCGCAGGCGATCGCACCCTCGACGAAGGCGCCCTGCTCACGCATCTCGGCGACCTGCGCCGCCGCCACCGTGGCCATGGCGACCTGGGTGAACTGCGTCAGGAACAGCACGCCGTCCGGGTGGTGGTAGTGCACGCCGGAGGCGATCAGGCTGGTCGGGTTGTCCCGCACCACGTGCAGCACCGAGAAGCCGAGGGTCTGGCGGGTGAACTTGTCCGCCGAATCCCACACCTTGCGGGCCGCCTTGGACCGGGCTCGGACCTCCATGCCCATGCCCTTGTGCTGAATGCCCTGGCCGGGAAACGCGTAGACGGTCTTGGGTGCGGCCAGCCGAGCCGTCGCCGACATCACCAGATCGGAGCCGATGCGCGCCTGCACTTCGAGAACCTCTGCGCCGACGTCGATTCCGACGCGGTCGACGCGGAAGTCGACCTGGTCACCGGGCTTGACCATGCCCAGGAAGCGGGCGGTCCAGCCGACCAGCTTGGCAGGCGGAGCCGGCTTGCCGTCGGTCGCGGTGGCCACGTGCTGAGCCGCGGCCGAGAGCCACATGCCGTGCACGATGGGCGATTCCAGCCCGGCGAGCAGGGCGGCGGCCCGATCGGTGTGGATCGGGTTGTGGTCACCGGAGACCACGGCAAACGGCCGCATGTCGACCGGTGCTCCGATGGTGACGTCGCGGCGACGACGGCGCGGGGTGTCGGTGGCGTTGTCGGAGATCGCGCCACCGGCCTTGATCGGGTCCGTCAGCTCGGCATCGCCGGTGCGACCGCGGATGGCGAAACGCTCTTCGAGCGTGGCCAGGACGGTCCCGTCAGCCGATTTGACGACCACCGAAACCGGGACAACCCGGCCGACCTCGGTGTCGTGGGCAGCCGAAGCCGTTGCGGAGACGGTCAATTCGGCGTTCTCGGTTGGCAGCGGAGCGAGCAGCTGCGCGGCGTGGTCCAGATGCACCAGGCTCAGCAGACCCTCGACGACCGGGAACCCGTCCTCGGTCACCGCCGAACCGATGGCGGCGAACACCGCGGGCCAGCACCGGCCGACCAGCGCGTCGGGAACCACCGTCAGCGTCGGGGCCAGCGGGGCACCGAAGGTGGCGGTCACACCGGTGTGATCGGCGACCTGCTCGGGATCCCAGGTGACGGTCACGGTGGCGGTCGAGTCGACCACCGGCGGTAGCGCGTCGGGGCCACTGACCCCGGCAGCGATGGCCAGCACCGACCGCATGGCGGTCGAGGCGTCCTCGACGGAGACGATCGGGGCGCCGCCGCTGCGCACGGCGTCGGTCAGGCTGAACTTGATCTCGATCCAGGTGCCTGAGAGCGGCACCGAGAGCACGACGTGCGTCTCGTCGAGCACCTCGAGCCGGGCTCCGGTCGAAGCGTTTGTCGCCGAACGATTCTCATTGACCTGCCAGTCGGCGGGCGGGGCGATGCGGTGCACCGGGTTGGTGGCGGTACGCCCGGCCCACAGCACGTCGGGGGCGTCGAGCAGCACAGCGAGCGGGCCGCTGACGCCGGCCCGATGGGCACGACGGGACAGCACCGGCACCGGCTGGACTCCAGCGGTCAGCGCCTCGTCGACGGCGGCCTGCTCGAAGCGGTCCAGCAGCTCACCGACGGGCTCGTCGACGCGGGTGATACCCGCGACGGCGGCGGTGCCGGGGATGACGCAGACCTGATCGGCCGAGTAGCGGGCGTCATGTGCCTGCCACAGCGAGTCACTGCGCCACCAGCGGCGCACGTCCTTGTCGATGACCGGGACGAAGTTGACCGGCTTGCCCAGCGTCTTGCACAGCTCGGTGAAGAACGGGACGTCGGCGGGGTGCAGTTGCACCGACGCGGCATCCGGGTAGGCGCCGACCAGAGCGGCCAGCGCGGCCTTGGGATCCTCCAGCAGCGCCTCGTTGTCGAACAGCGTCTCGATCGGGCCGAAATCCTGTTCGTGCAAACGCGCCTCGGCCCGCTTGAGCATCTGCTCGAAGCGGTCCCGCCAGGTGATGTCGAGCCACGGCGAGTGCTCGCGCTTGGTGTCGGCGGTGCTGTTGCCGTCACCGATGGCCAGCTCCACGTAGCGGCGCAGCCACTGCAGGTAGGTCATCTCCGCAACATCGCCGAAGTACGGCTTGGCGGTGTTGGCCATGGCCGCGATGATCTCGTCGCGACGGGCCGCGACGGCGTCGGCGTCACCGGCGACCTCGTCGAGCAGCCGGCCGCAACGCGATGCGGTGTTGTCGATCTCGTGGATGTCGGCACCGAGCTGGCTGCGCCCGGAAGCCATGCCGCCCTGGGCCTTTCCGGCGCCGACCCACTGATCGGTGCCCTGCGTGGCGACCAGCAGCTCCTTGACCTGCGGGCTGGTGGTGGCCTCGAGAGCGGCCATCGCGGCGGTGCCGACGAGGATGCCGTCGACCGGCATCAGCGGGTAGCCGTGGCCGGCGGACCAACGGCCGGACAGGTACTCGGCGGCCTGCTCAGGCGTGCCGATGCCGCCGCCGACGCAGATGGTGATGTTCGAGCGGCTGCGCAGCTCGGAGTAGGTGGTCAGCAGGAGGTCGTCGAGGTCCTCCCACGAGTGGTGACCACCGGCGCGACCGCCCTCGATGTGCACGATCACCGGCTTGGTGGGTGCCTCGGCGGCGATGCGGATCACCGAGCGGATCTGCTCGACGGTGCCGGGCTTGAAGACCACGTGGCTGATGCCCGCGTCGTTGAGCTCGTCGATCAGCTCGACGGCCTCTTCCAGATCGGGGATGCCCGCGCTGACGACCACGCCGTCGATCGGGGCGCCGGACTGCCGGGCCTTCTGAACCAGCCGCTTGCCGCCGACCTGAAGCTTCCACAGGTACGGGTCGAGGAACAGGGTGTTGAACTGGATCGCGCGGCCGGGCTCCAGCAGCGTGGTGAGCTCGGCCACGCGGTCGTTGAAGATGGGCTCGGTGACCTGACCACCACCGGCCAGCTCGGCCCAGTGGCCTGCGTTGGCGGCGGCCGCGACGATCTTGGCGTCGACGGTCGTCGGGGTCATACCGGCGAGCAGGATCGGCGAGCGTCCGGTGAGCCGGGTGAACTTGGTCTCCAGCTTGACCGAGCCGTCGGGCAGCGTCACCAGGGTCGGGGTGTAGCTGGACCACGGGCGGGCCACCTCGGGCACCGCGCCGATGGTGAAGAGGTTGCGCTGGCCGCCACGGGTGGCGGCGGGCACGATGCCCACCCCGAGCCCGCGGATGACGGGGGCGGTGAGGCGGGTGAGGATGTCGCCGGGACCCAGGTCGAGGATCCAGCGGGCGCCTGCCTCGTGCACCTCGGTGATCTCGTCGACCCAGTCCACCTGCTCGACCAGGATCGCCTCGGTCATCGCCTTGGCGAGCGTGACGTCGAGGCCGACGGTCTCGGCCCAGCGACCGACGATCTCGATGCCGTCGGACAGCCGCGGGGTGTGGAAGCCGACCTCGACCTGAACCGGATCGAAGATCGGCGCGAAGACCGCGCCGCCGCGGACTTTGCTCTTGCGCTCCGCCTCTTCCTTCTCGGCGATCTGGGTGCAGTAGAGCTCGAACCGGGACAGCTGCTCTGGCGTGCCGGTGATGACGACCGAACGACGGCCGTTGCGGATGGAAAGCACCGGCGGCAGCACCGTGCGGACGTCCTGGGAGAACTCTTCGAGCAGTTCGTAGATGCGCTCGGGCTCGGCATTGGTGACCGAGACCATCGGCGGACGGTCGCCGAGCACGGTGATACCGCGACGGCGGGCCACGAGCGTGCCCGCGGCACCGATCAGCTGAGCCAGTGCCAGCAGTTCGACGTCCTTGGCGCCGGCGGCCTTGAGGGCCTCGACGGCCAGCACGCCCTGGGAGTGCCCCACAACCGCTACAGGCGGCGTGGCGGTCAGGTCCATACCCTGACGGGCCAGCGCACGGATGGCGGCCATCTGGGTCAGCAGGACGCCCGGCACGGATACCGCGGCCGAGGTCAGCTGCTTGGCCGAAGGCACCGGCTCCTCGGAGGCCAGCGCGCGGACCCACTGCAACGGCTCGAAGCCGATGGGGCGGACGACGACCAATTCGGCGGCAATCGGCTCGAGCATCAGCTCAGCCTCGCCGGCCAGGGTCGCCAACTCGGCCTCGATACCAGCCGAGGACACCAGCTCTTCGAGGGTCTCCAGCCACGCGCTGCCCTGGCCGCCGAAGGCGACCGCGTAGGGCTCGCCAGCGTTGAGGCGGTCGACGAGGGCCTGAGCGGAATCGGCCGCCCGTCCGTTGGATCCGGATTCGTCGTTCCGGTCGGCGGACACTCGGTCGTGTTCGTAGATCGTCACTGGCGCTTCTCCTCGGTGCTGCTGGGGTGTTGTCGCGTACGGGTGGCCGTATGCCTGCCATGTCTGTCGGGGTCCCAGAGGGTGTCCCCCGGGCGTCAGGCCATCGGCGATTCAGCGTCGAATCCGGCCAAGGATGGCCTCCCATCCGGTTCGGACCGGACGGTGGGCGTGCATCCCTGCCGTACTAAGACTGTCATAAGAACTGGCGGGCAAATTCTCCGCAGATTGGTTACTGGCGAGTTCTACGCGTGGGTAACCGTCACCAACGTAACACCGCGTTCGACAGCGGCAGAACGTATTCGGTACAAACATCCTGCTGGCAGGTGGTTACGGCCGAGTAGGGCCAACAGTGCAGATCAAAGCAGTATTGTTACCAAATCGTTATCTAAATTTTGCGTCTCCCGAGGCGCCGTCGAACGGCATGTTGCCAGTCGACAATGGCACCAAAAGTGTCAAGCGAAGCGTACGGCTGACGCGAAAAAGTTTGCTGGAAAACCTTACCAGTCAGTAATGTTTAGTCCCACTGGCCGAACTGGGGCTTGAGGATGTTGTTGATGTCGACACCAACTCCCCCGACGCTGCGCTTGTCGATCTCGATCTGATGGAGATGTGCCGCCGGGTGCGCGACGCCTCCCGGCGACCCCCAGTTGTGCTGCCAGAAGTACGAGCCGAGCCCATCCTGCAACGCCCACTCGATGGTCTTGGAATTCGCGTAGACCCCGGTGCGCTGGTGGCCGATCACCGATTCCCAGCCTCGGAGATACGGCGCGACCTGCTGTTTGTACTGCTCGGGTGTCGGATCGTCGTCGATGGACGCGTAGATCGGCGCGCCGTAAGAACCGCCCGCAGCAACGTGGAGCTCCCACCCCCGTTTGGCATGCTGCACGCCGGCGGCCTGCCCGCCCAACCAGTCGGCGCTGTCCTGCTTGCCGTACTGATAGCAGGACACGATCTTCAAACCGCTCTGATAAAGATCCCTGGCCTCGGAAAGCTGGATCGGCTTGCCGAGCATCCAGGCCCCGCCGGGCCGGCGATCGGACACGTAGCGGATGGCACCGAGCGCGCCCGCCGATCGGACGTCGGAGGCCTTGATGACGCCTGCGGCGTAATCGAGCAGGACGCCCAGCGGCGCGGCGGCAGCGGGCGGCGCGGCAGCCAGCTCACCCAGCCCGAGCAGCGCGGGTGCAGCGGCGGCGCATCTGAGCAGCTCGCGCCGGGACATCGACACGAGGCTCAGATTACGACAGTTGTCCCAATATTCACATCAACGCCACTGGTCACATAGCTATCAGGATTCACACCGGCGTCGAGGGCACCGAATCCGTCGCGACAACGGCTCCGCAGTACGAAATCGGCAATGGCGCCCCGCCACGACCGACGAATCCCTACGATGACCCACCATGTCCTCGGGGATGGTCAGCTCACCGCCCGATACCCCCGGCGCGCCCTCCGGTATCCAACCGCGCATCGAACTCGTCGGCGTGCGCAAGGTTTTCGGCGATGCCCGGCATCCCGTGGTCGCGGTCGAGTCGGCCGACCTGTCGATCGCCGACGGTGAACTGTTCGCGATCCTCGGCCCGTCCGGATCGGGGAAATCCACCGTGTTGCGGATGATCGCCGGCTTCGAGGAACCCACCGCGGGCACCATCAGGCTCGGCGGTCTCGACGTCACATCGGTGCCCGCACGAAAACGCGACGTCAACACCGTTTTCCAGGAATACGCCCTGTTCCCCCACCTGACCGTCGCCCAGAACGTCGAATACGGACTGCGGGTCAAGGGCGTGCCCAAGGCAGAACGACGCAAGCGCACCGCCGACGCGCTGGACATGGTGCGGTTGACCGACCAGGCGCCGCGTCGGCCTGCCCAGTTGTCCGGCGGTCAGCGTCAGCGGGTGGCGCTGGCCCGGGCCCTGGTCGGTCGGCCGCGCGTGTTGCTGCTCGACGAGCCGCTCGGTGCGCTGGATCTCAAGCTGCGCGAGCAGATGCAGGTCGAGCTGAAGGCGATCCAGCGTGAGGTCGGCATCACCTTCGTCATCGTCACCCACGACCAGGACGAGGCCCTCACCCTGTGCGACCGGCTCGCGGTGTTCAACGCAGGCCGCATCGAACAGGTGGGCGCCGCGCGCGAGGTCTATGACCGGCCCGCCAACCGGTTCGTCGCCGACTTCGTCGGCACCTCCAACGTCCTCGAGGGCACCGACGCCGAGACGGTGTTCGGCAGGTCAGGGACGCTCGCGGTGCGACCGGAACGAATCTCTGTGCAGCACAACAACACACCCGTGGCAGAGGGGCACCGCGCCGTCGATGCCACGGTGACCGAGATCATCTATGCCGGTCCGCTGACCCGCGTCGCGGCACGAACCGCCACCGGAGTCTCGTTGGCGGCCAACGTCCTCACGGCCAGCGCCGGCCTGCCCGGCGATCTGGCGCACGGTTCGGCCATCACCCTGACCTGGCCGCAATCCGCAGTCCACCACCTCGACGGTTGAGTCACGAGATCAAGGAGCCGACGATGAGAACTCAGAGAATCCGAGCTCTGCGTGCGGGATTGGTGATCGCCGCGTGCGTGACGCTGATCGCCGCATGCTCCGGGTCCAAGACCCCGGGAACCACCGGTAACGCGCCACCGAAGCTCGAACCGCTGAGTTCGGTCGGCAACGGCGAGGGGCAGTTGAACCTCATCGCATGGGCCGGCTACGCCGAAAACGGCTCGAACGACAAGAAAGTCGACTGGGTCACGCCGTTCCAGCAGCAGACCGGCTGCCAGGTCAACGTCAAGATCGGCAACACCTCCGACGAGATGGTGCAGTTGATGCGCAGCGGCCAGTACGACGGCGTCTCGGCGTCCGGAGATGCCACGCTGCGGCTCATCTACGCCGGTGACGTGTCGCCGGTGAACACCGACCTGGTGCCCAACTACGCCACGATCTCGCCGTTCCTCAAGGACAAGCCGTGGAATTCCGTGAACAAGCAGATGTACGGGATCCCGCACGGCTGGGGCGCAAACCTGTTGATGTACAACATCGATGCCGTGCGCGACGCACCCAACTCGTGGGCCGCGGTGTTCACCGACGCAGGTAAATACAAGGGCAAGGTGACCGCCTATGACAACCCGATCTACATCGCCGACGCCGCGCTGTACCTGTCCAAGACCAAACCGGAGCTGGGCATCAAAGACCCGTACTCGCTGACCACCGAACAACTCGACGCCGCAACAGATCTGCTCAAGGCCCAACGCGAGAACATCGGCGAGTACTGGTCGGATTACACCAAGGAGGTACAGGCCTTCGAATCCGGCACCACGGTCATCGGCACCACGTGGCAGGTGATCGCCAACACCATCGGCGGTGACAACAAGGTTCAGGTCAACACCGTACTGCCCAAGGAAGGGTCCACGGGCTGGTCGGACACCTGGATGATCTCGTCGAAAGCCGCCCACCCCAACTGCATGTACAAGTGGATGAACTGGATCACCTCGCCGGAGGTCAACGCCCAGGTGGCGGAGTACTTCGGTGAGGCGCCGGCGCAGACGAAGGCGTGCGAGCACACCACCCAGAAGGATTTCTGCGACATCTACCACGCCACCGACGCGGATTACGCGGCACAGATCCACTACTGGACCACACCGCAGACGCAGTGTGTCGACGGCAGCGGCAACAACTGCACGGCCTACAGCCAGTGGGTCGACAAGTGGCAACAGGTCAAGGGCTGACCCGTCGGGTGCGGCTGGCGTTCCTGCTGGCGCCGCCGCTCACCTGGCTGGT
The DNA here is from genome assembly GCF_002086485.1 of Mycobacterium aquaticum. Lineage (GTDB taxonomy): Bacteria > Actinomycetota > Actinomycetes > Mycobacteriales > Mycobacteriaceae > Mycobacterium > Mycobacterium aquaticum. Next base: position 176,423 of record NZ_MVHF01000008.1, on the reverse strand, counting down.
GGTGGCCTATCTGGGTTCGCTTGCCGTTCTTCTGGTTTCGGCGTTCTGGAGCACCGACGAGTTCACCGGCGCGGTGGTGCGCACTTTCACCGTCGACAACATCGTGCGGGTGCTGACCGACGAGGTGTTCCGGATCGCGACGTTGCGCACCCTGGCCGTGGCGGCCACGGTCACGGTGTGCTGCGCGGCCCTGGCCGTACCGCTGGCGCTCTACATGGCCAAGGTCGCCTCTCGCCGCGTGCGGTTGGCCCTGGTGGTCGCCGTCACCACTCCGCTGTGGGCGAGCTACCTCGTGAAGGCCTACGCCTGGCGCATGCTGCTGTCGCCGGCAGGCCCGTTGTCGTGGGCGACGGGCTTCACCCCTGGCTACGGGCTGGTGGCCACTGTCATCACGCTGACCTACCTGTGGTTGCCGTACATGGTGATGCCGGTGTATGCGGCGTTCGAACGTGTCCCGGACTCGCTGATCGACGCCAGCTCCGATCTCGGCTCCTCCGACCTGACCACGTTGCGACTGATCTTGGCGCCCTTGGTGTTCCCCGGCATCGCGGCGGGTTCGATCTTCACCTTCTCCCTGTCACTGGGCGACTACATCGCGGTCACCATCGTCGGCGGCAAGACCCAGATGCTCGGCAACATCATCTACGGGCAGCTCGTCACCGCCAACAACCAGCCGCTGGCCGCGGCGCTGTCGGCCATCCCGCTGGTCGCCATCGTCGCCTACCTGCTGGCGATGCGGCGCACCGGTGCGTTGGAGAACGTGTGATGTTCTCCAACGCAGGACGACGCGGGCTTCGCATCTGGACAGTCGTGGTCATGGTGTTCCTGTACACCCCACTGGTTCTGGTGGTCATCAACGCGTTCAACGCCTCACGCACGTTCGCGTTCCCTCCGAGCGGTTTCACCCTGGCGTGGTGGTCGGCAGCGGCACACAGCACGGGCATGTGGCAGGCGCTCGCCAACTCCGTCGTGGTCGGCCTGGTCGCGACGGTCATCGCCCTGGTGCTCGGCACCATGGTGGCGTTCGCCGTCCAGCGCTACCGGTTCTTCGGCCGCAACACGGTGAGTTTCCTTGTGGTCCTGCCGATCACGCTGCCCGGTATCGTCACCGGCATCGCGCTGAACGCGACGTTCACCTCGACCTTGGCGATGACGCTCGGGCTGGCGACGGTGATCATCGGTCACGCCACGTTCTGCATCGTCATAGTGTTCAACAACGTTCAGGCCAGGCTGCGTCAGATGGGCACCAACCTCGAAGACGCGTCAGCGGACCTCGGCGCCTCGGACTGGCAGACGTTCCTGCTCGTCACCTTCCCGCTGATGCGCGGGGCGCTGCTGGCCGGGGCGATCCTGGCTTTCGCGCTGTCGTTCGACGAGATCGTCGTCACCACGTTCACGGCGGGCCCGACGGTGCAGACACTGCCGATCTGGATCTTCGCGAACTTGTTCCGGCCGAATCAGGCTCCGGTGATCAATGTGGTCGCCGCCGCCCTGACCGTGCTGGCCATCATCCCGGTGTGGCTGGCCGGGCGCTTCGGGGGTGATCCCGCCACGTCGCGGGTGTGACGCTCACGCGATCGCGGCAGCCTCTTTGACGGCCTGGTCGAGCACGCCCGACAGCACGGCACGCGCCAACTCGCGGTTGTCCGACTTGGGCTGGGCGGTCAAGTTCTCGGCGACCGTGCCGACCGCCGATGCAGCAAGTGCATCGATGGCCGCATCGGTCGCCGCGACCACCTGCGCGATGGTGTGGACCCAGAGCGGCTGATCGGCTACCTGGTCGACGATCTCGGCGAGCGCCGGGTCGGTCAGCGCCACGGCGCCGTCGACGATGCGCGCCAGCCCGCGCGATACGAGGGTGCCGACGTCGGGATGTGACGGGGCGATCTGCAGCCGACGAATCTGTTGGCCCACCGCTGTCGGTGGAATACCCAGCACGTCGACCAGGCTGCGGCCGCCGCGCAGCCCGTCGAAAAACTCGGCGATGTGTGCCGAGCTGAATCCTTTGCCGAGAAGCTGGCTGATGGCCGCCAGTTGCGCCAGGTGGGCATCCCCGTAGTAGGCCGAACGACCGACACGACGGGGCGGATCGAGCAGGCCGCGCTCACGGTAGGCGCGGATGTTCCGGGCGCTGATCCCTGAGATGCGCGCCAGATCATCCAACCGATACTCAGTCAATCTGGCCGTCCCCGCACCGGACCGGACAGCGATACATTGCTCCACCCTACCCCGGCCAATCAGCTCCGAGCGAAGTTTCGCTGTCGTCACAGAGTCATTTGTTGAATGAGCTATCAAAGCTTTCATCTGCAGGTATGTCGTTCGGGCGACAAGAACCCACACCTGCCCCTGCAATCACAGCCAACTAGGCATATGTCGATGTCGGGACGCGGTGAGTCAATTCACCCGGCCAGAATTGGAAAGCGACAGCCCAGGTGCGCGACCATGTTGCACGACATTGAGACAATCCGTTCGACGAAAGGCCGCGAGTGCGTCCCTGGATCGTCTGGGCCACCGGACTGCTCGCGTACATCGTCGCGGTACTCGACCGCACCACTCTCGGCGTTTCCGGTTTGCAGGCCGCTGACCGGTTTGCCGCCAATCCGAGTGTGCTGTCGAGCTTCGTCGTGCTGCAGGTGATCGTCTACGCCGGCGCGCAGGTGCCCGCCGGGCTGCTGCTCGATCGCTTCGGCTCGCGCATACTCATCGTCTCCGGCGCGGGGCTGATGGCCACGGGACAGCTGGTACTGGCACTGAGCGAATCGCTGCCCGCGGCCTTCGCGGCCCGCGCCGTCGTCGGCCTCGGCGACGCGGTGACATTCATATCGGTGCTCCGGCTGGTGCCGCACTGGTTCAAGCCGTCACAGGTCCCGTTGGTCACCCAGTTGACCGGCATCTGCGGGCAGCTCGGCCAGGTGTTGTCCGCGGTGCCCTTCCTCGCGCTGCTCACCGGCTCCGGCTGGACACCGGCTTATCTGTCCGTCGCCGTGTTCGGAGTGGTTGCGATGGCACTGGCCTTCGCGCTGGTCCGCAACACCCCGCACGGCCGGGTCGTCGCCGCCGAGACCACCACCGTCCACGACATCCTGGCGAGCGTGAAGACGGTGTGGCTGCGCCCCGGCACCAGGCTGGGCTTCTTCACCCACATGGGCACCCAGTTCTCGGTGACGGTGTTCGCGCTGATGTGGGGCGTGCCCTATCTGACCGTCGCGCAGGGCCTCTCCACCGCCGTCGCCGGTTCTCTGCTGACGCTTTCGGTCGTCGTCGCGATCACCGCGGGCATTGCGATCGGGATCTTCACGGGCCGCCACCCGCACCGACGATCGCGGTTGGTGCTTGCCATCGTCGGCAGCAATGCCTTGATCTGGACGGTCGTGCTCGCGCTGCCCGGCCGCGCCCCGCTGTGGCTGTTGGTGACGCTCGTCGTGATCATCTCGGTGGGCGGGCCTGGTTCGATGGTCGGTTTCGACTTCGCCCGTACCTTCAACCCGAGCGCCACGCTGGGGACGGCTCAGGGCATGGTGAACATGGGCGGTTTCCTGGCGGCGCTGCTGGTCATGCAGTCCATGGGGCTGATCCTGGCTCATGCCGGCGACTATTCGGCCGCCTCGTTCCGGGTCGCCTGGGCTGTTCAGTACGCAGTCTGGGTGCTGGCCACCGTCGGCATTCTCATCACCCGCAGCAAGGCCAGAAAGCTGATGCGGGTCGAGCAGGAGCGAATGTTGCTGGAAGGCTTCGAGGCTCACCCGCCGCGCTGATCGGCCAGCCGTCTGGCGACGATCTTCCTGGCGTGCCGGTGGCCCACGAGTTCGAAGCCGGCCACGATCACCATCGGCGCCGCCGTCACGACCAGCAGGCACGGCGCCAGCGGAATGTCGGCAGCGGCCATCGCCACCGCGGCGGCCAGTACCGCGCCCGCCCCCACCAGCAGTCCGGTGTGGAAGACGTCGACCGTGCCGACCAACATTGTGTAGATGACGAACATCGCGGTGATGTAGACGGCGACCGGGATCGCGACCGAAAGCACGGTGGCCACGGTGCTCAACTCGGACTGCTCTTCGACGTAGAACGCGGCGACGTGCAGCCCGGCGCCGGTCGCCACGATCGCGCCGAACACGAACAGGTGCAGATACCCGTACAGGAACGAGACCTCGCGGTGGGCGTGCAGCAACTCCGCCGCGGGCACCAGGAAGTACACCCACCACATGCCGAAGGTGAGCCCCGTGCCTGCCACGGCGAGCACGACAGCGTCGGCGGACCAGCCGTGTTCACCGACCGCGGCCGACAGCGATGCCACCGTCCCGACCACACCCTCGCCGAGCGCGATGATGGCCAGCAGGCTGTACCGCTCGGCGATGTGGTGGGCATGCCAGGGCGTGCCACCCATGCGGCGCTCGGCGAAGAACGGCCCGGACATCTCCAGTGCCATCAGCACCAGTGCGCCCGCCGCGAAGACCCCCACCGACGTGCTCACCAAGATTTGGGTGATCCAGCCGATTTGCGCGACGACGATGACGGTGGCATACGTCAGGCAGGCGGCACGCCGAGCCGGATCCTGACGTGCGGCCCGTAACCACTGCGCCACCATGGCAATTCGCATGACCACATACCCGGCGACCATGACGCTGTTGTTCACGTGGCCGCCGTGCTCGATGGAGGCGAACGTCTGCGGGAGCCCCAGAGCCAAGATGATGACCCCGACCATCTGCACCATGGTCGTCAGCCGGTAGATCCAGTCGTCGGTGTCGTATGCCGACGCGAACCAACTGAAGTTCATCCATGCCCACCAGATGGCGAACGCCGCGAAGCCGAACCCCAGCAGCCCGTCGCCCACGTGTCCCTCGGCCAGCAGATGAGCAAACTGTGAGGCCGCCACCCCGAACGCGATCGCGAACGTCAGGTCGAACAACAACTCCAGCGGCGAGGACACCCGGTGCCGTTCATGGGGATCGCGTCCCGACATCCGGCGGATCCGGTGGGTCTGCACCGGCGAATTCGAATCGCCCTCGGTCACGTCGTAGCGTCCTCCCGGTCGGTGTCGACGCTGACGGTACCGGGGCGGCAGGCTTTCCACCGCTTGGCGGCGCCGGTCAGACCGGGTCGAAGGACGAGATCAGCCAGCTACCGTCGACCTCGGTCAGCCCTACCTTGACCGTGCTGGCCGCAAAGCTGCCGTCCGGGTTCTGGTTACTCGTGGTCGCTTGATTGACGAAGACCATCACCACCGCCGAATCAGGGTGCATCTCCATCACCGCGCTGCGTACCACGGCCGCTGAGGTGGACACCGCCTTCTGTTTGGCGGCGGGCGTGACGATCTCCTGGGTGAACTTGTTGTAATACGACAAGAAGTCACCGGTGAGATGCGCCTTGGCGGTGGTGAAGTCGTGATCGAGGCTGTCCGGCTTGTACGACAGCAACGCCACGGTGCCGTCCGTCGCGGCCTTGAGAACCGTCTGCTGCACGGGCTGATCGGTCGCGCGGTCCGGTCGGTACTGCGCGAAGCACAACCACCCGGCCAACGCAGCCGACAACACCAGCGCCAATGCCAGCGTCAACGGAAACCAGTGGCGCAGCAAGGGTGTCCACCACCGCCGCTTGCCGGTCTCGATGTCTGCTACGTCTGCGGCGTCCTCGAGTTCGACCAGGTCGAACACATCGAGTTCTTCGGTGTCAGGCTTCACGGTCACGGTACGAACTCAACTTTCGCCAGCTTGATCTGACCGCCCTCCCTGTCCAGGCTCACCGCGACCCGCCAGGACCGCGGCTGCTGCTGGGCGCCTGCGGTGTTGGTGACACGGGTAGTGGCCGCGACGAGGACCACTGCGTTGTCGTCGCTCATGGTGTCGACCGCTGCGGCGTTGACAGTCGACTCGGTCACGACCTTGGATTGCTGGGCAAGCTTGATGAAGTCGTTCTGCTGGGCCTCGAAGTCTTTTTTGAAATCTCCGGTCGAGTTTTCCAGGATGTTCTTCACGTCGTCCTGAACGTGGTTGAAGTCCAGCGACATCAGCGTCACGACACTCTGCCGGGCCGCCGCGGTGAACTCCGCCGTGAGCTGGCGACGATGATCGGCCTGACCGTGCTTCCAGAGCATGAAGCCGCTGGCGCCGAGCAGCGCACAGATGGCGATGATCGCCAGGCAGCTCGCCAGGACTTTCCAGAACAGCCGCGGGATGTGCAACCGCCGTCGACGCGCCTGCGCCTCGTCTACTTCTTCCGGTGCTTCCGCATCTTCGGCGACGTCAGTCTCGGCTGGTGGAGCCTGCTCCGTCACGGTCGACCCGACCGACGAGGGCTCGGCCTCAGTGTCGTTGCCGGCCAGCAGTTCCCGGGCCGCAGCCTGGTTGCGGAGCCGGATCGCACGCGCTCTGGCGCGCGCGGCTGCGGCGACGGCCTCGGCTTCCTCGGCTTCCGCCTCGGCCTGTTCGGCCAGCGCCAATGCGTCCTCCGGAGACGGGTCGTCTTGGCTACTATCGAGTAGCGACGCTGAAGGCTTGCGGGACGGCATGTCGACCTCCTGTCCGTTCAGCAGCCTGCTTAACGAGAATCACGTTATCAGTTTTGGGTAGTGCCCCGACACTACATCATCTACAGACCGCAGATAAATGCCCATTTATCTGCGGAAATGTTATTTACGAGCTGTGTCAGCACTGTGCTTAACCGGCACCGAGTCGCGTCCCGAGCCGATCCTTCATCACCTTGCCTGTCGCATTGAGGGGTAGCTCGTCGAGGAACTCCAGGTAACGCGGCACCTTGTAGCCCGCCATGCGCTCGCGACTCCAGGCGAGCAACTCATCGGCGGAAGTCCCTGCGGCACCAGGGTTTTCGTCGAGTACGACGAACGCCTTACCAACCTGCCCGAGCCTGTCGTCGGCGACGCCGATGACGGCCACCTGCGCGACGGCGGGATGCTCCAGCAGGTATCCCTCGATCTCGGCCGGGTAGGCGTTGAAGCCGCCGACGATGAACATGTCCTTCTTGCGTCCGACGATCCTCAGTCGGCCCGACTCGGTGAACTCACCGAGGTCCCCGGTGTGCAGCCAGCCGTCGGCGTCGATGGCTTCGGCGGTCGCGATGGGATCCTCGAGGTACCCCTGCATGACGCTGTACCCGCGGACCAGCACCTCACCGTCGTCGGCCACCCGCACCTCGACGCCCTCACACGGCAGACCGGCCGTCGTCGCGACATCCACCGACGAATCTCCCGGCCGCGACAGCGTGACATTGCCGGCTTCGGTGAGCCCGTATCCCGTCATCAGCGTCTGGAACGGCAACTCGTCGTGGATGCGGCGGACGAGTTCGACCGGGATGTCGGCGGCGCCGGTGACCCCGGCCCGCAACGTCGCCAATCTGCTCTTGTCAGTGACCGTCAGGAGCGAGTGGTACAGCGTCGGCGGGCCGGGAAGCATCGTGATCCGTTCCGCGGCAATGAGATCCACCGCCCGCTGGATGTCGAACACCGCGACCGGCAACATCGTCGCACCCCGCAGGAACGACGCCACCAGGCCCGCCTTCAGCCCGAAGGTGTGGAAGTACGGGTTGATCATCAGGTAGCGGTCGCCCTCGCGCAGGTCCGCCAGTGTCGCCCACTCCTCGTACATCCGAAGGGTCTGACTGTGATTCATCATGGCGCCCTTGGGGCGCCCGGTCGTACCGCTGGTGTAGATGACATCTGCGATGTCGCCGCCGTCGACCACACACTCGAATGGCGTACCACGACTGAGGAAATCCGACTTCAGATCGATCGTCGGAACGCCCGGTATGTCGAAATCCTGTCCCAGGAAACCTCTTTGGACCAGTACCGCCTTGGCACCGCTACGGGCGATGACGTCGGCAGCCTCATCGGTCTTGAACCGGGTGTTCACCGGGACGAGCACCCCGCCCGCAGTCATCAGGCCGAACGCCGCGATGATCCACTCCGCGGAGTTGGGCGCCCATAGCGCGACCCGGTCCCCCTTGCCGACCCCGGAGCGGGCGAACGCGCCTGCGGCGGTGCGGATGCGTTCGGCGACTTCGGCGAAGGACAGCCGCAGCGGACCGTCGACGACGGCTTCGGCGTCGCCGAACCGGTCCGCAGCGCTGCGCACCATCTCGGGGATGGTCCGCCATTGCGTCATCAGCCGCTGCTCCTCAACGGACGCAGGGCGCCCTTGAACGTCACAGCGCGGCTTTGTGTCACACCGTGACTAGGCGGCCGAGGTTGCCACCCATGATCTTGGCCTGGTCCTCCATCGACAGGTGCTCGAGTGCGGTCACGTAGTGCGTCGGCTCGGCGAGGCCCTCGGGATGCGGCCAGTCCGACCCGTAGAGCACCTGGTCCACCCCGATGAGGTTGATCAGATCGTCGATGCCCTCCTCGTAGAACGGGCTGACGAAGATGCGGTTCTTGATCTCCTCCATCGGGTTGCCCAAGAACGCCTCGGGCGCCTTCTTGTACACCTCGGTCATCGAATCGAGCAGGGGGAACATCCATTTCGAGCCGGCCTCGACGATCCCAACCTTGAGCTTCGGGAAGCGGAAGAGCGCGCCGTGGATGACCCACGAGGCGACCGCATCCTGGATCGGGCGCCATTCGTTGAGGATCGACATGGCATTGGTCTGGAAGGGCAGCATCTCCTGTGCGGCGCCGTCCCATTCGGAGGTGTAGCGCGAGTAACCGCTGTCGGATGAGTGCATGCCGACGAACACGTCGTATTCGACGCACTTCTGCCAGAACGGGTCGAACTCGGGCAGCGCGAAGGACCGCGGGCCACGGAAGCCGGGCACCGGCGCAGGCCGGACCAGGATGGCGCGCGCCCCGCGCTTCACGGCCCACTCGAGTTCCTCGATGGCCTTCTCCACGATCGGCAGCGTGATGACCGGCGTGGTGAAGATGCGGTTCTTGTAGTTGAAGCCCCAGACCTCGTCGAGCCACTGGTTGAGTGAGTGGATCAGGACGTGGATGGCGATCGGATCGTCGCGCAGCCGCTCTTCGATGAGGCTGGCCAGGGTCGGGAACATCAGCGAGCGATCCACGCCCAGCTGGTCCATCAGCTCGAGGCGCGGCGCCGGCTCGAAGAACGCCGGGATGGACTTCATCGGTTCGCCGAACAGCTCACGCTTGCTCTTGCCGTCGGGGTTGCCGAACTTGAAGTACTCCTCCCACGCCCCTGGCTTGGCGACCACCGAGAACGTCGGGTTGGGGATGTAGTTGCTGATCTGACCCTTGATCGCAATCTTGGTGCGGCCCTTGACCTCGACGTACTGGACGACGTCTTGGTACTCCTTGGGCAGGTAGGTCAGCAACGCCTCTGGCGGCTCATAGAGGTGGTTGTCCGCATCGAACAGCGGAAACGGAATGTCGACGCGGTGCGACAGTTGCCCCATGAAATGCTCCTTTTCGGTTCACGAGAATATTATTCTCACTTTGTGGATGTCGCAATCCCGCCCCTGGCGGCGCTGCACGCGAGCTCGCGCCGGATGACGAACTTCTGCACCTTCCCGCTCGCCGTGCGCGGATAGTCCTGCCCGGCTGGAACCTCGTGAAGCTCCTCCGGCCATTTCTGGCGCGCCACCCCGGCCCGCTCGAAGTGCGTCCGGACCCGGTCCAGCGACGGCATGGCATGCCCGGCCCCGATCCGCAGGACGGCGGCGACGCGTTCGCCGAGTCGGGCGTCGGGTGCGGCCACCACCACCGCCTCGACCACTTCGGGCATCGTCAGCAGCACATCTTCGACCTCGATGGCGCTGATGTTCTCGCCGCCGCGGATGATCAGGTCGGCGGTGCGATCGGTGATGGTCAGATAGCCGTCGTCGTCGAGCACGCCGATGTCCCCGGTGCGGTACCAGCCGTCGGCGTCGAAACACTTGGCCGTCAGCTCGTCGTCGGTGTAGCCCAGGCACAGATCCGGCCCCCGACTGAAGATCTCGCCGTCCGGGCCGAGCCGGATCTCCACTCCGGGCCGCGGGTTGCCGTCGGTGAACAGCCGTTTGGCTTCCGGCGCCGACGGCCCCGAACCGGTGATCGACGGATGCTCGGTGCTGCCGTACGCGCGGAAGACGAACATGCCGAGGTCGGCCAGCCGACGGGTGACCGCGGCCGGCACGGTGGACCCACCCAGCCCGACGGTGGTGAACCGCGACCGGTGCGCCTCGGTGCAGTCCGGGTGGTCGAGCAGGCTGGTGACGAAATACGGCGGCCCGCCGCCGATCGACATCCCCTCGGCGTCAAGGAGTTTGAGCACCTTGCCGGGATCCCACACATCGCACAGGTCGATCGGGGCGCCCTCGAGGACGGGGATCAGAAAGGCGCCGACCATGCCGATGAAGTGCCCGACCGGGGTGGCGGTGAGCTGGCGACCCCGGTTGGGCGGATAGTTCGCCAGCAGCTGACGGGTCTCGAATGCCAACGTCTGATGACTGTGGATGACCCCCTTGGGCGCTCGGGTGGTGCCCGACGTGAAGGCGATGAGCGCGGGCCCGGACGGGTCGGCAGGCAGGGTGGCGGCCATCGGCTCGTCGGCCAGCAGGTCATCGAAACTCTGGTCGCCCACAAGCCCCACGATCGGCACGTCGGCGCACAGGTCGGGCACAAACGTCATGCGGCCGAACTGCTCTGTGGTGATGAAGACCTTCGGTTTCGCGGTCGTCATGATGTGAGCGAGTTCCTTGCGACCGTAGAAATGCACGATCGGTACGGTGACGGCGCCGAGGAACGCCGACGCCCAGAAGGCGGCCGCGGCTTCCATCCAGTTGGGCAGCTGCAATGCCACCACGTCGCCCGGGCCGACGCCGCGTTCGGCCAGGCCCGCGGCCAGTCGCCGGGCGGTGCGTTCGACGTCGGCGAAGGTTCCCGCGTAGGGGCGTATCTCGGAGTGCGCGTGAAAGCCGGCGTCCGGGCTGGCGGCCAAACCTTCGGCCAGCATTTGTCCCAGCGTCTCGGGGCGCCACCACCCTTGCTCGACGTACCGTTTGGTCAGCTCAGCGGGGATGACACGCACGATGGTGATGTTATTCTCACTCAGCGAGAATGCCAATATCAGAACTGGAGAGCGGTTATGGTCGACCTCGACATCGCCGACGGCCTCGCCGTCATCACCATCGACCGGCCGCACGCCCGCAACGCCATATCGCTGGACACCATGGACGAGCTCGACAAGGCACTCGACGGGGCCGCCGAGGCCCGGGCGCTGGTCATCACCGGCGGCGGGGACCGCGCCTTCGTCTCCGGTGGCGATCTCAAGGAGCTCGCCGCACTGCGGACCGAACTCGAAGCGTCACAGATGGCTTGGCGGATGCGCACGATCTGCGATCGCATCGCCGGCTTCCCCGGCCCGGTGATCGCAGCACTCAACGGTCATGCTCTCGGCGGGGGCGCCGAGGTCGCGGTTGCCGCCGACATCCGCATCGCGGCCGATGACATCAGGATCGGCTTCAATCAGGTGTCGCTGGCCATCATGCCGGCCTGGGGCGGCGCCGAACGCCTCGGCGCACTGGTGGGCCGGAGCCGAGCACTGCTGCTGGCCGGAACGGGGCAGGTCCTCGACGCCGACGCGGCACTGCGCATCGGCCTGGTCGACCAGGTGGTGCCGCGGGCCGAGTTCGCCGAGAGTTGGCGCACGACAGCGGCACTGCTGGCGCGCCGACCGGCCGGTGAGATCAAGCGGGTCCTGGGCGGGGTACCGGCTACCGAAGCCGTCAGCGCGTTCGCCCGCCTCTGGGCATCCGACGAGCACTGGACAGCCGCCGAGAACGTCATGAAGAAAGCCAAGTAGGCCCCGGCCAGACGGGGTTCATGTTCAGGCAGCGTATCTGCATACTGTTCTCTCTGGACGAGAATTATATTTCCGGTTATCGTCAGCGACGTGCCAACACAGATTGCTCTCGCGCCGGAGATCTCGACCTGGCCGGAGGCCGACCCGCAGCTGATCGGCAGCCACTGCGCCGACTGCCAGGCCACCACCTTCCCCACCCAGGACCGCTGCCCAAAGTGCAGCGGCGCCAACACTTCCGACCTGCTGCTGCCCCGCCGCGGCACCCTGATCGCGTGGACCACCCAGGGCTTCCCGCCCGGCGCCCCGTACAAAGGTCCGACGGGGAAAGACTTCGTGCCCTTCGGCGTCGGGCTTGTCCGACTCGGCGACATCATCCGCGTAGAAGGCCGGCTCACCGAAAACGACCCGGCCAAACTGCAATTCGGCCAGGACGTCGAACTCACCATGATCCCGTTCACCACCGATGACGACGGCAACGAGGTCGTCACGTTTGCCTTCCGGCCGATCCAGGATCCAGCATGACAAATGACGTAGCCATCATCGGCGTGGGCCTGCACCCCTTCGGCCGCTTCGACAAGACCGCCATGCAGATGGGCGCCGAAGCCATCCAGCTTGCCCTCGACGACGCCGGAATCGCCTGGAAAGACATCCAATTCGGGTTCGGCGGCAGCTACGAGGTGTCCAACCCGGATGCCGTCACCCGTCTCGTGGGCCTGACGGGCATCACGTTCACCAACGTCTTCAACGCGTGCGCCACCGCGGCCAGCGCGATTCAGCAGACCGCCGACACCATTCGGTTGGGCAAGTACGACATCGGTATCGCGATCGGCCTGGACAAGCATCCGCGTGGCGCGTTCACGGACGACCCGGCCAAGCTCGCCCTACCCCAGTGGTACGCCGAGAACGGCCAGTTCGTCACCACCAAGTTCTTCGGCATGAAGGCCAATCACTACATCCACAAACACAACATCTCGCGGGAGACGCTGGCGCGGGTCGCCAACAAGAACTTCCGCAACGGCGCACTCAATCCGAATGCCTTCCGCCGCAAGGAAATTTCCGTCGACGAGATCCTGCACTCGACGGTGCTCAACTACCCGCTCACCCAGTACATGTTCTGCGCGCCCGACGAAGGCGCCGCCGCCGTCGTCATGTGCCGTGCCGATATCGCCCACCGCTATACCGACAAGCCGGTCTATGTGCGGGCCAGTGAGATCCGGACCCGCACGTTCGGGGCATACGAGGTGCACGCCACCTCGGCGCCGCTCGACGAGGATCCGTCGCCGACGGTGTACGCGGCCAAGGCCGCCTACGAGGCGGCCGGTATCGGACCCGAGGATGTCGACATCGCACAGCTACAGGACACCGACGCGGGCGCCGAGGTCATCCACATGGCCGAGACGGGTCTGTGCGCCGACGGCGAACAAGAGAAGCTGCTGGCCGACGGGGCCACCGAGATCCACGGTTCCATCCCGGTCAACACCGACGGCGGCTTGATCGCCAACGGTGAGCCCATCGGCGCGTCGGGCCTGCGTCAGATGCACGAACTGGTGCGGCAATTGCGCGGCGAGGCCGGCGACCGTCAGGTGCCGGGCAGTCCCCGCGTCGGCCTGGCCCAGGTGTACGGCGCACCCGGCACCGCGTCCGCCACCATCCTGTCCCTCTAAGTTCTTCCGCATCCGACGTCAACAGGCCCGGGCACACCTGGACGCAGACGACCTCCGCAGATCTGCAAATGAGGTTCTATAATTCGTAAATGAGATTTCCGGGGTCGCGAGCGCCGATCGGGTGGTGACGTCAGGCGGATGCCTCGACCGGCTGCGGCTCGCCCTCCAGGCGCCGCAGCCAGCCCTCACAGAACTCGATCACCTCGGCGTGGCCCGAGGACATGCCGAGCGCCTGCTCCATGACCATCACCCGGGAGACGCTCGTCGCGAAGATGGTCCAGACGATCGGCGGAACCTCGGACACGTCGACGCCGTAGCGATGCAGCGCAGCCGTCATCGCCTTGGTCTGCTCGTCCCGGAACCGCTCGGCATAGTGCGCGATCTCGGCCCGCAGCGCCTTGCGGTGATTGGCCAGGCCCATGATCTCCATCGTCAGCCGGGTGGCCGCGGGGTCTGTCCCGAACCGCCACAGCGCCCACAACGGCTGAGCGGAATCCAGCGCGCGCGCCTGCTCGACCAGGCCCTCCTCGGCGCGTCTGCGGAACACCGCCAGGAACAGATCGTCCATCGTCCGAAAGTAGTAATGCACCAGCTGCGGCTTGAGACCGGCCTTGTCGGCCACCCGGCGCGAGGTCACCGCGGCGTAGCCCTCCTCGACCATCAGCTGTTCTGCGGCCTCCAGCAGCACGATGCGGTTCTTCGCGTCCGGCGCCCCGATCCTCCGCGCCGATGCCATGCCAGGCTCCTTTCCCACCACACGAAACGGCACGCAAATCGTAACCGCGCCGCGCGGCGTGATCTTGACCACGACTCTATCTCCATGCTAAGCAAGTGCTCAGCACATTTGGCCCATCTCGTCGCGCGGCCCAGCCCGCCGCGAAACCGTCAGCGCGCACATTGATTTCGGGAGGTAGCGCACACCATGGCCGATTCACCGACCACCGACTTCGACACCGTCGACTACTTCACCGACCAATCCCTGGTGCCCGACCCGCATCCGTACTTCGACCATCTGCGCAGCAAATGTCCCGTCGTCCGCGAGCCCCACTACGGCGTCCTGGCCATCACGAGCTTCGACGAGGCCACCACGGTGCTCAAGGACACCGACACCTTCTCGTCGTGCATCTCGGTCGGTGGACCGTTCCCGCCGCTGCCGTTCACGCCAGAAGGTGAGGACATCACCGAGCAGATCGAGGCCCACCGCTCGCAACTGCCGATGTTCGAGCACATGGTCACCATGGATCCCCCACAGCACACCGATGCGCGCTCCCTGCTCAACCGGCTGCTGACGCCGCGGCGGCTCAAGGAGAACGAGGACTTCATGTGGCGGCTCGCCGATGAGTGCCTCGACGATTTCCTCGCCGACGGGCGCTGCGAGTTCCTGTCCGCGTACGCAAAACCGTTCTCGCTGCTGGTGATCGCCGACCTCCTCGGCGTGCCGGAGTCCGACCACGACGAGTTCCGTCAGGTGCTCGGCGCGCCCCGGCCAGGTGCCATCGTCGGTTCACTCGACGGCGATCAACTCGCGATGAACCCCTTGGCGTGGCTCGACGAGAAGTTCGTCGGGTACCTGCAGGATCGGCGGGAGAACCCGCGCGACGACGTGCTGACTGCGCTGGCCACCGCGAAGTACCCGGACGGGTCGACGCCGGAGGTCATCGACGTCGTCCGTTCGGCGACGTTCTTGTTCGCCGCAGGCCAGGAGACCACCACGAAGCTGCTGTCGGCGTCGCTCCGCGTCTTGGGCGACCGCCCTGACGTACAGGCCGCACTGCGCCAGGACCGCAGCCGCATCCCGACGTTCGTCGAGGAGGCGTTGCGGATGGACGCACCCGTCAAGAGTCAGTTCCGGCTCGCCAAGAAGCACACCGAACTCGGCGGGGTCGACGTGCCTGCCGGCACCACGCTGATGGTGTGCCCCGGCGCGGTCAACCGCGATCCGGTGCGGTTCGAGGATCCCCACACGTTCAGCCTCGACCGCAAGAACGTCCGTGAGCACATCGCCTTCGGCCGTGGCGTGCACAGCTGCCCGGGCGGTCCGCTGGCCCGCGTGGAGGGCCGCGTCTCCCTCGAGCGGATCCTCGACCGGATGAGCGAGATCACCATCGACGAGGAGCACCACGGCCCCGCCGACG
Organism: Mycobacterium aquaticum; assembly: GCF_002086485.1. Classification (GTDB taxonomy): domain Bacteria; phylum Actinomycetota; class Actinomycetes; order Mycobacteriales; family Mycobacteriaceae; genus Mycobacterium; species Mycobacterium aquaticum. Next base: position 160,874 of record NZ_MVHF01000008.1, on the reverse strand, counting down.
ATCGCCGCTACACCTATGAACCGACCTTCATCCTGCGCGGGCTCACCGCGCTGAACATCAGGTTCACCCCGGTTCACTGACGGTCGGCGGCACGCACCCGTGCTGCTATTCTCATTTGCGAGAATGATGATCTCGCGTGACGAAGACGATATTTCCGGTTTCCGGACACTGGGGCCGGGTCTCGTTCTATAGTCAGCCGAGCAGTGCCGGACGCGTGGAGGAGCCTGTGAAGTCACCTTCGTTGACCACCGTGACGGCCGCAGCGCTGGGCGTGGCAGTCGCGGTCGCCTTGGCTCCCCCGGCTTCGGCCATGTACTACGGCAACTACGTGCTCAACATGCCGGACCGGCGGGACTTCCACACCTGGATCTGGTCGGCCCTGGCTCCGTGCCAGACCCAGGGCGCCCCCGACAGATACAGCTGCATCAGCGTCGTCACAACTCCGCAGCCGGTCGCCAAGGCCGCGTATTCCCATGTGGAGGCGAATCTGTCGGACGGGCGCTACACCATGATCGTCGACGATCCGTTCGGATTGCGTTGCGGGGACATCTATTACGGGCCCACGATCCCCACCCACGATGTCTACACCTGGGATGCGAACACCCTTGCCGGCGATATGGTGTCGACGTTCGACGCCGGGTGCGACGGCGCGCCGGGCGGCACACTGACCTATCCGTTCACGCTGATCAGGATGTGACGATGCGCGCGATATTGGCCGTGACCACAGCGCTCGCGCTCGCCATGGGCGCCACCGCGACACCGGCGTCGGCCGACGACGATCCGGTGCTGCACCATGTCCGCTACACAGTGACCGCGAATGCCCCGTTCTACGCCCACATCTACTACCGCGACACCGATCCGCCGACGTGGTCGGACTACAGCCACAATCCATATGAGTTCAGCCCGCGGGCCGAGGCTGATCTCGCCCCGAACAAGCCCTGGGTGTTCGACGCGATGCTCGCCGATCCGGACCTGTGGGCCATGGTGCTGGCGCAGAGCGGCGAGTCGCCGAATACACCTACGCCTGGCTTCAATTGCGAACTGGCCGTAGACGGTACGGTCGTCAAGACCAGCAGCGGCGCAAAGGGCGTGCTCTGCTCGATTCGCAACTGGTGACCGGAGGCGACTACGCGTCGCCGCGCCGCCAACGCGAATCACCGTTCATCGGTACACAAGTCAGGAACAGGCCGTCAGGAGCCTGGGCCACCTGATCCATCTCGGTCGTGCAGAGGCTGCCCTCGTCACGAATACCGGCCATCGGCGGCGACCGGAACCACCTCGGGTCATACCGTCGCGGCGAACCGCAGAACAGCAGCCGGCCCCATCCGTTGCGACCGTCGACGCCGAAGACGTAATAGGACGTGTTCGCGCATGGCGCCCCGAGTTCGGCATTCCCGTCGATACCCGGCACGCAGAAGGCGTCATTGCATGTTTGTGGCCCCGCATTCGCCTGCGGCGCAGCGATTGTCGCGGCGACAATCGCCGAAGCGGCCGCGATCACGGTCACACGCACGTCTCTACCCTCGCATAGGTGAAAATGAAACTCTCGGTATTCGAGAATATTACTACGCAACGTCTCTGGCGATGAGAGAATGAGCCAGCCTCGATAGTGTTATTCTCGCTCATTGAGAACGTGACTTCCACTGCCAAAGGAGTGGCTCCATGTCGGCGTCGAAGATAAGGGCGACCGTGGCAGTGGTGGCCGCGGCGGCATGGGTCGGCCTCAGCGGGGCCGCACCGGCCGGCGCGTCGGACGATTGGGGCATCAACGGCACGTTCGCCACATCGGACAACGGGGACTGGGCCAAGATCAACGAGCGCTACGAGAACCAGCCATCGGTTCGGAGCACCTGGACCGTGAGCACGTCGTGCACCTCGCCCACCGACTGCGCGGGCACGGTCAGCAGCGACGCGGGCTGGACCGCCCCCATCTACACCACGAATGGCCTGTGGTACGTCAAACGCGTTGTGCCCCAGTGGCGATTCTGCGCCGACGGCACCCCCATCGAGGGGCTGGAGACCCACAAGCTGTATCCCGTCGGCGCCGACGCACATGTGGACCTCGCATCCACCGAGTACGCCGGGGAGAGCATCACCGTCGGCGCCAGCGGCTCGTGTGGCCGCAACCAGTGGCCGGTGATCCGGATGCCGTTCTACATGAAGAAGCTCTGACACCAGAAGCGCTCGGCCACTGATCAATTGGGCATGAGGTCCTGCCACGACTTCGGTGTCGTGGCGAGGTTGGCCTGCTGGTACAGCTTGCCGTCGCTGCCCATGTACTGACCGGTGCGCGGGTCGTACTTGGCGATCGCCACCGACGGGCCCGCTGGGCTGCCGTGGAATGCACTCGGTGCTGCGGCCGGGGCGCTGCCGTCGGGTTGTTCCGGCCCGGGCAACGCAGGTCCGTGCGGCACCGGGACCTCGGAGGCCTCGGGACGCTGCGCAGGGGCCAGCGGAACCGCATTCGGGTCAGGCGCAGGCGGTGCAGGTTGCCCCGGCACCGGAGGCTCGGTGTAGATCGGCTGACCGGGCAACAACGGACCCGGGGGCATGCCGGGGAAGCTGGCCGGCGGCTGCGCCTGCGGCGCGGCGCCGGGAGGCGGCGCGGAAACTCCGGGCGGCAGTGGCGTGCCCCCCAGCGGCCCGAAGATGTTGTTGTCGGGCAACACCCGCTGATCCAGCGGAATACCCTGCGATACCAGGTTCGGGTCGATCGGATAGGGGCCGAGCGCGTGTTGCCGCTGCGCAAGGGGCTGGAATCCCCTTGGATCGTCACACAATTCGACGGTCGGCGCCCGTTTGCCCGGGTGTCCCATGCACGGGTAGTTACGTGCGCCGCGCACACCGATCGGGGAATCCTGCGGGAGCTTGCAATAGATGTTGTCCGGGGTGTCGATCACCGAGGTATCCGACGGTGACCGCCATGCTGACGGCGGAAGGAATCCGACGGTACAGGCCGGGGGGTCGCCGAGGCCCAGCGAGAAGTCGCCGTTGGGCAGACCCGTTGGACTGTTGGTCGGCGCATAAGTCTGTATCTGGGCGACGTACGGCGGCAGTAGCACCAGGATCTGCTCGAGCGACGGGTTGTAGGTCACCGCGATCTGACCGAAGGTGGACAGGTTCGCCAACAGCACCGGCAGTGTCGGCTTGATCTGCTGCAGCAATTGCGATGTCTCGCTGGCGAATCCCGGACCGTTGCGCAAGATCGACCGGAACTGCGGGTCATTGTTGGAAACCTGATCGGTCACGCCGGCCAGGCTCGCCGCCCACGTCCGGATCGAATCGGTGGTCTGGGCTTGCGCGTCGAGGAACGGACCGGAGTCGTCGATCAACGTGCGTGTGTGGTCCGAAACCGCGTTGGCGTCCCGGGTGATGGTCGACGCCGAATCCAGCAGCGAGCCGAAGTCGTATCCGGTGCCGTTGAACGCGTTGAATGACTCATCGAGCAACTGGCTCAGCTTGTCCTTGGGAATGGTGTCCACCAGAGCGCTGAGCTGATCGAGCATCGGGCCGACCTGCTGCGGAATCGTGGTGTCGGACATGGCGACAACCGATCCGTCCTGAAGGTAGGGTGGTGAGTCCGTGCGCGGCAGCAGGTCGATGTACTGCTCCCCCACCGCCGACATGCTGCGGACCTGTGCCTGCAGGTCGGCAGGCACCTTGGGCGACCGGTCCAGTGACAACGTGGCCACCGCACCCTTGTCGGTCAGATCGACCGACGTGACCTTGCCGATCTGGGAGCCACGGTAGGTGACATTGCTGAACTGATAGAGCCCCCCGGTGGCCGGCAGTTCCACCTTGACGGTGATCCGGCCGAGGCCCACCAGCGTGGGCACCTGCATGTAGGCGAACAGCATCACCGCGACCCCCACGATCGAGGCAACCGTGAAGAGGACCAGCTGGGTACGGACGAAACGTGTGAGCATCAGTGCCCCCCATAAGGTCCGGCGAATATCGGAGCCGGTGTGCCCGGTGCCGGCGCCGTGTCCGGAGCCGGGGCACCGGGGATCGGCAGCGGCGCGGGCGGCGCCACCGGCAGGATCGGTCCGGTCGCGGCAGGCGGCGGTAGTGGTGGCGGCGCTTCGCCGGGCGGCGGCGCGTCCGGTGCCGGCGGGAAGGCCCCCGGCGGTGGCGGGTTCAACCCGGTCTTGAGCGGATCGTAGGTGTAGTTCAGATATTGCGGATCACCCGGCGCCGGAACCAGTCCCGCATCCTCCTGCGCCCAGCGCGTGCCCAACATCAGGGTGTGCTTCAGCCGCGGGACGGTGAGGTCGATGGTGGCGAACAGGTTGTAGTAGTCGCCACGGATGGCCCGGTCCATGAAGCTCTGGGTGAACGGGAAGTGCACCGCGTACTCCAGGACCGCAGCGAGGTCGGGGCCGACGTCGGCCAGCGCTTTGAACGCCGGTTCCATGTTCTTCAGATTCGCGACCAGGTCGGCCTGCGAATCGTTGACGAATCGGTTTGCGGTGTCGCTGAACGTCCCCAGTTTCTGCAATGCCGTCGTGAGCCGGGGCCGTTCCCTGATCAGCACGTCGAGAGCCGGTGGAATCTTGTCCAGTGCCCGGGTGATGACGTCGCGCTGACCGGCGAACGTCGTCGCCAACCGGTTGAGCCCCTGGATGCTCGCGACGATGTTGTCCCGCTGGGCATCCAGGGTGCCGACGAACGTGTCGAGTCGCGTGATGAGTGAACGGATGTCGCCTTCCCGGCCGTCCAGCGCGGCACTGAAGTTGTGGATGACATCGCCGACCTGCCCGAGCCCGCCGCCGTTGACCACTGCGGCGAGCGACCCAAGGGTCTGCTCGGTGGTCGGATAGGTCGACGAGTCGTTCAACGGAATGGTCGCTCCTGCAGGGAGTTTGCCTTCCGGCGCTTGGCCCACCGGCGGATTGATGGCCAGGTGCATCGAGCCCAGCAGACTGGTCTGCCCGATGCTGGCGATGGCGTTGGCGGGTATCACCGTGCCCGGCTGCACCGAGAACTCGACGTCGGCGTGCCAGTTGCTGACCCCCAGGGAGCGCACGCTGCCGATCACGACATCATTCATCATGACCGGTGAGTTCGGTTCCAGCGTGGCAACATTCGCGATTTCGACGTGGTAGACGGTGGCTTCGGAGCCTCGCCCGACCGCACCCGGCAACGGCAGCGAGTTGACGCCCTGGAAGGCGCAGCCGCTCGCGGTCAACGCGACGCATGACCCGACGGCAATCGCCAGCCGTACCGGTTTTGCCCTGCTCATGCTGGTGGCGTCCCTTCTGCGGGTTGCGGCGCTTCCGCAGGCAGCGGCGCTCCGGTCGGCGGGTTCGCAGGGCCGGGAGCCGGCCCTGTCGTGGCACCGTCTGGGGGGCCTGCCGGGGTGAGCATGTCCCGCACGGAGGACGGCACGCTGGGCTGCTCGACAGGACGCCCTTCGGGCAGCATCTGCTGCGCGCCGGGCGGCGGCGTCCCTGGCGGCCTGCCCGTATACGGTGCCGGCGGAGGCGGACCCGGGTTGTACGCCGAGAGCGTCGGCGGCGCCTCCGGCGCGGTGGGCGCCCCGCCGTCGCCGCCGGGTGCCAGCCCAGGCTCGGAATAGAGGATGTTCGCGGGGTTGGCCGACGGCATCAGGTACGGCGAGATCGGGAACGGCAGGTAGTTGAAGTTCAGCAACCGCAGGGCCGGTCCCATGTACTGCGAACAGAGTTTTGCGGTCTCCGGTGCGGTCGTGTTCTCGACGGCTCCGATTGCGCCGCAGATGAACTGCACCGGGTTGGAGAAGTTGTTCAGCACGAACTGGCCCACCGCGCTGCCGGTGTCCGGGTTGTAGATGTTGTAGCCGTTGATGAACGCGTTCGGCGCGATGTGCAGGATGTTCTCGACGTCGATCTTGTGGTCGACGAGGTTCTGCGTCACGTTGGCCAGGCGCTGGACCTGCTCGGAGGTCTGGTTGCGGGTACCTGCGACGAACCGCTGCACCTCGACGACCGCGACCGACAGGTTCTTCAGCGCCGCGTCGAGGTCGGACCGGCTGCCGTCGATGACGCTGGTGAGGGTGGCCAGCCGGTTCTGGAACGACACCACCTGCTCGTTGCTGTCGCGCAGTGCGGTGACGAATGTCTGCAGGTTCTTGATGATGTCGACGATGTTGCCGCTGCCCTCGGCCAGGATGCGCGCGACGCCGGAGAGCTGAGTTATGGTCTGGCGCAACTTGTCTCCGTTGCCGTCCATCGCATTGGCGGCGCTGTCGATGAACCGGGACACCGACGTGCCGTCGACCCCGCTCTTGGGACCCAGGTCCGTGGCCAGCCGCATGAGCTGCTCTTTGACCTGGTCCCATTCCACGGGCACGGCGGTGTGGTCCAGGCCGATCACCGCGTTGTCAGGCAGCGTCGGGCCGCTCGAGCGGTAGGCCGGCGCCAGTTGCACGTACCGCGCGGCGACCAGGTTCTGCGCGACGATCACAGCCTTGGCGTCGGCAGGCACCGGCACATCGCGGTCGACCCTGAGCGTCAGCCTGGTTTGCGTGCCCTCGGGTGCGATCGACGCGATCGTGCCCACCTTGACTCCGGACACCCGCACGTCGTCACCCGGGTAGATGCCCGTTGCCGACGTGAACAGTGCCGATATGGTCTTCGGGGCGAAATACAGCTGACGGACCAGGAATCCGGCGCCGACGACGAGCAACGCCACCAGCGCCACCGCCAGGAGCTTCGCCATCCCGTTGCGGTTCATCAGCGTGACCCTCCCGGAATCCCGTTGTACGGCAGCGGCAATTCGGCTCGTGGCCCGGCGTTGTCCGGTGGTTGACCGGCATTGACGCCGCGCCGGAACCCGAACGCGTAGTCGAGGAACGGCTGCATCAGCTGGGCCGGTTGCAGATTGGGCACATACGCGTTGTAATACGGCCCGTTGGCCAGGGTTTCGCCCTGCGACAGCATGAACTTCTTGATGTTGGGCAGCGCCTTGGCGATGTTGTCCCGGTTGTTCTCCAGCACCGCGGTCACCCGGTTGAGCCGTTCCAGTGTCGGTGCCAGTTGTGCCTCGTTGTCGGCCACCAAACCGGTGAGTTGTTGGGACACCGCGGCGGTATTGGCCAGCAGGTCCACGATGGCCTCACGACGTTCGTTGAGGACGCCCACCAGGTCGTTGGCGTTGAGGATCAGGGTGTTGAGCTGATCGCTGCGCTGCGCCAGCACGGTGGTGACGTCGCCGGCGCTCTTGAGCAGCGCGGACAGACTCTCGTTGCGGCTGTTGATCGAACGCGAGAGGCGGCTCAGGCCGTCGAAGGTGGGACCCAGCCGGGGGGCCAGTTGGTCGATGGTCGCCGAAAGGGTGTCCAGCGACTGGTTCAGCGATGCCGTGTCGGTGCCTGCCGAATTGGTCGTCAGATCGCTGACGGCATCGGTCAGGGAGTATGGCGAGGACGTGCGTGAGGTCGGGATCACGTCCGTGGTACACAATGTCCCGCTGCCGTCGGACTCCAGGGTCAGCACGCGCTCGCCCAGCAGCGAGCCGGTGCGGATGTGCGCTGTGGTCAGCGACCCCAGCGGGTACTTGCCGTCGGTGGTGAAGGTGACGAGGGCATCTCCGTTGCGCAGCGACACATCGGTGACCTTGCCGACCTTGATGCCCGACAACGTGACGTCGTTGCCGACCGCGATGCCGCCGCCCTCGGTGAACAGCGCCTGATGACGCAACGACGTGGCCCACTGCAGCAACCTTTCCGGCTGCAGCCCGACCGCAATGACGAGAATGATCAGCACAGTGCCGATGAAGCCGGCCTTGACGAGATTCGATTCGCGGTACTTCAGCATCAGGGCTCCCCGCACCTTCCGCCTTCTTGTTTGATCATGGGGAACACCGCGGTGCGGCCCTGCAGATCGGTGACCCGCAGCGAGATTCCGCAGATGTAGTACATGATCCAGCTGCCGTATGAGCCCAGCCGCGCAAGCTTGCGGTAGTTGTCGGGAGCTTTCTGCAACCCACTGTCCAGCGTCGCCTTCTGGTCGTCGAGAAGGGTGGCCACCCGGTTGAGCTGCTCGACGCTGCCCTTCAGCGGCGGGCGGGCCTGCGTGAGCAGGCTCGCGATCGACGCGGTCCCGTTGTCCAGTGATGTGATGGCGGTGCCGATCGGATCACGGTCCTGCGAGAGCCCGCTGACCAACTGCTCGAGCCGGTCGATCGTGGTGGAGAACTTGCCGCCGTCCTTGCCGAGCGTCCCCACCACGGTGTTGAGATTGTCGATCAGCTGTTGGATCACCTGATCGTTGTCCGCCAACGTGTTCGAGAACGACGAGGTCCGGTTCATCAGCGAGTCCAGCGAATCGCCCTGGCCCTGCAGGATCTGGATCAACGACGATGTCAGCGCGTTGACGTCCTGGGGATTGAGGCCCTGGATCACCGGACGCAGGCCGCCCAGCAGCAGGTCGAGGTCGAGCGCACTTGCGGTGCGGTCCTTCGGGATCTGAGAGCCGGCCGGCAGCAACTTGGTCGAGCCGGGACTGTCCATCAGCTCCAGATAGCGGTCACCGACGAGGTTGAGATACCGCACCGCGGCCTTGGTTCCGGTGGTCAGCGCGATGTTGCGGTCGGCTTCGAACTCGACGCGGACCGACCGGTCCGGCTGCAGCGAAACGTCTTTCACCGTTCCGACCCGCACACCTGCGACCCGCACGGTGTCACCGCCTTTCAGGCGCGACGCGTCGCCGAACACCGCCGAATAGGTGTTGTAGGAACCGCCGCGGTACTGCGAGAACGTCATGAACAGAAACGCGGTGAGCACCGCCATCACCACGGCGAAGACAGCGAACTTGATGAAAGTGCTTCTGCCGCGCGTCATCCCGGCTGTCCGATCTGTGCGGTGTTGCGCGGTGGCCCGTCCAGCGGGCCGAAGAGGATCTGTTTGAGGCCGTCGGAGTTGAGCAGGATCCCCTGGTTTCCGTACTGCCAGGGATTGGCGTTGGTGTCGGTGACGAGGTACTTCGCCCTGTTGCCGAACCCGATGTAGGGCAACCCCATGCAGTTCGGACCGCCCTTGGCCGCCACCTTGGGCAGGTTCTGCGGGTACCGGTACCGCTCGATGCCGAGCGTGAACGCCACGTTGACCAGCACACCCGGATCCATCTGGGGCGGCTGCAACCGCATGAAGTTCATGCCTTCGAGCGCACAATTGAGGCTGGGCGCGTATTTGTCGAGCAGCTCTGTCGTCGGTACCAGCAGGTGCAGCACATCGGTCAGCGCGGGACGGTTGGCGCCGACGACGTCGTTGCCGACGTCGGCCAGGCCGATCGAACTGACCAGGAACGCATCGAGATTCGTCTGCTCGTCGACGATGCTGTCGCTGATGCGGTTGGTGTTGTCGACGGTGCGCACGAGGTTCGGTGCAGCGTCGCCGTAGGCATTGGCCACCGGGGCCATCGACTCGATGTCATGGGACATGTTGGGCAGGCTGGGCTCAAGCTTGGCCAGCAGCGCCTCGAAGTCCGTCAGCGTCTGCCCCATCTGCTTGCCCCGGCCACCGAAGGCCGCCGACATGGCGCCGAGGGTTTCGTTGAGCTTGGCCGGGTCGATCTTGTCCAGCACCCGGGTGAGTTGTTGGAACACCGTGTTGATCTCGACCGTGACGTGCTGCCCCTGCAGCACATGCCCTGGGCGCAACGTGTCGGTGGAGGAGTTCGGCGGCACGACCAGTTGCACGTACTTGGCGCCGAACACTGTGGTGGAGGCGATGTCCGCCTGAACATCCTGCGGGATGAGGCGCAGCTGCGTTGGATCCATCGCCAGATGCAGCACAGCTTTGCCGTCGGACCGGTAGTCGATCGAGGCGACCTTTCCGACCTGCACGCCACGCATCTTGACCTTGGCGTCGGGGTTCATCACCAGCCCGGCCCGGTCCGAGATCAGGGTGATCGGCTCGGTCGTGGTGAAGCTGCCCCGGAACATGCCGATGGCCACGAGCACCACCAGGCCCAGGGCCACCACGGTGGCCAGACCGGCCAGCGGGCGGACGTGGCCGCCGACGCCGAAGCTGCGTCCGGGACGCGCCGCCACCGGCGTTGCCGCACTGGTGGTTTCGGACCGGTGCGCCGGGCCCGGGCCGATGTTCTGTGTCAACTCTTCTCCCTATCCCGACAGGTTGAAGTTGCCGTTGGAGCCGTAGATGGCCAGTGAGATGAGCAGCGTCACGGACACCACGATGATCAGCGAGGTGCGTACCGCATTGCCCACGGCGACACCGACACCCGACGGGCCGCCGCTGGCGAAGTATCCGAAGTAGGTGTGGATCAACAGGATCGTGATGGCCATCAGGATCGCTTGAAGGAACGACCACAGCAGGTCGATCGGATTCAGGAAGGTGTAGAAATAGTGGTCGTACAGGCCGCCCGACTGGCCGAGCAACACCACCGTGGTGAACTGAGATGCCAAGAACGACAGGATGACCGCGATCGAGTACAGCGGGGTGATGGCGACCATGCCTGCCACGATGCGCGTCGAGACCAGGTATTCCACGGGCCGGATCGCCATCGCCTCCAGCGCGTCGATCTCCTCGTTGATCCGCATCGCCCCCAGCTGCGCGGTGACCCCGGCACCGAAGGTGGCCGCCAACCCGATGCCTGCGACCACGGGGGCGGCGATGCGCACATTGATGAAAGCCGCCAAGAATCCGGTGAGTGCTTCGATGCCGATGTTGCCCAATGACGAGTAGCCCTGGATGGCCAGCGTCCCGCCGGTGGCCAGGGTGAGGAACCCGACGATCACCACCGTGCCGCCGATCATCGCCAACGTGCCCGCGCCCATGGAGATTTCGGCGATCAGCCGGATCACCTCATGGCGGTAGTGCAACGCCGCATGCGGAGTTCCGGCAATGGCCTTGAGGTAGAACAACGTGTGATCGCCGATGCGCCCAAGTAGCGACACGGGCTTGTTCATCTGGCGGGTCAACCGCGGATACGTGCTCCGCAGAATCGTCAACGTCCCCATGGCGTCCCTGCCCGCCTCAGTGCGCCGTCATGCGGATACCGATGGCGGTGACCACCACGTTGATGACGAACAAGGCCATGAATGCGTACACCACTGTCTCGTTGACCGCGTTCCCCACCGCCTTGGCGCCACCGCCGGTGATCGTCAACCCGCGGTAGCAGGCGACCAGTCCGGCGATCAAACCGAACAGCGCTGCCTTGACGCACGAGATGATCACTTCGGGCACACCCGTCAGCAGGGTGATCCCGGCCGCGAACGCACCCGGGTTGACGTCCTGGATGAACACCGAAAACGTGTAGCCGCCCAGGATTCCGATGATCACCACCAGGCTGTTGAGCAGCAGGGCCACCAGGCCCGAGGCCAGGATTCGCGGGGTCACCAACCGCTGCACCGGATTGATCCCGAGCACCTCCATGGCGTCGATCTCTTCCCGGATGGTCCGCGAACCCAGGTCGGCACACATCGCCGTGGCGCCTGCTCCGGCGACGATCAACACTGTGACCATCGGCCCGATCTGGGTCACCGCACCGAACGCCGCACCGGCGCCGGACAGGTCGGCAGCACCGAGTTCACGCAACAGGATGTTGAGGGTGAAACTCACCAGGACCGTGAACGGGATCGCCACCAACAGCGTGGGAGCCATCGACACCCGGGTGATGAACCAGCACTGCTCCAGGAACTCGCGGCCCTGGAACGGACGGCGGAACGTGAAGCGGATCGCGTCCAGCGACATCGAGAACAATGCTCCGACTGCCTGCATCGGGCCCGCCAGGCTGCGGCCCAGCGATATGCCCGACGACCATCTATCTGCCATGTGCCCTCCGGTCCCGGATCGCCACTGTCGACATCACGGTCGGGCCACCAGCGTTGTGTGACAAGCCGATTCGTGCACCGCCGGGAGGAGCGGAGACGAATTCAGCTGTCTCCCAACGGATATTTCCAACACGCGCGCACCGATCGACACTGCCCATAGCGGTGCCGGCAGGCGCCGGACGCGCGTGTCGTTCACATCGGATCACCTGTGTCTCCCCACTTGCGACGGTGATACCGGACAAACTCGCTTACTCGACCGCAACCAAAGGGCCGATGCTATCGGACCATGCCGGTGCGGCAGGGCCAAACACGGCACGTGGATCCCGATGGGCGCGAGATGAGGCATGGTGTCCGCCGCTCAGGTGACGGCGCCGGCCGTCTTGAGCTCGATGATGCGGTCCCAGTCCAGTCCCAGTTCGACGAGGATCTCATCGGTCTGCTCGGCGAACCCGGGCGCAGGCCCCGTGCTGGGCGCGGCGACATCGAACTGCACCGGGTTCGCGACGAGCTCCAGTTCGCCGGCCTGCACCAGGTACTCGTTGGCCCGGATCTGCGCGTCCTGCGCGGCCTGCAGGGTGTCCTGCACCGGGGCCCACGGCCCGGCCAAGGTCGCGAAGCGCTCGCTCCATTCCGGAAGCGTCCGCTTCTTCATTGCCTCACTGAGGATCTCGACGGCAACCGGGGTGTTCTCCGCGAACGATTCGGGCGTCGCGAATCGGGGATCGTCGAGATAGCGCTCGAGGTCCATGTGCCGGCACACGTCGGCCCAGAACTTCGTCGGCTGCATCATCACGAACGAGATGTAACGGCCGTCCGCGGTCGCGTAGAGCCCCACCAGCGGATTGATCGGCGAGCCGTGCACGCCCGGAGGTGGTTGCACCATCAGCTGATTGAGGTGGCCGGTGAGCGCGAACGTGTGGCCCATGGACCACAGTCCACTGCCCAGCAGTGAGACGTCCACGATCGACGGCTCGCCGGTGCGTTCCCGTTTGAGAAGCGCTGCCGCAATACCGCCGGCCAGGTTGGTGCCCGAGATGGTGTCGCCGTACGCGGGGCCTGGCGGCCCGATCATGCCTTCGATCCCCGGTGGGGTGATGGTCGCCGCGGTACCGGCCCGACACCAGAAGGCGGTCATGTCGTAACCGCCCTTCACCGATTCCTCACCGCGAGGCCCCAGCGCGCTGCCGCGCGCGTAGATGATCTTCGGGTTCACCGCGCGGATGTCGTCGACATCGATGCCGAACTTCTGCCGGTGCCCGGGCAGGAAGCTGGTCAGGAACACATCGGCCCGGCGCGCCAGCTCCAGCAGGACCTCACGACCTTCGGGCACCGACATGTCCAGCCCGATGCTGCGTTTGCCGCGGTTGGCGTGCTCGATGTTGGGATTCGGGTCGCCTTCCACGCGCAGCGGCCCGGTCTGGCGCAGCCCGCGCTGCGGGTCGCCGGTGACGGCGTGTTCGACCTTGATGACATCGGCACCCCACTCGCCGAGCACCGCGCCTGCCGATGGCACGAAGCCGTACATGGCGACCTCGAGGACCCGGATGCCATCCAGAGGGCCGGTCATTTCCCCGTCGCTCCGCTCGCCCCCGGTCATTTCCCCGTCGCTCCGCTCGCCCCCGGTCACGACACCACCGTCGCGAACGTCTTCGACTCCAGGAACTCCTCGAGCCCGGCGCGGCCCATCTCCCGGCCGATGCCGGATTGTTTGAAGCCGCCGAACGGACTGTCCGGGCTGAAGTAGTTGCCGCCGTTGATCGAAAACGTTCCGGTACGGATGCGACGCGCCATGGCGAGGGCGCGCTCTTCGCTGCCGAACACTGCGCCGGACAAACCGTATATCGAGTTGTTGGCGATGCGCACCGCGTCGTCGTCGTCTTCGTAGGCGATGACCGCAAGGACGGGTCCGAAGACTTCCTCCTGCGCGATCTCGCTGTCGGGATCGACGTCGGCCAGCAGGGTCGGCGTGTAGAAGAAGCCGGGGTCGACCTTTTCGCCACCGGTCACCAACGTCGCTCCGGCCGCGACGGCGCGCTGGACCATGCCGTCGACCTTGTCGCGCTGTTTCTCGCTGATCAGCGGTCCCATGTAGGTCTTCGGGTCGGTCGGATCTCCGAAACGGACCAAGCCGAAGTTGTTCTTGATCAGCTCGACGATCTCGTCGCGATGCTTGGCGGGCACCAGCAGGCGCGAGGTCAGCGCGCAGCCCTGGCCGGCATGCGTCACCATGCTGAACGCGGAAAACAGTGCGGCGGTGTTGAAGTCGGCATCGTCGAGGATGATCGCCGCCGACTTGCCGCCGAGCTCGAGGAACACCTTCTTGAGCGTCGCGCTCGCCGCGGCCATGATGGCGCGCCCAGTGGGCGTCGAACCGGTGAAGGTGACCATGTCGACGGCCGGATCGGTGGTGAGCACTGCGCCCACCGCCGGATCGGCGCCGCTGATGACGTTGACGACGCCGGCTGGGATATCGGTGTGAGCGGCGATCAGCTCGCCGAGCGCCAGCGTGATCAGCGGGGTGTCAGGGGCGGCCTTGAGCACCACGGTGCAGCCCGCGGCCAGTGCCGGGGCCAGCTTGGCCAGCGCCAGTTGGTTCGGATAGTTGTAGGCGATGATGGCCGCCACCACCCCGGCGGCTTCTTTTTCCACCCACCGGTGGTGCTGCATGCCGCGGCTGGAGATGTTGCCGAGGTCTTCGGTCAGCGGGTAGCTCGCCAGGAGTTCGGCGTAGTACCGCACGATGTCGATGGGCTGGTCGAGTTGCGCACCGGCGCACAGCGCGGCCGTCGCACCCACCTCTGCCGTGGTGAGGGCGGCGAGTTCGTCACGGTGGTCGATCAGGGCTTGATGAAACTGTTGGAGACAGCGCACGCGCAGCGCGGTATCGGTCGCCCACTCCGTGGTGTCGAAGGCTTGCCGCGCGGCGGCGACGGCGGCTTCGGCATCCGCGACGGTGGCGTCGGGTGCGTAGCCGAGCACCTCACCGGTCGCAGGGTTGACGGAAGGAAACGTCCGCGGCGTCTCGCGCAGTTCACCGCCGATCAACATCTTCCGGTCGGCCTGCTTGGTATCCGTGATCGTGGGCGTTTCCTGCATCATCCTCCTCGCCGATTTACACACTGTGACGGAAACTTCATTCTCATCACCGGCGAATCATACATTCGCATCATGAGAACTCAAGCAAAAGATAGATTGGCTAGTCATGGCACATAGTGGCCCCGGTGACACCGCCCGCGACCGCCCCCTGGCGAGCGCGCAGACCTTGCGATGTGCACAATGACGAGAGTACGGTTCTCATAATCGGAAGGAAGATTCTTGAAGCCTGACAAACGCGCGGCCGACCCGGCGCGAGGAGTGCTGCTGTGAAGAATGCCGTCGTCACCGGCGGAGGCTCCGGTATCGGCGCGGCGATCGTCGCACGACTGCGGGCCGACGGACTCAACGTCGCCATCCTCGACCTGCAGCCATCCGACGATGAATTCGCCCATGTCGCCGACGTGACGGACCGCACCGCGGTCGACACTGCGCTCAACGCCGTACGCGAACAGCTCGGCCCGATCTCGGTTCTGGTCAACGCCGCCGGGCTGGACTGTTTCCAACGTTTCACCGAAGTGTCGTTCGACCGGTGGCAGCGTGTCATCGACGTCAACCTCAACGGTGTCTTCCACTGCATCCAGGCGGTGTTACCGGAGATGATCGACGCCGGCTGGGGCCGCATCGTCAACATCTCGTCGTCCAGCACCCATTCCGGCGCCCCTTACATGGCGCCGTACGTCGCCGCGAAGTCGGCGGTCAACGGACTCACCAAGACCCTTGCCCTGGAATACGGGCCTGCGGGCATCACCGTCAACGCGGTGCCACCGGGTTTCATCGACACGCCGATGCTGCGCGCCGCGGCGGACAAGGGCTACCTCGGCGATATCGACAAGACCATCGAGGCGACTCCGGTGCGGCGCATCGGCAGACCCGAGGACATCGCCGCGGCGTGTGCCTTCTTGATCTCCGACGAGGCCGGCTACATCACCGGCCAGATCCTCGGTGTCAACGGTGGCCGCAACACTTAACGAAAGGAACACGGGCAGTGGGTAATTCAGAAGGCCGGGTGGCCGGCAAGGTTGCCTTCGTCACCGGCGCCGCACGCGGGCAGGGACGCAGCCACGCGGTCCGACTGGCCGAAGAGGGCGCCGACATCATCGCGGTCGACATCTGCCGGAACGTCGACTCGATCGGGTACGCGATGGCGACACCCGAGGACCTCGAGGAGACCGCACGGTTCGTCGAGAAGGCCGGTGGCCGCATCGTGACCGCACAGGCCGACGTGCGGGTCGCCGACCAACTGAAGGACGCGCTCGAGGCAGGTCTCGCCGAACTCGGCAAGGTCGACATCGTGGTGGCCCAGGCCGGCGTCGCCGGAATGAAGGGCAATCCCCCGCTGCAGGCCTGGACCGACGTCATCAACACCAACCTCGTCGGCACCATCAACGCGATCCAGGTCGCGCTGCCGCACCTGACCGAGGGCGCCTCGATCGTCGCGACCGCGTCGGCCGCCGCGCTGATGGACGCGCACAACAAGCCCAACCCGGGCGCCGACCCGGGCGGAATGGCGTACATGACCTCCAAACGTCTGCTGTCGCAGTACGTGCACGACATCGCCACCGAACTCGCACCACGCGGGATCCGGGCCAACGTCATCCACCCGACCAACTGCAACACCAACATGCTGCAGAGCGAACCGATGTACCGCTCGTTTCGCCCCGACCTCGAGCACCCGACGCAGGCCGACGCCGAACCGGTGTTCTACGTCCAGCAGGCCATGAAGGTGCCGTGGATCGAGCCGGTCGACATCAGCAACGCCGTGTTGTGGCTGGCCTCCGACGAAGCGCGTTATGTCACCGGTATGCAGCTGCGCGTCGACGCGGGCGGCTACCTCAAGTGGTACGACTACCACGTGTGAGCTGATTGACTCGAAAGGGGTTGGTGTAGTGAAGGTTTCGGTCGATGCCAGTCGCTGCCAGGGCCACACCCTGTGCTCGATGATCGCGCCCGACTCGTTCGAACTCGACGATGTGGACGGTCACGCATCACCGGTGTCGGAAGTCGTGCCTGCCGACCGACAGGACGCGGTCCGTGAGGCCGCGCACTCCTGCCCCGAGCAGGCCATCGTCATCGAGGACTGACCCAAACACCTAGGGAGACAACGCCGTGAGCGTGCACGATGTCACGACCGACGACGAACGCAAGAAGAACACCTACCACTTCGACCGGCACACACCCGAATACCGTGTGCAGTTCGAGAAGATCACCGAGGAGATGCAGTCCCGCTGCCCCATGGCGTGGACCGACACCTACAACGGCCACTGGGTGGCCGCCGACAGCAAGCATGTGTTCGAGCTGGCCCGCTGCCCCGCGGTGTCCAACCATCACGACATCAGCGGGAACACTCCGTATCAGGGCATCACCATCCCGAAGGCCAGCCGCGCAACCGTCGTTCGCGGCGGCATCTTGGAGATGGACGAGCCCGAGCACAGCGCCTACCGCGGGGCGCTCAACCCGTACCTGTCCCCTGCCGCGATCAAACGCTGGGTGCCGTTCGTCGACGAGATCACGCGCGCCGCGCTCGATGAGCACATCGAGTCGGGCCGGATCGATTTCGTCGAGCATCTCGCCAACGTGGTACCCGCGGTGTTCACCCTCGCCATGATGGGCATCGAGCTCAAGAAGTGGAACGTCTACAGCGAGCCCACCCACGCATCGGTGTACACCCCGGAGCACTCACCTGACCGCGAGAAGATCAACGAGCAGCACCGCGAGATGGGCATCGACATCATCAACAACATGATGGAGATCCGGCAGAATCCGCGGCCCGGTCTGGTCAACGCGATGCTGCAGCTGCGCATCGACGGTGAACCCGCACCCGACATCGAGATCCTGGGCAACCTGGGCCTGGTCATCGGCGGTGGATTCGACACCACGACCGCGTTGACAGCGCATGCCCTGGAGTGGCTCGGTCAGCACCCGGCTGAGCGCACCCGGCTCAGCACCGAACGGGCGGCCCTGCTCGACCCGGCCACCGAGGAGTTTCTGCGCTTCTTCACCCCGGCGCCCGGTGACGGCCGGACCTTCTCCGAAGACGTCGTGGTGGAAGGTCAGCAGTTCAAGCAGCACGAGCGCCTGTGGCTGTCCTGGGCGATGGCGAACCGGGATCCGTCGGTGTTCGACAAGCCCAACGAGGTCGTCCTCGACCGCAAGGGCAACCGGCATTTCAGCTTCGGTATCGGGGTGCACCGCTGCGTCGGTTCGAACGTGGCGCGAACGGTCTTCAAGTCGATGCTCACCGCCGTGCTCGACCGCATGCCCGACTACGTGTGCGACCCCGAGGGCACCGTGCACTACGACACCATCGGCGTCATCCAGGGCATGCGGAACCTGCCCGCCACATTCACTCCGGGCAAACGACTTGGCCCCGGCCTGGACGAGACGTTGGAGAAGTTGCAGCGCATCTGCAATGAACAGGAACTCGCGCGGCCGATCACGGAGCGCAAGGAAACAGCCGTCATCGACTGATCAGCGCAATTCACACCAGTAACACGTCGGCCTCATACCCCGATAGTCCTGTTAACCTCGACAGAGGTCACTTCTCTACAGACGTGTGAGCAAACTCGCCGCCGGGCCGGCGGAACCAGATGGGGGTATGAAGACATGATCAAGTTGTCGCGCGCGAAACTCGCGATCGCCGTCGGCGGCCTCGCAGTCGCAATCCCCGCCTCGGCCGGTGTCGCAACTGCTGCGCCGTACGACGCGGTGGTCAACACCACGTGCACATATGACCAGGTCGTCGCGGCGCTCACCGCGCAGCGGCCGGACCTGGCCCAGGAGTTCAACGCGTCGCCGTTCGCGCAGGGCGCGCTTCGCAGCTTCCTGTCGTCGCCGCCGGCCCAGCGTCAGCAGACGGTGACACAGCTGCAGGCCAGCCCGGCGGCCGCGCAGTATTTCGGTGCGATCACCTCGATCGCCGGTAGCTGCAACAACTACTGATCCCGCGTTCTTCGCACAGACGGCGGTAGGTCCATGCCTGCCGCCGTTTGTCATGTCGCGCGAGCGGGGACAGTCAGCGCCGCGGCAATCCGAGCACCTGGGTCGCGATGATGTTGCGCTGGATTTCCGACGTGCCACCGGCGATCGTTCCGCCGAAGCTGCGCGCGTAACGCTCGAACCAGCTGGCGAAGTAATGGTCGAGGTTCATGTGTTCGTAGGGACCGGTCGTCGACGGGTGCACCAGTCCGTCGGGTCCGGCAGCGGTCAACGCGTTCTCGAAAGCACTGCGCTCGGCTTCGGAACCGAAGAGCTTCAACACCGACACCGACGCGGTGTCCATCTCGCCGCGCGACGCCCGGGCCAACGCCGCAGAACCCATGGCCCGCAATGCTTGATAGTCCATGACGGTGGTGGCGTACTGGTCCCGTTCGAGCTCCGTGCGGGGATGGAAGTCGGCGAGCATGTTGTCGATGCGGTCGGCGAACCCCAGCCACATCATGGTTCGCTCGTGGCCGAGCGAGCCGTTGGCCACAGCCCAACCACCGTTCAGCGGGCCGACGAGATTCTCGGCGGGCACGTTCGCGTCGGTGAAGAAGACCTCGTTGAAGTCGAGGTTCTCTTGTCCGGTCATGTCGGCGAACGGTCGGCACACCACACCCGGGGTGTCGGTCGGGATGATCAGCACGCTGATGCCCTTGTGTTTGGGCGCGTCCGGATCGGTACGGACGAAAGTCAGCAGGAAGTCGGCGTCGTGGGCGCCCGACGTCCACACCTTCTGGCCGTTGACGACGAAGTGGTCTCCCTCCAGAACTGCGCGGGTGCGTAGCGAGGCAAGGTCGCTGCCTGCGCTCGGCTCACTCATGCCCAGCGACGCCGTGCGCTCACCGCGCAGCACGGGTACCGCCCAGCGATGCTTCTGTTCATCCGATCCGAACGAAAGCAACGACGCGGCAATGATATTGACACCCTGGGGATTGAAGCTGTGGTAGATGCGCCTGCGGCACAGCTCATCGAGGTGCACGAACTGCTGCACAACGGTGGCGTTGCGGCCACCGAACTCCGGCGGCTGGGCAGGGAGTAGCCAGCCGTTGTCGAACAGCAGCCGCTGCCAGTCGCGGGCCCACTGCGGCATGTGCGACACCGAGCGGGGCCGCGCATGAGTCTGCGCCTCGGATGGCAGATGCGCGTCGAGGAACGCGGTGAACTCGGCACGGAACGCCTCGACGTCGGAATCGAAGGTCAGTTGCATCTCAGAGCCCCCTGTACGTCGTGCGGTATTCCGCGGCGATCACCGCGCGGTGCTCGGCCGCCCCACCCAGCAGCAGCTCCCCGGCCTTCGCGCGTTTGAGCGCGAACTGGACGTCGTTCTCCCAGGTGAATCCCATCGCCCCGAACAACTGCAGGCCGTGGCGGAACACCACCGCCTGGCACTCCCCCGCCGCGGCTTTGGCCATCGCCGAGGACAGTCGCCGTCGTGGATCATCGGCAGCGATGGTCAGCGCGGCGAAGTACGCGAGGGCCCGGGCCCGTTCGATGGCCACATGCATGTCGACGGCCTTGTGCTGCACCGCCTGGAAGGATCCGATCGGCACACCGAATTGATGGCGTTGCTTGACGTGTTCGAGCGCGAGGTCCAAAACCCGTTGGCAGGCACCGACAGTCGTCACCGCCATACCGGTCAGGGCCAGGTGCCGGGCCTTCTCGGCATCGACATGCACGCGATCGGTGTCGGGCACACTCACGCCCGTGAACGTCACCTCGGCAATGTGCAGCACCGGATCGAAAACCGGTGTGCGCCGGGTGACCACCTTGTCGGCCTGCACCAGGAACACCCCTGCGTCGGTGACCACCGCGAGCGCTTGTGCACGGTCACCGTCGAGCACGTGGTGCGCGGTGCCGTTGAGCACCCAGCCCGCGTCATCGCGCCGCGCGGTCACCCCGCTGTACACGGCGGTCCCCGCGACGGCGTGGTCGAAACGGCTCCCGGCCAGCGGCGCGTACTGCGTCATGGTTGACAGATAGGGAGTCAGGTCGGTGGCCCGACCCAGCTCTTCGAGCACGATCGCGAGCTCGACCGCATTCTGCGGATCGGTCAGCTCGGTCCAGCCCTGATCGATGTAGCTCTGCCACAGCGCCGCTGGATCAACCCCCTGCTCGGCGACCTCCCGGACCAGCGTCGCCGGACACTGCTTGCCGACCGCATCGCGCACGGTTTCCTGCCATAGCCGCTGATCGGCATCGAATTCGAGTAGCACGCGCCGCCTCCTGTGGGCTGTCACATCCGTGCGAGAATATCATTCTCGTCAGATGATCTAGCATTCTCCGCCGAGAAGGACGGTCTCTCCACCTTGGTCCGCTGGGCAACTGACCAGCATCAGCGTCTACCTGGGCGGGAGCCACCGGTCGGTCGGAGAACAATATTCTTGCTATTGAAGAATAAGGATCTAAACTGGCAGAAGGTCCGGTGTCGCGGTCACACCGTCGACAACGTGTGCACCGGACGAACATCGGAGGTCAGCCTTGGCAGTGCAGCACCCCGACGGGACCAGCACCCCGGTCATCGATGCCAGCGTGCACGTCTTCTTCGGGTCGAACAAAGACCTGAGGCAGAACTTTCTACGCGAGCCATTCGCCAGCCGCGGCTTCCCTGATTACGAGATGAACTGGTACGGCGCGCCGGGCGGCGAGTATGCGAAGCACGCCAGGGGTCCCGAACGGCAGTACCCCGGTTCTGATCCCGATCTGACCGCACAGCACCTGTTCGCCGACCGCGGCGTCGACATCGCGATCCTGCATCCCATGACCCGCGGCATCATGCCGGACCGCCACCTGGGCACCGCACTTGCCAACGCGCACAACGAGATGATGGTGACGCGCTGGCTCGACCACGACGCGCACGGCCACCGGTTCCGCGGCACCATCCGAGTGAACCCCGACGACATCGCCGGCGCATTGCGCGAGATCGACCGCTACAAGGACCATCCGCGCGTCGTGCAGATCGGCGTGCCCCTGCAGTCCCGCGAGCTGTACGGCAAGCCGCAGTATTGGCCACTGTGGGACGCTGCCGCCGATGCCGGTCTACCGGTGGCGGTGCACATCGAAGGCGGTGCGGGCGTGCAGTTCCCACCGACGCCGTCGGGCAAAACCCGAACCTACGAACAGTATCTCGGCTTCATGGCGCTGAATTACCTGTACCACCTGATGAACATGATCGCCGAAGGCCTCTTCGAACGCACCCCCGCACTGCAGTTCGTGTGGGCCGACGGCGCGGCAGACATGTTGACGCCGTTCATGTGGCGCATGGACTGCTTCGGCAGGCCGCATCTCGAGCAGACACCGTGGGCGCCCAAGATGCCCAGCGACTATCTGCCCGGCCATGTCTACTTCGTCCAGGGCGCGCTCGACGGGCCCGGCGACGTCGAATTCGCCGGTGAATGGTTCCAATTGACGGGCAAGGAAGACATGGTGATGTTCGGGTCGAGTTACCCGCATTGGCAACTGAACGAACCGACGGTACCGGCGAGGTTCACCGCCGAGCAGCGGGACAAGCTGTTGTGGCGCAACGCCGCAGAGCTCTACGGGCTGCACAGCGCAGTCACACCGTCGGCCGTTGCGGCACGGTAGAAGTACGCGAGGGAGGATTCATGTCCGTCACAGCGAACCCACGAGTACCCGCGGCCGAACGCATCGCGGTCCGGTGCGTCGACTCCGACGTACACCCCATGCCCAAACGCGGTGAGCTCATCGACTACATCCCTGAGCCGTGGCGCAGCAAGTACTTCCTCAATCACCCTGTCGGTGAGCAGATCTACTATGACGCACCGGATTACGCGCACTCCTATGCCATGCGGGTCGATGCGTTCCCGCCGGACGGCGAATTCGCCTGCAGCGATCCCGATATGGCGCTGCGCCAGTTGATCATGGAGGCCGGCTCCGACATCGCCATCTTGGAGCCGACGCACGCCGAGAGCCGGTTGGCCGAGGCCACCGCGGCCTACTGCACCGCGACCAACGAGTGGTTGGCCAATCACTGGCTCGACAGCCACAACAACTGGCATCAACGGTGGCGGGGCTCGGTGTGTGTGGCCATCGAGGAGCCGCAGCTGGCGGTCGCCGAGATCGAGAAGTGGGCCGATCACCCCTACATGGCTCAAGTGCTGATCAAGGCCGAGCCGCGACCGTCGTGGGGAGACCCGAAGTACGACCCGGTGTGGGCGGCGGCCACCAAGCACGACATCACCGTGAGCTGCCACCTCTCGCGTGGCGAGTTCGACACGTTACCCCTCCCCCCGGTCGGATTACCCAGCTACAACCACGATTTCATGGTCACGTACTCGTTGCTGGCCGCCAATCAGGTGATGAGCCTGATCTTCGACGGTGTCTTCGACCGCTTCCCGACACTGCGCATCGTGTTCGTCGAGCACGCGTTCACCTGGATCCTGCCGCTCATGTGGCGCATGGACGCGATCTACGCGGCGCGCAAATCCTGGCTGGACATCAAGCGCAAACCGAGCGAATACGTCAAGGACCACATCAAGTTCACCACCCAACCGCTCGACTACCCCGAAGACAAGACCGAACTGTCCCGGGCGTTCGAGTGGATGGAATGCGAGAAGATCCTGCTCTACAGCAGCGACTATCCGCACTGGACCTTCGACGATCCGCGCTGGCTCGTCAAACACCTGCCTGAGCACACCCGCGAGGCGATCATGTTCCGCAACGGCATCGAGACCTACAAGCTGCCCGAGACCGTCCCGGTTCTCGAGGGTCAGGTCCGGGTGTTCTGACATGGGTTCGGAGGGCAGCAGCGAAGCGGCCGGGGAATCTACGCAGCCTGCCGAGCGCCCCCGCCTTGCGCAAGGGCGTGAGCACGTCGTCGCGACTGTCGACGAAATCCCGCCCGGAACCCACAAATTGGTGCCGATCGGGCGACATGGGGTCGGCGTGTACAACGTCAACGGCACCTTCTACGCCATCGCGAACTATTGCCCGCACGAGGGCGGCCCGCTGTGTTCGGGCAGAGCCCGCGGACGCACCGTCGTCGACGAAACCGTCCCCGGCGGCGCAGTGATGGTGCGCGATCAGGAGTTCATCTACTGCCCGTGGCACCAGTGGGGTTTCGAACTGGCGACCGGAACGACCGCGGTCAAGCCGGAGTGGAGTATCCGTACCTACCCGGTGCGGATCGTTGACGACGAAGTGTTGGTGATGGCGTGACGGCGGTACTCGAGCAGGACGAGAAGGTCATCGAGATCAACGGCGGCAACGTCGTGTACGAAATACTCGGCGCTCAAGGCGATTTCATCGCGCTGACGCCGGGAGGGCGGTTCAGCAAGGACATCCCCGGATTGCGTCCGCTGGCCGAGGAACTGGTCAAGGGTGGCTACCGGGTGCTGCTGTGGGACCGCCCGAACTGCGGCAAGTCCGACGTGCAGTTCTACGGGTACAGCGAATCGCACATGCGGGCCGAGACGTTGCATCAGTTGATCACCCAGCTGGGCATCGGCCCCTGCGTCCTGGCCGGCGGGTCCGGTGGGGCGCGGGATTCGATGTTGACGACCATGCTCTACCCCGAGATCGTCACCAAGCTCGTGGTGTGGAACATCGTCGGTGGGGTGTACGGCTCGTTCGTGCTGGGTTCCTACTACATCGTCCCGAGTATCCTCGCGGTTCGCGGTGCGGGCATGAAAGCCGTTGCCCACATTGATGAGTGGAAGGAGCGGATCGGGGAAAACCCAGCCAACGAAGCCCGCATCCTGGCGCAGGACCCGGACGAATTCCTCAAGCTGATGTTGCGCTGGCTCAACGCGTTCGTGCCCAAGCCCGGACAGACCATCCCGGGGGTCGAGGACGAGATGTTCGACAACATCAAGGTTCCGACGTTGATCATCCGGGGTGGTGAGAACGATCTCGACCACCCCAAGCGCACCTCATTGGAAGTGAGTTGCCTGATCAAGGGTTCGACGCTGATCGACCCGCCATGGCCCGAGGACGCCTGGGAACGCGCCGGAGAGGATCGCGCTACCGGAAAAGTCAAGCGGTTCAACATGTTCGACACGTGGGTGCAGGCCGCGCCGGCGATCCTTGAGTTTCTCGACAAATGACAGGCTCACATCGTTCGGATGTGCACCTCGCAGTTGAGCGAGGCCTCGAGGGCGGTATGGACCCGGCTTTCGGGAATACGCTCCAGGTCGGCCTTGCGCAGCGTCACCCACACCACATCCCAGCCGTCGCGGTCGACACCGCGCTCGATCTCACCGGACAACCCGAAACCGGCCAGCACGCCGCGGGCGTCGTCGTCGGTGCCGCGGCTGACGAAGGTGACCACGCCGGCCTCCGGAGCCGTACCGAAAGCCTTGGCACACAGTTCGATCACGAGCTGTTGAAGCTGCTGTGCGTCGTCGCCCGCGATGAGAACCTCCACCTCACGCCGGTGCGCGGGCAGACCGGCGAGCTGGTTGTCCAGCACCTGCGCGCCACGTTCGATCATCATGTCGCGCAGCATCGTCATGCCGTCGGCCAGCTGTTGCCGTCCGAGCTCGCCGGCCGGATCGACTCCGACGCGCACCACAGCAGTTCTCATGCCGGTTAGCGTAGCCGGGGACGGGATGTGATATGACAGCCGATCTCACCGTCGCGGTGTGGCCCGGTATGACGCCGCGCATGCTGCGGACAGACCCGGAGCCGGAGACACTCACCGCCTACACCCGAGCCGGCGGCTATGCGGCCCTTGACAATCCGGACGAACTACTCGACGAGGTGCAGGTCAGCGGTCTGCTCGGCCGCGGCGGCGCGGCCTTCCCGCTGGCGGTCAAGCTGCGTACGGTTCGCGCCAACGGACGCGAGGCCGGGGGCGCCGTGGCGATCGGCAACGGCGAAGAAGGTGAACCGACATCGATCAAGGACCGCTGGTTGCTGCGCACCCGGCCCCATGCGGTCCTCGACGGCCTGCGGTTGGCGGCCACGGTGATCGGTGCCGAGCACGCCTACCTGTACGTGTCCGACCGCCTGGCCGCCGAGCATGCCCAGGCCGCGCTCGCCGAGCTCGGCGGCGAACTGGGCTCGCTGCGCATCGAATTGGTGCTCGTCGCACCGGGTTACGTGGCCGGTGAGGAGACCGCAGCGGTCCACGTGGTCAACGGTGGTCCGGCCAAACCCACCGACAAGCCCCCACGGCCGTTCGAGCAGGGCGTCGACGGGTTGCCGACGCTGGTGAGCAACGTCGAGACCCTGGCTCAGCTGGCGTACCTGAACATCCACGGAGCCGCGCAGTTCCGCACGCTGGGCACCGATGTGTCGCCGGGAACCTTCCTGGCCACCGTCACCGGCGCGGACCGTCCGGCCGTCCTCTACGAGCTGCCGCACGGCGTCGCGGTCGCGGATCTGCTGACCGTGCACGGCGTCCCGGCGGAGCAGGTCACCGGGGCGCTCATGGGTGGGTATTTCGCGGGTCTGCTCAATCGCGCCATCCTCGGAGCCACCCTGGATCACGAGACGATCCGCAGCCTCGGCAGCGGTCTGGGATGCGGCGCGATCACGGTGCTCACCGACGACTGCCCGGTGGCGGTCGCCGCGTCGGTGCTGTCCTACTTCGACCGGGAGAACGCCGGACAGTGCGGTTCCTGTTTCAACGGCACGGCGGCAATGGCGGCGGTGGCGTCGGCGTTGCGCGACGGTGTGGCCGGCGAGGACGATGTGGCCCGGCTGCGGCGCTGGTCGGTGGTCTTGCGTGGGCGGGGCGCATGCGCGACGCTCGACGGCGCGGCGAATGTGGCGGCCAGCCTCGTGGCCCAATTTCCCGATGTCGTGCACAGTCATCTCGGAAGCGACTGTCCGGCTTGCCGTTCCGGCGCGTTCACCGCGACGCGACCCTACGAGGTGGAACGACTCGACGAAGTGGTGGGGGTATGAGGATCAAGCTGGACCGCACGATGTGCGACGGATTCGGGCTGTGCGCCAAACACGCGCCCGAGTACTTCCCGCTCGACGACTGGGGATATGCCTCCCTGGCGGGCGACGGCACGATCGCGGAGGCCGATCACGACGCGGTCAAGCGTGCGCTGCTGGACTGTCCGGTGCACGCGATCATCGAGTTGTCCGAACAACGGTCCGCCGTCGAGGCCGGCTAGGGAGTCGAGTTGTCAGAGATACCGGGCCGGCCACTACCCACGGTCACCGCGCTGAACGAGTACTTCTGGACTGCGGGCGCTGACGGAGTGCTGCGGATCCAGGAATGCCTGGACTGCAATGCGCTCATCCACCCACCGCAGCCGGTGTGCCGGTACTGCCGGAGCCACAAACTCGGACCCCGTGAGGTCTCGGGTCGTGGCTCGCTGGCCGGCTTCACCGTCAACCACCGCTTCGGTTTCCCGGATTTGCCGCCGCCGTATGTGGTCGCCGAAGTGGCCATCGCCGAGGATCCCCGCGTCCGGCTGACCACCAACATCGTCGATGCCGACCCCGCCGACCTCCAGCTGGGGCAGCCGGTGGAGGTCACCTTCCAACAGCTCGACGATGTCTGGCTGCCTGTCTTCCGCCCGGCAGCGCACCTCGCACCTACCCCTGAGCCCGTCGACCTCATCGCGCCCGAGGACTTCGCCAAGCACGTCCGGCCGATGCTGAGCACCCAGAAGTTCGAAGATCATTCGGCCATTACCGGGATCGGCGCCTCCCGCCTCGGGCGCCGGTTGATGGTGCCACCGCTGGCGCTGACCATCGAGGCCTGTGAGGCCGCGGTCGCCGATGCCGGGCTCAGCCTCGATGACATCGACGGCCTGTCCACATATCCGGGACTCGATGTCGCCGGTATGGGTGAGGGTGGCGTCACCGCGCTGGAAGGCGCCCTCGGGCTGCGGCCCACCTGGATCAACGGTGGCATGGACACTTTCGGGCCCGGCGGTTCGGTGATCGCGGCGATGATGGCTGTCGCCACCGGCATGGCCCGCCACGTGCTGTGCTTCCGCACCCTGTGGGAGGCGACGTTCGGCCAGCTGGTCAAGGAGGGCAAGCTCGCCGCTCCGATGGGCGGCCGCACCACCAGCTGGCAACACCCGTACGGTGCCACCTCGGCCGCACATACCTTGGCGCAGAACGCGGGACGCCATTTCCACCGGTATGGCACCACCCGGGAAACCCTGGGCTGGATCGCGCTGAACCAACGCGCGAACGCCGCGTTGAACCCGACGGCGATCTATCGGG
Source organism: Mycobacterium aquaticum (assembly GCF_002086485.1). Classification (GTDB taxonomy): domain Bacteria; phylum Actinomycetota; class Actinomycetes; order Mycobacteriales; family Mycobacteriaceae; genus Mycobacterium; species Mycobacterium aquaticum. Next base: position 132,866 of record NZ_MVHF01000008.1, on the reverse strand, counting down.
ATCCGCTCACGATGGAGGATTATCTCTCGGCGCGCACCATCACCACGCCGTTCGGACTGTACGACTGCGACGTGCCGTGCGACGGCGCGGTGGCCGTCATCGTCTCGGCCGTCGACGCGGCACGCGACCTCGCCAAACCGCCGATCCGGTTCGAGGCGGTGGGGACGCAGATCATCGAACGCACCGATTGGGACCAGACCACCATGACCCACGAACCACAGGTGCTGGGCCAGTCCGCCCACTTGTGGTCGCGAACCTCGTTGCGGCCCAGCGACGTCGACGTGGCCGAACTCTATGACGGCTTCAGCTTCAACTGTCTGTCCTGGATCGAAGCCCTCGGCTTCTGCGGCATCGGCGAGGCCAAGGACTTTCTCGACGGCGGCCACAACATCGCCCGTGACGGTGTACTGCCCCTGAACACCCACGGCGGTCAGCTGTCTCATGGCCGCACGCACGGCATGGGCCTGATCCACGAAGCGGTCAGTCAGCTGCGCGGTGAGGCCGGCGACCGCCAGGTCGCAGATGCCAAGGTGGCCGTGGCCAGTTCAGGCGGCCTGACCCCCAGTGGTGTTCTCCTGTTGCGGACGGACGATTGACCGCCATGGACAGGACGATTCCGCACCCCCGCGTCGTCATGGTCGACGGCGTCCCGATGTCCGCGCTCGTCGCGGAGGCCGCCGAACCCCGGGCCGTCGTCGTGGCGTTGCACGGCGGAGCCACCACCTCGGTGTACTTCGATTGCCCCGGGCACCCGGAACTTTCGCTGCTCCGTGCGGGAGTGGCCAACGGCTACACCGTGATCGGGCTGGATCGGCCGGGATACGGTGCGTCGGCAGCGTACCCGGACGCCATGGCACATCCCGACCAACGTGTGGCGCTGGCTTTCGGTGCGGTCCACCGCATCGCCGGGACGGACGCGGTGTTCGTGCTGGGCCATTCGATGGGATGCGAACTGGCGGTCCGGATGGCCGCTGACGGAGGCTCCGACGTGCTGGGCATCTCGCTGGCCGGTACGGGACGCCGCTATCAGGCCGCGGCCCAGGAGATCCTCAAGAACGCGGCAATCGACCACCGGCCCAGGGGGCTGCGTGATCTCCTGTGGGAACCAGCCCGGCTGTATCCGCCTGACGTCATCGGCAACGGGCTCTCGTCGGCCGGAACCGCCTACGAGGCCGATGTCATCAAAACCTGGGCCACACAAGACTTTCCGGAGCTCGCGGCCAAGATCACCAGTCCTGTCCAGTTTCTCGCCGGCGATCACGAGAACGTGTGGGAGTCGGACGCCACGGCGTTGGCGGCGATCGGCGCGATGTTCTGCTCAGCGCCGCGCGTGAACGTCGGTGAGCTCACCGATTCCGGGCACAACCTCAGCGTCGGACTGACCGCCGGGCATTATCACCAGCGGGTGTTGTCGTTCGCCGAAGACTGCGTGGCCACCCGTGGCCGCACCGATATGGAAGTGGAGGCAGGTTGATGCGTGTCGGCTTCATCGGGTTGGGCAGTCAGGGCGCCCCCATGGCGCGCCGGATCGTGGAAGGTGGCTACGAGACCACACTGTGGGCACGCCGTCCCGCGTCGCTCGAACCGTTCGCCGACACAGCGGCCAAAGTCGCCGGCTCACCCGCCGAATTGGCCGCCGCGAGCGATCTGGTGTGCCTGTGCGTTGTGGGCGATGACGACGTGAAGCAGGTGCTCGGCGGCGATACCGGAGTGCTGGCCGGCCTCGCGCCCGGTGGCATCATCGCCATCCACTCCACCGTGCATCCCGACACCTGCCGGGGAATAGCGGATCTGGCGGCACAGCAAGATATCTGGGTGATCGACGCGCCGGTGAGCGGCGGCGAGCCCGCGGCCACCGCAGGCACCCTGCTGGTCATGGTCGGCGGCGACGACGACGTCGTCGAGCGCGCCCGGCCGGTGTTCGCCACCTACGCCGACCCCATCGTGCACCTCGGCGCGGTGGGCAGCGGCCAGGTCGCGAAGATCCTGAACAACCTGTTGTTCAGCGCCAACCTCGGCGCCGCGATGAGCACGCTGGAACTCGGTGAGGCGCTGGGGGTTCCGCGCGACCGGCTGTGTGAGGTGATCACTCGCGGGTCCGCCACCAGCAAGGCGCTCAACAGCATCGCGATGTTCGGCGGCACCCTGGACAACCTCGCGCCGATCGCAGGGGCGCTGCTGCAGAAGGATTGCCGCCATGCCGCGAGCCTGGCAGGCGCCGCATCGGCTGCGGAGGGAGCGGTCTTCGCCGCCGCTGACGCCGCACTGCTCTTGATGAACCACGCCCGCTGATGCGTGTCGGCTTCATCGGGGCGGGCCGGATGGGCGCACCCATGGTCAGCCGGTTGGTCGCCGCCGGCCACCACGTCACCGCATTGGGTCGGTCATCCGAAAAGTGCGAGGCTCTCACCGAATTGGGCGCGACGGCGGCTTTCGATCAAGCCACGGTGGCCGACGGAGCGGACGTGGTGATCGTCTGTGTGTTCACCGACGAACAGGTCCGCGAGATCTGCGTCGAAGCCGACCTCACGGCAACCATGCGCCCGGGGTCGGTGCTGGTAGTGCACACCACCGGAAGTCCCCACACCGCCGAGCAGGTCGCGTCCCTGGCGGCGCCTCGTCATGTCGACGTCATCGATGCGCCGGTCAGCGGCGGCCCGCACGATATCGCCGCGGCACAGTTGACGGTGTTCGCCGGCGGAACCGACCGGGCGGTGGCACACGCCCGGCCGGTGTTGGAGAGTTACGCCGAGCCGGTCCTGCATGTCGGCCCGCTCGGCGCCGGGCAACGCGTCAAGCTCATCAACAACACGCTGTTCGCCGCGCAGATCGGCCTGGTGGCCGAAGGGGTTCGGCTCGGCAGTCGGCTCGGCATCGATGAACCAACCCTGCTCAAGGCATTGGTCAACGGCAGTGCAGGCAGTCGCGCCCTCAGCGGGATCGCCGCCACGGGTTCGGCGGACGCGTTCATCACCAGAGTCGGCGAGTTCATCGGCAAGGACGTGGCCGTCGTCCGCAGCACCGCTGCCGACTTGGACACCGACCTCGGGCTGTTGGACACCGTGGTCGATGCCGGACTGCGCTGATTTCCCTTTTCAACCACCCCGGAGGCCGTTACTGTTACCGTTACAGTTCATCAGTTTTCCGTAACGCTTCGTTGCGGTGCTTCCGGCAGCAGCCAGCCGTGAAGGAGGAGCAAATGACCAAGCCCCAGGTGATTTTCGACCCGTTCTCCGAAGAGTTCTTCACCGACCCGTTCGACATGTACCGGCGGATGCGCCAGGACGCCCCGCTGTACTACAACGCTGACCTCGACTTCTTCGCGCTCACCCGCCACGACGACGTCGCGTCTGCCCTGAAGAATCACGACGCGTTCTCCTCGTCGCGCGGCTGCGATCTGGCCATGGTGCAGAGTGGCGAGCCTCCGCAGAAGTCGATCATCTTCATGGATCCACCTGACCACCGGCACATGCGCAGCCTGCTCAACAAAGCCTTCACCCCGCGAGCGATCCAGGCCCAGAAGGACACCGTGATCGAGCAGATCGATCACTTCCTGCGACAGATCGACTCCGACGAATTCGATGTCGTGCAAGACTTCTCGGGCCCGTTCCCGGTTGAGGTCATCACCCGGATGGCCGGCGTCGACCCCGAGTACCGCCAACAGGTCCGGCACTGGATCGACACCAGTCTTTCGCGCGAACCCGGGCAGATCGGCTACACCGAGGCCGGTATGCAGGCCACCATGGACACCGCAATCTACTACTACTCGCTGGTGCAGAAGCGTCGCGAAGACCCGCGGGACGACATGATCAGCCGGCTGATCGCCGCCGAGATCCCGGGCGAGGACGGTCAGCTACGGCGGCTCGACGACATCGAGATCACCGGCTTCGCCACGCTTCTCGGCGGCGCCGGGGCCGAGACCGTGACCAAGCTGGTCGGTACCGCGATGGTGTTGTTCGCCCGCCATCCCGAGCAGTGGCAGAAGCTGCTCGACGATCGCGGCAAGATCCCGGCCGCTGTCGAAGAGCTGCTGCGCTATGAGGGCCCCGTCCAGTACAACGTGCGCTACACGCTCAAGGAAGCCGACGTACCCAGCGGCACCATTCCGGCAGGCAAGGCCGTGTTCCTGATCAGTGCAGCGGCCAACCGCGATCCCGACGCATTCACCGATGCCGACGCCTTCGACATCGACCGCGATCGTACGGAAGCGCAGAATCTCGGCCTCGGATACGGGATCCACAGTTGTCTCGGTGCGGCGCTGGCACGGATGGAAAGCTGCATCGCCCTGGAGAGACTCCTCGACTTCATGCCACGGTACGAGGTCAACTGGGATGGCCTGCAACGGGTTCACATGCAGAACGTGGCAGGCTACTCCCATGTACCGGTGAGGAGGCTGTCGTGAGCAAGGTGCACGTCGATTTCGGCCTGTGTGAAAGCAATGCGGTGTGCATGGGCATCATCCCCGAGGTGTTCGACCTCGACGACCAGGACTATCTGCACATCCTGCAAGAGGACGTGACGCCGGACAACGAGGCGCAGATCCGCGAGGCGGTGCGGCAATGCCCTCGGCAGGCGATCTCCATAGAGGACGGGTAGTTCTGGCGTGACCTCCTGACCTACGTGTTGACTCTGCGGCCACGGCGCACAAGCACGAGTGCCGGCCGCCCTGACCGCAGAATCAACGGCCTACGCCTCAGGTCGGGAAGCCCGAGAAGATGACGCCGTTGCACTCGGCGGCACGTGCGCGTACTTTCGCGGCCGCCTGGTAGGCGTCGGAGTAGTACCACTCGCGCGCCGCATCCACCGAGTCGAATTCCAGCACCACAGTTTGGGTTCCGTGCCACGAACCCTCGATCACTTCGGGCTTCTGGGCAACGGCCACGATGGTCGCACCGGCCATTGCCTTCATCGCGAGCTTGCCGTATTCGGCCATGCCGGCCGGATCCTTGACATCCTCGGTGATGATCACATACCCCTTGGGCCCACCGGCCATGGACGAATCTCCTTGACTAGTCGTTCGTTTCGATGATTGCGCGTTCGGGACAGTTCGCGACGGCCTCACGAGCAGAATCCTGTAGCGCGGCGGGGACGTCCTCGGGGTCGGCCACCGCGTAACCGTCGTCGGACAGGCTGAAGATCTCGGGGCACAGCGTCAGACACATGCCGTGTCCGCGACAGCGATCCTCGTCGACGGTCACCTTCATCGGACGTCGAACTCCAGGTGTAGTTCGGTGAGTCCGCGCAGGATGAAGGTCGGGATGTAGGTGTAGCGCCGCGCACCGGCCGGCCCATGCTCGGCCTCGGAGATACGGATGTCCGTCGTCCGATCGAGCAGCCGTTCGATGCCGACGCGGGTCTCCGCGCGCGCCAGTGGCGCACCCGGGCAACTGTGGATGCCGCGACCGAAAGCCAAGTGCTGACGGGCGTTCTTGCGGGCCGGGTCGAAGGTGTCGGGGTCCTGGAACCGCCGCGGATCCCGGTTGGCGGCACCGTTGAGCACCATTACCGTTGTGCCCGCACTCAATTCGGCGTCACCGACGGTGACCGGGCAACGCGACAACCGGAAGTCGCCCTTCACGGGACTCTCGATCCGCAACGCCTCTTCGATGAAATTCGGGATGAGGCTGCGGTCTTCGCGCAGCCGCCGCTGGATGTCGGGCTGCTCCCCGAGCACCTTGAGCGCGGTGCTCAGCAACCGCACCGTGGTCTCCTGCCCGGCGGAGAACACATTGGTGGCCACGCGGGCCACATCGCCGACGTCGGGGACCGAGCCATCGGGGAAGGTGGCCTCGGCAAGTCCGGTCAGCACGTCCTCGCGGGGGTTCGCCCGACGATCGGCAACATATTCGGAGAATTGCCCATACAGGAATTCCAGCGGGCTGTGCGACAGTGATTCCTTGCTGGTGCTCCCGACCCCACCGCCCGAGTGCTGCTTGATGCCTTCCACGAAGCCCGCGCGATCATCGGCCGGGATGCCGAGCAGATCAGCGATGACCAAGAGGGTGAACGGGCTCGCGAAGCCCTTGATGAAGTCGCCTTTGCCCGTGGCCAGATACGTGTCGAGCACCACGTCGGCGAGCTGCCACATCGCGTCCTCGTTCTCCTTGAGGCGCTTGGGCGTGATCAGCCGCATGAGCAGCGAGCGGTGGTCGGTGTGAGTGGGCGGGTCCAGCGTCGGCAGCTGATCGCTGAACGGAAGTTCGTTGCGGTGCTTGTCGATGAGCTCGGTCACCTCGTCGGCACTGCGGCCCTCGAGTGGAACCGGGAAGCCGGGGAAGGGACCGGTGACCGAGATGCACGACGAGAATGTCTCCTCGTCGTTGTAGACGGCAACTGCTTCGTCCCAGCCCGTCACCATCGTCACGCCGTAGTGGTCCTCCCGGCTGACGGGGCACTTGTCGCGAAGCGCCTCGAAGTACGGATACGGGTTGTCGACCAGTCGTTCATCGCGGAAGAAATCGATACCCGTCGGGTCGATCGCCATGTGCTGCTCCCGTTCCTGCCACGACCATGAGAACGTGGCTCTCATCTTTGAACATTACATTTCCATAGGCCTGGTTGCGCGTCAACGTACGGCAGCGGGTGACCGCAGCGGAACGTCGTCGTCGGTTCAATAGTTAGACGAGCGTCAACTATTCTCCCCAGCTTTCTCCCCTGTTACAGTCGCTATATGCCCCGATCAGATGCGCTTCCGGCGACGCCTGACGGTAGTCAGCGTCGAGCGTCATTTCAGCGGGCCCGGTCGCACCGCACGAAGCGTGAGTTGGTGCAGGCAGCGATGGCGCTGTGGCGGACCAACGGCTACACGAAGACCACGGTCGCCGACATCTGCCGGGCCGCAGGCGTGTCCCGCGCGCTGTTCTACTTCTACTTCCCGGCCAAAGAGGATGTGCTGTTCGAGGTCGGACTGCTGTCCACCCGGTCGGCGCAGCAGCGCATGGAGTCGTTGGTCGGCGCCGACTACGACTTGGTGGAGGTGATCGGCCAAGGACTACGCAGTTTGGAACGGTCCATGGCACGCAACCCTCCGGACCTCATCATCGAAACCATCCTGGAGGGCTACCGGCACGAGCACCGCATCCTGGCGGGCGCCCCGGCTCCCGATGAGGCCGGCGCCGACATGTTCGGCGCACTGTTCGCCCGGGCTCAGTCCGACGGCCAGTTGGCCGAGCACGTCGATGTCGCGCACCTGTCGCACCTGGCGCAGATCCTTGTCAGCGAGGGCGTACGGCACTGGGCGGGCGGCAGCTACGGAAAGCGTTCGTTCGCCGACATCATCACCGCCGACATCGCCGCACTCATCACCGGATTCAACCACCAGTAGATCGGAGGACCCAACCGTGGCTTGGGATTTCGAGACCGACCCCGAGTACCAGAAGATGCTCGACTGGGCCGACGAATTCGTCCGCGAAAAGGTAGAACCGCTCGACCTGGTGTGGCCGCACCAACAGTTCACCCCGCTTGAGGGCAGCAGGCGCGATGCGGTGGATCCCTTGAAAGCCGAGGTCCGTAGTCAGGGCCTCTGGGCCACGCATCTCGGCCCCGAACTCGGCGGCCAGGGCCACGGCCAGCTCAAGCTCGCGCTGCTCAACGAGATCCTCGGCCGCTCCCAGTGGGCGCCCATCGTCTTCGGTTGTCAGGCACCGGATACCGGCAACGCCGAGATCATCGCGCACTACGGCACGGACGCACAGAAGGAACGCTACCTACACCCGCTGCTCGAGGGCGAGCTGTTCTCGTGTTACTCGATGACCGAACCGCATGCGGGCGCGGACCCGACACTGTTCACCACCCGCGCGATACGCGATGGCGACGACTGGATTATCAACGGCTGGAAGTTCTTCTCCTCCAACGCCGCAACCGCGTCGTTCCTCATCGTCATGGTGGTGACCGACCCGGACGTCAGTGCCTACCAAGGCATGTCGATGTTTCTGGTGCCGACCGACACCCCCGGCGTGAAGATCGTCCGCAACGTCGGCCTGTACGGCGAGCGAGACAACGAGGGTTCGCATGCGTTGATTCACTACGACAACGTCCGGGTGCCCGGCGACGCTCTGCTCGGAGGTGAGGGGAAGGCCTTCATCATCGCGCAGACCCGCCTGGGCGGCGGCCGGATCCACCACGCCATGCGCACCATCGGGTTGGCCCGCAAGGCACTGGACATGATGTGTGAGCGCGCCCTGAGCCGCCACACGCAAGGCAGTCGGTTGTCGGACAAGCAGTTCGTGCAGGGCTACATCGCAGACTCCTACGCACAGCTGCTGCAGTTCCGGTTGATGGTGCTCTACACCGCGTGGGAAATCGACAAGTACAACGACTACAAGAGAGTCCGCAAGGACATCGCCGCCGTCAAGGTCGTGATGCCCACCGTGCTGCACGACATCGCCTGGCGGGCAATGCAGATCCACGGTGCACTGGGAGTCACCAACGAGATGCCGTTCCTGGGCATGGTCACCGGCGCGGCCGTGATGGGGTTGGCCGACGGCCCCACCGAGGTCCACAAGACCACCGTGGCGCGCCAAGTGCTGCGCGACTACCAGCCGACCGAGGGCACCTGGCCGACCGAGTGGATCCCCGGCAAGCGTGAGGCCGCGCGAGCCCAGTTGGCCGAATACCTCGACGCGGAGGTCGGCAACCTGTGACGCAATCTGAATCTGCTTCGCACGTGCGCGGTATAGATGTTGTGCGCCTCGCCAATTGGATGGACGACGCCGGTATGCCCGGTAAGGGCGAACCGGCCGAGGCACGGTACCTGTCCGGGGGCACCCAGAACGTCATCTACGAAATCCGTCGGGGTCAGGAACGATGCGTATTGCGCATGCCGCCGCCGGGCGCCCCGCCCGACCGCGACAAAGGCATCCTGCGGGAGTGGCGGATCATCGAAGCGCTCGACGGCACCGATGTTCCGCACACCGCTGCAGTCGGGGTCTGTGCCGATCCCGAGATCCTCGGACGACCGTTCTATCTCATGGGTTTCGTCGACGGCTGGTCGCCGATGGACCAACACGGCCGCTGGCCCGAACCGTTTCACAGCGATCTGACCGCCCGGCCCGGCTTGAGCTATCAACTGGCCGAAGGCATCGCGCTGCTGTCGAAGGTGGACTGGCGAGCACGGGGTGTCGGCGATCTCGGACGGCCCGAAGGGTTCCACGAACGCCAGGTGGACCGCTGGATCGGCTTCCTCGACCGCATCAAGAACCGTGACCTGCCGGGGCTCGAGGTCGCCACCACATGGCTGCGCGCGCACCGGCCGCGCGACTTCGTGCCGGGCCTCATGCACGGGGATTACCAGTTCGCCAATGTCATGTTCGGCCACGGCGCACCCGCTCGGCTGGCGGCGATCGTGGACTGGGAAATGGGCACCGTCGGCGACCCGAAACTCGATCTGGCGTGGATGGTCCAGAGCTGGCCTGCCGGCGAATCAGGCGAGTCCGACATGACTTACGTGGACATGCGTGGGATGCCGTCGCGCGACCAGGTGGTCGCGCACTACGCCGAGGTATCGGGCCGTCAGGTCGACGATCTCGACTACTACCTGGTGCTGGCCAAGTGGAAATTGGCGATCGTGCTGGAGCAGGGGTTCCAGCGTGCGGGCGATGACGAGAAGCTGCTGGCGTTCGGCCCGGTGGTCACCGGGCTGATGCGTTCGGCGGCAGACCTCGCCGAATCCAGCGACTACCGGTGAAGGCCGCCGTCTGCCCGCGCTACGGCCCACCGGAAGTGGTGCGAGTCGAAGAGTTGCCTCCTCCCGCACTGCAACCCGGCCAGGTACGCGTTCGCGTCACTGCAGCCGCGGTCAACTATCCCGACGTGCTTCTCGTGGCCGACCGGTACCAGGTGCAGGTGCCGGTGCCATTCGTCCCCGGCAGTGAGTTCGCCGGCATGGTCACCGAGACATCTGGTACGCGAACAGGTTTCGCGATCGGCGACCGGGTCACCGGGTCCGGGATGTTCGGAGCGTTCGCGCAGGAGGTGTGCATCTCCCCCGGATCGCTCACGCAGATCCCCGACGGCGTCGACGCCCGCATCGCAGCCGCGTCCGGTGTGGCGCACCGCACCGCCTGTCACGCCCTGCGCTCGATGGCACGCGTACACGCCGGCGATGACGTCGTGGTCCTCGGCGCAGGCGGCGGGGTCGGACTGGCCGCCGTCCAGCTCGCCGCCGCCATGGGTGCCCGCGTCACCGCCGTGGCATCGTCGGACGAAAAGCTCTACGTGGCACAGCGTTCCGGCGCTAGCGCCGTCGTCAACCATCGCAGCGGTGACCTTCGCGCCGCGCTACGGGAGGCCGTGCCCGACGGTGCGCATGCAGTCATCGACCCGGTCGGCGGGGAACTGTCCGAACCGGCGTTGCGCTCACTGCGGCGCGGTGGACGGTTCGTCACGGTCGGGTACGCGTCGGGCGTCATCCCTCGAATTCCGTTGAACTTGGTGCTGGTCAAGGGTATTCACGTTCTCGGATTCCAGTTCCAGGACGTGCCCTCCGAGGAGTTCGCGCGCAATGAGGCCGAATTGCGCGGGCTGCTGGCCAGCGGCACCATCGTGCCGCACGTCGGCGCGGTGTATCCCCTGTCCGAGGTCGCCACTGCACTGCGCACCGTCGCCGACGGGCGCGCCGTGGGTAAGGTGCTCATCGTTCTTTCGACTGATGGAAGCGCTCACGCCACACCGTGACCGTGTATTACATCTTGCGGAAATATTGTAATGGCAATAGATACACCTGGAAATCCTTGACCGAGCGATCCTCGGCCTGCTAAGCAGATGCACAGCACCTTCGATCCGGTCAGGAGATCAGCTGTGCCCACGTCAACCGAAGCCGATCTGTACTACGACCCGTACAACGTCGACCTCAATATGAATCCCTACCCGGTATTCGCCCGGTTCAGGGAAGAAGCCCCGCTGTACTACAACGAACAGCACGACTTCTATGCGCTGAGCCGCTACGACGACGTCAACAAGGCCGTCATCGACCACGACACGTTCATCTCCGGGCGCGGAGCACTGCTGGAGCTCATCAAGTCCGGCATGGAAATCCCACCGGGCACATTGATCTTCGAGGATCCACCGATCCACAACATCCACCGCAACCTGCTGTCACGCGTGTTCACGCCGCGTAAGGTGCTCGCACTCGAACCACAGATCCGCGAGTTCACCACGCGCTGTCTGGATCCGCTGGTCGGGTCGGACCGGTTCGACTTCGTCAACGATCTCGGCGAGCAGATGCCGATGCGAGTCATCGGCATGCTGCTCGGCATCCCCGAAGACCAGCAGCAGCGGATCACCGACCACGGCGAGGAGTCCCTGCAAGGCAAGACGGTCGAGACGCTGGCCACCGGCGAAGTGTTCGCAGAGTTCATCGACTGGCGGGCCGAACACCCGTCCGACGACATCATGACCGATCTACTCAACGCCGAATTCACCGACGAAACCGGCACGCTGCGCAAGCTGCGCCGCGACGAGCTGCTGCTGTATCTGACCGTGATCGCCACTGCCGGCTCCGAAACCACCACGCGGCTGCTCGGCTGGGCCGGTAAGACTCTGGCCGAAGTTCCGGATCAACGGCGCGACCTGGCACTGAATCCTGAACTGATACCCCAGGCAATCGAGGAGATCTTGCGCTGGGAACCACCGGCGCTACAGCTCGCCCGCTATGTCACCCGCGACGTCGACTACCACGGCCACACGGTGCCGGAAGGTTCGGCGATGCTGCTGCTGGTCGGCGCGGCCAACCGCGACCACCGCAGGTTTGCTCCCGACGGGGACGTCTTCGACATTCACCGGGAACATCACTCGCATCTGACTTTCGGCGCGGGTACGCATTTCTGCATGGGCAATGCGCTGGCTCGATTGGAGCTGCGCATCGCCATGGAGGAGATCCTCAACCGATTTCCGGAGTGGGAGGTCGACTGGTCGAACGTGGTGGCGTCGGAAACCGCCGCAGTCCGGGGATGGGCCGCGATGCCCACATTCATCTCTTGATCAAGATGTCCGCCCCGGGCCGGCACTGTGGTGCGGTCCGGGGCGGACATCGAGCGGGCTTGCTGCCGCAGATCAGAAGGGCAGGTCGACGAAGCCGCCCGTGGTGTTGGTTTCGTCGTGATTGTCGACGGTGTAGTGCGGGCCAACCGGTGACACGGGCTCGGCCTGCGCCGGCGCCGCCAAGCCGAACACTGCTGCGGCCACGCCACTGGCGATCAGAGTGGCAAATCCGATCTTGTTCATTGTGGAGCCTTCTTCCATATGTGTCGGGCGGTGTTCGAGTCGTGCGGCCCGGACGCCATGGTCGGCTATTTGGTAGTGCATCTTGCCGATCTGACACATCAAACATGGAGGTCAGCGGGATAATTCCGGTGGCAGAAATTGTTCGGCGGCTGGCAGAAATGGGCCGCAGTCTCGCCTTCGCGAAACGGCGGCCGAAGTTTCCGACACCAAGCCGATAGCTTCGCGCGTTCGATCGCGCAAACCGCTCGCTGCTACGGAGAGGAGACGGCGAATAGCCGCCATTCGCCGGGCACACCCTTGAGTTGGTGCGTGCCGCGTTCGTCGAACTCCAGCCCGGATCCGATGACGAGGTCTCGCAGCGTGCTGGACACCAGGACATCGTTCGCTCCGGCCAATGCGCTCACTCGCGCGCCGATGTGCACGCCGATGCCGCCGATCCCGTCACCGCGAATTTCGCATTCGCCGGTATGCAACCCGGCACGCACCTGAATGCCCAGCGCCTGCACCGCGTCGCGAATTGCCATGGCGCAGCGTATCGCTCGTTGCGGCCCGTCGAACGTCGCGAGAAAGCCGTCACCCGAAGTGTTCACCTCGCGGCCCCGAAACCGAGCAAGTTGCGACCGGACGACGGCGTCGTGCGCGTCGAGCAGCGCATGCCAGTCACGGTCACCCATCTTGGCAGCCTGCCGTGTCGAGTTGACGATGTCGGTGAACAGCACCGTCGCGAGCACTCGATCGTCGGACACGTCGGCATGGCGGCCGGTGAGGAACTCGGCGACCTCCTGGAACGAGTCGCGCCACGGCTCGACGCAGTGCCACATGTTGCGACCCGGCAGCTCTACGTACTTCGCGCCCGGTATGTGGTCGGCGACGTACTTGCCCATTGCCGGCGCGATAAATGGGTTGTCCGCGTGTTGGACGACGAGGGTGGGTATGCGGATCGTCGGCAGCACAGCCCGCATGTCCTGTCTGGCTGCGAGCTCCAACATCCGTGCGACGGTAGCTGGCCTATTCGCGAGGCGTTCCATGCGTGCCCACGTCGCGCGAATCTCATCGTTCCACGGCATGTCTGGATTCAGGACACGTTCAAACTCGCCCGTACCCCATGTCGAGATGAAGGCAGCGAGCACATCGTCCAGATTGGCGATGCCTGACGGATCTGCGTTGCCTTCGAGCACAACCAATGCTGTTGTGCGCGATGGATGTGTTGCTGCGAATAGTGCCGCTGCCGGCAGCGCACCTGGGATCGCCAGGAGGACCGCCTCGCGAATCCCTAATTCATCGAGCACCGCGATGATGCTGTCTGCCCATTGCTCCAATGTCGGCGGCAAGCTCGGCTCGACTGGATCCGATGCCCCCGTACCCGGCTGGTCGGAAGAAGATCAGGCGTCCAAGCGACGTCATCGCCTCGACCCACCCTTGTATGGAGGGTAGATCCGGCAGGTGCTCGCAATTTGTGAACCAGTTCGGGACGAATACGAAGTCGCGCACCCCTTCACGGGACGCACGGTAGGCGACGCGCAAATCGCCGTTCAGTGCATACCGTGTCTCCGAGAACATTGCGGAAGTCTAGTTCCACGGCAATGCGTCGACAGACGTTTAGGACTGAAGCCTTGGGGCACAACGCTTTACAAATTCGAGCTCTACAGCGGAATCCAGATTCCTGGCCCGTTCCAGAAGCCCCACGCATTCATATCAGGATTCCAGACCACCTGGGCCCACGGCGCCCAGAACGGCGGCGGTGGCGGCGCCGGCGCCCAGTCCGGTACGCCATATCCGTATGGCGCGCCGCGGAAGTTGTCGTCCCAGTCATGGCAGTTGTTCCAGTCCGAGTTGCCGCCCCAGGCGGAGTCCCAACGATCACCCGGGCACCAGTGATGGTGATCTGCCGGAGCAGGAGCAGGGACGGCCTGAGCAATGCCGGTGGTCAGTCCGAGGCCGGACAACCCGAGAGCCCCCGCGGCCACCGCGGTGGCACAGGCCCGAACCCACGGTCTTCTCATCTTGACGGTATTCATACCCTGAGGATTGCCCGCAGAGCAGATCCCAAACACCTTCTGCCGACCGGCGGCCGCCAAAGTAGTTGTCAGTGGCTACTTTTCAGCTTGCTGGCCGGTAGCACTCAGCGCCCACCCAGCGGGCACCCATGTCAGCCCACCGCGATCAGGTCGGCAGGCACCGACCGGATCGCCATGACACCGCAACGGAATGTCTCGGTGTTGCCGACGACGGCATCGGCGGCGTCGACCGCCGTCAACGCCTGTGCCTTGAAAGCGCATGCGGCTGCGGATAATTCGTGTCGCACGGGGCTGACACTCAGTTCTTCGGGACAACCCTCACCCCACAGGGTCACCTCGGTGCGGCCCTGCTCCAAGGCGTTGAGCACGCCTTGACGCACCCGGTCGTCGGTGTTGAACAACTCGGCGGCGACCGCGACGGTGTGCGGATGCGGCCGGTCGTCCCACGATTCCAGCACGCTTTCCAGATCCATGGTTTCGACGCCCAGGATCTCCAGGGGGCGGACATCTTCGTCGGCACCGATGAGCACCGTGACGTCCCAGCCGGCCATCACCCGGTCGACCAGCCAACCGCCGGCGAACTTCACCGCATCGACGACGCAGGGAGCCACCACATCGAGTCGATACCGCATGTCGTCCTCCACTCTCACAGGTCGGCCGCTCCGCCGGGCGCCTCGATGTCCCGGGCCAGCATCTGCGCGTAGCTCTTGAACACGTCCACCAGCGGTAGTGAGGGATCGAGTAACCACGAGGTCTCCATTCCGTTTACGAAGGCGAGTATCTCCACGGCCTTGTTGGCCGCGTCGAAATCTGTGCGGTAGCGGCCGCTGTCCTGGCCGCGGCAGAGGATGTCGGCGACGATGGCGCGAGCGTCCTGCTGGCGCTTGAGCAGCCGGTCGTGCAGGGGCGCGTCGGGCTGGATGTTCTCCACGAGCAGCACGGTGAAGGTGCCTACCAGCTCGGGTGCTCGCTCGAAACGTTCTGCGACCCGGGTGATCTCCTCCGCGAGATCCCCTGAGCGGTCGGCGTGGATGTCGTCGTCGTAGTCGCGGGCGTCGAGCACTGCGTTGAGCAGTTGCTCCTTGGATTCGAAGTGGTGCAACAGCCCCGCCGGGGTGACGCCGGCTTCCTTGGCGATCTGAGCCAGGGAGGTGTTGCGCCATCCGTTGCGCGCCAGCAGCTTCTCCGCGACGGAAAGGATCCGCTGTTTGCGGTCCTCGCCTTTCGCGAGCAGCGACTCGTACGGCCGTGCCGCTGGACCCTCAGAAACCGATGCCACCGAACTCCCTGACACTCCGGCCAAACCAACCTAGTGAACACACAGTAGGTAGGTTTCGCGGCTGTGACAAGGGTCTCACCGGAACTATTTTCGTGACGCCTGTCCCAAGATCTGTAACGCGCGATTGCTGGGCCGCAGCTACAGACCCAGCGATTTGGCGATGATCACCTTCATCACTTCGCTGGTCCCGGCGTAGATCCGGGCCACGCGGGCATCGGTGTACAACCGGGCGATCGGATACTCCGTCATGTAGCCGTACCCGCCGAACAACTGCAGGCATCGATCGATCACCCGCGCCTGCATCTCGGTGCAGAAGAGCTTCACGCGTGCCGCGTCGGCGCCGGACAGTTCGCCGTCGACATGCAGAGCAACCGCACGATCCAGCATCGCCTGGGCCGCCTCGACCTCCGTCGAGCAGGCCGCGAGTTCGAACTTGGTGTTCTGAAACGACGCGACCGGGGTTCCGAACGCCTTGCGATCCTTGGTGTAGTCGATCGCCGCGGCGATGGCCGAGCGAGCCTGGGCCACCGACCCGACCGCCACGGTCAGCCGTTCCTGCGGCAGGTTGTGTCCCAGATAGCTGAACGCCTCCCCCTCCTCACCCAGCACATTGGCGACCGGCACCCGCACATCGGTGAACGACAACTCTGCCGTGTCCTGGACCTTGCAGCCCATCTTTTCCAGTTCACGACCCCGCGTGAAGCCGGGCATCCCGTCCTCGACGACCACTAGGGTCAAGCCTTTTCGCCGGTTCTCCGGATCGGTCGAGGTGCGGGCGACGACGATGACGAGGTCAGCCTGGATGCCTCCGGTGATGAACGTCTTGGCGCCGTTGAGCACATAGTCGTCCCCGTCGCGCACGGCCGTGGTCCGCATACCCGCGAGGTCTGACCCGGTGCCCGGCTCGGTCATCGCCACCGCGGTCAACAGCGTCCCGTCGGCCAGCCCCGGAAACCAGCGCTGCCGCTGTTCATCGTTCGCGTATCGCAGGAAGTACGGCAGGATCACCTCGAGCTGGGTGCGCACCGTCGACAGGGTGACCAGCGCCCGGGCCGCCTCCTCCTGCAGCACGACGTTGTAGCGGTAGTCGGTGACCCCCGAGCCGCCGTAAGCCTCCGGGATGGCCATGCCCAGCATGCCCAGTGCGCCCATCTTTTTGAAGACGTCGCGCGGCATGCGGCCGGCCTTCTCCCATTCGGGGTAGGCCGGGACGACCTCCTTTTCGACGAAATCGCGTGCCAGCACCCGGAACGCCTCGTGGTCGTCGGTGAACAGATTTCGCTGCACTCATTCTCCTTAGCCGAGAAGTTCGACCAGCGTGGCGTTCGCGGTACCGCCGCCTTCGCACATGGTCTGCAATCCGTATTGAATTCCCTTGTCGCGCATGTGATTGATCATCCGAGTCATCAGAACCGCACCCGACGCCCCGAGCGGATGCCCCAGCGCGATCGCCCCACCGAGCGGGTTGAGCTTGGCCTCGTCTGCCTCGGTTTCGGCGAGCCAGGCCAGCGGCACGGGCGCGAACGCTTCGTTGACCTCGAACACGCCCACCTCTTCCAACCGCACACCCGCTTTGTGCAGCACCTTCTCGGTGGCCGGAATCGGGCCCGTCAGCATCAACACCGGATCGGCTCCGGTGACCGCGCCGGCCCGGTATCGCACGATCGGCGAAAGCCCCAGCGCCACAGCATTTTCCTCGGTCATCACCAGCAACGCGGCCGCCCCGTCGGAGATCTGCGACGAGTTGCCTGCGTGGATCACGCCGTCCTCGGCGAATGCGGGTTTGAGCCCAGCCAGCTTCTCGACGGTGGTCCCCCGCCGCACACCCTCGTCGTCCACCACGGGGTCACCGTCGTCGGGAAACACCGTGATCATCTGCGTCTCAAAGGCGCCACTGTCCTGCGCGGCGGCCGCCCGCTCGTGCGATGCCACGGAGTACTCGTCAAGCTGGGTCCGGCTGAAACCCCACTTCTTCGAGATCATTTCAGCCGAGATGCCCTGGTTGAACGCGAAACCCTGGTACCGGTCGAGTACTTTCGGGCCGTACGGCTGCCCCGTGGTGCGTGCCGCGCCCAGTGGGACGCGGCTCATCACCTCGACCCCGCCTGCGACGACGACGTCCTGTTGGCCCGACATCACCGCCTGGACTGCGAAATCCAGTGCCTGCTGGCTGGATCCGCAAGCCCGGTTGACCGTGGTCCCCGGGATGTGTTCCGGCCAGCCCGCCGCGAGGACCGCATATCGACCGATGTTGCTGGATTGGTCACCGACCTGTGAGACGCAGCCCCACACCACGTCGTCGATGATGTCGGGGGTGATACCCGCGCGCTCCACGAGCGCGTCGAGCACCAGTGCGGAGAGGTCAGCGGCGTGGAATCCGGACAGTCCGCCGTTGCGCTTGCCGACGGGCGTGCGCACGGCTTCGACGATGACGGTTTCACGCATATCAGTTGCTCCGATCTCGGTTACTCGGGTAGGCCGGGCCGATCGCACCTTGCTCCCGCAGGGCATCGATCTGAGCGGCGGACAGACCCATATCGGTCAGGATGGCATCGGTGTGCTGGCCCAGGCCAGGAACCGCGCCCATCGGTTGGTCGAATCCCGCGATCACCGGGGGCGGCAGCAGCGCACTGATCTCCCCATTGGGGGTCGTGACGGGACGCCACCGGTCCCGGTCCTTGAGGTGCTGGTGGACGATCACCTCACTGGGCCGGTTGTATCGCGAGTTGCCGATGCCCGCCTCATCGGCGATCTGCTGGATCTCGACGAGATCGTGTTGCGCGCACCAGGTTCCGATCGCCTCGTTGAGAACGTCACGGCCCGCGCAGCGGTCGGAGTTGGTGGCGAACCGCGCATCGTCGGCCAGGTCCGGCCGGTCGATGATCGACCGGGCCAGCCGCTGCCATTCCCGGTCGTTGGTGGTGCCCAGCACCACCGTCTGCCCGTCCCGGGTGGCGAACGCACCGTACGGGGCGACCGCGGGCGAGCTCATACCCAGCGGCTGCTGGTCGATGCCGGAGTGCTGGGTGTAGGTCAGCGGGTAACCCATGATGTCGGTCATGGTGTCGAACAGGCTGACGGCGACAGCAGGTGCCGAAGCCCCGGAGGGTCGCTGGGCCCGGCCGATCAGCAGCGCCATGATCGACAACGCGGCGTACAGGCCCGTGGAGATGTCGGCCACCGGCGGCCCGGGTTTGGCCGGCATGCCCGGGTGACCGGTCACCGCGCACGCCCCCGACTCGGCCTGCACCAGCAGGTCGTAGGCGCGCTTGTGGGACAGCGGGCCACCGGTGCCGTAGCCGTCGATCTCGACCGGGATCAGCTGCGGATGACGCTGGGCCAGCTCTGCTGGCGCCAGGCCCATGCGGGCGGTCGCGCCAGGGGCCAGGTTCGAGACCAGTGCGTCTGCGCCGTCGAGCAGCTGGTGCAGAATGTCCATGCCGCCGGCCGTCTTCAGGTCCAGGGTGATGGACTCCTTGCCGCGGTTGGCCCAAACAAAGTGGGCCGCAAGGCCGTTCACGACATCGTCATAGTCGCGCGCGAAGTCGCCGCCTTTCGGGTTCTCCACCTTGATGACGCGGGCACCGAAATCGGCCAGCACCCGCGTGCACATCGGCGCGGACACCGCCTGTTCGAGCGCAACGATAGTGATCCCGGCCAGCGGTGCGGTCTGAGATTCGCTCACAGGCTCACATAACCATGCCGCCATCGACCGGAAGCACCTGCCCGGTGATGTACGACGCGGCATCGGAGGCCAGGAAGACGAATGCCCCGGCCACTTCGTCGGCTTCGGCCCACCGCTTGAGCGGGATCCGGTTCATCATGTTCGCCGCGAACTTCTCGTTGGTGCGGATCGTCTCAGTCATCGGCGTCGCCGCCAGCGGCGCAAGCGCATTGACCATGACGTTCTTGGGCGCCAGTTCCCGGGCCAGCGATTTGGTGAACCCGATGATGCCGGCCTTGGCCGCCGAGTAGTTGACCTGCCCCAGGGTTCCGGTCATGCCCGCCGAGGAGGTGACGTTGATGATGCGCCCCGTGCCATCGGTCGGGAGATGCGGCAGCGCAGCCTGGGTGACGTGAAAGGTACCCATGACGTGGATGTCGAATGTCAGGCGGAAGGTCTCGTCGGTGAGCTTCGGGAACATCGCCGGAGAGGTGACGCCGGCGTTGTTGACCACGATGTGCAGGTGACCCTCCCCCAACCCGGCCGCCTGCGCCGCGGCGGCGACTGCGGCGGCGCGGTCGCTGACATCGAGCGGGGCACTGTCGGCCTTGGCGCCCGATGTGTTGATCCGCTCGGCGACCGCAGCGGCCGCGTCACCGCTGATGTCGGTGACGAGCACCGCAGCACCGGCGGCAGCGAGCGCCTCGGCCACGGCGGCTCCGATCCCGGCGCCCGCCCCGGTGACCAGTGCCGAACGGCCGGTCAGGTTGAAATAGGTACGCATCGAAATGGCATTCCCCTCAGTAGCTGCGCGGCAGTCCGAGCACGTGCGACCCCAGGAAGTTCAGGATCATCTCTTGGCTCACCGGTGCGATCTTCATGAGTCGGGACTCCCGGAAGAACCGGGAGATGTTGTATTCCTCCGAGTAACCCATCCCGCCGTGGGTCTGCAGTGCCCGGTCCGCTGCGGCGAACCCCGCGTCGGCGCAGAGGTATTTGGCCATGTTGGCTTCTTTGCCGCACGGTTTGCCGTTGTCGTAGAGCCAAGTCGCCTTGCGCAGGATCAGCTCGGCGGCGTCGAGGCGGGCCAGTGAGTCGGCGAGCGGGAACTGGATGCCCTGGTTCATGCCGATGGGCCGGTCGAAGACCACGCGTTCGTTGGCATATTGAACGGCCCGGTCCAGCGCGACGCGGCCGATGCCCAGCGCTTCCGCGGCAATGAGCATGCGTTCCGGATTGAGTCCGTACAGGATGTACGAAAAGCCTTTGCCCTCTTCCCCGATGCGATGCTCGACGGGTACGCGTAGATCGTCGATGAACAGTTCGTTGGAGCTGACGGCATTACGCCCCATCTTCCGGATCGGCCGGATGTCGACGTGATCGCGATCCAGGTCGGTGAGGAACAGCGACAGGCCGTCGGTCTTCTTCTCGACTTCGTCGTACGGGGTCGTGCGAGTCAGCAGCAGGATCTTCTCCGACTCCAGGGCCTTGGAGATCCACACCTTGCGCCCGTTGACGACATAACTGTCCCCGTCGCGTCTGGCGAACGTGGTGATTCGCGAAGTGTCCAGTCCCGCACCGGGTTCGGTGACACCGAAGCAGACATGCAGATTCCCGTCGGCGATGCGCGGCAGGGTGGCCGCTTTCATGTCATCGGAACCGAACACCACCACGGGCTGCATGCCGAAGATCGACATGTGGATGGCGCTGGCGGCGTTCATGCCGCCGCCCGAGCGGGCGACCTCCTCGGCCAAGATCGTCGCCTCGGTGATGCCCAGGCCGTGGCCACCGTATTCCTCCGGGATGGTCATCCCGAGCCAGCCGCCGCCCGCGATGGCGTCGTAGAACTCTTGCGGAAATTGGTGGGCCTGGTCCTTCTCCATCCAGTAGTGGTCGTCGAACTTGGCCGCCAGCTCCGCGACGGAAGCCCGGATCAGCTGCTGGTCCTCGGTCAGCTCGAAGTTCATCCCGCCCGACACGTTGTGGTCTCCTCGGTTGTCTGGTCGTCAGTCACGCGCGCCGGCAACGGCTTTGGCATTCGCCTGGAAGTCCGCGAAGGTGGTGCCGGTCTTTTCCTTGTGGCTCAGCGCGCGGATCGATACGTCGTGCCCCTCGGCAGCTTTGCGCAACGCACCGACGGTGGCCTGGTCCTTCGAGATGTGGGCGAACGGGTCGAAGTGGTAGAGCCGCATGGCGTTCTCGTGGGTGATCTTGTTGATCTCGTCGTCGGGCACGTCATAGGTGTCGAACACTGCGGCCAGTTCTTCGGGCGCGCCGGGCCACATCGAGTCCGAATGGGGATAGTCCATCTCCCAACAGATGTTGTCGATGCCGATCTCGTGGCGGTTCTTCACGCCGATCGGATCGGAGATGAAGCACGTCATGAAGTGCTCTCGGAACACCTCCGAGGGCAGCTTGCCGCCGAAGTTCTGGTGGGTCCACGTCGAATGCATGTCATAGGTCCGGTCTACCCGGTCCAAGAAGTAGGGGATCCAGCCGGTGCCACCCTCGGACAGTGCGATCTTGAGGTTCGGGTATGCCTTGATGGGCGCGGACCACAGCAGGTCGGCAGCGGCCTGGACGATGTTCATGGGCTGCAGCGTGATCATCACGTCCATCGGTGCATCGGGCGCGGTGATCGCGAGCTTGCCCGATGACCCGATGTGCACGTTCATCACGGTGTCGGTGTCACACAGCGCTTCCCACAACGGCTTCCAGTGTTCCAGGTCGTGGAAGCTGGGATAGCCCAGAGTCGACGGGTTCTCGGTGAAGGTCAGTGAGTGCACGCCCTTCTTCGACACGCGCCGCACCTCGTCGGCGCACAGCTGGGGATCCCAGATCGCCGGCAGCGCCATCGGGATGAACCGACCCGGATTCGACCCGCACCACTCGTCGATGTGCCAGTCGTTGTAGGCCTGGACCAGCGCCAGCGAGAAGTCCGAATCGTCGGTGGCGAACAGCCGCGCAGCGAATCCCGGGAAGGACGGGAAGTTCATGGTCGCCAGGACCCCGCCGGCGTTCATGTCCTTGACGCGCTCATCGGGGTCGTAGCAGCCCTTGCGGATCTCGTCGAGACCCTGCGGCTCCAGGCCGTACTCCTCCTTGGGCCGGCCCGCCACCGCATTGAGCGCCACGTTGGGGATGACGGTGTCGCGGAACTGCCAGGTGTCCGACCCGTCGGGGTTGTGGACCAACCGCGGCGCCTCGTCGCGGTACTTGGCAGGCAGATGATTGGCGAACATGTTCGGCGGTTCGATGATGTGGTCATCCACGCTGATCAGGATCATGTCGTCTTTGTTCATGGCCGCTCCGTTCCGCTCCGACAACAGGTTCTCGATGGAAGAAAACTATCTTCTCCTCTACCGAGAATCAATGTCCTACGACGCTGACGAGCGGAATCGTCCCCGTCCGCAGGCAACTTGCGGCGCCCCCATTGACCGAGCAGGCAAAAGATGGAAACCTATTGGTCGCAAATGAGAATATGATTCTCATCAACGAGAGCCAGTGAGAGGAGACGCGAACGTGCGCCTGCCCCCATTGCCCGCCGACCAGTGGGACGACGAGGTGCTCCGGGCGCTGTCGGTCATGCTCCCCGAGGAGCGGCTCAATCCCCAGGGCGCAGGCGTCGCCCTGTCCACCCTGGCCCGCCACCCCCAGCTGACCAAGGCCTTCCTGCGGTTCAGCAATCACCTGCTGTTCCGTTCGACACTGAACCCCAGGCTGCGTGAGCTCGCGATCCTGCGGGTCGCCCACCGCAGGCACTGCGAATACGAATGGGCCCACCACGCCTTCATCGGCAAGGCCGAAGGGCTCACCGACGCTCAGATCGCCGCAGTCCAGCGGGGAGAAGCCGCCGACCTGTTCGACCAGATCGTGCTCAACGCCGTCGACGAGCTCGACGAGCATTCCCGCATCTCCGACGAAACCTGGGCCGCGCTCAGCGAACGGCTCGACGAGCGTCAGCGCATGGACCTGGTTTTCACGATCGGCGGCTACGGCCTGATGGCCATGGCTTACAACACCTTTGGCATCGAGCCGGAATCCGGCACCGAACCTGAAGAAAGAGGGTAGACAATTGGCACACTTCCCGAAGCCCGATGTCGGCAGCTGGACCGAGAACTGGCCCGAGCTGGGCACAGCACCGGTGGATTACACCGACTCCATCGACCCCGAACAGTGGAAGCTGGAGCAGCAGGCCATCTTCCGCAAGCTGTGGCTGCACGTCGGCCGGGTCGAGCGGCTACCCAAGAGCGGCAGTTACTTCACCCGTGAGATGCCCTCGGTCGGCGCAGGCACGTCGATCATCGTCAACAAGGACAAAGACGGCACCATCAGGGCCTTCTACAACATGTGCCGCCACCGCGGTAACAAGCTGGTCTGGAACGACTATCCCGGCGAGGAAGTATCGGGCAGCTGCCGGCAGTTCACCTGCAAGTACCACGCCTGGCGCTATGCCCTCAACGGGGATCTGACCTTCATCCAACAGGAGCAGGAGTTCTTCGACGTCGACAAGGCCGACTACCCGCTCAGGCCCGTGCGCTGCGAGGTGTGGGAAGGCTTCATCTTCGTCAACTTCGACGACGACGCCGAGCCGCTGCGCGACTACCTCGGTGACTTCGCAAAAGGCTTGGAGGGCTACCCCTTCCACGAGATGACCGAGGTGTACAGCTACCGCTCCGAGATCAAGGCCAACTGGAAGCTGTTCATCGACGCGTTCGTCGAGTTCTACCACGCGCCGATCCTGCACATGAAGCAGGCGACACCGGAAGAAGCCGCGAAATTGGCCAAGGTCGGCTTCGAGGCACTGCACTACGACATCAAAGATCAGCACTCGATGATCTCGTCCTGGGGCGGCATGAGCCCACCGAAGGATCTCAGCATGGTCAAGCCCATCGAGCGGATCCTGCACAGCGGTCTGTTCGGGCCGTGGGATCGCCCCGACATCGAGGGCATCCTGCCCGGCGAACTGCCGCCCGCCGTCAATCCGGCCCGCCAGAAGACCTGGGGTCAGGACTCATTCGAGTTCTTCCCCAATTTCACGCTGTTGCTGTGGGTTCCGGGCTGGTACCTCACCTACAACTACTGGCCCACCGGCGTCGACACCCACATCTTCGAGGCGAACCTCTACTTCGTCCCACCGAAGAACACCCGTCAGCGGCTGTCGCAGGAGCTGGCGGCGGTGACTTTCAAGGAGTACGCGCTACAGGACGCCAACACCCTGGAGGCCACGCAGACCCAGATCGGCACGCGGGCGGTCACCGAATTCCCGTTGTGCGACCAGGAGATCCTGCTGCGGCACCTGCACCACACCGCGCACAAGTACGTCGACGAGTACAAGCTGCAGCAGGCCGTCAAGGCCGCCACCAACGGGAAGGTTGCGCATGTCTGAGACCACCGAGGCCCTGCTGCCCGCCGAATTCGCCGATCTGGAGCGCTTTGCCGACTGGATCCTGCCGACGGAGCCGGAACGCTACGCCAAGCGGCTGGCTTCGACGATGGCCGAGATGCAGGAGCTCTACGACGTCGGCATGGCCCGCCTCGAAGAGGTCATGGTCTACCTCGACGCCCGGTTTCCGTTGCACGGCATGCCCGACGACGCCAAGCGGCTCATGCACTTGATGCAGTCGGTGGTGATGGTGAGCTTCCCCGTCGAGGTGTGGAAGCAGCCGCGCGTGCTCGACAGTGGCGCAGCCTGGATCGAGATCGTCCGGGAACCGGTGGTCTGAGTCGTGGCGACGCTCAAGGCGGCCGGTCTGCTCGACGTCGATGCCGGGGCGATCATCCGCCCCGGCATCGTCCGTGTCGAGGGCGACCGCATAGTCGGTGTCGGCGGCGAGATTCCGCAGGACTCCGAGGTGATCGATCTGGGCGAGTCGATCCTGTTGCCCGGCCTCATGGACATGGAAGTCAACCTGCTGATGGGCGGCCGCGGTGAGAATCCCGGCCTGTCCCAGGTGCAGGACGATCCCCCGACCCGGGTGCTACGAGCGGTCGGCAACGCCCGGCGTACGCTGCGAGCCGGGTTCACCACCGTCCGCAACCTGGGCTTGTTCGTCAAGACCGGCGGCTATCTGCTCGATGTCGCCCTGGGCAAAGCCATCGACGCCGGGTTGATCGACGGCCCGCGCATCGTGCCCGCCGGGCACGCCATCACGCCGACCGGTGGCCATCTCGATCCGACCATGTTCGCCGCGTTCATGCCGGGTGTGCTGGAGCTGACCATCGAAGAGGGCATCGCCAACGGCATCGACGAGATCCGCAAGGCGGTGCGCTATCAGATCAAGCACGGTGCGCAGCTGATCAAGGTGTGCTGTTCGGGTGGTGTCATGTCACTGACCGGTGAGGCCGGCGCACAACACTATTCGGACGAGGAGCTGCGGGCCATCGTCGACGAGGCCCATCGCCGCGGATTGCGCGTCGCCGCGCACACCCATGGCGCCGAGGCGGTCAAACACGCGGTGGCCTGTGGTATCGACTGCATCGAACACGGCTTCCTGATGGACGACGAAGCCATCCAGATGCTCGTCGACAACGACCGCTTCCTCGTCACCACCCGGCGGCTGGCTCAGGCCATGGACGTGTCCAAGGCACCGAAAGTACTGCAGGACAAGGCTGCCGAGATGTTCCCGAAGGCCCAGACATCGATCAAGGCCGCCTACGAGGCCGGCGTGAAGATCGCCGTCGGCACCGATGCCCCGGCGATCCCGCACGGCCGCAACGCCGACGAACTCGTCACCCTGGTGGAATGGGGCATGCCGTCGGCCGCGGTATTGCGGGCTGCCACCGTGGTCGCCGCGGAGCTGATCAACGCCGACGACCGCGGCCGACTCGCCGAAGGGCTCCTGGCCGACATCATCGCGGTACCCGGTGATCCCCTGGACGATATTCGCGTTACACAGGACGTGAATTTTGTAATGAAGGGAGGTAGGGTATTTCGCAATGAGTACGCCACGAACTGACGACCTCGTCGAGATCCAGCAGTTGCTCGCGCGCTACGCCGTCACCATCACCCAGGGTGACATCGACGGCCTCATCAGCGTGTTCACCCCGGATGGCAACTACAGCGCATTCGGCGAAACCTATGCGCTGGAACGCTTTCCGGTGCTCGTCGAGGCGGCCCCCAAGGGGCTGTTCATGACCGCGACGGCACTGGTGACCTTCGATCCCGACAATCCCGATGCGGCCAGCGGCACCCAGCCGCTGTGCTTCATCGAGCACTCCGCGCACGATATGCGCATCGGGTACTACAACGACACCTATGTGCGTACCGGCAACGGCTGGCGGCTCAAAACCCGTGCCATGACGTTCATCCGCCGCAACGGCGCGCATGACCACGGCAAACCACATGCGATCGGTCGGCCGTCAGCGTGACCGATCTCCACGAGCCCGCCACTTTCCGAACGGCGCTACAAGCGTGGCTGACCGAGAACGATCTGACGCCGCCCGAGGAGCGCACTCTGGCGGGCGACATGCGGCAGTTCTCCCGCGTACAGAAGGCACTCTACGACGCGCGGTGGAGCCGCTACGGTTGGCCCGAGCATGCGGGCGGGCTCGGCGGCCCGGCGATATTGCGGGCCATCGTCGGCGAAGAGGTGGTGGGGCGCCGTCTGGTCGAGCCCGGACCGTACTCGATGCTGGAAGTGTTGGCGCCGACGATGATCGACTATGCGCCCGCCGAATTGGCCGCCGAGATGGTCCCGAAGCTGCTCTCCGGCGAAGAGCAATGGTGCCAAGGGTTTTCCGAGCCGGGCTCGGGCAGCGACCTGGCGTCGTTGACCACCCGCGCGGTGATCGACGGCGACACGTGGGTCATCAATGGCCAGAAGGTGTGGACCAGCTTCGCGCAGTACTCACACCGCTGCATCCTGTTGACCCGCACCGGCGACGCGGACACTCCCGACCACCAAGCCATCACCGCCTTCTTCGTCGACACCGACACCCCGGGCATCACGGTGCGTCCCCTGCGCACCATGCACAACGTCGACGAGTTCTGTGAAGTGTACTTCGACGACGTGGTGGTCGACGCGGTCCGCATGCTCGGCAAGCCCGGCGACGGCTGGCAGCTGGCAATGGATCTGCTGCCCTATGAGCGGTCGACGTGTTTCTGGCAGCGCATCGCCTACCTGTACTCACGGTTCGACGCGCTCATCGGCGAGGCGAAAGGCCTTGGTGCTGTGGCTGACTCCGATCTGGGCTCGGCCTATTTGGCACTGCACACCCTGCGCTGCCGGTCGCGGGCCACCCAGCACCGACTGGCGGACGGTCACAAACTCGGACCGGACACCTCCATCGACAAGGTGCTGCTGGCAAGCGCCGAGCAACAGCTCTACGACACCGCACGCGATCTGATGCCCGGAGTCATCGAACTCGAAGACGACGACTGGCGCACGGAGTTTCTCTACTCGCGGGCGGCCACCATCTACGGGGGCACGGCCGAAGTGCAGCGCAACATCATCGCGCGCCGACTGCTTGGCCTCGGGAAGGACTGACAGGTGGATCAAGAGTCTCTCGACCTGCTCGAGGACGCGCTGCGCAAGACCATGCTGTCGGTCTCGGGGGCCGAACTGGACGCCGCGCTGGCCGAGCTCGGCTGGGCCGACATGCTGTCCGACATGCCCGACGTCGCGATACCGCTGGTGTTTCGTCTGCTCGGTGAAACCGGTTCGCACGCCTCGGTTCTCAACGATGTGATGCTGGAGACCATAGGAGGGTTGCCGGGCGGGACCCCGCCGATGCCGTACGCCGGCGGCAGTTGGGTGGTGTGGGAACGTCAGCCCAACGACTGTCCGACTCTGGGCGGACTACCCCTGCGACCCGTTCCCGACGGCGAACTGATGCGGATGGGCGAAGCCCGCCGCGCGGTGGGCTGGTGGCTCGTCGGCTCGGCACGCGCAATGCTGGCCCTGGCCCGTCAGCACGCGCTGGACCGCGTGCAGTTCGGCAAGCCGATCGCGGCCTTCCAGGCGGTCCGGCATCGGTTGACCGAGACACTCGTGGCCATCGAAGGCGCCGAGGCGACGCTGATCCTGCCCGGCACCGACAACCCCGATCTGACAGCCATGCTCGCCAAGGCGGCTGCAGGCAAGGCCGCGCTGACCGCTGCCAAACACTGCCAACAGGTCTTGGGCGGCATAGGCTTCACCGCCGAGCACGATCTACACCGACATGTGAAACGCGCCCTGGTACTTGACGGATTGCTCGGCAGCTCAAGGGAACTCACCCGCAAGGCGGGAGCAGGCCTGCGGGCCCGCGGTTCGGCTCCACGTTTGGCGCACCTGTAACTTTCCCGGCACCGCGACCTACAGAAGCTCTGGAACCGGTTCGGCGAACACGGTGGCGGTGCTGCGGCCACGCAGCACCGTGGATCCCCGCACTGCCCAGTGCCTGCCTTCGCCGGTGTCGGCGCGGGCCAACGCGGACCCCGAACACAGCACGGCGGAGTCCCAATCCTTGGCGTGGTCGGCGAGCCGTGCCGCCTCGTTGACGGCATCACCGATCACGGTGTACTCATAA
This sequence comes from Mycobacterium aquaticum, assembly GCF_002086485.1. Classification (GTDB taxonomy): domain Bacteria; phylum Actinomycetota; class Actinomycetes; order Mycobacteriales; family Mycobacteriaceae; genus Mycobacterium; species Mycobacterium aquaticum. Next base: position 104,170 of record NZ_MVHF01000008.1, on the reverse strand, counting down.
CGGTTCTCGGCACCGATGTTGCCTGCGAAAACCGAACCGCAGGACACTCCGACACCGAATTCGACGTCGGGCAGTGCATTCAGACCGGGCACGAGGGCCCGCGCGGCCTCAAGGGCCGAGGTGGCCGGATTGTCCAGTGGCAGTGGGGCACCGAACACTGCGAGCACAGCGTCGCCCTCGAACTTGTTGATCAGGCCGTGATGTCGTTCCACCGTGTCGACGACGATCTTGAAGAAGCCGTTGAGCAGCTCGGCCACCTCCTGCGGCGGGCGGGATGCGCCCAGCGCAGTGGAGCCCACCAGGTCGACATAGAGCACGGCCACTTCGCGGACGTCGCCGCCGACTGCGCCGCCCTGCTGCAGTGCGTGCCGCGCCACGTCGACGCCGACATAGCGACCGAACAACTCGCGCAACCGGTTTCGCTCGGCCAATCCAGCGACCATCCGGTTGAAGCCGTACTGCAACCTGCCGATCTCCGACGGCTCGTACACCTTGACCGAGACGCCCGACCACCCGCGCTCGACTGCTTTCATCGCGAGCACCACATCATGCACCGGATCGGCGATCGACCGCGCCACCAACACCATCGACCGCAGTCCGAAGATCAACGAGATTCCGGCGAGTACCAGTACGGCGGCTTCCACCGGGGCGGTCTTCTGCACGAACCAGCCGTTGGAGCGGGCCAGCACGATCAGCGCGATACCCACGGTCGGCAGGCCGCTGAACAGCGTCCAGATGGTCAGCAGCCGGCCCTGGATACCCGGCATCGTCACACTCGTCGCCGACGCTCCGGTGAGCGAGGCAGCGACGATCGGCCGCAACATCCGTTGCGTCACCAGAAATCCCATGCAGGCTGCCGCCACGCCGCCGAACAGGATGGCGCCGCCCATCACGTAGGCCACCCCGCCACCGGCGCCGAGATTCACCACGGTGTAAACCGCTGCACTCACGGCCCAGGTGCCGAACTGGATGACGGCCTGCCGCGGGCCGATACGCATCGCGGCCTGCCGCTGCGCGGGAGTCGGCGGGACCCCGGCGGCGAACCAGCTGAAGGTGGGATAGACGTTGAAGTAGCCGACGACGGTATCGATGATGCCGGCACCGACCATCAGGGCGATCAGCGCGACCAGGTTGGCGTGGGTCAGCAATTGACGCGCATCGCCGACGGTGTTGCGACTCAGCGCCAGCACCACGAGCGTGACGGCCGCGGCGGCGGTGATCTGTGCGTAGGTCAGCCCAGCGGCATACCGCACGCTGAGCCGCATGGCGCCCATACCGGTTACTTGATGTTGGCCTTCATATCGTCGAGGTTCACCAACACCGGCCATCCACCGACACTCAGCGCGTTGCCGTGGCCGGTCTGGTGCACGTCGAACACAGATTGGATCGCGGCGTAGAAGCCCTGGACATCGAGCGTCTGGTTGACTGCGCGCTTGGCCTGCCGCAGCGCGAACGACGGCATCGCGGCGATCTGGGCGGCCAGTTCGCGGGTCTGGGCGTCGAGTTCGTCGCGTGGCACCACCCGGTTCACCATGCCCGTGCGTTCGGCTTCCTCGGCGGTCAGCGCCCGGCCGGTGAACAGGATCTCCTTGGCCTTGCGGGCACCGAGTTCCCAGGTGTGCCCGTGGTATTCGACGCCTCCGATGCCCATCAACACGACAGGATCGGAGAACAGCGCGTCGTCGGAGGCGAGGATCAAGTCACACGGCCAGCACAGCAACAGGCCGCCGGATATGCACCGTCCCTGCACCGCGGCGATCGACGGCTTGGGCACATTGCGCCAGCGCAACGTGTATTCCAGGTAGCGGCGCGATTCATGTTCGATGATGAATTCGAGGGTGATCTTGTCCGGCACCGGACCGCCACCGCGCAGGTCATGCCCCGCGGAGAAGTGTTTTCCGTTGGCCCGTAACACGATCACCTTGACCGCGGGATCCTCCGCGGCCTTGGTCCAGGTGGCATCGAGCTCGTCGAGCAATTCGGGATTCTGCGCGTTGGCAGCCTCGGGCCGGTTGAGAGTTATGGTGCCGATGGAATCGGCGACGTCGTAATCGATGTACACGGCACTCCTCGACGATTGCGGCCAAGAACGGCGGGCACCGGATGAGCCGCGACATCCTTCTTCCCGAAGCACTTCTATAATTCCCTCGATGAGAATACTATTCTCACGGCACGAAAGTTACAATCTCCGACACGTTGGCCGCGAGGGGGTCTGGCACCACAATGGCAAGGCGTTCTCCGGTACAGTCAATTCATGTTCTCCCGACTCGACACCCATCTCAGCCGCCGGTGACCACCGCCGGCGATGAACCCGCCTGGAAGCAACGGGCGGTCGAGCGGTCGATCAAAACCGCCAAGCTGCGAGCAGCGCAGCGCGTTCAGCGCTTCCTCGATGCCGCGCAGGCGATCATCATCGAAAAGGGCAGCACCGACTTCACGGTGCAAGAGGTCGTCGACCGCTCGCGTCAGTCGCTGCGAAGCTTCTACCTGCAGTTTGACGGCAAGCACGAACTGCTGCTGGCACTATTCGAGGACGCGCTGAGCCGCTCGGCCGACCAGATTCGCGCCGCCACGGCCAGTCACGGCGATCCGCTGGAACGGCTCAAGGTAGCCATCCAGCTGCTGTTCGAATCATCTCGACCCGACCCGGCCGCCAAGCGGCCGTTGTTCACCGATTTCGCACCGCGTCTGCTGGTATCGCACCCGTCTGAGGTGAAGGTTGCCCACGCACCGCTGTTGACTCTGCTCACCGAACTCATGGAAGAGGCCGCTGAGGCGGGGTTGTTGCGCAAGGGCATCAATCCTCGCCGGATGGCAGCGATGACCATGCAGACGGTGATGTTCGTCGCGCAGTCGAGTGGAGGTGCCGACGAGGCCGCACCCCACCCGATCACCGCCGATGAGGTATGGGATTTCTGCGCCCACGGCTTCGCCGCCGAATAGCGAGAACTACGTTCTCGTTGCGCCTCCGCACCACCCTTTGGGACTGACGACGCACGTGGTCCAATCCGGTTCGCCATTGATGCCCATGCTCGCGAACTCGCAGACCCCTGCAGGGATGACTCCCTGCGCCGCGAGCCGCTGAAGCGGGTCTTCTCGCCGCGCCGAGAACGAAATTCTTCCAAGCGAAGAGTAGAAATTATCAATTATGAGTCCGTCGTTGACACCATCCGCGCACGGTGACAGAGTGCTGAGCAGGTGCACAGAAATTCGCCGAAGACGCATGATTCCCCACGATCAGAACTGAGGTACACAATGACCGGACGGGTGGAAGGCAAGGTCGCTTTCGTCACCGGCGCGGCTCGTGGTCAGGGCCGCAGCCACGCGGTGCGGTTGGCCCAGGAGGGCGCCGACATCATCGCGATCGATATCTGCGGGCCGATCCGCCCCGGCGCCCAAACCGCCATCCCGGCCTCCACGTCCGATGATCTGGCCGAAACCGCCAATCTGGTCAAAGGTCTCAACCGCCGCATCGTCACCGCCGAGGTCGATATCCGCGATGCCGCCGCAGTGAAGGCCGCCGTCGACAGCGGTGTCGAACAGCTCGGCCGGCTCGACATCATCGTTGCCAACGCCGGCATCGGCAATGGTGGCGACACGCTGGACCAGACCAGCGAATTGGACTGGGACGAGATGATCGACATCAACCTCTCGGGAGCCTGGAAGTCGGTCAAAGCCGGTGTCCCCCACCTCATCGCCGGCGGGCGTGGCGGCTCGATCGTCCTGACCAGCTCGGTCGGCGGGCTCAAGGCCTACCCGCAGTGCGGTAACTACGTGGCCGCCAAGCACGGTGTGGTCGGGCTCATGCGCGGTTTCGCAGTCGAGTTGGGACAGCACAACATTCGGGTCAACACCGTGCACCCAACCCATGTCGCCACACCCATGCTGCACAACGAGGGCACCTTCAAGATGTTCCGGCCGGATCTGGAGAACCCGGGCCCCGACGACATGGCGCCGATCTGCCAGCTGTTCCACACGCTGCCCATCCCGTGGGTCGAACCCGTCGACATCAGCAACGCAGTGCTGTTCCTGGCCTCCGACGAGGCGCGCTACATCACCGGCGTGACCCTGCCCGTCGACGCGGGTAGCTGCCTGAAGTAGCTCACCTTCCCTGCGCGAGCAGACGTGAAGGTCCGCGAAATGCGGTGTGTCGCGGACTTTTACGTCTGCTCGCGGGTTAGCGCACAGCTTTTCGCTGACGACGACCGACCCCGGGCGCGGTGCCGATGACACCCGCTTCGGCCAGTTCGGCGATCTCGGCGTCGGTCAGCCCCAGGGCCGCCAGGATTTCGTGGTTGTGCTCACCGAGCAGCGGCGCGGGTTCGCGGTGGAAGACCATCGGACCGCTGCCAAGGTTGACCGGAAGGGTGCTGTGCGGCGCCGGCATGTTCACCGGGTGGCCCACCTGCTCGAAGAACCTCCGGTGCCGCAGCTGCGGCAGTTCGGCCTGCCGGTGCGGCTGCATCACCTTGGCCACCGGAATCCCGGCACTCCAGAAGGCTTCGACGACCTCGGCGCCGGTGCGGGTTGCACACCAGGCGCCAAGGTGCTCGTCGATGAGATCGTGTGCGGCACGGCGGCCCGCGGCAATCATCAACTCGGTGGCCATCGCCCAGTCGGGCCGGCCCAATGCGTCCCGCAGCGCTTCCCACTGCGCATCGGATTGCACCGCCACAGCCACCCAACTGTCATCGCGGCCGAATTCGTCCACCTCAGCGGTGCGATACAGGTTCTGCGGCGCGGCTGTCGGACCGCGATTGCCGTCGCGCTGCAGCAGCGTTCCGTAAGCCGAATACTCGATGACCTGCTCGGCAGCGATGTTGAGCGCTGCGTCGGCCATCGCGGCCTCCACCAACACGCCCTGACCGGTTCTGCGTCGGTGTTCCAGTGCCAGCAACAGTGCGTTGAGCGCGTGCACACCGGCGTTGGGGTCCCCCACAGAGTACGGCTCGTAGGGCGTGCGGTCGGGAAACCCCGTGAGCCAACTCAATCCGGTGGCATCTTCGATGATGTAGGCGAACGCCGGGTTGTCCCGCCACGGCCCGTCCAAGCCGAATCCCGGCATCCGGACCATGATGATGTCGTCACGCAGTGCTCGTACGGCCTCGAAATCCAAACCGATCTGGTCGATGACGCGTGGGGTGAAGTTCTCCACGACCACGTCGCAGGTCGCGATGAGACGGCGCAAGATGTCGCGGCCCTCGTCGGTCTGGAAATCCAGCGTCAGGCACTTCTTGTTGGTGTTGAGTGCGCTGAAGATCGGCGAACGTTCCCACCACTGTTCGACGGTTGCGGGGATCCCGGCAATGAGCCTGGTCCCGTCCGGGCGCGCGGTGGATTCCAGGTGGATCACCTCGGCGCCGAGCATGCCGAGCGCGTGTGTGCACGACGGGCCTGCCCAGAAAGTCGTCATGTCGAGCACACGCAGCCCGGCCAGCGGCAGCCGATTGTCGTCGGGATCCCCGGGAGGCACTTGGCGCGCCGTCGACACGGCAGCACTGTAGGCCTCGGTGTGCTCTCCCAGCCGCGGTGCCGGCGCGGGTGGTCGCAACGGGCAATCGGTGAGCCGGTAGGGCGGTGTGGGCTGGATGAATCCGTCACGCGGATTGGTCGTGAACGAACCGCGGGCGACGAAATGGTCCATGGTGACCACGTTTTCGCCGTTGCCCACCGGTGAGGTAGGGATCCGGAACGCCGCGGCGAGCTCGCGGAGATCATCCGCAGGTTGTTCACCGATCCAGCGGTACAGCTCCTCGGCATGCAGATTTGCCTGCTCGGTGATGGTCAGCTCGGTGGTCTCGTCGATCCATTCGTCGTGACCCGACATCGCGCACAGATCCCACCACTGCTGTGCGGTGCCGCAGCCGAGGGCGACCAACCCGTCGGCGGCCTCGGCCACACCCGGTACGGTCGGCCGCCGTTCGGTGCGCCACGGGTGGCCCAGCATCTCGAAATAGGTCACGGGATAGTAGGTGAGACCGAGGATCTGGACTTCGAGCATGGACAGGTCGATGAGCTCGCCGTGCCCGTCGCGCAAGGCGCGGACCCGCAATGCCAGCGTCATCGCCGCGGCGTAGGCACCGGCGAGCCAGTCCCCCACTTGGCCGCCGATGGTGACCGGCGCCCGGTCCTGTGAGCCGCGTCCGATGCCGATCGCTCCGCCGGACCAGGCCTGCAGGGTGAACTCGGTGGCCGGCCCGTCACACCACGGACCGTCCAACCCGAACGCGGTGATGGTGGTAACGATCAAGTGGCGATACCGGCGGTGCAGATCCTCGGGTGCGACGCGTTGCGCCACTGGTGATTCCGGGGACCATACGACCGCGTCGGCGGAGGCAAGCAGCCGGTCGAGCAGCTCGAGATCGGCATCCTGTTCGGGATCGATCACCACGCTGCGCTTGCCGCCGGCGAGGAAGCCGAACAGCGCGCCGTCGGCGTCCGGCGGGATCGATGCCCCCGATGCCGACCAACGGCGCAGCGGATCGCCCTGCGGTGCTTCGACTTTGACGATGTCGGCGCCGCCGTCGGCCAGGATTTTCGTGCAGTACCCACCGGCGATCCCCGAGGACAGATCGATGACGGTGTACCCGGACAGTGGTGCAGTCATAGGCCTATTCGGGTTTGTCGCGGTTCTTCTTGGACAGCCGGAAGTCGGGCGGGAACTTGCTGTCGTTGTCGTTGACGGCGGCCGACAATCCGGAATCGATCGACTCGAACATGTCGAGGTCGTCGTCGCTGTCGTTGGCCACCCCGTTGCCCATCGACTCGAAGAACGCGCTGAGCAGGCTGCCCATGTACTCGCCCTGCTGCTGTTTGAAGATCTCGAAGAACATCTTCTGCTGAAAGACGGTGTCCACCGGCCGGTTCCGTGCGCAGGCGCGCGCATACTTCTCGGTCTCGGCCTCCAACCGGTCGCGAGGCACTACCTTGTTGAGGAAGTTGCAGTCGTACATCTCGGCGGCGGTGAACGGCCTGCCGGTGAAGACCATCTCCTGGAACTTGCGCAGGCCCATCATCTGGACCCACGTCCACATTCGCGGACCCCAGCCGTGGTAGCGAAACGACGGATGGCCGAACAGCGCGTCGTCACTGGAGATCACCAGATCGGCGTCGGCGCACTGATAGAAATGCCAGCCATAGCAGTAGCCCTTGGCCTCGACGATGCTGATCTTCTTGAAATCCTGCAGCGCACGGTTGCCCGCCTGGGAGTTGGCGTACCAGGCCGAGATGGTGGCGCCGTTGCGGAAGGTGCCCTTCGGTGGGTAGGTCACCTCGCCGACGCCGTCATCCTCCAGGCGCAGCTCGGCAAGTCGCGCCTCCGGATTGTCATTGCCTTCCATGAACTCCGGCAGATCCGCACCGCTGCCCAGGTTGTCGCCGACACCGCGGATGATGACGACCTTGACATCGTTGTCGGCGTTGGCGGCGCGCAGCACATCGGCATAACGCAGCCGCGCCATCGACGTCGGCGCGTTGAGATAGTCCGGCCGGTTGAACGTGATGGTGGCGATCTTGGTGGTGGGATCCTTCTCGTAGAGGATGATCTCCTCGGGCTTGGGTCGGTCAGTCATCGCGGGCCTCACTCCAGGACGGGCTGGTGGAGAGCACCTCGGCACCGTCGGCGGTGATCAGCACCGCGTCCCGGCTGAACACCGCACCGAGCCCCCGCTGCCACACGTGTGCGGTCACCGCCAGCACCATGCCCTCGGCGAGGATCTCCGCATCAGATGTCGCACGCAGGTGCTGTGACACGACGGGCGGATCGAAACCCAGACCAAGCCCGTGTGCCACCGGCGCCGGCGGCACCGGCTCGCCCGCAGCGTCATAGGCATCCAGCAGGGCACTGGCCGGACGGCCCGGCTGGCAGGCAGTCAGGAGCTTGTCCCACAACGCATCACGGCGGGCATAGAGGGCACGCACCGGGCGCGCGTCGGGCACCTTCCCGACCGGCAGCGTCCGGGCCACCTCGCCGACGTAGCCGTCGGCGAGCACCCCGGCGGAGATCACCACCAGATCGCCGTCTCGCAGCCGACCGTCGCCGGCAGCTCGCCGCCACGGGATGTCCTTGCTGGTGATCCATGCCGAATCCTGGGTGGCGGGTGTGCTCACGCCGCCGGCTGCCTCGGCTTCCATCAACGCACCGGCCAGGTTTCGCTCGGTGGTACCCGGAATCAGTTCCGCCACAGCCGAAGCCAAGCCCTCCTCGGCCACACGTACCGACGCCCGCAGCGCCGCCACCTCGTCGGCCGTCTTGACGCGCCGGGCGGTCCGCATGGCCTGCTCGCCATCGACCAGCTCGGCGTTGGGAAACGCCATCGGCAGCAGTTTGGCGAAATTCGGTGTCAACGCGTCGGTTCCGACCCGTGTGGCGGTGTCGCAGCCGGCGATGCCCTGCAGTACCCCGATGAGCGTCATGGGGTTCCAGGCCAGGCCGTAGAGGTGATCGTGGTCGATCTCCTCGGGCATACCCTCGTCCCAGGTGCTGTTGAGGTGGATGGCCCCGGTGGCCCGCACCAGCGTGCAGATCGGGCCGAACGGCCGGGTGCCTGCCACCCACAGCTGCGGTGCCCCGGTCACATACCGCACGTTGGCCTGCCTGCCGAGTACCAGGACGTCCAGGTCGTGGCAGTCCATCTGCTCGAGAACGCGTCTGCGGCGCCCGTAGCGCAGGTTGTATGGGTCCGCCTCAATTTCGGTGCGGCCCTCGGCGCGCGCGCCGGCGCTCACAGGTAGGGGTCGTACGGGTAGTCGGTCAGCGACATCCAGCCGCCCTCGGTAATCACCACGATCTCCTCGCTTCGATAGCCCCCGGTGCCGTCCTCCCAGATCACCGGCTCCAGAACGAGCAGCATGCCGGCGGGGAACACGAAATTGTCGTCGAACGCCTCACCCAGATCGGTGCCGATCATCGGCATCTCGGCCGCATTGGTGCCGATGCCGTGACCGAGGTAGAAATGCGGCAGCCAGGGTTTACGACCGCCCGCGGCCTTGATCGCCGCGCGGGCCAGATCTCCCGACGTGGCACCGGCTTTCGTCACCGCCAACACCGCGCCGAGGATGTCACGCCACTGGTGGAACTGATCGTGTTGGCGGGTGGTGGGCTCCTGCCCCACCACCCAGGTGCGGCCGAAGTCAGAGCAGTAGCCACCATAGGTGATCGACACGTCTGTCCACAGCACGTCGCCTTTGGCCAGCTCCCGTTCGGTGGTCAACAGCGGCAACGCCAGATCGCCGTGCGTCGTCCAGGTGCCCTCGGCCTTGGTGGAGGGCATGACCTGCCAGATGGCCTCCAGCATGTTCGCCGTCGCACCCAATTCAAAAGCGCGCCGGACGAATTGCGCCGACAGGTCGATCTGCCGAACACCGGGCACCAGTGCCTTCTGAACGTCGACCATGGCCTGCTCGGTGATGCGGCAGGCCCGTCGCACCGCGGACATCTGGTCGGGTGTCTTGACCAGCTTGGCCGCACCCACCACCGAGGCGGCGTCCAGCGGAGCACCGCCCGGAAACAGCCGGGCCGCCGCCCGTCGCATCGCGCCGGTCAGCTCGTCGACCGCCACCGTCGCACCCGGCCGGACCAGCTCGGCCACCACTTTGCCGAAATGCTCCACGCCCTCGTCGAATTCGAGGAACAGCGGGCCGTGCAGATGATCGTCGGGCAGATCGGTCTCCAGCGGCGCGCCCTCGCGGGCCGGCATGAACAGATGGGGGTACTCGTCATCAGCCAGCACGATGGCGACGGGTCGCTCGACGTGCGAGAGGCCCGCATCGAGCAGCGGCCAGCTCGCACCGGTTGCGTAGACGACACTGCCGTTGCCGAGCAGGATCAGCGCGTCGATGCCCTGCTCGCGCATCGCTGCCCGCAACCGCACGCTCACCTCTCGACGCATCCGGGAGAAGTCCGGCTCGTCCGGAATGTCGATCGCGGCCGTGTTGGACGTCGCGAACGTGGTCATGCTTCGACCCCGATTGATCCGCGCGTACGCAGCCCAAGGAACTTCTGGATGTTGGTGCTGACGATCTTGGTGGCGGCGTCCGGGCCGACAGCGTCGACGACGGTCTTCAGCGATTTCTCCGAATAGCCGAACGTGGACTCGTTGTGCGGGTAGTCGCTGGACCACATCACGTTGTCGACGCCGATCTCGTCGATCAGCCGCAGCCCCAGCGGGTCCACCATGAACGACGCGCTCATGTGGCGGTCCCAGTAGTGCCGGATATCGTGCTGCAGTTCGTGATTGAACATGTGCCGGTAGGAGGCCAGCATGTGTTCGGCGTCCTGCAGGGCCGTCGGCACCCATGCGATACCGCCCTCGAACCAACCAACTTTCAATGTGGGATGCCGGTCGAGGATGCCGGAGAAGACGTACTTGGCGAACTGCTCGCGAAACGAGTCGACGTTGACCATCATGCCGACCACGACGCTGTTGTTCTGGCACGGTGTCTTGGGTGGGGTCTCGCCGATGTGGTGGCTGACCGGCACGCCGGAGGCCTCGATCTCGTCCCACACCGCGTCCATGTCGGTGCTGCCGTAGTCGTAGATGTTCCCCTCGTCGTCCTTACCCGGATTCAGCGGCAGCAGGAAAGTCCTGAGCCCCAAGGACTTGAGTTCCTCGAGCGTGCTGCGGGTGCCTTTCGGATCCCACCAGTTGATCAGCCCGACACCGTAGAAATGGCCGTTCGACCGCTCCTGCAGATCGGCGATGTGCTCGTTGTAGATGCGGAACACCCGCTCACGGATGCCCTTGTCCGGGTAGTGGAACAGCGCGAGCACAGCGTTGGGGAACGCCAGCTCTTTGTCGATGCCGTCCTCGCCGAGTTCCCGGATCCGGGCGTCGATGTTGTTGGTCGCCGCGCCGGCCAGATCGTCGTACTGCATGAGCACGCGGCCGAAATCGCCACCCGTCCATGCCTTGCCCTTCATCCCGACCATGTAGGCGCCGTCCTCATACCAGATGCGCGGCGCCGCACCCTTGAGTTCGTCGGGGAAACGGTCGTAGAAGATGTCGTCGGCCACCGAGATGTGGTTGTCGGCCGAGAAGACCTCGGTGCCTTCGGGCAGTCCGGTCACCCCGCCCTCCGCGGCGTGACCACGCCGATTCTTCGGCGCGCCAAAGCCTTCCGACGGATAGAGCGTGGCAGTCAGAGCAGACATGGGGTTCTCCGATCATGGGTCACCAGGTGACGGGAAGTTCGTAGACGCCGTAGGCGAGGCGGTCGTGCTTGAAGGGCACCTCGTCGAACGGAATGGCCAGCCGCAGGGTGGGTATGCGGCGCAGCAGGGTGTGGAAGACGATCTGCAACTCGGCGCGGGCCAGCTGTTGGCCCACGCATTGATGGCGTCCGTACCCGAAGCCCAGCTGCTGCCCGGCGTCGCGGCTCAGGTCCAGCTTGTCCGGATGCGGAAAAGCCTTGTCGTCCCAGTTCGACGGGGCCAGGTCGATGATGATGCCCTCACCGGCACGGATGGTCTGGCCGCTGATCGCGATGTCGTCGATGGCGACGCGCCGCTGACCGTTCTGGATGATCGACAGATAGCGCATCAGCTCCTCGACGGCGTTGGCGATCACCTTCGGATCCTCGGTGTTGCGCAACAGGTCTGCCTGCTCGGGGTTCTCCAGTAGCGCCAGCACGCCGATGCCGATCATGTTGGCGGTGGTCTCGTGACCGGCGATGAGCAGACCGGTCCCCAGTTGCGCAGCCTCTTTCACGCTGATCTCGCCGGCGTTGACCCGCTCCGCCAGATCCGACACCGCGTCCTCGGCGGGGTTCTTCTGCTTGGCCTCGACCAGGTTGATCAGGTACTGCGCCAGGCTCATCGCGCCCTTCTGGCCGTCCTCGGCGCTCGAGTAGCGGGCCAGGCCGACGTTGGCGTGATGCTGGAAGAACTCGTGGTCTTCGTAAGGGACACCGAGCATTTCGCTGATCACCACGGTCGGCACCGGCAGTGCGAGGGTGGTGACGATATCGGCGGGCTGTGGTCCGGCGAGGATCGCGTCGATGCACTCGTCGGTGATCTTCTGGATCGCCGGCCGGAGCCCCTCGACGCGACGGAAGGTGAACGGTTTGGAGAGCATGCGGCGGAACCGGGTGTGCTCTTCGGCGTCGGAGGTGAACACGGACCGCGGCCGCTTGTCGACGGTGGAGAGCATGTGTTCGTTCCAGTGCGGGAAGCCTGCACGACGATCGTCGACGCTGACCCGCGAATCGGCGAAGAGTGCGCGGGCCTCCTCATGGCCGGTGATGAGCCATGGTGTGCTGCCGTCCCAGATCCGCACCCGCGAGAGCCCGCTGTCGTTGCCCAGCATCTGCGGCGGCGGTGCGAACGGGCACCGTGCGTCGCGCTCCATCGGGTAGTCGGGGATGTCGACTTCAGTCAAGGTTTCGGGCATGCAGGGGATCTCATTCCTCGATCGCGATGGCCAGGGCCGGGCAGGCCGTCGCGGCCCGCCGCGCATCATCGAATCGTTCGGGGCCGGGGCTGGTTTGGAGCAGGACGACGACGCCATCGTCGTCACGCTGGTCGAACAGTTCGGCGGCATTGAGCACGCACTGTCCGGATGAAACGCATTTATCTTGGTCGACAGTGATTTTCACGCGGTTCAGCCTTCGTGAGTGACCGGCGCCCGCCACAGCCCGACGATGGCATCGACGAGCCCCGAGGCCGCGTCCGACCACGACGCCCGCGGTACGCTCGCCCCCTGGGCCAGGCCGCGTTCGCGGTCCGCGCAGCTGTGCATCAACAGGTTTCGCGCCATGATGTTGCGTTCGGCGCGGACCTCACCGGGTAGATCGGGCAGGCAGTTCGTCATGCCGTCGATCACCTCCACCAGCGACTCGCTGCTCAGGGCGTCCCTGACGATAATGTCGTGGTACGCCGGATCGGTCATAACTTGGGCGGCGAATCGCGCGTACCAGGTCGGGTTACCCAGCGCGGCAAGATGATCGGTGAGCGGACGCACCAGGCAATCGACCCAGTCCCGCAGATCGGCCGAACCACCGAGCTCCGCGACCATCCGTTCGCGAAGCTCCTCGATGGGGCCACGGTGCTTGTGCTCGATGGCGCGGACCAGATCGGTCTTGGTGCCGAAGTGGTAACCGACCGCAGCGTTGTTGCCCTGCCCCGCCGCTTCGCTGACCTGACGGTTGGACACCGCGAATACGCCATGCTCGGCGTAAAGCCGTTCGGCCGCTTTGAGGATGGCCTCCTGCGTGGAGCTGACCCGATCGGCCCGCGCCGTCCGACTGGCTGTCGTCACCGTTACAGTCAACGCCGTTTCTGTCACTAAGTCAAGCAGTTGATTTAAAATTGGCCGCCCCGCCGACACTACGGTTTCTGCCGCGATAACCGCGTTACCTCGCCACAAACCGTCGTCTCGGCGCTAGGGCTTTTCGTTGCGGACGATGACCTTGCCCGCTACCGTGCCGCCGTCGATGGGCAACACCGTGCCGGTCACATAACGCGAGCGGTCGCCCGCGAAGTACAACGCCGCCTCCGCGACGTCGTCGACGGTCCCCTCTCGCTTCAGTGGACGGTCCGCGCGCATCTGTGCCCGGATCCCCTCTTCGAATTGCTCGATTCGCTCCCGATCCTCGGCAGAAGCCGATTTCGCCACGATGGCCGTCCGGATATTGCCCGGTGCGATGGCGTTGACCCGAATCTCATAGTGCGCCAATTCGATCGCCGCGGACTTGGTGAACTGGATGACGGCGGCCTTGGAGGCCCGGTAGGTCATCACACCCCCACCGGCCTGGATTCCGCCGATCGACGTCAGGTTGATGATCGAGCCGCCGCCGTGGGCAGACATGTGCCGGGCGGCGTCACGCGTACCGGCCATCACGCCGAGCACGTTGACCCCCATCACGTCGTGGAAGTCCGCCAGATCGTCGTCCATGAACCGCCGGTGCATGGTGCCCGACACCCCTGCGTTGTTCACCATGACGTCCAGGCCGCCGAACCGCTCGACCGCGGCGGCGATCAACGCGCCGACCTGTTCGGGATCGGACACATCGGTGGCCAGGAATGACGCGGTGTCCCCCAGCTCGGCGGCGAGGCCAGCACCGCGGTTCTTCTCCACGTCCCCGATCATCACCTGCGCGCCTTCCCCGGCGAAGCGCCGTGCCAGGCCTTCGCCGAGTCCTGCTGCACCGCCGGTGATCACCGCGACCTTACCCGCCAGCTCGTTCATCACACCTCTTTCAAGAAGTCCACCAGCACCGCGTTGAGTGCCGCGGGCTGCTCGATCTGCGGGCAGTGCCCCGCTTCGGGTATCACGGTGCTGCATGCCCCGCCGATGTGGCCGGCGATCGCGGCAGCCCAGCCCGCGGGGAGCAGCTTGTCGCGGGCACCTTCCACGACGAGCGTCGGGACGCCGATGCGATCGTAGGCCCGCAGCGACGACGGCGGCGCTGGCGGTTCGAGACCCGGGCGGCGAAACCGCGCCGCCGCCAATGCTTCCCAGGCCCCGGGTGCGATGCTCGCGTCATACCGTCGCCGCACATACGCCACGTCGGCCGGATAGCCGGGGTCGGCGAACAACGCAGTGACGATGCGGCGCATGCCGTCGAGCGTGGCGTCGTAGTCGTAGAGCGCCGCGCTGTGCTCGTTGCGCTGGATGTCCCCGCCCCCGCAGATCGCCACGAGCGATCGCACCGGCAGCTTGGGTGCGGTCGAGGTCAGATCCGCCAACAGATTGACGGCTCCCATCGAGTTGCCCACGAAATGCGCGCATTCCACACCCAATTCGGCGCAGAACCGGGCGATGTGCCGAATCCGCATGCCGCGCCCGTCGATGAAGTCGACTACCTTGGCGCTCTGCCCGAATCCCAGCATGTCCGGCGCCAGCACGCGGTAGTTCTCGGCCAAGGCGGCAATGGTGTGTTCCCAAGCCAGTTCGGCACCTGCGCCGAACTCACCACCGTGCAGCAGCACCACCGGATCGCCACTGCCCGCCTCCAGATAGCTGGTGGTGAGCCCGTCGATCTCGATGCTGCGTCGCCGGTAGGTCATCGGGCCCCCGCGCCGGAAACAGCGAAGCTCAGCAGCTGGCCGGCCAGCAGGTCGAGCTGATCGCGCACCGGACCATCGGCCAGTTCCCCACTGCCGGACCAGATCTGCTCGGCGGAGTTGATCGCCACGCCGAGCGGCGTCGGCCAGGCGCGTAAGGCGTGCCCGACGGACCGCAGCTGCCCCAGCGTGCCGACCGCGGCCTGCCAGCCGTACGCGCAGCTGATGCAACCCCACGGGGTGTTGTCCAGATAGACCCGGGGATCCTCGCGCAGGTCTTCGATGTAGTCCAACGCGTTCTTCACCAGGCCCGAGATGGCGCCGTGGTAGCCCGGCGATGCCACCACCACGGCGTCGGCGTCGCGCAGCGCCTTCACGAGTTCCAGTGCAGCGGGCGTGCGGGCCAGGGACTGCGGCTCGTACATGGGCAGTTCCAGGTCGGGGCCCGCGAACATGCGCACCTCACCGCCTTGGCGCTGCGCCGATTCCAGGCAGTACCGCAATGCGCGTTCAGTCGACGACCGGGCGCGCAACGTGCCGCCGAGACCTACGACGAACGGGATTCTCTCGGTCGACGTCATGCTCTCCTCATTTGATCGCAATGGGATTCACCGGAGAACCGACGGCTCCGGTGACGCGCAGCGGTGGCGCGATGAGTTGGAATTCGTACACCCCGTCGGCGGCGCAGTCAGCGGCCAGGGCGGTCAGGTCCCAGTACTCGCCGAGCATGAGACCCATGTCGCGCAGGCACAGCATGTGCATCGGTAGGAACGCGCCGTCGACGCCGGACGCGGGGTTCTCCACCATCAGGTTGTCGGCGGCCACCGCGGCCACCTCGTGGTCGTGCAACCACGAGGCGCACGTCCAATCCAGCCCGGCCCCCGGTTCGGCCCCGTCGCCGGTCTGCAAAAACCGGGCCCACCAACCGGTTCGGACCAGGACGATGTCACCGCGTCGCACCTCGACGCCCTGGCAGCGGGCCGCGTCGTCGAGTTCGCCGGGCGTGATCGGGTCGCCCAGCGGACAGTACGTGTCGGCGCCGCGCAACCGCACGATGTCCAGCAGCACTCCACGCGAGGTGATGCCCTTGCCGTCCACCTTGTCGATGCCACAGTGGAAGGCCCCGGCACTCGTCACCGATTTCGCCGGAAACCCGTTGTAGAGCTGATCCTCGTAGTACACGTGCGACAACGCGTCCCACTGGGTGGCGGCCTGCAGCGGCATGATGATCAGGTCGTCGTTGAACCGCATCGGGTTGCCGTCGAAGTAGCCGGCCAGCTGACCGGCCGCCGGGTTCTGCAGCCATTTGGGCCCGTACTGCAGCAGTGTGTCGGTGTCGCCGCCGTCGATGGTCATCACGTGCGTGGGGTTCTGCCGGAAATGGAATGCCCCCTGCGGGCCCGACGAACCGAAGTCGACACCGAGCGGAAAGACCCTGCCGTGCTTGACCAGGCCTGCGCCCTCGGCGATCTTGTCGGCGGTGATGAAGTTCAGCGTGCCGAGCTCGTCACCGTCGCCCCAGCGTCCCCAGTTGCGAACATCGTCGGCGACGCGGCGGAAATCGGTCATGTCGGCCACTAGTGCTCCCCTTCCAGGGTTGCCGCGATCCTGCCGGCCACGGTTCCGCCGTCGACCCAGATGACTTGCCCCGAAATGTAGCTTGCCGCTTGGCTGTTGAGGAAGGCCAGAACCGAGGCCTGCTCGTCCGGGCCGCAGACCCGGCCCAGGCGTTTGGGGAACGCATCCAGATAGTCCTGACCGTACGCGCCGCGCAACTGCTCCAGGATCGGCGTGTCGGTGACGCCCGGCCCCGTGCAGTTGATCCGGATACCGCGGTCTCCCAACGGCAGTGCGCGCGTCATCCCGTAGAGAATGATCGCCTCCTTCGACAGCCGGTAGCCGCCGTCGGCCAGCGCGTCCGGATGTGCCTCGCACCAAGCGATCCCGTCGGCCATCGACGTGGTCGCCAGCAGACCCGCCGTCTGCGCGGCGTTCGCCAGGTAGTTGGCGGCCGCCAGTGACGACACGTTGGCGATCGCCGCACCGTCGGGCATGTTCGGCAACAGCGCCTCGGTGAAGTGCCGCATGCCGAGGAAGTTGACGGTGACCACCAGCACCGGGTTACCGATCCCGGATGACACCCCGGCAACGTTGAACAGCGCGTCGACGGGGCCGTCGACGGCAGCGACCGCGGCATCGATGGATTCGGCATCGCCGAAATCGGCTTCGACGAACCGTGCCGGAAGGTGTTCGGGCTTACGCAGATCCAGGCCCGTGACGTGTGCTCCCAGCTCGGTCAACTGCGCCGCGAGACAGGCGCCGATACCCGATGCGCATCCGGTGACGACGACGCGGCGGCCGTCATAGCGCCACATGTCGGTGTTCAGCTTGCCGCTTCGTGGGCAGCCTTCTCCGCCTGAGCCGCCTTGACCCGGCCTTCGTTGATCTCGGCCATGGCCTCAGGGATCTCGCCCGCGGTGAACTTGCCGCCGCGGCCGGTCGGCAGACCACCGAACGAGTATGTCTCGTCGAACAACGGGGCCTCCGAAGGTTGGCGTCGGGATTCCACCTTCTCGATCACCGGTTCGAGGCGTTTGGCCTTGGCGGCAACGGCTTTGGCGTCCCGCTCGATGAACTCCGGCAGGATCTCGCGGCCCATGATCTCGATGGACTCCATCGTGCCCTCATGGCTGCGGGGGTTGAGCAGCAGGATGATTTCGTCGACCCCGCTGGCCTCATAGCCACGCAGGAACTCCCGCACCGTGTCCGGTGAGCCGATGGCACCGCGGCCCGGCCCGTATGCCAGTGTCGGATCTTCTTTGACCGCCTGCTCGTAACGCTCCCAGACCTTGGTGCGCCCGGGTGTGTGCATACCGGTGAGGTAGTAGTGCATGATCCCGAACGAGAAGAAGCCACCACCGATGCCGAGCCGCTTGAGTGCCTCGTCGTCGCTGCGGGCGACCATCATGGACAGATCCCCGCCGATGGCGAGCACGTTGGGATTGATCGCCGGGGTCACCGGAGCACCCTGCTCTTCGAATTCCCGGTAGTACCCGGCCACGCGTTCCTTGAGCGCCTCGGGTCCGGTATACGCGAAACTCAGTGCGCCGATGGCCTTCTGCGCGGCCATCTGCACCGACGAGGGGCGGGTGCAGGCCACCCACACCGGTGGATGCGGGCTCTGCAGCGGTTTGGGAATGACATTGCGGGCCGGCATCTCTACGTGTTCACCCTTGAAGCCGGTGAACGGCGCCTCGGTCATACAGCGAATCGACACCTCGAGCGCTTCTTCCCACATGGTGCGCTTGTCGGCAGGGTCGATGTCGAAGCCGCCGAGCTCGGCGACCGACGACCCCTCGCCGGTGCCGAACTCGACCCGCCCGTTGGACAGGTGATCGAGCGTGGCGACCCGCTCGGCGATGCGGGCAGGGTGGTTGATTGGCGGCGGCAGGTGCATGACGCCGAAGCCGAGCCGGATGTCCTTGGTGCGCTGGCTGGCCGCGGCCAGGAACATCTCCGGCGCGGTCGAGTGGCAGTACTCCTCCAGGAAGTGGTGCTCGGTGAGCCAGACCGTGGAAAACCCGGCCTTGTCGGCGGCCTCGACCTCGGTCAGACCGTGCTGGAACAGCTGATGTTCGTCATCCTCAGACCAGGGCCGGGGCAGCGGGAATTCGTAGAACAGCGAGATCTTCATGGTGTCGTCTTCCTCCTAGGAAATCCGTTGCTGCAGTGAGTTTTCGGTGATCTCGGCGGCGGCGTCCGGGTGTCTGGCGGCATGCCTGGCCGCGACGTAGCCGAACGTCATGGCCGGACCGATGGTGGCCCCGGCCCCTGCGTAACTGCGGCCCATCACCGCTGCCGAAACGTTGCCCACCGCGTAAAGGCCGTCGATCACCGTGCCGTCGGCCCGTAGCACCCGCGCGTGCTCGTCCGTGCGCAATCCACCGGAGGTGCCCAGATCACCGAGGATGATCTGGAACGCGTAGTACGGCGGCTTGCCGAGTGGGCGCAGGTTCGGGTTGGGCAGCGTCGGGTCGCCGTAGTAGTTGTCGTAGGCACTGTCACCCCGGTTGAAATCGTCATCGTGCCCGGCATGTGCGAGCTGGTTGAACCGCTCGGCGGTGGCCCGCAGATTCTCGCGGGGCACACCGATCTTGTCGGCCAGTTCCTCCCAACTGTGCGCCTGCTTCACCACACCGGAATCCAGCCAGGCCCGTGGCACCTTGCGCCCGGTGGGAACCGGCGCGAACGGGATCTTCGGGATCGGCAGGTGCCCCGCCACCACGTAGCGGTGGAATGAGTCGATGTCGGTGACCAGCCAGCACGGGATGTGGGTGACGCCGCCTTGGTGACCCGCGATCATCGCGTGCGCGAAATCCATGTACGGCGCGGCTTCGTTGATGAATCGCCTGCCCTCGCCGTTGACGACGAATTGCGCGGGCATCATCCGTTCGTTGAGCATGAACTGCAGCCGTCCGTCGGGCCAGCAGATCGCTGGGAACCACCAGGCCTCGTCGAGCAGATCGGTTGCCGCACCGACTTTTTCCCCGGCCCTGATGCCGTCGCCGGTGGATGCGGGGTTGCCGAAGCTCCAATCCTTCTCCAGGACGGGCAGATGCTCTTTGCGCCAGGCCATGTCGTGATCGAAACCGCCCGAGGCCAGGATCACCCCGCGCCGGGCCCGGATCCGCAGCGGCTGCCCGTCGCGTTGCACGACCGCGCCGAGCACCGTCCCATCGTCGCCGGTGATCAGTTCGGTCATCGGCGCGTCGAGCCACAGCGGTATGTCGTGCTCCGTGAGGGCCAGGCGCATCCGGGCGGCCAGCGACTGGCCGATGGCGGCCATCCGGTCGCCGAACACGCGGGCGCGGAACATCCGCCAGATCAGCTTCACCAGCACGGCCTTGCCGCGCCAGTTCTGCCGGATCTGATAGAACAGCCGAAGGTCCTTGGGGGCGAACCAGATCCCTTTGGGTGCCAGCGCCAGCGGCGTGAGCAGGTGGCGTTCCTCGTCGCCGAGCTTGCGCAGGTCGATGGCGGGCACGTTGATGGTGCTGCCCTGCGCCGACCCGCCCGGCAGCTCCGGGTAATAGTCGGCATACCCGGGCTTCCAGACGAATTCGAACCACTCGCTGGTGCGCTCCAAGAAGTCCATCATCGCGGGTGCCGCGGTCACGTACTGACGCAACCGGGCGTCGCTGACGGCTCCCTCAGTGATCTGCTTGAGGTACTCGAAGACGCCGTCGGGAGAGGGCACGTAACCGGCGCGGCGCTGCGCCGGTGCCCCCGGCACCCAGATGCCGCCGCCGGAGAGCGCGGTGGATCCGCCGAACTGGGAGGACTTTTCGACGACGAGCGCGTCGAGACCGCAGGCGTCGGCAGTCAGCGCAGCGGTCATGCCGCCCCCGCCGGAGCCGATCACCAGCAGATCCACGGTGTGGTCGAACTGTTCTGAGGTCATGATGCGCTGGGTACCGCCGTCCTGATCGCGAAGCCTGCTATCAATTCCGGTGCCGCCCGGTAGAAGTGGTTGCCGGTCCGATATGGTCCGGCGGCCGCGAGTGCCGCGAACGCGGCCACCCAGGTGCGGATCTCGTGCGCCGAGTTGCCGCCCTCTGTCGCGATGAACGTGTTGGACCAGACGTCCAGATCCGCGAGCCGACCGGTGTCGAAGATGTCCAGCAGACTGCCATCCCACTCCGGGTTGAGCGGGCGCAGCGGGCTCTGCCCGTGGGCGAAGTCGGCAGCGGCCTGACTCACCGCGGCCTGCCGCGCCAGCCGTTGCTCCGGCGTCATCGGCACCCCGTGCACGATTCGGTCCCGCGCCGCGGGCAGCGCGCTCGCCAGCGTCGGCACCGGTGGATCATGGGACAGCCCACCGGATCCCAGCACCAGCACGCGTAGATCCAGTGTCGCGAGATAGGCACCGACGGCAGCGCCGAGCGCCCGGGTGCGAGCCAACGGGCCCAGCGGGGTGGCCACCGAATTGATGAAGATCGGCACCACCGGGCGCGCGGTCGCAGCGCCGAACAGCTCCTGCAACGGCTGCACCGTGCCGTGATCGACGTCCATGCTCGACGAGATGGCAACGTCGACACCGGCGTCCCAGCAGGCCTGGGCGCACGCCTCGGCGATGTCCGCGGCGACGTCGAGCGGGCCCTCATGGGTTCCGTAGTCACCGACACCGGCCGCGGCGGTGCCGATGCAGAACGGCGGCATCAGCCGGTAGAAGAAGCCGTTGTAGTGGTCGGGCGAGAAGGTGACGACCAGTTGCGGGTCGAAGTCGGCGACGAACGCGCGGGCTGCGTCGAGCCCGGAGGCGATGTCGTCAAGCAGTTCCCGCGACGGCCCCGGAAGATTCAGCAGCGGGCTGTGGGACATACAGCACAGCGCTATCGGCATCGTCACCTCCCTTCCGGGTCACGTGCAAGACCTCGAACAGGGCAGCGCTCAGTTCCGGTGCACGCTGGGCGATGTCGGCTCCCGCGATACAGCGGTCGGGGCGGATCACCAGCACCGACTCCGCGTGCCCGTCGAACCACGCCTTGAGCGCCCCGGTGCGGTCGCCGACGATGACGACGTCGGGGTCGGCCGGTTCATCGTCGGCGTCCCAGTGCAGCTGGGTCTGAGGCCGCGCGGCAATGAAGCTGGCGCCCAGCGTCTTCCACTGGCTGACGGCGTCCGACCCGAGCACCGCCCGCGGATCGTTGTTCCAGCACAGCACCGCGAACCCCGGCCCGATGACCTCGTCGAGCAGCACATCGCACTGCTCGCGGGTGTCGACCCGCGGCTGGATGAACAGAGTGCCCACCGGGGAGGTCGGGCTCGGTGGCTTCGGATGGTGGATCGCACCCTGGTCATATCGCGGCATCGGCTTGAACCGCATCTCCAGCACGTAGCGTTTGAGTGCGGGCACCACCGAGGCACTGCGGATGAGCCGGTCCCGTACCGCGGCGACACGTCGGTTGGTGGGCGAGATGACCCGACCCACCGTGGTGGACAGGTCGATCATGGCCCGCGCGTGCTTGCGCCGTTCGATGTCGTAGCTGTCGAGCAGCGGATCAGCGGCCTGCCCGTTGACCACCGCGGCCAGCTTCCAGCCGAGGTTGGCCGCGTCGCGGATACCGCTGTTGTAGCCCTGCCCCTGCCATACCGGCATGAGGTGGGCGGCGTCCCCGGCGAGCAGCATCCGCCCGGCCCGGAACGCACCGGCGATGCGGGAATGGTGTGTGTAGACGCGCCGGCGGATCACGTCGACCTGCTCGGGATGCGGGACGAACGGCGCCAGTAGCCATGCCATGAACGCGGGATCTTCGGCCTGCTCGTCGGTTTCGTCGGCATGGATCATGAACTCGAAGCGGCGGATGCCGTGCGCGATCGAGATCGAGGCGTACGGGCGGTCGGGGTCGGCGCCCACCTCGCTGTTCGGATGTCCCAGTGGGTCATTGGCGAGATCGATGACGACCCAGCGGGTCGCCGAGGTGGTGCCGTCGAAGGACACACCCATGAGATGCCTGGTGGCGCTGCGTCCGCCGTCGCACCCGACCAGGTACTTCGCCTGCACAGCGTCGAGGCCGAGGTCCACGGTCACGCCGTCGTCGGTCTGGGCGGCCGAATCCATCCGGAGCCCCCACGCCACCTGGACATGGTCGAAGCGGTCAAGGCCGGCCAGCAGCTGCGCGTCGACCAGTGGCTGCACGAAGCCGTTGCGCTTCGGCCACCCGAATCGGGCGTCGGCAGGCGACATTTCGGCCAGCAGCCGACGATTGCCGTCGTAGAACCGCAGGATCTGGTTGGGCACCGTGTGCGGCAGGATCGCCTCGACCAGGCCGATCGACTGAAACGTGCGCAGTGATTCGTCGTCCAGTCCGACCCCGCGTGGATAGTCGATCAGGGTGTCGCGTTCTTCGACGACGAGCGTCTGAACCCCTTGCAGACCAAGGATGTTCGCCAGGGTCAGGCCGACGGGACCGGCACCGACGATCACGACGTCGTAGTGGTTCGCGAGTTCGGTCACGGCTAGCCCTTCAGCAGGAAGTCCAGGTGCAGCCGGTTGAACGTGTCCGGATCCTCATACTGTGGCCAGTGTCCGCAACCCTGCATCACCTCGAAGCGGGCACCCGGGATCATGCCGGCGATGCGGCGCCCCTCGGCGACGTCGGCCGTCGGATCGTCACTGGTCCACACCACCAGCGTCCGCGCGGTGATCGAACCGTATTCGCGGGGCCCCAGGATGTTTCGGGCCCTGATGTCGGGATCCTGCAGCGCCATGATGTCGCTCATCGCCGCGACGAAGCCCGGCTGCCGGTAGATGCGCTGGCGACTGGCCACGATGTCGCTGTAATCCTTGGTCTTGTCGGCCATCAGCCACTTGATGCGGGCCTGCACCGTCTCCCAGGTGGGATTCTCGGCGGCCGCCATGGACAGGGTGATGATGCGCTTCATCACGTCCGGGTCGGCTTGTGAACCGCCTGCGGTATTGAGCACCAACCGGTCGACGCGGTCGGGGTGGTCGACGGCTGTGCGGGCCGCGACCCAGCCACCGAGCGATTCGCCCGAGATGTGGGCTCGCTGTGCGCCAATGGTGTCGAGGAAGCCGATCAGATGCTCGACATAGTGCGCCACCTCGAGCGGATGACCGGGTTTGTCGGTGTAGCCGTGCCCGAGCATGTCGATCGACCAGGTCGAGAAGCGCTCGGCGTGCGACGCGAGGTTGCGCACGTAAGCCTCGGCGTGCCCACCCGACCCGTGCAGCAGGACCAGTGCGGGCAGTGACTCGTCCCCAGCATGCAGGTAGCGCGTCCGCACGCCCGCTACGTCGAGATAGCCCTGGGAGAACGCGACCCCCTGGAGATCGCTCCACACACTCTCGAACTCCGTGGGGCGGGTGACCGGCACCGCAGCAGTGCTCGTCATGATCCCCTCTCTGGAGCCGATGAGAATATCGTTCTCCATTTTCGTAAGCACTTTGCTCAGATATCGCACATGATCGTGCATTATTATCAGAGCATTACTCTCGTCGAGATCTCTGTCAAGGAGGGGCGCGATGCCGAACCGGGTCACCCACCCGAGGACCGACGGCGTACCCAACGGCGTCCCCGGATCACAGACCCTCGCCCGAGGTCTCAATGCACTGCAGGCGATCGCCAACGCCCCCACCGGACTCACCGTGCAACAGGTCGCCGACCACCTCGGCGCCCACCGCACCATTGCCTACCGACTGCTGGCGACGTTGAGCCAATTCCGTTATGTTGCAAAGGGAGACGATGGCAGATACCGCCCCGCGGCGGCGCTTGCGGTGCTCGGCTCGTCGTTCGACAACAACCTGCGGCAACTGTGCGTACCGACGCTGCGTGCGTTGGCCGACGAACTCGGCACCACAGTGTCGCTCCTGGTCGCCGAAGGTGACCAGCAGGTGGCGGTCGCGGTACTCACGCCGAATCAGGTGTTCTACCAACTCTCCTTCCACGAGGGCAGCCGACATCCGCTGGACCGGGGTGCAGCCGGCGTGGCGTTGCTGGCGAGCATGGCACCGCGTCCTGGGGAACGTGATCTGGTTCGCCAGACCCGCGAACGAGGCTGGGTGATCACCCACGGCGAGATCGAGCCGAACACCTTCGGATTGGCAGTGCCGGTCCGCAGGCGGGCGCCGTCACCACCCACCTGCATCAACCTGATCTCGCACCGCGAGGACGTCGTCCTCGGCGGCAAGGATGCGGTGGTGCGCGCCGCACACGAACTGTCCGCAATCCTGCACTGAAAGGCCATGCACCGATGACAGATTGGGACGACGACGTCGATGTTGTGGTGTTGGGCAGCGGAGGGGCCGGTTTGACCGCAGCACTGACCGCCGCCGTCAACGGCGCCACAGTCGCCGTCTACGAAAAGGCCGCCACCGTGGGCGGAACGACGGCCGTATCGGGTGGGATCGTCTGGATCCCCGCGCACGACCGCTGCCCCGACGGTCCGCTTCCGGTGACCGACGCACTCGCGTACCTGCACGCCCAGGCGCTGGGCTACATGGACGACGAGCTGGTCGAGACCTTCGTACGCACGGGCGCCGGCATGCTCGATTTCGTCGAGGAACACAGCGAACTGCGGTTCGCCGTCGCCGAGGGCTTTCCCGATTACAAACCGGAGCTGCCAGGCGGGCGACCCGGCGGCGGACGCTCGCTGAGCGCGGGACCCGTCGACCTCGCGCGGCTGGGGCCTTGGGCTGACCGGATCACCTCCTTCCCAGCGGATTTCAGCAACGTGGGCATCGACGCCGAGACCCGCGCGCGCATCCACGCCGCGTACGACGACCCCGGTGCCGACTTGTGCGTGGCGGGTACCGCGTTGATCGCAGGCCTGTTGCGCGGCCTGGTCGAATTGGGGGTGCAGCCGGTCACCGGTGCCCGCGCGGTCGAGCTGATCGGCGACTCCACAGAAATCACCGGAGTCCGGGTCAGCGTGGATGGCACCGACATTCGCGTCCGGGCGCGGGGCGGCGTGGTGCTGGCCACGGGCGGGTTCGAATGGGACCCGAGGCTTGTGGAGGCTTACCTGCGGGGGCCGATGCACGGTCCGGTGTCCCCACCGAACAACACCGGCGACGGGCTGCGGATGGCAATGGCGCACGGCGCGGACCTGGCGAACATGGGCGAAGCCTGGTGGGTGCCGGTCGTGCAGATTCCCGGCGACACCATCGACGGTCACCCCCGTAGCCGCAGCGTGCGGCTGGAACGCACGCGGCCGCGCAGCATCATCGTCAACCGGGCGGGCAAGCGGTTCCTCAACGAGGCAGGCGAATACAACTCGATGGCAGGGCCGTTCCAGTACCTCGATCCGAAAACCGGATACGCCAACGATCCCGGCTGGATCGTCTTCGACTCGATCCACCTGGACCGCTACGGATTCCTGGGTGTCCCCCCGGGCGAGGCTGTGCCCGAATGGTTTTCGCCGTCAGCCGATCTGGCCGAGCTGGGCGCCAAGACCGGCATCGACCCTGACGGCCTGGCCGCCACCCTGCGGGCCTGGAACGAGAACGTCGCGCGCGAGATCGACCCGGATTTCGGCCGCGGCTCCAGCGCCTACGACGGTTACTGGGGTGACACCTCGGCGGCGACACCTGCCGGTCAGACCCTCGGCCCGATCGACACCGCCCCGTACTACGCGGTGCCGGTCACGGTCGGCGCGATGGGCACCAAAGGCGGCCCCCGCACTGACCGGGACGGGCGTGTGCTGCATGTCAGCGGATCACCGATCCCAGGCCTGTTCGCCGCGGGTAACGCGATGGCCGGCGTGACGGGCAAGGCATACGGAGGCGCAGGCGGCACCCTCGGGCCCGCCATGGTGTTCGGGTATCGCAGCGGGTTCACGGCGGCGACGGGCAAGTCCGTCACCTGACCGCCGCTCGCCGGCGCGGTCATGCACCCGACGACACGCTGCGCACCGAACTGCCGAAGACGATGCGGCGTGTCGTCGCGCTACCCGGCTGAATCCGCGATCAACCGGGCTGCCGCGGTGTAGGCGTCGCAACTGCCGTCGGCGACGGCGCCCGCCAACCGATCCAGTTCGGCATGGTTGCGCAACAGGGTCTGAGCCAGCGACAGGATCTGGGCGCGGGCCCGGGCGCTGCGCCGCTCCGAGGTGTCGGCGCGGTGATGAGCGTCGATCGCCTCGACCAGTTCGGCGAGGCCCTCCCCCTGTGCGGCAATGAGTTTGAGGACCGGGGCACTCGTCTCTGCCCGCAGGTCGCGCACCGTCTGGTCGGCGCCGTCGCGGTCGGCCTTGTTGACCACCACCAAGTCGGCGACCTCCAGCAGACCGGCCTTGGCGGCTTGCACCGCGTCGCCGGCGCCGGGGTTGAGGATCACCACCGTCGGATCTGCGATCGCGGCGATCTCGATCTCGGATTGCCCAACACCGACGGTCTCCAACACGACGAGGTCGTATGACAACGCGGCCAGCAGCTGGATCGCGGCGGGCACCGCGGCAGCCAGACCACCCAGATGCCCGCGGGTGGCCAGCGAACGGATCAGCACGTCGGGGTCGTTGATGTGGGCCGCCATCCGAATGCGGTCTCCCAGAAGGGCACCGCCGCTGTACGGCGAGGACGGGTCGACGGCCAGGACCGCGACGCGCAGGCCCGTGGCACGGTAGGCGCCGACCAGCGCTCCCACAGTGGTCGACTTGCCCGCCCCGGGTGGACCCGTGACGCCGATGACCCGGGGCTTTGCGGTTCCGATCGCTGCCAAAACCTCGCTCCGGCGGTCACTTTCGACCAGACTCAGCAAGCGGCCGATGGCGCGCACCGATCCGCTGCGCGCAGCGGCGATGAGCTCTTCGATGGTGGACATCACTGTGAGCCTACGGAGCAGAACCCGGGTTCGAGCATCGAAGGTCTCCCTGGTTCACCCGTCATGAGAATGCTATTCTCTCTGACTGAGAGTATGAATTGCAAGAAGGGGAACTCTATGCAAATCGCCGGAAGTTCCGCGATCGTCGTCGGTGGTGCAGGTGGCCTGGGCGAGGCAACCGTGCGCCGGTTGCACGGCGCCGGCGCCAAGGTGGTCGTCGCCGACCTTGCCGACGACAAGGGCGCCGCACTGGAGAAGGAACTCGGCATCCGCTACGTCTCCACCGATGCCACCTCCGAGGAATCGGTGTTGGCGGCCATCGCCGAAGCGGAATCTCTTGGACCGCTGCGGATCTCCGTCGATACCCACGGCGGCCCGGCCAGCGGCGGCCGGTTGGTCGGCAAGGACGGCTCGCCCCTGGACCTCGACGGCTTCAAGAAAACCATCGAGTTCTATCTGACCGCGGTGTTCAATGTGATGCGGCTGTCGGCAGCGGCCATCGCCAAGACAGAGCCTCTCGACGAGGGTGGCCGAGGCGTCATCGTCAACACGGCCTCCATCGCCGGATACGAAGGCCAGATCGGCCAACTGCCCTACTCCGCAGCCAAGGGCGGCGTGCTCGGCATGACACTCGTCGCCGCGCGAGATCTGTCCCCGTTGGGCATTCGCGTCGTCACCATCGCGCCCGGCACCATCAACACCCCGGCCTACGGCAAAGCAGCCGACCAACTCGAGCAGTACTGGGGCCCGCAGGTGCCGTTCCCCAAGCGCATGGGTCGTTCGGTGGAGTACGCGCAGCTGGCCCAGAGCGTCATCGAGAACGACTACCTCAACGGTGAGGTCATCCGCCTCGACGGGGCCCTGCGGTTCCCCCCGAAGTGACGGCTGTGTCCGTGCCCCCTTTGCACCGCGAGCGTGCGTGTCTGCCGGTCAACACGCCGGTATCTGTCAGCACTTCACGCACCCTCGACAGGCCATGAGCGTGCCTGAACCGGCGTCGACCCACTCGCTCGAGCGGAAGGTCGCGTTCGTCGCCGGCGCCAGCCGTGGCATCGGGGCGACGATCGCTCGCGCGTTGGCCGCCGAGGGGTCGGCCGTCGCCGTCGCGGCACGGTCCGAACAACCCGGCAAGCTACCCGGCACCATCGGTTCGGTGGCAGCGGAGATCACCGAAGCCGGCGGGCGCGCCCTTGCCGTGCCCTGCGACGTCACCAGCGAGGGTTCCGTGAACGACGCTGTCGCCGCGACGGTTTCGGAGTTCGGCGGCATCGACATCCTGGTCGCGAATGCGGGCGTGCTCTGGCTCGGGCCCGTGGAGACCACGTCATTGAAACGCTGGCAGCTCTGCCTCGACGTGAATCTCACCGGCGTCTTCCTCGTGACCAAGGCGGTGATCCCGCATGTCCGGGCCCGTGGCGGCGGCTCATTGATTGCCATCACCACCACGGGCGTCGACATGCCCGGTGCCAACGCCTACTGGGTTTCCAAGGCCGCCGCCGAGCGTCTGTATCTCGGGCTGGCCGCAGATCTGCGCGGTGACAACATCGCCGTCAACTGCCTCAGCCCGTCACGGGTCGTGCTGACCGAAGGCTGGCAGGCCGGCGGCGCGGGCATGCAGATTCCGCCCGAGATGG
Organism: Mycobacterium aquaticum; assembly: GCF_002086485.1. GTDB lineage: Bacteria > Actinomycetota > Actinomycetes > Mycobacteriales > Mycobacteriaceae > Mycobacterium > Mycobacterium aquaticum. The sequence continues at coordinate 75,191 of NZ_MVHF01000008.1, read as the reverse complement.
TGGAACCGCCCGAGGCCATGGCGCGGGCCGCGGTGCTGTTGGCCGGCCAGGACGCCGACGGAATCACCGGCACCGTACAGCGTTCCGAAGAACTCGCGCTCTGACGTTCCGCGAGCGTGCGTGGAATGCTGCCCCGGCACGGAGTCGGGCAGCAGACACGCACGCTCGCGGTGCTAGGGGTACTAGGTGATCAAGCCGTCGACGATCCGGTTGAAATCAGCGGTGCCGAAGGATACGTATTCCGCAAGATTGGCGTAGTCGAGCGAGGCCATCACCTGCTGTTCGAGCTGCATGTTCATCAACCGTTTGGTGGCCTCGACCGCCTGCCTCGGCAGGTCCATGATCTTCTTCGCGCACGCGATCGCCTCGGCCAGCGGATCTTCCACGACATGGTTGGCCAGGCCGAGTTCGACTGCGCGCCGGGCCTTGATCCGCGTGCCGGTCAGCGCGAATTCCTTGGCCTGTAACAGGCTGATCTGCGAACCCCACACCAGTGGACCACCGTCGGCGGCCACCAGCCCGATCTGCACGTGCGGATCGGCGAAGTGGGCGTTCTCGGCGATGTAGACGACGTCGGACAGCGCCGCCAGGCTGCAGCCGAGTCCTACCGCCGGGCCGTTGACGGCAGCGATGACCGGGATGCGGCAACGGAGCATACCGATGACGAGGTCACGCCCGTGCTTGATCGTCTTCTGCCGCAAGGCCTCGTCACGGCGCAACTCATCGAGGTAGTTGAAGTCGCCGCCGGCCGAAAAGGCCCGGCCCGCACCGGTGATCACCGCCGCACGCGCATCGGCGTCCTCGTTGAGCGCCTCCCACAGCCGCGCCAGCCCGACGTGGAGGTTGTCGTTGACGGCGTTGAGCGCATCGGGCCGATTCAGCGTGATGATGCGCAGAGCGCCGTCGGCCCGCACGTCGATTTCTTCTGGCATTCCGTACATGTGCTCTCATACCCCCAGTCCGAGGATTCGCGACGCGATGATGTTCTTCTGGATCTGCGACGTGCCGCCCATGACGCTCTGCGCGCGGCTGTAGAGATAAGCGCTGAGCAGTTCGGGGTCGCGGGTGCCGCTGACCGCCAACGCGGCATGGCCGACAGACTGCTCGACCCACGTCATCAACAGCTTGTCCAACGACCCCTGCGGCCCGTGGTTGATTCCGTCGAGCTGTTCGGACAGTCGTCGGCGGACGTGCAAGCGCAGCATCTCGGCTTGGACCGCGGCCCACGCCAATTCCTCCGGAACCGTGCCCGCAACGCGAGACGTCATCTCACGCAACAGTTTTCCGTACCGTGCGGAGTATCCCAGAGTCGACGGTTCCCGCTCATGACTGACCACGGTCATGGCGAGGCGCCACCCATCACCCGGCGCACCGACCATCTGCGCGGCGGGCACGACGGCACCGTCGAAGGTGACCTGACCGAACTCGGTGGTGACGCCGTTGATCATCTGCAGCGGCCGCTGCTCGACGGCGTCCTGGTGCATCGACACGATGAAGGCCGAAATGCCTTTGTGCCGAGGAACATCCTTGTCGGTGCGAGCCAGTACCAGGCACCAGTCCGCGACATCGGAGTAACTGGTCCAGATCTTGTGCCCGTTGATGATGTAGTTGTCGCCGTCGCGGGTTGCCGTGGTGGTCAACGATGCCAGATCCGACCCTGCGCCGGGCTCCGAGAAGCCTTGACACCAGCGCTCGGTGCCGTTGATCATGCCGGGCAAAAACCGCTGCTGTAATTCCTTGCCGCCGTGATGCCCAAGACCCACCACCAGATAGCCCAGACTCGGGCGCGGTGGCGCACCGGCCCGGGCGAGCTCCTCGTCGACGATGACGTCGTAGACCGGCGGCAGGTCCTGGCCACCGAATTCTCTGGGCCATGAGGTTCCGAAAAACCCTGCGGCATAGAGAGCTTGATGCCACTGCACCATCCGGGCCCAGTAGTCGTCACCGGAGGCCTTGAACGATGCCGCGTTGTCCGCCAGCCAGGTCCTCAGTCGGTTCCGGAAGGCCGCCTCATCGGGTGAATCACGAAAGTCCAAGATCGATATCCTCCAGTCCGACGGGCCACAATTCGGTCGATGTCAGGACGCGGCGCAGATACACGTGCGCCAGGCATTCCCAGGTGTTCCCGATGCCGCCGTGCACCTGGATCGCGGTCTCGCAGACGGTGCGGGCGGCCCGGGCGCAGTAGATCTTGGCGATCCGCGCGGCCTGCACGGCCTGCATGGCCGGTAGTTCGTCGACGGCCCACGCCGCGTGCCTCAGCACGCTGGTCGACCCTTCGATCAGGGCCAGTCCCTCGGCCAGCAGGTGCGCGATCGCTTGGTACGAGCCGATCGTCGAGCCGTACTGTTCCCGCACCTTCGCGTAATCGCAGGCCAGGACGTGGGCCCCGCGGGCCGCCCCGACCAGGTCGGCCGTGCTGGCCGTCAAGGCCAATGCGCGCCAACGCTGCGCGTCCTCGGCGGCCAAAGCGTCGAGTTCGCTTGGTGTTTCGATCACACCTGCGGCGCTGCGGGTCAGATCCACTCCGGCCGTGCCTGCGACGTCGGCAGGGACGGTCACCGCCCGGCCGAGGCGGCGGGACAGATCGTCGGCCAGAACCGGCCCGAGGAACGGCACATCGACCAGCCCGCGCGCGAACTCCTCGGCGACGATCGCCACCTCGACCCCGGAGGCTCCGTCCGAACGCAGCGACCGCCACTCGGTGGCGGCCACGGTGCTCTCCAACCGGGCGATCCGCCCGTCATCCGACAACTCCTGGACCGCACCGGGTCCGAGATCGTCGGCCAGCTTGGCTGCGGCCTCGCGCAGCTGCTGCTGTTCAGCCGTCAGACGGACGTCCATGCCGCTCCTTGCACACTCGTCGCAGTACCTTTCCGGAAGGTAATCGGGGTATATCGGTGGCGAACTCGACCCGGGCGGGCCGCTTGTACGACGCCAGACGGTCCCCGACGTGGTCGATGAGTTCCGCGGCGCTCACCGCGGACGCGGTTGCCACGACGGCGACGACGGCCTCGCCGTCGACCGGGTCGGGCTCCCCGAACACGGCACAGTCCGCCACCGCGGGGTGGCTGTGCAGTACGGCCTCGACCTCGGCGGGCGCGACCTGGAATCCACGCACCTTCACCATGTCCTTGCTGCGGTCGGTGATGTGGAGAAATCCGTTGTCGTCGAGCTGGCCGATATCGCCGGTGCGGTACCAGCCGTCGCAGAACGCATCGGCGTCGGCTTCGGGCGGCAGGTAACCCGCCATCACCGATTCGGAGCACACCTGGATCTCCCCGCCCGCACCGATCCGAACGCTGACGCCCGCTGCGGGCCGGCCGACGGTGTCGATGCGCGCTCCGCGCAACGGGTTACAGGCGATGACGGGCAGTTCGGTGGCGCCGTAGGCCGTCACCCAGTTCACCCCGCATCGTGCGGTGACGGCGTCGGCGACGCTGCGGGTGACCGGCGTGGCGCACCACATGATGTATCGCAGCGAGGACAGGTCATAGCGCTCCAGATGAGGATGCGCGGCGAGCGCCAAAGCGATGGGCGCCACTGCCATTTCGATGGTGATCCGATCAGACTCGATGTGGCGCAACATCGTTTCGACCTCGAAGCGCGGATGCAACCGAATCCAGGCCCCGGTGTCGAGCGCCATTGCGATGTTGAGCAGTCCCAGGATGTGTGATGGCGGTGTCATGATCTGCAGCCGGTCGGCCGCGGTAAGGCCCAACGCGCACCGCCAATGCCGGATCGCCACGGCGAAACCGCGGTGCGTGTGCCGGACCGCCTTGGGCAGGCCCGTGGTGCCGGAGCTGAACACGAACAGTGCGTCAGTGTCGGGTTCGGGGGGCTGATATGTCCACGGTTCGGCGCCGGCCGGTGCGTCGCCCAGTTCCTGGATATGCAGCATCGGCATGTGCGTAGCAAGCACGTCGTTATCGCCCACCGCATGTCCGGGAGTGGTCAGGGCCAGGGCGTGGGCGACCTCGCCGGCCTTCCAGACGGGACTGAGCAACACCGCGGCCGCCCCGAGTGTCCAGATGGCCTGAAGGGCAGTCACGAACTCTGGCCGGTTGGAAGACATCAGTGCCACCCGGTCCCCTTGCCCGACCCCTCGGCGGCGCAGCACCTCAGCCGCCCCGCCGGCGAGTGCGGTCAATTCGGCGCGGGTGTACTCGCGGTCCCCGTACGCGAGCGCGACGCCGTCAGCCACGACTCGACCCATCGGACACCTTCGCCAACCTCCCCGTAGTCAGATCGTCCTGCGGACGGATGAGAAGATACTATCATTTCTGGAGAATGATATTCTCGCTATGTCAGAATCGCAGTGCACAGGGAGTCTCATGACGGCAGAACCGATGTCCGCCACGGCCGCCGGCGAAACCGGCGGCCAGGTGACGATCATGTTCGAGAAAGAACGGGTGTCCGTACCGCGGCGACAGGGTGAAACGCTGCTGGAAAGCGCTCGCCGAGCCGGGATGACGCCGCCGTTCTCCTGCGAGGCGGGTAACTGTGGCACCTGCATGGCCAAACTCCTCGAGGGCACCGCGACCATGCGGGTCAACGATGCCTTGGACGACGACGAGGTCGCCGACGGCTATGTGCTCACCTGCCAGGCGATCCCGGACTGCGATCTGGTGACGGTCTCCTACGACGAAGATTGAGCGGCCGAACGCTCGGCCAGCGCCGGCGGCGGGCGGTAATCCGGGGTATACCCGGCGATGCGAATAGGGCTGCCCACCAATCGGAAATCCCCGGCGGCGACCACGGCTTCCGGCGTGTCAGCCAACGCTTCGGGCAGGGTGCGCACGGCCGCAGTCGGGATGCCCAGCGGTTTCAGCCGCGCCTCCCAACCGAGCGCGGTATCGCCGGCCAGAACCGCCGTCACCACGTCGAGCACTTCCTCGCGCCGTGCGGCGCGCTCGGCCATGGTCGCGAAACCGTCGATCTTCGCCTCCTGCGCGAACGACTTCCAGAAGCCATCGTGGGTGATGAACAAGGCGAGATGGCCGTCAGCGGTCGGGAACAGCTGGGCCGGAACATAATACGAGTGGGCGCCGAACGGGTACCGCCGCGGCTCTGCGCCATCATTGAGATAGGCCGCCGCGCGGTAGTTCAGCTGCGAGAGCATCACGTCGCGCAGTGAGACGTCGACCTGGCCGCCCTTGCCCGAAACGATCATCGCCAGCAGGCCCAGCGCAGCGGTCAGGCCCGTGGAGTTGTCCGCCGAAGAGTAACCCGGCAGCGTCGGCGGTCCGTCGGGATCACCGGTCATCGAGGCCACGCCGGTGGCGGCCTGGATCACGTAGTCGAACGCCGGGTCGTCACCCCCGGCCAGTCCGAAGCCCGTCATCGCTACGCACACGATCTGGGGATTGAACCGGCGCAGGTTGTCGTAGGTGAGCCCGAGCCGGCGGATCACCGAAGGTTTCATGTTGACCAGCAGCGCATGCGAATCGGCCACCAGCTCGGCGAGTTTCGCCTGACCGGGTTCCGAGGCGAGGTCGAGGCAGATGCTGCGCTTACCTCGGTTGAGGCTGGCGAAGTAGCTGTCACTGACCTGCCGGGAGATCTCCCCGCCGGGCGGCTCCACCTTGATCACCTCTGCGCCCAGGTCGGCCAACATCATGGTGGCGTACGGGCCGGCGAGCATGACGCCGACCTCGATGATGCGGACACCCGCAAGAGGGCTTGTCACCGCACTGCCTTGGCAAGCTCCGCGATCACCTCACGCGTGCGGTACTTGGACGCGATGAGATCGTCACGGTTCTCCCCGATCGGCAGCAACCGCACCGACAGATCCGTGACACCGGCGTCGGCGAACTGCTTGAACCGCTTGAGGATTGACTCCTCGTCGCCGGCTGCGCAGAGGTCGCCGACATTGCGCGCCTCACCCCGGTCGAGCAGCCGCTGGTAGTTCGGCGACGTCTCGGCCTCGGCGAGCACGCGGTTGGCCCGGTCCTTGGCGGTCTCGATCTCGGAGTTGGTGCACAGCGTGACGGGGATGCCTGCGACGATGCGCGGCGCGGGCTTGCCCGCCTCTGCCGCGGCCCTGTTGATCTTCGGCGCGATGTGTTCGCCGATGGCCTTCTCGTCGGCCATCCACAGCGATGTGCCATCGGCATGCTCACCGGCGATCTGCAACATCACCGGGCCCAGCGCGGACACCAGCACCGGCATCGGCGTATCCGCTCCGAGCACCGTGGGGTTGTGCACCGTGAACGAATCATTCTCCACGTCAACATCTCCCGGCCCGGCGAGTGCGGCGTTCAACACCTGCAGATAGTCGCGGGTGTATGCGGCCGGCTTCTGGTAGGGCAGGCCCAGCATGTCGCGAATGATCCAGTGGTGCGACGGACCCACGCCGAGGGCCAGCCGGCCCGCCGACATGGCGTGCACCGAAAGCGCTTGGCGGGCCAGCGCGATGGGGTGCTGCGCTTGCAGTGGCACCACCGCGGTCCCGAGCTCGATGCGCGAGGTGTTCGCCGCCATCAACGCGACCATGGTGAGGCAGTCGAAGTCGTTGGGCACCTGCGGCATCCACGCACTGTCCAGACCGGCCGCTTCGGCCCACTGGATATCGGAGATCAGTTTGGAGACCTTGCGGGGCATGTCGCCGCGTTCCGCCCCGATCATGACGCCAAGACGCATCAGCCTGAGACCTTTTCTGTGAGAGCGCGAACCTCGGTCACCAATTCCTCCAACGCAGTGCCCGTCGGAAACACCGCGGCCGCACCCGCGTCCAGCAATTTCTGCACGTCGCCCTGCGGGATGGTGCCCCCGACGACGACCGCGATATCGTCGGCGTCAGCGGCCCGCAGCGCTTCGACGGTCCGAGCGGTGAGCGCCACGTGCGCCCCCGAGAGGATCGAAAGACCCACCAGGGCCACGTCTTCCTGAAGTGCGATCGACACGATGTCTTCGATGCGCTGCCGGATGCCGGTGTAGATGACCTCGAATCCGGCATCGCGCAGGGTGCGCGCGACGATCTTGGCACCGCGATCATGACCGTCGAGCCCCGGTTTTGCGACCAGTACGCGGGTGACCACTAGAACACCACCGGCTGCCGGAACTCGCCCCATACCGCTTTGAGCGCCGATACCATCTCCCCCACCGTGCAATACGCGTTGGCACAGTCGATCAGCTTGTGCATCAGATTGTCGGTTCCTTCCGCAGAGCGCTTCAGTGCGGCAAGACTTTCTGCAACGGCCGCCGCATCACGCTCGGCCTTGACCTTGCTCAACCGTTTGAGTTGCAGGTCACGCCCTTCGGCGTCGAGCTCGTAGGTCGCGAGGTCCGGTGCCGGCTCGTCGACGACAAACCGGTTGACACCGACCACCGGCCGCTCGCCCGACTCGATCTCGTTGTGAATCTTGAAGGCTTCGTCGGCGATCAGGCCCTGCAGGTAGCCGTCCTCGATGCAGCGCACCATGCCGCCGTGCGCCTCCAGGTCGGACATGATGTCGATGATCTTGGCTTCGGTGGCATCGGTCAGCGCTTCGACGAAGTACGAACCACCCAGCGGATCGGCAACTTTGGTCACGCCGGTCTCGTAGGCGAGGATCTGCTGGGTGCGCAGCGCCAGCGTCGCCGACTCTTCGCTGGGCAACGCGAACGGTTCGTCCCACGCGGCGGTGAACATCGACTGCACGCCGCCGAGCACCGACGCGAGAGCCTCATACGCGACGCGCACCAAGTTGTTCTGGGCCTGTGGTGCATAGAGCGAGGCACCGCCGGACACACACCCGAAGCGGAACATCGATGCCTTGTCGGTGGTGGCGCCGTAGCGCTCCCGCACGATGGTGGCCCAGCGCCGCCGGCCCGCACGGTACTTGGCGATCTCCTCGAAGAAGTCGCCGTGGGTGTAGAAGAAGAACGAGATCTGTGGGGCGAACTTGTCGATGCTCATGCGCCCGCGCTCGACCACGGTGTCGCAGTAGGTGACGCCGTCGGCCAGGGTGAACGCCATCTCCTGTACGGCGTTGGCTCCGGCGTCGCGGAAGTGCGCCCCGGCCACCGAGATCGCGTTGAACCGCGGCACCTCGGCAGCGCAGAACTCGATGGTGTCGGCAATGAGCCGCAGCGACGGTTCCGGCGGCCAGATCCACGTGCCGCGCGACGCGTACTCCTTGAGGATGTCGTTCTGGATGGTGCCGGTGAGCTTTTCGCGCGGGACGCCCTTGCGTTCGGCCGCGGCGACGTAGAAGGCCAGCAGGATCGCTGCCGTGCCGTTGATGGTGAAGCTCGTGCTGATCGCGTCGAGCGGGATGCCGTCGAAGAGAATCTCGGCGTCGGCAAGGGTGTCCACCGCGACACCCACGCGGCCGACCTCTTCTGCGTACTCGTCGTCGTCGGAGTCATAGCCACATTGGGTGGGCAGGTCCAGGGCCACCGACAGGCCTGTGCCGCCCTGCTCGAGCAGGTAGCGGTACCGGCGATTGGACTCCTCTGCCGTGCCGAAGCCCGAATATTGCCGGAACGTCCAGGTCTTACCGCGGTATCCGGACGCAAAGTTGCCGCGGGTGAACGGGTAGATGCCCGGCGCCGGTGGTTCGCCGGCCCGGTCGCCCGGTCCGTACACGGGCGCCAGTGGGATGCCCGAAGGGGTCTGTACGTCGTCGCTCATCACTGGATAACGTACTTGCCAAAAAAGAGAATGCCAATACCGCACTGGGAAAATACCGGGCAGGTACTGGCCGAAAGCGCCGAGGCCCGGCGTAAGTCCACGCGCGTGACTCTATGATTACGAGACTTGCTAAAAATGAGAATGGCAATACCATCAAATGACGGCGGCGCGCGAGGAGGCCCATGCCCAGCCAACAGGACTCATTCACCGATCGCACCCTGGTCGTATCCGGCGGCAGTCGCGGCATCGGCCTGGCGATCGCGCTCGGCGCTGCCCGCCGCGGAGCGAACGTGGTGCTGCTGGCCAAGACCGCCGAACCGCACCCCAAGCTGCCGGGCACCGTGTACACCGCAGTCTCCGAAGTGGAAGCCGCCGGCGGCAAAGCCGTCGCGGTGGTCGGGGATGTTCGCAACGACGACGACGTCGCACGCGCGGTCGCCACCGCCGTCGAACATTTCGGCGGCATCGACATCGTCGTCAACAACGCCAGCGCCATTGCCACCGAACCCACCGAGGCGTTGTCGGCCAAGAAGTTCGACCTGATGATGGACATCAATGTGCGCGGCACGTTCCTGCTCACCAAGGCCGCACTGCCGCATCTGCGCCGCTCTGCCAATCCGCACGTGCTGACGCTGGCCCCGCCGATAAACATGAACCCGTACTGGCTCGGCGCCCACCCGTCCTACACGCTGTCCAAATACGGTATGACGCTGCTGTCACTGGGCTGGGCCGCCGAATACGCCTCCGAAAAAGACGGAGCCGGAATCGGTTTCAGCTGCCTGTGGCCCGAGACCTACATCGCGACTGCCGCCGTGGCCAACGGTGCCGGCGGCACGGACATGCTCGCCGCGTCGCGCAGCCCGGAGATCATGGCGGACGCCGCCGTCGAGATCCTCTCCCGTCCGGCCGCCGAGGTCACCGGGCAATGCTTCATCGACTCGCAGGTGCTCACCGCCTCCGGCGTCACCGACCTGTCCCGATACGGTGGCGGGGATGATCCGATCATCGATATCTTCGTCGACGCACCGGGACAGGGCCTATGAGTATTTCGCTGCTGCTGGAGATGGCGGTGTCGGGCAACCCGGACCGCACCGCGGTGGTGTCCGACGATATCCGCCTCACCGCCGGGGAATTGAGTGCGCTGGCCGACGGGGGCGCCGGCGTCATCACGAGGTCCCGCGCAGCCCACGTGGCCTACATCGGCACCGGCGGCGCGCTCCTGCCCGTTCTGCTGTTTGCCTCTGCCCGGGCCGGGGTGCCGTTCACCCCGCTCAACTACCGGCTCAGCGCCGACGGTCTGCGTGAACTCATCGACCGGCTTGCCGAACCGCTCGTGATCGCCGATGCCGAGTATGCCGACGTCGTCGCCGGTGCAGGCAGACAAGTCATCACCTCGGAGGAGTTCCTGACCTCGGCCTGCCAGTCCGAGCCCGTATCGGAATTCATCGATCCCGATGCCGTCGCGGTGGTGCTCTTCACCTCCGGCACGACGTCGCGTCCCAAGGCCGTCGAGCTCACCCACAACAATCTCACCAGCTACATCACCGGGACAGTCGAATTCGACTCGGCCGCACCGGAAGACGCCGCGCTGATCTGCGTACCGCCGTATCACATCGCCGGTGTCGGGGCGGCCATGTCAAATCTGTACGCCGGCCGCAAGATGGTGTACCTACGGACCTTCGACGCGAATCGCTGGGTCGAGCTGGCGCGGTCCGAAGGGGTGACCACCGCGACTGTCGTGCCGACCATGCTGGACCGCATCGTCACCGCACTCGAGGCGTCGGGCAGCACACTGTCGACGTTGCGCAATCTGGCTTACGGCGGTTCCAAGGTCGCATTGCCGCTGGTCCGCAAGGCACTGCAGCTGCTGCCCCACGTCGGGTTCGTCAACGCCTACGGACTCACCGAAACCAGTTCGACCATCGCTGTTCTCGGTCCCGAGGACCACCGGGCGGCTCTGGCCGGCGACGACCCGGCCGTGGTCCGGCGGCTCGGATCGGTGGGAAAGGTGGTACCAGGTATCGAGGTGCAGATCCGCGCCGACGACGGCACCGTGCTCGGCCCGGGCGAGACCGGTGAGCTGTTCGTGCGGGGCGAGCAGGTTTCCGGTCGCTACACCGACATCGGGTCGGTGCTCGACGCCCAAGGCTGGTTTCCCACCAAAGACGTTGCGATGCTTGACGAGGAAGGCTACCTGTTCATCGGCGGCCGCTCGGACGACACCATCATCCGCGGCGGCGAGAACATCGCCCCGGCCGAGATCGAGGATGTGCTCGTCGAGCATCCGGCGGTGCGCGACGTGGCCGTGGTCGGGCCGGAGGATCCCCAGTGGGGGCAGATCATCGTCGCCGTGGTGGTGCCTGCCGAAGGCGCCTCGCCCGACCCCGACGAGTTACGCGAACACGTGCGTCAGCAGCTGCGCGGTTCCCGCACCCCCGACCGGGTGGTGTTCCGCGATGAACTGCCCACCAACGCCACCGGCAAGGTGCTGCGCCGCCAGCTCGTCGATGAACTTCAGCCGGTACCGCCCGTTCCGCGAGCGTGAATCGTCTGCGAAAAATCGGCCAGGAACTCGCAGAGGATGCACAGTCGCGGCCAGGCAGCCCAACCACCAAGGAGTCAGCATGATCAAGAACGGCACCCGCCTCCAGAGCCAGGTATGCGATACCCAGGTGATCGTCGTGCGCAGCGCCGACAGCCTCGATGATCTGCGCGCGGGGGGTGTCGCGATGATCGCCCTCGACGCCGAAAAGGACTCGGGTGCAACGATCGACCCCGCCTTCGCCGACGGCAATCTGATGGGCAAACGCTATGTCGACGACGGTGGCGCCGAGGTTCTGGTCACCAAGGCGGGTGCGGGCACGCTGTCGATCGGCACCACCGCGCTAAATCTCAAGGAGGCCAAGCCGCTGCCTGCCAGCGACTAGGTCAGGGCACGAAGGCAGGCATGGAATCCCAGCCGCGCACCGTGGAGGTCGGTGACAACGCGGCGTTGTCCAGGTCCACCTCCCATACCGGGAAGCGCTTGAGGATCTCCTCAAGCGCGATGCGGCCCTCCAGCCGGGCGAGCGCCGAACCCAGGCAGTAGTGCGTGCCGACGCTGAACGCCAGATGCTGGCGCTGTTCGCGGTGGATGTCGAAAACCTCGCCGTCGGGCGGGAACTGGCGACTGTCGCGCACCGCCGCTCCGATCAGCATCATCATGACACTGCCCTCGGGCACGGTCCGGCCGTAGAACTCGACGTCGCGGGTCACGTACCGGGCCACGTGCGGGGCCGGCGGCTCGAAGCGCAGCAGCTCCTCCACCGCCTGCGGGATCAGCCCCGGGTTCTCGACGAGCTGGCGTCGTTGATCCGGGTGCTCGGCCAAAACCTTTGCCGCCCAGCCGATCAACCGCGTGGTGGTCTCGTTGCCCGCTCCCGCCACCACATTGATGTAGATCAGCAGTTCCTCACGGGTGAGCTTGCGGGTGACGCCGTGCTCGTCGGTGAAGTCGACGTTGAGCAGGTCCGTCATGATGTCGTCGGACGGATTGTCCTTGCGCCAGTCGATGTAGGCCTCGAAGATCGACCCGTCGACCAGGCCTTCCTTGGCCGCCTTCATGGGTTGACCCGCCTCGGTTCTCAACTGCTCGTTGCCGTGGTCGCGGATCATCTCCTGGTCGCCCTCCGGGATACCAAGGAGCGCGCTGATCACGCGCATCGGCATCACGGCGCCGAAGTCGGTGATGAAGTCGAACGTGCCCGCGCCAACGAGTGGGTCGAGGGACTGCGCACAGAACTCGCGAATCTTGGGTTCGAGCGCATTGATCTTGCGGGGCGTGAACATTCGAGCCAGCAGCTTGCGATGGATGTCATGGATCGGCGGGTCCTCGAAGATCAGTGCGCCCGAAGGGATGTCGATGTTGGCTTTGATCAGCTCGATGATGGCGCCGCGAGCCGAGCTGAAGGTCTCGTGGTCGACGAGCGCCCTGTTGACATCGGCGAACCGGCTCAGCGCGAAGAAGTCATGCTGCTCGTTGTAGTACAGCGGCGCTTCGTCGCGCAGCCGGGCGAATGTGGGATACGGATCGGCGTTGATCTCGACGTCGTAGGGGTCGAAGTACACCTTCTGGGTCGCGCTCACTGTCACGGTAATCCACCTCTCTGTGTCCGAGAACGGAGTTTACACAGGCATGCTTATGCGCGTAAGTAGCTCAGCGGTTCTCTCGAGCTGGACGACCGGGACACGCGTCAGGTGGAGTCGCGCTCGATGAGCCTCGCCACGCCCGCACTGCTCGGCTCGGGTTCGGTGGGGTAGCCCAGCTCGGACATCATCGCCGCGACCGCCACGTCGACGATTGCCTTGGCGTCGAACGCCACCGACGTCAGCGGGGGGAAGCTCACCGCGCCCAGCTCGATGGCGTTCACGCCCATCACCGCCATGTCCTGCGGGCAGCGCAAACCGGCCCGGCGTAAACCATGGAGGACCACGAACGCCGTCTCGTCGCTCTGGGCACAGATCGCGGTCACGCCCGCCGCGGCCCAATTGCCAACGATGTCCGCTGCGTTCGATCCGTCCGCGGCGAAACTCGCGACCTCGATCTCGGGCAGCCCACGGCGCTTCGCCGCCGCACGCAACCCGACGAGCCAGTAGTCACCAAGCGGCCGCAGTTCCTCGTCGGTGGTGTAGGCGAACGCCAGCCGCGAATGCCCACGTGCCCTCAGGTGCTCAACGCGCATCTCGCCGACGCTGCGATCGAGCTCGCCGATCGAGTGCAGCTGCGAACTGCCGAGGTGGATCTGCGGTATGCCCGCCGCGGTCACCGCGGCCAGCGCGGCGCCGGTCAGCGGGAAGGTGCTGGTGACGGCCATCGGGTTCAGGTCGGCGATGGCGTCCACCACGTTGCGGTCGTCGTCGGTCTCGAACTGCAGGGACAACACCACACCGTGGCGCGCCAGCGCCGTGGTCAGCTTGCTGCCGACCTCGATGGGAAGGTTGCCCAACGACAGCCGGCCGACGATGTAGAGCACCACACCGCTGCCGCCGACCGCGAGATTGCGTGCCGCGAGGTTCGGGCGGTATCCCAGTTCGGCGGCGGCACTGCGCACGGCGGCCTGGGTCTGTTCCGAGATACGCTGCCCTTCAACGTTGTTCAGCACGTAGCTGACCGTCGCGGTGGAAACCTTGGCCAGCCTGGCGACATCGGCTTTGGTGGGCCTGCTCCTGCTCATGAGGTCATCCTGACGACGCCGGCCGCGCGGCATGCGGTCGCGGCGACCAGACGGGCATTGGGCTCGTCAACCTCCTGTACCCAGCGCCGGGCAGCCTCCGCGGGCTTGCCGAACCGGATGTGACGATCGACGAGTCGTCGCAGCCGCACGGCGTCATCGACTGTGCAGTACCAGATCTCGTCGATTTCAGCCGCGACTGCGCGCCACTGCGCGGTTTCGAGCAGAAGGTAGTTCCCTTCGGTGACGACCACCCGGACCTCGGGCCCGACTCCGATGGCTCCCGCGATCGGTTGCTCGAGATCCCGCTCGAAGGCCGGGGCATAGACCACCTCGGCCCGCGGCAGGCGGATCCGTTGCAGCAGGGCCGCGTAGCCCGCAGCGTCGAAGGTGTCGGGCGCGCCCTTGCGGGCCAACCGCCCGAGGCGGCGCAGCTCGACGTCGGCGAGGTGGAAGCCGTCCATCGGCACGTGCGCGACCGCAGACTGTCCGAGCTGTGCCCCGGCAGCCGCGACGAGCGCCTCGGCGAGCGTGGTCTTTCCGGCACCCGGTGGTCCGGTGATGCCGACGACGGACGTGCCGGGCCGCGCGGCGTACGCGACGACGCGGTCGAGGAGATCATCTAGGGTGCGGTGTTCGATGGAGCCATTGTGGTCGTTTGCGGGCGATCGAATCACGCGACCCGCGGCCCGACGCAATACTGAGATACTCGAGGCGATGCGTTGCCCACCGGCGGCGCGTGGACACTGTGTCGGGAAGGCGGGGGGCAGTTGTCGGGTCGGCGTTCGTTCTGGTGGTCTTTGCTCGTCATCGCGAGCTGCGCGACGTTGCTGGCCGGATGCGGCGGCACAGTAGTGCAGGGCCATGCGACATCGATGATGTTCGACCCCGACCGCGTCGGCGGCCTACCCGTCACCGACGGCCACAGCGGGCTGCGGCCCAACCCGCCCGAACCCAAGCGGACCGCGGACAACAGCGACGGCGGCGACATCGACCGCATGGTGCTGCTGGCCATCGACGACATCGAAGAGTTCTGGAGCCAGAACGACTCCACGCTGCCCAAGCGCTTCGAGCCGGTGACGACCCTGCTGTCCTACGACTCCCGAGACCCCAACAGCGTGGACATGTGCGGCTCGCCGTCGTACAAGGTCGTCAACGCCAGCTACTGCCACGGCCCCAACATGGACGAGATCGCCTGGGACCGCGGTGTCATCGTGCCGGTGGCGTCGAAGTACTTCGGCGAGATGGCCCTCGTCGGCATCCTGGCCCACGAATACGGCCACGAGATCCAGTACAAGACGGGGATCCTGACCGACGACGACCCGATCTTCGTGGCCGAGCAGCAGGCCGACTGCTTCGCCGGGGTCTATCTGCGGTGGGTGGCCGCGGGACACTCGAAACGCTTCGAACTCAGTACCGGCGACGGTCTCAATCACGTGCTCGCGGGTCTGATCTACATCCGCGACCAGCTCAAGACCCAACGGGCCGCCGCGGCCAGGGGCGTTACCAACGCCCACGGCTCGGCACTGGACCGGGTCAGCGCGTTTCAGATCGGCTTCGCAGGCAACGTCGACCAGTGCGCGGCCATCAACATGGACGAGATCAAGAAACGCCAGGGCGACCTGCCCAAGTTCCTGGAGCCCGACGGGTACGGCGACACCCAGGCTGTGGACACCGAGATCGACGCCGACACCCTCAAGAACCTGATGGACGTCCTCGGCGACATCTACTCACCGTCGAAACCGCCGACCCTGAGCACCGACACCAAAGACTGCCCCGACGCCAAACTCTCCCCACCGGCCTCCTACTGCCCGGCCAACAACACCATCATCGTCGACCTTGCTGGTCTCAAGAAGCTGGCACAAGCCAAGGACGAAGACAACCAGCAGGTACTGCTGCAGGGCGACAACACCGCGATCTCGGTCTTCACCTCCCGCTACGCGCTGGCCGTCCAGCACGACAAGGGTCTGAGCCTCGACACCCCTGTCGCCGCCATGCGCACCGGTTGCCTCACCGGCGTCGGCCAAGCCAAAATGGCCGAACCCGGCGGAAAACTCACCCTCTCCCCCGGCGACGCGGACGAGGCCATCTCGGGTCTACTCACCAACGGCTTGGCCGCCAGCGACGTCAACGGCAAACTGCTCCCGGCGGGATTCACCCGCATCCTGGCCTACCGCTCCGGCGTCCAAGGCACCGAGGACGAGTGCTACCAACGCTTCCCATGACGGTCGACGTTCCCCCTCTGACAAGGAGAGGTCATGAGTGATCCCCAGCCCTGGTGGGCAAAACCGGGCGGAGCCACCCCCGCACCCGGATCGACGCCACAACAACCCGCTCCCGGTGGCGGGCAGTCGTACTGGAATCCGAATCCGTCGAATCCACCACCGGCACAAGCCAATCCCTACGGTGCGCCGCAGCAGCCGTACAGACCCCAGCAGCCGTACGGTGCGCCGCAGCAGCCCTACGGCTCACCAGCGCAGCCCTACGGTGCGCAGCCCAATCCATGGCAGGGATACAACCAGCCCACGAACCAGCCGCAGTATCCTCCGCCTACCCCACCGACCAAGTCGTCGAACAACCGGACGCTGTTGATCGCCGGGTTGGTCGTCGCGGCGATCCTCGTCATCGGTGGCGGTTTCGCGGTGTGGCAGTTCGGCTTCAGCGGCAAGGTGCTCGACGTCAAACAAGCCGAGTCGGGTGTGAAGGAGATTTTGTCCGACCCCATCAACGGCTACGGCGCCAACGACGTCGAAACGGTCAACTGCAACAACGGTGAGAACCCGAAGGTGGCCACCAACAACAGCTTCACCTGCAAGGTCCAGATCAACGGTGCGACGCGACAGGTGAACGTCGAGTTCACCGACGACAACGGCACCTACGCCGTCGACGGTCCGCGGTAGACCCGGAACATCACCGAACTTCGAGAGGCGGCGAATTTGACGAGGCAGCGGTCGCTCTGGCGAATCGTGCTCGTGTTGGCATGTTGCACAGTGCTTGTCGCAGGCTGCGGAGCCGACGTGATACAGGGCCGGGCGACATCGATGTTGTTCCAACCGGATCGGGTCGGCGGGCTGCCGGTCACCGACGGCAACAGCGGGCTACGGCCGAATGCCCCGCAGCCCACCCGCGACGTCGAGAACACCGATCACGGTCAGATCGATGAGATCGCGGCGCTGGCCGTCGACGACATCGAAGACTTCTGGAGCAAGAACTACACCGGCGCGTTGTCGGGAACCTTCGAACCGGTACAGACCCTGGTGTCGTACGACTCCGAGGACCCCCGTTCCCCGGAGACGTGCGGAAGCGTGACTGCCGGAAAAGTCAACGCGTTCTTCTGCTACGACGACGATTTGATCGCCTGGGACCGCGGCGTGATGTTCTCCGTTGCGCTGCAGTACTTCACCGCGATGGGAATCGTCGGGATCCTGGCGCACGAATACGGCCATGCCATCCAGTTCAAGTCGGGCATCGTGAGCCGTAAGGATCCGGTGCTGGTCCGCGAGCAGCAGGCCGACTGCTTCGGCGGGGTGTATCTGCGGTGGGTGGCCGCGGGAAACTCGCCCCGCTTCGAACTCAGTACCGGCGACGGTCTCAACCACGTGCTGGCGGGCATCATCTACGGGCGCGACCCCCTGATGACCGAGGACGAGGGTGGCGGCAAGGCCCGCGGCCACGGCTCGGCCCTGGACCGGATCAGCGCGTTCCAGATCGGTTTCAGCGGCAACAGCGACCAGTGCGCCGCCATCGACATGGACGAGATCAAGAAACGCCAGGGCGACCTGCCGCACTTCCTCGAGTACGACAGCTACGGCGACACCGAACCGGTCGACACCTCGCTCGGCACCGGAACTCTGCAGAACCTGATGGACGTGCTCGGCGACATCTACTCACCGTCGAAACCGCCGACCCTGAGCACCGACGCCAAAGACTGCCCCGACGCCAAACTCTCCCCACCGGCGTCCTACTGCCCGGCCAACAACACCATCATCGTCGACACCGCGGCCCTGGAAGCCCTGGGAGAGGCCAAGATCGAGGAAGAGCAGAAGCAGTTGGTGCAGGGCGACAACACCGCCATCTCGGTGCTGACCTCCCGCTACGCGCTGGCCGTTCAACACGAAAAGGGACTGAGCCTGGACACCCCCGTCGCCGCCATGCGCACCGGCTGCCTCACCGGCGTCGGCCAAGCCAAGATGGCCGAACCCGGCGGAAAACTCACCCTCTCCCCCGGCGATACCGACGAGGCCATCGCCGGACTGCTGGTCAACGGGCTCGCCGCCAGCGACGTCAACGGCAAACTACTGCCCGCAGGTTTCACCCGCATCCTCGCGTACCGCTCCGGTCTGCAGGGCGATGAAGACCAGTGCTACCAACGCTTTCCGTGACGATCTCAACATTCGGCGATGTTGACCGCCAGGCCGCCCAGTGACGTCTCCTTGTACTCGTCGGCCATGTCGGCACCGGTGTCGCGCATCGTCTTGATCGCGCTGTCGAGGCTGACGTGATGAACGCCGTCGCCGCGAACGGCCATCCGAGCCGCGGCGATCGCCTTGATGGCGGCGACCGCATTGCGCTCGATGCACGGGATCTGGACCAAGCCGCCGACGGGATCACACGTGAGCCCGAGGTTGTGTTCGATGCCGATCTCGGCGGCGTTCTCCACCTGCGCGGGTGTACCGCCGAGCACCTCGGCGAGCCCGGCCGCCGCCATCGCACAGGCCGATCCGACCTCGCCCTGGCATCCCACCTCAGCACCCGAGATCGATGCGTTGGCCTTGAACAGTGATCCGATAGCGCTGGCAGTCAACAGGAATCGCACCACGTCGGCGTCACCGAAGCCTTCGATGAAGTCCCGGCAGTAGTGCAGCACAGCGGGCACGATCCCGGCGGCACCGTTGGTGGGGGCGGTGACGACGCGACCGCCCGCGGCGTTCTCCTCGTTGACCGCCAAGGCATACAGGCTGACCCACTCCATGCCCCGCAGCGGGTCACGCTCATCAGTGTCGGTCTGCAGTCGGGCCAGCAGCGTGGCTGCTCTCCGGCGTACCCCCAACCCGCCGGGGAGCAACCCGCCGGCCGCCATACCGCGCTCGACACACTGCTGCATCACCGCCCAGATGTGGAGCAGCCCGGAGAAGACCTCGGCTTCCGACCGCCACGCCATCTCGTTGGCCAACGTCAGTTCACTGACGCTCAAACCGGTTTCAGCGCAGATCGCGAGAAGTTGGCGCCCACTGGCGAACTCATGCGGAGGCACGGCGGCATCGGTGACCACATCCGCGCCCGCGTCGTCGGCGGACACCACGAAACCACCGCCCACCGAATAGTATTCGCGCAGCAGGAGCACTTCGCCGTGCTCGTCGGATGCGGTGAATCGCATGCCGTTGCTGTGGTAGGGCAATCGCTGCCCGAGGTGCAGCAGCACGTCGCCGGTCACCGAGAACTGCACCTCGTGAACTCCGGCGAGCTGCAGCCTGCCGCTCGATTCAACCGTGGTGAAACGACGCTCGATCATGTCCGGATCAATGGTCTCGGGATCGGCGCCCTCCAACCCGAGGACGACAGCGGAGACAGTGCCGTGGCCACGGCCGGTCGCCGCGAGCGAGCCGTACAACTCGCTGCACACCGCGGTCACCCTATCCAGAATTCCGCGCTCACGCAGCTCGGCGACGAACGTCGCCGCAGCCCGCATCGGGCCGACGGTGTGCGAACTCGACGGACCGATGCCGACTTTGAACAGTTCGAACGCACTGATGGTCACACCGCGGCTCCGGGGGTCTACAGCTCTGAAGGAGATTATCCCCGAGCTGTACCGCCGACGGGCGACTTCGGATCGAAAGCGTCAGCCGGTATAGCCGATCCGGCGGCTGATTCGCTGGGCCGCCTCGATGACCACTTGGGCGACCTCATCGAACCTCGACTGCTCCAACCGGTAGGCCGGGCCCGAAATGCTCAGCGCGGCAATGACCGATCCGTTGTGGTCCTGGATGGGGGCAGCCACCGCGTTGAGCCCGGTCTCCAGTTCCTCGCGCGTCGGTGCCCAGCCGTGTTCTCGCGCCGCCTCGAGTTCTGTACCGAGACGGGCGAAATCCGTGACCGTGGCCGGTGTATAGGCCTCCAGTTTGCGGCCAAGCCGCGCACGCACCTCCGACGGCGGCAATGCCGCCAGCAGGATCTTGCCGCTGGACGTCGCATGCGCAGGGTTGCTCTGGCCGACCCAGCTGCGCAACGCGATTTCACCGCGGCCGACGGATTCGACGATGTTGATGATGCGGTCACCGTCGAGTATCGCGATATTGGTGGTCTCGCCCGTCTTCTCGGCGACCTGATCACAGATGTCCTGAGATTGCTTGACCAGGTCCATCCTGGCGGTGGTCGACCCCGCCAGCCGGACGATCGAGAAGCCCAGCTGATACTTGCCCCGGTCGGACAGTTGCTCGACGAAACCCCGCGATTCCAGGACCGCGATCAACCGCGACACCGTGGACTTGTGCACACCGATCTCGGCCGCGATCTCGGTGACCCCGGCTGTCTGCAACTTTGCCAGGATTTCCAGCACCTGCAGGGCACGGTCCACCGACTGAACGGCCGCGACCGGCTGACGACTGGTGCTGGGCAAACTCATAACACGTTCAGTGTAAAGGTGCCGCGCGAGCATGTGGGTCGTCCGTCAGCCGGCTGATGACCTCGACACCGTATTGGACAGCGTTTGCCGCACCCGGCGCTGCACCGCGGCGATCTCCCGGACCCCGTCATTGAGCAGACTTCGGTTCAACGGCGACAGTTCCGACATGGTGATGATGTCGCCCGGGGTACACCCCGTGGCGAGCTGATCGATCTGATGGGCCATCCGCAGTCGCTGCAGCAGATCGAACACCTCGCGCAGGATATTGGCGTCGTCCTCGGAGAGGATTCCGTTGCCTGCCCCGGCCGCCAGCCGAGCCGGTGTGGAGGCCGACACCAGCCCGACGGTCAGGCCGGCCCATCGTGCCAGGTTCACGATCGGGGTCAGCGCATGGGCCTTCAGGTCGAAGGTGCCGCCGCGACGCGCGACGACGTCGCGCAGCGAACGGGGACGCACCTTGCCCGCGAGCGCATCCAGCAACTGCAACCGCAAGGCATGCGGATGATTGACCGACATCCGCGAGAATGCCGCTGGCGCGGTGTGCAGGGCCGGGTCGCCCCACACCACCCGCGCATCGAGCAGCAGCGACGACATCACCAGCCCACGGTCCTTCATCGGATTGTCCAGCCAGCCTTCGGCCGCCGTTGACCACTCCGAGGCGCACCGCGCGAAGCGCGCCTTGTAGGCCACCGCGCCGTTGGTGTCGGCGGGCAGCCCGCACTGGTCGAGCGTCGTGTGCACGCCCGCCGCGATGCGCAGGAATCGCCCCTTGTCCGAACACATTTCGTCCGACCACGACAACGCGCTGTCCACATCGGAGGAGGGCATGGCCTCACGCCGGGCAATGCTGCCCATGGTGAGCCAGGCGAACTGATGACGCCACGCCCCGGTTTGGTCGGCGATCTCCAGTTCCAGCGCACGGCGCACGACGGCGTCGATGACCACCGAGATCACCGCGCTCGTGCCTCCGGCGTCGGTGCCACCCCGGAACAGGTCAACGCCGAGATCGGTGATGCGCCGCGCCGCGACCTGCAACTCGGCGGTATTCGTCGCGAAAGCGATGGCGCGGCGCAGCACGAAGCTCTGCCGGGTCGACGAGGCGACCAGATCGGTCTCCTCGACGACGCCGAGCACCCGTCCGCTGTGGTCCACCACCGGCATGTGCCGCAACCCGAATTCCAGCATCTCCATCAGCACGGTCGCACCGGCGCGATCACCGGTGACCGTGTGCGCGGGCGCGCTCATCGCGTGCGCGACCGCGGTGTTCAGCCCCATGCCCGCGGCAACCACCCGGGTGCGCAGATCACGGTCGGTGAAGATGCCGAAGTCGCCGTCCGGCAACGGGATCAGGACGTACGAGGAGTGCCGCTCCGCCATCAACTTCACCGCATCGCGGATCGGTGTCTCGGCCGCGGTGAGCACCGGCTCGGCCCGCACCAGGTCGGCCACCGCGGCCCGTGAGGTCCGCTGCGCGACGCTGCGGCCCGAGATCCGGTCCCACGCCGACGTGGCGATGTACGACAAACCCTCGGGATTGGCGAAGACCGACCGCACCAGCGCCCCCGGCAACCGCAGCAGCGTGCTCGGTTCTGTTGCGCGCGCGGCGAATTGCACCTTGCCACCGGTGAGCAATGCATAGACCCCGAAGATGCCGCCAGGTTCGACGGTATCCAGCGTCTCGTCGCCCTCGCCCACACCGGCGAACAACACGACGTGGCCGGCACGCAGCATCCAGACCTCGTCGGGGACCCGCAACGTGTAGTCGGTGATCAGCTCACCGGCGTCGAAATGGTGTGTGGTGCTTGCCGAGGCGAGTTCAGCCAGGGCGTCGGGCGCCATCGACTGGAACGGTGCGTGGTCGCCCAGATAGGCGACCACGTCCTCGGCGTTGCTCACATCACTGTTTCTTCATCAGGTCTGCGCACTTCTCGCCCATGGCCATCACCGTAATGTTCGGGTTCACGGCAGGCAATTTCGGCATCGCCGAGGCATCCACCACGCGTAGGCGCTGCACACCCTTGACCCGCAGCTCGGGATCGAGCACGGCCATCGGGTCGTCGACCGATCCCATCCGGGCCGTCGCGGCCGGGTGGTAGACGGTGTTGTGAGTCTTGTGGATGTAGTCCAGCAGCTCGTCGTCGGTGACGGCCTCGGGCCCGGGTGCCAGCTCCCGGGCCACCCAGCTGCGCAACGGCTCCTGCTCGGCGATCTTGCGTGCCAACCGAACACCGGCCAGCATCACGCGCTCGTCGTGCCCTTCGGGATCGGTGAAGTAACGGGGATCGACCTTGGCACGGTCGCGGAAGTCGCGCGAGCGCAGCCGCACCGTCCCTCGGGACCGTCCCAGCGTGACATTCGGGGTGAGGCAGAATCCGTTGTCCGTGGTCGGATACCCCCACCGCAGGGTGTTCATGTCGAACGGCACACTGCCGTAGTGCATCATCAGATCCGGCTGGTTCAGCCCGGGCTCGGTGGTGGTGAACAGACCGATCTCCCACCACTGGGTCGAGTTGGTGACCATCGGGCGCGACGCCTCCCAGAACACCAATCCTTCGACGTGGTCATCGAGATTGGATCCGACGCCCGGGGAATCGACCCGCACCGCAATACCCATCTCCCGCAGGTGCTCGGCAGGCCCGATGCCCGAAAGCATGAGCAGCTTCGGGGTGTCGATCGCGCCGGCCGTCACGACCACCTCGCGGCGGGCCGACACCGTGTCGTACCCGGTGAGGTCGGGCCGCTGGTAACGCACCCCGGTGGCGTTGTTCTCGTCGTCGAACAGAATCTCGCTGACCCACGAATTCGTGCGCACCTCAAGGTTTTTCCGCGTCCCCAGGATCGGGTGCAGGAAGGCGTGCGACGACGACATGCGGTTGCCGTTCTCGGCGGCGTTGATCTGGAACCAGCCCGCACCGTTGGTCACCGTGGTGCCCCGGTTGAATTTCACCGTGGGCAGGCCGACCTTGGCGGCGGCTTCCAGCACCGCTGCGCCACACGGGTCCAGCGGCGGCACGTCGCGCAACCGCACCGGCCCACTGTGCCCGTGGTGATCGCCCTCGGCGTCATTGGTCTCCAGCTTCGCGACGAACGGCCACAAGCCGTCGGCTCCCCATCCCTTGGCGCCCATCGCTTCCCAGTCGGCAAGCCCCTCTGCGGGCGGCCAGAACGCGATACAGGAGTTGTGTGACGAGCACCCGCCCAGCACCTTGGCCCGGGCATGCCGCATGAAGCTGTTGCCCTTCTCCTGCGGTTCGACCGGGTAGTCCCAGTCGTAGCCGGAATCCAGCAGGTGCATCCACGCCGACAACTCCAGGATGTTGCGGTCCTCGACGTCCGACGGGCCTGCCTCGACGAGGCACACGCTCACCGACGGGTCCTCGCTCAGCCTCGCTGCGAGAACACACCCCGCAGTACCGCCGCCGGCGATGACGTAGTCGAACGTGTCCGTATTCGCTGCCGATTGTGTGTCAACCATGATGGGGCTACTCCTGAGATGAACTGATAAAAGGTGAAATTGGCGTCAGAAGACGCTGTCGACCTGATCTGGGACAGGAGCCCCGTCGGGTCGCAGAACGGGACCCTTGGACCCGTCGGACTTGGTGAACGCTGTTGCGCACGCGAATGGGGCGTGCTGGGGCAGCGGGTCGATGAACATTTCGTTCACCGCCCAGGTACCACCTGCGGTGAACAGTCCGTCATAGGCCCGGCACATCAGTTCGGGCTTGTTGCGGTTGATCACGAGCGACGCCGCAGTGGCATCGCCGACGAACGTCACGTCCGTGACGGAATCCCCTGCCCCGAGGATCTGTCGGCGCTCTGCGGGCAACTGGTCGAAGGCCGCAGGGCCGTCGACTCCGAAGATCACCTGGTTCGCCCAGCACCGCTTACCGTCGATGTAGGTGATCACCGAGTCGTCGCCGTCGGGGACTCCACCGCACCCGACCAGATGAGCCGTCTGCTTACCCGAGGCGTCATAGACGCTGCGCACGCCGACCACCCGATCCGGCTTGACGCCCACCTCCGACGCCCACACCTTGACGATCGGCTCTGGCGACGCCGAGACCACCCAGGTGTCGATCCCGTTGGCCTGCAGGGTCCCGATGAGATCCTTGATCTGCGGGTAGACCCGGATGTAGCCGTCCATGTCCTTGGTGCCGATCTTCTGGGTGGCACCGACCGGCGCGGCGAGATTCTGCTCCTTGACCTTCTGTGCGAAGCCGGCGAGTTCGTCGGCGGTGTAACCGGCGGACAGCGCGGCTCCCCACGCATACGCACCGGTCATCCGCCGCTCGTCAAACCCGGCGAAAGCGGCTTCGCCGGTGGTGGTTTCGTCATCGAGGATCGACAGGATCTCGTCCGCACACTTGGTGTTGGTGCTGGTCGGCAATGGCTTGCCGGCAGGGACATCAGTTCCGCACGCGGCGGTCAACGCCTTGGCCGCGGCATCCGTCAGGTACCGACTGGTCTGGTGCCAATCCTGATTCTCCGGCTGCAGGATGAGGTCGTTGGCCAGCATGTAGAAGTTGGTGCCGTAGCCGATGTCGTTCTTGACCACGGTGTTGTCCCAGTCGAAGATCGCCACCTTGTGAGCGTCCGCGCCGGCCGTTCCGGTGCAGGTGCTGTTGGCGTCGATGGCCTTCTGCAGGAAATCCCGCACCCCGTCGTGCCAGTCCAGAGATGAGTCGAGTTGGCGGCACTTCGACTGTGCTGCAGGCTCACTCGCTTGCGGCTTGGCGGATTCGTCAGTGCCGCAACCGGCGACGAGGATGCCGAGCGCCGCTGCCGCGACAGCGGCGCCGGCCCGCCTCACTGCTTGTCCGCCGCGTGCGACGCCAGGGTGCCCAGGTGGTGGCGGCCCTTGACGAAGTACCACACGAGTCCGAGGCCGAGGATGACGCCGATGTAGACGAATGCGCCCCACGTGTTGTACCAAGGGTCGCCGTAGATCGCGACGCGCGGCCACGCCAAGTTGATGGCCATGCCGACGCCCCACAGCACGGCGAAGATGTTGACCGCCATACCCCATTTGCCCATGGTGAAGTAATTGCCTTCCTTGAGGTCGGCCGGCGGCCACTGCCCTTGCAGCCGCTTCTTGAGCATCGGGCCGGTCACCATCAGATAGGCCAGGTAGATCATGATGATGGCGATCGACGTCAACACCGTGAACACCTTGGGCTGACCGAGGTTGATCACGAGGATCAGCGCGGCGATCACACCGATCACCACCGCAGGCACCACCGGTGCCTGAGTCTTGGGGTGCACCCGAGCCAGCTTCTCGCCGAACGGGAGAGCGTTGTCGCGGGCCATCGCGAACGTGAGCCGGATCGCGGCCGTGTGCACCGCCAGGGAACACACCGTCACCGCCACCACGATGCAGATCAGGAAGATCTTGCCGAGCGGACCCCACATCACCTTCTCGACGATGTACTGCAGGCTGCCATCAGGGCTGCCCAGCAGCGGGTCATTGAGATCCGGCGCGGACATGACGGCGAACACCAGGATGGCGCCACCGATCACGAAGGACGCCAGGATCGCCCGCAGGATCGCCTTCGGTGCCGTACGGCGCGGTTCGACCGTCTCCTCACCCAGTGAGCTGGCGGTGTCGAAGCCGTACATCACGTACAGGGACGCCAACGACGCCACCAGGAATGCACCCATGTACCCGCCCGGCAGATCTGCACCGTAGCCGTGGGTGGAGAAGAACACGCTGGGACCGCGCTTGATGTTGAAGGCCAGGATGACGGCGATGAGCACCGCTGCGATCAGCTCGATGAACACGCCCGCACTGTTGATCATCGCCATCAGCCGCACCCCGAACGCATTGATCGTGGTGGTGAAGGCGATCAGGATGACACCCAGAATGATTGCGTTGGCGGCGAAGTCGTACTTTCCGGTGCCGTCACCGATCATCTGGAAGCCGCTCCACAGCCTGGGCAGGTTCAGCTGCAATGCCAACACCACCGCCGACAGCGTCACGATGGACGCGGTCAGCATGAGCCAGCCCGAGCTCCATCCGACGATGCGGCTACCGAGCTTCTTCGACCAGTTGTAGACCGACCCGGCGACCGGGTACTTGGCGGAGAGCTCCATGAAACACAACGCGACGGCCATCTGCCCGACGAAAACCATTGGCCAGGACCACAGATAAGCTGGGCCGGCATTGCCGAAACCGACGTAGAAGAGCTGGAAGGTGCCGGTCAGGATCGATATGTAACTGACCCCGGCCGCGAAACTCGCGAATTTTCCAATACTGCGGTCCAGGGACTCCTTGTAGCCGAAGTCCTCCATCCCACTTTCATCGGCTTGGCTGTCTGACCGAATTGACATGGTGGTGCATCCTTCGTGAGAAGTGGTGGCTTATTCGCCGTTGAACCAGCCCGCCACCGACGGCGAGATGCTGTTCCAGATGTGTTTGATCTCTTGGTATTCGGCGAGCCCCGTCGGTCCGAGCTCGCGGCCGTTCCCCGACTTCTTGAAGCCGCCCCATTCGGCGGCCGGAGTGTAGAAGCCGAAGTCGTTGATCCACACCGTGCCTGCCCGCAATGCGCGCGCGACGCGTTCGGCCCTGGCCGGATCCGCGGTGCGGACACCGGCTGCGAGGCCGTACGGTGTGTCGTTGCCCAGCTCGATCGCCTGGGCTTCGGTGCTGAACCGCTCGACGGTCAGGATCGGACCGAAGGTCTCCTCGGTCACCACCCGCATGCTCCGATCGCAATGGTCGAAGATGGTGGGTGGGTAGAAACTACCTGCCGCGTACTTCGGATCGGTTGGCCGCGCACCCCCGGTGACCAACTCCGCACCCTCGGAAATCCCCAATGCCACATAGGATTCCACCTTGTCCCGGTGTGCCATCGACACCAACGGGCCGGTCTCGCTGGTCTCGTCGAGACCATCGCCGAATCGAATCTTCTCGGCCCGTGCGACCAGTGCGGCCACGAACTCGTCGGCGATGGAGTCCTCGATGATGAGCCGCGTACCCGACGAGCAGACCTGCCCGGAGTGCATGAACACACCGGTCAGTACGCGATCGACGGCGATGTCGAAATCGGTGTCGGCGAACACGATGTGGGGATTCTTGCCACCGAGCTCGAGTGCCACCCGGGTGGCGTGGGCGGCCGCGGTGCGAGCGATCGACGTGCCCGTCGCCGCACCACCGGTGAACGAGATGAGGTCGACGTCAGGCGTGTCGGTCAGAGCCGCGCCGACTGCCGCCCCGCTGGCCTGGATCAGGTTGAGCACGCCGGCAGGAACACCGGCCTCCTCGGCCAGTCGGACCAGCACGATGGTGCTCAGCGGGGTCACCTCGCTGGGTTTCGCCACCATGGTGCAGCCGGCGGCCAGCGCAGGCGCGATCTTCCACGCGATCTGCAGCAACGGGTAGTTCCACGGTGCGATCAGCACACACACCCCGACCGGTTCCCGCACCACCCGGCTGATCACCGTCGGATCGCCGACATCGACGATCCGGTCGGCTTCCACAGCCGCCAGGTTGGCGTAGTAGCGGAACACCGAGATCACATCGTCGATGTCGATGTGGCTCTCCCGCAACGTCTTCCCCGTATCGAGGGTCTCGATACGGGCGAGCTCGTCACGGTCGCGGGCCAGCAGGTCGGCGATGCGGTCGAGCACGGCCGCCCGCTCGGCGATCGGCGTGTGCGGCCACGGACCGCTGTCGAAAGCGGCCCGGGCCGCGGCCACCGCGGCGGACGCATCAGCCGCGGTGGCCTCGTCGACGACAGCGACCACGGTGCTGTCCGCCGGGTTGACGATGTCGCGCGTGCCGCCGTCGCCGGCATGCACCCACTTTCCGTCGATGTAAAGGCTGGGCTGCATCGTCATCCCGATATCGGACATCAGCTACCCCTTCGACTGGGTGTCGCCCAATTTGGCCAGCGTCCACTCGTGGAATTCCCCGATGTGGTGCTCGGCGGGTACCAGTACACCCCCATTTCGATATGCCCGTGAGGACATTGCGGGTTGTGTACGTTCACAGGCTTCGAAGTCCTGCTGGTTGACCCGGTGGAACAGCTCCATCGAATGCTCGACGTCCTTACCCGAGGCAACCACGTCGGGCGCGTACAGCCAGTCGCATTCCACGATGGTGCGGTCGTGGGCCATCGGGAACATCCGGTGGAGGATCACGTGATCGGGCACCAGGTTGATGAACACCGTCGGCCGGACCGTGATCGCGTAGTACTTGCGGTCCTGGTCTTCGGTGACCCCGTCGATCGTGTCGAAGCCTGCGCGGCCATCGATGGTGAAACCGTCGATGTCCTCACCGAATGCGGCGCCGTGCCCGACGAAGTACTGCGCGGCCAGGCCGTCGGCGAACTCCGGCAGCACCTCGGTCAGCTCGGGGTGAATGGTGGCGCAGTGGTAGCACTCCATGAAGTTCTCGACGATCAGCTTCCAGTTGGCAGCCACGTCGTAGACCACCCGCCGGCCGACGGCCAGCTCGTCGATGTGGTAGTGGTCGATGGCGGCAGGGTCGCCCAGCCGCTGGGTGACCGCACCGATCACCTCGTCCTCGAATGACGGCAGTTCGTCGGCCAGGCAGACCCACGCGTAGCCGAGCCACTCACGCAGAGCGACCGGCACCAGACCGTATTCGGTGCGATCGATGTCGGTGCCGTCGTCTTCCTTGAGCGTGCCCAGGTTGGGGGCGGCGACCAGCTTGCCGTCCAGCCCGTAGGTCCACGCGTGGTACGGGCACCGCAGGTGCCGCTTCACAGCACCCGAGTCCTCGGTGCACAGCATCGCTCCGCGGTGCCGGCAGATGTTCAGGAACGCACGGAGCTGCTTGTCCCGGCCGCGGACGATCAGCACACTCTCCCGGCCCACCTGGACCTTGCGGAAATCACCCGGTTCGGGCAGGTCGCTGCTTCGCACGGAGCAGAACCACATCTTCTCGAAGATGTTCTCCTGCTCAGCCCGGAAAATCTCGGTGTCCCAATAGTATTCGCCGCCCAAGGTGCGAATGAGGCTTCCGCCTTCGGGATTGGTACCCGCGGCTGCAGGGGTGGGGTTGTCGATTGTCGTCATAAATTTCACCAACCGTCGTGTGTCGAAGAGTTCGATGGGATGGGCTGTGGCACCGGTGCCGGTGAGATCGGCCAGCATCTCGCCGGCGCCGGTATGAATGTGGATCCGTGACCCGAGAAGCCGAACGCCACAGTCGAATCGGCGTGGTTCGGATGCCACGTGATCACGAGATGTTCGTCGGGGCTTTAGGAGTACGCGCACGCCGTGCGCATGCACTCTTCCGACAGGACGGGCAGTCGCTCATCGCGTATCGTGTCCCCTTCGGGCTTTTGTTGCTGAACACGCAACGAGTGCGCCTTCCGCATCAATGATTGCGTATGGCCCAAGTCATGTCAACGGGTTGACGTGAGGCGGCTCACAGGGGCAGACTGTTGCGTTATAAGAACATGTTGCGTCTGACGCAACGACGAAAGGACTGTGGCTGTGGATTCGTCTTCCCTGCCGTCGACCGAGCCCATCGGCTCACCGACGTCCGGCCGTACCGTCGTCGGGCAGCTCGATGAGCTGCCGGTCGGCGAGGTGCTCACCGTGCGGTTAGAGGGCAAGGACCCGATCACCATCTTCCATACGGACTCCGGTTTGTTCGCCATCGACGACACCTGCACTCATCAGGATGCGTCACTGGCCGACGGCTGGGTCGAGGGCTGCACCGTGGAGTGCCCGCTGCACGAATCCTGCTTCGACCTGCGCACCGGAGAGGTATCCGGACCGCCCGCGAAAGTCGCGGTACGTACCCACCAGGTGGGCGTCGAGGACGGTCAGATCTGGCTGGAAGCGAGCGCGTGATGAGCCAACCGACATCGATCGTCGTGATCGGCGCATCCCTGGCCGGACTGTCCACGGTCCGAGAGCTGCGCGCTGCCGGCTACGAAGGACGGGTCACCGTTGTCGGCGACGAGCCGCACATGCCCTACGACCGCCCGCCGCTGTCCAAGGAATATCTGACCGGTGAGCCCTCGCTCGAGCTGGCCGAGTCGGATGACATCGACGCGCTGCGTGCCGAGTGGGTACTCGGCCGCGCCGCAGTCGGGCTGACCTCCGATTCGAGCGGCGGGCACACCGTGACACTCGACGACGGCTCCACTTTGGACGCCGACGCCGTCGTCCTGGCCACCGGAGCGCGTGCCCGCTCCCTGCCGGGCTGCCCATCACTGCCTGGTGTGCACACCCTGCGCACGGTCGACGATGCCCGGGCGCTGCGGGACTCTCTCGAGAACGCAAAGCGGCTAGTCGTCGTCGGTGCCGGATTCATCGGAGCGGAGGTCGCCAGCACCGCGGCCGGCCGCGGGATCGACGTCACCGTGGTCGAGATGTCGACGACGCCACTTGTCGGGATTCTCGGCGAAGAGGTGGCAGCCGCGTGCACGGCGCTGCACGGACAGAACGGCGTGACCTTGCTGACCGGCGTCTGCGTGACCGCGGTGACCGGCGAGGACCGGGTGACGGGCGTGCTGCTCGACGACGGCACCGAACTGGCCGCCGACGTGGTGGTCGTCGGTGTGGGCGCGGTGCCCAACACAGAGTGGTTGACGCATTCCGAGATCACCATCGAGAACGGCTTCCGCACCGACGACTCCTGCCGCACCGGGGCACCCGGTGTGTACGCAGTCGGTGACTGCGCGACGTCGTTCAACGTCCACCTCGGAGCCCACCACCGCAGCGAACACTGGACGAACGCCACGCAGCAGGCCCGCATTGTGGCCTCTGCGATCCTCGGCACCCCCCAGGCACCGCACGCCGCGCCGTACTTCTGGTCCAAACAGTATGGGCGCCAATTGCAGTTCGCCGGGCACCGGCAGGCGGGTGACGTCGTCCGCTTCATCGACGGCGACGCCTCCGCAGCATCGTTCGTGGCGCTCTACGAGCGCGACGGCGTCGCAACGGCGGTGTTCTCCATGGACAATCCGCGGCTGTTCACCCGGCATCGCAAGCTCATCGAACGCCAGCTCGCCGAACAGGTTGCCGCCCGCACCGCCGCGGTCAACGCCGCGGTGCACAGCGCGGGGTTGGAAGCGGGCGCGCCGTCGGAGGAGCTGCGCGCCGACCTTCAGAGTTACGAGCAAGGCGCCATCGACGCCGACGAACTCGTGCGCCGCACTGCCTCGCGGATCAGCGCGATCTGACAAGGTCATGCCCCGTCGGTCCAGTTATGTCGATCCCGCGACGGGGGTACTGACCAACCTGGTGCATGCCCGCACCATCGCGGACTTGGTGTCAGCCGAGCATGATCTCGTCACCGTCCGGCACATCCAGCTGTCGGAGCGTCCGTTGCCCGGAGATTTCGACCTGGAGCACCTCAAGGCGATCCACCGCCATCTGTTCGGAGACGTCTACCCGTTCGCCGGTCAGCTGCGAACCGTGGACATCTTCAAAGCGGGCAGCACCAGCCAGTTCGCTCCTGCGCGAACGCTGGTCGCCGCCGCAGCGCACGTGTTCGTCCGCATCCAGGAGGACGATTACCTCTGCGGCCTGGAGCGCGACGAGTTCGTCGAAGGGCTCAGCAGGCACTTCACCGCGATCAACCGACTGCACCCGTTCCGGGAGGGCAACGGCCGCACCCAGCGGGTGTTCCTGCAGTACCTCGCCGAACATGCGGGCTACCAACTTGATTGGTCACGGATCGACCGCAGCGATCTGCTGGCGACGTGCCGCGACCGCACCCTGCAAGCGCGAAGTTTGATGGACGCCGTGACGCTCCCGCAGCAGGATTTCGCGGGATCTCGTGCGCCAGAACAACACTGACGCCGCAGCGGTAACCTCCACCAGAGCCAGCCAGGTCGCCGCGGTCATCGCCACGGCGTGCGAGGCCGGCATTACGCCGGATGCGCCATGGTGATGGCCTGCCGGCATCGGTAAGTGCAGTGCGATCATGGCGAGATTCATCAGCGCGACCGTCGTCCACGCCCGCAGCGTTCCCCGTTCCCACAGATCGCGGGCGCAATACAGGCACACGACGAGCATCACCGCGGTGAGAACCGCGGTGATGCCCGTCGCCGAAATGAGCGAAACCGCGTGCAGTGCCGCCGAACACGCCGCGAGTACCGCACAGACTCTGCGTCCGAAACGACTCACTTGAAGAGTTCCTGCGCGGCGGTCGACCGAGCGATCCACTCGTCGGGCGGCTGCGGATCCTCGTACTCGTCGTGCCAGTTCCACCATTGGTACGGCGGCGTCTTCGGGTAGCCCTCCGGCGAGTCCTCCCACTCTTCCTGCCGCCCGAGCGCGGTGATGTCCAGGTAGCTCCAGGTGTTGCCGAACACCTCGTCACCACGGTTGTCCACGAAATAGGTCCGGAACACCGACTCGCCGTCACGGATGAACGCATTGGTGCCGTGCCATTCGTCGACGCCGAAGTCGGCGTCGAAGCTGTCGGTGATGGTGTACCACGGGATGTCCCAGCCCATTCGCTGCTGCACCCGCGCGATATCGGACTGCGGGGCACGGGACGCGAACACGAGGGTGGTATCGCGTGCGTTGAGATGAGCGAGGTTGCCGACATGATCGGCGACCATCGAGCAACCACGGCAGGCATGTTCGGGCCAGCCATATACCCCCGGCTCGAAGAAGGCCCGGTACACGATCAGTTGCCGTCGGCCGGCGAACAGGTCGAGCAGGCTGAGTTCGCCGTCTGGCCCTTGGAAGACATAGGGCTTTTCCACCGCCAGCCACGGCATCCTTCGCCGTTCGGCGGCCAGCGCGTCACCGGCTCTGGTGTGTTCCTTCTCTTTGACGAGCAGGCGGCGGCGCGCCTCGTCCCACTCCGTGGCCGTCACAATCGGCGGTGTTTTCATCCGAATATCCTTTCTGTTCACGGTAATTGGGTAGGACCTTCGGCACCGAGCAGATACGCCCGGCGCTGCGGTGCGGCGAGGATTTCGAGGATCGCCTTGCCGACCTGCTCGGGAACCAGGACCGCTCCCCTGCTCGCGACGAAGGTGTCCGGGTTGACACCCGCCGCCGCTGCGTACGCCGCAACGGCTGCCGCACCCAGGTCGGTGGCCGGCGTCAGCTGTGGCAGTACCGACACCACATTGATGCCAAGACCTGCCTGGTCGGATTCGCCTGCCGCGTAGTCGGCGATGAACCGAACCGTGGACTTGGCGCCCGCGTAGCCCCCACTCAGCGGGGATCCGTTGACGGCCGCGCCACTGGAGAACGCGACAACCGTGCTGCCAGGCGCCAACGGGCGCTGCAGTGCGTGGCGGATCCATGCAAAAGCCTGCGCCACATCGACATTCCAGTTCTCGCTGAAGCTCTCCCAGGTCTGTTCCACGAGCCTGCCCATCCGTGGAGCCGCACCGGCCGCCAGCACGATCACGCCTGGGCGGTACCGGTCGATGAGCTCGATGGCCGTCGCGGTATCGGCGGCGTCTGCGCACACAGCCGTGAACCTGGCACCCAGTTGCGCACCGACATCGTCCAGTTGAGCGCCGCCACGGGCAACGCCGATCACATGTGCACCGGCACCGACCAGAGCAGTCGCGACGCCGCGACCGAACCCTCGGCCCGCACCCGTCACGATCGCGGTGGTTCCGGCGATATCGAATTTCGTCATATCAGTTGAGACGCCGGGGACACCCGAAACTGGGCGTAGTGAGCGCGACAAGTTTTCGTCTTGTCGCGTGTCTCTATGTATGTGGAACTGATCGAGCGCGCCCGTGCCGGTGATGGCGCGGCATTCCGCGAGCTCACCGAGCCGCACCACCGGGAACTGCAGGTGCACTGCTACCAGATGCTGGGTTCGGTGCAGGACGCCGAGGACGCAGTACAGGACACGCTGCTGTCGGCATGGCAGAACCTGGGCGGATTCGAAGAAAGGTCGTCGGTCCGGACCTGGCTCTACCGGATCGCCACCAACCGCTGTCTCAATGCGCTGCGGTCGGCCAAGCGGCGCCCGGCCAAGGAGTGGGACATCAACGAGATCGAACCGCCCGAGCCGACACGGCTGAGCGAAGTGGTGTGGCTGGAGCCATATCCGGACACGCTGATACCGGAGGCGTCGTATGAGCAACAGGAGACCATCTCACTGGCCTTCATGACGGCCCTGCAACTGCTGGCACCGCGGCAGCGTGCCGTGCTGATCCTGCGCGACGTGCTCGGCTATCACGCCGACGAGGTCGCCGAGATCCTCAGCAGCACTGTCGATTCCGTGAACAGCGCGCTCAAGCGCGCCAGGGCCGGGTTGCGCCACGGGCTCCCCGCAGCCTCGACACCGCCCGCGCCCGGCTCCCCTGCCGAGCAGGCGTTGGTGGACAAGTTCGTGCGGGCTTACCAATCCGGTGACGTCGACGGCCTGGTCGCATTGCTCACCGAAGACGTCACGATCTCGATGCCGCCCGTGCCGCTGGAATACCAGGGCCGCGACGTGGTGGCCCGGTTCTACGCCGCGGTCATGCGCCCTGGGCGGCACTACGACCTGGTGCCGACGCGCGCCAACCGCCAACTCGCGTTCGCCTCCTACCACCGCGGCGCGGGAGGTATCCGGCATGCCGCCGGCCTGCTGGTCCTCACGCTCGACGGGGATCGCATCAGCGCCATGACGCGGTTCGACAGCAGCGTGCTGCCATGGTTCGGCCTACCCATGTCACTGCCGTGATGTGAGGACGGTCACACCGCCCGACGGCGGTGACAACCGTCATATGTCCAGGAGACATAGGGTACTTAGCGTCACTATTATTATTTGCGCTATGGGTCGGGAAGCTCTGGACAGCGGCACCGTGCGTGCGCCTGTCGAACCGTCGCGCGGCAGCATCGAGGACTACGTCCTCGCCGACGGCACCATCGTCGTGCCGGACGGCGTGATGATGACATCGTTTCTGGAAGGCAACCGGGCGGCGTTCGGCGATGCACCGGCCTACCGGTTCGTGGACTACTCGTCGGACTCCGACGGGCAGATCATCGAGCTGAGCTGGAACGCCCTGTGGACGCAGGTGCGCTCGATCGGTGCTCGCCTGCAACAGGTGACATCCCCGGGCGACCGGGTGGCGATTCTTGCGCCGCAGGGCGTCGACTACGTGTCGGCGTTCTTCGCCGCGGTGCACGCGGGCAATACTGCGGTGCCGTTGTTCGCTCCCAGCCTGGCAGGCCATGCCGAGCGCCTGGCCGCCGTGCTCGCCGACGCCAAACCCACCGTCGTGTTGACGACGACTGCGGCGTCGGAATCCGTACGGAGCTTCCTGCGCACCCTGCCCGCCGACGAGCGGCCCCGCATGATCGCGGTGGACGCTGTTCCCGATTCGCTCGCCGCGATGTTCACCCCGGTGGCACGCGATACCGACGACATCGCTTACCTGCAATACACGTCAGGCTCGACGCGGACTCCGGCCGGCGTCGAGATCACCCACCGCAACGTGTGCACCAACGTGATGCAGATGATCCTGGCCGGCGATCTGGAAATGGGCATCCGCGGTGTCAGCTGGCTACCGCTGTACCACGACATGGGCCTGATCATGATCATGTTCCCGGCGTTGTGCGGCAACCACATCACGCTCATGGACCCGATGGCATTCGTCAGGCGCCCCTACCGCTGGATCAAGCGCCTCGCCGAGGAATCTGCCACCGGCCCGACTCTGGCCGCTGCGCCGAACTTCGCATTCGAGCTGTGCGCGCAGCGTGGTCTGCCACCCAAGGGTGAGTCGATCGATCTGAGCAATGTCGTCACACTCCTCAACGGATCCGAGCCGGTGACCATGTCCTCCATCGAGGAGTTCAACGCCGCGTTCGCGCCCTACGGATTACCGGCGACCACGGTGAAGCCCTCCTACGGGATGGCCGAAGCCACGCTGTCGGTCGCCAGCATCGCGCCCGACGAGACCGCCAGTGTCATCTATCTGGACCGCGACCAGCTCAACGCCGGGCAAGCAGTTGTGGTCGATGCCGACGCCGAGGGGGCCGTGGCGCATGTGTCCTGCGGCCGCGCGATTCCCAACCAGTGGGTGGTGATCGCCGGCACCGACGGCGACGAGATGGCCGACTGCCACGTCGGCGAGATCTGGCTGCACGGCAACAACATCGGCCGTGGCTACTTCGGCAGGCCCGATGAGTCGCAGCGCGTATTCGGCAACAAGCTGCAGACCCGTCTCGAGGCGGGCAGCCATGCCGAGGGCGTCCCCGACAACGGATTGTGGTTGGCGACAGGCGATCTCGGCGTGTACGTCAACGGCGAGCTGTACGTGACCGGCCGCATCAAAGACATGATCATCGTCGACGGTCGCAACCACTATCCGACCGACATCGAGACCACGATCAGCGAGGCATCGCGAGCTGTGCGCTCGGGCTACGTCGCGGCGTTCTCGGTCCCCGGTGCGCATGGCGAAGAGTTGGTCGTCGTGGCCGAACGCGCCGCGGGCGCCGGCCGCGCAGAGCCGGGACCGATCGTCGACGCCATCCGCGCCGCGGTGTCACGCCACCATCAGGTCCGCGCCGCCGATGTGCGGATGGTCGCTGCCGGCGTCATCCCCCGCACGACCAGCGGCAAGCTGGCCCGGAATGCTTGCCGCACTGAGTATTTGGCGGGCCGGTTCGACCGGTAGGTCCTTGGGCTCACGCGCCGAGGCTTAATCGCCTCGACAAGCGTCTCGCGCAGCGATGATCGAACGCCGACGCTCGGACACCAGGTAATCGACCGAGCCAAGCCGAAGCCCAACGGTGTCGCTGTCGAATCCGCCGGCCCGCAGGAGCGTAGCCGCCCGCTGTGACACGCCGCCCTGCTGAATCCCGAAATGCGCCATCAGATCCTTGACCTGCATGCCGCCGGCCGGATAGCGAAAAAGGTTGTTGGCCTTGCCGATGATCCACACCACGGCGCCCGCAACAGTTTCCACACGACCGCGGCCAAAGCTGGTCGGATCATTGGCCGCAACGCGTGCGAGCAGCCGTCGGCAGGCGGTGCGGTATTCGAGGTCGAGCACCTGCTCGCAGCAGCGGTCAGTGAGGGCAAGAATATCCCGCACACGCGGGGCCGCGTCGCCGCCAATTCCATCCCAGCGGAACGGTTCATCGGGCAGCGGGGTGTCATCGAGGTGGTCGAGCTGGTCATGGCCTCCCACACACGCCGTGAGCTCATCGAGCTTCCGCTCGCGGCGGTCCATCCCGATATCGATGCCCAGCTGGGCGAGCAACGCCTCGGGGCTTTGCAGACCAGGTGTTCGGATTTCACGCTGATATTGCGGTTCAATGGCATCGATCGCAGCGAGCGCCTCATCGGTCCATCGCGCGCCGATGCCGGCCTCGGCATGCGCGAACCTGACGTACGCCCGCAACAGATCTGGCAGCTTGGCCAAGTGTTCGGCGGGAGCAACGACCTTGCGCGGAATCCAATCAGCAAGCAGCATTTCGACCTTGACGTTGCTCCAGCGCAACGGGTCTCCGGCACCGTAGTCCGTGCCGAACCACAGCAATGTGTCCAACAAGTCCCGGTGCTCGTCGTCATAGAACCGTTGCCCATACTGCGAGGCAAAGAATTGGCGCGCCAACCGCTTCGACTTTCTCGAATCCCATTCCGGCGTTTGATGTCCCACCCCGCCGGTCGGCAACGTGCGAATGACCCATTCGACCAAGGCGCGGCACCCCGGCCAGCTTTCCGATTCGAATGGCGGGATCGTCATCGTCGCCCGCTGAATGCCCTTCTCCACCCAGGCCCGAGCGTCTGCCAGCGTCATATCGTCCCACCGAGTGCCGTCCTCGGCCGCCTGCTGTGACATCGACAGGATCTGGTCCATCGAGGCGGGAAGCACGAATGCATCCTTGACCAGGTTGCCGACGTTGTGGTCGATGTAGACGACGCAGCTGAACTCATGCCCACTCGCCAACCGTGCGGCGATCATGATGTCGTCGCCATCACCGAGTTCGTGGCTCATCCGGACCACTCGGGTGACCATCGGCGACGAAAGCCCTGCCAGCCAATGGATTTCAGGAGCGGGCCGCGTGGCGAGTTCGCGGCGAATACGGGCGCGCAGCACGTCGTTACCGGCTGACATCTCCGCGATCACAGCGAGCAGCGCCGTGGTCTCGGGACACGGGACACCGATGAAGGACTCAACCAGCTCCTCGAGCGTCGGTCTGCTGTGGTCGGCCGCAGTGAACGGATTGTCCTGGCGACTGTCCGTGATGCACAGCAGCATGCTCACCATCAACAGCAGGTTCAGCGGATCCGGGTCGGCCAAGGCACGGCCCACATCAGTGAGAAGGTCAGGCCCGTCACTTCCGCGTTTCGGCCGACTGCCTCTGCCGCCCTTTCTGGACATGCACGTCACCCTATCGGCAGGTGACAGATGGGCGCCGGCCACGCGTATGAACGCGGCCGCCCGCCGAGATAAACGAAAATGTCGCGACTTCGCCAGATCCACGACCTTTTCGTCGAACTGGAGGCGGTTGCCACAGACTCAAGCCCCCAGAGCGATGTCAACCGGTATGTTTGCTGGTGTCATTCGGTCCTGCCACCGTGCCCGAAGGAGCAATATGACCACCGTCGCCAAACGCCACCAAGTCGTGATCATCGGGTCCGGATTCGGCGGTTTGAAGGCGGCCAGATCCCTCAAGCACGCCGACGTCGACGTCACGTTGATCTCGCGGACGACGACGCATCTGTTCCAGCCGCTGCTCTACCAGGTTGCCACGGGCATCCTCTCGGAAGGCGAGATCGCACCCACGACGCGCCTGGTGCTGCGCGATCAGAAGAACGTCAGGGTTCGCCTCGGCGAAGTGGAAGGCATTGACCTACAAGCCAAGACAGTCACCTCGAAGCTCATGTCACAGGAGACCGTCACGCCTTACGACAGCCTCATCGTGGCTGCCGGCGCCCAACAGTCCTACTTCGGCAACGACCACTTCGCCACCTTCGCGCCAGGCATGAAAACCATTGACGACGCGCTGGAATTGCGGGGCCGCATCCTGGGGGCCTTCGAGGCTGCCGAGGTGGTGACTGATCACGCCGAACGCGAGCGACGGCTGACGTTCGTGGTGGTGGGCGCCGGCCCGACCGGCGTCGAGTTGCCGGGACAGATCGCCGAACTCGCCGAGCGGACGCTTGCTGGCGCGTTTCGCAGCATCAGGCCAGAGGACTGCCGGGTGATCCTGCTCGACGCGGCCCCCGCAGTTTTGCCGCCGATGGGTCGCAAGCTCGGCCTCAAGGCCCAGAAACGCCTGGAACGACTCGGCGTCGAAATCCAGCTCAACGCCATGGTCACCAACGTCGATTACATGGGCATCACCGTCAAGGACAAGGATGGCGGTGAACGCCGTATCGATTGTGCCTGCAAGGTGTGGTCGGCCGGGGTACAAGCGAGCCCGCTGGGCAAGTTGATCGCCGAGCAGTCCGACGGGAGCCAGATCGACCGCGCCGGCCGCGTCATCGTCGAACCCGATCTGACGGTCAAAGGCCACCCGTACGTGTTCGTCGTCGGCGACCTGATGGCAGTCCCCGATGTGCCCGGGATGGCGCAAGGCGCGATCCAGGGCGCCGCCTACGCGACCGACATCATCAAGCGCTCCCTGGAAGGTCTGGACGATCCGGCCAACCGTGAGCCGTTCAAATACTGGGACAAGGGCAGCATGGCGACGGTGTCGCGGTTCGACGCGGTGGCCCAGGTGCCGATCCCGAAATCGTCCAGGAAGCTCGAATTCGGCGGCCCCCTGGCATGGCTGGCCTGGCTGGTGCTGCACCTGGTCTACCTGGTCGGTTACAAGAACCGGTTGACCACACTGGTGACCTGGTTCATCACCTTCCTCGGCCGTGGCCGAGGCCAGATGGCCATCACCAGCCAGATGATCTACGCGCGCACCGCGATGCAGGCGCTGCAGAGTCGACAGGGGCCGTTGGCCGCAGTCGAAGCCGCGGACAAGGTCGAGAAAGAGGAGTCTGCCTAGCGGATGCGCTGACCACGCCCGAATTGTCGGTGCCCCGTGCGACGCTGTGCGGTTCTCGAACGAACCGACGTAGAAGGGGCCTGAAATGGACGGGCTTGAGCAGCAGAACTTTCGAGTGAATCTGGGC
Organism: Mycobacterium aquaticum; assembly: GCF_002086485.1. Taxonomy (GTDB): domain Bacteria; phylum Actinomycetota; class Actinomycetes; order Mycobacteriales; family Mycobacteriaceae; genus Mycobacterium; species Mycobacterium aquaticum. The sequence continues at coordinate 34,707 of NZ_MVHF01000008.1, read as the reverse complement.
GGCGTGATCGCGCTTCTCAGCAAGAATTTGTATTCCAGTCCCGGCGTGTATGTGCGGGAATTGATCCAGAACGCGGTGGATGCCATCGCGGTCCGCGACGCACTCGGCGATCCTGCCCCTCGCGCCGTCTCGATTTCGCCCTATGGCGTGGCATCGCCGGACTCCCCCGTCGGCGAGTTCACGATCACCGACGCCGGCATCGGGGTCAGCGCCGAGCAGGTCGAGCAGTTCCTGGCGACGGTCGGCGCGAGCTCCAAGCGTGGTCAGCTGGAACGGAGCCGTCGCACCTACCTCGGTCAATTCGGCATCGGCTTGCTGAGCTGCTTTCTCATCGCCGATGAGATCACCGTCGTCTCGCGCAGCGCGACGGGCGCGGCGCCGATCGAGTGGATCGGCCGCAGCGACGGCACGTACACGACCCGAACGGTCACCGAGGACATCCCCGTCGGCACCACGGTGCTGTTGCGGCCCCGCCCGGACATGGTCGGGTGGGCTCGGGCCGAGCAGGTAAGCCCACTGGTACAGAAGTACGCCGAGTTCCTCCCGGTCGATATCACGGTGCTGACAAGCCAAGGCCCAAAGGGCATTTCACGTGAGTACCCGTGGCTGCGCGATTTCGGTGCTCATCATTCCGCTGTGCGGCGAGGTGTTTCACCGGTGTACGGCGGCATGGGTGCGGGCAGGCAATTCGATGTCATCGAAGTCGTCGACCGCGATCTGGGGCTACACGGCGTCATGTACATCGGTACCGCGTCGGGGAGGTCCAGGACCGCTGCCCGCAACCGGGTCTACGTCAACGACATGCTGGTCGACGACGCCGACGATGCGCTGATGCCGCCGTGGGCCTTTTCGCCTGGGCCGCAGTCAATTCCACCAAGCTCGAACCGACCGCCAGCCGCGAGGCCATCATGAACAACACGGTGCTGACCACGACGCGGCGCAAACTCGGCCAGACGGCACTGACATGGCTGCGTACCCTCGCAGACACCGATCCCGAACGATTCGCCCAATTCGTCGCCGACAACGAACTCGAGCTGAGGTCTGCAGCGACTCACGGCGATGCCCAGAGCCTCGAGCTGGCCGAGGTCGCCCTACCCATGCTGACGGTACAGACGACGGAAGGCCAGATGCGTTTGATCGATGTCATCGGCCGGAACCCGAACGTCCTATACGCCGCGTCCGTCAAGGAGTTTCGCACGATCGCCAGTTTCAACCCAGGCGGGCGAATCGTCGTAAACGCCGGACACACCCTGGATCAGGAGGTGCTGCTCATGCTGCCGCAAGTGATGTCGGGCGTGACCGTCACTCGCGCCTATCCGGCATCCGAAGTCGCTGCGCTTGCGGCGCCCTCCACCGAGGCCGGCAGCGACGCGTTGACACTGGAACAGCGAGGCAACCACGCGCTCGCCACGACAGGCTGCCGCGTAGTGGTACGTCAGTTCCCGTCGACCGACCTACCTGCCGTCTTCATCGGCCACGGCCAAATCGACATCGCATCACCGGGATACTGCGAACTCCCCCATCTGGTGGTCAACTGGGACAACCGGGCCGTGCGAGCCCTGACGCGCACGACGGACAACCTTGTGTTCAGCCGGCTCATGCAGCTGCTGTTCGTCCAGGCCCGGATGGCCGCCCAGTGCGACGGTCCGGAGGACCGCGCCCTGCTCTCCGAGGCACTCGACGACATCATCGTGCTCGCCGCCGGCGTCGACGGCACGGAGGTCGCCCGATGAACGAGCAACCAGAACTGATCGCCGACGCCATGGAAGCCAGCGAACAGCTCGGCGACCGTGCGCTGTGCTCGGGACGGCTCGACGAGGCGATCGATCACTACGAGGAGGTCAACAACCTGCTCCTGCCGTTGACAGATGTTGTCTTCGATGACGAGATATCTGTCAGGATCGTTCAGGTCCTCAACCGCACCAGAGCGAAAGTGCTCGACATCCGGCGCAGACTACTGCCTCCGGCCGCGCGAGCAGCTGAACTACGAACATTGGCGGCCGACTCGACCAATTCCGGTGACCTGGCCCATGCCGCGAAAATCAGCATTGATCTGGGCGAGACGCTCGTGGAACTCGGCGATCGTGACGGCGCGGAATCTGCCTACCGGCAGGCGGTCGCATTCGCGCGGCAAGTCGACGCCACCATACCGGAGTTGATGCTGTGGGCGTTCAGCGCACTGATCGAATTCCTCAGTCCCTCAGAGGAATCGGTGGCCCTTGCCCAAGAGATGGCGGCCAACTTGATCGACCGCGAGGAGATGTACCACCCGATGCGCGCGGCCGACGCCGCATACCACTGGGCAGCAGCCGAGCTGATGTTCGGCGAAGTGGCGCGACACCGGGTGGATCATGCGATCGACGGCATCGCACGGCCAGCAATCGAGATGCTCGACGACATCTGTTTCCACGACAAGAGCCAGGCGCTGCAGCGCCTGGTGGCCAGCGTCCTACGTGGTGCCGGCCGCGACGCTGAGGCAGATGGCTGGCAGGCAGACGCGGACAAGTACGAGGACTGGGAGTGGTTCATGGACCAAGAGATCCCCGGGCACGTCCACCTGTGGGACATCCGGATAGACGTCTCCGATCGCCACAGAGACGGCTGACACACCATCGAAGACACCGCACTGACATCCGCTGAGCTTGGCAGGCAGGGCATCCCGAACCACATCATCGCGGTCGTCGAACTGCTCACGCGCCCTCATGCCCAATCAAACTGGGCTGCAAAAGCTTTCCGCAGTCACCGGCTCCAACACCGACCGGCCCAAGCCCGGCTCAAAAACTTTGGCCACTGTGGTCACATCAGTCTCAGCGCGGCACGTTTTGTCGGCGCTCGAATGTATGTTCGAACTATGGCGGTTGGAGTTACGGAGGCCCGAGACACAGTGCAGCGTGCACTGGCGGGGCACCAAGCTTCGACCACGGCGCTGGCCGATGTGGATTTCACGACGTTCGACACCGCAGAGTTGTTGGCGATCCAGTCCGAGCGGGAACAGCGTGCCCGCACTCATGCGCTCATTGATCACCGCATCCAGGCGGCGTTGATGGCTCAGGCAACCCCGCACGAGATCGGCGGCAAGTCCTGGATTGATGTGCTGGCTACCCGGATGCGAATCAGCCGCAAGGAAGCCTCCCGTCGGGTAGCTGCAGCGACCGAATTGGCACCGCGGTACACCGTTGGTGGTGAGGTGTTGGACCCCGAGCTTCCTGCCTGCGCACAGGCGTTATTGGACGGGACGATCAGCGCTGACCACATCGCGATCATCAGCGACACGGTGAAAAAGGTCGCGAGCTACGTCAACGCGACGGAACTGGCCGAAGTCGAAGTGGACCTGGTGGCGGCGGCGACCCGCGAGACGCCTGAAACACTGAAGGCCGGTGCGGAAAAACTCCTGTTTCTGCTCAATCAGGACGGTGACAGTCCCGATCTTGCGGCGCATCGTCGGGGGTTACGTCTGGGTCGACAGGATGCCGACGGGTACGTACACGTCGAGGGCTGGCTTGATCCCGAAACCGCAGCGTATGTCGCCACGATCAACAGTGTCTGGGCCCGGCCCGGCATCAACAATCCCGACGACCCGCACCCGATCCACAACCCGACTCCCAACCCACTCGACACTCCCAACACCGACGACACGGCCGACACTGCTGCCCCCGCGGCGGCTGCCCCCGACGCCGCTGATTCGGTGGCCGCTGACCATCAGCCGGAATCAGACGCCTCCCAGCAAGAGCGCGAGCACGCCCAAGCGGAGGCTGCGGCCCGGGACACCCGCACTCAGCCCCAGCGCAACCACGATGCGCTCAAAGTGGCGCTACGAGAACTGCTCATGTCCAAACGACTCGGCCGGCACGGCGGCCTTCCCGTCACCGTGGTCGTCTCCACCACGCTGTCCGAGTTAGAATCCGCAGCGGGCATTGCGATCACTGGCTCAGGCATACGGATGCCGATGAAAGATCTAATTCGGCTGGCGTCCCACAGCTTTCACTACCTCACCATCTATAAGCATCACACAGCAGAGCCGCTGTACATGGCCCGCACCAAACGGCTGGCCACCAAGGCGCAACGACTGCTGTTGTACGACCGTGACCGCGGGTGCACGCGGCCGGGATGCACCGCAGCGGCCGACCACTGCCAGGTCCACCACGCCAAAACCGACTGGCAACATGGCGGGCAGACCGACGCCCCGGACCTCGGACTGAGCTGCGGACCCGATAACCGCCTCGTCGGCCTCGGTTGGACGACCAGCGTCGATCCCGACACCGGCCGCATCCGCTGGTATCCGCCGCCACTGATGAACACGGGTCAGGACACTGTCAACCATCACTTCCGCCCTGAGGAACTGCTGGCTCCACCCGACGCGGCCGACGACGGGTAGCGCGTTCACTTATGCGATCTCACCAATCATGTTGATAAATAGCATGATTGAAGACCATCACGTACGCTGTCGATGCGCGCGGCTCGGAACGGCCCCGCCACCTACGCGAGCCAACCCGCCGCACCTACTGCAGGTTCTCATCCTCGACTTGTCGGTATCTCATGCGCCGCTATGCGGTTCTCGAACGAACCGACGTAGGAGAGGCCGGAGATGGACGGGCTTGAACAGCAGAACTATCGAATGAATGTGGGCGGCGTGATCGCGCTGCTCAGCAAGAACTTGTATTCCAGTCTGCCTCGTGCGACCGCAGCACGATGACGGCGCCGCCGAACCGTTCGATCGCTGGAACCTAGCGTTGCCGGAGGGACCCTTGCAGCAAGATCGCCGGGCTCGCGATCTGCTCGCCACAGCTGAATTGGCCAACTGCGCTGCAACATCGATTCCGAAGAGGACTCAATCAATGCGCTGCATGAACAGCTCGACTATGACGGAGCGCAGTGGCTGAACATCGACAGCCGGGCACCGTGATCCGCTATCGGACCCGTTTGCCCTTCAGCAGAGCAGGCTGACCGACCCCGGTGAACGAGTCGCGCTGGATCTCTGCGATGAGTCTTGTGATCCATCCCTCAGCCCGCCGCCCACTGCGTGGCGGCATCGAGATCTTCTAGGCCAAAGACTTTGAGCTCGCCGGGAATCATCCACGCGAACGCATGCATGGCAAGGGCCACCCATTCCTTGTCGGACACTACGGCGATCCTCTTGAACGCCGCGTGATGATGCGCGAGCATCCCCATCCCGAGCTTCAGATCCTCAACGAGCCCACCGGGGCCGAAACCCTCATAGTCTTCGATGACCTCGACGATTCTGATCTCGCTCGTCTTCGACAGCTCGTCGATCTTGGGGCGGAACTGCCGTAAGTCATCACCGCTCACCTTGCCGGTCACCCGGATGCCGAACACCCCGTCGGGCATGTCCGAAAGCAGTTCGATCATCGATTTTCCTCTCGCTGCGAGCCACCGGAACGTGCCCAATTTTGTCAAATGGCGGGCCAGTATCGCGATGTCGCCAAGGCGACAAGAGTGCGGGCGGTGGGACTCGAACCCACAAACTCTTCCGAGCACGGGCACCTAAAGCCCGCATGTTTGCCAATTTCATCACGCCCGCGGCGTGCCGATCCTACCCCGCCACGACTGCGCCATCGCGCGGCAAACGGGCATCCACCGTAAGACCGTGTGGGAATGGCGGCGTAGACCGAGGTGTCGACCGCGATTCCGGTATGACCCGTTGGTATGTCGAAGCAGCCACGACTTCTCGGCCCTTCCGGCCGATGCATACTGCTATGTCCTCGGCATGTATCTCCGGGATGCGTGCATTTCCAAGTTGAGCCGCTCTCGATCGATTGGATACCCCCTGGACCCGCCCCAGCCAGTACGACGTGGCGGTGTACCGCAAAGCGGCGACCGCACGTCTCGATGAGTTCATCGGCCCGAAGGTCTGACGGATGTGAGCTGATCCAGCACCGCGCGGTACCGTGGACTAATGTCCACTACACGGCGTAGGAGGCCAGCGCTCATCGCTCTGGTCTGCCTCGCTGCTGCCGGCTGTATGGGGCTGGCCTGGTGGCAGTGGACGCGGTATGAATCTGTCTCGGGCAGCTTCCAGAATCTGGGCTACGCCTTGCAGTGGCCGATGTTCGCCGCCTTCTGCTTCTATGCGTATTACAAGTTCGTCCGTTACGAGGACGCACCACCGCAGCCGGTCACGCGACAGACCGAGATCCCTGCCGGGCTGCTCCCTGAAAGGCCAAGGCCCGCAGTGCAAGACGACGATGACGATCAGGCCATGAGCGAGTACAACAGATACCTCGCCGAACTGGCCAAGAGCGATGCCGAGAAGAAGGACAGGACCGACAGATGACCGCACCCGAACCGGACACCGAGGTCACCACGCCCAAGGAGACCATCCGCAAGGCCCTGCTGGGGTACCGCGTGATGGCTTGGGCCACCGGTCTGTGGCTGATCGCGCTCTGCTACGAGATGGTGCTCAAGTACATCGTTCAGGTCGACAATCCGCCGAGCTGGATCGGCATCGTGCATGGCTGGGTGTACTTCGTGTACCTGATGTTCACGGCCAACCTCGCGGTCAAGATCCGCTGGCCGCTCGGCAAGACCATCGGCACCCTGCTCGCAGGCACCATCCCGCTGCTCGGCATCATCGCCGAGCACTTCAACACCATCGCGATCAAAGAGCGCTTCAGCCTGTAGGGCCTGCAAGGCCGGCCAGTTCCCGCAACGCCGGTACCAACAACGCCAGCGCCCGCCCACGGTGCGATGCCGCGTCCTTCTCGGCGGGTGACAGCTCTGCGGCGGTCAGCGTAGATCCGTCGGGCAGGAAGACCGGGTCGTAGCCGAAGCCGCCGTCGCCGCGGCGCTCGCGGATGACCGTACCCGGCCATTCGCCGCGGACCACCGTCGAACCGGAGGCCGACACCAGGGCGCAGGCGGAGACGAACGCCGCGCCGCGCCGCTCGTCGGGCACATCGGCGAGCTGCCCCAGCAGCAGTGCGGTGTTGGCCGCGTCATCCCCGTGCTTGCCGGACCACCGCGCCGACAGCACACCGGGCATGCCGTTGAGTGCCGCGACCGCGATCCCGGAATCATCGGCCACACACGCCAGGCCGGTGGCCCGGAAGCCATCGGTCGCCTTGGCGAGCGCGTTCTCCTCGAACGTCGCGCCGGTCTCGGGTGCCTCGTCGAACGGCGGCACGTCAGCCAGGGACAGCAGCGAAAGCCCGGATATCCCAGCAGCATCGAGCACGCGCCGAAGCTCGGCCAGCTTCTTCGGATTGCGGCTGGCCACCAACAGCTCAGGCATCGGCCCTCAGCTTCCGAACGCCTTCTTGGGAGCCGGCCCCTCCGGCAGCACACCGGGATACGGCAACTCCAGCGCCTCACGCTGAACGACGAACAACTGCTCGCAGGCCCCAAGCGCGGCATCCAGCAGCTTGTCGAGCGTCGAGCGCGGGAATGTCGCGCCCTCGCCGGTGCCCTGGACCTCGACGAGCGTCCCGGTGTCGGTGGCGACGACGTTCATGTCGACTTCGGCGCGGGAATCCTCGGTGTAGGGCAGGTCGACCCGAACGCGGCCGTCGACCACGCCGACCGACACCGCCGCTATCGCGCACGACAGCGGCCGCGGATCCGAGAGTCGTCCCGCCGCAGCCAGGTACGTCACCGCATCGGCCAGCGCGACGTAGGCCCCGGTGATGGCTGCGGTGCGAGTGCCGCCGTCGGCCTGCAGCACATCGCAGTCGATGGCAATGGTGTTCTCCCCCAACGCCCCCAGGTCGATGCAGGCCCGCAGCGAGCGGCCGACGAGCCGGCTGATCTCCTGCGTGCGGCCGCCGACGCGGCCCTTTACGGACTCACGGTCCGACCGGTCATGGGTGGCGGCAGGGAGCATTGCGTATTCGGCCGTCAGCCAGCCCTGCCCGGATCCCTTGCGCCAGCGCGGCACACCCTCGGTGACCGAGGCAGTGCACATGACACGGGTCTGGCCGAATTCCACCAGCACCGAGCCGGCCGGATGATTGGTGAAGCCGCGGGTGATGACTACCGGGCGCAGCTCGTCATCGAGGCGGCCGTCTTCTCGTCTGGACACCCGCCAACCCTATCGGGTGATGTCGAATACCTCGCCGCACACCACGGCGTGCACCGGGCCGTCGAACTCGGCCTTCGCTTCGCTGATCACGTCCTCGCGCGACGTCCACGGCGGAATGTGGGTGAGCAGCAGCTCGCCGACACCGGCCGCGGCGGCAGCGCGCCCGGCCTCGGCACCGGACAGATGCAGCCGCGGCGGACGAGACGGATCGTCGGTCCACGATGCCTCACACAGGAACACGTCGGCACCGCGCGCCAGGTCCACGAGCGCGTCGCAGTAACCGGTGTCCCCGCTGTACACCAGCGTCGCGCCGGAGGGGTCGGTGAACCGCATGCCGTACGACTCGGTCGGATGGCATACCAACCGTGGCGTGATGTTCAGCGTGCCCAGTTCGATGGCTTCGCCGTCCACCCAGTTGCGCACATCGAAGATGTCGGTGAAGTCATCGATCTCGCCACCCTCGGGCGAGGACGCCGCGCCCAACCGGGCCCAGGTGTTGGCGGGCCCGTACATGATGCCGCGTTCGGTGGCCGGGATCGGGTGATAGCGCCGCCATACGAAGAGTCCGGGCAGGTCCAGGCAATGATCGGCGTGCAGATGCGACAGCAACACATTGACCGCGTTGGGATCGGCGTAGCGCTGCAGCGCGCCGAGAACGCCGCCGCCGAAGTCGATCACCATCGGCACGGTGTCCGGCGCGGTGACGAGATACCCCGACGCCGGCGAATCTGGGCCGACAACGCTGCCGGAGCATCCCAGGACGGTCAAACGCACAGTGCCTAGCTTGCCATGCCTGGCATGCACGTGGCCAAGACATGGCCGGTTTGGGCGACGGAGATCATGTTCCGGCGCCGGCGTGACGCCCCACCTGCCGCACACCGTCGAGGCTGGGGCCGAGGAACCTGGCCGCCAGAGCGGTGAACGCCTCCGGATCGCCCGTCGCTTCGAAGACCCGGTGCGCCGGGGAAACTCCGTGCGGCTTCAGCAAATCAAGTTCGGTCAGCACGCGCAGCAGATCTTTCGCGGTCTCCTCGGCCGAGGACACCAGCGTGACGTTGTCGCCCATGGCCAGTTGGATCAACCCCGACAGCATCGGGTAGTGCGTGCACCCCAGGACGAGAGTGTCCACCTCGGCCCGCTGCAGAGGCTCCAGATACCCCTCGGCGAGCCCGAGCACCTGTCGCCCACTCGTCACGCCGCGCTCCACGAAGTCGACGAACCGCGGACAGGCCACCCCGATGATCTCGGTGTCGCGCGCCGCGGCAAAGGCGTCCTGGTATGCCCGCGACGCGATGGTGGCCGCAGTGCCGATGACGCCGATGCGCCCGTTGCGGGTCGCGGCGACCGCGCGCCGCACTGCGGGCAGGATCACCTCGACCACCGGAACCGGCGCGTAGCGTTCCCTCGCGTCGCGCAGGCACGCCGACGAAGCGGTGTTGCACGCGATCACCAACGCCTTCACTCCCCTGGCGACCAGGTCGTCGCCGATGGCCAGCGAGTGCGCCCGAATCTCAGGGATGGTCAGCGGCCCGTACGGCCCGTTGCCGGTGTCGCCGACATAGACGATGTCCTCGTCGGGCAGTTGGTCGATGATGGCGCGGGCGACGGTGAGCCCACCGACCCCGGAATCGAAAATCCCGATCGGGGCGAGCTGATCTCTCATGAGGTCAGCTGGGTGGGCCGCTTGCGGTGCTGCCGGGCTTTGCGTTCGGGCCCCGACAGCAGGTAGGCCGCGAAGATCCCGGCAATGGCCCCGCACAGGTGTCCCTGCCACGACACTCCGCCGCAGGTGTTGAGTTCGGGGATGGCACCCCACAACACGCCGCCGTAGATGAACAGCACCAGGATGCCCACGACGATCTGCCAGACATGCCGGGTGAACCAGCCGAACACCATCAGGAACGTCAGCCAGCCGAAGATCAGCCCCGACGCGCCGATGTGGTTGGTCTGCAACGCGCATCCGCCCACGTCGCCGATCAACCAGGTGCCGAAGCCGCCGAGGATCCAGACGATCGCCGTCGCCCAGATGAACCGGCTCATCCCGGCAAGCGTCACGAGGAATCCGAGGACGAGCGCCGGGACCGTGTTGGCCATGAGGTGCTGCCAGTTGGCGTGCAGCAGCGGGGCGAACAGGATGCCCCACAAGCCGTCGGTCTCCAGCGGGCGGATGCCGTTGCGGTCCAACCGCCCACCCGAGAGCTGATCAGCCAGCTCGATCACGTAGAGCAGTGCGACAAAGGTGAGGATGGTGGCGCCGCCGACCTTCCACGCCGGTGGCTTCTTCGGCGTGGTCGGCACGGGCAGGCCCGGCCTGCTCATGCCCACACCTCTATGCCCACAACTGCCCTTCCAACGCGTCCTCCGCGTCATCCAGGCTACCGGCGTAGGCACCGGTCGACAGATACTTCCATCCGGCGTCGGCCACCACGAACGCGATGTCCGCGCGCTCACCGGCCTTGACCGCCTTGGCGGCCATACCCAGCGCGGCGTGCAATACCGCGCCGGTGGAGATACCGGCGAAGATACCTTCGCGGGTCACCAAATCGCGGGTCCGTTTGACGGCGTCGTACGAGCCGACCGAGAACCGGGTGGTCAGCACATCGGGGTCGTAGAGCTCGGGAATGAACCCCTCGTCGATGTTGCGCAGCGCGTACACACCCTCGCCGTAACGCGGTTCGGCGGCCACGATCTGCACACCGGGGACCTTCTCACGCAGGAAGCGACCGGTGCCCATCAGCGTGCCGGTGGTCCCGAGCCCGGCGACGAAGTGGGTGATCTCCGGCAGGTCGGCCAGCAACTCGGGCCCGGTGCCGAAGTAGTGCGCGTCGCTGTTCGCCGGGTTGCCATATTGGTACAGCATCACCCACGACGGGTTTTGCGCTGCAAGCTCTTTGGCGGTGGCGACGGCCGTGTTGGAGCCACCTTCTGCGGGGCTGAAGATGATCCTGGCGCCGTAGAGCTCCAGGATCTGACGCCGCTCGATCGAGGTGTTCTCCGGCATCACGCAGATCATGTTGTAGCCCTTGAGCATTGCCGCCATGGCCAACGAGATACCGGTGTTGCCACTGGTCGGTTCGAGGATGGTGGCGCCGGGCTCGAGCAACCCGTCGCGCTCGGCCTGCTCGATCATCCGCAGCGCCGGCCGGTCCTTGATGGAGCCCGTCGGATTGCGGTCCTCGAGTTTGGCCCACAGCCGCACGTGCGGCGTTCCGTCGTCACCGTCATCCCAGCGCGGCGAGAGGTTCTGTAGTCCGACCAGCGGCGTATCGCCGAGGGCCTGCAGCAGCGAATCGTGCCTGGCCATGCGTTACCCGCCGGCGACGGCAGGCAGGATGGTCACCGAATCGCCGTCGGCGATCACGGTGTCCAGGCCGCCGGAGAATCGCACGTCCTCGTCGTTGACGTAGATGTTGACGAAGCGGTGCAGCTTGCCGTTATCGACGAGCCTGTCGGACAGGCCCGAATAGTTGGCCTCCAGATCGCTGATCACCGCGGCCAACGTGTCGCCGGAGGCGCTGACCCTCTTCTGCCCGCCGGTGTGCGGACGCAGGATGGTCGGGATCGAGACGTTAACGGTCACACTTGCTCCTTGTTGCTGTACTGCTCGACGATCTGGACGGGCTCTTCGGTGACGACGCCGTCGAGGATGCGGTAGCTGCGTAGTTCATGCTGGTTCGGGTCGCGGGTCGAGACCAGCACGTAGTGTGCATCGGGCTCTGACGCGTACGCGATGTCGGTGCGGCTCGGATACGCCTCGGTCGCGGTGTGTGAGTGATAGATGACGACGGGCACCTCGTCGGCCTCATCCATGGCGCGCCACACCTTCAGCTGCTCACCCGAATCGAACCGGTAGAACGTCGGCGAACGCTCGGCGTTGACCATCGCGATGAACCGGTCGGGCCGATCGGTTCCCTCGGGCCCGGCGATCACCCCACACGCCTCGTCAGGATGGTCCGCCCGCGCATGGGCCACCATGGCCTCGACGAGGTCACGGCGAATCACCAACACTGGACGGCTCCCTTCATCCGAACGCTCCCGGCAACATGTCACGGTAGGTGGGTATTCCTGCCACCGCATCCGCGGCCAGCACCCCGACCAGCACCGCCCGGGCCAGCACCTCCGCCGCAGCGGCCCCGATCCGCGCCACCAGCATGGTCTCGGGCGACATCGCGGCCGGGGTTTTCGGGGCAGGCTCAACGGTCACCGCGCCGGTGGCCAGGGCGAACACGGTATCGCCGTCCAACGGGGTGTGGCACGGCGCGATGGTGCGCGCCAGCCCGTCGTGAGCGGCCACTGCGACGCGCCGACATGCGGCCTTGCTCAGCGCGGCGTCGGTCGCCACGACAGCGATGGTGGTGTTGAGCGGGCTCAGTTCGTGGTGCAGATCGGCGTATGCGGCGAGTTGATTCGCCGGCGGCGCGACGAGGCCGAAATCGTGGGTCAGTGCGGTCGTCCAGGGCAGCCCGGTTGCGGGGTCGACGACGTCGCCTGCGGCGTTGACGATCACCAGCGCACCCACGGTGACTCCGTCGGGCAGCACTGTCGACGCCGTACCGACGCCACCCTTGAGCACACCGGCCCGCGCTCCCACCCCGGCCCCGACGGTGCCGAGACCGAACTGGGTACTCGCCGCGGCGGCGGCAGCGTAGCCGAACTCGGCGGTCGGCCGGTTCGCCCATCCGCCGACGGGCAGATCGAAGATCACCGCGGCCGGAACGATGGGAACCACCCCGCCATCCATCGCGACACCACGACCCTGCTGCTCCAGCCAGGTCATCACACCGTCCGCGGCGGCCAGGCCGTATGCGCTGCCGCCGGAGAGGACAACGGCGTCGACGTGGCGGACCGTGTTGATCGGGTCGAGCAGATCGGTCTCGCGCGTACCCGGCGCCCCGCCGCGGCCGTCGACGGCGCCGACCGTCCCGGGCGGGGCCAGGACCACAGTGGTGCCCGACGCCCAACCGGCACCCAACGTGACGTCCGGGTCGATGCGGTGATGGTGGCCGACCAGGATGCCGCCGACGTCGGTGATCGAGCCCATCTACTTGCCCATGAGTCCCAGCACGAGGTACTCCTGCAGTACCGTGAGCCACTGGTACACGTCGAGGTGCCCGGCCATGGGGTGCTCCTGCGACAGCCGGTGCGGGCCGTCGGGCCTGATGTCGAGCATGGTGCCGAGTGCCAGTCGTACGTCGTTGACCGCGGCGGCCCAGGCCTGCGCGTCGCTCTCGGTCAGCTCGAACTTGCCGCCGCCGTCCGGAAGCGTGTCCAACAGCCGTTGTGCCGCATCGCGTTTGGCATCGATGATCTCGGGCTCGTGTAAGCCGCGCAGCGCGCTGTTGAGGCTTTCGGCGGTGCCGGAGCCGGCGGGATGCTCGGTGGCAGGCCGGTAGAAATCGGGGAGCAGTCTGCGCAGGGTGTCGTCCTGCGGGGGCTGCGGATTCCCGGTCCGGATGCCGGTTATGGCGTGCAGTTCATCTGTCGGCACCGAGGATTCGCGTTCCTCGAGCATGCCAAGCAACGAAGTCACCAGGTTCTGCAGCAAGACGGCTTCATGGGCAGCCAACGACGAGCGGAACCGCGGGCCGTCAGCGGTTTGGATCCGCTTCCATTTGCGCACCGTCGATCAGCGGTCCTGCGCCAAGGTCGCCCACAGCCCGGCGGCGTGCAGTTTCGACACGTCGACCTCCATGGATTCACGGCTGCCCGCCGACACCACGGCCTTGCCCTCGTTGTGCACCTGCAGCATGAGCTTGGTGGCGTGCGGCTCGCTGTAGCCGAAGAGTTTCTGGAAGACGTAGGTCACGTACGTCATCAGATTGACTGGGTCGTCCCACACGATGGTCACCCATGGACTGTCGGTGGCCTCGGCCCCGGCGACGTCAACTTCTTCCCGGGTACCCGGACGGGCCTTCGCCGGTGTAACCATGGGCTCACAATACCGGCGAGATCCCCAAACCCGGAAACGGCTACGGTTGCTGCTGTGACGGTCGCGTTGCTCACCGACAAGTACGAGCTGACCATGCTCGCCGCCGCGCTTCGCGACGGTACCGCGCACCGCAAGACCACGTTCGAGGTCTTTGCCCGCCGGCTTCCCGAGGGCCGCCGATACGGCGTGGTGGCCGGCACCCAACGCTTCGTCGAAGCCTTGGGGCAGTTCAGGTTCGACGACGCCGCACTGGCGACGCTCGACTTCCTGGACGACGCGACCCTGGCGTACCTCGCCGACTACCGGTTCCGCGGGGACGTCGACGGCTACGCCGAAGGCGAGCTCTACTTCCCCGGTTCGCCGGTGCTCTCCGTGCACGGCAGCTTCGGCGAGTGCGTGATCCTCGAAACGCTCGTACTGTCAATCTTCAACCACGACACGGCGATCGCCTCGGCAGCGGCTCGGATGACCAGCGCCGCGGAGGGCCGGCCGATGATCGAGATGGGTTCACGGCGCACCCACGAGCAGGCCGCCGTCGCCGCGGCCCGCGCGGCCTACCTCGCCGGGTTCGCGGGCACCTCGAACCTCGAGGCCGAGCGCCGCTACGGCGTGCCCACCATGGGCACTGCCGCCCACGCCTACACCCTGCTGCACACGACCGCGTCGGGTCCCGACGAGCAGGCCGCGTTCCGCGGACAGGTGGCCGCTCTCGGCACCGACACCACGTTGCTGGTGGACACCTACGACATCACCACGGGCGTTGCCAACGCGATCGCCGTGGGCGGGCCCGAGCTCGGTGCGGTCCGCATCGACTCCGGCGATCTGGGTGTGCTGGCCCGCCAGGTCCGCACACAGCTCGACGGGCTGGGCGCCAACTCGACGCGCATCGTGGTCTCCGGTGATCTCGACGAGTTCGCGATCGCCGCCCTGCGCGCCGAACCCGTCGACAGTTACGGCGTCGGTACCTCGGTGGTGACCGGCTCGGGAGCGCCGACCGCCAGCATGGTCTACAAGCTCGTCGAGGTCGACGGCATCGGCGTCGCCAAGCGCAGCAGCCGCAAGGAATCGCACGGCGGCCGCAAGCAGGCCCTGCGCCTGGCGAAGGCGTCCGGAACCGTCGTCGAAGAGGTCATCCACCCGTACGGACAGCCGCCACCGACTCCGTCCGGTCTGACCGCGCGCACACTCACCGTGCCGCTGGTGATCGGCGGCGAGCCGGTGTCTGACGCGACCCCTGCCGCAGAACTCACCGCCGCGCGCGAGCGGGTCGCCGCCGGGCTGCACAGCCTGCCGTGGGACGGCCTCAAACTCTCCCGCGGCGAACCGGCCATCGGCACCCGCATGGTGCCCGCCCAGGATCGTTAGGAGCTCCCACGCCGGAATCCGACTTCCCCAACGACGTCACCGACCTGCTCGCGGTCGCGGTCGACGGACTGGGTGGCGCGCGCCGCACCGGTCAGATCGAGATGACGAAGGCCGTCGCGCACGCCTTCGAATCCGGTGAGCACCTGGCCGTGCAGGCCGGCACCGGCACCGGCAAATCGCTTGCCTACCTGGTCCCGGCGATCGCGCACGCGCTGGCCACCGAGCAGCCGGTCGTGGTCTCGACCGCGACCATCGCGCTGCAGCGCCAGCTGGTGGATCGCGACCTGCCCCGGCTCGTGGAGTCGCTGGCCGGTGTGCTCCCCCGCCGCCCCACCTTCGCACTGCTGAAGGGCCGGGGAAACTACCTGTGCCTCAACAAGATCCACAATGGAGCTGGCGAACCAGAGGACCGTCCGCAGGACGAGTTGTTCTCGCCGATGGCCATCAGCGCCATGGGCCGCGACGTGCAGCGCCTGATGGACTGGTCCTCGGACACCGAGACCGGCGACCGCGACGAGGTGACCCCGGGTGTACCGGACCGTTCCTGGAGTCAGGTCAGCGTTTCGGCGCGGGAGTGTCTCGGGGTGTCGCGCTGCCAGTACGGCACCGACTGCTTCGCCGAGCGGGCCCGCGGCCTGGCCGGCGCCGCCGATGTGGTGGTGACCAACCACGCCCTGCTGGCCATCGACGCCCTCTCCGATTTCGCGGTGCTGCCCGAGTACGAACTGCTGATCGTCGACGAAGCCCACGAACTCGCCGATCGAGTCACCGGCGTGGCCACCGCCGAGCTCTCCCCGACATCGATGGCCGTTGCGCACCGACGAGCCGCGAGGCTGGTGGATCCCGAACTCGCGGAACGGTTCGAGGCGAGCATCGCGACGCTGTCCTCGCTGCTGCACGAGACCGAGCCGGGCCGCATCGACGTGCTCGACGACGAGCTGGCCACATATCTGACCGCCCTGCGCGACGCCGCCAACAAGGCCAGGATGGCGATCGACACCTCGCCGAGCGATCCGAAAGCCGCGGTCGCCCGCAACGAGGCCGTGACCGCACTGACCGATGTCGACGACACCGCCACCCGCATCCTGTCGTCGTTCGTCCCGGCCATCCCGGACCGTACCGATGTGGTGTGGCTCGACCATGACGAATCGCGCGGAAGCATCCGGACTGTCCTGCGGGTGGCCCCACTGACCGTGTCAGGGTTGTTGCGCACCAGGCTCTTTGACCACACCACCGCCGTGCTCACGTCGGCCACCCTGAGCCTGGGCGGCAACTTCGACGCCATGGCCAGGGCATGGGGACTGGCCAAACCGGACGACTCCGAGAGCGCGGCGACGCCGGGCTGGCGCGGCATCGACGTCGGCTCACCCTTCGACCATGCCAAATCCGGAATCCTGTATGTAGCCAAGCATTTACCACCACCTGGCCGCGACGGCACCGGCGACGACACCCTCGACGAGATCGAGGGTCTGATCACCGCGGCGGGTGGTCGCACACTGGGCCTGTTCTCCTCGATGCGGGCGGCGAAAGCCGCCGCCGAGGCCATGCGCGAGCGCCTCGAAACCCCGGTGCTGTGTCAGGGCGACGACACCACTTCGGCTCTGGTGCAACAGTTTTCCGCCGATCCCGAAACCTCGCTGTTCGGCACGCTGTCGCTGTGGCAGGGAGTCGACGTGCCAGGGCCGTCGCTGTCGTTGGTGCTGATCGACCGGATACCGTTCCCGCGCCCCGACGATCCGCTGCTGACCGCGCGGCAACGGGCGATCAGTGCCCGCGGCGGCAACGGCTTCATGGCAGTGGCCGCCAATCACGCGGCACTGCTGCTGGCGCAGGGCGCGGGCCGACTGCTTCGCCACACCGACGATCGCGGTGTGATCGCGGTGCTCGATTCCCGGCTGGCGACCGCACGCTACGGCGGATACCTGCGCGCGTCACTGCCGCCGTTCTGGTCCACCACCGACGGCGAGCGGGTGCGCCAGTCCCTGCGCCGATTGCGTGGCGGCAGCTGAGATTGCGGGTTTTCACTATCCTGTAGCTCCATGAGTCGACGGCGTCTGGCCCGCATCGCGATCGCCGCGTGTGCAGTGCTGCCGGTCCTGTCCTGCTCGACGGTGCTGCAGGGCAATCCCGTCTCGGTGTTCGCCGATCCGTTCTCGGTGGCAGGTATGCCCGCCACCGACGGACCCAGCGGGCTGCGACCCAACGCCGAGGCAGGCTCACGCGACGTCACCGGCACCGACAACGGCGACGTCGACAAGCTGGCCGGCGATGCCGTCAGCGACATAGAGGACTTCTGGCACAACGCCTACTCGGACTCCTTCGACGGCTCGTTCGAACCGGTGTCCGAACTGATCTCCTGGGACGCACACGGTTACGACGGCGAGTTCTGCGGCGAGAGCACCTACGGGTTGGTCAACGCGGCGTTCTGCAAGCTCGACCGCAGCATCGGCTGGGATCGCGGCGTGCTGATGCCGTCCCTGCGCAAGGACGGCGGCGATATGGCCGCAGTGCTGGTGCTGGCCCACGAATACGGCCATTCAGTGCAGCAACAGGCCAAACTCATCACGCGAGGAACCCCGACGCTGGTGTCCGAGCAGCAGGCCGATTGCCTGGCAGGCACGTACATGCGCTGGGTGGCCGAGGGCAACTCCCCCCGTTTCACGCTCAACACCGGCGACGGGCTCAACAATGTGCTCGCCGCGGTCATCGCGTTCCGTGACCCGCTGCAGAGCGAGGACGACGCGCAAGCCGGCGTCAACGAACACGGCTCGGCCTTCGAGCGGGTCTCGGCGTTTCAGTTCGGCTTCACCGATGGCCCGTCGGCGTGCGCGGCGATCGATGTCAAGGAGATCAAACAGCGCCGCGGCGACCTTCCGGTGCTGCTGCCCGAGGATCAGTCCGGCGAACTGCCGATCACCGAGAAGTGGGTGCGCGCCATGGTCGACGCGCTGAACACGATATTCAAACCGGCCAAACCGCCGGCGCTCAGCTTCTCGGCCGACGATGCGAAGACCTGCCCCAACGCCAGGCCCAGCCCGCCGGCCTCGTACTGCCCGGCCACCAACACCATCGTCGTCGACCTCAACGACCTCGCGGCAATGGGCGTCAAGAACGAAGACGACGGCGCCATGGCCCCGGCCAATGGGGACAACACCGCCTTCTCGGTCCTGACGTCGCGGTACATGCTGTCGCTGCAGGAAGCGCGTGGCGTACCGCTCAACAACGCCAAGGCCGCCCTGCGGACCGCGTGCCTGACCGGTGTGGCCAACGCCAAGCTCAGCAAGAACCTGACCCTGAGCAACGGCGACACCATCGTGCTGACCGCGGGCGACATCGACGAGGCAGTGTCAGGGATCCTCACCAACGGGCTGGTGGCCAGCGACGTCAACGGCGAATCGGTGCCGTCCGGCTTCTCCCGCATCGACGCGTTCCGGCTGGGCGTGCTCGGGGACGCCGAGCGGTGCTTCAAGCGATTCGACTGACAGCCTGCTGAATTCAGTTCGGCATGCGCAGCACGAACCCGGATTCGAGCGCCACCCAGGCGGCGCCGTCCGGACCGATCGCCAGACCGTGCGGTTCGCTGCCCGACGGCAGGTCGACGGTGATCACCTCACCGTCGTCGCTGACCCTCGCCAATTGATCCGCGCCCCAGAGGCTTACCCACACTCCGCCGGACGGATCTGCGACCACGGCATGCGGTTTGCCGGGCAGATCCAATTCCTGGATGGCATCGTCCATCGGGATGCGGCCCAACTTGTCGGCGCGGATCTCGGTGAACCACACCGCGTCGTCGTGGCTGGCCGCGATGCCGACCGGACCCGCTGCGGGCGTGGGCAATTGACGCTTGGTGAGCATGCCGCTACCTTCTTGTCCTCGCGTGCGGGCGAGGGCCAGCCGGCCGATCGCATTCCCCTCGTTGAGGGTGAACCACAGTGCGTCGTCGGGACCCCGGGTGATCATCGACGGCATGCCACCCACCGCCGCCTCGGTGGTGATCTCGCCGTCGGTGCTGATCCGGCCGATCACCCCGGAAGTCATCGCGGTGAACCACAGCGCGTCGTCCGGTCCCGCGGTTATACCGAAAGGGGCACTGCCGGTGGGTAATTCAAACTCCGACTGCTCACCCGCAGCAGTGATGCGACCGATCCGGTCGTCCCCGCTACGGGTGAACCACAGCGCCCCGTCGGGACCGGCGGTGATGATCGACGGCCGCGAACCCTCGCCCACCGCATGCACGGTGACCTCGCCGCCGGCGGAGATCCGGGCGACGGCGCCGGCGTGCACCAGGGTCACCCACATGGCGCCGTCGGGGCCTGCCGTCAGTGCGTACGGACCGCCGTCGACAGCGACTTTGAGTGCGCGGCTCAAGCCAGCGTCACCAGTCCGAGCTCGTTGTCACCGGCCAGCAACGGGTGATGCGGCAGCACTCGCACGGTGTAGCCCACCGGCCCTGCCACCGGCAGTGGTGTGGTGGTCGAGAACACCTCGTTGCCGCCGTCGGCGGTGCCGGTGTGGGTCATCGCCACCGTGGTTGGTTCGGTGATCGAGTCGGTGGCGTCGACGCGGCCGAGCACGGCTTGGACCACGACCTCGTCAGGGGCCAGCCCCGCCAGTTGCACGGTCGCTGTCAGCGTGAGCTGCGACCCGAGCAGCGGCGTGTCGGGCAGGCCGTAGCTGTCCACATCGGTGATCTCGATCTTGGACCAGGCCAACTGCGCGCGGCGCCGGTAGTCGGCCAATTCGGCTGCAGCACCGAACGGTTCACCCGAGGCCGGCTGGACAGTCTTGCGCAGAGACTGGGCCGCAGGCAGGTAGTACTTCTCGGTGTAGTCGCGGACCATCCGTGAGGCCAGCACCTTCGGACCGAGCTCCTGCAGGGTGTGGCGCACCATCTCGACCCAGCGGGTCGGCACCCCATGTTCGTTGCGCTCGTAGAACTTCGGGGTGACCGCCTTCTCCAGAAGGTCATAGAGCGCCGCGGCCTCCAGGTCGTCGCGGCGTCCCTCGTCGAGCAACCCGTCGGCGGTCGGGATCTCCCAGCCGTTCTCCCCGTCGTACCACTCGTCCCACCAGCCGTCGCGGATGGACAGGTTGAGCCCGCCGTTGAGCGCGCTCTTCATCCCCGATGTGCCACAGGCCTCCAACGGTCGCAGCGGGTTGTTCAGCCACACATCGCAGCCCCAGTACAGGAAGCGGGCCATCGACATGTCGTAGTCGGGAAGGAATGCGATGCGGTGCCGCACCTCCGGCCGGTCGGCGAATTTCACGATCTGCTGGATCAGCGCCTTGCCGCCGTCGTCGGCTGGGTGCGACTTGCCTGCCACGATCAGCTGCACGGGCCGGTGCTCGTCGAGCAGCAGCGCCTCCAGGCGCTCGGGATCACGCAGCATCAGCGTGAGCCGCTTGTAGGTCGGCACTCGCCGGGCGAACCCGATGGTCAGCACGTTCGGGTCGAAAGCCGTGGCGATCCAGCCCAATTCCGCATCGGAAGCGCCGCGCTCCAGCCAGGACCGACGCAGCCGATCACGCACATCGCCGATCAGGGTTTCGCGCAGCTGCGACCGGATCCACCACAGGTGCCCCGGGTCGACCTCCTGCAGGCGCTGCCACAGGGCGGGCTCGCGCAGCGACCCCAGATCATCGGAGCCGATGAGCTCGCGACCCAGCGCCACCCACTGCGGGGCCGCCCACGTCGGGGCGTGCACGCCGTTGGTGATCGAACCGATCGGTACCTCGTTCGGATCGAAGCCCGGCCACAGCTCGTTGAACATCTCGCGGCTCACCCGCCCATGCAGCAACGAGACGCCATTGGCCCGCTGCGCGAGCCGCAGACCCATGTGTGCCATGTTGAACTTCGACGGATCGTCCTCGGCGCCAAACGCGATCACGCGGTCCAGCGGCACCCCTGGCAGCAGTCGCGATTCACCTTGACCATCGGAGGATCCGCCGAAGTACCGCTTGACCATGTCGACCGGGAACCGGTCAATGCCCGCGGGTACCGGCGTGTGGGTGGTGAACACCGTCGAGGACCGCACCACCGTCAGGGCGGTGTCGAAATCCAGCCCCGCGGCGACCAATTCCCGGATGCGTTCGAGCCCGAGGAAACCGGCGTGGCCCTCGTTCATGTGGAACACTTCGGGTGCGGGCAGCCCCTCTGCCTCGATGAACGCCCGGATCGCGCGGATCCCGCCGATACCGGCCAGGATCTCCTGCTTGATCCGGTGTTCCTGGTCACCGCCGTAGAGCCGGTCGGTCACCCCGCGCAGGTCGTGCTCGTTCTCCGGGATGTCGGAATCCAGCAACAGCAACGGGATTCGGCCCACCTGGGCGATCCACACCCGGGCGGCCAGCTCACGGGAATCGGGCAGCGCGAGCGCCACCGTCACGGCCTCGCCCGCCGCGTCGGTCAACAGGCGCAGCGGCAGTCCTTGCGGATCCAGCGACGGATAGTTCTCGTGCTGCCAGCCGTCGGCGGTCAGCGACTGCCGGAAATACCCCGACCGGTAGTACAGCCCGACCGCGATCAGCGGCAAACCCAGATCCGACGCCGACTTCAGGTGGTCACCGGCCAGGATGCCCAGACCACCGGAGTAGTTGGGCAGCACCTCGGCGACACCGAACTCCATCGAGAAGTACGCGATGCCCTTGGGCATCTCGACGCCCTCGGCGGCCTGCTGCTGATACCACAGCGGCCGGGTCAGGTAATTGTCCAGATCCGCTGCCAACCCGTCGAGACGGCTCAAGAAAGACTCGTCACGGGCAAGCTCGTCGAGCCGCTTGGGGCTGACAGCACCCAGACACGCGACCGGATCGCCGCCGGCGGACTTCCAGTGCGCCTGGTCGATGTCGGCGAACAAATCCTGGGTGGGCTTGTCCCACGACCAGCGCAGGTTGATCGACAGGCGCTCCAAAGCCGCCAGCCGCTCTGGCAAATGGGCGCGGACAGTGAACCGTCGGAGGGCTTTCACGCGACATCACCTTACTGACAAATCGTGATCTCGCAGGCAATGAGCCCTGGACCACACAAATCCACACCCCCGCAGGCCTGCGCAAAGGGAAATCAACACCTGCGCGGCTTCCTCCCCGCCAGGTTCGACCGGACACTACGGTGGGTACTGGACGCGACAGGGCAGTGCAATAAAACAGCGTTATCCAACGTGAGGAGTGACGGGTGGCCGGTCGTATCGGAATCGACGACGTCGCGCCAGCGATATCCGGTGGGCGTTTCCCTGCGAAAGCCGTCGTCGGCGAAGTGGTGCCGGTGCGCGCGACGGTGTGGCGCGAAGGCCACGACAAGGTGGCGGCCACCCTGGTGGTGCGCTATCACGGCACGGACTACCCCCGACTGGCCGACGGACCCACCCCGGCGCCGCCGCCGATCCAGGACGTGGTGACGCCCGCCGCGCGGATCAAACCGCAGGCCCTTCCGATGGCCGAAGGCGACGTGCCCGATGTTTTTCACGGCTATTTCACCCCCGACCGGGTCGGCCTGTGGACCTTCAGGGTGGACGGTTGGGGCGACCCCATCGCCACCTGGCGCCACGCGGTCGAGGCGAAGCTGCAGGCCGGTCAAAGCGAGGGTGAACTGTCCAACGATCTGCTGATCGGCGCCCGACTTTTGGAGCGTGCCGCCGCAGGCATGCCGCATGACCTGCGCGAACCACTGCTGTCAGCCGCGGCCGCGCTGCGCGAACCCGGGGATCCCTTCACCCGCGCCGGTGCCGCATTGTCCGAGCAGGTCACCGGCCTGTTGGCGCAGTACCCGCTACGCGAATTACTCACGCGCGGTGAGCGGTACGGCGTGTGGGTGGACCGGCCGCTGGCCCGGTTCAGCTCGTGGTACGAGATGTTCCCGCGGTCCACCGGCGGCTGGGACGCCGACGGCCATCCCGTGCACGGCACGTTCGCCACCGCCGCCGCTGCCCTGCCCCGGGTCGCGCGGATGGGCTTCAACATCGTCTACCTCCCCCCGATCCACCCGATCGGCAAGGTGCATCGCAAGGGCCGCAACAACTCCGTCACCGCCGCCCCCGGCGATGTCGGGTCGCCATGGGCGATCGGCAGCGACGAAGGCGGCCACGACGCCGTGCACCCGGACCTGGGCACCATCGACGACTTCGACGCGTTCGTCGCCGCCGCACGTGACCAGGGACTGGAGGTGGCGCTGGATCTGGCCCTGCAGTGCGCGCCCGATCACCCGTGGGCCAAGTCCCACCGGGAATGGTTCACGGTGTTACCCGACGGCACCATCGCCTACGCCGAGAACCCACCGAAGAAGTACCAGGACATCTACCCGCTCAATTTCGACAACGATCCGGTGGGCCTCTACCACGAGGTGCTGCGCGTGGTGCGGTACTGGGTTTCCCACGGTGTCAAGGTGTTCCGGGTTGACAACCCGCACACCAAACCCCCGAACTTCTGGGCGTGGTTGATCGCCGAGGTCAAGAACGACGACCCCGACGTGCTGTTCCTCTCCGAGGCGTTCACCCGGCCCGCGCGGCTCTACGGACTTGCCAAGCTCGGTTTCACGCAGTCCTACACGTACTTCACCTGGCGCACCTCGAAGTGGGAGCTCACCGAATTCGGCAAGGAGATCGCCGAATACGCCGACTGCGCGCGGCTGAGCCTGTGGGTCAACACCCCCGACATCCTGCACGCGAGCCTGCAGCACGGCGGCCCCGGCATGTTCGCGATCCGCGCGGTGCTGGCAGCCACGCTGAGCTCGACATGGGGGGTGTACTCCGGCTACGAGCTCTACGAGCACCGGGCGGTGCGGGAGGGCAGCGAGGAGTACCTGGACTCGGAGAAGTACGAGCTGCGCCCCCGCGACTTCGAGGCAGCGCTGGCCGCGGGTGAATCACTCGAGCCATTCCTCACGCGGCTCAACGAGATTCGTCGACTGCATCCCGCACTGCGCGAGCTGCGCAACGTGACGTTTCACCACATCGACAACGAGGCACTGCTGGCCTACAGCAAGTTCGACCCGATCACCGGCGACACGGTGCTGGTCGTGGTGACGCTCAACGCATTCGGCCCCGAGCAGGCCACGCTGTGGCTCGACATGGAGGCGCTCGGGATGGAGTCCTACGACCGGTTCTGGGTGCGCGACGAGATCACCGGCGAGGAATACCAATGGGGCCAGTCCAATTACATCCGCATCGATCCGGCCAGAGCAGTGGCGCACGTGCTGAACATGCCGCTGATACCGCAGGACAAACGACTCGACTTGCTACGCAGGGAATGAGGGCACGATGACGCGAAGCAATCAACTCACCAATGCACAGCTGCGGCCCGACCCGTCAGATGTGCACCGGCTCTTGGCCGGCGAACACCACGACCCGCACGCGATCCTGGGTGCGCACGAATACGGTGACCACACGGTCATCCGGGCCTACCGGCCGCATGCCGTCAAGGTGACCGCGCTGATAGGTGCCGAGCGATTTCCGTTGGAACACCTCGAATCCGGGCTCTTCGCGGTGGCGGTGCCGTACACCAACCTGGTCGACTACCGCCTGGAGATCGGCTATCCGGGCGCCGACGACACCGTCGACGTCCACACCACCGCCGACGCCTACCGATTCCTGCCGACGCTCGGCGAACTCGACCTACATCTGTTCGCCGAGGGCCGCCACGAACGGCTCTGGGAGATCCTCGGTGCGCACCGCCGATCGTTCACCACGCCGGATGGTGTTGTCGATGGGGTGTCGTTCGCGGTGTGGGCGCCGAATGCCAAGGGCGTGAGCCTGATCGGCGACTTCAACCACTGGGACGGCAACGAAGCCCAGATGCGGGTGCTCGGCTCTACGGGCGTGTGGGAACTGTTCTGGCCGGACTTCCCGGTCGACGGGCTCTACAAGCTGCGCGTGCACGGTGCCGACGGCTCGGTCTCCGACCGTGCCGACCCGATGGCGTTCGCGACCGAGGTGCCCCCGCATACCGCGTCGCGGGTGTTCACCAGTTCCTACACATGGGACGACACCGACTGGATGTCGCGGCGCGCCGAGCTCAATCCGGTGTTCGAGCCGATGAGCACCTACGAGGTGCACCTGATGTCGTGGCGTCCCGGCCTGTCGTATCGGGAACTCGCCGAACAGCTCACCGAATACGTTGTCCAACAGGGCTTCACCCATGTCGAGCTGCTGCCCGTGGCCGAACACCCGTTCGGTGGTTCGTGGGGCTACCAGGTGACGTCGTACTACGCGCCGACAGCGCGTCTGGGTTCCCCGGACGATTTCCGGTACCTGGTCGACACCCTGCACCAGGCTGGCATCGGGGTGATCGTGGACTGGGTGCCTGCACACTTCCCCAAGGACGCGTGGGCACTGGGCCGGTTCGACGGGACCGCGCTGTACGAGCACTCAGACCCCCGTCGCGGCGAGCAACTCGACTGGGGCACATATGTATTCGACTTCGGCCGGGCCGAGGTGCGCAACTTCCTGGTCGCCAACGCCCTGTACTGGCTGCAGGAGTACCACGTCGACGGCCTGCGCGTAGATGCCGTTGCCTCGATGCTCTACCTCGACTACTCGCGGCCGGAAGGTGGCTGGACGCCCAACATCTACGGCGGGCGGGAGAACCTCGAGGCCGTGCAGTTCCTGCAGGAGATGAACGCCACCGTGCACAAAGCCGCCCCAGGCATCGTCACCGTGGCCGAGGAATCGACCTCCTGGCCCGGTGTCACCAGACCCACAAATCTTGGCGGCCTTGGCTTCTCGATGAAGTGGAACATGGGCTGGATGAACGACACGCTGGACTACATCAGTCGTAATCCCATCTACCGCAGCTACCACCACCACGAGATGACGTTCTCCATGCTCTACGCGTTCAGTGAGAACTACGTCCTACCCATCAGTCACGACGAGGTGGTCCACGGCAAGGGCACCCTATGGGGCCGGATGCCCGGCGGCGACCATGAGAAGGCGGCCGGCCTGCGCAGCCTGCTGGCCTATCAGTGGGCCCACCCGGGCAAGCAGCTGCTGTTCATGGGCCAAGAGTTCGGACAGCGGGCCGAGTGGTCCGAGGAACGGGGCCTGGACTGGTTCCAACTCGACGAAGAGGGCTTCTCCGGCGGAGTGCAGCGGCTGGTGCACGACCTCAACAGCATCTACCGCAGCCACCCGGCGCTGTGGAGCCGCGACACCTCCCCCGAGGGCTACTCGTGGATCGACGCCAACGACTCGGCCAACAATGTGTTGAGCTTCCTGCGATTCGGCGCAGACGGTTCGATGCTGGCCTGCGTGATCAATTTCGCCGGCACCGAACACAGCCAGTACCGGCTGGGTCTGCCACACGCGGGCACCTGGAACGAGGTGCTCAACACCGACGCCACGCTCTACAACGGGTCGGGTATCGGAAACTACGGTGCGGTCGAGGCCACCGACGAGCCGTGGCACGGCCGTCCGGCGTCGGCGGTCATGGTGTTGCCGCCACTGTCCGCGCTCTGGTTCGAGCCCGCCTAGTACAGCGCGTTCGCGAGGTTGCGACGGCCCGCGACCACCTCGGGGTCGGCCGGGTCGAACAGATCGAACAGCTCGATCAGCCGGGTGCGTACCGCGGTGCGGTCGTCTCCGGCCGTGCGCTTGACGAGTGCGATCAGCCGGTCGAAGGCGGCCGAGATCTGCTGCTGCAGGATCTCCACGTCGGCCGCGGCGAATGCCGCCTCGATATCGGACGGGTTTGCGTCGGCGACGGCGACCGCGTCGGGGCGCTGCACGCTGGCCCGCTGCAGGAAGGCGATCTGCCGGACTGCGCCCTTGGCCTCGGCATGGTTCGGGTTGGCATCGAGGATGGCCTGATAGGCCGTCAACGCGGCGGCGAAGTCACCGTTGTCCAAGTGGTCGCGGGCCGCCGCCAGCTCGGGATCGACCTGCTCGGTCTCGCCCTCCGGTCCGCCTTCGAGCTTGCCCGCGGTGGCCTGCAGCAGCGAGTCGACCCACCGGCGCAGCTGCTCGGGCCGCTGCGGACCCTCGAAACTGGCGATCGGCTGCCCACCGGCAAGGGCGACAACCGTGGGCACACCCTGGATGCCGAACATCTGCGCGACCCGTGGCGTGGTGTCGACGTTGACCACCGCCAGGGACCACTTGCCGCCGTCGGCGGCGGCCAGGCCGGCCAGCGCGTCGCCCAGCTGAACGCTTGCCTCGCTACGCGGCGACCACAGCAGCACCACCACCGGCACCTGGCTGGATCGGACCAGAACCTCGGCCTCGAAGTTGGCTTCGGTGACCTCGACCCCACCGGGCGCCGCAGACGCGGCGCCCTCAGTGGGCCGCTGCTTGAGTGCCGACAGATCAACTGCACCGGCCAGCGCCGGTCCGACGGAAGGACGTGGACGTGTCACGGCATCAAGTCTGTCACGTCGTTTCGGGTACTGCGCCTCCCGGTTGCAGCACCCCGGCCGAGCCAGCGGCCGGGGTGAGGCGGGCAGTGCGGTCGGCCCACATGACGAAAATCACACTGCCCAACGGCACGATGCTGGCCAGCAACGCCAGAATCCAGGTGCCGACACCCCACTTGTGCGCCATCCCGACCAGTACGGCTCCCACCACGAACGCGATGAAGATGCCGCCGTGGATAGGCCCGAACACCTTGACACCGACCTCGGTGCGCGGAGTGCCGAGGTACTTGAAGTACATGCCGACCAGCAGGCCTGCCCAACTCACCGCCTCGGCGAGGGCGATGAGCCGGAACCAGCCGGAGACCGTGCGCAGGTCGAAGGAGCGTGTCATGGCCGCCATTGTGCCCGAGCGGCCCGCCAGCTACTACACAGCGTCGTTGATAGCTGTCAGCGACGCAGGACGAGGGCATCTCCCTGACCACCGGCGCCGCACAGTGCGGCCACGGCATAGCCCGAACCCTTGCGCGCCAGCTCCAGCGCGGCGTGCAGTGTGATGCGGGCGCCGGACATGCCGATCGGATGACCGATGGCGATGGCACCGCCGTTGACGTTGACCTTCGCCGGGTCCACCCCGAGCTCCTTGGTCGAGGCGAGCGACACCGCGGCGAACGCCTCGTTGATCTCGATGACGTCCAACTGGTCAGCAGTGATGCCCTCGCGGGCGATCGCCTTCTTGATGGCATTGGCCGGCTGAGACTGCAGCGTGGAGTCCGGGCCCGCGACCACACCGTGCGCGCCGATCTCACACAACCAGCTCAGGCCCAGCTCCTCGGCCTTGGCCTTGTTCATCACCACGACGGCACACGCTCCGTCGGAGATCTGCGACGACGAACCCGCAGTGATGGTGCCGTCCTTGCGGAACGCCGGACGCAACCCACCCAGCGACTCGGCGGTTGTGTTGGCCCGGATGCCCTCGTCCTCGGCGAACTCGATCGGATCACCCTTGCGCTGCGGGATGGAAACCGGCACCACCTCGTCGGCGTATACGCCGTCCTTCCACGCCGCAGCGGCCTTCTGATGCGACTGCGCAGCAAACTCATCCTGCTCGGCGCGCGTGAACTTGTCGACGTCATTGCGCTGCTCGGTCAACGCACCCATCGGCTGATCGGTGAAAACGTCGTGCAGACCGTCGTAGGCGAGGTGATCGAGCACCGTGACATCGCCGTACTTGTAGCCCTCACGGCTCTTCGGCAGCAGGTGCGGAGCCTGCGTCATCGACTCCTGCCCGCCCGCGACGACCACATCGAACTCACCCGCCCGGATCAGCTGATCGGCCAGCGCAATGGCATCGATGCCGGACAGGCACATCTTGTTGATGGTCAGGGCAGGCACGTCCCAGCCGATGCCACCACCCACCGCGGCCTGACGCGCAGGCATCTGCCCGGCACCGGCGGTGAGCACCTGACCCATGATCACGTACTCGACGAGAGACGCGTCGACACCCGCTTTCTCCAAGGCGCCGCGAATGGCGATCGCACCCAGGTCACTGCCCGAAAAATCCTTGAGCGAACCCATCAACTTCCCGACCGGAGTACGTGCTCCAGCAACGATCACCGACGTTGTCATTTGTTACCTCCAGTGGGTGGTTGACAGAGCTGTGTGGCCGATCACACATACCGCGAACATTCAAGTAAAGGTTACCGTTGCGTTATGACCACCGAACATGTCGATACCCGCCCAGCGCTCTCCAGCGCCCTGGTGACCGCGATCGATCATGTCGGAATTGCGGTGCCCGACCTCGATGCCTCGATCAAGTGGTACCACGACAACCTCGGCATGATCGTGCTGCACGAGGAGGTCAATGAGGAGCAGGGCGTCCGCGAGGCGATGCTCTCGGTTCGCGGCGCGCCCAAGGGCAGCGCACAGATCCAGCTGATGTCGCCGCTGGATGAGAACTCCACGATCGCGAAGTTCATCGACAAGCGCGGCCCAGGCCTGCAGCAGCTGGCCTACCGGACCAGCGACATAGATGCGCTCAGCGCGCGGCTGCGCAGCCAGGGCGTGCGTCTGCTGTACGAGGCCCCTCGCAAGGGCACCGCGAATTCGCGCATCAACTTCGTCCACCCCAAGGACGCGGGTGGCGTGCTGGTCGAGCTGGTCGAGCCGGCCAGCGACTCGGATCACTGACCTTCACGACCACCTGCGTGTCGGACCTCGATTGGTCCGATTCGCCCAGCACGGCGTGTGCCAATGTCTGCGGTCGTCGACGGCCGCCTCTCCCATGTCAGCTGGCCAGACCACGACATGGGCTGTACCCGAACGAATTTCGTGGTCACATCCCGGGCAGCGATACACCTTGACCGCACGCGCTGCGGTGACGGCCCGCACTTCATAGTCGTAACCATCAGGGCCTGTTTCGATTCGACGCGTCGACAACGCCGACGGCAACCTCCGAGGAGGTTCTCTGCGTCGCCGCCCCATCAGAAGAGCCGATACTCGGTGCTGTCCATGCCTCGCATCTGGTCGTAATCCAAAGTCACACAACGGATCCCACGGTCCATCGCCAGAGTGCGGGCTTGCGGTTTGATCTGCTGGGCCGCAAACACGCCGGCCACCGGCGCCAACACACTGTCGCGGTTGAGCAGCTCAAGGTAGCGGGTCAGCTGCTCGACACCGTCGATCTCACCGCGACGCTTGATCTCGACAGCCACCGAACCACCGAGCTCATCACGGCACAGCAGATCCACGGGTCCGATCGCGGTCGGATACTCACGGCGAACCAGCGTGTAACCGGTGCCCAGCAATTCGACGTGTTCGGCCAGCAGAGCCTGCAGATGTGCCTCCACCCCGTCCTTGACGAGGCCAGGGTCGACACCGAGTTCGTGGCTGGAGTCGTGCTCGACGTCCTCCACCGTGATCCGCAGCTGTTCACCGGCCTTGTTTTCCACCACCCAGACCATGGGCGACGGACCGGTTGAATCCTCTGCGCCCTCCTCGGTGACCCAACATGGCGGAGACATCCAGTTCAGCGGCTTGTAGGCACGGTCGTCGGCGTGCACACTCACCGAGCCGTCGGCCTTGAACAACAACAGCCGACGGGCGGACGGAAGGTGTGCGGTCAGCCGACCCACATAGTCGACAGTGCACTGGGCAATCACGAGGCGCACCCGAACCACCTTAAGGGCACGACCGACGAACTAGGCTGACGCCTCAATGATGGCCGACAAATCCGTGGCGAAGCGGCTGGGCTGGGTACTGGAAACCCTGACCCGGCAGAGCAGCAGACTCCAGGACGAGCCGGCGTACGGGTCATGGATCCTGGGCCGGGTATCGGAGAGCCAGCGCCGACGCCGCGTGCGGATCCAGATCATCCTTACGACGTTTGTCATCATCGCCAACCTGCTGGGCATCGGGGTCTCGCTGCTGATCGTCACGCTGGTGTTCCCTACTCCGAGCGTGTTCGCTCCGGACGTCCGGGTGATCACCTTCGCCATCGCCCCGGCGTATGTCGCCGCGGCGTTGGTGGTGGGCGTGGTGTGGGCGACCAACCGGGTGATCAACTATGTGCGGTGGTCGCTGCAGGGACGGCCGCCGAGCCGCGAGGATCAGCGCAACACCTTCCTCGCGCCGGGCCGCCTTACCACGGTCCTGTTGATCCTGTGGGGCGCCGGCACCGCGCTGCTCACCACGCTCTACGGACTGGTCGACAGCAACTACATCCCGAAGTTCCTGCTGGGCATCAGTTTTCCAGGCATCGTCATGTCGGTCAGCTGTTACATGTTCACCGAGTTCGCACTGCGTCCGGTCGCCGCTCAGGCGCTGGAGGCCGGCCCACCACCGATACGGCTGTCCTCGGGCATCATGGGCCGCACCATGGTGGTGTGGGCGCTGGGCTCCGGCGTACCGATTCTCGGGATTCTGCTGGCCGCGCTGTTCGCGCTCGTGCTGCAGAACCTCACTCCCACCCAGTTCGCGGTCGCCGTCATGGTGCTCGCAATGTTCGCGCTGGTATTCGGTTTCATCCTGATGTGGATTGCCACCTGGCTGACCGCGGCGCCGATCCGCGTCGTCCGGGCCGCGCTGCGACGCGTCGAGGACGGCGACCTCAACACCAATCTCGTGGTGTTCGACGGCACCGAACTCGGTCAGATGCAACGCGGTTTCAACTCCATGGTGCAGGGGTTGCGAGAGCGCGAACGCGTGCGCGACCTGTTCGGCCGCCACGTCGGCCGAGAGGTGGCCGAGCTGGCGGAAAAACAAAAGCCAGTGCTCGGCGGCGAAGAACTCCACGCCGCAGTCATTTTCGTCGATGTGATCGGTTCGAGTCAGCTGGTCACGAGCCGACCGGCGACTGAAGTGGTCACCCTGCTCAACCGGTTCTTCGCGGTCATCGTCGACGAGGTGGACCGTCATCAGGGGTTGGTCAACAAGTTCGAAGGCGACGCCGTACTCGCGGTGTTCGGTGCCCCGGTGCGCCTCGAGCACGCCGAGGACGAAGCACTGGCCGCAGCCCGGGCCATCGCAGAGCGGCTGCGCAGCGCGGTGCCCGAGCTATCCGCAGGCATCGGCGTGGCGGCCGGCCAGGTGGTCGCCGGCAACGTGGGCGCGAAAGAACGATTCGAGTACACGGTCATCGGTGAGCCGGTCAACGAGGCCGCGCGGCTCTGCGAGTTGTCCAAATCCGTGCCGGGCCGTCTCGTGGCGTCATCGGACACCATCGCCAACGCCACCGACGCGGAGAAGGCGCGGTGGTCGTTGGGCGACACCGTCACGCTGCGCGGACTCGATGAACCGACGCAGTTGGCGGTGCCGGTCTGACCTCTCGGCGGACACCACCATCACGACCATGTCGTTTTTCCGCTAGTTCCGTCGTCGTTCTCGTGCCATCGTTGCAGGTGTGCACGAGGATTTCGAACGCTGCTACCGGGCCGTCCAGTCCAAGGACGCCCGGTTCGACGGGTGGTTCGTCACCGCGGTGCTCACCACGGGAATCTACTGTCGCCCCAGTTGTCCGGTGCGTCCGCCGCTGGCGCGCAACATGCGCTTCTACCCCACCGCCGCTGCGGCACAGGCCGCCGGATTCCGCGCGTGCAAACGATGCCGGCCTGACGCCTCGCCGGGATCTCCCGAATGGAACGTGCGTGGCGACGCGGTCGCCCGGTGCATGCGGCTGATCGCCGACGGCACCGTCGACCGTGAGGGTGTCACAGGGCTGGCAGCACGCGTCGGTTACACCACGCGGCAGCTGGAACGCATCCTGCAGGCCGAGCTGGGCGCCAACCCGCTGGCGTTGGCCCGAGCACAGCGCGCCCAGACCGCGCGGGTTTTGATCGAGACCACCGAATTGCCGTTCGGCGACGTGGCTTTCGCCGCAGGCTTCGCCAGCATCCGTCAGTTCAACGACACGGTCAGGGCCGTGTGCGATCTGACGCCGACCGAATTGCGCAGGCGTGCAGCAACCCGATTTGCCCGCGACGAACCCACCGCACCCGGCGTGATCTCGCTGCGTCTGCCGGTCCGGATGCCGTTCGCGTTCGAGGGCTTGTTCGGTCACCTGGCGGCCAGTGCGGTGCCGGGACTGGAGGAGGTCCGCGACGGGTGGCTTCGCCGCTCGCTGCGGTTACCGCACGGTCACGGCGTGGTGAGTCTGCAACCGCAGCCCGATCATGTCCGATGCGGGCTTGTGCTCGACGACTTCCGCGACCTGGCCGCCGCCATCGCGCGGTGCCGACGGCTGCTGGACCTCGACGCCGATCCCGAGGCCGTGGTCGACGCGTTGGGCACCGATCAGGACTTGGCCGCCGTGGTGGCCAAGGCACCCGGCCAACGCATCCCTCGCACCGTCGACGAAGCCGAGTTGGCGATCAGGGTGGTACTCGGGCAGCAGGTGTCCATCAAGGCGGCACGCACCCACGTGAGCCGGCTCGTGAAGGCCTACGGGCCTCCCATCCGTGACGACAATGGCGGACTGACCCATGCATTCCCCGACGTCGCCGAGCTCTCCGAGATCGACCCCGCCCACCTGGCCATGCCTGCCGCCCGCCGCCGGACGGTCAGTGCACTGATTCACGCGTTGACCGACGGCCGGCTGGTCCTGGATCCAGGCTGCGACTGGACTGCCGCACGTGAGCAACTGCTGGCGCTGCCCGGGATCGGACCGTGGAGTGCTGAAGTGATCGCCATGCGCGGGCTCGGGGATCCCGACGCCTTTCCCGCCAGCGACCTCGGCGTGAGGTTGGCCGCTGAGCAACTCGGGCTGCCGTCGGATCAGACTGCTCTGACCCAGTACAGCGCCCGTTGGCGGCCTTGGCGGGCGTACGCGACGCAGCATTTGTGGACCACGCTCGACCACGCAGTCAACGACTGGCCGCTACCCGATCAGCCTCAGGATCTGACAGTTCAGGAGACACTATGACCACACTGCAATGCCGGTCTGTGGACAGCCCGGTCGGGCCGCTCACCTTGGCGGGACGCGACGGCCGGTTGATGCACCTACGAATGGTCGACCAGACCTACGAACCCAGCCGCGACGGCTGGGAGGTCGATGACTCGGCGTTCCCCGAAGCTGTCGAACAGTTGGCCGAGTATTTCGCCGGCGAGCGCACGGCATTCGACCTCGAACTGCACATGGTCGGGACGGCTTTCCAACGCCGGGTATGGGCTGCCCTGCAATCCATTCCCTACGGCGAAACCTGCACATATGGAGATATCGCGCGGGAAATCGGAGCACCCGGCGCATTTCGCGCGGTCGGACTGGCCAATGGGCACAATCCCATCGGAATTGTGGTGCCCTGCCATCGGGTAATCGGCGCGAATGGCAGCCTCACCGGATATGGCGGTGGATTGGACCGTAAAAGAGCGCTGCTGGAATTGGAGAAAAGCCGGCAAGCG
Organism: Mycobacterium aquaticum; assembly: GCF_002086485.1. Taxonomy (GTDB): domain Bacteria; phylum Actinomycetota; class Actinomycetes; order Mycobacteriales; family Mycobacteriaceae; genus Mycobacterium; species Mycobacterium aquaticum. The sequence goes on along the minus strand of NZ_MVHF01000008.1, from coordinate 150 downwards.
CCGTCGCTTTTTTGATTGAGTGAGTTCCAAATAAAAATGCCCGGGCCCCCAATCGGTGATTGGGGGCCCGGGGCTTAATGTGTGTTCGGCGGTGTCCTACTTTTCCACCCGTGTGGGTAGTATCATCGGCGCTGGCAGGCTTAGCTTCCG
>NZ_MVHF01000089.1 GCF_002086485.1 Mycobacterium aquaticum | reverse complement strand
CTAGACGGTATGAGTGACCGTCGGCGTTGTGTCGGGGGTTGCGGGCCGGGGCCTCGCTCACCCATGTTCGTGGGTTACCGGGTGGGTAGTGGGCCCGCCCGGTCTATCCGACAGTGGTGGGAGGCCCCGGTGTTCACTGAGCGTACGAGTGTTGGGCTGGACGTGCACGCACGTTCGGTCGTGGCAGCGGCGATTGACGGCGTCACCGGGGAGGTGTCGCAGACCCGGTTGACGCCGTCCTTCGAGCACATTCAGGAGTGGATCAAGCAGCTGCCGGGACCGGTGGCGGTGGCCTATGAAGCTGGTCCGACCGGTTTCGGGTTGTATCGGGCGTTAACCGGTGCCGGAATTCGATGCGAGGTCGTCGCGCCATCGAAATTGCAGAAGCCGGCCGGGGACCGGGTGAAGACCGATGCTCGCGATGCACTTCATCTGGCGCGGTTGTTGCGCTTGGATGAGGTCACCTCGGTGTCGATCCCGAGTGTGAACCAGGAGGCTTGCCGCGATCTGGTGCGTGCCCGCGAAGACTGCCGCGGTGATCTGATGAGGGCGCGCCATCGACTGTCCAAGCTGTTGCTGCGCCACGGCATCGTCTATCACGGTGGTGGTGCCTGGACCGATGCGCATGATCGCTGGCTGCGTGGGCAGGCAGCGCCGCAGTTATCGACACTGGCGACGCGGATGGCGTTCGATTCCGACTACGAGCACGTGTTGATGCTGCAGGCCAGACGCCGCAGTCTGGACTCGGCGATCGAGGAGATCGCCGCCGACAGTGAGTTCACCCCGGTGGTGCGTAGGGTGTCGTGCCTTCGGGGGGTGGGCACGTTGACCGCATTCGCGTTAGCAGTCGAGATCGGCGACTGGAATCGGTTCAACGGCAACACAATCGGATCGTTCGTCGGTTTGGTGCCCTCGGAGTCCTCGTCGGGTGCGTCGCGGGCGCAAGGATCGATCACCAAGACCGGTAATACTCACGTGCGCCGGCTTCTGGTCGAGGCGGCCTGGCATCACCGATCCAAGTATCAGGTCAGAGCGGTGATGCGTTCGCGGTGGGAGCTGGCCCCGGCGGCGGCCCGCGCTCGCGCTCACGAGGGCAACCATCGTCTGCATAACCGATGGCTGGGCTTCCTGGCCCGACGTAAGCGCTCCACCGTGGCCAACGTCGCGATCGCCCGTGAGCTGGCCGGCTGGTGCTGGTCGCTGGCGGTCATGGACGACTGACCGCCCCCTGACTGCTTTCTTGCGAGCGCGGTGGTGGCAGCGCGTGGATCGACCCGCGACCCAACTATGAGCAGACCCGATCAGGTCGACGCTCGACCCTAGACACGCGGATGCGATCCAGCCGAAAAGCCGTCCTGCGGTAGCCAACCCGCGAATATCAGTCTGACCGCGCGTCGCCAACCGACACGCTCACCACACGGACTCGCGAGAAAGCAACGAGGCGCCGTCGGGGTCGCTCCTCGACGGCGCCTCCCCATGCCCACTTGACAGAATTCTCTACATATCAGTTGG
>NZ_MVHF01000088.1 GCF_002086485.1 Mycobacterium aquaticum | reverse complement strand
TGGTGCTCCTTAGAAAGGAGGTGATCCAGCCGCACCTTCCGGTACGGCTACCTTGTTACGACTTCGTCCCAATCGCCGATCCCACCTTCGACGGCTCCCTCCCACAAGGGGTTAGGCCACCGGCTTCGGGTGTTACCGACTTTCATGACGTGACGGGCGGTGTGTACAAGGCCCGGGAACGTATTCACCGCAGCGTTGCTGATCTGCGATTACTAGCGACTCCGACTTCACGGGGTCGAGTTGCAGACCCCGATCCGAACTGAGACCGGCTTTGAAAGGATTCGCTCCACCTCACGGTATCGCAGCCCTTTGTACCGGCCATTGTAGCATGTGTGAAGCCCTGGACATAAGGGGCATGATGACTTGACGTCATCCCCACCTTCCTCCGAGTTGACCCCGGCAGTCTCCTACGAGTCCCCGGCATAACCCGCTGGCAACATAGGACAAGGGTTGCGCTCGTTGCGGGACTTAACCCAACATCTCACGACACGAGCTGACGACAGCCATGCACCACCTGCACACAGACCACAAGGGAATACCTATCTCTAGGCACGTCCTGTGCATGTCAAACCCAGGTAAGGTTCTTCGCGTTGCATCGAATTAATCCACATGCTCCGCCGCTTGTGCGGGCCCCCGTCAATTCCTTTGAGTTTTAGCCTTGCGGCCGTACTCCCCAGGCGGGGTACTTAATGCGTTAGCTACGGCACGGATCCCAAGGAAGGAAACCCACACCTAGTACCCACCGTTTACGGCGTGGACTACCAGGGTATCTAATCCTGTTCGCTCCCCACGCTTTCGCTCCTCAGCGTCAGTTACTGCCCAGAGACCCGCCTTCGCCACCGGTGTTCCTCCTGATATCTGCGCATTCCACCGCTACACCAGGAATTCCAGTCTCCCCTGCAGTACTCCAGTCTGCCCGTATCGCCCGCACGCCCACAGTTAAGCTGTGAGTTTTCACGAACAACGCGACAAACCACCTACGAGCTCTTTACGCCCAGTAATTCCGGACAACGCTCGCACCCTACGTATTACCGCGGCTGCTGGCACGTAGTTGGCCGGTGCTTCTTCTGCACATACCGTCACTTACGCTTCGTCTGTGCTGAAAGAGGTTTACAACCCGAAGGCCGTCATCCCCCACGCGGCGTCGCTGCATCAGGCTTGCGCCCATTGTGCAATATTCCCCACTGCTGCCTCCCGTAGGAGTCTGGGCCGTATCTCAGTCCCAGTGTGGCCGGTCACCCTCTCAGGCCGGCTACCCGTCGTCGCCTTGGTAGGCCATTACCCCACCAACAAGCTGATAGGCCGCGGGCCCATCCCACACCGCAAAAGCTTTCCACCCCAACCCATGAAGGCCGGAGTCCTATTCGGTATTAGACCCAGTTTCCCAGGCTTATCCCAAAGTGCAGGGCAGATCACCCACGTGTTACTCACCCGTTCGCCACTCGAGCACCCCGAAGGGCCTTTCCGTTCGACTTGCATGTGTTAAGCACGCCGCCAGCGTTCGTCCTGAGCCAGGATCAAACTCTCCAAACAAAAACCCCCCAGACAAACCAGGGAAGAATTCACATTCAGAAAAATCTGACCAGCAAAAAGACACCAACAAACTGGCATCCAAAAAAACAAAAGGTCACACCCTAAACGGGAAAAAGAATGCAACCAAAAA
>NZ_MVHF01000087.1 GCF_002086485.1 Mycobacterium aquaticum | reverse complement strand
CGGGGTGTTGCGAAATTAGGTGGTTGATCCGGGTCTTCGGTATGTCTTACCGGGGTTGGGGGTGGTGGCCGCGAAGATGTGTTGGTGGCCAAGGGATATCGCCCGGTGGATCGTGATCAGCAGTTTTTGATGCCGGAGAGTATGCGGGATTGGTTGCCGGCTTCGGATCCGGTGTGGCTGGTGATCGGTGTGGTGGCCGGGCTGGATACCACGCGGTTGCATGCTCAGCGGCGCACCGGCGGGGCCGGTCGCGCCGGCTATGACCCGGACATGTTGTTGACCTTGTTGGTGTGGGCGTGGGCTTCGGGGGTGCGCTCCTCGCGGGTGATCGAGCGGTTGTGCCAGCGCGATGTGGCGTATCGGATCATCTGTGCGGGTGACGCCCCGGACCATGTCACGATCTCGCGGTTTCGCGCCGATACCGCGCAGGTGGTGCAGGACCTGTTTACCCAGGTGCTGGCGCTGTGTGCCCGGATGGGGATGGGGCAGTTGGGGGTGGTCGCGGTCGATTCGGTCAAGATCGCCTCGAACGCGTCGCTGGCGGCCAACCGCACCGCAGACGGGCTGGCCAAAGCTGCCGCTGAGCAGGCCCAGATCGATGTGCGGGCGCGGGCGCTGGCCGCGGCAGCCGCGGCCGAACATGCGGCCACCGACGCCGCCGAAGACGCGATGTACGGGCCGAGCCGACACGGTGATGAGCTGCCCGAGGAGTTGGTCGATCCCCGGTCGCGGGCGGCGCGTATCGCCCAAGCGCTCGAAGAACTCACCGCCGACTCCGCCGCACGTAGCGCCGAACGCGACGGGATCGCCGAGCGTCAGCAAGACCGAGAGCAGCGTCAACAGCAGCGTAAGCAGGCCAAGCTCGACGCCTATCGGCGTCAGCGTGCCGACCGCGGGAGTGCTCCGGTGGGCAAGCCGCCCACCGAGATTCGCATCGAGGTGCTCACCGAGAACCTGGCGGCCGCCCAGGCCCGTCAGCAAGCCAAGATCGACCGCTACCTCGCCGGCGGGTGTGTGGGGCGAGCACCGTTGCCGCTGGAGCGCAACGCCAAGGTCAACCGGATCAAGGCGGCATTAGATCGGGCGATCGCCGAGGCCGGGGCCCGTGAGCAGGCCCAGACCGCGGCCGCCGCGCGCGCTGCGGCGCGGCGCGGTGGTGAGCCCCGGCGCAACATCACCGACCCCCAATCACGGATGATGCCGCTGCGCGGTGGCGGCTGGTTGCAGGGCTACAACTGTCAGGCCGCCACCAGCAGCGACGGGTTGATCATCGCCACCAGCGTGGGCAACAACCCCAGCGATGCCCCCGCGTTCGCGACCATCCTGGACAAGGCCACCGCCGCGGCCACGCTCATCGACGCCCACCGCCGCGACGACAGCGAGGCACCGGCTGGGATCGGGGTCGTGCTGGCCGATGCCGGCTACCTGAGCATCGACAACCTCACCGAGCCCGGACCTGACCGGTTGATCGCGGTGGGAAAGAGTCGTGACCTGGCCGTGGCCGCCCGCGAGGAACCCACCACCGGGCCACCACCGCCGGAGGCCACTCCGATCGAGGCGATGGCGCATCGACTGCGCACCCCCGAAGGCCACGCCCTCTACAAGCAGCGCAGTCATATCGCCGAGACCCCGTTCGCACACGCCAAACACAACCTGGGATTCCGGCGCTTCACCAGCCGTGGAATCAACAGAGCCGCAGCAGAATTCAGCTTTCACGCCCTGGTTCACAACCTCTTCAAAGCGATCGGAACCGCAGCCCTGGCCCCCGCCGCAAGCTAACCCGACCCCACGCCCGGCTACCCACCACCACCACCACCAAAACTCGCCGCGCCAACCACCTACCAATTTCGCAACAGCCCG
>NZ_MVHF01000086.1 GCF_002086485.1 Mycobacterium aquaticum | reverse complement strand
GACACGCTATTGGGCTTTGAGACAACAGGCCCGTGTTTCCCTGGCCCCTGTGTGGGGTGGGAGGTCGTGTTGTTGCCCTGCTTTGGTGGTGGGGTGTGGTGTTTGATTTGTGGATAGTGGTTGCGAGCATCTAGCACGCAGTGGATGGCTTCGGGTCTTCGGGTTCGGGGTTGTTTGTTGTGTGTGGGTGTGCAATTTCTTTTGAAACTCATTTTTGGTTTTTGTGTTGTAAGTGTTTAAGGGCGCATGGTGGATGCCTTGGCACTGGGAGCCGATGAAGGACGTGGGAGGCTGCGATATGCCTCGGGGAGCTGTCAACCGAGCGTGGATCCGAGGATGTCCGAATGGGGAAACCCGGCACGAGTGATGTCGTGTCACCCAACGCTGAATACATAGGCGTTGGGGGGGAACGCGGGGAAGTGAAACATCTCAGTACCCGTAGGAAGAGAAAACAATTGTGATTCCGTGAGTAGTGGCGAGCGAAAGCGGAGGATGGCTAAACCGTATGCATGTGATACCGGGTAGGGGTTGTGTGTGCGGGGTTGTGGGACCCATCTTTCTGGGGCTACCTCCTCAGGGGGCAGTGAGAAAATGTTGTGGTTAGCGGAAGTGGCTTGGGATGGCCTGCCGTAGACGGTGAGAGCCCGGTACGTGAAAACCCGACGTCTGTCTTGATGGTGTTCCCGAGTAGCAGCGGGCCCGTGAAATCTGCTGTGAATCTGCCGGGACCACCCGGTAAGCCTGAATACTTCCCAGTGACCGATAGCGGATGAGTACCGTGAGGGAATGGTGAAAAGTACCCCGGGAGGGGAGTGAAATAGTACCTGAAACCGTGCGCTTACAATCCGTCAGAGCCTTCCCTTTGGGGTGGGGTGATGGCGTGCCTTTTGAAGAATGAGCCTGCGAGTCAGGGACATGTCGCGAGGTTAACCCGGGTGGGGTAGCCGCAGCGAAAGCGAGTCTGAATAGGGCGTATCCAATCCGTAGGGGTTGGTGTAGTGGTGTGTTCTGGACCCGAAGCGGAGTGATCTACCCATGGCCAGGGTGAAGCGCGGGTAAGACCGTGTGGAGGCCCGAACCCACTTAGGTTGAAGACTGAGGGGATGAGCTGTGGGTAGGGGTGAAAGGCCAATCAAACTCCGTGATAGCTGGTTCTCCCCGAAATGCATTTAGGTGCAGCGTCACATGTTTCTTGTTGGAGGTAGAGCTACTGGATGGCCGATGGGCCCTACTAGGTTACTGACGTCAGCCAAACTCCGAATGCCGACAAGTCCAAGAGTGTGGCAGTGAGACGGCGGGGGATAAGCTCCGTGCGTCGAGAGGGAAACAGCCCAGATCGCCGGCTAAGGCCCCTAAGCGTGTGCTAAGTGGAAAAGGATGTGCAGTCGCGAAGACAACCAGGAGGTTGGCTTAGAAGCAGCCACCCTTGAAAGAGTGCGTAATAGCTCACTGGTCAAGTGATTGTGCGCCGATAATGTAGCGGGGCTCAAGCACACCGCCGAAGCCGCGGCAACGATTTATCGTTGGGTAGGGGAGCGTCCTGCGTCCGGTGAAGCCGCCGAGTGATCGAGTGGTGGAGGGTGTGGGAGTGAGAATGCAGGCATGAGTAGCGAATAGGCAAGTGAGAACCTTGCCCGCCGAAAGACCAAGGGTTCCTGGGCCAGGCCAGTCCGCCCAGGGTGAGTCGGGACCTAAGGCGAGGCCGACAGGCGTAGTCGATGGACAACGGGTTGATATTCCCGTACCCGTGTATGTGCGTCCCTGATGAATCAATCGTGCTAACCACCCAAAAGGGGAATCATCGGAGCCTTCGGGCGAAGAGTTTCCTCCGCTGCGTGGGACCCTGGTTGGTAGTAGTCAAGCGATGGGGTGACGCAGGAAGGTAGCCGTACCGGTCAGTGGTAATACCGGGGTAAGCCTGTAGGACGAGACATAGGTAAATCCGTGTCTCATATAGTCTGAGAGGTGATGCATAGCCGAGTGAGGCGAATTCGGTGATCCTATGCTGCCAAGAAAAGCCTCTAGCGAGGACATACACGGCCCGTACCCCAAACCAACACAGGTGGTCAGGTAGAGAATACTAAGGCGTACGAGTGAACTATGGTTAAGGAACTCGGCAAAATGCCCCCGTAACTTCGGGAGAAGGGGGACCCCCATACCGTCAACACCCTTTGCGGTGGGTAGCGGGAGGGGGTGGCACAAACCAGTGAGAAGCGACTGTTTACTAAAAACACAGGTCCGTGCGAAGTCGCAAGACGATGTATACGGACTGACGCCTGCCCGGTGCTGGAAGGTTAAGAGGACCCGTTAACTCCTTTGGGGGTGAAGCGGAGAATTTAAGCCCCAGTAAACGGCGGTGGTAACTATAACCATCCTAAGGTAGCGAAATTCCTTGTCGGGTAAGTTCCGACCTGCACGAATGGCGTAACGACTTCTCAACTGTCTCAACCATAGACTCGGCGAAATTGCACTACGAGTAAAGATGCTCGTTACGCGCGGCAGGACGAAAAGACCCCGGGACCTTCACTACAACTTGGTATTGGTGCTCGATACGGTTTGTGTAGGATAGGTGGGAGACTGTGAAGCTCACACGCCAGTGTGGGTGGAGTCGTTGTTGAAATACCACTCTGATCGTATTGGGCCTCTAACCTCGGACCGTATATCCGGTTCAGGGACAGTGCCTGGTGGGTAGTTTAACTGGGGCGGTTGCCTCCTAAAATGTAACGGAGGCGCCCAAAGGTTCCCTCAACCTGGACGGCAATCAGGTGTTGAGTGTAAGTGCACAAGGGAGCTTGACTGCGAGACATACATGTCGAGCAGGGACGAAAGTCGGGACTAGTGATCCGGCACCTCTGAGTGGAAGGGGTGTCGCTCAACGGATAAAAGGTACCCCGGGGATAACAGGCTGATCTTCCCCAAGAGTCCATATCGACGGGATGGTTTGGCACCTCGATGTCGGCTCGTCGCATCCTGGGGCTGGAGCAGGTCCCAAGGGTTGGGCTGTTCGCCCATTAAAGCGGCACGCGAGCTGGGTTTAGAACGTCGTGAGACAGTTCGGTCTCTATCCGCCGCGCGCGTCAGAAGCTTGAGGAAATCTGTCCCTAGTACGAGAGGACCGGGACGGACGAACCTCTGGTCTACCAGTTGTCCCACCAGGGGCATGGCTGGATAGCCACGTTCGGACAGGATAACCGCTGAAAGCATCTAAGCGGGAAACCCCCTCCAAGACCAGGCTTCTCACCCATCAAGTGGGATAAGGCCCCCCGCAGACCACGGGATCGATAGACCAGACCTAGACACCTAGCAATAGGCGCAGGGAACTGGCACTAACCGGCCGAAAACTTACAACAACCCAACAAACACCAAACACGCAATGGGTTTTCAGTAAGACACACACCTGTTCGCAACCACACCACAACCACACACGACAACTATGTCGGAGTGCGCATCACACTCCACCACCAAAACACATGGTTTTACACCCAGAAACGGGTGAATAAAGTTACGGCGGTCCATAGCGGCAGGGAAACGCCCGGTCCCATCCCGAACCCGGAAGCTAAGCCTGCCAGCGCCGATGATACTACCCACACGGGTGGAAAAGTAGGACACCGCCGAACACACATTAAG
>NZ_MVHF01000085.1 GCF_002086485.1 Mycobacterium aquaticum | reverse complement strand
CGGAAGCTAAGCCTGCCAGCGCCGATGATACTACCCACACGGGTGGAAAAGTAGGACACCGCCGAACACACATTAAGCCCCGGGCCCCCAATCACCGATTGGGGGCCCGGGCATTTTTCTATATTGAATAACGCATCCCCGAATTCAATGATCACGAAAGTCACCGCTGCGCGGCATTACCCATTCCGCGGTATGCAGTAGGCGTCATATCGAACCAGCGCTTGCAGGCGCGGACGAAGACGCTCTGCTCGGCATAACCGAGTTGACGGGACACCTGGCCGACGGGCAGATCGGTGCCCACGAGCAGCCGGTGAGCCAATTCACGGCGCGTCCGGTCTGTCAGTTCGGCGAAGTTGGTCCCTTCCGCGACAAGGCGGCGCTGTAACGTTTTTGGGTGGATGCCGAACTGGCGGGCGACCAGCTCAGCGGTGAGTTCGCCGGTGGGCAGCAGTTGGCGCACCATACTGCGCACGGTGCCGGCGATGTCGTGAGTGCGCTGACTGTGAGCGTCTGACAGGTAGTTCAGTGCGATTTGGTGAGCCAGCGGGTCGTGGTTGAGCGGGCGCTGTAAGTCCTTGGTACGCAAGGTAAATCCGGCAATCGGTTCGTCGAAGTGGGCCGAGCAGCCAAAGTACCGGCGGTAGTCCGACTTGACGCCCAAAGCCCGGTGCGGCACGTGCACGGCCACGGGCCGGTAGGTGGTGCCCAAGAACAGATGCAGCACACGCAGGGTGACGCCAAGGGACAGTTCGATGGCCTGGGCTTGCGGGGGCGCGGGATGCAGTAGGAAGTCGTATTCGAACCGGCACTGTGTCTCGTCGGTGTCGGGCCTGATGCGCGCGGTGATTCCTGCGCTGTAGGTACTCATGTGGGTGTCGAGAATCGTGAAGGCCTCTGCGACCGTCGTGGCTGTGCGTGCAGCGACACCGACCGGGCCGAGGATGTCGATGTTCTGCCTGGCTGCAAGTTGGCGGCCGAAGTCATCGACGCCCAATACCGCGGCCGCGTGTTCAACTGCGGCGATCGCGCACCGCAGCGAGATGTACCGGTCACGGTGACCAGCGTCGGCGGGATCGATACTGGCCAGCGCCAGCAGGGCGTTCGGGTCGCCCCCGTGGGCAGTGGCGACGGCATCGAACCCGGTCAGGCATGATCCGCGGATCAAATGCATGTCCAGAATAGTCAACAATCTGTCCAGCAAAGTCAAGACAAGTGGTGTGCGGATCGTGCACAGTAGAACCCCGGTCGGGGAACCGTGACTCGTCGCGCCCGCCTCGATGGTCATGGGCGGCAATGGATATGAAACCTGGGGGAACCCGTGAACAAACATACTGCGGCACTGCTTGCTGCCGCGACGTTGGCTGCGGCCCCGCTGGCCATCGCACCGCTCATGCTGGCGCCCGCGGCGTCGGCCGACGTGTGTGCATCGGCCGGGGGCCGGCACATCTCCGCGGGTGGTTGCACCAACGTCGCCGGCGACGTCGCCACCGGTGCGGCGATCGCATCCCAGGACGTGCCGTATGTGCCGGGCGAAATCCCGTGCTACACCGTCGAAGGCGTCCCGTATTTCACCCCGCCGGGAGATCCCTGCTAGCGCCACTGGACACACCGCGCTAGACGACTGAGAAGCCCCGCTCGCGGCGCAGCGCCGCGACGGCCCGTATGGAGGGAAACAAATGAAGGTTTGGGTTTCGGGACTGGTCGCGCTGCTGATGGCCGCCACGGCGGGCTGCAGCGCCAAATCCGGTGAACCGCCTGCCGGTTCGAGTGCGACGCCGTCACCGCAGCAGGTGCGTGAGATCGCCAAGGAGGCCTACACATACGGCTTCCCGATGGTCGACAGCTACCGCATCCAACACTCCTACTTCGTCGACAAGAGCAACCCGCAGTACAAGGGTGACTGGAACCAGACGCACAGCATCGCACGGGTGTTCACGCCCGAGGACACCACGATCCAGACGCCCAACTCCGATACGCCATACACGATGCTCGGTGCGGATCTGCGGGCCGAGCCGCTCGTGCTGACCGTGCCGCCGATCGAGGCCGGCCGCTACTACTCGTTGCAGTTCGTCGATGGCTACACCTATGACTACGCCTACGTGGGCAGTCGCACCACAGGCAACGGCGGCGGCAAGTACCTACTGGCAGGCCCGAACTGGAAGGGCGACAAGCCCGCCGGCATCAACGATGTGATCCGGTCCGACACCGACTTCTCCCTCGTCATCTACCGAACCCAGTTGTTCGACCCCAATGACATCGAGAACGTCAAGAAGATCCAGGCCGGCTACACCGTTGAGCCGCTGTCGGCATTCGAGCACAAACCCGCAGCCACCGCCCCGCCGCTGGACTTCGTCGCCCCGCTGACCCCCGACGAGCAGAAGACCTCACCGAAGTTCTTCCAGGTGCTCAACTTCGTCCTGAAGTCGGCCCCCGTACTGCCCGACGAGAAGGAACTGCGGGACCGGTTCGCCACCATCGGTATCGGCCCCGATGGCGACTTCAACCCCGCCACCATGAGCAAGGAGACCCTGCAGGCCGTGCAGGACGGCATGGCCGATGCCTGGGCTGAGCTGACGACCTTCCAAAAGGAGAAACTCAATACCGGTCAGGTGACCTCCGGGCAGCTGTTCGGCACCCACGCGGAGCTGAAGAACAACTACCTCTACCGCATGGCCGGTGCGGTGCTCGGCATCTACGGCAACGTCGCGCAAGAAGCCATGTACCCGGTGATCGCCACCGACTCCACCCGTGCGCCGCTGGCCGGTACCAGCAGCTACACCTTGCGATTCGCCCCCGGGCAGCTGCCGCCGGTCAATTCGTTCTGGTCGATCACGATGTACAAGATGCCGCAGAGCCTGCTGGTGGCCAACCCCATCAACCGGTACCTCATCAATTCGCCCATGCTGCCCAACCTGATTCACGATCCGGACGGTGGCATCACGATCCACGTGCAGAACCAGTCGCCCGGCGCCGACAAGGAGGCCAACTGGCTACCGGCACCGGACGGGCCGTTCCAGATGATCCTGCGCCTGTACTGGCCCAAGGAGGAAGCGCTCAACGGCACCTGGAAGGCGCCCCAAGCGGTCAAGATCTGATCGCTGACCCGACGAAAACGCAACTGCCGCAGGGGCGGTCACCGGCCAGGTGACCGCCCGTGCGGCCAGTCAGTTCACCCGGTCGGTAGGGCTGTCTGTGTTGTGCAGATACCACAGACCGTCGTCGTGCTTCAGGCAATACCAGTACTTGAGGAAATTGTCGTCATCACTGTTCGCAAGGTGTTGGTCGGGACCGTCTTTGATGCACGACGCCTCGGTCGGCCAACTCCACGGAATGCCGTTGGCGTCTCTGACGACGACGTCATCGGCGTGCGCGACGCCGGTGACATTGGCCAACGTGGCACCCAGCGCCATCGCGCTCGCCGCGGCGATCCTCTTCAGCACAGAAAACTCCTCACACTCAGGGCCGGGACCGGACGTTCCCGGCAAACCAAGTGGAACCTATCCAGCTAACGTCCAGCTCGCCTTCAGAAAGTGCGCAGGCTTTCGAGAAACGAACCGCGCCAGCGGTCAGAGCCGTCGACTCCGCCTCCGCGCCCGGCCTGCCACCCACCGGTGCGGAATCCGATCAGCCGGCACCTGTGTGACGTGGTCGCACGCCTGGCAGCAGTATGTCCGGCAGCCAGGCGCCCCGGGCCGCCAACCGACCAGTACTGCGCCGGGCCCGAACTCGGCGCCGCATGCCTCGCATCGCTCCGGTGCCACCTCGGTCCACGCCACAGTGAGGACGATAGACCGGGGCGGGGACATCGCCGGGAAGTGTTGCCGAACGGCGACGTTGTCAAACGTGTTGTCGCTGAGGTCAACTGGGCAGGGCCCGACGCGTCTGCGGCTCAGGCGGGCAGCGTTGCGAGAATCTCGGATGCCGCCTGGGTCCATGACGTGACATCCGGCGGAGCGGGGATGTTACCGATCACCAGCACCACGTTGACCAGATACTTGTCTGTGGCGACCCGCATCACCGGGAAATCGCCTGGGCGCGTGAGGGGTTCGATGATCATGCGGAGGCCGAGGCCGGGCACGACAGTGGCTCCCGGCTCGCCGATGCCGGCGAGTAGCTGCTCGGTGATCACTCCGGTGGCCGGTGACTGGACCTTGATCGAGGCGGTGAACGACAGCACGCCTCCCGCGGTGGCGTAGTAACTGCAGTTGTGCCCGACGGTTCCGTCCGTGTTCTTGATGTCCGTGTCCTGACCGTCGTCGACGTCAACGCCGGTCAGGGCCGACATCTGCCTGCCGCTGAGCAGACAGTCCGATGGCAGGACATGGTCACGCCACTCCATGACTGGCTTGTCCTGGGGTGGCACCGAGTGGACATCGCTGCCCGCGAGCGGGTGCCCCGCCACGACATGTGAACAGGCAGTGGCACATGCGAGTACCGCGAGAACCACAGCGATTCCGCGGTTTCTGCCGCGGCGGCCTGGCACACGCACTTCGTCGGTGATCGGAAGAATCAGCTCTCACGGGCCTGCTCGGCGTGCAGCGCCTTTACGCGCCGCTGCTCACGTAGCACTTCCTGGTAGCTCTCGCGTTCGGCTACCAGCCAGTCGGGTTTCTCCGCGAGCAGCTGATCGATCTGCTCGGTGGTGAGCGCCTTCTCGACGCCGCCACGGGTGAGACCGGCGATCGAGATGCCCAGCTTGGCGGCCACGAGGTTCTTCGGATGTGGCCCGTTCTTGCGGAGGTCCTGCAGCCACTGCGGCGGGTCCGCCTGCAGGGCCGCGAGCTCATCGCGGGTGATGGGCTTCTCTTGGAACTCCGCAGGCGTGGCGGGCAAATACACGTCCAGCTTCTTCGCCGCCGTGGCGGGTTTCATGGACTGCGCGTTCGGCCTGCTCATGGCATAAGCCTATCGGTAGCCTGAGGCGGTGACCTCGCACTCCCTGACCCTCGGGTACGTGCCCGGCGGCACGCCTGCGAAGTGGGCGCGGATCTGGGCGGAGCGTCACCCCGAGGTTCCGCTGAGGTTGACCCCCGTCGCTGCGGCGGACGCGGCCGATGCGCTGCGGGCGGCCACCGTCGACGTGGCATTGCTCCGGTTGCCCGCCGACACCTCCGGACTGGCCGTCATACCGCTCTACGAAGAGACGACGGTGGCCGTGGTGCCGACCGATCACCTTCTGAGTGCGGTCGACGCGATCACCGTCGACGACCTGGACGGCGAGCCGACGCTGCGGCCACTCGACGACGTCGTCGCCTGGCCGGGTGCTCCCGGCACCCTGGTCGATCACCGGCCCGAGACCACCAAGGACGCAATAGAACTCGTGGCCGCCGGAATGGGTGCGCTCATCGTTCCCCAGTCACTGGCACGGCTGTATCACCGCAAGGACCTCACGTACCGCCCCATCACCGACGCGCCGACCTGCCCCGTCGCGCTCGCCTTTCCGGAAGGGCCGCAGCCGGAACTGGTCGAGGAATTCATCGGGATTGTGCGGGGCCGGAAAGCCAGTTCGTCGCGGGGGCAGGCGCAGCCCGTGGTGAAACGCACCGCACGGGAGAAGACCCTCGCCAAGCAGGCGGCGCGTGCCGCGGCGGGCAAGGTGGCTCGCAAACCGGGGCGGGCTGGGCGCGGTCGGCACTGACGTTATCTAGCTGCCGGTGCGCTCGCGGTGCTTGCACCCCGGCCAGCAGCAGGGTCGGCGCTTGCCCTCCTCCAACTCCTCCTGGGTGCGGCGGATGCGACGTTCCCGCGTGGCGTTTTGCTTGGCGTCCTCGACCCAACAGATGAACTCGTTGCGGGCCAACGGCGTGATGTCTTTCCACGCGGCCAGTGCCGTCGCGTTGGCCGTCAACGCAGAGCGCAGGTCGGCGGGCAATTTGTGCACGACACCACCGGGGACTTGCTGGCTGCTCACGGCGCCAGGGTAACCCTGGCCGGCTGCAAACGACGAGTGGCCAGTTGTTGCACGCCGAACGTCAAAAGCGGGTTGTTGCGAAATTGAGCGGTTGATCGGGGGCTTCGGTATGTCTTACCGGGGGTCGGGGGTGGTGGCCGCGATG
>NZ_MVHF01000084.1 GCF_002086485.1 Mycobacterium aquaticum | reverse complement strand
AATATGCCCGTCGTGTCTGAGCGTTTCACCTGCGGTTTCTCGCCCATTTTCGGTGGAGCTAAGGGGATTCGAACCCCTGACCCCCACACTGCCAGTGTGGTGCGCTACCAACTGCGCCATAGCCCCGTTTGTCGTGCTCCACGAAGTTACACCACGGCTACCCGCCATTCAAAATCGCTGGTCAAGGCACCTCTCCACCGGCCTCTGGACCAAGTGAACGGGCCGGGGTGTGCTCTGTGGCCGGGATATGGCGGGTTTCGGGGGCGAAGACCCAGCCCGTCGCCGCGAGCAGCAGGATGGCGCCGCTGACCACGAAAGCCCACGAGAACGACAGATGCTGGGCGATCATGCCCACGAGCAGCGAGCCACCGATCGAGCCGACGTCGGACATCATCTGGAATGTCGCGACCGCGGTGCCGCCGCGTGCCTTGCTGCCGATGATGTCGGCCACCGCGGCCTGCTGCGGTGCCGAGAAGATGCCCGTGGAGAACCCGGCGACGAACGCGCTGACGAGAAACAGCGTCAGCCCATCGGTGAACCCGACCAGCATGGTCGATATGCCTGCCGAGGTCAGCCCGACGATCAGCAGCAGCCGCCGGCCCACCCGGTCGGACAGATGCCCGCTGGGGATGACGGCCGAGACGTTGCCGATCGCGAAGGTGGCCAGCGCCAGACCGGCGACACCGGCACCGCGGTGGAACACCTCGGTGATGAACAGCGGCACGAGGGCGATGCGCAACCCGAACGCCGACCATCCGGTGGCGAAGTTGGACAGCAGCGCCGCGCGGTACGCCCGATTGCGCAGCGCGGTCCGCACGCTCACCTTGGGGCCGTCGTCGGGTGCCGGCGCCGCGAGCGACGAGTGCCGCAGGCTGATGAACACCACGGCGGCTGCCACCAACAGCGCGCCGCCGTAGATCAGGAACGGGACGCTGAGCCCAAGCCCTGCGGTGAGGCTGCCGAGGACCGGCCCGCCGACCGACCCGACCAGGAAGGCCGAGGAGAACATGCCTGCGACCCGGCCGCGGGCGTCCGGCGGGCTGATCCGGATCATCAGGCCCAGCGCCGAGACGAAGAACATGGTCGAGCCGATGCCGCCGAGCGACCGGAACAGCAGCAGCTGCCAGTAAGTCTGGGCGAACGCGCAGGCGCCTGTGGACAGCGCCACGATGAGCAGGCCGTTGACGTAGACCCGCCGCTCCCCCAGCCGCTGGATCAGCAGGCCGCTCGCCGGCGCGAACGTCAGCCGCATGAGCGCGAACGCCGTGATGACGAACGTCGCTGCGCTGATGCTGACGCCGAAGTGGCGGGCGTAGGCCGGGAGCACCGGCGCCACCACGCCGTAACCGAGCGCAATCACGGCGTTGGCAGCGATCAGAACCCAGACTTCACCCGGTAGCTTCGGCTTGGTCTGCGTACAGTCGCTCTGCGTGACACTCACCCGATAACTGTATTGACCAAGTCCTTGGCGGCCTGCTGGACCTCGGCGAGATGCTCGGGGCCCTTGAACGACTCGGCGTAGATCTTGTAGACGTCCTCGGTTCCCGACGGGCGTGCGGCAAACCAGGCGTTCTCCGTTGTCACCTTCAATCCGCCCAGCGGGGCCCCGTTGCCGGGTGCTGCGGTCAGCTTCGCGGTGATCTGTTCACCGGCCAGCTCGGTCGCGGTGACCTGCTCGGGCGAGAGCTTGGCCAGCCGCGCCTTCTGCTCGCGGTTGGCGGGCGCGTCGATGCGCGCATACGTCGGCGCCCCGTACCGTTCGGCAAGCTCGGCGTAGCGCTGCGACGGGGTCTTGCCCGTCACCGCCAGGATCTCCGAGGCCAGCAGGGCCAAGATGATGCCGTCCTTGTCGGTGGTCCACGTCGAACCGTCGGTGCGCAGGAACGACGCCCCCGCAGATTCCTCGCCACCGAACCCGATGGCACCGGTGATCAGGCCGTCGACGAACCATTTGAAGCCGACCGGAACCTCCACGAGCTTGCGTTCCAGCCCGGCCACCACCCGGTCGATGATCGAGCTGCTCACCGCGGTCTTGCCGACGGCGGTGGCACCGGGCCAGTTGGGTCGGTGGGTGTAGAGGTAGTCGATGGCCACCGCGAGGTAGTGGTTGGGGTTGAGCAGCCCACCGTCGGGGGTGACGACACCGTGCCGGTCGGAGTCGGCGTCGTTGCCGGTGGCGATCTGATACTTGTCGCGGTTGGCGATGAGCGAGGCCATCGCGTTCGGCGAACTGCAGTCCATGCGGATCTTGCCGTCGGTGTCGAGCGTCATGAACCGCCAGGTGGCGTCCACCAGTGGATTGACCACAGTCAGGTCAAGGTTGTGCCGCTCGGCGATGGCACCCCAGTAGTCGACGCTGGCCCCGCCGAGCGGGTCGGCGCCGATGCGGATGCCTTCGGCCCGGATCGCGTGCAGGTCCACCACGTTGGGCAGGTCCGCGACATAGGCGTCGAGGTAGTCGTGGCGTTGCGCGGTCTGCAACGCCCGGGTCAGCGGGATGCGTTTGACCGACTTGAGGCCATCTCGCAGGATCTCGTTGGCGCGCTTGGCAATCACGCTCGTGGCGTCGGTGTCGGCCGGCCCGCCGTTGGGCGGGTTGTACTTGAATCCGCCGTCGCGGGGCGGGTTGTGCGACGGGGTCACCACGATGCCATCAGCCAAGTCCGCATCCCGGCCCCGGTTGAACGTCAAGATGGCGTGGCTGACGGCCGGGGTCGGGGTGTACCGATCCGCCGAATCGATCATGGCCACAACGTCATTGGCAGCCAGCACTTCCAGTGCCGAAGCCCACGCCGGCTCCGAGAGGGCATGGGTGTCACGGCCGATGAACAGCGGCCCCGTGGTGCCTTGGGCGGCGCGGTACTCGACGATGGCCTGGGTGGTGGCCAGGATATGACCTTCGTTGAACGCCGCATCCAGACTGGACCCGCGATGCCCGGACGTGCCGAACACCACCTGCTGCGCCACATCCTCGGGATCGGGTTGCAACGTGTAATACGCCGTCACCACCTGTGCGACGTCGATGAGATCCTCGGGTTGCGCCGGTTGTCCGGCACGGGGGTTCGCAGCCATGGTTGACGATTCTGCTACCACAAGCGCGTCGGTGTCTGCCCGTCGCCGAGTTGCCGCCATACTTTTACTTCATGTTCGGCCATGACCCTCGCGAGTTGGCCGCCGTGTTCGTCGGCGGCGCGCTGGGCACGGTGGCTCGCGCCGTCTTGGCGATCGCGGGGGCTCCGGCGCCGGGCCACTGGCCGTGGCCGACCTTTGTCGTCAACATCGTCGGCGCCTTCATGTTGGGATACTTCACCACCCGCCTGCTCGAACGCCTGCCGGTCTCGAGTTACCGACGTCCGTTGCTGGGCACGGGCGTGTGCGGCGGATTGACCACGTTCTCGACCATGCAGGTGGAAACCGTGCGAATGCTGGAGGCCGGGCAGTGGGGCCTGGCTGCGGGTTACACGGCGGCCAGCCTGGCCCTGGGCTTGCTCGCGGTCGGACTGGCGACGGCGCTGGTCCGGCGGGTGCGCGTGTGAGCGGCAGCGAGGCGCCGACGGCGGGTCGCGCATGACGACGGTTCTGGTATGGACGGGGGTCGTGCTGCTCGGCGGCCTCGGTGCGGTCTCGCGCTTTCTCGTCGACCGGGCGGTCTCGGCACGACACACGCGAGGGTTTCCGTTCGGCACGCTGGTCGTGAACCTCACTGGTGCGTTGCTGTTGGGATTTTTCGGCGGCCTGGCGTTGAGTCCGCACGTCGCGCTGCTGGCAGGCACAGCGTTCGTCGGGTCGTACACCACGTTCTCCACGTGGATGCTGGAGACGCAGCGGCTGAGCGAAGAACGCCGCGTGTGGCCTGCCGCGGCCAATATCGTGGTGAGTGTCGTCCTCGGCCTGACGATGGCGGGTTTGGGACTGTGGTTGGGGGCTCGACTGTGAGTGACCGGCACGCGACGGACTACCTCAAGCTCACCGCCTATTTCGCCGAGCGGATGCGCCACGGTAACCGCTTCGCCGCCGATGCCCTGTTCGACCTGTACGGCAGCAACGACGTCGCCACCAGCGTGATGATGCGTGGGATCGCCAGTTTCGGTCCGCACCACCACTTGCGCAGTGATCAGACGCTGAGCATGTCCGAGGACCTTCCGGTGGCGGTCGCGGCGGTGGATGTCGCCGACAAGATCGCGGCGCTCGCCGAAGAGACGGTCGCACTTACCACCCGCGGGCTCATCACGCTGGAACGTGCGCAACTGGTCAGGCGCGGCAGTCCGGTGCCGGCGATTCCGGAGACCGCGAAGCTGACGGTCTATGTCGGCCGGTATCACCGGGCGGGTGGCGCGCCGGCCTATCGTGCCGTGTGCGCCGCCTTACACAGGCACGGTTTCGCCGGGGCCACAGTACTTCTCGGCGTCGACGGGACCGCGCACGGGCAGCGTCGACGCGCGCGCTTCTTCAGCAGCAACTCCGATGTCCCGATCATGATCACGGCGATCGGCACACGGGCACAGGTGGCGGCTGCACTCGGCGAACTCGACGACCTGCTGGACGAGCCGCTGCTGACGGTCGAGCGGGCACAGCTGTGCAAGAACGGCGGCGAGCTGCTGACCCGCCCACCGACTTTGCCCGCGACCGATGCCGAGGGCAGGCCGCTGTGGCAGAAGCTGATGATCCACACGTCCGAGGCCACTCTGCACGATGGCGTGCCGATCCACCGGGCCATCGTGCGCCGGCTCCTGCAGTCCGGCACCAGCCGCGGCGCGACGGTACTGCGCGGCGTATGGGGATACAGCGGCACCCGGGAACCGCACGGGGACAGGCTCTTCCAGATCGGGCGGCAAGTGCCGGTGACCACGATCGTGATCGACACGTCTGATCGGATCGGCGCGGCCTTCGATACGGTGGACGAGCTGACCGACGGTCACGGCCTGATCAGTGCCGAGATGGTCCCGGCAGCCGTGGTGGTCGACGGGGGCGTACGGTACGGCAGCACCGAGCTGGCTCGGCACCACTACTAGACACCCGGGGGTAAGCCTAGCCTTACCTTATTCTCAGGTGTAGCGTCCCACCCCATGCAACCGACTACGTCTGACGCTGTCAACGCTGCTCTCATCGAAATCCTCCGCGACGACATGAATGTCGACATCCGGCGCGTGACGCGCGAGTCCCGGCTGATCGACGACGCCGGCCTGGACTCCGTGGCGTTCGCGGTCGGAATGGTGGCGATCGAGGACAAGCTCGGCGTCGCGCTGTCCGAACAGGATCTGCTCAGCTGCGACACCGTCGGTGACCTGGAAGCCGCGATTCTGGCGAAACTGCCTGCGGCGCAGAGCAACCAGTGAGCACACTCGCCACAGCGCTGTCGCAGTCGCTGACCACGACCAGCGCCGATCTCGTCGTATTCGACACCGAAACCCGCGCGTGGGTCCGTCATCCGTGGGGCGAGGTCCATGTGCGCGCCCAGAATGTCGCCGAACGCATCGCCGAAGACGGTTCGCGCACGGTCGGATTCGTCGGCGAGCCGACCGTCGAGTTCGTCGCCGCGATCGTCGGGGCCGTCCTGGCCGGTGCAGCACTCTCCATACTGCCAGGACCGGTCCGTGGCGCTGACCCCGAGCGCTGGGCGCAGTCCACTCTGGACCGGTTCACCGGTGTCGGGGTGGGCGCGGTGTTCAGCCACGGCGGTTACCTGGAGCAACTGCGAACGGCCAAGGCCCAACTCATCCTCCATGACGACGTCACCGTCGCCGACGATCGGCGTTCGGTGACGTGGCGCCGCCCCGCCTCCGAAGCCTCCGATGTCGCGATCCTGCAGGGCACCGCCGGTTCGACGGGCACTCCGCGCACCGCGCAGATCTCCTCGGCGGCTGCCCTGGCCAACCTGCGGGGCATCAGTGAGCGAATCAGCGTGTCCGCCAATGATGTCGGCTGCTCGTGGCTGCCGCTGTACCACGACATGGGCTTGGCGTTCCTGTTCACCACCGCGATCAACGGACTGGAGGCGTGGCAGGCGCCGACGACCGCCTTCGCAGCATCCCCCTTCAGTTGGCTGAACTGGCTCTCGGAGAGCAAGGCCACCTTGACCGCCGCGCCGAACATGGCCTACGGGCTCATCGGCAAATACGCGAGCCGACTGCAAGGCCTCGACCTGTCGACGCTTCGATTCGCCCTCAACGGCGGCGAACCCGTCGACTGTGACGGCACCCAACGGTTCGGCACGGAGATGGTCCGCTTCGGCTTCGACCCCGGAGCCCTGTGCCCGTCCTACGGCTTGGCCGAATCATCCTGTGCTGTATCGATTCCTACGCCTGGCGTCGGTGTCGCGGTCGATGAGATCACAGTGCGGGCCGACACTCGCACCACCACCCAGCGGCTGGCCATCCTGGGCGAGCCGATCCCCGGCATGCAGGTGCGACTGCGCCCCACCGAGGACAACGCAGGCATCTCCGACCGCGAGGTCGGCGAGATCGAGGTCCGCGGCACCTCGATGATGTCGGGCTACCTGGGCCAGGAGCCTCACCACCGCGACGACTGGTTCCCCACTGGAGATCTCGGCTATCTCGTCGATGGTCAGTTGGTGGTGTGCGGCCGGGCCAAGGAGTTGATCACGGTGGCGGGCCGCAACATCTTCCCCACCGAAGTCGAGCGGATCGCCGCCCAGGTCAAGGGAGTTCGCGAAGGTGCGGTGGTCGCCGTGGGCGCGAACGAAGGAGCCCCGCGGCCCGGCCTGGTGATCGCAGCAGAATTCCGCGGCGGCGACGAATCCGATGCCCGCAGCGAAGTGGTGCAGCGGGTGGCGTCCGAATGCGGCGTCGTTCCCGCCGACGTAGTGTTCGTGGCCCCTGGCTCATTACCCAGAACCTCGTCGGGCAAGCTGCGCCGGCTGGAGGTCAAACGCAACCTGGAGATGGTGAAGGCATGACAGCGACCACGGTGACGAGCCAACCCGCAACCACCACCGTCGAGGAATACCGCGAGTTGCTCGACGGCGCCTTCGACGCGTCCGTGCGGGCCTGGACAGCCGAAGCCGAAGCGACCGAACGCTTTCCGCGTCAGCTCATCGAACACCTCGGGCGATCGGGCGTGTTCACCGAAAAATGGGGCGACGGTCAACAACCCGACATGGCCAAGCTGTTCGAGTTGGCCTACGCGCTGGGGCGCACGGGCTCGGCGGGCATCGGCGTCGGTGTCAGCCTGCACGATTCGGCGATCGCCCTGCTGCGTCGCTTCGGCAAGTCGGACTACCTGCGCACCATCTGCGAGCAGGCGATCCGCGGCGAAGCGGTGCTGTGCATCGGCGCCTCCGAGGAATCCGGTGGCTCCGACCTGCAGATCGTGGAAACCGAAGTCCACACGGCCCGAAACGGATTCGAGGTCAAGGGCATCAAGAAGTTCGTGTCTTTGTCCCCCATCGCCGATCACATCATGGTGGTGGCGCGCAGCGTCGACCATGACCCGACCAGCAGGCACGGCAACGTCGTCGTCATCGCCGTGCCGACCAGCCAGGTTCAGGTGCAGGCGCCGTACCGCAAGGTCGGCGCAGGCCCACTGGACACCGCGGCCGTCCACATCGACACCTGGGTGCCCGCCGACGCCCTGGTGGCGCGTGCGGGAACCGGCTTGGCGGCGATCTCGTGGGGCCTGGCCCACGAACGCATGTCCATCGCCGGGCAGGTGGCCGCCGGAGCCCAGCGGGTCATCGGAATCACATTGGCGCGCATGATGAAACGACGTCAGTTCGGCCACACGCTCTACGAGCACCAGGCCTTGCGGATGCGCATCGCCGACCTGCAGGCCCGCGTCGACATGCTGCGCTACAGCCTGGTGGGCATCGCTGCGCAGGGCAAGCTCGACATGCGCGCCGCCGCCGCGATCAAGGTGAGCGCCGCGCGACTGGGCGAAGAAGTGCTCTCGGAGTGCATGCACATCTTCGGCGGCTCGGGCTATCTCGTCGACGAGACGCCGCTGGGTGCCTGGTGGCGGGACATGAAGCTGGCCCGCGTGGGTGGCGGCACCGACGAGGTGCTGTGGGAGTTGGTGGCCGCCGCGATGAAACCGGATTACGACGGCTACGCCGCCTTCGGTCAGCCCTGATGTCGGGGCGAACGGCCAGTTGTGACACGCATCTCGGGCTGTTGCGGAATCGTGTGGGGGTCAGTGCAACGGATCTCGTCAGTGGTGGCGGGTGGCCGGGCCCGAGGTCGG
>NZ_MVHF01000083.1 GCF_002086485.1 Mycobacterium aquaticum | reverse complement strand
GTGCTCGACCCAGCCGGACGGCGATCGCCCGTACGCCCAGACCGGATTGGCGCAGATCGGCAATCTCGATCCGCTCATCCTCAGAGAGATACCGCGAGCTGATCTCCCGGACCGCCAGCCGATCCAACGGCGCGACGAACCCCACCGCGACGCCGTTTCGGTACACCTTGTGCCCACGTGCCCAGTTTGCTCCCGAGGTCCGGGACACCCCGACTTCGCGGGCCGCGGCACACACGCTCCAACCCCTTGCCCGCAACTCCATGAACCGCGCACGCTTGGCCGACTGCGGACGACGCCCCGGCCCCTTCTTCACCCGACGCGACGATGTCAACACAACCTCCAGAACCTAGAGAAACCTAGAGAAGTGTTGCGACCCCGCGTAGAAACCACCTCCCGGAAAATTGGCCCACCCGATGGTCTCGTGGAGGGATGATCGCAGTGGAGTATTGGGCAGAGATTCGGCGGTTGCATCGGGCTGAGGGGTGCCGATCCAGGAGGCGGCCCGCCATTGGGGATCTCGCGGGACAATTTGCGGGCGGCCCGGCCCTCGGAGCAGTCGCCATAGTACAAACGCAAACCTCGCGACGCGGTTATCACCCTGCAGTTTGGGGCGCTCGAATGATCGAACCGTGTCGGGACCCACGGCGTGAACGGCTTGGTTCGATGGTGGTCGACATGCTGCTCGGCGATGGTGGCTTTGAGCTCGCGGATCCCGGTGTCTTGTGCGGTGATCCTGGCGGCCCAGAGCGGCCGCGATGCTTCGCACTTTAGACCGTGTCTCGTGCGCGTGTTTCTGCCCTTATCCCCTGACAACGGTGGACCGCCTGGCCAACGGTCAATCCACGCTACCGACTCCAATATTCGTGATCAATCCGACCCACGAACGTCCCCAGCGACTCCGAGATTCGTGATCAAACGACTCCCGAATCAGCGGTCAAAATCACAATTTCATCAGTCGAGCAGATCACCTTCGTTATTTCGGTGTCGTAGTCCAGGAACGGGACGAATTGACTCCAAGCGTTGCGCCACAACCGAATTGCCGCCGGATATCGATTGCCCCATTCGGCCTCGAACGCATCCAACGCCGCAGCGGCCGCGTCGGCGTTGACCGCGGTGTAGATCGGCTTGATGGCCTTTGGCGATCGCATCACGGTGCTGACGACCGCCGTAGCGGAACGTGCCGCGGTTTAGGTGGATGACACAGACTCCCGCTGTGAACCTTTCGTCGTGGACGTGTTCGGTCGCCGCGACCGACTTGGTTTGCTCAGCGCGGTGTTGGAATCGGTGGACTATGCCGCGGTGGCGTGGTGGTGGATGACCGGGTTGTAGGGGGTGTGATCGTGCCAGCAGCGCCACAGAATGCGGCACCAGCGCGCGCCCAGGCCACGCAGAGCACGGTGGTGTGGTTGGCCGGCGGCACGGGCGTGTTCGTAGATGTCGGAAGACCAAGGGTCTTCACGGACTGTGACGAACATCCACCAGTCGATGGCGTGGCGCATTCGCCGGTTGGCGGCGTAGCGGAACCTCACCTGACGAGTGCGCCCGGAGGCCTTGGTGACCGGAGCCAAGCCGGTCTCGGCTAACAACGACGCCGCCGATGGGAAACGGCTGCGCTCTTCCCCCATTTCGGAGATCAATACGCCGGCGGTGACGGGTCCGATACCGGGGAAACTGGTGAAGATCGGAGTGTCCGGGTGCATGTCGAGCAGCTCGCCCAGCCGCTTGTCGTGGGCTCGAAGATGCTTATTGACGACCGTGCCTTCACTGGCCGACAGTAGGTGCGGCGCTATGCGCTCGAGAAGTGCCTCGGGTTTCTGGCGGCCGCTGTAGCCGTGTCGGCCGGTGAACGCGCCCATCCGCTCGGCGGTGATCCTGCCTGCCTGCGCCGGGGTGGGATAGGTCCGGATAAGCGCCAGCGTGGCCGGTAAAGCATTGGCGGCCAAAGCATTCACTGAACAACTAGCGCTGCTGATATCGCGATCCAACGAGGAAAACAGGTGCAACGGGGCAGGATGGTAGGCCTCCAAAACCGAACGCAGCCGGTTCTCGGTGTCTACCTGCATGTCCAGGATGCGTTGACGGTCCCGGGTCACTGCGGTCAATTCCGCCAGTAGCGGTGCGGGCGCGGTCAACGGCCGCCACTGGGCATGCTGGTGGCGCAATGTGTCGGCCAGGACATAGGCGTCGAACTCGTCGGACTTCGCGGCTGCCATCCGATACCGTTCGCGGGCCCGCGCCGAGATCTTGGTGACACACAGTAGATTTCGGTATCACAGTGTTGTTGCAGGTGCTCGACGAGCAGGCCCTCGGCTCGTTCGATCGCGATACTCACCGAACCAGTCAAGGAAGTGATCATCGCGACCAACGCGACCAGACCGTCGACGGTATGAGCAATCCTCTCGCTGACCAACTGGTGGCCGTCATCGTCGAGCACGCAGAGGTGGTGGAAACGACCACCCCAGTCGATGCCGTACCAAAAATGATCCCGCCGTTACGGACTATCCTGATTCATTGCAGTGAGATCCCCTTCACATTGAAGGTTCACGCTGCGAACGCGAGGCCTGCCCGAGACCTCGTCTCGGCACTCGCCGCTGACACCGGTGGTGCTGCTCTCGCTGGCCGGTTCATGCCCCGCAGCCACCGTGGGCGGACAGGTCTGCATGTGGACCTCGAAGGTGACGCGTTTGCACAGGTCCTGCCCGTGGTGGTGCAGGTGAACGCCGAGACCATCCCGGCCCACCCATTGTTAATAGATGACGTCTGTACCACGGTGTCGGGGAACGCCGTACCCACCGATTGCGGGAGACCCTTGAGACCGTCGCAGACCAGGAAGAAGATGTCGGCCACCCCGCGGTTCTTGAGCCCGGTCAGCACCGACAGCCAATACTTGGCCGACTCGCCGTCGCCTTCACCGGCCCACATCCCGAGCACATTACAAATCCACCCCGATGGCCGCGTAGATCGGTCTGGGGCCCACCTGGCCGTCGCGGATCTTGACGTGCAGGGCGTCGATGAACACCGCGGCGTATACCCGTTCCAAGGGGCGGCTGTGCCTGGCCGCCATCTCCTCGACGACGCGGTCGGTGCTGCGGCTGACGGTGTCCTTGGAGACCGCCGCGCCGTAGATGTCGGCGAAATGGTCGCTGATTTCCCCGGTGGTCAATCCGCGGGCATACAGCGACAGGATCCACCTCATCGACGTCGGTGAGATGGCGTTGGCGCTTCTTGACGAAGTGCGGTTCGAACGTGCCCGCCCGATCCCGCGGGACGTCGATTTCGATCGAACCGCAGGCGTCGGTCAGTACCGTCTTGGTGCGGGTTCCGTTGCGGGAGGTGCCGCTTCCATGCCCGGCGGGATCGTGACGGACATACCCGAGGTGCTCGGGCAGTTCCTCGTCGAGGGCGGTTTCGATGACCGTCTTGGTCATCGCCTTGAGCAATCCGCCGGTCAACGCTACGCCGGCCTCACGTGCCTGGCGCACCAATTCCCGAGTGACCTCGAGCTCGTCGACGTCACGAGCCGCTGGGACGTCGATCGCCGTCACCGCGGGATCGTGTTCTTCATTCTGTGATGGCTCCACAGCCACGACAGTTTCGGTCGTTTCGTGACCTTTCCGCCCTCCGACACACCGGGGGCCATAAGGCCACTTACACCGTTAATGCCAGTGTTTGACTGAAGGGGTCCGGCGGGTTCGCTCCACCTGTTATTTGCCGTTGGTGGCCATTGTCTGTAGTGCGGCCCGCCGGATGCCAAGGACCGGCCGGCGTGGCTTGAGAGGAGCGTGGCATCGCCCCTGACTGGGATGTGCCCACCGACCGATCCCTGATCCCCTCAAGGAGAAGGAGACGAGTTCAATGATCACTCTGGGAGTCGATGCGCACAAGCGCACCCACACCATCGTCGCGGTCGATTCCAACGGTCGCCAGCTGGCATCGAAGACGATCGCCACCACCACCAAAGATCATCTGGGACTGCTGACCTGGGCCGAGCAGTTGGCCAGGGGTAACGGTCTGGTGTGGGCGATCGAAGACTGCCGACACCTGTCGCGGCGGCTGGAGCGGGATTTGCTTGCCGCGGGTCACGCAATCGTGCGGGTGCCACCGAAGTTGATGGCCCACGTCCGCGATTCGGCCCGCACCTACGGCAAATTCGATCCCATCGATGCGCTCGCCGTCGCCCGTGCCGCGCAGCGCGAACCCGATCTTCCCGTGGCCCGGTTGGATGGTCCTGACCGCGACGTGCGGTTACTCGGTGATCATCGTGAATCCCTTGTTGCAGAACGGACTCGGGTGATCAATAGACTGCGCTGGTATCTGCACGAGCTCGACCCGTCCTGGGAACCCAAGGCCCGATCTCTGGATCGGCTTGCAATCTTGGACCAGGTCTTGGTGCGTTTGGAGCCGCTCACGGGAACCGTCGCGCGGCTGGCGCGTGATCTGCTCGAACGGTGCCGCACACTGACCCAGCAGATCGACGAGCTCACCGCAGAGATCACCACACTGGTGACCGATATGGCGCCGTCGTTGATCGCGATCCCCGGTTGCGGAACCATCACTGCGGCCAAGATTCTCGGTGAGACCGCCGGGGTCGATCGGTTCCGGTCCAAGGACGCCTACGCCCGTCATAACGGCACCGCACCGATGCCGGTCTGGTCCTCCAACAAGGCCCGCCACCGGCTGAGCCGCACCGGGAATCGTCAACTCAACGCTGCCCTGCACCGGATCGCGCTCACCCAGGCGCACTGGCATGAACCGGCCAAACAGATGATGACTCGGCGTAAAGCCAGCGGAGACAGCGGGATGGAAGCACTGCGTGTCCTCAAACGGCGACTCTCCGACGTCGTCTACGCGGCGCTACAGGCCGACCTCGCTACGGGGGTCAAAACCGCCGCCGCTTGACAGAGGAGCTAGCGACACACCCCTCGTTGGGTGTGGACCAGTTCACGGGTCCGCTCGGACCGTGGCGCGATGAAATGATAGGCAGTCGGTGGTCTATAAGGTATGCGCTCATTGATCATTACTCAGAATGTGACCCTGGACGGCTCGGTGGAAATGCTGGAGGGGGCCGGGTGGTTCGACCCGCAGTCTCAGGATGACGAGCTGCTTGCCGAGATGACTCGTCAAGACTCGACTGCTGACGCGCTTCTAGTCGGCCGGAAAACATTTGAGGACTTTCGCGGATACTGGCCAAGTCAGCTGGATGACATCACCGGGATAACTGACTACCTCAACAACGTTGAAAAATACGTGGTGTCGTCGTCCATGACAGACCCGAAGTGGGAAAACTCAACGATTTTGTCGGGGGACCCCGCCGATGAGGCGGCGGAGTTGAAAGCGGCCGAAGGTGGCGACATTGTGGTGACCGGGAGTATCAGCCTGTGCCATGCGCTCATCGAGGCTGAGGTCGTCGACGAGTACCGGTTGTTCATCTATCCCTTCGTACAAGGAGGGGGACGTCGACTGTTCCCGGATCGCAGAGTGATTTCCGGGTTTACCCCTGTTGCCCAGCCGATCGCATTCCCCAGCGGTGTCGTGTTTGTCCGCTGGGGCCGGAACCGAGCCACGTGAGCCGTATGCGCCGCTGCGCGCACGCACTGTCGCACCTGAGATAGGATGTGATTGCTCTTGTTTCTTAGATCTTTGCAGTGTCGATTTTTATCGCCTCGTTGGCACCGTCGCGCGACGCTCGGCGTTGTTGCTGCTGTGGTTGCAGCCCTTGGTTTTGTGGGGGGTTGTCACCGGGCAACATCGCGCCACCCAACGCCATGAGCCTGTCGCGGGCCACCACGGCCGATCCTGAACCGACGCTGGGCCTGGCTTCGCGCTATGCCAAGGATCACCCCCGACGGGGTTTCCGACCTGCATATCACGACGGCCGTGCGGAAGGCTGGGCAGTCAATCACAAGAAGGTGCAACGTCTTTGGCGTGAGGAAGGCCTTCGAGTGCCGCAGCGCCGGCGGCGCAAGCGCCACAGCAGCTCCACCGCACCCAATCGGGGATGGGCGGTGGACTTTCAGTTCGATGTCCAGCGAAGCCCCACGGAAAGGAAGAACAAGCATGCGGCCCCCGGCCCTAAACCGAGCCTCACAGGTACCCGCACCTGTCGAATCGGCGCGGGTGCTGCTGGCCGCCGTAGCGGTCAGCCACCTGGTCATACCGGTGGTGATGGGAGTTAACCAGAGCACTCTGCGCGACCAGATCGCCTCCCAGCACCCCGGTTTCGCTGCGGTGGAGGTCGGGAGGTCGGTCGACCTCGCCGTGGCTTTCGGGGCGGCTTTCCATGGCATTCTGCTGGTGTTGTGCACGCTGCTGGTGTGGAAGTTGACCACCGCACGGCCATGGACCCGTCGGCTGGCCACGGTCTCCCAAGCTCTGTCCCTAGGGTTTAGCATGGTGTCCTGGTCGTCCTCGCCGATGTTCCACGCCGTCATCCCCATCGTTGGCGCCGCGCAGATCCTCGTCGTCGCCCTGCTGTGGGCACCTCGGACGGCCAGGGAATTCTTCGCCGTCCGGTGACCAGTACATCTCGACGAGACCGTTCGACTCGTCGAAAAACACGGGCGACGCATCATCGCTTACCAAGCCGACGTCCGGGACTACGACGTCCTGAAATCCGGCCTGGACTCCGCCGTTCGGGAACTGGGCCGCCTCGACATCGTTGCCGCTAATGCCGGGATCTTCCAATTCGGCGAGCCGGTAGAAGAAGTCGCCCTCAACGATTGGACCGGGTACCCGTCGCCGGGGACATACAACAGCATTGAACCGGGTACAGAACCGCAGGCATCAATCCCGGCGAGGCGATGATCCGCCGCGGCGCCCTGCACGACCGCTGGCCGGCTACGTTCCCGTCCGGACAGGGCAGCGACCTCGCCGGTGTCATCGCCGAAATCGGCCACGGCGTAACGGGATTCGCAGTCGGTGACGAGGTGATCGGATTCTCCGAACGCCGGTCGAGTCAGGCCGAATACGTCGCCGTGCCCGCCGGTCAGGTGACCGCCAAGCCTGCCGCGGTGTTGTGGGAGGTGGCGGGCTCGCTGTTCGTCGCGGGCACCACCGCGTATGCGGCGGTTCGCGCGGTGCGGCTGCAGCCCGGCGACACGGTGGCCGTCGCAGGCGCCGCGGGTGGCGTCGGGACCATCGCCGTGCAGCTCGCCGCGCGCGCCGGGGCAACCGTGCTGGGGATCGCCGGGCCCGCCAACGACGACTGGCTTACTGCGCACGGCGTCGTCCCGGTCAACTATGGCGACGGACTGGCCGACCGGTTGCGGGCCGCGGCACCGAGCGGTCGTGTGGACGCGTTCCTCGATTTCTTCGGCGGGGGCTACGTGCAGCTCGCGGTCGAGGAGCTGGGTGTCGAACCCGGCCGCGTGGACACCATCATCGACTTCCCGGCCATCGAGCAGTTCGGTGTTCAGGGGGCAGGCAATGCCGACGCGAGCGACATCGCAGTCGTCGCGGAGCTGGCCGGGCTGGTGGCCGACGGTGCACTGGAGGTGCCCACCGCGCAAGTGTTCAGCCTCGACGACGTGCGGGCGGCCTACACCGAGCTGGAAAAGCGCCACACCAGAGGCAAGTTGGTGTTACGCCCCTGACGTTTCCGTCGATGTGCCCGGTGCGCGCGTAGCATCCAAGCATGAAGCGGGGATTCGTAGTCACGTTCGCGATCGGTGTGATCCTGACGCTGTTCGGCTTGATCTGGGCACTGCAGGGCTTTGGTGTGCTGCAGGGCAGCCCGATGAGCAATACCACCACGTGGTCGGTCATCGGCCCCATCACCGCGGTGATCGGTGTCGGTGTCGCGGTTTTCAGCTGGCGCAAGCTCTCGGCCAAATGACGCGGTCGCGTCTTCTCAATCCTTGCCGCGGTATTCGAAAACCTTGTACGACATCCAGCCGGCTTCGCGTGCACGCTCGAGCTTGTCGATGTGGAACATGAATGCTCCGCTGAGTACGCACGGCAGCTTCGAGAGGCGTTCGCGGACTTCAGCTTCGGTCAGTGCTCGACCGACGCGGTACACCCGGTCGTTCTTGTAGTACGTGTCGACGGTGACCACGTGCAGCGCCATGACAACACGAACGGTCTGCTCCAGGTCTCCGATCGACAGGACGACGAGGTCGTAGCTGTCGTATTGGTATCCACGGTCGTAGAGCGTGGGGTCGTTGTCCAGGGGAGTGTGCGCTCTCACCCGGAGAGTCCGGCCGGTCTGCTTGTTGACGATGACGCCGGTGAAGAGGTCGGGGCCTTTCGTCACGCTGGGGAAGAACCACCCGTCGCTCAATTCGCGAGCGCCGCCGAGAACTACTTGCTGAGCATCGAACGCGGCGATGGCCAGCTCACGGGCCTGTGGCTCGTCGATCATGCTGCGCAAGCCTAGTCGCGCTCGGCATATTGGCAGCGGGAATGACGGACATCGCTGCTGCCGTTAGGGACTGGACTCCCTCGCGGTCACCAAACGCACTGCGTGGTAGGGCATTTCGAAATCGCGCGGACTCGTAAGCCGCTGGGCGGTGGTGTGAATCCGCCCGTGCAACCAGTCTTGCGCTCATCCTTTGGGAAGGCCGGGGAGCCAACGAAAGATGGCGCCGCCGTACATCGTGCGCGACTGTCGCGGACAGTGTTGCCACAATGATCACCGATCGTTGGTGACGGTGGTTCGAGTTGCGCTTGGCACGAAAGGTTTCCGCAGATGCCTTCGAGGTAGCGCACTCCCTTTTTCTGTCCCCGACCGTTCTCGGGCTCGGGGTGCAGAGGACCCATTTTTGTCGGTGGCTTCTGCGATGATGGTGTCATGTCCACGCCGGCAACGCCTTTCGCTGATGATGGGCCGAGCCCTGCGCAACGGCTGGAGGTGTTGATCGACGAATTGGCGGAGTTGTGCGGGCAGCGCAACGCCATCGACGGACGCATCGTCGACATCGTCGCCGAACTGGAACGCGACGAATTGTGCGGCGCCACCGGTGCCCGGTCCATCAAGGCATTGGTGGCGTGGAAAACCGGTATGACACCCAACAATGCCGAGACGTTGGTGGCGGTAGCACGGCGGGCCGAGGAATTCCCCCTCTGCGTCGAGGGCCTGCGAGAAGGCCGATTGTCGCTGGATCAGGTCGGGGTGATCGCCGAACACGCCGCCGACGGCTCCGATGCGCACTACGCCGAACTGGCGACGGTGGCCACGGTGACCCAATTGCGTACCGCGGTGAAACTGCAACCGCGCCCCGAACCCGACCCGGAAGCCGAACCGAAGCGGTCGTTCCGCAAAGAGGTCCACGACGACTACACGACCTATCAGATCGTGCTGCCCCGGTTGGAGGCGGCGAAACTCGACGCCGGCCTGCAGTCACACCACGACGCACAGATCGCGGCGTGGAAACGCGACCACGAGAACGCCGAGGGCGTCTCCGAGCAGGCGCCACCGTTCCCCAACACCGTGGACGCGTTCATGGGCCTGGTCGAAGCGGGGTGGGACACCGACGTGACGGCTCGCCCGCACGGGCAACACACCACCGTCGTCTTACACGTCGACCTCGACAAAGACGGCGAGAAACCCGTCGCCGCCCTGCACCTGGGCCCCGTACTCACCGACGAACGGCGCTACCTGACCTGTGACGCCACGTGCGAGGTGTGGTTCGAACGCTATGGGCAACCCATCGGCGCGGGGCGTGCCGCCCGCACCGTCAACCGCCGGCTGCGCCGCGCCCTGGAGCACCGCGATCGCTGCTGCGCAGTCCCCGGCTGCGGAGCCACCCGCGGCCTACATGCCCACCACATCGTCCATTGGGAGGACGGTGGCCCCACCGAGCTGGACAACATGGTGTTGCTTTGCCCTTTTCATCATCGGTTGCATCACAAAGGTGGGATCACCATCACCGGCCCCGCCCACCATCTCACGGTCACCGACGCCACCGGCCGCGAACTCCACCGGGGTTCGCTGGCCCGGCCACCAACCACACCCCCACCCCAGGTGCCGCCCTATCGGGGGCCGACCGGTGAACGCGCCGACTGGTGGTGGTACACCCCCTTCCAACCCGAGCCACCACCCTCGCCCAACTGATATGTAGAGAATTCTGTCAAGTGGGCATGGGGAGGCGCCGTCGAGGAGCGACCCCGACGGCGCCTCGTT
>NZ_MVHF01000082.1 GCF_002086485.1 Mycobacterium aquaticum | reverse complement strand
TGACCGTTCTCATTGATGTTGGGGCATTCTCATTGAATGTGGGGCAACCGCGTGTCTTTCTCATTGAATCTGGGGCACGGCGTTACCGTTGATTTGTGCTGGCATCGGCGGTGTCGGCTCGGCCGAGCGGTGCGGATGTCGTGGATGTGGAGTTCGACGCCCGTGAGGGGCGGTTGCGTCTTCCGTTGAGTCGGTGTGCGAGTTTTTCGTTCGAGTTGCAGTGTGCGCCGGTGCGGGGGTTTCCGTCTTATCGCGGGCAACGCAGTTTTCCGGGTTTGTGGTGGTTTGCCACTACACAATCGCATGTTGGTCATGAGTCGTGGCTGGAGCGTGATCAGCTGATGGCATTGGATGCTGACCCGGACGTTGTTGGTGTTGTGTCGCAGCCTTTTTGGTTCTACTGGGCCGATGGCATCCGTCATGTGCCGGATTATTTCGCGCGGCGCCGGGATGGGTCGGTGTTGATTGTTGATGTTCGTGCTGATGACCGAATTTCGCCTGGGGATCGCCAGAAGTTTGACCGGTCGGCGGCGGTGTGTGAGTCGGTGGGCTGGGAGTACCGCCGGGTGGGTGTGTTGGATTCGGTGCTGCGGGCCAATCTTCGGTGGTTGTCGGGGTATCGGCACCCTCGGGTGCTGCGCCCGGCGTTAGCCGGTGATCTCTTGGAGGTGTTTGTCCGCGCCCGGCCGTTGATGTCGGGGGTGGTGGCGGTAGGCGCTCCCCCTGTGGTGCTGCCCGTGTTATTCCACCTGTTGTGGCATCGCCGGTTGGAGGTCGATCTTGCCGCAGCTCTGTTGTCTGATGACACGGTAGTCGGTTCCGGCTCGGGATGGTGATGATGAGAACCGGTGTCGTGCGCGAAGGTGACGAAATCCGTTTAGCATCAGGTGTTTTCACTGTGGCGATGTTGTCGGGCGGCGCTGCCCGTTTAGTGGATGCCGTCGGCGAGCATACGGTGGTGCCGTTGGCGCAGTTGCTGGCGGATCCTGCATTGGAACTGGTCTCGGGGTCGCGACCGCCGTTGTGTTCGGAAGAGTCGCTGGCGGGACTACCGGAGGCGGCGGTGGAAGAGGCCCGGTGGTGGGAGCGGCACATTCTGGAGGTGCTGACCGGGCGGGCGCCGGGCGCCGCGCCGGGTTCACGGCCGCGTCCCCAGTTCGACCCATCCAAGCACTCGTTGCGGCAGCGAGAGTTGGCCAAGCTGACCGAGCTGCGTGCGGCGGGTCATCATGTGAGCCGTAACGCGCTGCAACGCAGGCGATTCGCTTATGAGCAGGACGGTCTGGTGGGTGTTGTCGATGGGCGTCACAATCGGCGCCGGCTGGTGTTCGGCCGGGTTGATGAGCGCGTGGTGGTCGCGGTGCGCGAGGCGATCGAGGGCGAGACAAATCTGTCGACGGGCACGGTGCAAAGACTGCAACGCAAGGTGGCCAAGGCGCTGGTGGCGACCTACGGTGTCGATGATGCCCCGGCGATGCCGTCGCAGCCGACGTTCTATCGGCTGGTGAAGCGTCTTGCCGAGGGGCGGCACACGTTCGGCTCGGCGCGGACCCGCCGGTCGTTGTCCAAACAGCCCGCTGACCAGTTCGGGTTCCTGACGGTGGTGCGGCCTGGGGAGATGGTCGAGATTGATTCCACTCCGTTGGACGTGCGGGTGGTGCTCGATGACGGACTCATCGACCGGGTCGAGTTGACCGCGATGGTCGATAACGCTACCCGCAGTATCCCCGCCGCGGTGTTGCGGCCGACCACCAAAGCGGTGGATGCGTCCCTGTTGTTGGCGCGGGCGTTGACTCCGGAGCCAATGCGGCCCGGCTGGGCTGATGCGCTGCGAATGTCGCGATCGGTATTGCCGCACCGCGCCATGACCAGCGTCGACCAACGGCTCGCCGACGCGGCGGCGCGACCGGTGATCGCCCCGGAAACGATCGTGTGTGATCACGGGAAAGCGTTCCTGTCGAAGACGTTCCGGCACGCCTGCTGCTCGCTGGGGATCAATCTGCAACCTGCCCACCCGGATACACCGACCGATAAGCCGAAGGTGGAACGCACGCTGCAGTCGGTGGGCACGCTGTTTGCTCAATATGTTGCCGGCTATGTGGGTTCGTCGGTGGAGCGGCGCGGCAAGAACGCCGATCGGGGCGCGGTGTGGTCCATGGTGGAACTGCAGGCGCTGCTTGACGAGTGGATCGTGGCGGTGTGGCAGAACCGCCCGCATGATGGACTGCGGGACCCGGTGACGCCGGGTAAGGCACTGACCCCCAACGAGAAGTACGCCGCCCTGGTCGAAGTCGCCGGATACGTGCCGGTGCCGTTGACCGCTGACGACTTCATCGAACTGCTGCCGGCGCAATGGCGGACCATCACGAAATCAGGGATACGGATCAACAACCGTACCTACGATGCCAAGGCCCTTAAACCCTACCGTCGCCAACACTCCGGTGTTGACGAGCATGGCGGGCAGTGGGAAGTGCGGTTCGACCCCTATGACGTGTCGAGAGTGTGGGTGCGCGACCATCACCGGGAGGACGGTTGGATCGCGGCGATCTGGACTCATCTGCGATCCTCGCCGGTGCCGTTCGGCGATGCGTTGTGGCGCCACGCCCACGCCCAGGCCGGCCGAAGTGAGGGCCGCCAGGCTCAACAAGCCGAAATCGCGGCCATCGCTGAGGATCTGCTTGACCGCGCCGCCCACGGGCCGCAGGGCCGCAGTCAAGACGAGCGTCGCGTGACCGGGCGCACCAAGGCGGTCGCTGCCAGCCCCACGTGGCGGCAACCTCCCGACGACGCTGGCGGCGTACCGCCGTCGCCCCACGATAAGCCGGCTGCAGGTGATGACGTCGATGACGAGGTGGCCGAAGTGATCCCGTTACCGGTATTCGATGCACGCAAGGAGGCCCAATCGTGGCGACTGTGACCACCACACCGCAGATCGCGGCCGTCAACCAGTTAGAGGACCGCCGCCAGCCCACCACCACGTTGGAGGGCTGGCGGCGTTTCATTGAGGCCGATCCACCCCAGTTCAATCTGCTCGCTGACACCACCTGGGCGGAGCTGGACGACGATGCCCGGACCCGCTACAACGAGGCCCGGGTGGCTCATCACTCGGAGCTGGTGGTGGTCACGACATCGGCGATCGAATCGATCACCCATCAGGGCCGGCTGCTGACCTTGCTCAACCAGCGTGAGATCGGCGCGCGGCGGGGCCTGATCATCTCCGGTGCCGCGGCGACCGGCAAGACCACGGCGATCAAACAGCTGGGCAGATTCCACGAACTACGCACGCGGGCACGTTTTCCCGGCGATGACAGCCGCATCCCGGTGGTGTATGTGACTGCCCCGCCGAAAGGCTCACCGCGCAAACTCGCGATGGAATTCGCCCGGTTCCTGGGCCTGCCGACACTGCATCCGCGGATGAACGTCACCGACATTTCCGATGCGGTGTGCCAGGTGCTCATCGACGCCCGCACCGACATCGTCGTGGTCGATGAGATCCACAACCTCAACCTGGATACCCGTGCCGGAGAAGAACTTTCCGACCATCTCAAATATTTCACCGAACACCTGCCCGCCACATTCGTTTATGCCGGGATCGACGTGGAGCGTTCCGGGTTGTTCACCGGCACCCGCGGACGTCAGCTTGCCGGACGCTGCGGCGTAATCCACACCAGTGCATTCCCGGACGCCAAAGAATGGCGCCAACTCATC
Organism: Mycobacterium aquaticum; assembly: GCF_002086485.1. Classification (GTDB taxonomy): domain Bacteria; phylum Actinomycetota; class Actinomycetes; order Mycobacteriales; family Mycobacteriaceae; genus Mycobacterium; species Mycobacterium aquaticum. The sequence continues at coordinate 7,084 of NZ_MVHF01000082.1, read as the reverse complement.
GCGGCGATGGAGGGCACCTTGCGGCTGCACCGCCACCGGCCGGGAACCCTGGTCGGCGAGGCCCGCTACCTGCACCGGCGTACCGGCGGCATGATCGGCAGCCTGGCCCATCTAATCCGCGCCGCGGCCATCCAGGCCATGCTGGATGGCACCGAGCACCTCACCCGGGCCCTGATGGACACCGTGCTCATCGATTACGCCGCGCACACCGCCGCGGCCCGCACCGCCAGCTGACCGATCATGGCTTACCGCACGTGGCTGCAGGGACCGCGACACCCGTTGCCGCGCCGGGTATGGCCGGTGCAGGCCGAAACCGTGCATTCCTACACGATGCGACTGGCCCAGGCCAACCACCTGCCGGTGAAGGTGTTGCGCCTGTATCTGTCGGGCACCCCGAGCAGCGAGCACCCGCGGTCGGACTGGCTTGCGGTCGCCAGCGGCTACCCCCTGGATCTGCTGGAGATCCGGCTCAAAGGTCTCACCCGGGGCCACGGTTTCGCCGAACAACTGCGCAGGTCGCGACCCGCGTGCCGATGGTGCATGGCCCGCCGCGGTATCGACGTGCCGGTGTATTGCTGGCTGCCCGAGCACCGCACGGTGTGTTTTCGGCATCGTCGATGGATCGGCGCCCCGGCTCACCGGTGGGCCGATCAACGAGGACTCGACCACCACCCAGCAGTGCTGGCCGCGGCGCGCCGGCATGCCCGAATAGCCCACCAGCACACCGCGTTCGCCACCGTCGCCATGCGTGATGCCCGACGCATCCTGAACTGCTGGTGGCGCGAAGGCGCCGCCATCACCGCCGTGCCGAATCTTCGCGACCTCACCGTGGACGAGTACCTGCCCAGCTACGGTGATCACGTCGCGTTGGCGGCCGTCCTCGCCAACTACCGAGGACGCATCGCCACCAGCTCCGTACCCAGCGATCGACTCCTCGACGAGCTCTGTCGACAGGTCACGACGGTGTTCGCCGGACGCTGCGGCAGCAGCCCCGCCCTGGAACAATGGATTTCCGATCAGCGCCTGATGCTACGCCGGCCGACCGGGCCGCTTACCCGACTGCTCGGCCTCGCTGACCATGCCGGATAAGGCCCGCCAGCACAGGCTCAGCCGCAGGTTGGACCATCCAGCTGCGCCCCGGCGGGTGCGGGACGCGTGGGGGCAAGAAGTCCATGGTCGACGCGGCATCGCGATCGCGTGGGCCGGCAGTGAATGCGGTTACCTGTCGGGGCGGGCCGGTGTCAGGGCCTTCGTGCCGGCAGGCAGTGTGGGTGGGAATCAGGTGCTGCGGACGCCGGTGGTTTGGTAGATGACGCGGTTGGCGACCTCGACGGCGTGGTCGGCGAAACGTTCGTAGTAGCGGCTCAACAGTGTCACATCAACCGCTGCGGCCGTACCGTGCGTCCAGGCCGGGTCCATCACCGTGGTGAACACATGCCTGTGAAGGTCGTCCATCGCTTCGTCATCGGCGCGCAGCCGCGCGGCTTGCTCGGGATCACCTAAGAGCACAACGTGTTTGGTGTCCTCACTGACGTGCACCGCGATGCGGCCCATCTCGGCGAAATAGGAGACGCCGTCGGCGGGCACGGCGAGGTGGGGGTGGCGGCGCCGCGCGATCCTGGCGATATGGGTGGCCAGTGCGGCCATGCGCTGGATGTCGGCGACGTCTTTGAGGGCGCTGACCACCGCCCGCAGGTCCCCGGCCACCGGCGCTTGGCGGGCCAGGATGGTGAACGCATCGGTTTCCAGCCGCGCGCACTCGCCGGTGATGTCGCCGTAACGGTCGATGATCTCTTCGGCGGCCTGCAGATTGGGTTGCAGCAACGCATCCGTCGCACCGGCCATCGCGGCTCCGGTGAGGTCGCACAACCCGGCCATCCCGGCCTTCAAGTCGTCGAGTTGCTGGTGAAAAACGGTGCGCACAAACACTGACAATGAGCTTCCAGCCGAGGAGCGCCCAGTGACGTGCGGGTACCCCGACCACCTCAACGCACCCTCGCCACATCACGACGATCGAGCGGCTACTCTGGCCAACTCGACACCGGCTACGAGCCGATGCGGCCCCACATCTGATACTGCGGCTGCGCCGGTTCAGTACACAGGCTCTGGACTGGCGCCCGGGCCGGGCGGATCCTCCACGTCGGGATCGATCACGCGGGCATCGACGCGGTGCGCCTGGTAGAGCTTCGTTGCGAGAACGACCAATCGCGTCCAGATCGCCCGATCGGCGTCCTGGCCCGCGGCTCGTTTGCCGAGCGCGGCACCGGTAAGCGTGAACTCAATAGCGCGGTCCTCGTGGCCGCCGACGTCGGCGACAAGCGTGGCCGGCCCCGGCAGAACCCGATACCGGGCCGCAAACGTGCCGCCACCGTCTACATCAGCCGAACTCGAGCCCGCAACGGCATAACCACATGCGATCAGTTCGCCGAGCACCGCCGGCAGCGCCGTGCCCCACAGCTGCTCCACAGAGATCCTCGACGCCGAAGTCACCCGCAATGTCATGCAAATCATTGATCTGGGCACCTGCTCCGCAGTAGTAGTGGCCTTCGTGCCGCTGACTCCGAACCGCGTCGAATCGGGATTCCCTCGACGACATGCGGCGCAGAAAGCTCCGTCTGCAGGTTGAACGCGCTGTCGACGATGGAGTTGCCCGCCCTCAGCTAACACCGAGCCTAGACGCCCCGGCACCGCCTCGGCTGCAGTTCTTCGTCGCGGATTTGCCGGTGTGCACCGCGGCCCCGCGCGTAGCGACGGCCGTGTTGCCGGTTCATCCTCGCTTGGTCGGTGCGCGGGAACCATGGACTCTTGGACGGCGCGGCAACCAGAGCGACGCCACAGAAACCGTGCTGACTGCTTAACCCGAGGTCGTTTCTCCGGTGACGCCTGACGACGGGCCCCATGCACGACCGGCGACCCCGCCGCTGTGCCGGGTGTTCCCACTGGCATTGGCCCTCGAACCGTCGCCCGTGCCCGTGGTTGGCCTCGGCTATGCCCGGCCTGGCCAGCGGTGCGACCAGGGTTAACCCTGGGTTAACCCCAGATACCCGGGTGCCGGAGCACCGGCCTGAGCGTGGGGGCCTACAGTCGACGTGATGGAGCCTTCTGGCGCGGATGTCACCGGTGAGCGGGTTGCGGCACCGACGCGGACGCCCACCTCGTTCACCGCGGACGTTGCGGTGCGACGCCGCCATGGCGGGTTGGCCCGCCAGCACGCCACCGAGGCCCACCAGCGCGCTGTTGAGGCAGCCCAGTGGGCCCGAGAGGCGTGCGCGCGGGTTGCCGCGTGCCACGAGCGGATCGCTCACATGCACGACCGGGCTGTCACCGCGCACACCTACGCACGAGGACAAAATCTCGGTCAGTGGTGGGTGCACGATGCCGCCGTCGATCAGCACCGCGGTGCCGCCGCGCAGCATCACGCCGCCGCGGGGCGCGACCGTCGACGCGCAGCCGAAATCTAGTGTGCGACACCACCCTCACACGACTCACCAACGACGAGCACCAGGCGCTGCGCGGGCCGTGCAGACCGGCGACGCCCGGACCGCGGGCTCGCCTGACGGGCACGGCACGGGTGCCCGGTGCTCAGCAAACGGTGACTTGGCCGGCTGCGCAGGGCGGATCTGCTGGTCGAGGCCAACATCGATGGTGCGGCGAGGTACGCAAGTTCGATGACGACGCGCTGACCCACGTGAACGCGACCGACACCAGCGAAGTGCCGGTGTCGTTTGCGGACGGGTCCGGCGTGGCAAGCCTGCTTGTGCTGTTCGTGATGGCCGAGGACCATCAATGTGATGCCCACGACTCGGTACTCGAAGGACGCCCGCCGATGATTAGCGTGTCGCTGCAGCCAACGCCGGACTGCAACGTCTCCGTCGCGGAGCTGGCCGACGAGGCGCTGTCGGCGGTCATCGCGCACCTGGCCGACCGCGGCTACACCGTGCTCAGCACCGACGGCTCCGATGACCACCAACGGTGCCTCGCGCACTACCGGGTGGGTCCGGGTGCGGCCACGCTCAGCGCAATGGTCGACGACACCGATCGTGGTCATGTGCACATCGAGCTCACCGGCCCAGCGTTCGGCAAACACGTCGCCGGTCACAACACCGATCCAGTGATATGGATGCTGCTGGTGGGTCTCGGGGTGGCGCTGGCCGAAGCGCACTGCGTGCGCGCGCAGGTGAGCGATCCCGACCTCGACGAGCAACGGTCACCGGCATAGCGTCACGCAGTGACGCCCGAGACGCTATTGTCGGGGTATCCCTGCGTGCGGTGCCCGACAGCATCGTGATGGCCGAGCCGGCGGCCATTGCTGAACGCCGTCCATCTGTCGGACTCGCCATTGCCCCAGTGCAACAACGGATCCCAGCCCCCGGGGCCCGGCCGCACCACCCCCGGTCTTCCCGGCGCCGAGTCCTACGGGGCCTACCGAACGCATGACAGAGAACCACGCCTCATTTCCGGGAGCGTTGCCGGGTCAGAGCCGCTGCGGAATTCTATTGCAGCGAAGCCGAAGAACGTGTCCGACCCGGCATATCGGTTGGGGCCTCCTGCATCCCAAGACGCACTGAGCTTGCGGCCCAGGCCCCTGCTCTGAGGCGTCAGAGGACCGTAACATCCACAGCCCGGGGCCCTTTGGCACCCTGAGCGACTTCGAACTTCACCCGCTGGTTCACCTGCAGCGGCCTTGGGCTGCCGCTCTGGATATCGGTGTGGTGAACGAACACGTCTGGCGCACCGCCATCCTGGGTGATGAAGCCGAAGCCCTTGTCGTCGTTAAACCACTTCACGGTTCCTTCGGTCATGCTGTCACCACTTCTGTTTCTCGATGAACACACGTCGGTGCATCCAATTCTGTTGACACCCTCGGGATACTGTTCATTGTTGGCTACTCGGTGTGCTGGGCCGAGGCCAGGATGTCGGCCACCGTCGAACGGTTGTCGGGTCGCGCAGCGTTCATCAGTGCGCCATGGGCATCGGCCGGATCCGTCTGAGCGGGCACCGTCAGGAGAATGATCCTGTCGCGGTCGAGTCCGACGACTTCGATGGTGTTGACCGGCTGGCGCTGGTATCCATCGAGGCGGACTCGCCGTCCACCGGTGGCCAGCTTGGTGGGAGCCGTCGACCATTCGCCGACGTTGTACAACACACGCTCGATCGGTCCGAGGCGAACGGACAGGACGGCCAACAGGTCCGGCAGTTCTGCGCCGAGGTCACTGGTGTGCGGCCACCACGCCCCGTCGACATAACCACTGTGGGACGCTTTGGGCTTCAACCGCAATCGTGGTGTGCGCTCCGGTGATGTGCGTTGCTGCTGGATCGTGTGGTGGTATTGCGGCGTCATCGTGACGCTCCCGCCTTGACCGTGAACCGATCACCTTGTTCGAATCGGCGACGGCATGACTTTGACCAGTCACGCGACGAAGTACCGCCGATGACCCCAAGTCTACGCGGTGGTCCTCGGTAGTGCGGATTGGCAACCGTGCCCGCAAGCCAGCGCATTAGCTCTTCGGCTAACGGGCCGCTTCCGGTCATCCACCTGCTCGCAGGGCCGTCCGATCGTGGTGTCGACATTGACGAACGGAAAGAACCCATCAAGGGGTGGGTGTAGTTTGGTGCAGGTAGGCGTCACATCTCTCAGCGGGGCAGCCCGGCGGGTAGAACCCCGCGGATCTTCTCATTGTCGACGCGATCAGCCTGCAGATCATGCACCGAGTGGGTGATCTATCAGCGTGTGCGGGCCCGGCCCGCACCCGAGCTAGGAGCAGGTTTCATGGAGTCGTACCTGGTGTTTTCTCATTCATGTCCGCCGGTTGACATCCTCGGCGATGCCAGGGTTGCGCCACCGGTTCAGGTCCTGGTTTTTTCAGACGATACCGATAGGCAGCCGACGCCCGGCACGGCGACACCGTGAACGGTTTGGACGGCCCGCGACGCTCAGCACGACCGGTGCGGGTCGCGTTGGCAGAGCAACTCGGCGCCGACATCGACGGGGCGTGGTGGCCCCATTCCGCGGCCTTGGCCGCTGAGCTGCCGAATCTGGTTGCCGCCCTGCAGCAGTCGCTGGGCGAGATCATCGAGATCCGTCTGAATTGGTCGGAGACCGAAGGGCAACTCGATCTGAGCGCGATGGTGGCCGATGGCAGGTGCGGCACCGCGACACGACGCAAACGCCCGCACCTGATCAGGGTCGGCGGCCACAGCGCCGACGTCACATTGCTGGTGGTGCCGCCAAGAACATCGTTGCAGCTGGGGTCTCTGGTCATGCGCTGCGCTGCGGTGCTGCCGATCGCCAATGCCGATCGCAACACATCGCTGTTTGCGACCGCCGACGCGGTGGTGGACGCCGCGTTGGCCGAATCCGCCAGATGGGCGCGCCCGATTCGCCGCGTCGTGGTCGAAAGCTGAGCCCAAACCGCTGCCATGCCGATGGGGCGTTGACAGCGCCGCGGCAGCGGACGTGTACTGGAGACTGAGGAATACGCGAGGTCGGACAATGACACGTCCACGATACCGATGACAACCGTCGTTTCGGCTGCCGCACCAGTGGGGCTCGGATGTCGGTGACAATGCTGTGCTCGGCGATAGGACACTTCCTGACATCTGGTGAGCCCACAGCGAGCCGCGCCGCCGACGGCCGTTGGGCGAGCGACCGAATCCGCCGCCGAGCACGATTCGTCGACCGTTGCCGTGATAACCGACTGGCACACCAACGTCGCTGCGATCACCCCGATACCGACCGCGATGCCCACCGCACCGGACGGCCCGACGGGTTAGCACTGGGTTAACGCGGCACGAGACCGCAACCACAGCCCACAACCCTGGAGCGGGGAGAACGCCGATCGACAGCGCAGCCTTACACGTCATCGCCACCCGCAATCCGACCTGAAGGGCTTCACCTCACATACAGCATGGACGTAGCCGTGGAAACCATCGCGACTCGATCGACACCACGGAAATGCCCGGCCAAACTAGCCCGGCATGCCCCAGATTCGATGAGAATACGCGCGACCGAAATTCTCACTCAATCTGGGGCATCGCAAGTCAGCGGCGTAATCGTGCCCCACATTCAATGAGAATGGACAAC
>NZ_MVHF01000081.1 GCF_002086485.1 Mycobacterium aquaticum | reverse complement strand
GGGGGGGGGGGGCTTTGGGGGGCGGGGGGGGGCCTGGGGGTTGTGCCCGGTGGGGTGTTTGGGGGGGGCCCCGGCCCCGGGGGCCCCCCCCAAAAGGGGGGGGGGGGGGTGAGATGAGACTTTGAGCGGGAGTGAGACAAAGGTGAGACAGCTGTGAGACCGGAGTTTGCTAATCACGTTCGCTCGCGATCCAGTAGAACGGTCGCTTGTCCGTGCCTGTGTTGACTAGCCAGCCGGATTCCAGCAGGTCAGATATCGCTCGGTAGAACGTGGCGCGAGTCATCGGGCCTTCGTCAACGGCCAACTGACGTAACTGTGTTGGCGTTGCTCCGCTGAGGCGGAAATGCTGAGACATGATGAGACGCAACGTTGCTACGCGGGTCTCACCCGGATCACCTGAGATGACACTTTGCCCGCTACTCATAACACCGCTCCCGGTCCCCGGCATTGGATCGAAAACCAGCAGGTGAGAGTCATTTTCGGGTCCATCCTTACGTTTTTCTCGCGTCAGGCTGATTAGCTGGCCGTCTCTTTCGGCGAAATACACTGTGTCGGCCCCGGACTCAAACGCTGACGAACCGCGCAACGTCTTGCCGTCCTTACCGGCATGGTGCACACCCAGCACCACACCACGACCACCCGGTGTGCTGGCCAGCAGACGTGTCAACGCGTCCACCACGATTCCGCAGTCCTTCGCCGAATTCTCGTCCGCGCCGACCATGCAACGCGCCAGCGTGTCGAGAATGACGAAGCCGTAGCCACCCCACTCGATGAGGTGTATCAGGTTCGCGACATCGACAGACCTGGTCAGGTTCACCGGGTGCGGCATAATGGCCAGCCACTCGTCGCCAATCATGTTCTGCCACCCAACTTCCCACGCTTGCACGCGAGCCTTGAACCCGTACGCGCCTTCGCCCACCACGTAGAGAACGCGGCGCTGTACGGTGGGCCGTCCCTGCCAGGCGCGTCCGGTTGCCACGCTCGCGGCGAAGTCCAGTGCGATGAACGTCTTCGCGGTGCCCCATTTTCCGTACAGCAATGCCGTGGTTCCTTGGTCTAACACGTTGTCTATCAACGGCTGCGGGTCGGGTAGGTTGCGCAGGTCGGAACGGGTAAGGAGTTCGGACGCGTAGACGGGAGTGTCGAGTTCTGTTGGTGTGGCGCCGGATTCGGCTGAGTCTTCGGTCTCGGTGGCGAGCCAGTCGAATCGGGTCCAGTCGACTGTTTCGCCGTTGCGTTGCGCGTCGTCGAGGACACGCGGAACGTTGTTGCGGATCTTGCGGATTCCGCCGTTGCGTCGGTCCTTGTCGAGCCCGTTGCTGTATGCCGCCCGAATGATGCTGTCCGCCACTTCGTCTCGGCTCAGGCAGCCCTCGTTGACGAACTTGCCGAGGTCGTAGATCGCGGTGTTGCTTGCGTCGTCGCGGCATGTTGCCGTGCTGGATAGTTGGCGTTCGACGCGGTCGAGGATTTTCAGCGCGATGTGCCGTTTGCGGTCCTTGCCATACTTGGACCCGTTGCGGCGCTTCGGTGTTGGCTTTCGGTGGTCGGCTTCCCAGCGTGTGAGTGCGTCGTGTAGTTCCATCCCGGTCAGGTCACGTAGGGGTGCGCCATCGGCTACGGCTTTGTTTATGCGATCCTGATACAGCACGGCCTCGATGAAGTCATCGCCTGCTGGCGGCGCGCTATCGTTCATTGCCGCCAGCCCTTGAGTTGTCCGGCGAGTGCCGGGACGGGCCTTTGCAGCCGTGCCGGTGGCCCTGCGTTCTGATGTGGAATCCGCAGTACCAGCAGCGGCCCGGTAGATCGCCGACGTGCGCGTAGTCGAGCGGGCCGAACTCGTGGGTGTTGGGTGTATCGTTCATGTTGTCCACTAGCCGTTCCGGTGGTTGCTGATGGGAACCCGGCGCTGACCACGCCGGGTTCCTCATGTGAGGCTCTGAGTCGTCTGACTCAGTTGACGCAACTGGGACTTAGTGCGCCGCTTTCGAATTGGCGTTTGGGGCAGCGGATTGCCTGCCCGGTACCAGCGTTGCGCGTGCGCGTTGCACAGGTCATGCGCTGAGCACCTACGTGTGCACCCGGCCACCGAGCACACGACCGGTTGTTTGCGAATATGCGTGCCGCCCGATGGGCTACCGTACAAGCGCCAACGCCGGTAGCAGGCCCCGCACAGTCCGCGTGCGTGCACCGGCTTGCCGTCGCCGGTGGCGCAGCGCTGCACCGTGTTTCGGTTCATGCTGACTGCCGGTGTTCCGGTGCGCGCGGGCCGTGATACACGGTGTTGGCGCGCCGGTCAGTACTTGCCATTGGGCACGACCGGCTGTAGCACGGCGGCGAGGTCGTCGCGGTCGATGCGGACCAGGCTGCTGTCACCGACTCGGTAGGCACGCAGTTTGCCGCTTGAAATCATGCGTCGCACAGTGCGTTTCGATGCGCCGAGTTCTTCGGCGGCCTGGTCGAGTGAGAGTTTCTTACCCATGACGGATGTGTCCCTTGGTCATCGTTGAAGAGAGACCAACGGGGTCGGCTATGGGTGGCCTTGACATCTCGGGGTCGGTGAGCGACAACCTCGGATTCCGCTATATGAATCCTTGGACCTTTTCCGTCGTTCCCTTGGTCGTAGACCCCTGAGAGCTATGTGCGGGCCACGTTACACCCGCCAATGGTGCCCATCAATGACCGAGCGGGTGTCGGCGTGTCGCGCCTGGTCGCGAAATGTCCTGCTATACCGTAGTGTTCGCGTCGCTACCGTAGGCCAGCGCCGAGAGAGCTTCGGCAACCTCGCGGTCACGACCCGACACCATCGCCTGATACGTCAGCGAGGCTTTCACCGTGGAGTGACCTAACCGGTTCATCGTCTCGACCAGATTGCCGACACGCGCCGTCTGAGTCCCGGCGAAATGCCGCAGATCGTGAATACGCACACCCTCGCGGCCAACCGTCTTGAGTGCGGGGGAGAACACACTGCGCGCGAACGCCCAATCGTCCAGGTGGCAACCGCCACGCATCGCCGAAAACAGCAAGGTGTCAGGTGATTTCGCCACGTGGACCTCTAGGTGGTGCTTGAGGTCAGCGCGGATATGCGGCGGCACGACCACGGCACGTGCCTTGCCTGACTTCGTGGTGTCGATCCGGCAGCTACCCCGGTGCGTGACGGCCCGCGTGACCGAGATGACTTCGCACAGCTCGTCAATGTCTTTGCGGCGCAGCTCGGTCACCTCACCCCACCGCAGCCCGCACCACGCCGCCACCAGCACCAGGCACCGGTAGCGTTCCGGCTGTATCGCGTCGACCACCCGGGCCATTTCGTCAATCGACAGAATCACCGGCTCACGCTTGCGGACAGGGTTCATGGCACGCGAGATGATGCACGGGTTCGACGCGATCAGCTGATCAGTCACGGCCGTCGCGCAGATGGCGTGCAGTAGCCCGTAGGCGTGGCTGTTGCGGCGCGGTGTCTTGGTGCCCAGTGCGGCGTACCAGGCGCGCACGGCGTCGGGGGTGAGGTTGCGCAGCACCACCTTGCCGATGGTGTCGGTGATCAACTGGGCTTTGAGTCGGCGGTATTCGATCTTGGTGCCGGGTTTGACGTTTCGTTGCTCGATCCACCGGTCGGCGTAGGTGTTGAGGGTGACTGCTTCGGCCTGCCGTTGGGCGGCACGCTGTTTCGGTGATGTCCAGATGTCTTGGTCGATGAGTCGGCGCTCGTCGCCTAGCCAGCGTTCGGCGTCCATGCGGGTGCCGAACGTGCCGGGTGCGTAGTGGCGGGCCAGGTCGGGGCCGATATAGCTCGCCTGGTAGCGCTTCGATGAGGGCATCCGCCGTATCCATCCCCAGCCGCGTCGGCCTGTCTTGCCTGCCATTCCTGTCCCCGCTTCGTGTGCGATCTGTGTGCGATCTCTAGGCCGATTCTGTCACTCTCTGGCATTCGCTGGCAATATCACTGGTTCCGCAATCATGCTGGTAGAGCGCGTTATCGCTGCTGTGAGCGTACGACTGAATTTTGCTGCGAGCAAATTCGAATCCTGTCCCCGCTACTAGCGAGAATGGCCCTCGGAGATTTCTCCGGGGGCCATTCTCATATCTGGCGGGAACCTTCGCAGAGCGAGCGCCAGGCTCTCAATGAACGACTGTCGCGCGAGGCCGAATCGATGATCAGGCAGGGCTTTTGCGCGGATCGCCGGTCAAGGTGGGGTGCTCGTTACGACCGACCGGATCCGTGCCGCCTGCCGTCGCGGTCAGTGACCTGTTCCTTGTTTCCTCGGCCCAGAAGATGCTGATGACCAGCCCCAGCACAGTCAGGCCGACGCCGATGAGCATCGTGGGCCCGGTACCGATTCCGCTGAGTGACAACGGCACCAGGTAGGTGCCGATCGCCGCACCGAGTCGGCTGATCGCAGTGGCCACCCCTACCGCGGAGGCCCGGACCTGCGTTGGGAACAACTCATTGGGGTAGATGAAGACGAGGATGGTTCCTGCGCCGTTGATGAGAGTGAACAGGAAGAAGAAGGTGATGACGAACCAGCCGGGCGCGTCTGGCCATATCCCGAGCGGTAGTAATGCCAAGGCTCCGAACAGGAAGCTGCCGATCATCAGCGGGCGTCTCCCGCGGGTCTCCACCCAGCGCAGGGCGGGCAGGCTGCCGACGAGGAATCCCAGGTTCAAGACGATCTGGCCGAGTGTCTCCTCGGCTCCGCCGTCGCCGAAGCCGAACTGCGACAATATGATTGGGCCATAGGTGAACAACGCGAACTGGGGGATGGCGATGCACATCCAGGTGAGGCCGCAGAACAGGACGCGGCGCAGGTAATCGCCGCGCGCCAGCTCGATCAGTGAGGTCGTCTGTCGCGGTTGCTCTTCGGAGTCCACCAGCGCGGTGACTTCCTGTGTCGTGACGTCGCGGCCGAGTACCGCAGCGATGTGCCGGCGGGCTTCTTCGACACGACCACGACAGATGAGCCAGCGCGGCGACTCATGAGCCCCCATGCGCAGGATGAGCACGATGATTCCGAATACCGCGCCGCTGGCGAGCATCCACCGCCACGCCTGAATCCCGTAGGCAGAGGTCAGTGCATAGCCGACGAGATAGGCGAGCACTGCGCCGACGAGCCAGACGGTGGACAGCAGCCCGATCACCGCACCCCGGTACTTCTTCGGCATCCATTCGGTGAGCAGCGAGGTGGCGATCGGATAGTCGGCGCCCACGGCGAGCCCGACGACCAAGCGCAGCGCGATGAGCTGCCAGCCGGTACCGATCCACAAGCACGCCAACGAGGCGACGATCATGAGTATCAGGTCGGCGGTGTACATGATTCGTCGCCCGATCCGGTCGGTGATGGGGCCGAACACGAGGCTCCCGACGAACAGTCCGATCAGCGATGCTGCGCCGGCGATGCCCATGGCGTTGGAGTCCAACGCCAGTTCCTTGCTGGCGCCGGTGAGTGCCACCCCGACGATGCTGAGCAGGTAGCCGTCCAGGAAGGGACCGCCGGAGCACGCGATGATCAGCCGTTTGTGATACCGCGTTAGCGGACTGTCATCGATCAGATGTGTGGCCATGGGTTTGTTCTCGTTTCTGGATGCCGTTGTCGCTGCGGCGGTGTCATCAGTTGGTTGCATTGAGCAGCCGCTCCTCGGTGGACGCCTCCAGCGCGTCCAGGAGCCGGTTGGTATCGGCGATCTGCTCGAGCCAAATGTCGCGCGGGATGTCGATCCGGTCGTCGGGTTGCTGCAATCGGGCGAAGTAGGCGGCGATGCCTGCCCCGTGACTGCCTGCGTCCTGATGCAGGCGCATCATGCGTTCGGCGATCTTGGTCTGGACGCCGTAGATCGGAATCTGCGGACCCCGAGGGGCGGTCAGGCCGATGTAGTAGAGCTTTTCGAGTCCGGCGGGAACGATGCCGCCGGCATAGCGCAGCGGCCGGCCGTTGCGCCTGGTGACCAACTGATCGTCGAGGAACGGCAGTGTCGCGTGGAATCCGGTTGCCCACAGGATGGTGTCGTACTCCTTGGCCGTGCCGTCGGCAAAGTGCACGGTATTGCCGTCGAAGCGCTCCAGTCCGTGTCCCTTCACCGTGATGCGGCCATGGTGAATCCAGTACAGCAGGAGGTCGTTGACGACGGTGGCTCCGTCGGCCAGCGTGCGGTGTTGTGGCACGGGCAGTCCAGGGTAGTCGGCGTTCTCGCCGATCGAGACGCGGGCCAACAGGCGGGCGATGAGATCTTGTTCAGCGGGCGAGAATTCGGCCAGGAACGGGACTTCCTGACGTGGTCGGCCGAAGTACATCTTGGGCTGGAAGTAGGACCCGCGCCGCACGACGATGTCGACGTCGAGGCGGTGCTGGGCTACGTCGACGGCCAGATCGCAGCCCGAGTTTCCTGCGCCGACCACGAGTACCCGCCGTCCTTGGATGTCGCCGGTGTTGCGGTAGACGCCGGAGTGGATCTGCTTGCCGCTGAAGTGTCCGGGCACATCGGGAATCTTCGGATCCCACAGATGGCCGTTGGCCACGAGCACACCGTCATACGTTCCGGCGCCGGTGCTGGTGGTGACCGTCCAGCCTGCACTTCCCACGGGTCCGGGACCGTCGATGGGGGTGACCGACAGCACCTCGGTGTTGAAGGAGATCCGTTGGCGGTGTCCGCGGGTGGTGGCGAAGGAGGCGATGTAGTCGCGCACCTGATCACGGCGCGGAAAATGAGGATAGTCCTCCGGCATCGGGAATCCCTCGAAGGTGGTCATGTTCCGCGACGTGATGAGATGCAGTGCGTCGTAGTCGGTGTTCCAGTGACCGGCGACGCGATCGCTTTTCTCGTAGCAGTCGACCTGGTGTCCGCGCGCGCTGAGGACATCGAGTGCCGAAAGGCCGGCGGCCCCGGCTCCGATGACGCAGTAGTTTGCCATGATTTTCCGTTCGCTGAAGATGTGTGGTTGCCGGGTCAGCGGATGACGTCGCCGCCGGAGAGTACGACTGTCTCGCCGGTCATGAACGCCGCATCCGCACCGCCGAGAAGCAGTACCCAGCGGGCGATTTCGTCCGGTTCGGCGACGCGGCCCAGGGGGATGGATGTGGCCACGGAGGCCATGCGGCCGGTCGCTGCGTTGCCCGGGGTGTTGACCCAGCCGGGAGCGATGGCGTTGACGCGAATGCCGCGCGGGGCCAGTTCCAGCGCCAGTTCTTTGGTCAGCATGACCACCGCGGCCTTGGATGCTCCGTACAGCAGCTGACCGGGCGACACGGTGAACGCGTCGACGGAGGCGAAGTTGATGATCGAACCGCCGCCGCTCATGTGTGAAACGGATTCGGCGGTGACGTTGAGGATGCCGAGGACGTTTACGTCGAAGACGCTGCGGTAGAGCTCCTCGGTGAAGGTGTCCAGTGTGCTCGGCGGGTAGATACCGGCGACATTGGCGACCAGATCCAGTGGCCGCTGCACCAGAAAGTCCGTCAGAGCGCGCCGTACGTCGTCGCGGCGGGTGACGTCGGCCTGCACGGTCCGGACGGTCTCGCCGGCGACGGAGTACTCGACAACGTCGCGGTCCAACGCGAGGACATCCCAGCCTTGCTTGAGCAGGGCGGTGACCGTCGACCGGCCCATCCCGCTGGCCGCCCCGGTGACTACAGCTGTCGGGTTGTGTTGTCCATTGTCCATTGATGACTCCTTGGGGTGATCTTCATCGCCGTTGCGCTGACCAGTCTTTTCCTAGTTTGGGAGGTGATCTGACACCCGTCTACGGGCGATATGGAGCGCCAGGTCAAGCTTTTTCCTATAGATTCGCGGTTATGTTCAAGACGCGATACCGGATCGTTTCGGCAGCGTTTCGCGCTGTCGGAGCGGGCAACTAGTTGTGGCGGAAGGGCCTACGCTGCGGCAGCTGCGTTATTTCCTGCGTGCCGTCGAGGCAGGGTCGTTCTCGGCCGCTGCGGCCGCTGAGTACATCGCGCAACCGAGTCTTTCGGTGCAAATCCGCAGACTTGAGCACATCCTCGGTGCGCAGCTGTTCACCCGAACCAGCCGGACGCTTGCGCTCACCGACGTCGGGCGCCTGATTGTGCCTTTGGCGGAGCAGACGCTGCGCAGTGCCGACGACCTGACCGCCACCGCACGCGTCGCGCGCACCCTCACGGGCGGCGAGGTGTCCTTCGGCACTTTCAGCAGCGCTCACCGCTATCTCCTGGCGCCGCTCGTCGCGGAATTCCGCACCTTGCATCCGCGGGTACGGGTCCGCATTGTCGGCCTGAACTCGTCGGAAGTCGCCGACGCTGTGCGTTCTGGAGACTTGGAAGCCGGACTGGTGCAGCTGCCCATCGACGATCAACGGCTGACCGTGAGTCCGCCCGTGTTGGTCGACGAGGTCGTCTACGTCAGTACTGACCCCGCCCGGACCGCGCGGCCCGTCACCATCGCGGATTTGGCGGACGCCACCCTCATCCTCTCGGAAGCTCACTGGCAGACCGAGGATCCGCTACGGCGGGGCATTGCCGAACGCGCCCGCGAACTCGGCGTGACCATTACTCCCGACATCGAGGTTGAGTTCCAGTCAGCGGCACTCGAATTGGCGGCTGAAGGCATCGGCGACACCATCGTTTCGCGGTTCACCGTGCTGCGTTACGAGCACTCGAATCGCATCGGTTGGGTATCACTGGACCCGGCCTACCACGAGAGCTTCTCCTTCATCACCCGAGCCGGTGGAGCGATTTCCCCCGCCACACGAAGGTTCATGTCTCTGGCCCACCGTCACATGGCCGCTCTGAACAAACGGATGACAGCGCGCATGGGCGAGCACCTACAAAGCACGCTGCTTGGCACACACTACGACAGTCCGGTCGTGGCTTCGCCCGAACAGCCAGAGGCGCGAACCTTCACCAAACCGTGAGAATGGTTGCAAATAAACCTAGTTCAGATTCTTGAGATGTCTCGACGAACTCGGCTGTACGCACCTCCTTGGCTAAACCGCAACGCCCGCAGAACGATTGGATCGCCGAGGTTCGTTGGCTGGTGGTGCGCATCAATATTCCGCACGTGGTTACAAGGCCCAGCCTCGAGGAATTCTGTTAGTTACCTGCCAAATTCCTGAAAGGCTCGGAATTTCCGAGTTGTCGGTGTACTGACTGGCTGAACAACGTTGTGCACCAGCGACTTACGGGTGCCGGTTCGCTATCGCGTTCTGGTCGAATTCTACGGTTGAGTAGTCGGTGCGAGGCCAATCGTCAACCATTGACTTCTAAATGGAGCGGTACTACAGTTCACGGACGAGTTAAGGCCAGGCAACAATGTCTCACCGGATTAAACTCTCGTCGGCCGCAGTGGTGCGACCGTGATCCCAACAAAGGGAGACATGGTGGAAAAGATCACCGACAAGAAAACCAACTACCCGTCGATGTTCGGTGTGCTGTTCGCAGCGATCCTGCTGTTTACGGCGGGCTGCGTGGCGTACTGGGTCATCGTGCACCAGACGGGTCACGGTGAGCTGTTCTGGAAGCTCAGCGGCGTGGCGGCTTTGACTGCGATCGGCGGCGCCTTCGGTGGGCTTGCCCTCCGCAAGCCGATCAGCGCGTCTATGCGTGCCTATCGGTCGTTGTCCGGTGAGCGCCGCTAGACCGATCGGTTGGTGACGTCGGGATCGACACCGTGCTGAACCCGTCTAGTGGACAGCGCCGGGGATCCGTTGAAGGTATGGCGCAAGGCGTTCGAGGATTTCGTCAGCGGACTTGGTCCAGTTGAATGGGCGCGGGTTGTTGTTTCGGGTGTTGATCCAACCGCGAATGTCGTTCTCGAAGGCCTGAATTGAGCGGTGCACACTGCGGCGGAGTTTCTGGTCGGTGAGTAGCCCGGACCAGCGTTCGACCTGATTGAGCCACGATGAATACGTCGGGGTGAAGTGCATGTGGAATCGAGGATGAGCGGCAAGCCACTTAGTGATCGTCGGTGACTTGTGCGTCGAGTAGCTGTCGCAGATCACGTGGACGTCCAGGCCGGCGGGCACGGTGCTGTCCACCTTGGCCAAGAACTTCCTGAACTCGGTCGCCCGGTGCCGACGGTGAATCGTCCCGTAGAGCTCGGCCATCGCCAGGTCCAATGCTGCGAACAAGGTGGTGATGCCGTGGTGCGCGTATTCGTTGGTGCGCCAAGGTATCCCGGGCACCATCGGCACCGCCTCCGCATTCTGCTGCGTGGCTGGCATCTGCGCGTTCTCATCGACGCAGAGCACCAGAGCTTTCTCCGGCGGGTCCAGGTAGAAGCCCACGACGTCGCGCACTTTTGCGATGAACTGCGGGTCGGTGCTGATGGTGAATGTGTCTACTTGATGGGGGTTGATTCCGAACGATTTCCAGATCCGTCCCACCGCGGACCGTGACAGTCCGGTCTCGGCGGCCATCGTCGACCGTGACCAGTGCGTGCCGTCTTTCGGCTGCCGCTCCAGGGTCGCGACGATCACATTTTCAACAGCTTCGTCGGTGATCGTGCGCGGTGCGCCCGGACGAGGTTTGTCGGCCAGGCCATCGAGCCGATTGTCGATGAACCGTTGCCGCCACTTGCAGACCATCTCCTGCGAAACGCCCAAATCCTCAGCGACCTGCTTGTTGGTATTGCCTGCCGCGCAACCCAATATGATTCGGCACCGCTGCGCGAGGGCCGGCGGGTTCGCCAGCTCGGCCCATCGCTGCAACGTCGCGGACTCGTCGTCAGTCAGTACCAGTACGGCGACCGGTCTGCCTCTGCGTGCGACCACGTCAGTCTCCAATGGGCTCCAGGGCCACAGGTGGCGGACTCCAGGCTCAGATTTCGAAGTATCGGAAGGAGTGGGATTCCCGACCGTCGGGGTTGGGGCCGTAGGTGGTTACCATCCGCGCATAGCCGGGTGCCGAGTAGCGTGCCGTGCGTCCCGGATTCACGCGTGCGGTGTCGCCGGGTCCCAGAATGACGGACTCACCGTCGCACTCGATGTGAAGCTCGCCTTCCACGACGAAGGCCGTCTCGGTGTGGGGGTGGAAATCCTCCCAGCCACATTTGTCCAGCTCCCACTCCATGAGTATGAAGTCGTCCCACGCGCCCACCGGGTCGGCGGTGATGAATCTGCAGCGCATCCGGGGCCATTCGGCTTTTGTGGGCTTCATCGACTGCGCGGGCCAGGAGTCGATTGCTTTCCCCGTCAGTGTCGAGGTCGGGGGAGTGGATATTGTCATGTGTCTCCGTTCTTTGGAGCAATTCGCAGTGCGGGGAGCTCCGTCACCAGGCCAGGGATAGGGAGACAGGATGTTTCGTGTGCGCCCCGGCTCTCGCGGAGCACGGAGCCTGCCAACCTGTTCTGACGCAGGGGTTTTCGGCGGCAACGCTCCAGTCTCCTGCGATTGCAGGAGACTGGAGCGTTGGGGGGGGCGGTGGGGGGGGTGGGGGGGGGGGGGGGGGGCTTGGG
>NZ_MVHF01000080.1 GCF_002086485.1 Mycobacterium aquaticum | reverse complement strand
GCCGGCGACATCGCCGGATGGGACCTCGCCCCCCGCGAACTCGAAGTGCTGCAGCACCTCGTCGCCGGACAGCGCAACCGCACGATCGCCCTGACGCTGGGGATCAGCGAGAACACCGTCAAGTTCCATGTGCGGAACCTGTTCCGCAAGCTCGACGTCAGCTCACGCACCGAGGCCATCGCGCTGGCCAACAGCCACGGCCTGCGGTGACGCCGTAGCGGTCACGATGCTTTCTGCTGCACCGGGAAAGTGCCGAGGCTGCGGACCGTTTCGCCGAAGACCTCGTCGGGGTCGAGGCGGCGGAGTTCTTCGGCGAGGCAGTCCTGCAGGGTGGGCCGCGGCAGCGAGATCCGCTGCAGGGGCTGTCCCGGCTGGGTCAGTTCTGCCACCGAACGATCCGGCCGGACCAACTCGATGTCCCCGGCGTCCCGGCGCAGCCGGACGCGGCGGATGCCGACGCCTGCGCCGTCGGCCACGACAGTGACCGGAACCTGAAGAGACAGCTTGAGCCAGGCCGCGAGCAGCAGGGTGCTCGCCGAGTCCGAGGCACCCTCCACGGTGACTGCCGTGACGGGCGACGCATCCGCATGGTCGAGCGCGGCCGCCAGCTGGATCCGCCACTTCGTCAGGCGGGTCCAGGCGAGATCGGTGTCGCCGGCCGTGTAGGTGTCCCGAAGCCTCTCCAACGCCAGCCGCGGTTCGCCCTCGTTGGCCGAGTCGGTGATCCGGCGGTGGGCGATGCGTCCGATGGACGTCTCTCCCGCGTTGTCCGGGGCACCGTGCGGCCACCAGGCCACTATCGGCGCGTCGGGCAGCAGCAGACCGGCGACCAGTGATTCGCCCTCGGTCGCCAGCTCCCCATAGGCGCGCAGGATGATGACCTCGGAGGCGCCTGCGTCGCCGCCCACCCGGATCTGAGCGTCCAGCCGGGTCGGAGCCGAAGCCCCGCTGTCGCTGAGGACGATGATCCGGCACGGGTGTTCCCGGCTGGCCTCGTTGGCGGCCTCGATGGCGTCCTCTTCGAACCCGGCCCGGGTGATCACCACGAGGGTCAGCACCCGGCTGAGCGCGATGACGCCGCCTTGCTCCCGCAGGGTCGAGAGTTCCTTGGAAACCTCTGCGGTGGTGGTGTCCGAAAGATCTACGATCATGGCCGTCTCCAGGTCCGCCCATCGCGGGCAAGTAGCTCAGTGGCCGAGGCGGGGCCCCAGCTTCCGGGTGCGTACGGTTCGGGCTGTTCGTCGAGGCTGGCCCAGTAGGCCTCGAACGGGTCGAGGATCTTCCAGGACAGTTCGACTTCGTTGTGCCGGGGGAACAGTGGCGGCTCCCCCAGCAGCACATCGAGGATGAGGCGTTCGTAGGCCTCAGGACTGGACTCGGTGAAGGAGTGGCCGTAACCGAAGTCCATGGTCACGTCGCGGACCTCCGTCTGGGTGCCGGGGACCTTGGAACCCAGCCGGATCGTGGCGCCCTCGTCGGGCTGAACCCGGATCACGACGGCGTTCTGGCCGAAGTCGTCCTCGGCGAAGTCACGGAACAGCAGGTTGGGTGCGCGCTTGAACACCACGGCGATCTCCGTGACGCGGCGGCCCAGGCGCTTGCCCGCCCGCAGATAGAACGGCACGCCGGCCCAGCGGCGGGTGTTGATGTCCACGCGGATGGCCGCATAGGTCTCCGTGGTGGAGTCCGCCGGGATGCCGTCCTCTTCCAGGTAGCCGAGGACCTTCTCGCCGCCTTGCCAGCCACCGGTGAACTGACCCCGCGCCGAATGGGTCGATAGGTCGTCCGGCAGCTTGACCGCGGCCAGGACCTTCTCCTTCTCGGCACGCAGATCGTCGGCGTCGAACGAGATCGGTTCCTCCATGGCCGTCAGGGCCAACAGCTGCAGCAGGTGGTTCTGGATGACGTCGCGGGCCGCGCCGACGCCGTCGTAATAGCCGGCCCGGCCGCCGGTTCCGATGGACTCGGCCATCGTGATCTGTACGTGGTCAACGTAATTGGCGTTCCACAGCGGCTCGAAGAGTTGGTTGGCGAAGCGCAGGGCCAGGATGTTCTGGACCGTCTCCTTGCCGAGGTAATGGTCGATGCGGAACACGGCGTCCGGCGGGAACACGGACTCGACGACGTCGTTGAGTTGGCGGGCCGAGGCGAGGTCGTGCCCGAAGGGCTTCTCGATCACCACGCGGCGCCACTTGTCGTTCTCGGCCTGCGCCAGACCGGATTCCGAGAGTTGGCGGCAGACCTGTTCGAAGGCCTTGGGTGGAATCGAAAGGTAGAAGGCGTAATTGCCGCGGGTGCCGCGCTGCTCGTCGAGTTCCTCCAGCGTTGCGCGCAGCCGTTTGAACGCCGTCTCATCGTCGAACGCGCCTTGGACGAAGCGGATGCCTTCGGAGAGTTGCTCCCAGACGGCCTCGTCGAACGGAGTGCGGGCGTAGGCCTTGACGTTCGCCTTGACCTCGGCCACGAAGTCCTCGTTTGTCCATTCCCGCCGGCCGAAGCCCACCAGGGCGAAGCTCGGCGGCAACAGGCCCCGGTTGGCGAGGTCGTACACCGCGGGCACAAGTTTCTTGCGGGCGAGATCGCCGGTGACGCCGAAGAGGACAAGGGAGGATGGACCGGCGATGCGGTTCAAGCGACGATCGCGCGGATCCCGGAGCAGGTTGCGTCCGGGCCGCACACTCGAATCACCGTGGTCAGCGGACATGGTGGAATTCCAGCTCTCGACAAGGCGGTACGGCGTCGTCGACCTCACGGTTGCGCGAATGGGTCAGCGGGCGGGATCTCCCAGGGAGGAACGCGCCGCCGAGCGAACACGTGTGCAGACGAGTACCGCGGCGGGTGAGTTGATGCTTTATTTCAGGGGTAGAAAAGCCAAAAGGTGGCGTCCCGCAACTGCTTTCAGGATGCGGGACGCCACCGTTATGGGATAGCCAATCGCTGTGGATCAGGCGATCGCGGCGCGCAGTTCCTTCGCGGCGGCGGCCGGGTCGGCTGCACCGTAGATGGCGCCACCGGCGACGGCAACCTCAGCGCCTGCCTTCTGGACCGCGGGGATGGTGTCAACCTTCACACCACCGGCCACGGAGAACGGAACGCGAGCCTTCTCGCCTGCGGCCAGCAGACCGTTCAGGTCGAAGCCGGGCTTGGCCTGCTCGTCCAGACCAGCGTGCATCTCGACGAACTTGGCACCCAGGGCGCGAACTTCCTGTGCGCGGGTGGCCTTGTCCTCGATGCCGATCAGATCGACGACGACGCCCTTGTTGTGGGCCTGGGCGGCCTTGACGGCACCCGCGATGGTGGAGTCGTCGGCCGAGCCGAGGACCGTGACCAGGTCAGCGCCGGCCTTGAACGCGATGTCGGCTTCGAGCTCGCCAGCGTCCATGGTCTTCATGTCGGCGAAGACGATCTTGTCCGGGTGAGCCTTCTTGACGGCGGTGATGACCGACAGGCCTTCGGCCTTGATCAGGGGGGTGCCCAGTTCGATGATGTCGACGTAATCGGCAACCTTGCCGGCCAGCTCGAGGGCGGCCTCGGTGGACAGCAGGTCGATGGCGACTTGGAGCTTCATTGTGTGCCTTCTTTCTGTTGGGTACTGCGATGGGAATGGAATGTGAGGTAAGAGTTGGTCGTCGAGGTCCGGGTCACTCGAGGTTGGCGTGGCGCGTCCAGAGTTCCTCGGCCTCGACGTCGGTGTGATCCCACAGCGACTGGAAGACGGCCTCGGTGACGACGAACAGCACCTGCTCGAAAAGGGATCCGGCGTACTGCCGCGAGATGTGCGAGCCGTGATCGGTCTTCTGCGCGGCGGGGATGATCACCACGGCGTCGGCCAGACCGGCCAGCGGAGAATCCGGGTTGGTGGTGAACGCGGCGATGCGCGCCCCGGCCTTCTTGGCGGTCTCTGCGGACTTGACCACACCGGAGGTGGTGCCCGAGCCGGAAGCCACCAGCAACAGATCACCGGCAGCGATCGCCGGCGTGGTGGTGTCTCCCGCGACGTGCACGGTGAGGCCGAAGTGCATCAGGCGCATGGCGGCCATACGCAGGACGAGGCCGCTGCGACCCGCACCTGCCACGAAAACCCGTCCGGGCTGGACGATCTGGCGAGCGAGGACAGCAACCTGCTCCGGGTCGACTTTCGCCGCGGTGTCCGCGACCTCGTCCCGAACAAGGGAAAGGTTGTTGGCGATGTCGTCTCCGACGACCTTCACAGCGCCGCCGGCTTCTGCCGCTTGCGTCATGGTTACCCCCTTCGATCGGTCGTCGGGCCGTGACGGCCCGAACGGATGATTGGCTTGACTGAAACCAATAATCCCGAAGCGAACGGGTGGGGGTAATACTGTTTTCTGACGGTTCTGACTACCCTTTTGGATTGGTCGCCTGCCCTGACCCGTCCATACAGAGGTGGCGGAGCGGGCCCGGCGGCACTGCCCTCAGGGACTCGGCGCACCGCGGCGACGCCGTAGTCGGCACCGCCGGCCGCGTCTTCGACCTAGGATCGACTCACCTCGTAGTCCATTTTCGGAGCGCAGACTTTTGGCCACGCCGACCCCCTTCCAGTCTCAGATTTATCGGTCCCTGCCGGAAATCGAGAGGGCCGACGCGATTGTCGAGAGAATCTCCAAGGCGATCGCCCTCGGGCTGCTCAAGGTAGGTGAGCGCCTGCCCCCTGAGGCCGCACTCTCGGAGATGTTCGGGGTCGGCGGCGCAACCCTCCGTGAAGCCTTGTCGGAACTGCGCGAACGAGGGGTTGTCGAGACGCGTCGCGGCCGCAGCGGGGGAACGTTTGTCGTCAATCAGCCCGAGCCCGAGACCGACATCATGCGGGAGTGGTTTCTGACGACATCCATATCGGAAATCCGCGACATCGGTGACGAGCATTCCGCAATCGCGGCCGCCACCATCCGGCTGGCATGCGAGCGAGCCGAAGCACACGACTTCGACCGTCTCCAGGAGCTGGCGCGGGCCTTGGTCCTCGCCGAGACCCCCGAGACACGAGCTTCCGCCGACAGCCGCTTTCACATCGAATTGGCCGTGTCCGCGCAATCACCGAGGCTTGCCAATGCCGAAATCCGCCTGCAGGAAGAAACGGTTCGACAGCTGTGGGCGCCCTTCGCCGTCGCAGAGGCATACGATCCCGAGCGCGCAACCGCCGAGCACCTGGAACTGGTCCGGGCCGTGGCTCAGGACCACCCCGAAAGGGCCCAGAAGCTGACACTTGAACACATCAGGCGGAACATCTTCCACTTGATCGACACGAAACTCGTTCTCGGATATGCCCAGTCGAGACCGAGCAGTCCCGCTACCGCACCCGACGGCAGTTCTTCCTCTGAGGCCGCAATGATTCAGGAGGGCCAATGAACTCCACCACCGAAGTCTCGCGGGCTGTCGACGCCCTCACCTCGTGGATCAACGGCGTCGCCACCGAGACCAAGAGCCTGGCCAAAGATGTTGCCGCGCAACTCGATCGAAATCTCGCGGGCAAGTCGAAGGTGAGCCGGACGGCACTTGCCGGATTGGACGAGCTCTCCCGACAGTTCCTGACGAAGAACACGTACGCCGCAGGCGCAGGCACCTTCTTCGCCGCGGCCTCCGTCGAGGAGGGCGGCCACGCCTTCGAATGGTGGTTCCGCAAGGAATCCGGCGCCCTCGGCCGACTGGATTTCGACATGACTCCAGGCAGCGCCCGGTATTACGACTACGAAAAGCTGCCGTTCTTCTCGACCGCCGCAGCCACAGGTGAGCAGACCGTCTGGGGGCCGTATATCGACTACTCGGGCTTCGAGGAGTACATCCTCACCTTCGGGGCGCCGTTCTCGGTCCACGGGCACTTCTCGGGAGTGGCCGGGTGCGATATCCGGCTCACGGACCTGGAGCCCATCATCATGCCGGATCTGCTGTTGATTCCCGGCGACGCTGCCCTGGTCAACGCCAGTAATCGGGTCATCCTCGGCAATTCCGGCATGTATTTGGTGGGTGAGCGCCTCAAGTCTGGTTCTCCGGATCAGCATCGAGTCACACTCGATGTTCCACACCTGGGGCTCTCGTTGATCTACACCGCCGGCCGGCAGTCCACCTGAGCCCGACATACACAAACAAAAGAGAGACGGGAAGGCAGAGATCTGCCTTCCCGTCTTTCTCGAGAGGTGCTAGCCGGCGACGGTTCCGGCCGCAGGAGTCAACTGAGCCTTCGAGCGATGCCACTCATGCTGGGAGTACACCCAGATCGGGATGTAGACCGCCAGGACGAGGAAACCGACCCAGGTTGGGGCCCAACCGACTTCGAGGCTGTTCAGGTAGACCACACCGATGACGCACAGCGGCAGGTTGAACAGACCGAAGGCCAGGGCGACACCCTTCCAGCCCTTGGGTGCCTTGAACGGACGTTCCAAGTTGGCGAAAGCCGGGTCCCGCTTTGCCTTCACATAGGCGAACAGGCTGATGCCGTTGGCGCACGTGTAACCGATCGCGGAGGCCGCGACGATCGCCGCGGGGTTCCCCATCGAGATCAGCACCAGGTTGAAGATGGCGATGACCAGCATGGCCACCCAGGGAGTTCCCTGGCGGTTCGTCTTGCCAAAAGCCTTGGGCAGGTTGCCTTCCACGGCCATCGAGTGCATGGCGCGAGACGAACCGAGATACGCGGTTTGGATGATCAGGACCATGGCGGCGATCAACATGATGATCGTGATCGCGGAGCCTGCCGAACCGAAGACGGCGTTGGCGACGGGAAGCAGCGGCGACACAGCCTCAGCCTGGACCCCATCGACACCCAGCACACCGATGACCGCGGCTTCGACGAGCACGAACGAGAAGAAGCAGATGACGCCGCAGGAGAACAGCGCTTTGGCAACGTCTTTGGCCGGATTCTTGTATTCGGGCCCGTAGATGGCTGCGGTTTCCCAGGCACAGGCGCTCCACTGGGCGATCGCGAAGACGCCGAAGAGGATCAGGATGTGGTGCAGGTCCCAGGACCAGTCGGCAGGCATCCAGTCACTGGTGATCTTGGACATGTCGAAATGTCCGGTGGCAAAAGGCGCCACGGTCAGGATTACCAACGGGATCAGTGAGAAGGCGGCCAGAACGTAACCCAGCTTGGCGCCGTCTTTGAGGCCGAACCAGTTCACCACGAACAGGATGGTGAAGATGACCACGCCCGACATCAGCGAAAGCTGGTAGTCGGTGAACATGTCCAGCGCGGGGAACAGACCGTGCAGGTAGCCGCCGACCAGGATGGAGAAGATCGCCAGCACCGGGGTCCAGGCGAACCAGTAGCTCCAGGCGCTGAACCCGCCGAGCAGCTTGCTCATGTCGTACTTGCCCTTGCGGTTTCCGTTGCCGAAGACATGCTGCGCGAATCCGGGCAGTCCGGAGGCCTCGGGAAAGGTGGTGGCCATTTCGGCGTAGGCGGTGCTCTGGGCGAAACCCTGCAGCACCGACAGACCCCAGATGAGGATCGCCGCGGCGGCGAGGTACATGGGGATGTAGCCCAACGAGGGCAGGATCAGCAACGGCACACCCAGCGCGATGGCCAGGCCCTGCTTCCAGTCGATGGACCTCTTCAGGTCACCGACTTCTTCAGAATGACTTTCGGTCACAAGGATCTTCCTTTGGATATGTGAGGGGTGTCGATTTTCGAAAGGTGCGGGTGGGCCGGGGTGCCGAACGAGTCCGGCGACGAGGTCTTGCCGAAGGCGCCGGTTTTGCCGGCGGCGTGATGTCCGGGAGTGTTCTCCGGGCCCTCGAAGGAGTCGGACGTCTCCCGCCCGTGTCGTCTGTGAGGTGGATCACGTCAGAGGCTACAGCTTAATGCTGCAGTTCGGTAGCTTTTATCTAGACTTTTTTTGGCACGCCGCAGCAGACACACAGAAAAGGTGCCCTTGGTTGGCCCTTCCAAACCGGCGCGAAGAAACCCGCCGCGGTGCCGCCAGCAGGCAAGACACCCACTGCGGCCGGCGCGGAAAGATGCGCCGAAGTCGAAACCTGGCAACTCGCCGTGAAAGATCAGCGGAAACCCTGTGAGCGCCGGTTGCGGTTTGGTCGAAGCGTAGCCGCCGGCGCGGGTCACACAGTGCCCGAGTCAGACGTGAACACGAGCCCCCGAGAGCGGGCCGGCGAGCGAGGCGTAGCACTCGCTCTCGCGAACAGGGCTGAAATCGCCTGTTCAAGAAGGGATCCGACGCATGCCAGAGGCGCAGGCCGGCACCGGTGACCGAACTATCCAACAGTCGGCCGGCCGGTCGCCGCACCCGCACACGAGCGTCGGCCGCCACTTCCGCTCCACTGCACCGAGCCCATGCCACGGCAGCGACCGCCTCGGCGAAGATCGGCGAGGGACCTTTCGAGCTCGCGTCGGCAGGTATTGAAGCGTCACCCCTGGTAGAGCCACCGGGAAGCACCGCGGCCGGGTCGCTGGCCGCGCGCTGCGCAGGCTATCCAGACCAACCAGCCGTGAATATTTCTAAAAAAGTCTGGACTAGATGAATTAAGTGGCGTAGCTTCAACTGTGGGACGTGATCGGCATCACAGCAGCAGGGCTCAAGCCAGGGCTCGGCTGGCCTTCGGTGGAAGAGCGGATGCCGGTCGCAGAGGATCCCCCAAGGGACCTCGACCCGGGAGCTCCTGACCTAGTTTCGGCGCGCCGTCGCGCGCCGAAATCGACCAGTCCCGTCGAACGACGGTCGGGCCCGACAACCGTGATCAGCTCTGACACAACAGGAGTAAGCAAGCATGTCGACAGAAATCGCAACCATCGGAACCCTGACCAAGGCCGGGGCCATCCACAAGGTGGAGAAGGGCTACGAGGGGCTGCCGAGCATGAACGAGCCCGGTGTCATCGCCTCCATCGGTGATTCCCTCCACAACCCGGAGGGCACCGTGATGAGCGCCGGATTCTTCGAGCTGAAGAAGTCAGAGCCTCTGGTGTACACGTACACCTACGACGAGATGAAGCTCGTCGTCAAGGGTGAGTTCATCCTCACCGATCAGGACACCGGCGAGGTCACCCACGCCAAGGAGCGCGACGTGCTGTTCTTCCCCAAGGGCACCACCGTCAAGTTCGAGACCCCCGAATACGGCCTCGGCTTCTTCGCCGGCGACCGCACCTTCGCCCCGTAAGGACACCAAACCCCATGCGTTCCACGTCTATGTCGTTGGAGCCGGGTTTCCGCGGTGTCATCTGTGCGTCGTTCGGCGACACAGGTGACACCGCGGGTCGGGACACCGGTGACCGGCCCAAGTACGACCTCCACTTCACATCTGCCAACCCGGAAAGCCTCGCCGAGCTGAGGTCTGCGCTCGAACGGTCATGCGTCGGCGCGCGTCTCGTACTCGCCGGCCCCGCAATCGACGTCCATGCCGCCTCGGCCGCCGCCCAGGAGTGCGGCATGGTGGACGAAGAGATCACCCTGCTGCCCGATGAGAACAGCCCGTGGGTCGTGTTCTGCGGCCATTGCCACGTCGGCACCACCACCACCGGTGTGCACGGATCCGTCGAGGTGCCCTGCCAGGGATGCGGCATCGTCCTGGCCACCACTGACCACTTCTCTCGCCGTCTCGGCGGGTACCTGGGCTACGCCGCCCACGCCGAGGAGGCATGATGACCGCCACTGAAGCCCTCCAGCCCATCGTCCACCCGGCGATCGAAGACGGCATCGAGCTGGAAGTGACAAGCCGTGTGATGCAGACGGATTCGATCGTCAGCATCGCGTTCAGCGACCCGTCGGGGGCGACCCTGCCTTCCTATGTCGCCGGCAGCCACCTGGTGATCCAGTACGGCGATTCCGCGAACCTCGGCGCGAACGCCTACTCCCTCACCGGTTCGGGCAACGATCCCACCGAGTACACCATCTCGGTCCTGCTGGTCGAAGACGGCGGCGGCGGTTCGCTGGCCATGCACCGGCTCGTCGTCGGCGACCGCGTGTGGGTCTCACGCCCCCGCAGCAACTTTGCGCCCGTCAACAACGCCAAGCACAGCCTTTACGTCGCCGCAGGCATCGGAATCACGCCCTTGGTTTCGCATGCCATGAACGCGGCCAAGTGGGGCATGTCGGCCTCCATGATCTACGTCTACCGGCCCGGCGAAGGCGCGCATGTCGAGGAAGTCCGCGAACTCATGGGACCGGCGCTGACCGAGTGCCACGGCCGCGAAAGTTTCCAGCAGGTCCTCGCCAAAGCGCTCACCACGCAACGACTCGGTACCCACCTCTACGTCTGCGGGCCCGCCGCCTTCATGGATTCGGTCCTCGACCAGGCACGCGAGCTGGGCTGGCCGGAAGCACTGCTGCACCTCGAGCACTTCGGCGCTGGTGAGCTGGACGCGGGTGAACCGTTCACGGCGATCCTGGCCCGCAGTGGCGTGAGATTGGAAGTCCCGCCGGGCGTTTCGTTGTTGGAGGCCCTCGAGAAAGAGGGCAAGCAGATTCCCAACATGTGCCGCAAGGGCATCTGCGGCGAGTGCACGGTTCCCGTGCTTCGGGGAACTCCTCAGCATCGGGATCTCTACCTGAGCGACGAGGAAAAGGAAGAGAACGAACTCATGATGTGCTGCGTCTCCCGCAGCGTGGGTGAAGAATTGGAGTTGGACCTGTGAGCATCACCATCGACAACGACCTGGACACGGCGACCCTGCCGGATCGGATCCGTCGCTTTCCGTTCCCCTACACCGGTGACAGCTACCGCTACAGCGCCAACGTCGAGCCGTCCCGCAAGCTGACGCAGACCGAAGCGGGCGGTTGGGGCACGACCGTGGTGGACGTCGACGAGTTCTACGTCGACGATCTCAAGCTTCGCGCCGAGGTCCTGCAGCGGGATCCCTCGCGCATCAACACCCTGCCGCACATGCGCCCCGCAGTGTGGGACGCCATCACCACCCTGCTGCCGGAAATGGCGGAGGACAACCCTGACACGATGTCCTGGCAGCGCGAGGGTGATCGGGTCCGCTGGCGGAACACCCTGCTGAATCTCGACATCGAGTTCACCATCGGTGACGACGCGTCACTACCCACCGGGGATCCGTTGGACTTCCTGGGCAGCCAGATCCAGGACGACATCGTCTTCCTCGAACAGCGCGACAAGGCGCTGTGGCTCGACGCCGGTGTGGTCACCTTCGCCGCGGACTGGTCCATCGGGTTCGACGTCGGCATGAGCTTCAGCGAGATCCACAGCCCCGTCCCGCGGGTGAACGAGGAGAAGATCATCTCCCGCGCCCAGCACTTCCTCATGAGCCTGCAGCCCGGCGAGTCCTACCGCCGGACCAACTGGACCATGACCATCGATCGGCGCCTGGACACCTCCACCGAGACCTACCCCGAGTGGGCCGCGGACCGTGGCACGATCTCCACGGATCCTGCCCTGCCGGAGCGCGTCCATCTGCGGGTGGAAGTTCAGCAGCTCATCCGTCTGCCTCGCTCGGGTGCGGTCCTCTTCCTGATCCGGACCTACCTCCTGCCGCTCTCCGACATCGCAAGGGTTCCGGCCTGGCGTCGGCGCATGGGCGAGGTGCTGGCCGAACTCCCCGATGACATGGCCGACTACAAGGGCATCATCCGCTACCGCAAAGCCGCGTCCGACTGGCTGCTGTCCGGATAGGATGGCGGCGGGCTGTACCCGTCACGCCGTCCCGGCTGATCCGGCAGCTCAACCAATCCGCAGTCACCGTCTCTGAGATTTCGTCGCGCACAAAACCAACCAAGGAAGTATCCAGTGACTCTCGTCAGTGAAGCCCGGACCGTAGTGGGGGTTGCACACCCTCGGGACGCGCTGTCTCCCGAGGCCACCCCTTGCGCGGTTTCAGTCCCGACGAGCGGCGTCGCTTCGGCAGAGTCGTTGTGTCTCACCGGTGGTGGGCTGCGCGAGCCGGCCAAGGGCTTGGCAGGGACCCGCAAATCGTTGCGGGCCCTTGCCAAGCGGCGTATCGCCGATCTACACGTCGAGGTTTGCGTCGGTCCGTGGTCTCTCGGATGGTTCGGTGACGCCGAAGGACGGCGTTTGATGCGGGCCCCGAGCCGGGCACCCCGCAGTATCAACAAAGCGCAGCCGGCCTGCGGGGCCGGCGAAGTTAGGAAGCGATGACCACGCGGCTTATTGACAACTTCGACGGCGTTCTCGCGGACCTCGACGGTGTCGTGTACACCGGCCCGAGCGCGATCGACGGCGCCACCGAGGCGCTCGACAAGCTGGCGGGCGAGGGCAAGAGCCTCGCATACGTGACCAACAACGCGTCGCGCTCATCCGAAGAGGTTGCGGCTCACCTGCGGGAACTGGGCGCGCCTGCGACCGCCGAGCAGGTGTTCGGGTCTGCCCTGGCCGGAGCCGAGCTGCTGGCCCGCCAGGTGCCTGCAGGCGCGACCGTGCTCGTCGTCGGCAGTCAGGTCCTCGCGGACTCCGTCAGGAAGCAGGGACTCGTCGTCATCTCCGCATCCGACGGCCAGCCCGACGCTGTCATCCAGGGGTTCGCCCCCAGCCTCGGCTGGAAAGACCTCGCAGAGGCCTCCTACGCGATCCAGGCGGGTGCCCTCTGGGTCGCGACGAACTTGGACATGACCCTTCCGCAGGAGCGCGGGTTCGCGCCCGGCAACGGGGCATTGGTGGCCGCGATCGCCACCGCTACCGGCAAGACTCCCCTGGCCGCAGGCAAACCAGAACCGGCCCTCTTCGAGACGGCGGCGCGCCACTCCGGTGTCGAGCGCCCCCTCGTCGTCGGTGACCGGCTGGACACCGACATCCTGGGCGGAAATCGGGCAGGCATGGACACAGTCCTCGTGCTGACCGGCGTGGACTCGCCGCAGACGGCCCTGACGGCCCGCGTCGACGAACGTCCCAAGTACATGATCCGGTCCCTCGGCGAACTCTACGAGGAATACCCGGCGATCACCGCCGACAACGGCGCCTACTCCTGTGGCGATGCAACAGCCCGGGTGTCGGGCTCGAAGCTCAGCATCGACGGCCGTGAAGATGACCTCGACAGCTGGCGCGCCGCCTGTGCGGCCTGGTGGGCGGCACATCCGGACACGACACCCGACGTTGCGCCGGAGATCGTTTTCACGGCGGCCTGACAGATCTCGACCAAGACTTTTTACAGCTACGCGTAGGTCAGAGCGTCCGCACCAGTGGCGGGGACTCTGGCCTCGCTGACATATCCGGTTGCGCTGCCGGTGGGAAAAGCGTTTTGCGATAACGACAATCGAAAGGCTGCTGCATGACGAACACGACCGGCACGGCTCAGATCGGGGTGACGGGGCTGGCGGTGATGGGGT
>NZ_MVHF01000007.1 GCF_002086485.1 Mycobacterium aquaticum | reverse complement strand
CCCCGAGGCTGCACCGGCCCCGGCACCTGACCCCGCCCCTGCGGCGGCTCCCGCGGCCGCAGCCACACCGGGATTCGGGCCGGACAGCCCGGTCACGCAGGACTTCATGTACCCGTCGATCAGCAACGGATGCTTGAAGGACGGCGGAAACGTTCTGGCGACGGCGATTTCGGTTGCCGGTCCGGCCAAGATCCCGACCCCGGGACCTGGCCCGGGCCAGACTGCCTACGTCTTCACCGCGATCGGCACGCCCGGCCCCGCAGCCGAGCAGAAGCTACCGCTGAACGTGACCTGGGTGAACCTGACGACGGGCAAGTCGGGCAGCGCGACGCTCACGCCGCGGTCGGACATCAACCCGCAGGGCCCGACGACGCTGACCGCTGTCGCCGACACCGGCTCGGGCAGCATCATCTCGACGATCTTCGGGCAGGTGTCGACCACCGAGAAGCAATGCCAGTTCATGCCCACCATCGGCTCGACGGTGGTGCCCTGACAACATCACGAAAAATGGGGAAACGGAATTCCCGGTCGCCGGCAACCTGCTGGCGGCCGGGAATTTTGTTTGGCCCCTTCAGGACCCGTCAGTAGGCCATGAACAAGATCATGTCCCGGTCGTACTCGCGGCCCGGGTGTGCCTCGGCGAGATGCGCCTGGGCCTTCTCGACCAGATCGTCCTCGTCGGTTCCCGTGATCGCCTCGCCGCACGGGCAGTTGAGATGTGTCTTCGCCATATCAACACCATCGCATAGATGAGTTAGATGTAGGCATGGAGATCTACGACGTCATGCGCACCACCGGCGCCACCCGCCAGTTCACCGACGAACCACTGCCCGACGACGTACTGGAACGCATACTGGACAACGCCCGGTTCGCCCCCAGCGGCGGCAACCGGCAGGGCACCCGCGTCGTGGTGATCCGCGACCGGCACACCCGCGAGGCGCTCTCCGATCTCAGCGTCACGGGCGCGCGCCGGTACATCGCGCAACAGCGCAACGGTGAGAACCCCTGGAACCCTTTGCATTCCCCCGGCGTATCCGACGAAGAGATCGCGGCTGTCGAGGTGCCGCCTGCCACCCAACTGCTCGAAGCGTCGGTAGTGCTGGTGGTCTGTGTCGACCTCGGCGTGGTGGCCGCGCTCGATCAGAACCTCGACCGGATCGGCGTGGTGTCCGGCGCGTCGGTGTACCCGTTCGTGTGGAACATCCTGCTGGCCGCCCGCAATGAAGGCTTCGGCGGCGTACTGACCACCATGGCGGTGCCCGAGGAGCCGCGCGTCAAGGCACTGCTCGGCATACCCGAGGAGTTCGCGGTCGCCGCGGTGGTGCCCATGGGCAAGCCGGTGCGTCAGTTCACCAAGCTCACCCGCAGACCGGTCGCCGAGATCGCCACCCGCGAGCGCTTCGACGGTGAACCGTTCACGGGGTCATAGCCTGCGCTGACTCTGCGGTGAGGGCGCTGCCTGCTCGGACTTTCACGCCGTAGCCGCGGAGCCAACGAGAGGGCCACCGTCAGCCGCATTCACTCTGCGGTGACGGCGCTGCCCACTCGCACTTCCACGCCATAGCCGCGGAGCCAACGAGAAATCCGGGTGTCAGGCCTTGGCAGCCTTGGCTGCCGCCTTCATCTGCTTCTTGTACGTGCGCACCTTCTGCAGAGACCCGGCATCGACCACGTCGGCCACTGACATGTGGGTACCGGCCTTGCCGTAGTCGCCTGCCGCGGCGCGCCAACCGTTCGGTGTCACGCCGTACTGCTTACCCAGCAGCGCCAGGAAGATCCGCGCCTTCTGATCACCGAAACCGGGCAGGCCCTTGAGCCGCCTCAGCACTTCCTTGCCGTCCGGGTCGCCCGCGGTCCACAGCTTGGTCACGTCACCGTCGTATTCGTCGACGATGGCCTGCGCGAGGGCCTGCACCCGCTTGGACATCGACCCCGGAAACCGGTGGATCGCAGGGGTTTCCGAGCACAGCGCGACGAATGCCTCCGGGTCGTACTCGGCGATCTGCACGGGGTCGACGCCGCCGATGCGGTCCGCGATCTTCTTGGGGCCGGCGAACGCCGTCTCCATCGGGATCTGCTGATCCAGCAACATGCCGACCAGCAACGCGAACGGATTCTCCTCGAGCAGCGCATCGGCGGCCGGGTCTTGAACGAGCTGCAGTTTCGCCACCTCGCCAGTTTAGGACCACGCGATGCCGGAGTTTTGCCGTCTGTGTCGGTGCGGTGTGCGAACGTGTACGCGATGACGGGTGGATATGCCCATAGGAGATGGACATGAGACGTGTGGTTGCACCTCTATTCGCAGCCGTGCTCACCGCGATTGCGTTGGCCGCCACCGCCAATGCAGTGCCGGACCAGGGCACGCCGGAATTCGACGAATACCTGCAAGGGCTAGACCGCAACGGCTACCACCTGAACCCGGACACCGCGTGGCGCGTCGCCCACCAGGCCTGCATCGGCGGTCTACCCGGATACATCGGTTTGGAGCTGGCGGCGCAAGGGGTGATCGGGCCCGGAGCGCAGCAGCGGGTGATGGACGTGGCCAGAAAGTACGCCTGCCCGGTTCAGTGATCAGCGGTTTGACCACCTCACCGGTTTAAGGTTGGCCGCAACATGTCCGGCGACGTTGCGATAGCGCTGACGTTGGCGCTGATGCTGACGGCAGTGGCCGCCGTCGTGGTAGTGCGTACCCGCCGGGTGGTCGCGACCCCGACCGAGCGCGCGGTGCACGCGACGCTGCACACCGCCGCCCAGGCCGCGCGGGCCCTGCGCCGCGGTCTCGACCGCGAATCCGCACGTACCGCCGCGCCGTTCTTGCGCGAGCTGACCGGGGCCGACGGGCTCGCGCTGTATGACGACGACGGTTCACCGCTGGCGCGGGACCCCGAAGACGAACCCGTCTGGCCGGCCGACGTGGTCGACAGCGGCACGGCCACCGCCGCCGAGTCGATCACCGGCCAGCGCCGCGTGCTCAGAAGCGTGCGCACCACGACGGTCGTCGCGCAACCACTGCTCACCGAGGGCGGCGAGGTGCTCGGCGCACTCGTCGTGGTCACCGGCACCACACCGGGCCCCGGCATGCTCGGCGCCGTCGGCGAGGTCGCCAGGTACGCCGCCAGCCAGATCGAACTGGCCGAGCTCGACGCTTCGCGGGCCCGGCTGGACCGCGCCGAGGTGCTCGCGCTGCGCGCCCAGATCAGCCCGCACTTCATCTACAACGCGCTCAACACGATCGCCTCGTTCGTGCGCACCGATCCCGACCGGGCCCGCGAACTGATCCTGGAGTTCGCCGATTTCACCCGGTACTCGTTCCGCGCGGCCGGGCAGTACACCACGCTGGCCGAAGAACTGCGCAACATCGACCGGTACCTGACGCTGGAACGCGCCCGGTTCGGCCAGGCACTGACAGTCCGGCTGCAGGTGGCGCCCGAGGTGCTCAGCGTGGTCGTGCCGTTCTTGGCGCTACAGCCGCTGGTCGAGAACGCGGTGCGGCACGGGCTGGCCGGTCAGGGCGGCGGGTCGATCGAGATCATCGCTCGCGACGAAGGATCGGACTGCGTGATCACCGTCGAGGACGACGGCGCAGGCATGGACCCCGAGACGCTACGGGCCGGGCCGGGCGATGCGCTGGCACATCGCAGCGACGAGTCCGCGCACGTCGGGCTGACCAATGTCGACCATCGGCTGCGGGCCGCGTTCGGCAACGACTACGGTCTGGTGGTCGAAACGGCGATCGGGGCAGGCACGAAGGTCATGATGCGGGTACCGAAGTTCCGCTCAGGAGTCCGCGCGTGAGCCGGACCCTGACCGTGCTGGCTGTCGATGACGAGGCACCCGCACTCGACGAGCTGGCCTACCTGCTGGGCCGTAACCCGTGCGTCGGTGACGTGTACACCGCAGGCGACGCCACCTCGGCCCTGCGTGAACTCAACCGGCGCCCCATCGATGCCGTGTTCCTCGACATCAACATGCCGGGGCTCTCGGGCATCGAACTGGCCGGTGTACTCACCAATTTCGCGAGCCGGCCCGCCGTGGTGTTCGTGACCGCGCACGACGACAAGGCCGTGGCGGCATTCGACGTCGGCGCTGTCGACTATCTGCTCAAACCGATCCGGCAGGACCGGCTCGACGAGGCGGTGCGACGCGTCGCCGACGGGGCCGCTGCGGCGCGACCGACCGAAACCGCGTCGGACGACCAGGACTCCGACGTGATCCCGGCCGAACTCGGTGGCATCACCCAGCTGGTGCCCCGCGACAGCATCAGCTGGGTCGAGGCCGAGGGCGACTATGCCCGGCTGCATGCGACGACCGGCGCACATCTGGTCCGAATACCGTTGAGCACCTTGGAAACCCGATGGCGCGACCATGGCTTTCAACGCGTCCACCGGTCCTACCTGGTCTCACTGCGGATGGTCACCGGGCTGCGCACCGCCGACGGGGCCGTGCTGGTCCGGCTGCGCGCCAACGGATCCTCCCCTGCCGTGGAGCTGCCGGTCAGCCGGCGCCAAGCCCGCGAACTCCGCGACCGCGTGGTCCGCGATCCGATGCGCAACCTGAAACCGACCGATGAGTGACCGACCGCAGCGGGAGCGCGTCGTACTCGCCCACCGGCGCGGTGCCCGCATGGTGCGCACCCGCGTCGAGGTGCAGGAGCAGACGCAGGTCGGCGACGCACTGGTGCGCGGCCTGGTGCGGGCCCAGCTGGGCCTGGCCTTGCGACTCGCCGCCGTCGTGGTCGCCATCGCGGTCGCGCTGCTGGTGATCACCACGACCTTCCCGGAATTGGCCGCGCACAGCGTGTTCGGCATTCGCCTCAACTGGTTCATCCTGGCGGGCCTGGCCTATCCCCTGCTGTACTGCATCGGGCGGCTCTACGTGCGGCTGGCCGAGCAGGCCGAACGTGACTTCGTCCGCGTCGTCGACAGCGAACCATGACCGGCTCACCGCTCACCGCTGCGGCGCTGCTGACCGCGGCCGTCGCCACCGTCGCCATCGGCACCTACGGAGTACGGTTGTCGCGCACCACCTCCGACTTTCTGGTGGCCTCGCGCACCATCGGCCCACACTGGAACGCGGCCGCGATCTCCGGTGAATACCTCTCGGCCGCATCGTTTCTCGGGGTCGCTGGGCTGATCGCCAAATACGGCGCCGACGCCCTGTGGTATCCGGTCGGCTTCACCGCGGGCTATCTGGGACTATTGCTGTTCGTCGCGGCGCCGCTGCGCCGCTCGGGCGCCTACACCGTTCCCGACTTTGCCGAATTCCGGCTCGGCTCAGCTCGATTGCGCAAGCTGGCGATGCTCGTGGTGGTGATGATCTGTGTGTTCTACCTGGCCCCTCAATACCAGGGCGCCGGTCTAGCGTTGAAAACCATACTGGGAGTGCCGGTCTGGATCGGCCCGCTGCTGGTCGGCACGATCGTCATCGCCAATGTGGTGGCAGGCGGCATGCGCTCGATCACCTTCGTGCAGGCCTTCCAGTACTGGCTCAAGCTGACCGCGATCGCCGTCCCGGCGCTGGCCCTGCTGGGGTTGTTCATCGGCGGCGGTGGCGAACTCGGCGGCCCGTTGCCGCCGACCGTGCATCAGCAGACCACTGTCGCCGTCGACACCGCCGTCGTCGTGCACGTCACCGAACCGGCAGGCATCACCGTGACAGGCACCCTCGACGGACAGCACGTCGAGGCCGTCGCGATCGGCAACGCGGGCGAGCACACGCTCGGCACCGGCACCACGCTCACCCTTGCGGCAGGCGCCGCAACCCCCGTCGTGGCCGGAGCGCCGAGCACCGGCACCGAATGGATCGCCTCCGGCGGCGGGCTGGGTGGCGGCCATCCGCTCTATCAGGTGGTGTCGATCATCGTGGCCACGTTCCTCGGCACCATGGGCCTGCCGCACGTGCTGGTGCGCTTCTACACCAACCCCGACGGTCGGGCGGCCCGGCGTACCGCGCTCGCGGTGATCGCCCTGCTGTGGCTGTTCTATCTGTTCCCGACGCTGCTGGGCGTGTTCGCCCGCTTGTACGTTCCGCAACTGCTGATCACGGGAACCGCCGACGCGGCGGTGCTGCTGGCGCCCGGCGCCGCGATCGGCGGCGTCGGTGGCCAGCTGCTGGCGGCCCTGGTGGCGGCCGGGGCCATCGCGGCTTTCCTCGCCACGTCGTCGGGACTGCTGGTCAGCATCGCGGGCGCGCTGGCCACCGACGTGTTGCGCGGGCGGGTGCGGGACTTTCGGGTGGCCGCGGTGATCGGCGGGCTGATCCCAATCCCGCTGTCGCTGGTGGTGTCCGGGTTGGAGCTCTCTCGCAGTGTCGGTCTGGCCTTCGCGGTCGCGGCGTCGACGCTGTGCCCGCTGCTGGTCCTCGGCATCTGGTGGCGCGGGCTGACGGTGACTGGCGCAGCATGCGGGCTGGTGGCGGGTGGCGGCGTGTGCGGCGGCGCAGTGACGGTGGCCATCGCCGGCGGCGTCGACGAGGACGTGCTCGGTGGCTGGCCGGCCGTCATGGTCGGCTACCCGGCCGCGATCAGCGTGCCGTTGGCGTTCCTGACGATGGTCGTGGTCAGCCGTTTCACCCGGGCCACGCCGAACGTGGCGCAGATCTTCGCCCGCATGCATGTGCCCGAGCGCCTCGGCATGGGCGTCGAGCGCGTGCCGCGGGGCTGATTTCTTCCGCCGAGCAGACGCTCGGGGCCGCGACACGCCGCTGTTCCGGTACCGCCGCGTCTGCTCGGCAGGGAAAAAGGACCCACCGCTCACCGTGACTGACCGACCACTCGGCGCACCGACACCCGGCTTCGGCGTATCGCCTCGATTGTGACTCACATCTCATCTAGGTTCGATTCCCAGCTGCCTCACAGACAACCTCAAGGAGCCCCGGTGCCCGAGACCGACCTTCCGCCACGCGTCGTGCCCAGCGGCGCGCAATTCCTCGCCGCCCAGGCCAGTCCGGAGTTTCAGGAGCTGCGTAGCAAGCTGCGCCGGTTCGTGTTCCCGATGACGGCGTTCTTCCTGCTCTGGTACGGCCTGTACGTCGTACTCGGCGCCTTCGCGCACGACTTCATGGCGACCAAGGTGTTCGGCAATGTCAATGTCGGCCTGCTGCTTGGCCTGGGCCAGTTCGTCACGACGTTCGTCATCACCGGCGTCTACGTGCGGTTCGCCAACCGCGAGCTCGATCCCCGGGCCGCGGCCATCCGCACCGAGCTGGAAGGGCCTACCCAGTGAACACGCTTCTCGCAGCAGCGGATTCGGTCGGCAACCCGATCGCCAACATCGCCATCTTCGGCGCCTTCGTCGTCAT
The DNA here is from genome assembly GCF_002086485.1 of Mycobacterium aquaticum. Lineage (GTDB taxonomy): Bacteria > Actinomycetota > Actinomycetes > Mycobacteriales > Mycobacteriaceae > Mycobacterium > Mycobacterium aquaticum. Next base: position 224,255 of record NZ_MVHF01000007.1, on the reverse strand, counting down.
CACGATGTTCGTGGTGATCCGGGCCAGCGGCAACAACCGCTCCGCCGATCAGTTCTTCACCGGCGGCCGGGCCTTCTCCGGCCCGCAGAACGGCATCGCCATCGCCGGGGACTACCTGTCGGCGGCCAGCTTCCTCGGTATCGCCGGGGCCATCGCCGTGTACGGCTATGACGGCTTCCTCTACTCCATCGGCTTCCTCGTGGCCTGGCTCGTGGCGCTGCTGCTGGTCGCCGAACTGCTGCGCAACACCGGCCGATTCACCATGGCCGACGTGCTGAGCTTCCGGCTCAAACAGCGCCCGGTACGGCTGGCCGCGGCCACCACGACACTGACGGTGTCCCTGTTCTACCTGCTGGCCCAGATGGCAGGCGCGGGCGGCCTGGTGGCGCTGCTGCTCAACGTGCACAGCAAGGCCGGGCAGTCCGTGGTGATCGCCGTGGTGGGCGTGCTGATGATCATCTATGTGCTGGTGGGCGGGATGAAGGGCACCACCTGGGTGCAGATCATCAAAGCCGTCCTGCTGATCACGGGCGCCGCGCTGATGACGTTCATGGTGCTGGCCAGGTTCGGGCTGAACTTTTCCGAAATCCTGGGCTCGGCGCAGTCGGCGATCTCCGGTGCCACCACCAAGGGCGTCGCCAGCCGGGACGTCCTCGCCCCGGGCGCCCAGTACGGCGGGTCGACCACCTCCAAGATCAACTTCCTGTCGCTGGGCCTGGCGCTGGTGTTGGGCACCGCGGGCCTGCCGCACGTGTTGATGCGCTTCTACACCGTGCCCACCGCCAAGGAAGCGCGGCGCTCCGTCGTCTGGGCCATCTCCCTGATCGGCGCGTTCTACCTGTTCACCCTGGTGCTGGGGTACGGCGCCGCAGCGATCGTCGGCCCCGACCGCATCCTGTCCGCCGCGGGCAAGGAGAACTCCGCGGCCCCGCTGCTGGCCCTCGAGTTGGGCGGCGTGGTGCTGCTCGGCATCATCTCCGCGGTGGCCTTCGCGACCATCCTGGCCGTGGTCGCCGGGCTGACCATCACCGCGTCGGCATCGTTCGCTCACGATGTCTATGCCTCGGTGCTGAAGTCCCACAACGTGACCGAAGAGGAACAGGTGCGGGTCTCGCGGATCACGGCGGTGGTCCTCGGCGTCTTCGCCATCGTGCTGGGCATCCTGGCCAACGGGCAGAACATCGCGTTCCTGGTCGCGCTGGCCTTCGCCGTCGCGGCCGCCGCCAACCTGCCGACCATCGTGTACTCGCTGTACTGGCACCGGTTCAACACCCGTGGCGCACTGTGGAGCATGTACGGCGGGTTGGTGTCGACCATCGTGCTGATCGTGTTCTCCCCGGCCGTATCGGGTACTCCGAAAGCCATGTTCCCCAACCTGGATTTCGCCTGGTTCCCGCTGGCCAACCCCGGCATCGTGTCCATCCCGCTGGCGTTCCTGCTGGGCGTCATCGGCACGCTGAGCTCGTCGGACCGCGGCAATCCCGAACTCAACGCCGAGATGGAGGTGCGGTCGCTGACCGGTGTCGGCGCCGAGAAGGCCATCGCGCACTGAGGTGATTTCGCCATCCCCGGACCCGGTTCGGGGATGGCGAACCGCCTCGACAACGTTGGACTGCCACATGCCCGACTCCCGGAGCCCCGAGCCACGTAACCGTTCCGCCTTCGCGTTCGGCCTACTCGCCTATGCGTTCGCAGCCATCATGGTCGGCACGACACTGCCCACCCCGATGTACGCGCTGTACGCCGAACGCATGCATTTCGCGGTGCTCACCACGACGGTGGTCTACGCCACCTACGCGGGCGGCGTGCTGTTCGCGCTGCTGGTGTTCGGCCGGTGGTCTGACGCGGTGGGCCGACGACCGATGTTGTTGGCCGGTGTAATTGCTGCTCTGGCCAGCGCCGTGGTGTTCCTGGTCGCCGACTCGGTGCCGGTGCTGCTGATCGGCCGGGTGCTGTCCGGCTTGTCGGCAGGTCTGTTCACGGGCACCGCCACCGCCGCCGTCATCGAGGCCGCACCGCCGCGCTGGCACACGCGTGCCGCCACGATTGCGACGGTTGCCAACATCGGCGGGCTCGGAGCAGGCCCGCTGCTGGCAGGCCTGCTGGTGCAGTACGCACCGCATCCGCTGCAGCTGCCGTTCCTGATCCATATCGTGCTCGCCGTCATCGCGGGCATCGCCGTTCTGGTCGTTCCCGAGACCTCGGAGCGCAGCGGCAGCATCGGCGTGCAGCGCCTGTCCGTTCCTGCCGAGGTGCGCGCAGTGTTCGTCATCGCGGCACTGGCGGCGTTCGCAGGTTTCGCCGTCACCGGTCTGTATACCGCGGTGGCGCCGTCGTTTCTCGCCAATGTCGTCGGCATCGACAACCACGCGATCGCGGGTGCCATCGCGTGCTCGATCTTCGCGGCATCCGCCGTCGCGCAGATCGCCGCGACGCTCATCCCGCCGCAGCGCGCGGTTGCGATCGGCTGCGCGATCCTCGCGGCTGGCATGGCCGTTCTGGCTGTCGCGCTGTACTTTTCGTCGTTGTTCGGACTGATCGTCGCGGCCGTGGTGGCGGGCGTCGGGCAGGGCATCAGCTTCAGCCGCGGGCTAGCCGCGGTCGCCGAGCTGACGCCGCCGGAGCGCCGCGCGGAGGTCAGTTCCACCTACTTCGTCGTCGCCTATGTGGCCATCTCGCTGCCGGTGGTCGGCGAGGGTCTGGCAGCCCGCGTCTGGGGTCTGCGGACCGCGGGCGTGGCGTTCGCCATCGCGATCGGCGTGCTTGCCGTCATCTGTCTGGCAGCCATCCTGTGGCAGGAATCCCGGCAGGCCCGCGAGGCCGAATTGAGTGCAATTACCTAGATCTGCGCGACCGTGAAGCCCTTAGCGTTACTGCCATGACCAGTGCTGTCGCGACACCGGCCGCCAAAGCCGCATCGCTGTTCCCCACCCCCGCCGAAGTCGAGGCGGCCACCCCGGCCGGCCGTGACCGCGCCATCGACGTGATCCGCATCGTGTCCCTGGTGGGCGTGGTGTTCGGGCACACCGTCATGGCTACCAGCACCATCCGCGACGATGTCTTCATCTGGAGCAACCTGCTCACGGCCTCGACCGTGTTTCAGGCCCTGACCTGGGTGTTGCAGATCATGCCGTTGTTCTTCTTCGCCGGGGTCGCGGCATCGGTCACGTCCTGGCGCCCCGGGACGCCATGGGGTGGCTGGCTGCTGAAGCGCTGCACACGGTTGTACCGGCCGGTGTTCTACTACCTGGCGTTCTGGGGCGTGACGCTGGCGGTGCTGCGGTTCGTGCTCCCGATCCACGTGTACGAGCCGGTCGCCGGCATCTCGATTCAGCTGCTCTGGTTCCTCGGCGCCTACGTGCTGGTGCTCGCCGCGGTGCCGCTGCTGTCCCGGATCACCACGACGGCACAGCTGGCCGCCGCCGTGATCGGTACCTATGCGTTCATCGCCGTGATCGACGCGATCCGGATCAACGTCCACGGCTACGCCACGCTGGGCTACCTCAACACCGTGGTGTGGCTGATCCCCGGCATGTTCGGCGTGGCCTACCGCCGCAACCTCCTACCCGGCCGGTCGGCGCTGGCGCTCGGTATCTCCATGCTCGGCGTGAACCTGGCGCTGCTGGTGTTCGGCCCCTATGAGCTGAGCCTGGTCGGCATCGAGAGCCAGCATCTGAAGAACATGACGCCTCCTTCGCTGCTGCTGGCCGGGCACGCGATCATGATGTGCGCGTTCGCGATTGCCGCGGCGCCCGCGATCGCCAGGTGGGCGCGGCGGCCGCGGGTGTGGTGGCTGGCCGCGATCGGCAACTCCGGCGCGATGACGCTGTACCTGTGGCACATGCCGCTGCTGCTGGGCATGCACCTGGTGTTCGACTACCTGGGCTTCGACCGGTACGACCCGGCTTCCCCCGGCTTCGTCGCGTTGTCCGTGCTGCAGCTGGTGCTCATGGCCGCGGTGGTGGCAATGGCGTTCGTCGCTCTGCGGCCGCTGGAGAACTCCCCGCTGCCCCTGTGGGACGGCGGAGCGGTCGACCACCGTGGAATCCGCAGCGCCACAGTCGGTTTGCTGCTCTGCACAGCGGGCGCTGCCACCCTCACCTCGGTGGCGTGGGGACTCAAAGACCAGGGCCTGTACTGCGTCGCGGTGATGTTGACCGCGCTGGCCGCCGCCCGCTGGCTGGCGACACCGCAGAGGATCGCAGCCACTGGGTGACTGCAATCCTCGGCGCTGTCACAACGCCCTAACCGCTCTTGCGGCGGAACTCCCTACGGTTCTCCACGGGGCCGTGCGCTCGGGGCTGCTTGTTGCCGCCGTCCTTGTGCGCCGATCCGCCGCTTGCCTGGGCCTTCTTACGTTCCAGCGCCTCCCGGAACTTAGCCTTGGTGTCGTCTGCTTCCGGTGTCTCCGCCATGGCGCCAGCCTAGCCAATCACCGGAGGCCCGGCGGCATTCCGTACAGGTGCGAGATGGGCAGTGTCAGCTTCACCCGACGATCGTCGACCATGGCCCGCCGGTAGTCGTCCCAGTCAGGGTGCTCCCCGGCGATGTTGCGATACAACGCGATCAGGGCCTCGACGGTGTCGTCGTCGGGGGATGCCGCGGGTGGGGTGAGGATTGCGTCGCCCTCGGCGACGGCATACGCCCAACCGTCGTCGGAACTGACATGGATCGATGCCCGCGGATCGCGGCGCAAGTTCCGGGTCTTGGCCCGCGGTTCGGTGATCGACACCTCCAGGGCCACGGCACGCGGGTCGAAGTAGTAGGACACGTTCGACAGCTGCGGCCTCCCGTCCTGTTTGATCGTGGCCAACACGCCCAGCGAGTTGCCGCTGATCAGTGCCAAGAGCTTGTCGTCGAAAACGTGGCGCCCCATGAACCGAGCGTACGTCTTTACTATCAACTCGATGACTGTGATTGACGGCAATATCCTCGACGGTGTCTCGGCCACCACGTTGTGGACACTGCACAACCGCGGCACCGAGGCCAAGCGCTCCGACGGCGTGATCAGGGACCCGTGGGCGGTCTCCCTGCTCGACGCGATCGACTACGACTACCTCAAGTTCGGCAGGCCCAACCAATCCCACGGTTTGCGGGCCCGCGCGTTCGACACCGAAGCAACCGACTACCTCTCGGCCCATCCGCGGGCCGCGGTGGTGGCCCTTGCCGAGGGCTTGCAGACCAGTTTCTGGCGACTGGCCCAGGCGGGCGTCGCCGACGAATTGACTTGGTACTCGGTCGATCTGCCACCCGTCATGGCGTTGCGCGAACAGCTGCTGCCGGCTGACGACCGCATCGTGGCGCTGGCCCAGTCCGCCCTGGACCGCAGCTGGATGGACCGAGTCGACGCGTCGCACGGGGTGTTCATCACGGCCGAAGGCCTGTTGATGTACCTGCAGGCCGACGACGTGATCGACCTGATCACCGACTGTGCCGCGCGATTCCCCGGCGGCCGGTTCATGTTCGACTCGGTCCCGCACTGGTTCAGTCGCCGCACCATCAAAGGTCTACGGCTGTCCGATCGTTATGTCGCGCCGCCTATGCCGTTCGGGATGACCGCCGATGAAGGCCTGGCCCTCGCCGAACGCGTTCCCGGGGTGCGGGCAGCGCGCGACATCGCGCTGCCGCCCGGGCGCGGCCTGTTCAAAGTGGCGGCGTGGCCGCCACTGGATCGCGTCGGCGCGTTCCACCGGGCGCGGCCGAGCATCACGCTTCTGGAATTCGCCTAGCCCCAGCCGCCCGCGCCGAATATGGTGTCAGGCAAAGGGAGAGGGCATTGCGTCGGAGGGACCTGGCCGCCGTTTTCGGCGCGGTGTTGGCAGTTGCGGTGGTGCCGTCGTGTGCGGAGAGTTCGGTTGCGCCGAAGGTGCTCGCCCCCGCGCCCGAGTTGGTCAGCCTCGCCGAGATCACGGTCGAACGGTTCTGGTACCCCATCGATGAGCGGCCCGGCTCCCCGGCCGACACCGGCCAGAACTGGGCCGACCTGTACCTGCCCGCAGGCCCGCAGCGGGTCGACAGCATCCCGCTGATCGTGCTCATCCACGGTGGCGCGTGGCAAAGCACCCTCAGCGCCCACGTATTCGACGGCCTGGCCCGCGAACTCGCCGGCCGCGGTTTCGCGGTCTACAACGTCGAATACCGCCGGATCGGCTCCGGCGGTGGGTGGCCGAACACGTTCCGCGACGTGGCCCACGCGCTCGACAACATCATCGAGGTGGCCCGCAAGTATCCCCAGCTGACCACCGACGACGAGCTGGTCGTCGGGCACAGCGCGGGGGCTCAGCTCGCAGTATGGGCAGGCACCCGCAAAAACCTCAAGGCCAACGAAGAGGGCGCTCGGCCGGTTTTCCGTCCGACCCGGGTCATCTCGCTGGCTGGTCCGCTCGACATGGTGTATGCCGCCAACCACGGTGACGACCACATCGTCACCGTGCTCGGTGGACGCCCCAGTGAGGTTCCGGACCGCTACGCATCGGTGGACCCGATCCAGAACATCGATCCGACGGTTCCGGTGATCGCCCTGCACGGCACCCGCGACACCGTCGTCGCACCCGCGAACTCCCAGCGTTACGTCGCGGCGGTCAAACAGCGCGGCGGCCGGGCTGCGGTCGAGTTGCTGCCCGGCGACACCCACACCTCGATCGTGTCGGCGCGCTCCCCCAACTACCAGCACGTACTGCATGTCATCACCACGACGTCGCAGGCGGAATTGGCCACCCTGCTCAAGGAGTAATCCCATGCCCCGATATGCGGTCTTTCTGCGCGGCGTCAACGTCGGCGGTGTGAACCTCAAGATGGCCGAGGTGGCCAAAGCCCTCACCGACGCCGGTTTCGACAACGTCAAGACGATCCTTGCCAGTGGAAATGTATTGCTGGACAGTAGATCCAGCGCCAAGGCCGTGCGCTCCAAGGCCGAACGGGCGCTGCGCGACACGTTCGGTTACGAGGCGTGGGTGCTGGTGTACGACGTCGATGAGCTGCGCGCACTGTCGGATGATTACCCGTTCGAGCGTGAAGTCGAAGGCCACCACTCGTATGTCACGTTCGTCAGCGACGCCGATCTGCTCGACGAATTGGCGGCCCTTGAACCGGGACCCGAGGAGAAGGTGCAGCGCGGTGACGGCGTGCTCTACTGGCAGGTCGCCCGCAACGCCACCCTCGACAGCACCATCGGCAAGACCATGGGCAAGAAGCGGTACAAGTCATCGACCACCACCCGCAACCTGCGGACCGTGGAGAAGGTGCTGCGGTGAGCCAGAACGAGTTGGCGGCGTCGCGACGAACTGCGTGGTGGATCGCTGACACCGCCGTCGGGATCAGTATCAGCTTCTCGGTGATCGCACGTGTGTGCCAACTGTTCGCTGATCACCACCGGTTCGATATGACCGGGACCGAGTACGGATTCGTCACACAAGTCGGCCACGGCTTCGGGTACGTCGCATTCGGCTGGATCGTGGTCAGTGCCATCTTTGCCATCACGAGCCGCATCAAATACGGAATCGCCAACGACACAACGATTTACCTTGTGCTGCTTCTGCTGGCGGTCATTGCCGTCGTGGTCGTGCAGTAGTTACAACTCAGCTCACCGCTACTGCGCCCACACGTCTTCGACGTACCGATCAGTGTTGACCAGATCGGCAAGCCAGCCGGCGGCTGCGTCGTCGTCGGCCCCGGTGAATCGGCGATAGATGTCCCGGAACGCGCCGCGCACGGCAGGAGCCATCCGGGCCCCGTCTCCGCAGACGTATACGTGGGCATCCATGTCCGGGTCGCCAAGCATCGCCCACACCTCGTCGGCGTCGGCGGCGATACGGTCCTGCACGTACCGGATCTCGTCTTCGGGCCGCCTCGAGAAAGCTGGGCGCATCCGCACGACGCCGGCCTGTTCGGCCGCCTCGAACTCGTCCCGGAACAGATAGTCCACATCGGGATGCCGCACGCCGAAGAAGCACAGTGCCGACGTGAACGGTTCACCCGCGTCCTGCGCGGCGAGCCGGTCGCCGATGAAGCCGCGGAACGGGGCCACGCCGGTTCCGGCGCCGACCATGATGACGTTCTTCGCCGGCTCGGCACCGGCCCGGAACGCCTTGCGGGCAGTGTCGACGCGCATCCGGATCTGTTGTCCCGGTATGGCATCGGCGAGGTAGCTCGACGACACCCCGCGGAACACGCCGTACCCGGAGCGCGCCGGCCCCTCGAGCACACTGACCACCAACTCGACCTCCCTCGCCGACCGGCGCGCTGACGAGGCGATCGAATAGTGCCGGGTGCCCATCGGCTCGAACAACTCCAGCAGTTCGGCACGCGACAGCTCGGTGGCCGGGAACTCGGCCAGGCACTCGGTGACGCTCAGCGCCCGGGTCTCGGGGTGTTCGGCGAGTTCGGCCAGCGCCGTGCGTTCGGGTGGGCAGGGGTTGGCCATCGCGAGCTTCAGCAGCTGGCTGCGGCTGGCGGCCTTGCGCAATTCGATGAAATGCGTGAGCAATTCGCGCACACTGACTTCGCGGTCGATGGCGATGGCCCGTCGGGTGCTGCGCCGGGGATTGACCGAGATGCGGCGGTCGAGCCGCAGCTCAAGCAGTTCGGCGACCTCCTCCACCACCTCGGGACTGTTGTCAGGCAGCACCGTCACGTGGTCCCCGGTGTGGTACTCGACGCCATCGGGCAACGCAATCCGGATGAGCCGCTTGCCATTTCCCATACCGTGGGCATCGACGTCGACCAGCGCCACGTTGTCGAGCACCGTGGCGGGCTGCACCTCGAAGCGCGCGTCGATCGCCGACGTCACCGGGCCGTCGATGGCGCGCAGCTCGTAGAGCAACTCCGTGTTGTCGGCAGCGTCGAGCACCGCGGTACCCGATGCGGGGGCAAGAGCTTGCCACAGCGCCGCCGAGAAATCCTCGACCGCTCCGGCAAAGTCGCCTGACGTGTCCGCCTCACCACGCGGAATCACCGCTGCACCAACCAGTTCCGCCAAACGCTCGTCGATACGCTTCGGGACGGACTGATACGTCTCGGCCCAGTTGCGATCTCCGACACCGAGAACGGCATACGGGATGGCCGGTTGCTTCGGTGTGTCGGCATCGTCGAGCCATTCGACGAAACGTCTTGCGTCGTCGGTGGGCTGGCCGTTGTACGACGCGGCGACCACCACCACCGCACCCTCGCCCGGCAGCGCACCCGCTGCCGTGTCAAGGGCGGCCACGGTCGTCTGGTAACCGAGATCGGTCGCCTCGTCGGCCAGTTGCTGCGCCAACGCCCGGCAGTTGCCGAGGTTCGAGCCATGCAGCACAGTCACTTTCGAACCGGGCGCGGCCACGGCACGCGGACGTGCCGCGGTTGCCGCCTGCGGGGCGGGTTCGGCGTGCCGGCGATCCGACGGAGTGCGCCGCGCCAACTCAAGATGGAAGCCGACGGGTTTGCGTAGCAGGTCACTGTGGGTGCGCAGCTGGTAATGCTCGACGTCAAGGAAGCGGTAGCGGTGCAGTAGCGTCGCCAACGCCATCGTCGCCTCGTGCAACGCGAACTGCCTGCCGATACACGACCGGGCTCCGGTGCCGAAGGGCTTGAACAGGTTCGCGGGCCGCGCGGCGGCGTGCTCGACGCCGAAGCGGTCCGGATCGAAGATGTCGACGTTGTCACCCCATTCGGGCTGGCGGTGCAACGCCGAGGTGGTGATCGTGACAACCGTGCCCTTCGGTATCGGATAACGACCCCCGATGACGGTGTCAGCCAAGGCCATTCGGTCGATCTCGCGCACCGGTGGTGAGAGCCGCAACGTTTCGTCGACGATCTGGCGGATGTAGGTGAGTTTGCCGATCTCGTCGAAGGCAGGCACATGGTCGTCGTCCGGGCCGAACAGCGCATCCACCTCGCGACAGGCCCGGTGCAGCACTGCGGGGTGCTTGACGATGCTGTACATCGCCGTCGGCATCAGCGTCGACGTGGTGTCCTGCCCGGCGATGAGGAACGTCAGGATCTGGTTGCGGACGGCGTCGTGGTCGAGGAGCGGCGTACCGTCGGCGCCCGGTTCGAGCATGAGCGCGAGCAGGTCGTCGAGGTCGGCGGCTCCGGCGCGGTGCCCGGCGATCAGGTCGTCGATGAAGGCGTAGAGCTTGTCGCGCTCGGCGTCGAAGACCGTCCGGTCGCCACCGCCCGGGGCGAGGATCTGGTCCAGCGCGGCCGCGAAGCTCGCCGGGATATCGGCGAGTCCGTCGTGGTGGTAGGAGTCGAACCGGGCGCCGAATCCGGCCAGGCCGACGGTGTCCATGGCGAGCTTGGCGAGGTCGCCGGCCACGTCGACGGCGCGCCGCCCAGCAGCGTCATCCCACTGCGCCAGCAACTGCCGGTTGATGTCCAGCATGGCCGGGTGATAGCTGCGCAGCCCGCTGAAGCTGAAGCCGGGGATCAGGACGTCATGCGCCTGCTGCCAACCGTTTTCACCGGGATACGACGTGAACAGCCCGTTTTCGACGAGGGTGCGGAAGCGGTCGAGCCGGTCGGTGATGCCCTTGGTGAACCGGCTCTCGTCGCAGAGTTCGTCGACCAGCGCCAGCGAGCACGCGTACAGCCGCCGGCTGCCGGTGAAGTCGCCGTAGAACAGTGGTCCGTACTGTTCGGCGAGCACGTCGGCGGGCAGTGCGTACGGCCGGCCGGGAACCGGCCCAGGTGGCAGTTCTGCGCCGACGGCCGAGGGCACGCCGTCGATCTCGGGTGGCAGCGCCGGCGAGAACGTCTCCATGTGCGCAGAGCATAGCCACCGGACGCCGCTGATCCGCGAGAACGAACCTCAGAGAACGAGCTGTGGGGTCTGTGCCGAATTCCTGGCAGTACGCCGGGATCCGAACCGTAGGCTCGGGTCGACCACCGGGCCGTTGCGCAGCATGTCCGCGTCGTAGGTGTAGTTCATCGACATCACCCAGGGTCCGCTGGCGCCCTGCCGCGGCATCTGGTCGGCGGCGCGCTGCACGTAGCCCGCGGCGAAGTCGAGCAGCGGCAGCGTCGCGATACCCGGATCGTCGAACACGGGCCGCACCGAGTCAAAGCCGTTGTCGTCCATGTACTTCAGCAGTCGGCAGAAGTGCTCGCACAGCAGCCCGACCTTGAGCGTCCACGACGAGTTGGTGTACCCGAAGGCGAACGCGAAATTCGGCACACCCGAGAGCATGATGCCCTTGTAGGCAACGGCCTCGGGCAGATTCACCGGCTGACCATCGACGGTGAGCGTCATGCCGCCGAACAGCTGGACGTTGAGACCCGTTGCGGTGACGATGATGTCGGCGTCAAGCTCGCGGCCCGACTCGAGCAGGATGCCGCGCTCGGTGAAGGTCGCGATGCGGTCGGTGACCACCGAGGCGGTGCCGTTGCTGATCGCCTTGAAGAGGTCGCCGTCGGGCACGGCGCACAAGCGCTGGTCCCACGGGTTGTACTGCGGCGCGAAGTGCTCGTCGACGGCATACCCCTGGGGCAGCTGGCTGGCGTTGACCTTGCGGATCAGCCGGCGCGCAGCGGTCGGGTACTTCTGGCACAGCGTGTAGACGGCGCGCTGTTTGATGATGTTCTTGCGCCGGGTCAGGGCGTATCCGCGGTGATCGCCCAGCAGCCGCTTGGCGGTGTTGGCGAAAGAGTCCTTGGCCGGCACCGGAAGCACGTAGGAGGGCGAGCGCTGCAGCATGGTCACGTGGCCTGCCGTCGGCGCCATCGACGGCACCAGCGTCACCGCGGTCGCGCCGCTGCCGATCACGACGACCTTTTTGCCGGTGTAATCGAGGTCTTCGGGCCAGTGCTGGGGGTGCACGATCTGCCCGGTGAACCGCTCCTGCCCTTCGAACGTCGGCGTGTAGCCCTGGTCGTAGCGGTAGTAGCCGCCCGCGCAGAACAGCCAGTTCGCCGAGATCTGCACCAGTTCGACGTCCTCGCCGCGCTCGTCGGTGCGTTCGACGTCGACGACCCAGCGGGCGTCGGCCGAACTCCAGGCTGCGCCGAGCACCTTGTGGTGGAACCGGATCTTGCGGTCGATGCCGTTTTCGGTCACCGTCTCCCGCAGGTAGGCCAGGATCTTGTCGGCGGTGGCGATGGCGTGCTCGTCACGCCACGGCTTGAACTCGTAGCCGAAGGTGTGCAGGTCGGAGTCCGAGCGGATTCCCGGGTAGCGGAACAGGTCCCATGTGCCACCGGTCGCGCCACGGGCCTCGAGGATCGCGAAGTTGCGTCCCGGGTGCTCCTGCTGCAGGTAGTAGGCCGCGCCGATGCCGGAGATGCCGGCCCCGACGATCAGGACGTCAACGTGCTCGGTGAGGGTCATTCGGGCTCCCGTGGGGTGGTCTGGTGGAGATGTGTTCAATCGTCGCGGGTTCCGGGGGCGCCACCAAGGTCAAAACAAACCATTTCGAAGAGTCGATGGTGCACTGTGCACCACCGCCCTAGGCTTGGCGGATGACGTGGCAACTGCCGTCACCGCAGGTGCGGGAGCTGATCCGGCAATGCGCGCAGATCGTCGTAACCGCACGCCCGGAATGGCTGGAGGAGCTCGACGAAGCCGTGCTGGCCGCCAGCCCGGTGATCGCGGCGGATCCCGAACTCGCGGGTGCGGTCAGCCGCAGCAACCGGGCCAATCTGTTCTTCTGGGGTGCGGCCAATGTCCGTGACCCAGGGGCGCCGGTGCCGCCGAACACCGGGCCCGAACCACTGAGCATCGCACGGGAAATGGTGCGGCGCGGCATCACCGGATTCCCACTCGACGCCTACCGGGTCGGCGAGGGTGTCGCGTGGCGGCGCCTCATGGAAATCGCCTTCGAACTGACATCGGACGCCGGGCAATTGCACGAACTGCTCGACGTCTGCTCACGGTCGATCAGCGCCTTCATCGATGCGACGCTGTCCGGTATTGCCGCGCAGATCGAGCTCGAGCGCGACGAGCTCACCCGGGGCACCCATGCCGAGCGGCGCGAAACTGTCGCACTGATCCTCGACGGGGCCCCGATCCCGCGCCAGCGCGCCGAGACGCGCCTCGGCTACTCACTGACCGGCGCGCACACCGCGGCGGTGATCTGGACCGAACGCCCGGACAGCGACCTGGTCCGATTGGACCGCGCCGCCGAGTCTTTCGGGGTGACGCGCCCCCTGAGCCTGCTGGCCAGCGTGGCCACGCGCTGGGTGTGGACACACAGCCCGATCGACGTGGCAGCGCTGGGTGAGCACATCCGTGCGGATCCCGACATCCGGATCGCGATCGGACCGACCGCCGAGGGCGTGGACGGCTTCCGGCGCAGCCATTTCGGCGCGCTCACCACCCAGCACATGATGGCGCGGCTGCACTCGCCACAGCAGATCGCCACCTTCACCGAGATCGAACTGGTCGCGCTGATCACCGCCGACGCCGACCGCGCTGCCGCCTTCGTCAGTCGAGTGCTCGGTGATTTCGAGACAGCAAGTACCGAATTGCAGGAAACGGTACGGACTTTCGTCGAACAGCAGTGCAACGCGTCGCGCGCGGCAGCGACGCTCTACACGCACCGCAACACGCTGCTGCGTCGGCTGGCCCGCGCCGATGAACTCCTGCCCCGCCCGCTCGCCGAATCCGCCGTCGACGTCGCGGTGGCTCTCGACGTGGTGCGCTGGCGGGGTCAGGCGAACCCGCGCGGTTAGTCGAATGCCGTGTCGAGGTAACGCAGCGCATCGACCTTGGCGATGCCCAGCGCCCGAGCCGCTTCGGCAAACGAATTCGCGGCCGCGGCCATCGCGGCATCCGCCGGATCGGCCCGCGCGACAAACGTGCCGTACCGTCCGCGGGTCTCCAGCACGCCTGCCGCCTCAAGTTCGCGATAAGCCCTGGCCACGGTGTTGACAGCCAGTCCGATCTGGCCCGCCAACTCCCGGACCGTCGGCAGCCGGGTGCCCGGCGAAAGGCGCCCGTCTCTGATGCCGTCGATGATCTGGATTCTCAACTGGTCGAACAACGGCCTGTCAGCATCCGGATCGACCCGGACCCAATCCCCCAACTCGGTCACGTGCTCAGTATCACCCAAAGCCGCTACGTTGGTGAACGTGCAATTGACAGTGCTCAGCGGTGCGGGGATATCGGCGGAAAGTGGCGTGCCGACCTTCCGCGACGTCGAGACGGGCCTGTGGGCCAAGGTCGACCCCTACGAGATCTCGAGCTCGGAAGGGTGGCAGCGGCACCCGGAGCGCGTATGGGCCTGGTACCTGTGGCGGCACTACATGATGGATGCGGTCGAACCGAACAACGGACATCGCGCCGTGGCGGCCTGGCAGGACTACGCCGACGTGCACGTGGTGACCCAGAATGTCGACAACCTGCACGAGCGGGCCGGCAGCACCAATGTGCACCATCTGCATGGCAGTCTCTTCGAATTCCGCTGTGACGCTTGCGAATCACAATTCGAAGGGGTGCTGCCGGAGATGCCGGAGCCCGTGGAGGAGGTCGAGCCGCCAGTGTGCTTCTGCGGCGGGCTGATCCGGCCGAACGTGGTCTGGTTCGGCGAACCGCTGCCCGAGCGGGCCTGGCAACAATCGGTGGCCGCGGTGGGCAATTCCGACCTCGTCATCGTGGTGGGGACCAGTTCGATCGTGTACCCGGCGGCCGGTCTTCCCGAGGCAGCGCTGGCCAACGGCATCCCCGTCATCGAGGTCAATCCGCAGCGCACACCGCTGTCGGACAGCGCGACGGTGTCGTTGCGGGAGACCGCGGTGAGCGCGCTGCCCGGACTGCTGCAGCGCCTGCCGACACTTCTCGGCTAGGGCCGCACTGCTGGGCTGAGGCCGTCGCCGTTCCATAGGTATTGCACTCAATGGTTCGTACGCGCTAGATTGCGATCTGCATCATGCAAAGCGCTTTGCATAGGAGTTGAGGATGGCCACGATCGCTGAAGTCGCGCGGCTGGCGGGTGTCAGCCCGACGACGGTGTCGCATGCGCTCAGCGGTCGGCGCGCAGTGTCGGAGGAGACCAGACGCCGCGTGCAGGAGGTCATGGACGAACTCGGCTACAGCCCTCGCCGCGCCGCCCAGAACCTGGCCACAGGCGGCACCCGACTGCTCGGCCTGATCGTCCCGGACATCTCGAACAGTTTCTTCGCCGAGTTGGCCAAAGGCGTCGAAGAGGCGGCGATCGATGCCGGGTACAACATGGTGCTCTGCAATTCGGCGTTCAATCACGACCGCGAACTGCTCTACCTGGAGACCATCCGCTCCCGCGCGGTCGACGGCGTGGTCTACGCGGCCGGCTCACCGACCACCCACCGGGAAATGGCCGATTCCCTCGGCAGCATCCCGGTGGTGCTGGTCGACGAAGAGGTGCTCGGGTCGAACACCTGCTCATTCGTTTCCGACAATGCCGAAGGCGGTCGGCTTGCCGCCGAGCACCTCATCGGACTCGGCCACACAGACGCAATCATCCTGTCCATGGCCGGGCTCGCCAGCTCCGACGACCGCGCACAGGGCTTTTCGGACGCCTGGGTGTCACACGATCTCCCGCAACCCGTGGTGATCGGCGGCGACTTCACCTACGACGGCGGATACGCGGCGCTGACCGATGCCGTCGGCCCGCTGCACGACATCGATTTCTCTGCCGTCTTCGCGACGAACGATCTGATGGCGCTCGGCGCGATGAAGCGGCTGATGGAGATCGGTTTGCATGTCCCGCAAGATGTTTCGGTCGTCGGGTTCGACGACATCAACATCGCCGGCATGACCAATCCGGGCCTGACGACCGTCAGACAAGACGTGTGGCAGCTCGGATTCCGTGCCGCGGAGGCACTCATCGCCTCGATCGACACCTCAAGCCCGCCACCGGCCGAACGGCACGTCCAGCGCGTGGAACTCATCGTGCGCGGGACGACGTCACTGTGCATGTCCGACGCCGACTGACCGGCGTCGTAGCTGTGCGGGCTGACCCGCAGCGAACCAAAGGAACAGCATGTCTCTTCAGATTCACCACATCGTCACCGGCGAGCTCGAGAGCTCGTTGTCGGTATCCATCCTCAACAGCGGAATTCACCCCGACATCCCCGATAACAAGGCACTTCTGTACGGCTTCCGCGATGACATTGTGCGCCTTGATGGTTCGGTGCACGAGGGTGTCATGGTCCCGGTGCCCGTGTGGCTCATCCTCGGTGGTGACAAGACCATTCTCATCGACTCCGGACTGGGTGACGTCGACGAAGTCGCGGCGATGCAGCACCGCTACGGCGTCGACTTCGTCGCGTCACGCAGCCATGACCAGGATCTCCGGGCCGGGCTCGCCCGCTACGGCGTCAAGCCCGAGGACGTCGACATCGTCGTCCTGACCCACCTGCACTTCGACCATGTGGGAAACAACGAGATCTTCCCGAACGCAACGTTTTTCGTGCAGAAGGACGAGTTGCCACAAGCCACCACACCACCTCATTTCTGCATGTTCTACTACCCGGAGTACGTGTACAAGGTTGATCAGATCCGCGACCGGCTGTGCGTGATCGACGGCGATTACGACCTCGCCGACGGAATCCGGTTGCTGAAGATCGGCGGCCACACCCCGGGATGTATGGTGGTGCTGGTCGAAACCGGCTCGGGCGTAGTGTGTTTGACAAGCGATGTGATGTACAACTACGTCAATCTCGAACTCAACTGGCCGATGGGCTCATTCTGGAATCTGCCGGAGCTCATGACGGGCTACGACAGGATCCGCAACTCGGCGGACATCATCGTCCCCGAACACGACTGGAAATTCCTGCAGCACTTCCCCTCCGGAACCATCTCTTGATCAGATAGGACCTCTGTCATGCCGCGTTTGCTTCTGCTCGGTGAGTCTTGGACCACCCACATGATCCACCAAAAAGGGTTCGACACCTTCACCACCACCGAATACGTCGAGGGTGGCGCCGAATTCGTCGCCGCGATGCGCTCAGGTGGGTGGGACGTCACGCACATCCCGGCCCACAAGATCGAAAGCGATTGTCCGCGTTCGCCGGCCGAGTTCGGCGAGTACGACGTCGTCGTGATCAGCGATGTCGGAGCCAACACATTCCTGCTCACTCGGGCGGTGTTCAACCGCAGCCAGCCCGAACCCAATCGTCTTGCCGCCCTTCGGGAATACGTCGAGACTGGCGGCGGCCTGGCCATGATCGGCGGCTATCTGTCGTTCTCCGGAATCGACGCCAAGGCCAACTACGCCAACAGCCCGATCGGCGACATTCTCGCCGTTGCGCCACTGCTGACCGACGATCGTGCCGAAACCCCCGAGGGCGCGGTACCGACCGTGACCGCCGCAGGCCACCCTGCCCTCGGCAGCACGGGTGAAACCTGGCCCGCGTTGCTCGGTTTCAACCGCACCAACCCGCATCTCGATTCCGAGGTGCTGGCCGAAATCAATGGCTCCCCCCTTGTCGCGGTCCGCACGGTCAAGGCCGGTCGCTCGGTCGCATTCACCTCCGACATGTCCCCGCACTGGGCGCCACCGTCATTCGTGGCCTGGGAGGGGTACGCCGCACTCTGGCTCGCGCTCATGGCATGGGCGGCAGACCGCACCACCGTCGACGCCCGGTAACGACAGCAACCAAGGACAAACAATGGCCGTAGAACTCGTCGAAGACCGTTCGTTCGACTATGTGCCGCCCTCGGCACGCACGGGAAGTCTCTGGTCGCAGACCCAGTTGTGGTTCATGATCAACGCCTCGTTCCTCACGGCGTCCACCGGGGCACTCGGGTCGCTCGCCGGCCTCGGCCTGCGATGGTCGATCACGGCGATCGTGCTCGGCAGCGTCTTCGGCACGCTGTTCCAGGCCTTTCACGGGGCGCAAGGCCCGCGCATGGGACTGCCCCAGATGATCCAGTCCCGGGCGCAGTTCGGGACGCGCGGCGCCGTACTGCCGCTCGTGGCAGCGACTCTCGTGCAGTTCGGCTTCGCCATCTTCTATGTGCAGACCGGTGCGGCGTCGATTCACGTCATCACCACAGGGATTTCACTACCGGTACTGTCCCTGGGCGTCGGCGTCGTCGCGCTGCTGGTGGCCACCATCGGCTACCAGGTGGTGCTACGGGCGGAGAAGACCGTCTCCTACCTGATGCTCGCCGCACTGGTCGTGCTGAGCGTGTGCGCATTGCGCTATCTGCCCGTCGGCGCCTACCTCGGCGTCGCCGACTTCGGGCTCGCGCCGTTCCTGCTGCAGTTCGCCGCGTCGGCAACGTTCCAGATCGCCGTCGCGCCAGTGGTTTCCGACTACACCCGCTATCTGCCCGAATGGATATCCGGTTGGAAGGTGTCGGCGACCGTCTTCGGCGGCACCTTGCTCTCGGCGATCTGGATCGAGATTCTCGGTGCCATCCTGGCGATCGCCTACCCCGATGCCAGCACCGTCGCGGGTTTCGACCAACTCGCCGCGAACATGTCCCCGGTGCTGGCCGGCGTCATGATGGTGGTGTCGCTGCTCACCTGCCTCAATGCCGTCGCGGTGGCCTTCTACAGCGGATCCATCGCGTTTCTCACGGCGGTCGAAGGCTTCCGCCGCTTCACCTCAACCTTCAAGGTCAGGGCAGCAGCGATCGTGTCGCTCGGCTCGATCGCCATCTTCGCCAGCCTCTTCGTGCCGGAGAACGCACTCAACGCGTTCAGCGTCTTCCTGGCGATCCTGACCTACTTCCTCATCCCGTGGACCGCCGTCAACCTCATCGACTACTACATCGTTCGCCGGGGAATCCTCTCCATCAGCGACATCCTCAAGACCGATGGCGGCATCTACGGGCGCTGGGGACGCTCGGGAATGATCAGCTACACAGTGGGATTCATCGCGATGATCCCGTTCTTCAGCACCACCGTCTGGGTTGGCCCCGCCGCTGCGGCAATCGGCGGCGCCGACTTCTCCTTCGCCGTAGGGCTTTTCGTATCAGGCGGGCTGTACCTGTTCCTGACCCGCGACTTCGATCGCGAAGCCGAATACCAACTGGTCGCACGTTCCCCCATCAACACCATCGACACTCGGGTGACCGCGACATCCAGCCCGGTGGGAGGTCGATGATGACCACGTTGCGACTCGAATGGCCGCAATGGCAGGGCGGCGAACCGCAGGCCGTGGCGCACTACACCCCCGGCCTCGACGTCGCCGAAAGCCGCACCGTCTACGGCCTCGGCGGACAACTGACAGCCGCGCTGGCTCCCCGGCACGATGGGCCCACCGTGCGCGTGGCGGTGCCCGACTACAGCCACGACCTACCTGAGATCGACGGCATCGTCGGGAAGGACGAGGTGCTGCGCCAACACGCGGAAGCGCTGTCGCTCATACGCGAAGCGGACGCCGACCGCATCCTCACTCTCGGTGGCACGTGTGCCGTCAGCCTGACACCGTTCGGCTACCTCGCCGAACGATACGCCGACGACCTTGTCGTCATCTGGCTCGACAGTCACGCCGACTGCAACCTGCCCGGCGGCCCGAACCGTGGCTTCAACACCATGGTGGTCAGCCACCTGTCGGGGCGCGGCGACAACGACGTCCTCGAGAGCATGCCGGCCACGCTGCCGTCGAGTCGGGTCCTGCTCGCAGGGGTGCACGCGTGGGACGATCAAGACAGCCACACGCATGAGTCCTGGGGGCTGCGCCTGATTCCGCCCGCCGACACCGAGCCATTCGTCGACGCGGTCCTCGGGTGGATCCGCGACAGCGGAGTCCGCCATGTCGCGGTCCACTTCGACCTCGATGTTATCGACAGCGATGAACTCGCCTTCGGAATGGCATGGGAGAAGGGCGGAATCTCGAAGGCGACCGCACTGCGCACCATCGCGGCCATCGCGGAAGCGTTCGATCTGGTCGGCCTGACGGTGGCCGAATTCGTTCCCCGCGAAGCCGTCGCGCTGCGCTCCATATTGCACGGCCTACCTCTCGCAGGGAGCGAAAGGTCGGCTGAATAGACCATGCCGACCGGCCCTGAACCACTCATCGCCGTCCTGGGCAGCATCAACCTCGATCTGACCGTCGAAGTCGAGACCTTGCCCAGGCCTGGGCAGACGGTGCTGGCTCATCGCGTCGTCCGCGGGCTCGGCGGCAAAGGCGCCAACCAGGCTGCCGCCGCAGCGCAGCTGCTCGGCCGCAGCCGGATGATCGGCGCGGTCGGCAACGACGCCGACGGAGTCTGGCTGCGCGAGCAGTTGGAGAGCTTCGGCGTCGACGTGAGCACCGTCGAGTTCGATGACGTGCTTCCATCCGGTATGGCGCTGATCGGCGTCGACCGGGCCGGTGAGAACAGCATCATCGTCGTTCCCGGTGCCAACGCACACGCCGCAGCGCCGCCTGCGGCCCTTGCCGACGCCGACGCGCTGATGTTGCAGTTCGAGATCCCGATCCCCGAAGTCGTGCGCGCGGCAGAGCAGTTCGAGGGACTGGTCGCCGTCAATCCCTCTCCGAGTCAACGTATCCCGGCCGCGCTGCTCGATCGTGCCGACCTGTTTGTGGTGAACGCCGCGGAGTACCGCGACATGCCGGAACTCGCCGACGCCGCGCTCGTGGCGGTGACGCTGGGCGCGCAAGGGGCCGAACTCCGGGAGCGGGGACGCAAAACCGAAGCGCTGGAAGCCTTCCCGGTCAGCCGAGTGGTGAGCACAGTCGGCGCGGGTGATGCCTTCTTTGCGGCTCTGACATGTGCCCTCACCCGAGCTTTTCCGCATCGCGTCGCCCTCGAAATCGCCTGCTGTGTCGCAGCAGTCGCGGTCGAGGACCCGTGCTCGCAACCGCGGCTGGACAAACTCGAGTGCTACCTGAGCAGCAGGGTGTAGTCACCCCCAGAGAGTCACGCCGGCCGCACAGCATGCCCGATTGCCCACTCCGACACCGGCAGCGGCACCCAGGACGGCAACACCCATTCGCGACGGGCGCCGTCGATCACGAAACCGGCCTCTACGATGGCGTGCTCGGTGTCGCGATGTGTGTGGCAGTTTCCCAGCAGCCGCGGCCACACGGTGGCATCGGCGATCCGTTGCAGCCGATCCTTGTAACCCGAGCTGGCCACGTGCTCCAGGTACCGCAGTTGCCCACCCGGGCGCAACAACGAAAAGAGCTGCCGCAGAACAGCACCCGGATCATCGATGGAACACAGCACCAGTGAGCAGACCACCGCGTCGAACGGCTCGGAGCTCGCGAATTGTTCGGCGGTTTCACCGGTCACCCTGACAGGTACCGACGCGACGGCCGCGGCCTGCTGCGCCACCTCGGCGAGATGGCGTTCGGGTTCGATCGCCACGACCTCGGTGACCGTGTCGGGGTAGAGCGCGAAGTTGGTGCCGGTGCCCGCGCCGACCTCGAGCACCCGGCCTGTGAGCCCGGTCAGGTTCTCGGCCCGCAGCCGGCGCAGCGCGTCCGGTTCGTAGCTCGACAGCGTTTTCCACACCCGCGCGAAGAACGGGTTGTCGACGATGGTCGGAGTGCTCATTGGTGGATCCCTTCGGCGAATTCCTTCAACCGGGCGACGGTGTCGCTCGGCGCCACGTCGGTGCCGATCATGCCCCCGACGATCTGCCCGAGACACACCGCGCGCAAGACACGGTCGGCGAATTCCTCGGCGTCACCCCAGGGCAGATACGGCTTGGCGACGAGCATGGCCGCGACGCCATGGGCCGCGGTCCACAGTTCGAGCGCCATTGCCGTGGCGTCACCCGCCGGGTAGACACCTTCGGCGATGAGCGCTTCCACGGAGGTCCGCAGATGCATGAACGCCGAACTGTTGAGTGTCAGGTCGACATCGCTGCCCGGCCTGCCCTCGCCCATGGTGGCGATGCGGTAGAGCTCCGGGGTGGCCATGGCGAAGCGCACGTAGGCCAGACCCTGCGCACGCAGCACCTCGATCGCCGATGGCTGGTCGGCGACCGCCTGCATCTGCTCGTCGAGCTTCTCGAAGTACCGTGCGCACACGGCGTCCAGCAACGCGTCCTTGTCGGCGAAATGCAGATAGATCGACGGCGGCGTGATACCCACTCGCTGCGCCACCGACCGGATCGACACGGCCTTGGCGTGGCCCGTTTCGAGCAGCAGTTCGGTGGCGGCGTCGAGGATCTCCTCGCGCAATTGCTCTCCGGAACCGCGCGGGGCGCGTCGGCGCTTGAGGGGCTGTATCACATCACCCAGCATCCGCCACCCCGACGGCGGCGCATTCCCGTTCGACGGGTTTGGTTGGCGCAGCACCGGATTCGCTGATGCCGATCCGACGATGCAGGCGGGCCAACGGGGCAGGCGCCCACCAGGACCACTTCCCCAACACATGCATGAAGGCGGGGACCAGCAGGACGCGGACCAGGGTCGCGTCGACGAGGATGGCCAACGTCAACCCGAGCCCGAACATCCGCATGAAGGCGACCTGGGCCGCGATCAGCGCGGCGAACGATATCGACATCAGCAGTGCCGCCGCGGTGATCACGCGGCCCGTGCGGGCCAGGCCGAGTGCCACCGCCTCGTCGTTCCGTGCGCGTGGAGACGTCTCGCCGGATTCGAGCCAGTACTCGCGGACGCGCGAAACCAGGAACACCTCGTAGTCCATCGACAGCCCGAACGCGATGCAGAACAGCAGCACCGGCAAGTTGGCGACGAGCGTTCCGGTGGATGTGGTGCCCAGCGCGCCCAGATGGCCGTCCTGGAAGATCCACACCAGAGCGCCGAACGCCGCGGACAGGGATAACACGTTGAGCAACAACGCTTTCAGCGGCAGGACCACGCTGCCGGTGAGCAGGAACAGCAGGATGAAGGTGATAGCCGCGATCACGCCGAGAACCAGCGGCAGCCGCGACGTGATGGCCACGGAACTGTCCCGGTTGGTCTGTGCGGTGCCGGTCAACTGCACCGCGGCCGGGGCAGGGACTGCCCGCAGGGCGTCGAGCTGTTTCTCGGACGCGGCGCTGAACAGTGGTGCGCTACTGCCGACGCTGAGGAACGCACTGCCGTCTTTGAGCCCGGTCGCCGCCGACGGCGGGCCTACCGGCCGTCCCCCGACGAACGTGCCACCCGGGGCGGACACCGAGGTCACGTCGGTGACCGTCGACAGCGCACCGGCATACCGGTCGAGATCGGCGGGCGTGAGGCCGGCGGCATCGGGGAGGACGACGGTCACCGTAGTGGCCGCGTCGGCCGCGAAGGCCGTCCGCAGTTCGTCGCCCACCTGACGCGCCGACGCCGACTGCGGCAGCACCCGATCGTCGGGGAAACCCCATTTGATCCCGAGGAACGGCGCGCCCAGCAACAGCAGCACCGCGACCAGCGTGACGCCGATCGGAAGCGACCGCCGCATAACGCGTTTCGTCATGCGGTACCAGAGCGTCTGGTCCACCGGTCTGCGCACCGGTTCGGGCCTGCCGAGGATGCGCCGGGCGAAACGACGGACGTCGAAGGCGTCGAGTCGGTCGCCGAGCAACACGATCGCCGCGGGGGCGATGACGATGGCGGCCAGCGCCGCCAAGCCCACCACCGCGATGCCCGCGTAGGCGAACGACTTGAGGAAGTACATCGGGAACAGGACCATTGCGACCATCGACAGCGCCACGGTCATCGCCGAGAACAGCACGGTGCGTCCGGCGGTCGTCATGGTCCGCACCAGGGCCTGCTCGGGCGCGGCGCCGTCGGCCAGCTCGTCGCGATACCGGCTGATGATCAGCAGGGTGTAGTCGATGGCCAGGGCCAATCCCATGGCGACGGTGAGGTTCAGCGCGAAGATCGACACGTCGGTGATCATGGTGAAGCCGCGCAGTACCGCCAGCGATCCCAGGATCGCGAACCCGCCGACGGCCAGCGGCAGAGCGGCCGCCAGCAGCCCACCGAACACCCAGACCAGCACCACGAAGCTGAGCGGGATGGCGATGGACTCCATCATCAACAGGTCTTTCTCACTCTGCCCGTTGATCTGGACGTAGATCATGGCCTCGCCACCGGAGCGCACGGTCACACCGTTGCGGTCGTGCACGAGACGGTCCGTCAGTTCCTTGGCGTGCTTCTGCGCCCCGCTCTCACCACCGCTGATGCCCGCGACGATGAGTCCCGTCCGGCCGTCCTTGCTGATCAGGCCGGCCGCGGCAGGCGGAGGTGCCGTCCAGGCCGAGCTGACCTGCGTCACATCCGGGGAGCTCTGCAGCGCGGTGACGATGTCGGTGCCCGCGGCCGTCGCGGCGGCGCTGTGTACGCCGTGATCGGCGGTCACGCTGATCACCAGCTGCATGTCACCGCGGTCGAACTTGTCCGAGAGCAGCTTGGCAGCCCGGGCGGACTCCGACGACGGGTCTTGGAAGCCGCCGGCGGACAGGCTCTTGGCGACGGGGATACCGAAGATCGCGGCTGCGGCCATCACCAATGCGGCGACGACGAGGATGCGCCTGGGCGCGGCGATGGCCAGATGAGCAATCCGGTTCAGCACGTCGGTTCCTTCCCACGACCCATTACCGGCGTTAACTTAACTCCGATAACTTAGGGACGTCAACACCGGCCTCGCTGATTCATACGGCGCAGGACCGCGAAACGTTCACACTTGATGCGCACGAGATGAATTGCCGGCCGACGACGGGTCTAGTAGTCATGACAACCACCACAGCGCTCCGCGCGGACACCACAACGACAGACATCGGCCTGCTGATCCTGCGCATCGCCACCGGCGCCACGATGCTGCAGGCAGGCCTGATCAAGGCCTTTGACTTCGGCACCGTCACCGGGTTCATGCAGAGCGGGGGCTGGCGACTGCCGCCGCTGGCAGCCTTCATGGTGACCGCTGCGGAGACCTTGGGCGGCATCGGCTTGCTACTGGGGGTACTGACTCCGCTGGCGGCCTTGGCGGTGATCTCGGCGATGGTCGACGCCTGGGCGGTGAACGTGTCGGGCGGGGCCTTCTGGTCGCAGCCGTTCAACGTTCCGTTCATGGTGGCCTTCGCCGCGGCGGCCCTGCTGTTCACCGGGGCCGGGACGCTGTCGATCGATCACCGGGTCTTCGGCCGGGCCCGCGGCACGCGTTCGGTCGCGGTCGCCATGTTGGTGGCGGGCGTAGCCATCGCGGTCGTGACCTGGATCGCCCTGAACGGCACCAACCCGATCCATTTCACTCACAGCGGGAGCTGAGAACCCGCCCCAGAGTCGCCGAACCGGCCGGAAACCTACCGCGAAGTAAGTATTGCCACCATTTTCCGAATCGTGACTCAAAGATTCCTTAATGGTGACACCTACTGTTCAGTACATGTGGATCGACGACACCAGTGCAGATGTCATCAAGGTCGACTTCGACGCTCTCTACCACGGCGATGTCCTGGTCGAGGGTGATACGTCGGAGCAGTTTGACGACTTCCAGCCGCTCCGTACCGCGGTATGAGAAAGCGCGCGCCGCGCGGCGCGCGCTTCACACGTTGAGTTTGCCCGGCACGGGCGTTTCTCAGCACCCCATGCCGTGATGGCCAGTCCCCGCCTATGCGGGGACTGTTTCTTTCTCAAGGTCCGTCTCATCGGCGCCGATCATGTCCAACAGGCGCCCCGTGATGAGTCCTTCGGCCTCGGTCACCATCCGCGACACCAGCTCACCCACCGTGGGGATGTCGTTGATGAGGCCCATCGAGGTACCGACCGACCAAATGCCGGCATCCAGGTCACCCAGTTCATAGACCTTGTTGCCCCGCACGCCGGCCACCAGATCCTTGACATCGGGGAACTGCCCACCCTTGTTGAGGATGTCCACGACCTCCCGCGACACCGCGTTACTGGCCACCCGAGCAGTGTTGCGCAGCGGACGGAAGATCAATTCGGTATCCAACTCCGAGCCGGCCACGATGGCTTCCTTGACGTTCTGATGAATCGACGACTCCGCGGTGCACATGAACCGCGAGCCCATGTTGACCCCGTCAGCACCCAGCGCCAACGCCGCCACCAAACCCCGCGCATCGGCGAAACCACCCGAAGCGATCATCGGAATCTCGATCTTGGCCGATGCGGCCGGGATCAGCACCAGGCCCGGAATGTCGTCCTCGCCGGGGTGCCCGGCGCATTCGAACCCGTCGATGCTGATGCCGTCCACACCCAGGCTCTGCGCCTTGACCGCGTGACGCACCGATGTGCACTTGTGCAGCACCTTGATGCCGTTGTCGTGGAACATCGGCAGGTGCGGCGCGGGGTTGGAGCCCGCGGTCTCGACGATCTTGATGCCCGCATCGACGATCACCTGGCGGTATTCGTCGTAGGGCGGCGGGTTGATCGTCGGCAGGATCGTCAGGTTCACCCCGAACGGCTTGTCGGTCAGCTCCCTGGTCTTGGCGATCTCTTTGGCCAGATCCGCCGGTGTCGGCTGCGTCAGCGCCGTCAGAAAACCCAACGCACCCGCATTGGCCACCGCGGCAACCAATTCCGCACGACCCACCCACTGCATACCACCCTGCACGATGGGATGCTCGACCCCGAACGTCTCGGTGAACTTCGTCTTCAATGCCATATGTTCGCCTTCCTCAGTTACCGGGGGGCCATGCGGATGGCGCCGTCGAGGCGGATCACTTCGCCGTTGAGCATGGGGTTTTCGATGATGTGCACGGCCAGGGCGCCGTATTCGTCGGGATCACCGAGCCGGGCCGGGTGCGGCACCTGAGCGCCCAGCGATTTCTGGGCCTCTTCGGGCAGCGAGCCCAGCAGCGGGGTCTTGAACAAGCCGGGCGCGATGGTGCACACCCGGATCAGCTCCCGCGACAGATCGCGCGCGATCGGCAGGGTCATGCCGACCACACCGCCCTTGGACGCCGAGTACGCGGCTTGGCCGATCTGCCCGTCGAACGCCGCCACCGAGGCGGTGTTGATGATGACACCACGCTCTTCACCGACCGGTTCGGTCTTGGCGATGCGCTGCGCTGCCAGGCGGATCACGTTGAACGTGCCGATCAGATTGACCTCGACGACCTTGCGGAACCCCGCCAGCGGGAACGGCCCGTCTTTACCGAGGGTCTTGATCGCGTTGCCGATGCCCGCACAGTTGACATTGATCCGCACGGGGCCAAGCGATTCCGCGACATCGAGTGCCTCGGACACCCCGGCCTCATCGGTGACGTCGGTGCCCACGAACCGGGCCCGATCGCCCAGTTCGGCGATCACCTCTTCGCCCTTGAGATCGATCACGACCACCGACGCCCCCGCATCCAACAACCGCTTCGTGGTGGCCAACCCCAAACCCGAAGCCCCGCCGGTGACGACGGCTACCGAATCCCTGATCTCCATGTACCGCATTCCTCTCCGGCCGGCCCGGTGCCGACCAACTAGTCGGTTGGGACTATACCCAGTCGCGCAAGACCGCTTCGGTGTCAGCGCCGCGCGCTCCCGGCGGCGTCGGCCGGACCGGGGCACTGCGCGAAAACCGCGGCGCAGGCATCGGCTGCAGGTTGCCGCGGTCGTCATAGAACGTGTCGCGCTCGGCGATGTGCGGTTCGGTGAGCACCTCGGCGAACGACAGCACCGGCGTCACACACGCATCCGTACCGTCGAACACCGACACCCAGTGGTCGCGGTCATGTGCCGCAATGGCTTTGGTCAAGATCTCGCGCAGCTCGGGCCAGCGGGCCACGTCGTTCTGCCCGGGCAGATCGGCGGCGTCGAGCCCGAGACCCTTGAGCAGCTCGGCGTAGAACTGCGGTTCGATCGCGCCGACGGCGACGTACTTTCCGTCCGAGGTCTCGTAGGTGTCGTAGTAGGGCGCACCGGTGTCGAGCATGTTGACGCCGCGCTCGTCGCTCCACATGCCCTGCGCCCGGAAGCTCCACATCATCTGCATCAGCACGCTGGAGCCGTCCACCATAGCGGCGTCGATCACCTGCCCCTTGCCGGAGGTCTGCCGCTCGAACAGCGCGGCGAGTATGCCGACCAGCAGGAACATCGAGCCGCCACCGAAGTCGCCGGCCAGGTTCAGCGGCGGCACCGGCCGCTCCCCGTGGCGACCAACGGCATGCAGCAGACCATTGAGCGAGATGTAGTTGATGTCGTGCCCGGCCTGCAGAGCCCGCGGACCCTGCTGACCCCATCCCGTCATCCGCGCATAGATCAGGCGCTCGTTGACCTTCGCGCAGTCATCGGGGCCCAGGCCCAGGCGCTCGGTAACCCCGGGGCGGAAGCCTTCGATCAGCACGTCGGCCTTCGAGATGAGCGTGAGCACCAGTTCGCGGCCCTCGTCGCTCTTCATGTCCGCTTCGACCGATCTGCGGTTGCGCAGCATGGCATCAGCGCTCGGTGTGCCGGAGGCCTTGCTGGGTCGCTCGATCCGCACAACGTCCGCGCCCAAGTCGCCAAGAATCATCGCCGCGTGCGGGCCCGGGCCGATGCCGGCCAGCTCCACAACGCGCAAACCCTGCAATGGTCCTGCCATGCTCATCCGCCCTTCGCGTATCCGGCCTTGGTTGACCGCCGACATAGCTTACTTGTATAACCTTCTCAACCGGCCGTAGCCTATAGCGGGCCCCTCGCCTGCCAGACCGAAGGTGCAGATATGACATCCACCGACACCAGCGCAGCCCCGTCCATCAGGGAGTACCGCAGCATCGATGACCTGTCGGTGAGACTGGCCGATGGCGTGCTGTCCGTGACGCTCAGTCGGCCGGAAAGCCTGAACTCTCTGACCCAGCCGATGCTCGTCGCCATCGCCGACGCGATGGACCTCGCCGCAGACGACCCCGCGGTGCGCGTGGTTCGGCTGGGTGGAGCGGGCCGCGGATTCAGCTCGGGCGCGGGGATCAGCGAGGCCGACCAGAATGCCGAATCCCATGACGCAGAAGGCGTTCTCGACGCGGCCAACCGCGCCGTCGGGTCCATCGTGGCGCTGCCCAAGCCAGTCGTCGTGGTGGTGCAGGGCCCTGCCGCCGGAGTCGGGGTCTCGCTGGCCTTGGCCGGTGATGTGGTGCTGGCTTCCGATGCGGCGTTCTTCCTGCTGGCCTTCACCAAGATCGGGTTGATGCCAGACGGTGGCGCGTCAGCTCTGGTCGCGGCGTCGATCGGCAGGGCCCGCGCGATGCGGATGGCGCTGCTCGCCGAGCGGCTCACCGCTGCCGACGCCTACGCAGCGGGTCTGATCGGCGGCGTCTACCCGGCTGCCGAGCTGGATGCCGAAGTGGACAAGGTCATCGCCAAACTGCGCTCGGGTCCGGCGGTGGCCCTGCGCAAGACCAAGCACGCCATCAATGCGGCCACCCTGACCGAGCTCGAGAGCGCCTTCGCCCTCGAGCGGGAAGGCCAGCTGCAGCTGTTGGCGTCCAACGACTTCCGTGAGGGCACCCGCGCATTCCAGCAGAACCGACGGGCGGAGTTCACCGACTCCTGACTCCCCGGGCGAAAATCGTTGGACGCGGGCGGTATCCGTCCGCGACCATCGAGGGATGAGTACGCAACTCGACGCCGGCCGACCGGTCCGATGGCGCGTGCTCGCCCCGTTCCGGGTGCGGGAGTACCGGCTGCTGATCGGCGCCGTGAGCCTGTCGATCTTCGCCGAAGGCATGTGGTCGGTGGTGATGGCGCTACAGGTCATCGCCCTGGACAACGATCCGGCGTCCCTGTCGCTGGTCGCCACCTGCCTCGGTGGAGGTCTGGTGCTGTTCGTCCTCATCGGCGGCATCGCCGCGGACCGGATCAACCAGCGCGCCATCATCATCGCCGTCGAGACGGTCAACCTGTTGACGGTCTCCGCCGTCGCTGTGCTCGGACTCCTTGGCGCCCTTCGGATCTGGCACATGGCGGTGGCCGCCGGTGTGCTCGGCATCGCCGCGGCCTTCTTCTTCCCGGCCTACAGCGCGCTGCTGCCACGCATCCTGCCCGCCGAACAACTGTTGGCCGCCAACGGGGTTGAAGGCGTCGTACGGCCGGTGTTCCAGCGCTCGGTGGGCCCCGCAGTGGCGGGCATCGTGGTCGGTGCGACGCTCCCGTCGGTGGGCGCAGTAGGCGTTGCCTGCCTGTTCGGCCTGGGCCTGGTGCTGCTGGTGGCCACC
Source organism: Mycobacterium aquaticum (assembly GCF_002086485.1). Classification (GTDB taxonomy): domain Bacteria; phylum Actinomycetota; class Actinomycetes; order Mycobacteriales; family Mycobacteriaceae; genus Mycobacterium; species Mycobacterium aquaticum. The sequence goes on along the minus strand of NZ_MVHF01000007.1, from coordinate 194,319 downwards.
CGCGGTGCCACTGATTCGCCTGCGCCGCAAGCGGATCAGCGGCCACATGTACTGCACGATCTGATCGACGGATTCCGGTTCATGGTGCGCACGCCGTGGCTGTTGTGGACGCTGTTGTTCGCCAGCATCTTCGTGCTGGTGGTGGTCGGGCCCATCGAGGTGTTGCTGCCGTTCATCGCCAAGGACCGGTTCGCCGACGGCGCGCGCATGTACGGGTTCATCCTGGCGTTCTTCGGTTTCGGTAGTGCGCTGGGTGCGTTGACGGTGTCATCTCGGCGGATGCCGCGTCGCTACCTGACCTCGTTGATGGTGATGTGGGGGCTCGGTGCCCTCCCGCTCGTGATCGTCGGCATCACAACGTCATTCCCGTTGATGGCGGCCGCCACGTTCGTCATCGGCGTCACCGACGGAGCCGGGTTGGTGATCTGGGGAACGCTGCTGCAGCGTCGGGTGCCGACGCAGATGCTGGGCCGGGTGTCGAGCCTGGACTTCTTCGTGTCGCTGGCCTTCATGCCGCTGTCGTTCGCGATCGTCGGGCCGTTGTCGAAGGTGGTCGGAATGCACACCATCTTCCTGGTGTCGGGTGTGGCGCCGGTCCTGCTGGCGCTCGTGGCACTCGTCGCCGCACGCATGCCCCGCGACGAACTGGCGCACCCGCTGCGCTGACTCAGTGCGCCTCGCGGTGCAGCCCGGTGAGATGCGTGTAGGCCTGGGCGTTGAGCTGGTTGTGGCCGACCTCGTCATCGCTGAGCTCGCGGCGCACCTTGGCCGGAACCCCCGCCACCAGCGACCGCGGTGGTACCACCATGCCCTGCGGTACCACCGCGCCTGCGGCCACCAGGGAACCTGCACCGATCACGGCGCCATTGAGCACGACGGCCCCCATGCCGATCAGGCTGTTGTCCTCGACAGTGCAGCCGTGCAGGACGACGTTGTGGCCGACGGTCACCCCGGCCGCGATGCGGCATGGGAATCCGGGGTCGACGTGTACCGTCACGCCGTCCTGAATGTTGCTGCCCGCGCCCACCTCGATGGGTTCGAACTCGGCGCGCAGCGTGGCGCCGTACCAGACACTGGCGTCGGCCGCGAGCGAAACCTGGCCGATCACATTGGCATTGGGCGCGATCCAGGCGTCGGGATCCACTGTGGGGGTATGACCGGCGACGGACACGATGAGCGGCTCAGGCATGTCGGCCATGGTAATCAGGCGCTCATGCGAGGTGCGCGCAGCCTCAAGTTCCCTGGAATACCTTGCGATAGCTCGACGGGGACATGCCGAGCCCGCGGCGCAGGTGATGCCGCAGGTTGCCTGCACTGCCAAGGCCGGCGCGCCGAGCCACCTCATCGACCGAAAGGTCATGGGATTCCAGCAGTTCCCTGGCGCGGTCCACGCGGCGGCTGCGGATCCACGCTCCGGGGGCCTGGCCGGTTTCCGCGAGGAATCGGCGGCTGAACGTGCGTGTGCTCATGTGGGCGTGCCGTGCCAGCCGCTGCACGGTGAGTTCCTCGTCGAGGTGGGCCAGCGCCCACTGGCGGGTGGCGGCCGTGGACGCCTGCGGCACGTCCGGCTCGGCGACAGGAGCGATGAACTGGGCCTGACCGCCCTCCCGCCAGGGCGGCACCACGCAGTAGCGCGCCACGCCGTTGGCCACCGCGGCGCCGTGATCGCTGCGAATGATGTGCAGACACAGGTCGATTCCGGCGGCCAGGCCAGCGGAGGTGAGCACATCACCGTCGTCGACGAACAGCACGTCCTCGTCGAGTCGCACCGCGGGATGCAGCCGCCGCATGTCCGCGGCGAAACGCCAATGGGTGGTCGCGGGTCTGCCGTCGAGCAGCCCCGCAGCGGCGAGCACGAATGCCCCGGTGCAGATCGACACCAGACGCGTTCCGGGACGGATGCGGGCCAGCGCCCCGGACACCTCGGCATCCAGCACACCGTCGATGCGCGCCGGGGTATAGCGGGTTCCCGGGATCACCACGGTGTCGGCGGTATCCAGCGCCTCCGGCCCGGCCGCGGGCACGATCGCGAAGCCGTTGGTGGCGGGCACCGGTCCGATGTCGAGACCACACGTCACGACGTCGTAGAGCGGATTGCCGTCGGCGTCGACGGCGTTGCAGAACAGTGTCGGCGCGATGGCCGCGTCGAATCCGACCACTTCCGCCAGCAGCAGTACGGCCACGCGGTGCATACCCGATTCTGGCATGTTTTTGATGAATGCTGGCATTTATGCCACTGGCCGGTCGGCCGCCGGTCGGACACAGTGGTCGGGTGAAAACCCGCGTCCACTGGGCCTGGGTGGTGGCGGCGGTCAGCTTCGTCGCGATCCTCGGTGCCGCAGGCTTCCGCTCGATCCCGGGCGTCATGATGAACCCGCTGCACCACGAGTTCGGCTGGTCGCACGGCACTGTCGGCCTGGCTATGTCGGTCAACATGACGCTGTACGGCCTGACCGCGCCGTTCGCCGCCGCGCTGATGGACCGCTTCGGTGTGCGGCCGGTGCTGACGGTGTCCCTGCTGCTGATCGCGACCGGTTCAGCGGTCAGCACCCTGATGACCGCCAGCTGGCAACTGGTGCTGCTGTGGGGCGTGCTGGTGGGTATCGGGACCGGCTCCATCTCGATGGGGTTCGTCGCCACGGTCGCCACGCGCTGGTTCGACGCGCGTCGCGGTCTGGTCACCGGCGTGCTCACGGCGGCCAGCGCGACGGGCCAGCTGATCTTCCTGCCGGTCGTCGCAGCAGTCACCACCGCCCACGGCTGGCGTTGGGCCTCGCTCATCGTCGCAGCTGCCGCGCTGGCGGTCGTCCCGCTGGTGGCGCTGTTCATGCGCAACTACCCCAGCGACAAAGGCCTTGCCCCCTACGGCGCCCACGCCATCGCACCGCCCACGCCACTGCCCACCGGCAGCTTCAGCGCGGCCTTCGACGGGCTGCGCATCGGCTCGCAAGTCCCGGCGTTCTGGCTGCTGGCGGGCAGCTTCGCGATCTGCGGCATGACCACCAACGGTCTGATCGGCACGCACTTCATCCCCGCCGCCAACGACCACGGCATGCCGACCACGGTGGCCGCCGGCTTGCTGGCCACCATCGGCATCTTCGACGTGGCAGGCACGGTGTTCTCCGGCTGGCTCACCGACCGCGTCGATCCCCGCGTGCTGCTCCTCGTGTACTACGCGGGCCGGGCCGTCTCACTGCTGCTGTTGCCGTCGTTGCTCTCGCCGCACGCCGAGCCGAGCACGTGGGTGTTCGTGTTGTTCTACGGCCTGGACTGGGTGGCCACCGTGCCGCCGACGATCGTGCTGTGCCGCGAGTACTTCGGCGATCGCTCCCCCGTGGTGTTCGGCTGGGTCTTCGCGTCGCATCAGCTGGGCGCAGCCGTCGCCGCAGCGGGCGCGGGCTGGCTACGTGATCTGAACGGCAGTTACGACGTGGCGTTCTACCTGGCTGCGGGGCTGTGCTTCGTCGCGGCGGCATTCTCGGCAAGCATCAGAAAAGTGCAGGTCGGTACAGTCGAACCAGCGGCAGTAGACACTTCTGCTTTGCCGTAACCGCACGGTTACCTTTACCATCCGATGCGGCGCCGCGGGGAACGCCGAGGCCGTCGTATCTTCGTGTGCCCCCCTGGGGTACGCGCGCCACCGGCTGCCGACGAACCACAGGCCAGGCATGAGCGGGAGGAAAACCCACCTATGAAGACTCGCACCAAGACTCTTGGCGCAGCCGCGGCGGTTGCCGCCATCGCGGCGTCGCTGCCGTTGTCGATCACCGCCAATGCCGATCCGGCAGCACCGACGACGACAGAGACGATCAACGTCGAGATCCCGGACCCACAGGGCCCCGGCTGCGACAACTTCAAGAAGGAAATGCCGGACTGGAAGGCACTGTCCAAGCAGCCCGTCAGCAAGGTCCTGGCGAGCATCCCCGAGATCAGCACCTTCAACTCCGCGGTCGCCGGCGGGATGAACCCGGCGGTCAACATCACCGCGGTCCTGGACAACGGCCCGTACGTGGTGTTCGCCCCGAACAACGACGCGTTCGCCGCCATGGAACCGGGCAAGCTTGACGCGCTGAAGGGCAACGTCGCCGCGCTCACCAGCCTGGACTACTACCACGCGTTCCTCGGCCTGCTCGGCCCGGACGACGTCAAGGGCCAGCGGCCCACCCAGCAGGGCGCCGAGATCAAGGTGACCGGCAAGGGCGGCGACATCAAGGTCAACGACACCGCCAAGATCGTCTGCGGCGGCATCGAGGCCCAGAACGCCCGGATCTACATCATCGACGCGGTGCTTGACCCCAACTCGCCTCCGGAGCCGTTCACCCCGACCGGTGTCAGCACCACGTCCACGACCCCGACGACGCTGTCCAGCGAAGCTCCGAAGCCGTCGCCCAGCGCGACGCCTGCCGCCGACGCACCGATCGGCTGATCTCTCTTCTCCGCGAGCAGACACAAAACTGCCCCTTTTCGCGTGAAAAGGGGCAGTTTTGTGTCTGCTCGGCGAACTAAACCCCCAGATCGCGACCGATGATCTCCTTCATGATCTCGGTGGTGCCCCCGAAGATCGTCTGGATGCGCCCGTCGACATAGGCGCGCGCGACGCGGTACTCCATCATGTAGCCGTAACCGCCATGCAACTGCACGCAGTTGTCGATGACCTTCTTGGCGGTCTCTGTCGCCCACCACTTGGCCTTGGCCGCCTCGACCGCCGTCAGCTCACCGTCGACGACGGCCTGCAGGCAGCGGTCGATGTAGGTCTCGGTGACCTCCAGCTCGGTGTCCATCTCCGCGAGCAGGAACCGGTTGTGCTGGAAGCTGCCGATCGGCTGGCCGAATGCCTTGCGGTCCTTGGCGTATTGCAGGGTCTCCTGCCACACCGCGCGGGCGCCATAGATCGCGGAGATGGCGATCGAGAGCCGCTCCGAGGGCAGATTGGTCATCAGGTGGTAGAAGCCGCGCCCTTCCTTGCCCAGCAGGTTGGCGTTCGGCACCCGCACGTTCTCGAAGTGCAGCTCGGAGGTGTCCTGGCTGTGCAGGCCCATCTTGTCGAGCTTGCGACCGCGAGTGAAGCCTTCCATGCCCCGCTCCACCACGAACAGCGTGAAGCCCTTGTGCCCGGCCTCGGGATCGGTCCGGGCGACCACGACGACCAGGTCACTGTTGATGCCCGACGAGATGAAGGTCTTGGAGCCGTTGATGATCCAGTCATCACCGTCGCGCACCGCGGAGGTCCGGATACCGGCCAGATCGCTGCCCGCGCCGGGCTCGGTCATGGCGATGGCGATGATCAGCTCGCCGCTGGCGATGCCGGGCATCCAGCGCTGCTTCTGCTCGTCGTTGGCCAGCTCCTTGAAGTACGGGCCGACGACGTCGTTGTGCAGGCTCAGCGCCGGGCCGTGCACGCCGGCACGGGCGATCTCCTCGTCGATGATCGCGTTGAACCGGAAGTCATCCGAACCACCGCCGCCGTACTCCTCGGGCATGTTGAAGCCGATGACGCCGTACTTGCCCGCAGCCGTGTAGGCGGAGCGGTCGACGATGCGCTCGGTCTCCCACTTCTCGCTGTTGGGCACGAGCTCGCGCTCGATGTATTCCTTGACGGTCTCGCGGAACGCTTCGTGTTCCGGGGTATAAATCTGTCGCTTCATGGCTTACTTTGCCTTCCAAACAGGTTGGCGCTTCTGAGCGAAGGCCAGTGGCCCTTCTTTGGCGTCATCGGTCTGCAGCAGCGTGCTGAATTCGCGGTTGGTGCGCTTCCATCCGTCCTTGTCCGCGGTGATCACGCCGTCGTCGACGCCGTAGGCCACGCGCTTGCTGGCCTGCACGGCCAGCGGCGCGTTGCCCGTGATCCGTTCGGCCAGTTTGAGTGCCGCGTCGACCACGGTGCCGTCGGGCACCACCTGGTTGATCAGGCCCCACCGCAGCGCGTCGGCCGAGGACATCGGCTCACCGGTGAACAGCAGCTCGTTGGCCACCTTGCGGGGCAGCTGCTCGGCGATGCGGAACACCCCGCCCGCTCCCGCGATGAGTCCCCGCTTCACCTCGGGCAGACCGAATTTCGCGCTTTCCTCGGCCACGATCAGGTCGCTGGCAAGGGCCAGTTCGGTGCCGCCGCCCAGTGCGGTTCCGTTCACCGCGGCGATGGTCGGCTTGTCGATGAAATGGCTGACGTATCCGGCGAATCCGTATTCGGGATGGTCGGGGTGGAAGAGGTTCTCCCCACGCGAGATCGCCTTCAGGTCGGCGCCCGCACAGAACGACTTGTCGCCCGCACCGGTGATCACCACGGCACGGATCTCCGGATCGTTCTGGGCCTGCTCCAGCGCGTCGCCTACGGCGATGCTCACCGCGGAATTGACCGCGTTGCGGGCCTCGGGCCGGTTGATGGTGATGAGCAGGACGTTACCGCGCTTTTCGACAATCGCGCCGGGTTGGTCGGTCACAGGAGCTCCAGGATGGTCGCGTTGGCCTGGCCGCCGCCCTCGCACATGGTCTGCAGGCCGTACTGAATGTTGTTGTCCCGCATGTGGTGCACGAGAGTGGTGAGAATGCGGGCGCCGGATCCGCCGAGCGGGTGGCCGAGTGCGATGGCCCCGCCGTTGGGGTTCAGGCGGTTCTCGTCGGCGCCGATCTCTTTGAGCCATGCCAGCGGCACCGGGGCGAATGCCTCGTTGACCTCGAATGCTCCGATCTCATCGACGCTCAGGCCGGATTTCTTGAGCGCCTTCTCGGTGGCGGGGATGGGCGCGGTCAACATGATGACCGGGTCGGCACCGGCGAGCACTGCGGTGTGCACCTTGGCAATCGGCTTGAGCCCCAGCTCTTTCGCCTTGTCGGCTGACATGACCAGCAGCGCCGCCGACCCGTCGGAGATCTGGCTCGAGTTGCCGGCGTGGATCACGCCGTCCTCTTTGAATGCCGGCTTGATGGCGGCCATGGACTCGACCGTGCCGCCTCGGCGGATGCCGCCGTCCTCCAGGACGATGCCGCCTTCCTGGTCCTTGATCGCCACGATCTGATCTTTGAACGCGCCGGAATCCTGTGCAGCGGCAGCCTTTTCATGCGATCGTAGCGAGAACTCGTCGAGCTGGGTCCGCGAAAGACCCCACTGCTCGGCGATCATCTCGGCGCCGATGCCCTGATTGGGGGTCTTGTGGTCGTAGCGGGCCTGGAACGCCTCGGGATAGGGATGCCCGCCGTTGGCCAGCGAGGAACCCATCGGCGTGCGCGACATGGACTCGACGCCACCCGCGACGACGACGTCGTAGTGCCCGGCGATCACCCCGGCGACGGCGAAGTGCAGCGACTGCTGACTGGAACCACATTGGCGATCCACGGTGACGCCGGGGACGGTCTCGGGCCACCCGGCCGCCAGCACCGCGGTCCGCGCGATGTCGAGCGCCTGCTCACCGGCCTGCATGACACAGCCCCAGATGACGTCATCGACAAGAGCGGGATCGACGCCGGCACGCTCCACCAGCGCATTGAGCACCTGCGCGGAGAGTTCCGCGGGGTGCACCCCCGACAGCGCGCCGTTGCGCTTGCCGACCGGAGAGCGCACCGCCTCCACGATGACAGCTTCAGCCATGGACTTCTCCTTCGAAGATGGGTTGGCGTTGACACAGACTCTGCATTACAAGTGAACGTAGAACAGAAGGTTTACTAGGTCAACCTACTGGTTGGTAGACGGCCCTACCCTGGGGTTTCGGGTACGGTGATTGCTCCGTTTGCCGCGGCTGCCGGGCTTCACATGGTTTACTGAGTTGTACACCTAGCCGCAGCGGCCGGGTCGTTCAGTATTACCGGGAGAGTTAGCAGGAGACCGTTGTGGCTGGAAGTACACCCCTGGCGCCGATGATCGGGCCGGACTCGATCACGCCGCACACCCCGGTTCGCTCCCCGAAGACCGCCGAGCTCGTGGCGGGCACCCTGCGCCGCATGGTCGTCGACGGCCAGCTCAGGGAGGGCGACTTCCTGCCCAACGAAGCCGAGCTCATGGAGCACTTCGGCGTCAGCAGGCCCACGTTGCGCGAGGCGGTGCGCGTGCTGGAATCCGAGCGGCTGGTCGAGGTGCGGCGCGGCTCCCGCACCGGCGCCCGGGTCCGGGTGCCGGGCCCCGAGATCGTCGCGCGACCGGCCGGGCTGCTGCTCGAGCTCTCCGGCGCCGACATCGCCGATCTGCTGGTCGGACGTGCGGCGATCGAGCCGATGGCCGCACGACTGCTCGCCGAGAAGGGTGACGAAGAGGCCTTCGCCGAACTGGAACATATGCTCGACGAGCACATCCCGAAGGACTACCAGTCAGACCGGCTGGCCGAGACCACCGGAGATTTTCACCGCCGGGTGGTGGAACTGTCGGGCAACGCCACGTTGGGCATCATCGCCGGCATGCTGCACGAGATCACGGTGCGGCACCACGCCTTCCTGTTCAAGGAGCGCCGCCCGGTCGCCAAGAACGACTACGACAAGCTGATGCGCTCCTACCGCAAGCTGATTCAGCTGATCCGCTCCGGCGACGGCGATGCCGCCGAGGCGCACTGGCGCAAGCATCTGGACACCGCGCGCATCCTCATGCTCAAGGACATCGAGAGCGTCAAGGTCCGCGACGTCATGCGCTGAGCCCCGGCTCAATCCGGCCAGACCGCCAGCCGCGCAGCGGTATCCCGCCAGCCGTCGGCGGTCTTCCATCGCATCGGCAGCAGCCGGTAGCGCCAGCTGCCCGGCGGGCCGCCGGCGCCCACATGGTCCACACTGATCGAGATCATGTCGGCCGCAATGAGTTTTGCGTGGGTCTCCAGGTAGATCCCGGCCTCGTCGTCGAGTTCGGACATCAACTCGCCGAACAGCAGTCGCGGCCCCGGCGGCCGGTGCACCAGGACGCACTGCCGACGCTGCGCACAGTGGCCCGCCCGCACGGTGGCGTGACATCCCGTGTCCACAGCGCCGAGGTCACTCATGAGCCGGCCGGTCTCGTCGCGCCAGACCGCAACGGGCTCAGGCGGAGTCATGTCGATCGATGTGCACGGGCACGTCGTCGGCCCATGGCTGGCGGGTCACCATGTCGGCGACGTTGACATATCCGCTCTCGAACTCGCCCGTCGCGGCGTCGACCAGTCGGTACCGCTGCGTCTGCCGGTGGATGGGTTGCGCATCGAGCATGACGATGCGAACCTCGCCCGGCTCGAAGCCGCACCGCTTCTGCAGTGCGGCAACCAATTGCTCGTTGCTCATGTGCCCGTCGCCGAAGTTCCAGCCGATGGCGGTGCTGACGATGCGCTCACCGTCGGTGAGGGTGTAGTCGTCCTCGTTGTGCCCGGCCATCGCGCGGTGAGCCAGAGTGAACAGCGCACGGCCGTGAGTGTTGAACGCGCGGAAGGCATATCCCATGTACAGCGGGATCTGCGCGGCTTCCTTGCTGCCGTAGAACCGCTCCAGCTGCGCGGCGGGCATGCTGGCGATCGCGACGATGCCCTTGCCGATCTTCTCGTCGGCCGATCCTTTGATGCACCACAGCGACGTGTCCCAGTTGCCCGCGTAGTACCGCATGCCTGGCAGGAAAGACACCTTGCGCGGGAACAGGTTTCCCAGCGCCACGGTGCCTGCGACGACGGCGAACAGCACGATCGGCCAGGGACTCGCGAGGTCACCGAGCCCGATGCCGGCGTGGCCGACGAACAGGGCCAGTACCGAGAACATCATGAAGACGTTCCATTCCAGCGGCACCCCCATCGGGATCGAGGACAGGATGCCGAAGTGGAAGCACAGCATGACGAAGGCCGCGACGTACGTCGGCCAGCCGCCACCGGAGAAGAACAACACCAACGGCACCAGGCCCTCGATCGCCGTACTGAAAGGCGCGAGCCACCGCGACAACAGGCCCGGCCGCAGATCGTCGGGGAAGTGCTCGAAGAACCTGCGCTTGATCCACCGCGGACGGAACACCGGGTTGTTGCTCATCATCGTCGAGATGACGAACGGGAAGTGCTTGTTGAGCTTGGAGGTGGCCGCGCCCAACCAGATCACCAGGCAGACCAGTTTGGCGGCGATGACGATGTCGGCGCCGGTGAACAGGAAGCACACCGCCAGCGAGCCGTACACCTCACCGCGGGCGGCCAGGAAGATCACCTTGTCCCGCAAACCGGCCACGGCGAGGAGGCCGACGATGGTCGCGGTCTGCCAGACCGGCAGCACACCGATCTCGGTGCCGAGCGCCGGGATGGGGCCGGTGCCCTGCGAGAACAGCGCCACCAGCAGCGCGACGAGGAGGGCGGCGTAGAGCAGCACATCGAGCGGCGTGCGGCTGTCGCCTGCGGTGAGCGGGATCCGGTTGGGCCACGGCGGAAGCCGAATGGTCTTGGGGCGCAACCAGTACAGCGCCGAGCCCATCGGCGGGAAGAACCGGTTGTTCAACGGCCCGAAGCCGCAGCCGAACCCGACTACCTCGAACAGCATCGTGAAGAACACGGTCTTCTGGTACACGATCGGTTCGGCATACCAGTGCGCGACATTGGTGAAGCCGTTGATGCCGTCGGTGCCGAGTGCGATCAACCAGGCCACCAGGATGTAGGCGGCGATCTTCGCGACGTAGAACAGATGCAGTGCGACCGGCGTGCCGAAGCCGACCTCAGCCCAGTGCCGGGCCATCGGAACGATCTTCTCCGCCCGCGTGCCCTTGCTCCACTGCTCGAAGTCGATCTGTGGGGTGTCCTGTTTGAGAAATCCCATGCCCGCAAGACTAGAACGTGTTCTAGTCCCACCAACGCCGAAACTACGGTTTTTGGCGCGAAAACGCGGGAAATGCAGCAGAAACCGTAGCGTGGGCGCTAGGCGCTGCCGGCCTTGACCGGCGGACGGAAGAAGATCACCAATTGGCCGATGCCGCCGGCCAACCCGAGCACCACCGCGATGGCCAGCCCACACCATCCGTGCAGTAGGTGATACAAGCCTGAAGTGTGGAACAGGGCGTAGTCCAGGCTGTAGCGCCCGGCGCCGGTGCCTGCGATCGCGACCGCGGTCACCGCGAGGATCAGGTTGTACTCCCAACCCTCCTTCACGATGAAGAACCCGTTGTGCCGGTGCACGGTCCACGCCGCAACCAGCATGAGCGCGACGAACCCGGCCGCGGGCACGGGCGTCAGCAGACCGACCGCCAAGCCGAGGCCCGCGGCCAGTTCCGTACTGGCCGCGACCCGGGCGTGGAAGGTGCCCGGCTTCATGCCGATGCTCTCGAACCATCGCGCAGTGCCGGCGATCCGGCCCCCGCCGAAGAACTTGTTGTAGCCGTGGGCGGCCATGGTCAGCCCGAGAACCACCCGCAGAATCAGGATCGCAACGTCAGCAGCCATGTAACAGAATCTAGGTCATCTGTTAAACGGCTGCCCAGCCACCGTCGACACTGAGGACCGCACCGTGAATGTTGGCGGCGTCGTCGGCAGCCAGGAACACGACCGCGGCCGCGACCTCCTCGGGCGTGCTCATCCGTCGGGACGGGATGCGGGCCAGCACCGGGGCCAGTTCATCGGCGATGTCGACAACCCGCTCGGTGGCGATGGGCCCTGGCGCGACGGCGTTCACCCGCACCCCGCGCGGGCCGTACTCCACCGCCCACGACTTGGTCAGCGAGTGCACGGCCGCCTTGGTCGACGAGTACAGCGCCGACTGATCTCCGCCGATCAGCCCGTTGATCGATCCGATGTTGACCACCGCGCCGGTGCCGCGCTCGGCCATCGCCGCCGCCAGTTCGCCGGTCAGCAGGAACGGAGCGATGACGTTGGCCCGGTAGGACTCCAGCAGGACCCGCTCGGACACCTCGGCCGTGGGCTCGGGCATGCCCCACACGGCCGCGTTGTTCACCAGGATGTCGATCTGCCCGCCGGCTGCCGCCGCGGCTTCACGCGCCAGCCTGCGGACCTCGTCGGCCCCCGCGCCGAGATCAGCGGCGACGAACTCGGCCCGCCCTCCGGCGGCGCGGATCTCGGCGACGACGACGTCACCTCGTTCCTTGTTGCGACCACTCACGACGACGAAGGCGCCTTCGGCGGCCAACGCCTTGGCGATGGCGACGCCAAGCCCGCCGGTGGACCCTGTGACCAGTGTTGTTCGACCTTGCAACCGCGTACTCTTTGGACTCATGAGTCCAGGTGTACTGCCATGAAAATGGACCTGCAAGTCCAGAAATTTACCGCCAAGGGTGAAGCGACCCGGCAGCGCATCATCGAGGGCGCCGCCGCCGAGATCCGCAGCCGCGGCGTGGCCGAAACCACGCTCGACGACATCCGCGCCCGCACGCAGACATCCAAAAGCCAACTGTTCCACTACTTCCCGGGCGGTAAGGAGCAGCTGCTGCTCGCCGTCGCGTCGCATGAGGCCGATCAGGTGCTCGCCGACCAGCAACCGCACCTCGGCGCACTGACCTCATGGGCGGCGTGGCAGCGCTGGCGCGATGCCGTCGTCGATCGCTACCGCCAACAGGGCCAGAGCTGCCCGATGAGCGTGCTGATGTCGGAGATCGGGCGCACCACCCCGGGTGCGCAAGCCGTCACGGCAACGCTCGTTCGGCGCTGGCATGACGACATCGCAGCAGGGATCACCGCGATGCAGGCCCAGGGCAAGATCTCGGCGGGCATCGACGCCGGCCGCGCATCGGCGGCACTACTGGCGGGAATCCAGGGTGGCGTCGGCATCCTGCTGGCCACCGGCGACATCTCATACCTCGAGACCGCGCTCGACCTCGGAATCGAGAACTTGCGCCCCAGGCCGTAATTCAGTCGGCAGGGCCCGATCGATGCCGCTTGCCCCACGCGCACATGGCGTCGGTGACCGGGCGGAGGGTCTCGCCGTATTCGGTCAGCGAATATTCGACCCGCGGCGGAATCTCCGGAAAGACCTCGCGCCGCACCACGCCGTCGCGCACCAACTCGCGCAGCTGGCTCGTGAGCACCCGTTCACTGATCCCCGGGACCTTGCGGCGCAACTCGGCGAACCTGTGGGTGCCACCGTGCATCAGGTGGAAGATCAGCACGGCCTTCCATTTGCCGCCGATCACCGCGAGCGTGGTCTCGACCGGACACAGATCGAGAGGCTCGGTGGTTGCCGCAGCGCGCCCACTTACCTCCACCTCAGTAACCCACCTCGAAATGCGTTATTGCCGGTCAGTCATCCGATACCTAGCGTAACGCTCATCATGATCGCGATCATCGGAGCAGGCAATGTCGGTCGGGCACTGGGGAATGCGTGGGCCCGCACCCATGACGTGAGCTACGGGGTACGGACGCCCGACGACGACAAATACGCCGACCTGGGGCCGGCTGTCACCACGAACGCCCGCGCCGTCGAGCAGGCCGACGTCGTCGCGCTGTGCACTCCCTGGCAAGCCACCCGCCGGGCGATCCTCGATTGCGGCGACCTGACCGGCAAGGTGCTCATCGACTGCACCAATCCGCTGACCCCCGATTTCAGCGGACTGGAGGTGGGCCACGACACCTCGGGCGCCGAGCTGGTCGCGCAGTGGGCGCCGGGTGCACTGGTCTGCAAGGCCATGAACCAAATCGGGGCGCCGATGATGGATCACCCGCCGGTGCCCTCCGTGCCGGTGATGTTCATCTGCGGCGACGACGCCGCGGCAAAGCGGCGCACCGGAGATCTTGTTGGTGATTGGGTTTTCGGACAATCGATATCGGCGAACTCGCATTGGCGCGGCTATTGGAGCCGTATGCCCTGCTGTGGATCCATCTGGCACTGCGTTGCGGGCTGGGACCGACGTTTGCGTTCGGGTTGCTGAGCACCCCATCCTGACAATCGTTCAACGACTCTGTTGACTATTTTCATCCTCCGTGCTGTGCTGGGTGGAGAACATTCAACAGAGTTGTTAAACGATTGAAGGGAAGTGCCCCGGTATGGCGACCGCTGACCCCCTCTACGTCTGGACGCTCTACCGCGATACGCGGCAGCGCATCGTCGACCTCTTGACCGATGACGCGTGGGAGGTCGCCCTGCCGGCGTGCCCGCTGTGGTCGGTGCGCGATGTCGTCGCGCACATGACCGCCGTCGCCGAGGACTGGGTCGCCGGCACGCTGACCGTACCCCCATCCGACATCGAAACCGCCTCGCAGATAGCACGTTTCGACGGGAAGGACACCACCGCGGTGCTGACCGCCTGGGATGCGGCGGCGGCCGAGTTGCACCGCCTCGCCGAACAGGGCACCGCTGCACCGCTCGGTGACATCGTCGTGCACGAGCACGACATCCGGGGCGCCCTCGACGCGCCTGGGGCCCGCACCGACCCCGCGGTGGCACAGGCTTCCGATCAGTTGCTGAACATCCTGGACACTCCCGTCCCGCTGCGGGTGACCGTCGAGGACGGCGACTACCGCAGCGGCCCGCACGACGGCACCGAGATCGGTCTCCGCACAACCCGATTCGAGGTATTGCGGTGGCGCACCGGTCGGCGCAGCCGTGCGCAACTGGCAGCCATGGACTGGTCGGCCGATCCCGCACCGCTGCTCGAGCACCTGTACCTGTTCGGCCCCACCGACACCGACCTCACCGAGTAGGAGGGCCCGTGAACACCGAATCACCAAGCCGGCCGGCGATTGTGGATCGGTCGCAGTTCGAAGCCGACGTCGCCGCACTGCGCGTACGTGAGAAGGCGCACGTCCGCGAGGGCGACGCGATCGCCGCAGCGCGCCGCCGGCTGCCCATGGTGGAGGTCGACGCGAGCTCCGAGCTGATCGGGCCCGACGGGCCCACCACCCTGCTCGACGCCTTCGAAGGCCGGAGCCAACTGCTGGCGTACTACTTCATGTGGCATACCGGGCATCCCGCACCGGAGCAATGCGAGGGGTGCACCTGGGTGACCACGCAAGTCGCCGAACTGTCCTACCTGCATTCCCGCGACATCACCTACGCCGTCTTCGCGCAAGGCCCTTATCCCGAAACGGCGCGGTATCGCGAGTTCATGGGCTGGCAGGTGCCGTGGTACTCCGCGCTGCCGTCAATGGACACCCTGCTCGTCGGGCGCAGCGTCGGGATGATGCACATCGTCTGCTACCTGCGTACCGATGACCGGGTGTTCGAGACGTACTGGACCACCCGACGCGGCGTGGAAGCCATGGACTACAGCTACGCACTCATGGACCTCACCGTGTACGGGCGCCAGGAACCATGGGAGGACTCCCCCGCGGGATGGCCGCAGCACTGGCCGGTCGACGGTTCCAACACGCGCATCGACGGCAGGCCGATACCGCAGTGGTCCCGGTTGGCCGCCGGCCGGTCTGACGACCTCAGCGGCTAGTCAACGCCCGCTCGAGCCGCGCCACATAGGCATCGATGTCGCCGACCGCCGACTCGGCGGCGTGGACGCTGAGGGCCACGGTGTCGCCAACGCCGTGCACGCCGTGCGTCAGACCCATCATCGGCGAGAGCGCCGGGTAGCCGGCTGTCATCACCACCGGCGTGGCGCCGAACCGCAGATCGGCCGGGCCGCGGTTGACGCTGGACACCACGGTGTTGCCGGTCACCGTCGGCGAACGCTGCGACGAATCGAATTGGGTTACCCCCCAGCGCAACAACGGAGCAGGCGTCGCAGCGTACGCCCGGCTGGCGGCGAGCATCGCAGGATGCTGCGCGCGACGGCGGCGCTGGGCGAGATCCTGCCCGATCCGTCCGATGCGGGTGTCGCGGTCCAGCATCGGATAGAGCCCGACGCCGACGTTGCCGAACTGGTTGTTCGCCATACGCGGACCGGCTTTGGCCATCGGCACCTCGGCACCCAGGTCTGACGGATCGTCGCCGAGCTCACGCAGGTGTTCAGCGAGGGCGGCGGACACCGCCGCCAGCACCGCGACCGTGACAGTCGGACCACCCAGTTGATCGCGGCTGCGGACGATCGTGCGCAGCGAGACCGGCCCTGCGGGCGCCGCGTTACTGCGCAGCGCCGCACGGGAATCCGCCTGCCGCGGAACTCGGTCGCTCTCTTCGTCCCGCACCAGCCTGCGGTGCCACCGGGCTGCTTGCGCCGCACGCCACGGCAGCCTGGCGGTCACCAACCGGGGTACCTCGACGGCACGCACCTCACCCGGCCTGCCGAACATCAACCCCGCCAAATCCGCCGACCGGCCGCCGTCGGCCAGCGCGTGCGCCACCTGCACGACGATCACCGTCCCCATATCGGTGACCGTGGGTATGTCGCGGACCCGAGGGAAGACGTGCATGCGCCAGGTGACCCGAGTCGCATCGAGCTGGTGATCGGCCAAAGCCGCCACGGCAGCCAAGCAATCGTCGAAGCCCGGATCGCCGAGATCGTGCACGAGGAACTGGTCGTCGCCGATCTCGCGGGGTTCCCACACCGGATATCGCAGCCCGTGGTCATCCCTGATCTGCAGACCCAGTTCGGGACATCGCCGGGCGCGTTGACGCACGTCCCGCAGCGCGTCCTCCAATTGTGTTGGCACACCGGAGAACCCGTACAGGAGGAACTGATCGTTGGGAATCACGGATGACATCCAGTAGTTCTGGGCGTCGATCGCCGCCAGCCTGCGCACTATTGCGACGTCCGGGCGGTACCGATGAAGTCGAGGATGCGTCCGGCGACCGCGTCGGGCTGTTCGAGCGCCAGGAAGTGCCCGGCGCCCGCCACGATGCCGACGTCACTGCCCTCGGGCAGGATCCTCTCCACCCAGCGAGCGTAATCCGGTGTGGCGCAGCCATCATCTGCTCCGTGCAGGTACAGAGAGGGGATCCGCGGTGGGGACATCCAATGCTGGTGCAGGCCGGCGTACCGGGCCGGCGGCGTGGTTCCGCGCAGCATCGCCCGGTAGTAGCCGATCGCAGCACGCCACCGCGCCAGGGCACCGATCGCGGCGTCGACGTGCCGCAGATCGTCGGCCGCCGCGTATCCCGGCGACCACCAGCGCCACAGGCGCGGCACCACCCAGGATGCGGAACGCTCAGGCAGCCAAGGCAATTGAAAGTACAACATGTACCAGCTGCGGAGCAGCTGGCGTGGCAGTTGGGCAGCGAGCCGGGCGCCGTCGGGCACTCGCCCCAACGGTTGGAACGACGCAAACGGCGGTACCGACATGATCACCGCCCGCCGAAACGGTCCGTCGGGCAACGCCGACAGACCGGTGGCCGCCATGGCTCCCCAGTCGTGCCCGATGATCACGTCGCGACCCGTCGGCCCGACCGACTCGAGCACCTGCAGCGCGTCGTGCATCAACGCGCCGACGTGATAGCTGCCGTCTGCCGGGATTCCCGACGGCACGTAGCCACGCTGGAACGGCGCCACCACTTTCCAGCCGGCGTCGGCCAAAACCGGAGCGACCGTGCGCCAGCCGTAAGCGGTGTCGGGAAAGCCGTGCAGACACAACGCGATCGGCCCGTCCTGCGGACCCCACACCAGTGCCCGCAGTTGCACGGCAGGAGTGGTGACGTCACACCAGCGGGGCTCGGTCACTGCGCCGTCACCGGCTCGAACTTCGACATCAGCCAGCGCCCGTCCTCGTTCACCATGGTGACCCGCACCGTCGAGACCGTCTTCTGCGGCGGTTTCTGGGCGACGGTCACGGTCTGGTCCAGGTACAGCAGCACCTCGGCGCGGTCGGGGCTCGCGCTCACCGAGCCGGCCTGTGGCACGTCGGCGAATGCGGTGACACCCTGCGATTTGGCCCCCGGGATGACCGCGTTCTCGATCATCGCCGTGTAGATGCCGAGAAACTCTCCCGTCATCCTCTCGCGCGCGGCGTGGAGCTGCTGCTCGACTTTGTCAGGTTGGTAGGAGAGCATCTCGACGGTGATATCCCGGGCCGCCTGAACGGATTCGGTGCGGGCCCGCTCAACCCCGGTGGACGAGGCGACCTGCCACTTGAAGACGCCGGCAGCGACCGCGAGCACCAGTGCGACGGCGGGCAGCACCCCGAGCACCAGGATCCGCGTCCGCCTGGTCGGCTCGAAAGTGTGTTTGCCGGTCATTGGATGAAATCCACGTTGGACACCTTCGTCACGCCCTGGTTCTCCTGCATCCTGAGCACCATCCGCCAGGACTGGGCCTGGCCTGCCACCCCGGCATTGCTGGAGTTGACGGTCATCGACACCATCACCTGCGCGTCGTGGTCCGACGCCGACACCAGCGCGGAGGCGGTGATCGTGCCGACCGCCTTCGATTTGGCCTGCTTGACGACCGCGAGATACGACTGCGACCGCCTCTCGAAATCGTCGTAGAACTGACCGCTGGCCGAGTCGAGCACGCGCTGCACGTCGTCGTCGGCGTGCTCCCAGTCGACATTGGTCAGCGTCAACGCCGCCTGCCTGCCCGCATCGAGGAACATCTGGCGCTTCTCGTCGGCCCGATGGGTCTGCACGGCGCGAAACCCGAGCCATGCGGTGGCAGCCACCAACGCGACCACGATCGCCGCCCCGGCCAGGGCCGCCAACCGCAGCTGCGACATCCGCGGCCCCGAGCTCTCCGCTGCGGCTGCGGCCTGGGAGTCTTGGGTGTCGGGCTCGTGCACGTCCTGCGCCGACTCCTGCGCGTCGGCGCTGTCGTCTGCCATAGATGCTCCTCCGCGGGACCGCAAGTTCACACACTCGCCGTCCAACGTAACGTGCCGCAGCGTCGCCCCCGGTGGGCGGCTGCCGGCACGAGGAGCTACGCGCTGTCGGCGGCGGCCTCCAATTCGGCGACCACCAGTTTGCGCATCCCCATCATCGCCTTGGTCGCGGCCTGCGCCCGGGCGGGATCGGGATCACTGATGAGCTCGAACAGCCGGTCAGGAACAACCTGCCAGCTCAACCCATACCGATCCTTGAGCCAGCCGCACTGCGACTCCTCCCCGCCATCGGTGAGGCGGGTCCAGTAGTAGTCGACTTCGTCCTGGTCCTTACAGCCGATCATGAACGACACCGCCTCGGTGAACGGGAACTGCGGGCCACCGTTGATGCCGATGAACCGGTGACCGTCCAGCACGAAAACCACCGACAGGTCGTTGAGCTCTTCGATCGACGAGTTCGGGAACACCGACAGGTAGAACTCGGCGGCTTCGGCGAGATGACCGTCGAACCAGAGGGCGGGCGTGATGGGTGGCATTGGGGCCTCCTTGGCGTGCTCGGCAGATGTCGTTTCCAGAACAGACCCTCCCTGCGCCCGAAACTCACCGCGGTCCTGGGTAACGTGACGCACGGGGGCGGCCGAGAGGAATGTCCGTGAGCACCGGGAAACACAGCGAATCACGCGTCGTCACCTTCCGCGGGGTCGACGATCTGAGCTTGGTTGGCGACGAATGGAACGCCGACGCGCCCCCCGACCGGCCCGCCGTGCTGTTGCTGCACGGCGGCGGACAGAACCGGCACTCCTGGAAGAACACCGGTCAGATCCTGGCCGACCAGGGTCTGCGGGTCATCGCTCTGGATTCGCGCGGCCACGGCGACAGTGACCGCTCCCCCACAGCCAACTATTCGATCGAAGCGCTGTGCGGCGACGTGGTGCGGATCCTCCACCAGCTCGGCCGGCCGGTGGTGTTGATCGGCGCAAGCATGGGTGGATTGACCGGGATTCTCGCCGCGCACGAGGCAGGCCCGGACGTGGTGACCAAGCTGGTGCTCGTCGACGTGGTGCCCCGCTTCGAGAAAAGCGGCAGCGCCCGCATCCGCGACTTCATGTTCAACCACGTGCACGGCTTCGACTCGCTGGAGCAGGCGGCCGACGCGGTCGCCGAATACCTGCCGCACCGCACCAAACCGCGTAGCCCCGAGGGGCTGAAGAAGAACCTGCGGCTGCGCGACGGCCGATGGTACTGGCACTGGGACCCGGCATTTTTGACCAAACCCGAAGACGACCCGTTCATCCGG
This sequence comes from Mycobacterium aquaticum, assembly GCF_002086485.1. Taxonomy (GTDB): domain Bacteria; phylum Actinomycetota; class Actinomycetes; order Mycobacteriales; family Mycobacteriaceae; genus Mycobacterium; species Mycobacterium aquaticum. The sequence continues at coordinate 174,477 of NZ_MVHF01000007.1, read as the reverse complement.
GTGGACAAACTGGAGCGTGCGGCGATGAACCTGACCATCCCGATCCTGTTGATCCGCGGAAAGCTGTCCGATGTGGTGAGCACCGAGGGAGTGCAAGACTTCCTGGAGAAGGTGCCCGCCGCGGAGTTCGCCGAGCTTTCCGAGGCAGGCCACACCGCCGCAGGCGACGACAATGACGCGTTCACCGAAGTTGTCGTGGAGTTCGTGAACCGATGACCACTGAGCGTGCCAACCCCGTCGGCTTCAACTTCCTCACCGAGCCGGAGCTGCCCGCACCGCAGGTCACCGAGACGCAGGCCCAGGAGCTGCTCGCAACCCACTACGGCATCGAGGCTCAAGCGAAATCGCTGGGCAGCCAACAGGACAAGAACTTCCTGGTGACCCAGGGCGACACCGTCGTCGGCGTGCTCAAGATCGCCAACCCGGCGTTCAACGAGACCGAGCTGACCGCCCAGGATCTGGCGGCCGAACTGATCGCGACGACCGAGCCGGGCCTGCGAGTTGCGGTCCCCCAGCCCAACATCCGTGGCGAAATACGCACCGCGGTAAACGGATTGCTCGACGGTACGGCCTACCTGCGGCTACTGCGCTACCTGCCGGGAGGCGCACTGCTCGATGCCGGGTACCTGTCCCCGGACACCGTCGCCGAACTGGGCGACGTGGCCGGCCGCGTCACGCGCGCACTGGCCGGGTTCGACCATCCGGGCTTGGACCGCATCCTGCAGTGGGATCTGCGTTACGGAGCCGAGGTGGTGACGACGCTGGCCTCCCACGTCGCCGACGAAGGAGACCGGGACCGCATCCTGGCGGCGACTCAATCCGCCTGGGCCCGTATCGAACCCCACGCCGACGCGCTGCCCCGACAGGCCATCCACATGGACCTGACCGACGCCAATGTGGTGGTGTCGCACGCCCCCGGCGGGGCCGTGCATCCGGACGGGATCATCGACCTCGGCGATCTGACCGACAGCTGGGCGGTCGGTGAACTGGCGATCACCCTGTCCTCGGTGCTGCAGCATCCCGGCAACGGCCCGACGCACATCCTGCCGGGGGTGCGGGCGTTCCACCGGATCCGCCCATTGACTGCCGCCGAGGCGGAAGTCTTGTGGCCCTTGCTCGTTCTGCGGACGGCGGTGCTCATCGTCAGCGGTGCGCAGCAGGCGGCGCTCGACCCCGACAACGACTACATCACCGAACAGTCCGACGGTGAGTGGCAGATGTTCGAGCAGGCCACCTCGGTGCCCATGGATGTGATGACCGAGCTGATCAAGGCCGATCTGGGGCTCAGCACCCCGGTCGGCCCACTGACGGCCACGACGCCGCTGATCGCTGGACTCGATCCCGCGACCGTGACGACCCTGGACCTGTCGGTGACCTCGGATGCGCTCGATTCCGCATTCGTACCGGGCGCCTGGCTACGGCCCGACCTCGAAGATGAATTCGCAAGGGCCGCAGTGGCCGACGGTGCCCGACTGGTCGTCACACAGTTCGGCAGGCCGCGGATAACCCAAGCCCCTCCGCTGAGCCAGGCGGAACCCGCTGTGGTGCCCACCGGGATCAGCCTGTGGCCCGCCGAATCCGTATCGCTGGTCGCCCCGTTTGACGGCGAAATCGTCGCGTGCTCACACGATTCCGTCACTTTCCGCGGCCGCGATGTCGAGTTGACGGTCTCGGGGATCACCGTGGCCGCCGACAACGGCGCGCTGGGCGTTGCGACCGCAGGCCGGTGGGTGCAGTTGGCCGTACGGCCCGTCGGCGCGCGCGAGGCACCGACGTTCACCACACCCGCGCTCGCGCCGGGATGGCTGGCGCTCAGCCGCGACCCCCGCCCCCTGCTGGGCCTACCCGCCCTGGCCGACGATGCGGCCGAGGGCGACCTGATCGCGCGCCGGGACCAGTCGTTCGCGCCTGTGCAGGAGCACTACTACCGCAAACCGCCGCAGATCGAACGCGGTTGGCGCCACTACCTGATGGCCACCAGCGGTCGCTGCTACCTCGACATGGTCAACAACGTGACGGTGCTCGGGCACGCCCACCCGCGGATCGCCACGGCCGCGGCGCGGCAGTTGCGCAGGCTCAACACCAACTCGCGCTTCAACTACGCCGCGGTCGTCGAATTCAGTGAGCGCCTCGCCGGCCTGTTGCCCGAACCGCTGGACACCGTGTTCCTGGTGAACTCCGGGTCGGAGGCAAGCGACCTCGCGCTGCGCCTGGCCATCGCGGCAGCCGGACGCCCGGACGTGGTCGCGATGCGCGAGGCCTACCACGGCTGGACCTACGGCACCGACGCCGTGTCGACGTCGACCGCCGACAACCCGAACGCGCTTGCCACCCGGCCGAATTGGGTGCACACCGTGGAATCGCCCAACAGCTTCCGCGGCAAGTACCGCGGCGATGACCTCGGGCGGTACGCCGCCGAGGCGGTGGCCCAGATCGAACAGCTGGCCGGCGACGGCCGAGCACCCGCGGCGTTCATCTGCGAGACGGTCTACGGCAACGCCGGTGGCATGGCACTGCCGGACGGCTATCTGGAAAAGGTCTACGGCGCGGTCCGGGCGAACGGCGGATACGCGGTCGCCGACGAGGTGCAGGTCGGCTACGGCCGCCTGGGCCACTGGTTCTGGGGCTTCCAGCAGCAAGGCGTCGTGCCCGACATCGTGTCGATGGCGAAGTCACTCGGCAACGGTTATCCGTTGGGCGCCGTCGTCACCAGTCGCGAGGTCGCCGACGCGTTCCGCAGCCAGGGCTACTTCTTCTCCTCCACCGGCGGAAGCCCGCTGTCGTGCACCATCGGCATGACGGTGCTCGACGTGCTCCACGACGAAGGCTTGCAGCAGAACGCCGTTGAGGTCGGAGCCCATCTCAAGTCACGCCTGCAGGCCCTGGCCGCCAAGCATCCGATCATCGGCACCGTGCACGGCGTCGGCCTGTACCTCGGTGTCGAGATGATCCGCGACCCCGAGACCCTCGAACCCGCCACCGAGGAAACCACGCTGATCTGCAACCGCATGCTCGAGCTCGGCGTGATCATCCAACCCACCGGCGATCACCAGAACATCCTGAAAACCAAGCCGCCCTTGTGCATTGACATTGCTGGCGCGGATTTCTACGTCGACGCCCTGGACCGCGTGCTGACGGAGGGCTGGTAGCACCCCGACGAATGGCCAGATGGTCTAGTCGACGAGGCTGTCCAGCTGGGGGTCAGTGCCGATTCGCTGGAACGCGGTGAGCAGCAGACGGTCGTAGGCCGCCCGGTCGGGGCGCGGCTGGGCTTGGGCCAGGCCCAGGAAGTCGTGCACGATCTGCTCGGCCAACAGGCGCGTTTGACGTTGTATTGCTGAGATTGCCAGCGCAACAGATCGAATGCGGCGTCGGCATTGATCCCGTAGGCCAGCATCAGCATGCCTTTGGCCTGCTCGATGCTCTCCCGATGCTCGACGATGGCAGCGAGGGCGACATCGATGCGCTGCTCACGCTGCTGCTGCAGCGCGGCCGTGATGTCGACGTAGAAGCCGGTGCTGCCGATCACCACGCCGGTGTCGTCCGCGAGCTGTTCGGCGATCACCACCACGTGGTGCACCCGGGCCTGCGTGTCGATGATGCGGTGCCGGGTGCTGAAGGCCTGGCGGTCGCGGCGCACCGCGTCGAGCGTGGCCGCCACGTGCCCGTAGTCGGCGGGATGTTTGTGGGAGAGCACTACTTCCGTGGTCGTGGTCATGGCTGCGGCCGGATAGCCGTGCATGGCGGCCACCTCGGGTGACCACTCCCACCGTTGGTCGGCGAAGTAGAACCAGAACCGGCCCGCGCGGGGCAGGCGCGGATCCTCCGCGTGGATCTGCTGGATGAGAATGCCAGGGCCGGGCTCGGAAGTGCCGGAAGGTTCCTGGCGGTTCGCCTCCACGTCACACCCCCCTTCTGGGAGAGAAACACGCTGCAACCAGCCGTTGTAGTAAGGGTTTTACGCCCCCCGGAGTCGCGTTTCAATGGTCGAGCTCTGGGTGAACAACTCGGGATGCACCGCGGGGTGGGCCTTCTGAGAGCCGGCCGATGATTCCGTTCCGGAAAAAGGGGTACTCGTCGGATCGGTGCGTGAATGCCCAGCTCTCGGGGGCATGGAGAAGATGGGATTGGCCATGGCAGTCGATTACGACGCACGACGGGCAGACGCCGCCGGCGGCTCCGATGAGGCCCTACCAGAGCTCCTGCCGGGGGCAGCCCCGCGTACACGAGAACTGGATCTTGATGAATCCGACACGCTGGAACCGTTCGAGCTCCCTGGTGCCGATTTGTCCGGTGAACAGCTGTCGGTGAGCGTCGTTCCCGTACAGGAAGACGAGTTCACCTGCACGGTCTGCTTTCTCGTGCAACACCGGAGTCGGCTCGCCCGCAGTGGGCTTTCCGGGCCGATCTGCAGGGACTGCTTCGGCTGAAGACGCCACTGCGAACGTCCCACCGACACCCAGGCGGTATCGAATACTGGTGCGGTGAGCCTTGCCCTCGTCGCCATCGTCGTACTGGGTCTCGTCGCGGCAGCCGAAGCCATTGCGTTGATGGTGGTCTCGCAGCGGTTGCGGACCAGCCGTGAGGAAGCCGAGGCGCTCCGGCGTCGAACCGACACCCGAGCGATGCTGCTGTCCGGCAGCCGCGAGGCCGTCAAGACCGTCTGGCAGACCGCGAACATCCTGCGCAAGGAGGGCTTCGGTGCCGCGGTGCGCTCGTCCATCGAGGACCTGGCCGACTGGGCCGAGGTCGAACGGCCCGATCTCGCACGGCTGGCGCCCAACGGCAAGGTGACGATCCTGTTCTCCGACATCGAGGGTTCCACCGCGCTCAACGAGCAAATGGGTGACCGGGCCTGGGTCAAGCTGTTGGGCCGTCATGACCGGCTGGTGCAGAAGTGCGTCAAGAACCACTCCGGTCATGTGGTCAAGAACCAGGGAGACGGATACATGATCGCCTTCGCCCAGCCGGGCGAGGCCGTGCGCTGTGGCGTCGACCTGCAACGCGCAATGCGGCGCGAGCCGAGCGGCATCCGCGTCCGCATCGGCATCCACAGCGGCCGGTCAGTGCGGCGCGGCGATGATCTGTTCGGCCGCAACGTGGCGATGGCCGCGCGGGTGGCCGCGCAGGCCGAGGGCGGCGAGACGCTCGTCAGCGAGGCTGTGCGGGACGCCCTTGGCGGCCAGGACGATGTCGTGTTCGACGAGGGGCGCGAGGTGGAGCTGAAAGGCTTCGCGGGGCAACACCGGCTGTATGCGATTCGGTGAACGTCAGCCGAGTTCGAGGGCGGTCACCACAGGTGTCGAGTTCCGGGCCAGGTCGAGCACCGGGCAGTGGGCGTCGACAGCGCGCTGCAGTTCGCGGTAACGATCAGCGGACTCCGGGCCGGTGACGGTGACCACCACCCGCACTTCGCCGAAGCCGGGCCGCACCTGATCATCGAGACCGAAGAACCCGCGGACGTCGAGATCCCCGTCGGCCCGTGCGGAGATGTCGTCCACCACGATGCCGAGCTTCTCGGCCCAGAACCGCCACGTCACCACCTGGCAGGACAGCAGCGCGGCCAGAAAGTACTCAACGGGGTTCGGCGCCGCGTTCTGGCCGCCGAGAGCCGGCGGCTCGTCGACCTCGATCGCGTACCGGCCGAGCGACACGGCGCTGGCCACCGCGTCATGAGCGGTTGCCGCTGCCCGGAAAACCACGTGGGCATTGGCCGGGTCTGCCGCGACGGCGTCCCCCGTCGCGGCGATCACGCGACCGAGGTGGCTGGTGCATGTCGATGTCGTCACGATCAACCAACCCTAGGCAGTGACCTTCCGATGTCACGAGTTACGTTCAGCGTGAATGCAACTCACCGTTGAATCAAGTCGCCGGCGGAGTGTTCGCGTCGGCCAGCCGCTGATGCAGCCGGGCCCGGATGTCGTCGGGGGTGTACGCGTTGCGTTTGCGTTGGTCGCGGGCGACCAGCACGCCGCCGGCCACAACGCCGGCGACACCGGCCAGACCAATCCACTTCCACAGACTTTTCATGACGAGATTCTGCATAAGCTGCCCGGGTGAACGCACACACGGTGTCCCTCAGCCGGGCATTGCAGGAGACGCGGACCGGTGACATCTGGCTGTTCCGAGGCGGCTCCGGGCCGGACCGCGCCATCCAGACGCTGACCAACGCCCCGGTGAATCATGTCGGGATGACGGTGGCGATCGACGATCTGCCGCCGCTGATCTGGCATGCCGAGCTGGGCCAGAAGCTGGTGGACCTCTGGACCGGCACTCATCACCGCGGCGTGCAACTCAATGACGCCCGCGAGGTGGTCGAGCAGTGGATGACCCACTACGGGCAACGCTGCTGGCTCCGCCAACTGACGCCGTTCGCCACCCGCGAGCAGGAAGATCGGCTGCTCAAGGTGGTGGCTCGGATGAACGGCACCGCATTTCCGACCACGGCACGCTTGACGGGTCGGTGGATACGTGGCCGGCTGCCGATCGTCAGCGACTTCACCCGAGGATTGCCGTTCGTGCACAAGAAGGTTCGCGAGTCCGCATTGCGTGACAAGGCGCGCAAACGCGAGGCGGGGCTGGAGACCGCGTACTGTGCGGAGACCGTCGCCATCACGTATGAGGAAATGGGTCTGATCAACACGGAGAAGCGGGAGAACTATTTCGACCCCGGCTCGTTCTGGAGCGGGGACCGGTTGCCGCTCACGCAGGGTTACCGACTCGGCGATGAGATCTCCGTCACTCTCGACTGAGAGTCGCTATACCTGCTGGCAGGTATAGCGGATTGGGGCCAGCACCGAGGAAATCCTCCGTGCCCACAGGAAGGCTGGGTTCAGCAACCCAACCGGAGGTGTCGGATGCTGACTGTCGAGCGCCCGAGCGATCAGATGCTGCAGCTCTACCATCACCACGCTGCCCCGTTGCGCCGCTACGCCTTCCGACTCACCAACAATCGCACGAGGGCCGAGGACGTGGTCCAGGAGACGTTGCTGCGGGCTTGGCGTCACATGTTGTCCACCGAGGGCGAGCCACCTGTTGGAGCTTGGCTTTTCACTGTCGCCCGTAACATCGTCATCGACGGCAGCCGAACGGCCCGATTTCGTTTCGAGATCAGTTCTCCCGAGGTGCCAGAGCTGCCCGATCAGCTGGGAGCCGATGAGGTGAACGCCGCCTTGGACCGCATGTTGCTCGCCGAGGCGCTGACGCAACTGCCCGAATCACACCGCGCCGTGCTCAGCCGGTCCTTCTATCTCGGCTGGACCACGCGGCAGATCGCCGACGATCTCGGCGTCGCCGAGGGCACCGTGAAATCGAGATTGCACTACGCCTTGCGGCGGCTGCGGCTCATTCTGTTCGAAATGGGGTGCGGCACGAGCACCTGAACCCGGCTCCCGCAGGCAGCGCAAGGTACATACTCATCCCGACCTGACGGATATGTGCGCGTGGGCTGGAGTGGGACATGAAGCGGATGCTGCCCTTGCTGGCGCTCGTTCTGATCGCGGGTTGTTCGGCTTCACACGAGAACGCCTCGACGCCAACATCATCGACGCCGCAGGCCTCGTCGGCAACCGTGGCGAGTTCGACGCCGCAGGCTTCACCCACACCGGCTGTGTCAGCGACCAATGTGCCCGCGGAGCTCGGCCTGTGCACCGACGCCGATCTCGCGATCTCCAACGGAGACGTCGAATCGGCCGACACCATGCGCCGGCTGGCCGTGTCCTTCAAGAACACGTCGTCACACCCCTGCACGCTCGTCGGCTACCCCGGGGCCGATCTGGTGACCGCGGCCGGTGGCGTCCTGGTCCACGTCGACAGGCGTCCCGCGGCAGCGGCACACCGGCTGACCCTGAACCCTGGTGACACTGCGAATGCGGACATCCAGGCGTCGGCGATCGACACCGCATCCGGCAAGGCGTGCCCGCGCATAGGGACAGTGGTCATCACCGCACCGGGCGTCGGTGTCGCTCACACCCTCAACGCCGCACTGCCCATCTGCAACGCGACGGTCAGTTCAGTCGACTGAGCGTCGTCCTCACACCGTCCCTCGTGCGGCCCACGCCGTGGCCGTAACAGTGAACGGCCCGTCCCCTAACCGTTCGCGGGCCACCGCTGCCAGCCGTGCGCGGCCATCATCGTCGAGTCGCTGAACGTAGTCGCCGGCCGGGCCGACACCGAATGTGTATGGCTCCCACCACTCTTCAAATGTCGGGTGCACAACATCGACGGAAATGGCATCTTCATGCACGTCATGCAAACCGGCTGCTTCGAACAGCTCCGTCAGATGACCTCGGTGCGCCCCCGACAACAGCGCCTCGTCCGTCGCCGCGGCATCCAGCACATGAACCGCATCCCAGAACGGCGCCAGCGCGCCGGTGGGTCCATCCCACACGCACGCTGCGATGACACCGCCGCGCCGCGTCGCCCGCGCCATGTGTCTGAGGCCGGTCACCGGATCTGTCATGAAGTGCACTACCAATTGCGCCAACGCAGCGTCGAAAGTGGCAGTGTCATAAGGCAGTTCCTCTGCAGTACCGCGACGGACGTCAACCTGCGGGAAGCGCACCCGGACCGCTTCGATGAACGACGGCGAAGGGTCGATCGCCGCGACCTCAGCTCCGATCGACAGCAAATGCGCTGTCAGAGCCCCAGGCCCGCAGCCCACGTCGAGCACCTTGGCACCGGCGCTTACCCCGGCAAATGCGCCGAAGACCTCTGCCAGAGGCTCGGCATACCGACCCATGTACCGCCCGTATGCCTCCGGCGGGACGTCGAAACCCACCACAGAATGCTACGTCGCTGATCGCGCTGTGAGATGGTCGATGCAGACGCCATTCAGGGCTGCTCGAAGCGGATCAGGCCCTCGGTCTCGGCCGTCTCCCGGTCGATGTCGGCTTGCTCGCGCCGGGCCTCGGCGTCACGCCGATCGATCCGTTCGTCGACGCGTCGCTGCCGGCTGAGCTCTTGCTCCACGGCCGTACCCTCACGCTCGTCGGCGCGCTGCTCACGGTCATCAGCCAACTGTTCGCGCTCGTCGGCGATCCGTTCCCGCTCGTCAGCGATCCAATCGCGCCTGTCGGCAAGCAGTTCACGCCTTCTGACCTCAGCCGCGCGCTGCTCGATCGCGTCCTCGCGCTCGTCGAGCGCGGCGGCCTTGCGTCGAAGCTCAGCGGGCGTGCCGGTGCAGTCGTCAGCCACACTTCAACGATAGACCTAGCCGGGCATGTGGTCCTTTGTCGAATCAGCGGGAGACTTACCGTCATGAACGACAGCGACGTGCGGCGCGCGCTCGAAGCCCATTGGTCCGCCTCCGACGCCAACGACTTTGACGCCGAACATCGCATCTATCGAGCTGACGCGGTTCTTGAGTATCCGCAGTCAGGTGAGCGGATCCGCGGTCGCGACAATATTCGGTCCTCGCGCCAGGCCCAGCCGAATGCGAAGCGTTTCACGGTTCGGCGGATCATCGGCGCCGGCGCTCTGTGGATCAGCGAACTCGTCTTGACTTACGACGGGCAACCGTTCTACGTGGTGAGCGTCATGGAGTTCGAAGACGGTGAAGTCGTCCGTGAGACACAGTATTTCGGTGATCCGTTCGAACCCGGGGCCTCGCGAGCCCAGTGGGTGGAACGGATGGAATGACGGAGCGGTTGCGTGTGAACGGGCATCAAGGCGTGCCCCGCCTGTGACCTTCCTGCGACCGCGACCCGTCAGGCTCACGTCATGGTGGCCCTCGAACTGCTCTGCGTCGCGGTCGCAGCGATGTGGCTCGGCTATCGGCTGGGCCGCCGCACCACAAAGCCCGCTGCGACCTGGTGGCGGCGCATGCCACGGTCGGCGCTGGGACAACAAGCCGTCGCACTGATCGTCTTGGTGGCGGCCAATCAGGTCCAGCGGTCGATGCGGCGCAAACTCAAAAGTCCACGCGCCGCATGGTTCCCACTTGCGCCGCGGCGACGCGCTACACCCCGAACTTTGCGCGCGCCGCTTCGGTGACCGGGGTGAACAAATTGACGAGGTTCCCGTCGGGGTCTCGGAACAACAGCGCACGATTGCCCCACGGCATCGTCGTCGGCGCGGTCACCACCTCGGGAACCTGCTCACGAAGCCGCTCGTACTCGGTGTCCACGTCGTCGACGATGAACTCGATGATCGCCGTCCGGTTCGCCGCAGGCTCGGCGGACCCGGCACCGAACAAGGGCACGGTCTTCTCGCTGCCGATCGCCAAAGCGCCCACCGGCGTAGGGATTTCCGCGAAGAGCTCATTACCCCAGATCGCGGTGACCCCCGTCACGAGCTCGTAGAACGTGACCAGACGCAGCACGTCGGCGGTGATGATCCGGGTCGAGACAAATTTCATGCCGCGCACGCTAGCCCCGACCACCGACATGGAGCGGTCGACGTCAGCGGTCGTAGCATCGAAATCCGTGACCGCCCGGAAACCGAAACCGGCGCTCGTCGTCCTGTCAGGACTGCCCGGGGTCGGCAAGACGACACTCGCCCGCCGCGTCAGTTCAGCTGTCGCCGCGGTGCATGTGCGACTCGACACGATCGAGGCCGCGTTGACCACTTCAGGCGTGATCGATGCGGCGGGTGGGTGGTCGGCTTGTCCCCACGCGGGCTATCGGGTCGCCTACGCCGTCACAGCAGATTTTCTGAACGCGGGCCATGATGTCGTGGCCGACAGCGTGAATCCTCTCGCTGTCACGCGGCAGGCTTGGGCTGACACGGCGCGCGCAGCAGACGCACTGCTGGTCGATGTCGAAGTGATCTGCAGTGACCGAGAGGTGCACAGAAGACGTGTCGAAGCGCGGTGCTCAGACATTGACGGACTGACCGTGCCGACCTGGCGACAAGTCGAAGACCGGGCCTATGAACCCTGGAGCACCGAGATTCTTCGGGTCGACACCGCCACCGGAATGGACCAGGCCGCCGACGCCGTCGTCGCCGCGTTCAGGCGCAGGCAGGCAACAATTGTGGGATGAGCACTGCCGACCGACTTGGGCTGGAACACCGCCTGGCCACATACGGCACGCTCGCTCCGGGACACTCGAACGCACATGTGCTCGACGGGCTCCCCGGCACCTGGACCCGCGGGTCGGTCAGAGGTCACCTGCACGAACCTGGCTGGCGCATCTACCCGGGCATCGTCCTGGACGACTCAGGCCCCGAGGTCGCCGTGCACGTCTTCGCCTCGCCTGAACTACCAGCACACTGGCGTCGACTCGACGAATTCGAGGGACCCGGGTATCGGCGCGTCCCTGTCTCCGTCAACAGCGAGACCGGCGAGGTGGCCGCCTATGTGTACGCGTTGGTGGAAGATCCGGCACGGGGACCTGCCGAGAGTGAACAAGATGCCGAAACTTCGCGCTGATCTCGCGATCTCCTTCACATTCGGCGCGACGAGCAATTGACTCTTCGATCGCACCATGCTGCGTCGCAGTTCATCTAGATAGGCACGCTCACATCGTCGCCGCTTTGAAGGCTTCGAACAGGACCGTGTCGGCGCCGATCAAGACCTGGACCGCGTAGTTGCTACCACTGAGGACGAACTGGTGCGCGCCGCCGGCAGCACATGATCCAGCGCTGGCTGCACCGCCCGAGTAGGCCAACACACCGCAGTTCTTGCACCACCGCCAGTTGGCCTGATGTTCGGTATCGCTCTGGCCACTCTGGCTCAGCACGAACGTGTTGCCCGTGGGCGTATGACGGCCGCCGGCCTTGCACTGACTTGGGTCGGTTGACCCGGGCTCGTAACACAGCGCCGCGCATTTCGAGCACTGGCGCCAACCACTTTGGCCACCCGGCTGTTGGGCGGTACTGACAATGTACTGACCGCCCGTTGTGTGCGCTTTTCCGTTGGCAGGGCACAGGTTTCCGGCGGACTGCGAGGTGAAGAGCGAGTTGCATTTCTGGCAGTAGAACCAGGCGTTGCTCGCCCCCGGACCTCCCGAGACATCCGAGTTGATGCAGAGCGCGGCATAGAACGGACCATTGTCCGGGTTCGCCGTCGGCTGCATCGAGCCGAAGAATGCCACCGAGGCCGACAGCGAACCGCCGCCCGAGGTGACAAACCAGCCAAGGCCCCCGTTCTTCTCCACCCACCGATATTGGTTGCCGTTCACATTCACGCTGAGTTGATCGATACCCATGCCCAAACCCTGGTATCCACTGGGCACACCGATGCCTTGCATGTGTTCCCACTGCTCAAGGGTGAGGAGGCGCTGATCGATTTTGTTGATGCTGTCCAAGACCGGAGCAAACCAATCGATCGACACCCAGGCGGTTCCGGCCCCGGCACACAGCGGCTGTCCCTCGCCGGGCGCGGTCTGTCCGGGGTACTTCCACTGGCTCCAGTCGTAGCCCGAGGTATTGCCCGGGTAGGTGTACATGAACGCGTGATTGTTGCCTGCGGGAGTGCCTTGCGAAGGCCCGGTGATGTTGAGCTGTCCCCAGATGTTGTCGTTCAGGATTTCCTGATACTGCGTGGCGTACTGGGTGGCACGTTGCTGCTCGTACTGCCCCGGATTGTCAGTCGGAACCAAGCCGACGATGTTCGGCAGCAGAATTCGGAAAAGACCGAACCCAAAATTGCTGTACCTGGCGGTGCCTCGAGATGCCAATGGCGTCGAGCCTGCCGGCGGGTTCGGGGACAGGTAGTTCTTGAGACTGAAGTAGTCCTGCCCCGGCTCGCCTTGGGCACCCTCGGCCGGCAGGCCGCTGGTGTGTGTCAGTAGGTCGCGGAAAGTGATCTGTTGAATGTCGTTGCGCAGGGTCCAGTACGGGGGCAAGGCCTTGTACATCGGAGTATCGAGATTCGCGTTGAGGACGTTCCAGCCCTGGACGCCGCCTGCGTCGGGGCGGTCCAGGAGTTGCACGGCTGCGATGGCCGTGATGAATTTCGAGACGCTGCCGACGCCAGTAGGCGTAGACGTCAGGAACGGGAGTGCGGGAGCATTGGCGGCTGTTCGCGCCGAGCCCGCGCTGTGTTTCACGGCGGGAACGGCGGCGCCCCCGACGACGAACGCATAGCCAACAACGGAGTTGTTGAGCCGCGCCTCAATAGCGCTGGCAAACTTTTCGACGTTAACCACAGGAGTGCCCATATCCATTCGCCTCCAAGCGATTTACTAGGGAGATGAGGGCTGACGAGATTACATCGTCCTCTTCGCCGGACCGCAGAATATATCTTTTCAGCTAACTGACAGGATGAAGGGCCGGCGTCGTGCCGGCGACGAAAACGCGTAGCTGCGCCACCGCAAAATCCGTAGCCGGAGGGTCGCCATGAACGTCAACGAATTGCGAGCCGCACTCGAAGCCCACAGGGCAGCGTCCGACGCGAACGACTTCGACGCGACCCTCGAATACTCGCAGTCGGGTGGACGAATCCACAGCCGCGACAACATTCAGGCCTCGCGCGAAGGCAGCCGGACAACAAGCGGTTCACCGCGCGACGGATACCGGCAGCGGCGATCCGCGGGTCAGCGAACGCATCACAATTTGAGACGGGAAGCCCTACTACGTAGTGAGCATCGCCGAGTTCGAGAACGGCGAAATCGTCCGGGAGACAAAGCGCTTCAGCGATCCGTTCGATCGAGGGCCGTCCCGCGCACAATGGGTCGGGTCAACGGAGGACTGAACGTTGAAGCAGCACTCCACCAAAGTGCGTCACCGATAAACGTCTCGCCGGTGACGCACATCGATAACCCGAACCACGATTCTGTCGTCGTGGATCTCGTAGATCACCCTGAAGTCACCGCGCCTGGCGGAATATCTGCCTGCGAGGTCATCACGTAGTGCCTTCCCGACCCGTAACGGGTTGTCCGCCAGCACGTCCGTAATGAACTCCCAACAGGCTGCCGCGACCTCCTTTGGCAACTCCTCAGACAGGCTCCTGCGGGCGCGGCGGGTCAGCTCGATCCGATACGCCGCTATTTCACAATCCCTTTCGCACGGAGTTCCGCCTCAACCTCGTCAGCGGAGTAGAGGCGCCCAGCAGCGATATCGGCGTCCGCCTCCCGCATTGCGGCCATCGCGGCCGCGTCGCCGAGGATGTCCAAAGTCTCCATGATCGAGTCATAGTCATCGGCGCTGAGAAGCACTGCCGCTCGACGGCCCTGCCGGGTTACTTCGACACGCTGATGCGTGCGCACGGCCTCGTCAACCAGCTTTGAGAGGTTGGCGCGAACTTCTGCGAGCGGAAGCGTCACCATGTACAGAATCTAGCGTCTAGTGCGCCGCTGATGCTGTGTCGGCTGGATCGCTCGGCGAGAGCCGCTAAACGTTGAACCGGAACTCCACCACGTCGCCATCGGCCATGACGTAGTCCTTGCCTTCCATGCGCACCTTGCCTGCGGCCTTGGCAGCGGCCATCGACCCGGCCGCGACGAGGTCGTCGAACGACACCACCTCGGCCTTGATGAAGCCCTTCTCGAAGTCGCTGTGGATGACGCCGGCCGCCTTGGGTGCGGTGTCGCCCTGGTGGATCGTCCAGGCGCGTGCTTCTTTGGGGCCCGCGGTCAGGTACGTCTGCAGGCGCAGGGTGTGGAATCCGGCGCGCGCCAGCGCGTCGAGCCCGCGTTCGGTCTGGCCGATCGACTCCAGCAGCTCGGCCGCGGACTCGTCGTCGAGCTCCAGCAGTTCCGCCTCGATCTTCGCGTCCAGGAACACCGCGTCGGCCGGGGCGACGAGCTCGCGCAGCTCGTTCTTGCGGGCCTCGTCGGTCAGGACGCCCTCGTCGGCGTTGAACACGTAGAGGAACGGCTTGGTGGTGAGCAGGTTGAGCTCGCGCAGCAGAGAGGCGTCAGCTCGCACGCTGAAGAGCGTCTTGCCGCTGTTGAGCACCTCCTGGGCGGCCACTGCGGCGTCGTAGATGGGCTTGCGGTCCTTGTGGGTGCGGGCTTCCTTCTCCAGCCGGGGCACCGCCTTCTCCAGGGTCTGCATGTCGGCGAGGATCAGTTCGGTCTCGATGACCTCGATGTCGGAGCGCGGATCGACCCGGCCGTCGACATGCACCACGTCGTCATCGGTGAATACCCGGACAACCTGGCAAATTGCGTCACATTCGCGGATGTTGGCCAGGAACTTGTTGCCGAGCCCCGCGCCCTCGGACGCGCCTTTGACGATTCCGGCAATATCGACGAACGTCACCGGCGCGGGAACGAGCTTCTCCGAGCCGAACATCTTCGCGAGTTCATCGAGGCGCGGATCCGGCAGCGGCACCACACCCTCGTTGGGCTCGATGGTCGCGAAGGGGTAGTTGGCCGCCAACACGTTGTTGCGTGTCAGGGCATTGAACAGAGTCGACTTACCCACGTTCGGCAAACCGACGATTCCCAGGTTCAGGCTCACAGGAACCACAGTCTGCCAGAGTGTCGGGGGCACGCCAGCGCGCGCTGGCGGCACGCGGTGCCGTCGAGCCGGTACGGTCTACCTGTGTCCGGACAGCGCGCACAGTCGGCAGTGCCGGCTGACCACCGCTCTGTGTACCCCAAATGGCCTGGTGTGCCGTGGTGGGGTGCTGTGCTGCTGGCTGTGACGGCTACCGCGATCGGCTTCGCGTTCGACGCCGGATCCGGTGACCGAGAACTCAGCACATTCTTCGCCGTCTGCTACGTCCTGGGCTGCCTCGGAGCCGTGCTCGCGGTGCGGCAATCCGGGGTGTTCACGGCAGTGATCCAGCCGCCGTTGATCCTGTTCGTGGCCGTGCCCGGGTCCTACTTCCTGTTCCACGGCGGCCAGTTGGGCGGCATCAAAGACCTGGCGATCAACTGCGGGTATCCGCTGATCGAACGTTTCCCGCTGATGCTGTTCACCACGGCCGCGGTGTTGCTGATCGGCCTGGCCCGCTGGTACTTCGCCCTTGCCACCCGACACAGCGCTGCGAAGGCCGCGAACACCGAGAGCGCAGAGACCGGCAACACGCGAAAAGCGACCGTCGCCGCGGCCAAAACCGGAATTGTGGCGGCTGTCACAACAAAGCTGTCAGGGCTGATACTCCGCAAACCCCCGACGCGACGATCCTCGGCGCAGCGGTCCGCCGACGAGGCACCACCGCGGCGGCGCCGCAGTGACCGTCCGCAGCGGTCCGAGCGAGCGAGCCGAGCCGGCCGTACGGACCGCACCACCGATCGACCCGACCGCACCGACCGGCCCAGGCGGCGGCGCCCCGAGGCGGCCGAGGAGGCCGGTACCGAGCGCCGGGCGACCAAGCGGACCACACCTCCACGGCCCCGGCCCAGCCGCCCGCCGCTCGACGAATTCGGCGAGCCCGTACCCGAGCGGCCCCGCAAGCCGAGGGCGCCCCGAACCTCCGAGCCGCCCCTGGTGCCGCCGGCCGAAGCCCGCCGCCGGGTACGTACCCAGCCCCGCGAACCTCGTAAACAACCTCCCCCCGAGCGGCACAGCGCCGCCGCCCACGACCGGCAGCCGCGTCGGCGTCGTTTCGACGACTACCAACCGTTCGAGGACCCGTTCGAGGCACCCCGCAACGGCAACGGCAGTTCCAACGGCCGTCCGACCCACCACCCGGTCTCGCGGGTGCGTTACCGCGGTGCCGAGGACGAAGACGATCGCCACGAGTACAGGAGCCGGCCGCGCTCATCTACGCGCGGCCGGGACAACACCTGGGAGTACGACAGCTGAACGCGCTCAGGCGCGCGGCGGACGGATTTCTCGCGGAAGCGCGAACACCAGCGTCTCGTTGGCCGTGGTGACGGGTTGCACGGTGTCGAAGCCGTAGTCGGCAAGCCGCTCCAAAACACCGCGGACCAGCACCTCGGGCACTGACGCCCCGGACGTGACGCCGACGGTTGTGACGCCTTCCAGCCAGGTCGGGTCGATGTCCTCGGCGTAGTCCACGAGGTGCGCGTCGCGAGATCCGGCGCCCAACGCCACCTCGACCAGGCGGACCGAGTTGGACGAGTTGCGCGAGCCGACGACGATGACCAACTCGCACTCGGGTGCCATGGCCTTGACCGCCACCTGGCGATTCTGCGTGGCGTAGCAGATGTCGTCGCTCGGTGGATCCTGTAGCTTGGGGAACTTCTCCCGCAACCGCTGCACGGTTTCCATGGTCTCGTCGACGCTCAGCGTGGTCTGCGACAGCCAGATCACCTTGTCCTCGTCGCGGACGGTGACGTTGTCCACCGAGTCGGGGCCGTCGACGAGCTGGACGTGGTCGGGCGCCTCGCCGGCCGTACCGATCACTTCCTCGTGGCCCTCGTGGCCGATCAGCAGGATGTCGTAGTCGTCGCGGGCGAACCGCTTGGCCTCGTTATGCACCTTGGTGACCAACGGGCAGGTGGCGTCGATGACCTTGAGGTCACGCTCGGCAGCGGACTCGTGCACCGTCGGCGCAACACCGTGCGCCGAGAACACGACGATCGAGCCTTCCGGCACTTCGTCGGTCTCGTCGACGAAAATCGCGCCGGCCTTGGCCAAGGTCTGCACCACGTGCACGTTGTGCACGATCTCGTGACGGACGTACACCGGTGCTCCGTGCTTTTCGAGCGCTCGCTCGACGGTTTCCACGGCACGGTCGACGCCTGCGCAGTAGCCCCGCGGCTCGGCCAGCAGGACGCGCTTGCCGGCCACGCCGGAACTCACCGAGCTGGAGGCACCCGGGATACCCATATTCACTGTTGGCGGCATGTCACCAGGGTACGGGGAGCCGCCTTGAGTGAGCCAGCCGTAGTCTGGTGCCCATGGGAACTGCACCGTATGGGGTCCGGCTGCTCGTAGGCGCGGCGGTGACGGCGATCGAGGAGACCCGCAGGCTGCCCCACACCATTCTCACGTACCCGATGACCGTGGCCAGCCAGGCCGCCAACCTCTTCATGCACATGCAGCAGAACCTCGCCGAGCTGGTCATCAAGGGTGACGAGGCGCTCGAGCAGCTGTTTCCGCCCAAGGATGAACAGCCCGAGTGGGCGACGTTCGACGAAGACCTCGACACCGGTGCCGACGATGACCAGGGCCCGCAGACCGAAGGCGAGCGCCGCACCGAGGGCAGGTTCGCCCTCTACAGCACGGGCGAGCCGCGGGCCGACGTTACCTCCGGCAATGGCCGGGCCGCCGCATCCCAGCCGGCCGCGACGGGCACCGCGCCCGCGATCGTCGGCGAGGTGGACTACGACTCGCTGACGCTGGCGCAGTTGCGGGCGCGGCTGACCTCGCTGCGCGTCGCAGATCTGGAGGCTCTACTGGCCTACGAGGAGGCCGGCCGGGCCCGCGCCCCGTTCGTCACGCTGCTCACCAACAGGATCACCCGCGCGACCGCGAAGTGACCGAACCCGGCCAGTCACCGGAGAACCCTTGGCCGGTTCGCGCCGTCGCGACCCGCGTCGCCAAGTGGATCGACCGGCTCGGGGCCGTCTGGGTCGAGGGTCAGCTCACCGAGCTGAAGGTGCGCCCTGACTCCAAGACCGTGTTCATGGTGCTGCGCGACCCGGCCGCCGATATGTCGCTGGCCCTGACCTGCCCGCGCGATCTGGTGCGCAATGCCCCGGTCAGACTCTCCGAGGGCACGCAGGTGATCATCTGCGGCAAGCCCAACTTCTACACCGGCCGCGGCTCGTTTTCGTTGCGGGTCAGCGAGATTCGTGCCGTCGGCATCGGCGAACTGCTCGCCCGCATCGACCGGCTGCGCCGGCTGCTGGACGCCGAAGGGTTGTTCGACCCGCGGCTCAAACGGCCAATCCCCTTCCTGCCCAACACCATCGGACTGATCACCGGACGCGCGTCGGCCGCCGAGCACGACGTCACCACCGTCGCAACCGGACGCTGGCCCGCCGTGCGGTTCGCGATCCGCAACACCATCGTGCAAGGCCCCAACGCGGTGCCGCAGATCGTCGAGGCATTGGCGGCGCTCGACACGGACCCTGCCGTCGACGTCATCGTGCTGGCGCGCGGGGGCGGCAGTGTCGAGGATCTCCTGCCGTTCTCCGACGAAACCCTGTGCCGGGCCATATCCGCCTGCCGCACACCGGTGGTCAGCGCAATCGGCCACGAGCCGGACAATCCGGTGTGCGATCTGGTCGCCGACCTGCGCGCGGCCACCCCGACCGACGCTGCCAAGCGCATCGTGCCCGACGCCGCCGCGGAGCAGGCCCTGATCACCGATCTGCGCGAGCGCAGCGCCCGCGCGTTGCGCAATTGGGTGCATCGTGAACAGCACCACCTCGACCAGCTGCGCAGCCGCCCGGTGCTGGCCCTGCCCCTGGCCACGCTGGCTGCGCGCGAGGACGAGATCCAGCGGGCGCGGGCCACGACGCAACGGGACATCACGCGGTTGATCTCGGCGGAGCGGGAGACCATCGGCCACCTGTCGGCCCGGCTGACCACCCTGGGCCCGGCCGCCACGCTGGCACGCGGTTACGCGGTGGTGCAGACCGTGCCGACCTCGGGCGCTCCCGCGGTGTTGCGCTCGGTCGCTGACGCGCCGGAAGGCACTCAGCTGCGGATTCGGGTGTCCGACGGTGTGGTGGCCGCGGTGAGCGGTGGCCCCGAGAAGAGCACGGCAGAAGGATCGAAATGAAGCCCATTAGTGAGCTGGGGTACGAAGAGGCCCGCGACGAGTTGATTGCCGTCGTGCAGCAACTCGAACAGGGCGGGCTCGACCTTGATACGTCGCTGAACCTGTGGGAAAGAGGCGAAGAACTGGCAAAACGCTGCGAGGAGCACTTAGCCGGTGCTCGCCAGAGGGTCGAGCAGGCACTTGCCACCCGCGAGGGTGACGACGATTGATCAGGCAAGCGATATTCCGGACCACGCTCGAAACTGGAACATGTTTCAGTTATGCTCTGCGCCATGGGTGACGCATCTCTCAACACCGGGGATTTCTCTGCTCCTCGCGTCCGCGACGACACTTCTGCTCCTCACGTCCGCGGCGACACTTCTGCTCCTCGCGTCCGCGACCTCGGCCGCGTGCTGGTTACCGGCGGCTCCGGCTTCGTCGGCGCCAACCTGGTGACCGAACTGCTCGACCGCGGATACCTCGTGCGGTCCTTCGATCGGGCACCGTCGACGTTGAGCGACCACGCCGGTCTTGAGGTGCTGCAGGGCGACATCTGCGATCCCGAAACGGTGGCCGCAGCCGTGAAAGACATCGACACGGTGTTCCACACCGCGGCCATCATCGACCTCATGGGCGGTGCGTCGGTCACCGAGGAATACCGAAACCGGAGCTTCGCCGTCAATGTCGAAGGCACCAGGAACCTGGTCCACGCAGCGCAGGCTGCAGGCGTCAAACGCTTCGTCTACACGGCCTCCAACAGCGTGGTGATGGGTGGCCAGAACATCGTCAACGGCGACGAGACCCTGCCGTACACGCAGCGGTTCAACGATCTGTACACCGAGACCAAGGTCGTCGCCGAGAAGTTCGTGCTCAGCCAGAACGGGGAGCACGACATGCTCACCTGTTCTATCCGGCCCAGCGGCATCTGGGGCCGCGGCGACCAGACCATGTTCCGCAAGGTCTTCGAGAACGTGCTGGCCGGGCACGTCAAGGTGCTGGTCGGCAACAAGAACATCAAGCTGGACAACACCTACGTGCACAACCTGATTCACGGTTTCATCCTGGCCGCCGAGCATCTCGTGCCCGGCGGCACGGCTCCCGGTCAGGCGTACTTCATCAACGACGGCGACCCCGTCAACATGTTCGAGTTCGCCCGCCCGGTGATCGCGGCATGCGGACGCAGGCTTCCCAACATCCGGGTGTCAGGCAGGCTCGTGCACAAGGCCATGACGCTCTGGCAGCGGTTGCACTTCAAGTTCGGAATCCCCGAGCCGCTGATCGAACCCCTTGCCGTGGAACGGCTTTACCTCAACAACTACTTCTCGATCGCCAAGGCCAAGCGCGATCTGGGCTACGAGCCGCTGTTCACCACGCAGCAGGCGATGACCGCGAGCATGCCGTACTACGTCGAGTTGTTCCGCCAGATGGAGGCCGGGCCGGCCAAGCAGCCGGCGCTCGCCTGACCTCAGCGGTACAGGTGCACCGGATGGTGGGTGCCCTGCTCGATGCGGGCTGACGCCAGGTGCAACAGCTCGGTACCCAGTGCAATCAGGGCACGGGCCGCGGCGATGTCCTCGCCGACCGTCGGTGCGCTCGGGTCTTTGGGATTGCGGTAGGCATCCCCGGTGGTCGTGATGACGCCGTCGTGCCGCTGTGCGTGCGCTGATGCGTGGGTGTGAACGTCGTCCTCGGAGAACTCGATTTCGACGAACCACTTGTTGGACAGATCTTTGTCGTACATGTCGATCAACCTCCGCTTTCCAGCGTGCGCCGTCGCCGTCCGCAACGCCAGAGTGGACATTGGCGTAAATTTCGCTTCCGGCACTCTCCAACTCGCAGCGCCCGGCCTGCTCACCGCATAAAGTCCCACGGACACAGGTTTTTCCGCTACGAGGGGGCTTGCATGCCTGACGGCAAACCGAACATCCTGGTCATCTGGGGCGACGATATCGGCATCAGCAACCTGAGTTGCTACAGCGACGGTCTGATGGGCTATCGGACTCCGAACATCGACCGCATCGCCAACGAGGGAATGCGCTTCACCGACTCTTACGGCGAGCAAAGCTGCACCGCAGGGCGGGCGGCATTCATCAGCGGCCAGAGCGTGTATCGCACAGGGATGAGCAAAGTCGGCGTCCCGGGCGTCGACATCGGTTGGGCCGCTGAGGACCCCACGATCGCCGAGTTGCTCAAGCCGCTGGGCTACGCCACCGGGCAGTTCGGCAAAAACCACTTCGGCGATCTCAACAAGTACCTACCGACCGTGCACGGGTTCGACGAGTTCTTCGGCAACCTGTATCACCTCAATGCCGAGGAGGAGCCGGAGAACTTCGACTACCCCCACGAGGACCGGTACCCGCGGCTGTACAACCTGGCCAAGCCGCGCGGCGTGCTCAAGTGCAAGGCCACCACGGAGGTCTCGACAGAACCCGACGACCCGAAATTCGGCCCGGTCGGTAAGCAGACCATCGAGGACACCGGTCCGCTGACCACCAAGCGCATGGAGACCATCGACGAGGACATCGCCGACGCCACGGTGGACTACATCAAGCGCCAGCACGACGCGGGCAACCCGTTCTTCGTATGGTGCAACTTCACCCACATGCACCTCTACACCCACACCAAGCCGGAAAGCCGTGGGCAAGCGGGACTTTGGCAGTCGCCGTACCACGACACCATGATCGATCACGACCGCAACGTCGGCACGGTGCTCGACGTGCTCGATGAACTGGGTATCGCCGATGACACCATCGTCATCTACTCGACCGACAACGGCCCGCACCGCAACAGCTGGCCCGACGGCGGCACCACCCCGTTCCGCAGCGAGAAGGACACCAACTGGGAAGGCGCGTTCCGGGTGCCGGAAATGATCCGCTGGCCCGGAAAGATCACGCCGGGCACGGTGTCCAACGAGATCGTCCAGCACCACGACTGGCTGCCCACCCTGCTGGCCGCCGCCGGTGAGCCCGACATCATCGAGAAGCTCAAAAACGGCCACAAGGCCGGTGCCGACGGACAAACCGAGTACAAGGTGCACATCGACGGCTACAACCTGCTGCCGTACCTCACGGGCGAGGTGGCCGAGAGCCCCCGGCGCGGGTTCTTCTACTTCTCCGACGACGGCGACCTCGTGGCACTGCGGTTCGAGAACTGGAAGATCGTGTTCGCCGAGCAGCGCTGCCGGGGCACGCTGCAGGTGTGGGCCGAACCGTTCACCCATCTGCGAGTGCCCAAGATCTTCAATCTGCGCACCGACCCGTACGAGTTCGCCGACGTCACCTCGAACACGTACTACGACTGGCTGCTGCGACACGACTTCTTCATCTTCTACGCGACGGCGATGGCCACGAAGTTCCTGGAGACGTTCAAGGAGTTCCCGCCCCGGCACCCACCGGCGAGCTTCAGCGTGGACCAGGTGGTGGAGAAATTGCACGAGTACCTAGCAAAGGACTGACCCATGCCGAACTCAAAACCGAACATTCTCGTCATCTGGGGCGACGACATCGGGATCTGGAACCTGAGTTGTTACAGCCGAGGGATGATGGGCTATCAAACCCCCAACATCGACCGGATCGCCAATGAGGGAATGCTTTTCACCGACTCGTACGGTGAGCAGAGCTGCACCGCGGGCCGGGCGTCGTTCATCACCGGCCAGAGCGTCTACCGCACCGGGATGAGCAAGGTGGGGATGCCCGGCGTCGACGTAGGCCTTCAGAAGGAAGACCCGACCATCGCCGAACTGTTGAAGCCGTTGGGTTATGCCACGGGGCAATTCGGCAAGAACCATCTCGGGGACCTGAACAAATACCTTCCGACCGCACACGGCTTCGATGAGTTCTTCGGCAACCTCTACCACCTCAACGCCGAGGAGGAGCCCGAGCACGACGACTATCCCACCGCGGAGGAGGCCCCTCTGCTTCGCAAGGCGCTCCTGCCCCGCGGTGTCATCCACTCATGGGCCACCGAGGAAGATTCCGGCGAAGTCGACCCGCGGTACGGCCCGGTCGGCAAACAACGCATCGAGGACACGGGACCGCTGACGAAGAAGCGGATGGAAACCGTCGACGACGAGACCACCGGGGCCTGCGCGGATTTCATCAGGCGCCAACACGAGTCCAGCACGCCGTTCTTCGTCTGGATGAACATGACCCACATGCATTTCCGGACCCACACCAAGCCGGAGAGCAAAGGGCAGGCCGGACGCTGGCAGTCGACCTATCACGACACGATGATCGATCATGACCGCAACGTCGGCACGCTGCTCGACCTCGTCGACGAGCTCGGCATCGCCGAGGACACCATCGTCATCTACTCGACCGACAACGGCCCGCACGCCAACAGTTGGCCTGACGGCGCGACGACCCCGTTCCGCAGCGAGAAGAACACGAACTGGGAGGGCGCATTCCGGATCCCTGAGATGATCCGGTGGACCGGCAAGATCGCTCCCCGAAGCGTCTCCAACGAGATTGTCCAGCACCATGATTGGTTGCCAACATTTCTCGCGGCCGCCGGTGACCCGGACATCGTCGAGAAACTCAAATCCGGCCATAAGGCCGGCGCGGACGGCGAGACCGAGTATAAGGTCCACATCGACGGCTACAACCTGCTGCCTTACTTGACCGGGGAGGTCGACAAATCTCCCAGGCGCGGAATGATCTACTTCTCCGATGACGGCGACGTCCTGGGAATCCGCGCGGACAACTGGAAGATCGTGTTCATGGAGCAACGCTGCCAAGGCACGCTCGAGGTGTGGTTCGAACCGTTCACCAAGCTGCGGGCACCCAAGCTGTTCAATCTGCGCACCGACCCGTTCGAACATGCCGACGTCACATCGAACACCTACTGGGACTGGCTGATCGATCGGCTGTACCTCATGTTCTACGGCAGCGCGATCGTCAACCAGTTCCTGCAGACGTTCAAAGAGTTCCCGCCACGACAGAAGCCGGCCTCGTTCACGATCAACAACGCCGTGGAGGAACTCCAGAAGTTCCTGGCCACGCGGGGCGGGTGAGCGTGACCCCACTGGAGTCGTGGAAAGACGGGCCGGTGAAGGAAGCGATCGTCGACTTCACCGGCCGGGCTACCACCGAAGTCGCCCCTGAGGACCGGGTCGCGGTGTTCGACAACGACGGGACGCTGTGGTGTGAGAAGCCGGCCTACATCCAGCTGGATTTTCTGGTGCGCAGGCTGGCCCAGCAGGCCGCGGCCGACCCATCACTCGCAGCCGAGCAACCGTACGCCGCAGCCGCATCCGGTGACCTCGGCTGGTTCGGCGACGCCGTCACCAAGCATTACAACGGGGACGACTCGGCCCTCAAAGTCCTTGCCGGAGGAATCCTCTCGGCCTATGCCGGCTTGCCGGTCGAGGAACACGCAGCGTGCGTCAAGGCGTTCTTCGCCGAGGCGCAGCATCCGACCCTGAAGCGGCCGTACACGTCGTGCGGCTACGGTCCGATGGTCGAGTTGCTGCGCTACCTCGAGGCCAACGGCTTCACCACCTACATCGCCTCCGGCGGCGGCCGCGACTTCATGCGGCCCGTCACCACGGCGATGTACGGCATTCCACCGGAACGGGTCATCGGCAGTTCGGTCGGACTCGACTTCGCCGACGGGCACCTCAAAACCACGGCGACACCGGAGTTCCTGGACGACGGGCCGGTCAAGCCGGTGCGCATCTGGGGCCGCGTCGGCAGGCGCCCGATCTTCGCGGCGGGCAACTCCAACGGCGATATCGAAATGCTCGAGTACACCAGTGCAGGCACCGGTCCGTCGTTGAGCATGCTGGTGCGCCACGACGACGCGGAGCGCGAATTCGATTACACCGCAGGCGCCGAGAGAGCACTGGCCCTGGCCGCTGACCGCGGCTGGACGGTGGCGAGCATGCGTGACGACTGGGCGCGAGTCTTTGACTGAGCCCACCACCGATCTGGTCTGGATCCCGGCGCAGACCACCCTGCTCGGCTCCGAGCAGCACTATGCCGAGGAAGGCCCGGTGCGGTCGGTCGAGACCCCCGGCTTCTGGATCCAGTCGCACCAGGTGACGAATGACCAATTCGCACAGTTCGTTTCAGCCACGAACTACGTGACGGTGGCCGAACGCGCACCGAACCCCGCCGATTTCCCCGATGCGCCGCCGGAAAATCTGGTGCCCGGCTCGATGGTGTTCCAGCGGACCGCAGGCCCAGTGGACCTACGGCACCTCAACCTGTGGTGGCACTGGACGCCCGGCGCGTGCTGGAACCACCCGCGCGGGCCGCGGTCGTCGCTGCGCGGACGCGAGAACCATCCGGTGGTGCACGTCGCGTACGAGGACGCCGAGGCCTACGCCGCTTGGGCCGGTTTGGCCCTGCCCACCGAGGCCGAATGGGAGACCGCCGCCCGCGGCGGACTTTCCGGCGCGGCTTACACGTGGGGCGACGAGCCCGAGCAGCCCGGAAAACGGCTGGCCAACTATTGGCACGGCGAGTTCCCGTATCTACCCGAAACCGGTTACGGCACTACCAAACCGGTGGGGAGTTTCCCACCCAACGGCTACGGGCTCTACGACATGGCCGGCAACGTCTGGGAGTGGACCAGCGACTGGTACGGCGCCGACCGCTCAACGCAATCCTGCTGTGCCGCAGACAGTTACGATCCGAATCAGCCGCAGTTCCAGATCGGACGCAAGGTGATCAAGGGCGGATCGTTCCTGTGCGCCGACAGCTACTGCATGCGGTACCGGCCCGCGGCACGGCGGCCGCAGATGGTGGACACCGGCATGAGCCACATCGGTTTTCGCTGCGTCAAGCGTCCCTAGGTGAACGCGGGGACGACGAACCGGCGCAGCATCTCGTGTTCGGCGTCCGCATCGGCGCCCGGCCACACCAGCAGCGACAACACCAGGCGCACGATCCAGGCCGCCGCGGCCGGATCGTTCTCGGCGAGTCCGCTCAGTTCGGTGGCGAATGCCGCCGGGACACGTGATTCGGTCAACTCGCCACTGCCGCTGCGCAGCCAGGTCATGAGCAGATCGGCCATGGGATCCGACCGGATGAGCCGCAGCGCCACGACGATCGCCGTCACAACCCGGTCGGGCCCGGCGAGCCCGTCCACCTGACGTCGGACTTCTTCGACGATCCTGGCCGCCAGCCGGGACAGCACGGCATCGCGGATCTCGGATTTGCCGCCGGCATGCCGGTACACCGTGGCGCGCGAGCAGTGCACCCGCGCGGCGATGGCGTCGATGTCGAGGGAGTCGAGACCGTCGCGGGCCACCAACTCGGTGGCGGCGGCATAGATGCGCTCAGCGGCGTGCGCACGTCGGTCACCACCGACCAACCAATCGTCACCGCGTGGAGACACGGTAGCCACGCTATCTCAACTTGAGACAAAATCGAAGGCTGATCTCAGCATTGCCGCAGCGTGCTCGGCCGCCTTGAGACGGCGGCCGCTGCCCGTCGCCGAACCGGCATGTCAACTTCCGCCCAGCCCGTTGACGATGCCGGGAACAGGCCGTCAACCTGGGCCAATGCTCCTGGCACACGACCTCTTCGACCGGGCCTGCCTGCAAGACCCGTACGGCCTCTACGACCGCATGCGCACCGAGAACCCCGTCGCGCGCATCGGTGAATCGGCGTTCTATGCCGCGACATCATTCGAAGCCGTCGTCGAGGCCACCGGCCGCCCGCAGGACTTCTCGTCGAACCTGACAGCCACCATGTGGCATCAACCTGACGGCACGATCACCGAGTTCGCCATGGAAGGTCCGGGCGGTGCCACGCACGTGCTGGCCACCGCCGACGATCCGGTCCACGCCACCCACCGCAAGCTGGTGTTGCCCCGCCTGGCGGCCAAACGGATACGTGAGCTCGAACCGTTCATCGCCGCGACCACCGCCGACCTGCTGCCGACCGGCGACGTCGACTGGATGGCCACGATCGCCGACCGGTTGCCCATGCTGGTGGTGGCACGGCTGCTCGGGCTGCCTGCCGCCGACGCCGACCAATTGGCCAGGTGGGCGTATGCCAGCACGCAGTTGTTGGACGGTCTGGTCGATCAGGACCAGCTGACGGCGGCGGGTATCGCGGCGGTCGAGCTCGGGGGCTATCTGGTCGAACAGTTCGGGCGGGCCTCGGCGCACCCGGGGGACGATCTGCTTGGCGATTTCGCGACGTACTGCGCCGCGGAGCGGCTCGGCACGGATACCGCCGCGTTCATGCTGATCCAGCTGGTCAGCGCCGGTGCGGAGTCGACGGCGTCGCTGATCGGCAGCGCTGTGCACATCCTGGCGCAACGGCCGGACGTCGCCGACCGGCTGCGTGGGGACGTGAGCTCGGTCCCGATGTTTCTGGAGGAGGTGCTGCGGTACGAGTCACCGTTTCGGGGCCACTTCCGGCACGTGCTGGCAGATACGGCGCTGGCGGGGACCGCCATGCCCGCCGGATCTCATCTCCTGCTGCTGTGGGGTGCGGCCAACAGGGATCCGGCGGCGTTCGAGAACCCGCACGAGTTCCGAGTGGATCGTGCCAATGCCAAGGGCCATCTGGCGTTCGGGCGGGGTGCGCACTTCTGTGTGGGCGCCGCGCTGGCGCGGCTTGAGGCGCGGGTCGTGATATCGCAGTTGCTGGCGGATCGCGGCGTCATCGAGCCGACCGGGGACGCCGATTGGCTCCCCAGCCTGCTGGTGCGCCGGCTGAGCCGGCTGCCGCTGACTGTGCGGTGAGGCTCAGGCCAGTTGTGGGTCGGCGGCGATGCTGTCGTCGTCGACGAACACCAGGCCACCGTCATCGAGGTTGACGGCCCATCGTCGGGCCGGCCCGACGCTCCGCTCACCGGCGATCTCGACGGCGGTGCCTGCCAGATCCGCGAAGTCCTCGACGACGACCCCATGTAAGGCATCGTCGGTTCCGGGATACACCGTGACCGGTGTGCCCACAGCTATCTGACCGGCAACCTGTTCCGATCCGCTGTCGTTAACCCCCGCTACGACATCTTCTGACATTCCGCACCTCCCCAATTGTCGACGAGTGCAACCGAGTACATCACAATCACCTGCGATCTGCTCGTTTTCTTTTCTTCTCCACAGCCACAATGCAGACCCATCAGGCAAACTGACAAATCGGAATATGAATGGCCGTCGGGCAAATCGTCACAGAAACGATGACAGGGCGCGGGTCATCACATTCCGACTCTGATGGTGATCTAGATCTCATGCATCCATGGCAACGCCGCCTGCATTCGCCGTACCGATCCTCTGCCCAGCGCAGTCCCCGTATGCACGTTGCTGACCGCCGGCAAGCGAAGGATGGTTCGACAGCCTTCAGAAATCACCTCCGTGACAGTGACGCGCGCCACAGCACGGTTCGCTACTGTTGCAACACGTTCTAGCGAGGAGGCCCATGTCGGGAGACACCGTTCTGGTGACCGGAGCGTTCGGACTGGTCGGGACGAAAGTCGTACAGACACTGGCCGCCTCGGGACGCGACGTCGTGGCGACCGATCTCGACGTGGCGCCCAACCGGAAAGCGGCCACCCAGCTACCTTCCGGCGTGCGGGTGCGGTGGGCCGATCTCACCGACACGGCGGCCGTCGACGCGCTCGTCGCCGGGGTCTCCCCCGCCGCCATCGTTCACCTTGCGGCGATCATCCCGCCGTTCTGCTACATGCGCCGCAGCCTGGCCCGCAAGGTCAACGTCGAGGCCACCGCCGCACTGTTGCGCGCGGCCCAGGCGCAGGCCCAACCGCCACGGTTCGTGCAGGCCTCCAGCGTCGCGGTCTACGGTGCCCGCAATCCGCATCGGATCACCGATCTACTGACCGCGGACACCCCGACCAATCCGTCCGACATCTACGGCGCCCACAAGGTCGAGGCCGAAGCCCTGGTGCGGGCGTCCACACTGGACTGGCTGATCCTGCGCCTGGGCGGGGTGATGAGCTGCGAGTTCAGTCTCGACATCGATGTCGACCTCATCTCGTTCGAGAGCGTGCTGCCCGCCGACGGACGTCTGCAGACCGTCGACGTGCGCGACGTCGCCGAGGCTTTCGCGACGGCCACCACGACCGCGGACGCCAACCATGAAGTGCTGCTGATCGGCGGCGACCCGCAGACGCATCGGCATATCCAGTCGGCAGTCGGCTCCCAGGCGGCCGCCGCCATGGGGATCAGGGGCGGTCTGCCGATCGGCCGGCCCGGCGATCCGGACAGCGACACGGCGTGGTTCGCCACCGACTGGATGGACACCACCCGCGCACAGGACGTGCTCGGCTTTCAGCATCACTCGTGGAGCCAACTGCTGGCCGATACCAGCGCCAACGCCGGATGGAAACGCTTCCCGATCGGCCTGGCCGCACCGCTGATCCGCGGGTTCCTGCGATCGAAGTCCGCATACAAGGACTATCCCGGCCAGTACGCCGACGTGTGGAACGCGATAGCCAAGAAGTGGGGCGACCCGACTCCGGACATGGCCGACGCATGACGGGCCGACGGGTCGCATTGGTCATCGGCGCCGCGTCCGGGATCGGCTGGGCCAGTGCGCAGGCGCTGGCCGACGACGGCTGTCGCGTGGTGCTGGCCGATCGCAATGCCGAGGGTGCGGCCGCCCGGGCCGCCGACCTCGGCGGGCCACACACCAGTGCGTACGTCGAGGTCACCGACGAGGAAACGGTGCAGCAGCTGTTCACCGAAGTCGGCCCGATCGACGTCGTGATCAACTGCGCGGGGTTCAGCAATGTCGGGTTGATCACCGACATGCCCGTCGACCAGTTCCGCTCGGTCGTCGACGTCTGCCTCACCGGCGCATTCATCGTCGCCAAACACGCCGGTGCGCGCTTGCCGGAAGGCGGTGTGCTGGTGTCGATCTCGTCACTGAACGGGCGCCAGCCCGCAGCCGGGATGAGCGCCTACTGCGCGGCCAAGGCGGGGTTGTCGATGCTGACCCAGGTCGCGGCCCTCGAACTGGGTCCGCGCGGCATCCGGGTCAATGCAATCGCGCCGGGATTCGTGCACACGCCGCTGACCGAGCCCGCGGCGATGATTCCTGGCGTGGTCGAGGACTACGTCGAGAACACCGCGTTGGGCCGGGCAGGCACTCCGCAGGACATCGCCGCGGCCGTGGTGTTCGTCTGTTCACCGCAGGCGTCGTGGCTGACCGGTGAGGTCATCGACCTCAACGGCGGTGCGCATCTCAAGCGCTACCCCGACGTGCTGGGTCACGTCATGAAACTCGCCGGGGCGTAGCCGGCGAACGACGAGCCCGCCGGGCGATAAGGTCAGCGCAACGGCGGGAAAGGCGGCATGGACAACCAATTCACGCTCACCCAGAGACGCGCATTGGCGGTCACCACCGTCATCGCACTGTTGCTCGGCGCCTACTTCCTTCGCAGTTTCTTCATCCTGATCGTGATGGCCGCCGTCGGCGCCTACCTGTTCTCCCCGCTGTATCACCGATTGCTGCGCCGGTTCGGCACCGGGCTGTCAGCCACCCTGACGCTGCTGTGGGCGCTGTTGCTGTTGATCGTGCCGGTGTCGCTGCTGGTCTTCCTCGGCATCGTGCAGGTCACCCAGATGGTCAACGCGGTGAGCAATTGGGTGGCCGGGACCGATCTGAGCACGCTGGGCACCCGGACCCTCGATCTGGTCAACTCCCTGCTGGAGCGGGTGCCGTTCCTGCACATCCACGTCACCGCGGAATCGTTGCGCGGCACCATCGTCACGCTGTCGCAGCGGATCGGCGAATGGCTGCTCAGTGTCCTGCAGGGCGCGGTCGGCGGGATGGTCGGCGCCATCACATCGTCGATCATCTTCCTGTACGTGTTCATATCGCTGCTGGTCAACCAGGACAGCGTGCTCACGTTGATCCGTCGGCTCAACCCGCTCGGCGAGGAGATCACCGACCTGTACCTGGCCAAGACCGGCGCCATGGTCAAGGGCACGGTCAAAGGTCAGTTCGTCATCGCGCTGTGCCAGGGCGTGGCAGGCGCGATCTCGATCTACATCGGCGGCTTCCACGAAGGGTTCTTCATCTTCGCGATCCTGCTGACCGCACTGTCGGTGATCCCGCTCGGCGGCGGCATCGTCACCATCCCGTTCGGCATCGGGATGGTGTTCTTCGGCAACGTCGCGGGTGGCATCTTCGTGGTGGCGTGGCATCTGCTGGTCGTCACCAACATCGACAACGTGCTGCGCCCGTTCCTGGTACCGAAGACCGCGCGGCTTGACCCCGCGCTGATGCTGCTCGCGGTCTTCGCGGGCATCTCGATGTTCGGTTTCTTCGGCCTGGTGATCGGCCCGGTACTGATGATCATCATCGTCACCACCGTGAGCGTCTACCTGGCGGTCTACAAGGGCGTCGAGTTGGAGGTGCACGAGGCCGAGGCGCCCCGCAAACGGCTGTGGTCCCGGTTCCGCACCGGCACCACCAAGACCGCCGCTCCGCGGGAGGAGACCGCCCCGGCCGCCGGACCCGCTACGCCGCCGTCAGACGAGTCTTGAGGAACTCGACCACACGCTTGCGCGCCTCGTAGGCGGGATGCCCGTCGACCTCGCGGACCTGGTCGGTGAGCACCGAGTGGGCCATCGGCGAAATCCCGTGCGAATTGCCCTTTTTCGAATCGATCTCGATGACCTCGAACGCATCGCCGAGCCGCGACTTGAGCGTCCCGAACCGCGCCCCGGGCGCCAGGCGGTCCTCACTGAAGCGCAGGCCCAGAGCGCACAGACCGTCGTTGGCGGCACGTTGCTCGATGATCTTGAGCTCCTGCTCGGAGAGCCCGGGGTCCCGGCGCATCTTCGCGGTGAGCGCGATCGGCGCCGACGGCTGGCTCAGCACCGGGGCCAGCACACTGTCGTCGACGGCGGCGGCCAGCGCGAACCCACCGGTGAAGCACTGCCCGATCACGCCGACGCCCTTACCGGGTGTGCTTGCGTTGAGATCGCGGGCCAGTGCCCGCAGGTAATGCGCGACGGGCCGGTCGGCATTGGTCGCAAACGCCGCGAATTCCTTTGTCACACAAGCCTTCATCATCACCGGGACCGCGCCCGGACGTACCGCGGGTGCCCCCGGGGTGCCGAACAGTGACGGGGCGGCGACGGTGAACCCGTTGTCCACCAGGTGATTACCCAGCGCCAGCACGCCGGGATGCAGGCCGGGGATTTCCGGGATCAGGACGACTCCCGGCCCCTCCCCTTTGCGGTACACGTCGTAGGTCTGGTCGGCCGCCGAGAACGGTGCGACGGTCCAACCGGTGAGATCAGCTTCTGGTGCGGTCATTCACCAGCTCCATCCGTTATCGCTTGACGGGAAGTGGCGACTGCTTCTGCGTCGCCGCTGCCAGCGTACGGTACTCATCCGTACCACCAGCTCCCGTGATCGCGATCTGCACCGGACCGGCCAGGCGCGTCGTCCACACCGACTCGGGGCTTTCGCTCTCGTACACCACCCAGGTGACGCCGTCGACGTTCTGGGTGCCTGACGGATATCCGCCCGCCTTGATCGAGGACACCAACGCGGTCTCGTCGGCGTTGCTCTGGGTCAGGCTCAGGTACGCCCCGGTGGGTGTGAGATAGCCGACCCGGGACCACACCGCCCGCCCACGCTGCCCGTCGGGCAACGTCGCGCCGCTGTCGATGCTGCCGCGGCTACCGGAATTGGCCTGCCAGCCGGCAGGCAGCTGGGGAAGCCGCAGCGGGATCTTGAGCGCGTCGGCGTCGGCACGCAACCCGGCCGCGGCGTCGTACACCGGCGCGGGACCGCGGCCCGGTCCGTCGGTCGCCAGCGAGCACATGCCGAGCATGCCGGCGAGCACGATACACGCCAGTACCAGCGGCGCCATCGACCAGAACATGTCCCGGCCGTCCTGCAGCAACCGGGACTTTTCCGGCCTGGGAACCGGGGTGGGCTGGGTGGTCATGGTTGCAGTATCCCAGCTCGCAGCGCGCAGGCCGGTTCTGGGAGAATCAGCCCATGAGTCCCACTCGCGGCGAAGCCCCGGATCGCAACCTTGCCCTCGAACTCGTCCGGGTAACCGAGGCGGGAGCCATGGCCGCAGGCAGGTGGGTCGGCCGCGGCGACAAAGAACGCGGTGACGGCGCCGCCGTCGACGCCATGCGGGAGCTGGTCAACTCGGTCTCCATGCGCGGCGTCGTGGTGATCGGCGAGGGCGAGAAGGACAACGCCCCGATGCTCTACAACGGGGAGGAAGTCGGCAACGGCGATGGCCCCAACTGCGACTTCGCCGTCGACCCGGTCGACGGCACCACCCTTCTGAGCAAGGGCCTGCCCAACGCCATCTCCGTGCTCGCGGTCGCAGAGCGCGGCGCGATGTTCGACCCGTCGGCCGTCTTCTACATGAACAAGATCGCCGTCGGCCCCGAAGCCGCCGACGTCATCGACGTCACCGCCCCGATCGGCGAGAACATCCGCAAGGTCGCCAAGGCCAAGCGGCTCTCGGCCGAAGACGTGACGGTCTGCATCCTCGACCGGCCCCGCCACGAGAAGCTGATGGCCGATGTCCGCGACGCCGGCGCCCGGATCCGGCTGATCACCGACGGCGACGTCGCAGGCGCGATCGCGGCCTGCCGACCCAACTCGGGTACCGACATCCTGGCCGGCATCGGCGGCACCCCCGAGGGCATCATCGCCGCGGCCGCCATCCGTTGTATGGGCGGCGCGATCCAGGCCCAGCTGGCGCCCAAGGACGACGCCGAGCGGCAGAAGGCCCTCGACCGGGGCTATGACCTCGACGCGGTACTGGTCACCGATCAGCTGGTGTCCGGCGAGAACGTCTTCTTCTGCGCCACCGGCGTGACCGACGGCGACCTGCTGCGGGGCGTGCGCTACGCCAGCGGTGGCTGCACCACGCAGTCGATCGTCATGCGGTCCAAGTCCGGCACCGTCCGGATGATCGAGGCCTACCACCGGCTCTCCAAGCTCAACGAGTACTCCGCCATCGATTTCATCGGTGACGCGGCCGCAGTCCGTCCCCTGCCGTAATCCACCCGAACAACTCCACCGCACACAAAAGGGAGCACATGTCCGCCGACAGCGCAGTCGAAGGTGAATTCCGAATCGAGCACGACACCATGGGCGAAGTCCGGGTGCCGATCAACGCCCTGTGGCGGGCTCAGACCCAACGAGCGGTCGAGAACTTCCCGATCTCGTTCCGCGGGCTGGAGCGCACCCAGATCCGGGCGCTGGGCCTGCTGAAGGCCGCGTGTGCCCAGGTGAACAAGGACCTTGGTCTGCTGGCACCGGAGAAGGCCGACGCGATCATCGCCGCGGCCGGGGAGATCGCCGACGGACTGCACGACGACCAGTTCCCCATCGACGTCTTCCAGACCGGTTCGGGCACCAGCTCGAACATGAACGCCAACGAGGTGATCGCGTCGATCGCAGCGCGCGACGGCGTGACGGTGCACCCCAACGACGACGTGAACATGTCGCAGAGCTCCAATGACACGTTCCCCACCGCCACGCACATCGCGGCAACGGAAGCCGCTGTGCGCCACCTGATTCCGGCACTCGAGGTGCTGCACGCCTCGCTGGCAGCCAAGGCCAGGCAGTGGCGGACCACGGTGAAGTCGGGCCGCACGCACCTGATGGATGCCGTGCCGGTGACACTGGGCCAGGAGTTCGGCGGTTACGCACGCCAGATCGAGGCAGGCATCGAACGGGTCAAGGCAACGCTGCCCCGCCTGGGTGAGCTGGCCATCGGCGGCACCGCCGTGGGCACCGGCCTCAACGCGCCCGACGGTTTCGGTGCCAAGGTGGTCGAGGTGCTGGTCAACGAAACCGGCCTTGCCGAATTGCGGACCGCCGTCGACTCTTTCGAGGCTCAGGCGGCACGCGACGGGCTGGTCGAAGCGTCCGGCGCCCTGCGCACCATCGCAGTGTCGCTGACCAAGATCGCCAACGACGTGCGGTGGATGGGCTCGGGGCCGCTGACCGGTCTCGGCGAGATTCAGCTGCCGGACCTGCAGCCGGGCAGCTCGATCATGCCGGGCAAGGTCAATCCGGTTCTGCCCGAGGCGGTTACCCAGGTGGCCTGCCAGGTGGTCGGCAACGACGCCGCCATCGCCATGGGCGGGGCTTCGGGCGCATTCGAGCTCAACGTCTACATCCCGATGATGGCACGCAACCTCCTGGAGTCATTCACGTTGCTGTCCAACGTGTCTCGACTCTTCGCCGAGCGCTGCATCGACGGCCTGGTGGCCAACGAAGCGCACCTGCGCGAGCTCGCGGAGTCCTCGCCGTCCATCGTGACGCCGCTGAACTCGGCGATCGGTTACGAAGAAGCCGCCAAGGTCGCCAAGCAGGCCCTGGCGGAGAAGAAGACCATCCGGCAGACCGTGATCGACCGCGGGCTGATCGGTGACAAGCTCTCGGAGGCCGAGCTCGACAAGCGCCTCGACGTTCTCGCGATGGCGAAAGTGAAGGACGGCCAGTAACTTTCCCTGCGCGAGCAGACGCAAAGGTCCCCCGACACGCCGATGTCGGGGGACCTTTGCGTCTGCTCGGCGGAATTCCCGCAGCCGAACTCGGCACTGAAAGTGACTTTGGTCCTCGGCGAAGAGGACTTTCGCCCGACGCCCTCGACCCGTCCGGCTACGTACGGTTTTCCCATGCCGTACGTGATCGGAACCGCATGCGTCGACGTCATGCACAAGGCGTGTGTCCTGCAATGCCCGGTGGACTGCATCTACGAGGGCGCACGATCCCTCTACATCAATCCCGATGAGTGCGTGGATTGCGGTGCGTGCCGGCTGGAGTGCGACGCAGGGGCCATCTACTACGAAACCGATCTTCCCGACGACCAGCTACAACATCTGGCCGACAATGCCGCATTCTTCAGCGAGACGTTGCCGGGCCGGGATGCACCGCTCGGTACCCCCGGCGGTGCCGCCGCACTCGGCCGGCTGGGCGTCGACACGCCACTGGTGAGCGCCCTCGCGCCGCGAGACGCCTGACCGGCCGGACGGGACGGTCTAAGCCGGCAGTGGTGCCGTCCAGCACACCACTGTGCCACCGCCGGAACGGTTTTCGATGCGCAACTGCCCACCTGAGGCCGCGGCCCGGTCACGCATGTTCGCCAGCCCGCTCTCGGTCACCGCACCGGTGATACCGCTGCCGTTGTCGGTCACCGTGATGGTCAGATCATCGGCCACCTCCACGCGCACGACGAGTTCGGTTGCCGCAGCGTGCCTTACCGCATTGCTGACCGCCTCCCGCAGCACCGCCTCGGCGTGGTCGGCGAGTACGGCGTCGACAACCGACAGCGGGCCGACGAACTGGGTGGTGGTGTGCAGCCCACTGCCGGCGAACTGGGTCAGCACGTCATCGAGCCGTTGCCGCAGCCGTGTCGTACCTGCCGAACGGCCGTGCAGGTCGAATATGGCGGTGCGGATCTCCTGGATGACCGCCTGCAGATCATCCACGCTGTCGGTCAGCCTCTGCTGCACGTCCGTTGAGCGGGCCCGCGGAATGGTGGCCTGCAGCGACAGTCCCACTGCGAAGAGTCGCTGGATCACGTGGTCGTGCAGATCGCGCGCGATGCGCTCCCGGTCGGAGAGGATCTCCAGCTCCTGTACCCGGCGTTGCGAGCTGGCCAGCTGCCAAGCCAGCGCGGCCTGGTCGGCGAAACCCGCGGCCATGTCCATCTGCTCGTCGGTGAAGGCGTGGCCGCCCTCGGTGCGCAGTGCCACCAGGACACCCGCCACGGTGTCAGTGGCGCGCAGCGGCAGCACCAGTGCGGGCCCGGTGAATCCGCACAGCTCGAACAGATCGGGACGTTGTGGTGTGCCTGCCCGAAAGACCTCGCCCACCGCCGTTCCCGTCACCGGGATCGACTCGGTGCCGCAGTCCCGCACCGTGCCAGCGGTGGCCGCCACCATCAGCTCGGTGACGTCGCCGCGATCGGCCTCGGCATCGGCAGGCACGGCGACCACCGTGCCGTCGGCGCCGGTCAGCTTGAGTGCCTCGTCGGCCACCAGCCGGAAAACCCTCGCCGGATCGGTACCGCCGAGCAGCTCCGTGCCGATGTCGCGGGTCGCGGCGATCCACGCCTGCCGGGCCCGGGACTGTTCGTAGAGCCGGGCGTTCTCGACGGCGATGCCCGCCGCCGCCGCGAGCGCCTGCACCAGTACTTCGTCGTCCTCACTGAACGGTTGGCCGGTGGTCTTGTCGGTCAGGTACAGATTGCCGAACACCTCGTCGCGAATGCGCACCGGAACACCGAGGAATGTGCGCATCGGCGGGTGATTCGGCGGGAAGCCCACGGACGCCGGATGCAGCCGGATGTCGTCGAGCCGAATGGGTTTCGGATCGTCGATCAGGACGCCCAGCACTCCGCGGCCCTCAGGTAGGTGGCCGATGCGCTCCCGCATGGCGTCGTCGATGCCCTCGTTGACGAACTGGGTCAGCTCGTGGCCTTCGCCGCGCACACCCAGGGCGCCGTAGCGCGCATCGACCAACTGGATCGCGGTGTGCACGATGGTGCTCAGCGTGACATCGAGTTCGAGGCCCGAGGTGACCGCCAACATCGCCTCGACCAGTCCGTCGATCCGGTCGCGTCCGGTCAGGATCTGCTCGACCCGGTCCTGAACCTCCGTCAGCAATTCGCGCAATCTCAACTGCGAGAGCGTTCCTCGCAGATCGTCGGTCACCGTTCCAACCTAGCCGGAACGGTCGAGTTTGGAGACGAAGACCGCGGCCTGAGTCCGACGCTCCATGCCGAGCTTGGCCAGCAGCCGCGACACGTAGTTCTTCACGGTCTTTTCGGCGAGGAACATCCTGGCCGCGATCTGCTTGTTGGTCAGGCCCTCGCCCAATAGATCGAGCAGCACGCGTTCCTGTTGCGTCAACCCCGACAACGGATCTGCATGCTCGGCGTCGTGGCGCAGTTTGGCCATCAGCGCCGCGGCGGCGCGGTTGTCCAGCAATGACCGGCCGGCCCCGACATCCTTGATGGCCTGCGCGAGCTCCATACCTTTGATGTCCTTGACCACATAGCCGCTGGCGCCGGCCAGGATCGCGTCGAGCATCGCCTCGTCGGAGGTGAACGACGTCAGTATCAGACACCGCAGATCGGGCATGCGCGACAACAGTTCCCGGCACAGCTCGATGCCATTGCCGTCGGGTAGGCGCACGTCGAGCACCGCGACATCGGGTGCGCTCGCGGGCACTCGGGCCAGCGCCTGGGCCACCGAATCGGCCTCACCGATCACTTCGAGCTCCGGGTCTGCGCTGAGCAGATCGATCAGGCCGCGGCGCACCACCTCATGGTCGTCGACCAGGAAGACTCTGATCATCTCCTGAGTCTCGCCGCCGCCGGGCCCGATCGCAAACTCATCGCCAATTCCTAAGCGATGGTGAGGAAGTCGCTGACGGGCCGGCGCGGGGTGGGCGGCGGCACGTCGTCGAGCGCGGGTGCCAGCCCGATCCGCACCAGCACCTGCGGGCACGCGTCCCGCCCGATCAGGTTTGCGACGATGTCCCGGCTGGCGTGCAATTCGGTCACCTGTGACACCGGGCAGGTCGCCAGGCCTGCCATCGTGGCCTCCAGCAACACCTTCGACAACGCCTCACCGGCATCCAGCGCGTCAGCGCGGCTGTAGCCGTCGGTGGACAGTACGACGATGCGCGCGGCGTCGTCCCCGATGGCCAGTCGGCGGTCGGCGTGAGCGGTCACCGGAAACGCCCGGGACACCGCGACGCGGTCACTCTCCGCGGCGGACACCAGCGCGCTCTGGGGAATGCCGTCGGTTGTCGCGAAAGGCGTTGTCCACCAGGCAAGGTCGGCGTGGTATCCGGAGTCGTAGAGGCGCAACGACTCACTGAGCATGGCGGCCTCGGCCACCTGCGGACGCATCTCGTCGGTCAGCACGTCTAAGTGCACCGGACCGTCGGCCAGCCAGGCCCGCAGCAACGGTTCGAAAGACTCCCAATCGGCAGGCGCGGCCATCGGCAACCGGTCCGTGCGACGCGCCAGGATCGCGTCGGCGCGCCGACGGTGTGCGTCGGTCACGAAGCCGAGCGGACTGAACTGCAGCGTGGCCAGGTGATCGGGATGGTTGGGGTCAGGGAACCGCTCGACGCCGGTGGCCCAGCCCGCGGCGGCCATCGCGACCACGACGTGGTCGAGCATCACGCCGCAGCTGATGACCGCTTCACGCGCCGACCGGTCCGTGGAACGCACCACCCGTTCGGGATCGAGATGCAGCTGCAGAGCCTCACCGGTGTACACCCAGCGCCACGGCTGGGTGTTGTGCAATGACGGTGCGCGCGAGGCCAGCTGGACGGCTGTGGTGATGGTGGCGCTGTCGAACATGGTGTCGGGCATGACACCAGCGTCGTCCCGAATGGCTGATCCGGTTAGGGTCTTTGGTCCTCAACCGGGCGCGACGCGCGTCACGCCCCGTTGTTCACTCCACCGGAGTTGGCGCCCGGGATGTCTTTGATCGGGAAGTTCGGCATGGGAGGCGGCGACGGTGTCGGCGGCAACGTCGGGATACTGGCGGGCGGGATGTCCTGCAGGCCGTTGACGGGCGGGCCGTTCTCGCGGCTGCCGTAGCTGGTGCCCGGCTCTCGCGGGCCCAGCAGGTGGCTGACCGTCACCAGGTGGTAGTCGTTGGCCTTGAGCACCGGGATGAACTGCTGCACCAGATCCACGGTGGACGAATACGTGTCGTGGAAGAGCACCACCGAGCCGGGTTTGATCTGGGTCATCAGCATGTACCGGGTGGCCGCGGTGTTCGAGTCGTTGGCCCAGTCGAACGGGATGACATCCCAGTTGATGTCGGCCAGGCCCTGCTTCTTGGCCTCCGCCAGCACCTGGTCGTTGATCAGGCCACCCGCGGTGCGAAGCAGTTTCGGCCGCTGGCCGGTTGCCTGCTCGATGGCGTCGCTGGCCTTGGACAGCTGCGACGGGATGTCCTCGGGCGGAATGGTGGTCATGTTCGGGTGTTCCCAGGTGTGCTGGCCCAGCTCCATGCCTGCCTCGACCACCCGCTTGGCCCCCTCGGGGTTGGCGGCGACCTTGTTGCCGATCTCGAAGAACGTCGCCTTGGCGTCGTTGGCCTGCAGGATCTTCAGCAGCCGGTCGGTATACGGGCTGGGGCCGTCGTCGAAGGTCAGGGCGACACACTTCTCCACTGCGCAGTTGACGTCATCGGCCGACGCGCGCCGGACGTGCCCGGTGACCGCACCAGCCACGAGGACCACGACCGCGACGAAAATGCCGATCACGGTCCACCGCCACGCCTGGCTGTTGGGGAGTCTCACCACCCCGGCAGCCTACCGGCTGGCGATATGTGCACCTCCCGTGACGCCCACCGTCACGGGAGGTGCACATGAATCACTCAGGGAAGAGCAGCGGGGCTGTACTCCTCCAGCATCTCGGTGACCAGCGCGGCGATCGGCGAGCGTTCACTGCGCTGCAGCGTGATGTGGGCGAACAGTGGGTGGCCCTTGAGCTTCTCGATGACCGCCGCGACGCCGTCATGGCGGCCGACTCGCAGATTGTCCCGCTGTGCGACATCGTGGGTGAGCACCACGCGTGAGCCTGCACCCAGCCGCGACAGCACGGTCAGCAGCACGTTGCGCTCCAACGACTGCGCCTCGTCGACGATGACGAACGAATCGTGCAGCGAACGGCCGCGGATGTGGGTCAGCGGCAGCACTTCGAGCATGCCGCGCGAAAGCACCTCTTCGAGCACCGCCGGACTGGCCAAGCCTTCCAGGGTGTCGAAGACGGCCTGCGCCCACGGGCCCATCTTCTCGCTCTCGCTGCCGGGCAGGTAGCCGAGATCCTGACCACCGACCGCATACAGCGGACGGAACACCACGACCTTGCGTTGGGTGCGACGCTCCAGCACCGCCTCCAGGCCCGCGCAGAGCGCCAGCGCCGACTTGCCGGTGCCGGCCTTGCCGCCCAGCGAGACGATGCCGACGGACTCGTCGAGCAGCAGATCCAGTGCGACGCGTTGTTCGGCTGACCTTCCCCGGAGGCCGAACACTTCGCGATCACCGCGGACCAGCTGCACGCGCTTGTCGGCGTTGACCCGCCCCAGCGCGTGGGAGTTTCCGCCGAGCAGACGAATTCCGGTGTGGCACGGAAGATCCCGGGCATCGGCCAAGTCGATCTCACCGTCGGCGAACATCGCGTCGATGTCCTCGGCGGCGACATCCAGCTCGGTCATCCCGGTCCAGCCCGAGACCACGACATCCTGGGCGTGGTACTCGTCGGCGGCCAAGCCCACCGCGCCGGCCTTGACCCGCAGCGGAATGTCCTTGCTCACCAACGTGACTCGCTTGCCCTCCGCGGCCAGGTTGGCCGCACAGGTCAGGATGCGGGAATCGTTGCTGTCGGTACGGAAGCCCTGCGGCAGCACGGTCGGATCGCTGTGGTTCAGCTCGACGTGCAGCGTCCCGCCCTGTGTCCCAACCGGAATCGGCTGATCCAGCCGTCCGTGCTCGAGACGCAGATCGTCGAACATCCGCAGTGCCTGCCGGGCGAACCAGCCCAGCTCGTGGTGGTGCCGTTTGGCTTCCAGTTCGCTGATGACAACCAGCGGAACCACCACTTCGTGCTCAGCAAACCGGCTGCACGCCCAAGGATCGGACAGCAACACGGAGGTGTCGAGCACATAGGTACGGACAGGCGAATCAGTCACGTGGCGCTCCTAGAGGCGAAGCTCGTTACGCGGCCCCACACGAACTTCTCGGTGGACGCTGCGGCACCAGGACCGGGGCCGGTCCTCTCGCAATCGTTACGATCGGTACCGCCCGGACAGCAGAGCATGTCGCTAGCCATCGGAATCGACGCTACCCCCGCCGCGCCGAATGCGCCTGACAGGCGCGCCGTAGC
Organism: Mycobacterium aquaticum; assembly: GCF_002086485.1. Classification (GTDB taxonomy): domain Bacteria; phylum Actinomycetota; class Actinomycetes; order Mycobacteriales; family Mycobacteriaceae; genus Mycobacterium; species Mycobacterium aquaticum. The sequence goes on along the minus strand of NZ_MVHF01000007.1, from coordinate 132,125 downwards.
TAACCCGCCGGCACGTTAAGTGTTGATGAACTGCTGGAGCTGGGCCTCACCGGCCAGACCCCATGCGGTGATGCGATCGGCGATCACCGTGCGCAGCGCGGCCTTGTCGAAGATGCCCGCCTCGGCCACCAGCGCCACCTTGTCGCCGTAGGCGTCGATGTCCGCGCCGATCACATCGAGGTCGGCCGCGCGGGCGGCGATCGCGGCGACGACCTCGTCGCGGTGCTGCTCGAGCAGGAACGAGACCAGGTTCGCGAAGAACTCCTCGTGACGCTCCTCGTCACCGGCGATCCGGCCCATCAACGACGCGAGCACCGGCTCGGTGACCTGCGCCTGCAGGTTGCGGCAGTACACCGCGTGGGCGCGCTCGAAGAACGCCATGAACACCAGGGTCTCGATCTGGCTGAAGTGGTCGGCCCGGTAGCCCTTCATCACGTGCTCGACGCGGACGTCCTCATTGGCGGCCGGGTCGATCTCACGGGTGACCACGAGGTAGTTGCGCAGCGCGACTGCGTGCAGGTGCTCCTCGGCGGTCCAGCGGCCGAGGAACCGGCCCCACTTCTCCTCGAGGATGAAGTGCTCGACCAGCTCGCGGTGATATCCGGCGAGATTGTCCTTGGTGATCAACAGGATCTCCAGGGCATCGGTGACCTTCTTGGGCAGGGTCACCTGGGAGGGATCCCAGTCCCGTCCACCTAGGAATGCGAAGTTCTCGCCCTGGTCGAACGGCACGTAATCGTGGGCGTACCAGAGATCCTCGGAATCGATGTGACGACGCAGCTCGGCGCTCACCACCGGCTCCAGCTCGAGGGTCAGCGCATTAGGGACAGGTTTCTGTGCCATGAAGTAACTGTAACCCTAGTACACACATTCCTTGAAATCGGGGCAGGACGGCGTGTCGCACGCCACGCCAACGGCTCCTGTGAGTCTCCTGATTCCCAAATCTACCTGCACAGATGCGCTCTACGCTTAGCCATGACCCTCCACCCACCGGCCCGCCGAATGCTTGTCGCCGCCACTGTCGCAGGCTTGGCGCTCCTGCCGATCACGGCTGCGACGTCCGGTTCGATGCCACGCGCTCTTGCCCAAGACGAGTGCTCGTCGAGTGACGTGCAAGACAGCTACTCACTGTCATGCGTGCCGACCATGGTGCCTGACACCAGCGATCAACTCACCGAGGACGAGATCGCCCAGCCCGGGTACAACGGCCACAGCGATGGAGGCGGCGGGGGCGGCGGCCACCGCTGACCGCCGCCCGACGCCTCAGAGCGTCAGGCCCGGGTACAGCGGGTTGGCTTCGAGCAGCTCGGCGGACGCCGCGTGGACGCGCTCGGCGGTGCCGTCGGCCATCTTGTACTTGGCCTTGGAGGATCCGTCGGGCTGCGTGTTGGACAGCACGTCGACGATCAACTCGGCGACCCGGTCGAAGTCGTCGGCGTCGAATCCGCGGCTGGTCAACGCCGGGGTGCCCAGCCGGACCCCGCTGGTGTACCAGGCGCCGTTCGGGTCCGCGGGGACCGAGTTGCGGTTGGTGACGACGCCGGCGTCGAGCAGCGCTGATTCGGCCTGGCGGCCGGTGAGCCCGAACGACCGCACGTCGAGCAGCACGATGTGGTTGTCGGTACCGCCGGTGACCAGCCCGGCATCGCGCTTGGTGAAGCCGTCGGCGAGGGCCTGGGCGTTGTCGGCGACCTGCTGTGCGTAGGCCTGGAACGCGGGCTGGCGGGCTTCGGCCAGCGCGACGGCCTTGGCGGCCATCACGTGTGACAGCGGGCCGCCGAGCACCATCGGGCAGCCCTTGTCGACTGCGGGCGCGAACTCCTCGGTGGCCAGCACCATGCCGCCGCGCGGGCCGCGCAGCGACTTGTGTGTCGTCGTGGTCGTGACGTGTGCGTGCGGCACCGGATCCTCGTCACCGGTGAACACCTTGCCCGCCACCAGACCTGCGAAGTGCGCCATGTCGACCATCAGCGTCGCGCCGACCTCGTCGGCGATCTCCCGCATCTTGGCGAAGTTCACGCGCCGCGGGTACGCCGAGTAGCCGGCGACCAGGATCAGCGGCTTGAACTCGCGGGCCGCGGCGGCGACGGCGTCGTAGTCGAGGAACCCGGTCTCCGGGTTGGTGCCGTAGCTCTGCTGGTGGAACATCTTGCCGGAGATGTTGGGCCGGAAGCCGTGGGTCAGGTGACCACCCGCGTCCAGCGACATGCCCAGCAGCCGCTGATTGCCCAGCTTGTTGCGCAGGGTTTCCCAGTCGGCCTCGGACAGATCGTTGACGTGCTTGGCGCCGAGGTTGGCGAGCTCGGGTGCCTCGACCTTGGTGGCCAGGATCGCCCAGAACGCAACGAGATTGGCGTCGATGCCGGAGTGCGGCTGCACGTAGGCGTAGGGCGCGCCGAACAACTCGCGCGCATGCTCGGCGGCCAGCGCCTCGACGGTGTCGACGTTCTGGCAGCCTGCGTAGAACCGGTGCCCCACCGTGCCCTCGGCGTACTTGTCCGAGAACCAGGTACCCATGGTCAGCAGCACGGCGGGCGAAGCGTAGTTCTCACTCGCGATCAGCTTGAGCGAATCCCGTTGGTCGGCAAGCTCTTTGCGGGTGGCCGCGGCCACCCGGGGCTCGACCGACTCGATCACCTGCAGCGCGGCCTGATAGGCGGCGCTGGCGGTATCGGCGTAATCGGCGCCCGAAGCCGCAGGCACAGAAGATGGGGTGGACGACGAGTCAGCTGCCATGGCGTTCAGCCTAGTCGTGGCGGGTCAGGTCAATGGTCCCGGGCCGGTTTGGCCCGGCGGGTAGCCGGGGTAGGGATACGGCTGTTGAGCAGGCGGCGTCGCCGCGATGTCCTTGGTCAGCTTCCCGTGCAACACGATCCACGCGCCGATCCCGACGAAAACCGATGCAGCGCACAGCACATCGCTGACGGTCTTCATCGCCGGCCCCTCGCCGAGCAGCTTCATCAGCACCGACGGAAAGGGGGTGGGGCTGTCGCCACTGTCGACGCAGGCAAGCCCGAACACCAACATCGCTGCCCACAACACGATCTGAGCCCAGGCCTGCCCGGAGGTGAGCGGACGGCGCCCACGCTCACGCATCATCCGCGTCGTCAGCCACAGGAGGAAGAGCAATATCGGCGATGCGAGGATGCCGAATAGCGCCATCCATCCCATCTGCACGAACAGTCCCCGACCCACGACCATCCACAGCACCAACAGGACGTTGAGCGGCGTAGCCAGCGCAGGAATGTCCTGCCGGAGTTCATTCACCTTCCGAGCCTAAGCCCGCAACGTGGACGGGATCAGCGGCTCATCGAGCAGCCTGCCGAACCGCGAAGTCAACGTCACGCCGTCGGGCCGTGCATCGAGCCAGGCCCGCAGCAGCCGGTAACCCTCGATGTAGGTGCTGGTGTAGGCGCGCCACAGCGGCGAGGACAAGAACCGCAGCATCTGCCGCGCCCGCTCGTCGTTGACCAGCAGCCACCGCTTGAGAAATGCGACCACGTCGTCGACGTCGCGGTGCTCGTCGTGCAGCATCAGCGCCGCGTCCTGACGCACGTCGGCCAGCCCGGCCATCGCCTCGGACACGGCTTCGGCGCGCTCGCCGTCGAAGCGCAGACCCAGGTCGGCGTAGATCTCCGACGCCCAGGCGCCCCAGCCCGGTCCGATGGCGGCGTACAGGGCCAGATCGGCCAAGCCTTCCGCCATCAGGCACTGCGGGGTGTTGACCAGGAAGATCGTCTGTTCGAGCTGGCCCTGCCGCGCCACCAAACCGGCCTCCTTGCGGCAGTGCTCGGTGTGATGGCCGGGATAGCTCTCGTGGGCGACGAGCCGGGGCAGGTTGGCCATCTGCTGCTTGAGGTCGGCGTTGACCGCCACCGTCGAGCGGTAGTCGCCGAGGTAGTAGTTGAAGCCCGACCACGGCTTGTCGGTGACCACCTCGTAGGTGATGGTTTCGGTGTCGGGCAGCGGGTATTCGGCACGCACCCGGTCGCGCAGCGCCGAGGAGAACGCGTGGATGCACTCCTCGAGACGTTCCGGCGGGATCTCGTCGCCCGTTCGATGCGCCTGGATGCGGTCGGCCAGCGGGCCCGCGCCGCCGAGCGCCTCGTCGAGCTTGGCGTGCGCCTCCCGATACCGCTCGGGATCGCCCTTGGTGATCCGGACGTCGAAGTAGGCCTGCACCTCGTCGACGAAGCCGACCTGCTCACCGGCGAACTTGCGCCCCGCGCAGTTCAGCGCGCGCAGGTGCGCGGCGAGATATTCGGCGCGGTCGCGCTCCAGATCCTGCGGAATCTCACCGAGGAGTCGGTCGGCTTGCCGGGCCAGGTCCGCAGGGTCGGGCGCGGGCTCGTTCTCGACAGCGCGACGCAATGCCGGGTCGCCGGTGAACGAGTCGACGTAGCCCTCCTCGACGCGGTCGAAGCGCAAACCGAGCAGCAGATATTCGCGGATGAACGCATCTGAGGGCGCCCCTATGTCGATACCGGAGTCCATGCCCTCAACCGTAAATGTAAGACTGACCGAATGCCGCGGCCCAGCGAGCCGAGCCCCTATGTGGAGTTCGACCGAATCCAATGGCGTTCGCTGCGCATGTCGACCCCGCTGAAACTCACCGAGGACGAACTGCTGCGCTTGCGCGGCATGGGCGAGAAGCTCGACCTCCTCGAGGTGGAAGAGGTCTACCTGCCGCTCGCCCGTTTGATCCACCTGCAGGTGGCCGCACGCCAGCGGCTGTTCGCCGCCACCGCGGAGTTCCTCGGTGAGCCGCAGCAGAACCCGGACCGGCCCGTGCCGTTCGTGATCGGGGTCGCGGGCAGCGTGGCGGTCGGCAAGTCCACCACCGCACGTGTGCTGCAAGCCCTGCTGGCCCGTTGGGAACACCACCTGCGTGTCGATCTGGTGACCACCGACGGTTTCCTCTACCCGAACAAAGAGCTCAACCGTCGGAACCTGATGCACCGCAAAGGTTTCCCGGAGAGTTACGACCGCCGGGCGTTGATGCGGTTCGTCACCGCGGTGAAATCAGGGGCCGACGAGGCCTGCGCACCGGTGTATTCGCACCTGCTCTACGACATCGTGCCCGGCGAGAAGCAGATCATCCGCCACCCGGACATTCTCATCCTGGAGGGGCTCAACGTCCTGCAGACGGGCCCTGCGCTGATGGTGTCCGACCTCTTCGACTTCTCGGTGTATGTCGACGCGCGCATCGAAGACATCGAGCAGTGGTACATCTCACGCTTCCTGACCATGCGCTCGACGGCATTCGCCGATCCGGCGTCGCACTTCCACCACTACTCGACGCTGACCGACGAGCAGGCCGTGTTCGCCGCGCGCGACATCTGGCATTCCATCAACCGGCCCAACCTGATCGAGAACATCCTGCCGACCCGCCCGCGCGCCACCCTGGTGCTGCGCAAGGATGCCGACCACGCCATCAACCGGCTGCGGCTACGGAAACTCTGACCGCCGAAAGGCCAGTTGTCGCACGCATTCTCGCGATTCGCGTGCAACAACTGGCCACTCGGCAGTGCGGTGTTACGCCCGGATTCGGCGGACCCCGATGAACTGCCATTCCGCCATCACCGCGGTGTAGATACCGGTGGCGATGACGATGACGCCGCCTGCCGTGGTGAGCGTCATGGTGAGCACGGCGGCCACTGCGATCACGGTGCACAGCGCGTTGGCCACGGCGGTGCCGATGCCTGCGGGGCGCACCCGGTCCATGGCCGCGAGCGCGAACACCACGACGCCGTAGCCGACCGAGAAGATGCCGACGCCGTATTCGATGGACTTGGGCAGACCGGTGAGATCCGAGAACCACCCGGCGGTGGCGAGCAGGACGATGCCGGTGATTCCGACGCAGATCGCGTCGACCCGCATGGCCAGCCGCAGCAGGGAGTCGGATGCGCTTGCGGTGCGAGGGGTGGTGATGGCGGTCATGATTCTCCTTCTTGGTGGGTGTTGAGGGTGAGCACGGTGCGAGGACCACAGCCGCAACCTCTACGGATGCGGCCCCCGCACCGGCGGGTACAGGTCACGCCAGACGGCGCACTCCGCGGTGTTGCAGCCAGGCCAGGCCCAGCGTGATGGCGACGAACCCGAGCAGCAGATCGGTGCCCAGCGCGGTCAGCGGCAACCATCCGGCCAGGACCGCCGTGACGGCCACCGCTCCGAAGGCCACGTTGCCGGCGTAGACGGCGGTGCCCACGCGGCGGATGTCGGGTAACGCGGCGAGGGCATAGAGCAGCGCTCCGTAGCTGACGAGGGCCGCGCCGACGAGCCAACCGGTTGTCGCGGTCATGCCGGCCAGCCGGGCCAGTGGATCAGCCACCATGGCGCCGAGCAGGCCCAGCGCCGCGCACACCGTGGCGTCGGCGCGCAGCGCGAACCGCAGCAGGGCGGCTTCCGCGGTGCCGCCTCTGGGGGCGGATCGGTGAAGTGGTCGGGTGACGAAGGCGGTCATGGTTGGCTCCTCGGCAATGAGGCGGTGTCGAGCTTTTCGAACACCTCCGACATTGCTCACGACGCACTGCCAGATCGACGCCGGACACTGCCAAGCACTGCCAACCGCAGGTCAGGCCCTATTGCGCCGCCGGGGTCGAGGCATGGACCAAGCTCCCGCGCAGGTCTGCGGCGATCACCTTGGCCGCGGCGTTCTGCCAGTTGTGCAACGACCGCTGCGGCACTTCGGTGACCAACCACTGCCAGGCCTGCCGAGCGACCGGGTCAAGGCCTGCCGCGGTGGCGTTCTGCGCGTAGGCACGCACTCCGACGACGTACGGGAAGTACAGCGAGTTGTAGTGCCGCCACTGCTCGGTGGTACCGAAGTCGCCACCGTCGCGAGGCTTGAGCGCCGCGATGCGATCGGCCAGCAGCGCCTTGAGTTCATTTGCTCGCTCGAGCGGTTGATCGGCCGCGCCCCGCTGCGCCAGTCGAGCGTCGATGGCGGGCAGTGCGGTCAGCGGGCTTGCCATCAGCTTGGAGAGGTCGCCGTAGTGCCCCAGTGCGCGGCGGGTGAGTCGGGCGAACGCGTCGTCGTCGATATCGTCGAGCGGGCTGCCCGACCGCAGCGGCAACGCGGCCTCCGTCCGGCGCAGCGCCTCGCGGTCGGCGCGCAGGGCAGGCGACCGCGAGAACGCCAGCCGGTCGAGCAGCCCGGCCAGCGGATCGGCGAGCACCTCCACCGCCACGGCGACAGCCAGGCTGGTGAACAGCAGCACCGTCATCGCCACCCGGCCGTTGCCGGCGAGCACGGCCGCACCGATGAGAGCCTGGGCGCCGAACGGCACCGCGATCACCAACGTGCCGAGAATCGATCGCCGCATGTCGGCGCGCAGGGCCTGCCCCTCGTCGAACGCGTCCCAGATGGCCACCGCGATACCCAGCAGTGCGACGTCAAAACCGGTGGACGCCAACGCCAGCCAGCTCGGCAGCAGCCCGAGCGGAATGACGATGATCGCGTTGCCGAGCGCGAAGAACAGTGTCGCGACGATGATGAAGCCCACCACGGATCCGGGCTTGGCCCCACCGATGACGGCCTTGATCATCGCGCCGAGCGAGGCCAGGGATATCACCGCGAACATCACCCAGTGCCCCGGGCGCAGCGGCCCTACGACGCTGCCGGCCAGCGCGGCCCCGGCGAAGGCAAGCACCGCGACAGCGAAGATCGCGGCGAACTCCCCGGCCCGGGCACGCCAGCTGTCACTGGGCCGGGACAGCTCGATCATCACCGCGAACCAGGCGATGCCCGGCAGCGCGACCAGGTAGATCTCGATGCGGCTGAGCAGCTCCGATCCGCTGATGAGCCGGACGGCATCGAGGGCGACGACGACTGCGAAGCTCGTCAGCCCGATCGCGGCGCACACCAGAACGGGTTTGCGCGGGTCGCGGGCAAGCAGATAGAGCCCCAGCCACCAGCTGAGCGTGAAGACCACCGCCGACAGCGCAGCCATGAATCCCAGTGTGGCACGCGCCTACTTGCCGAAGCGGCGGTGCCTCGCGGTGTAGTCGCGCAGCGCGCGCAGAAAATCCACGCGCCGGAACGCGGGCCAGTACGCCTCGGTGAACCACATCTCCGAATAGGCGCTCTGCCACAACAGGAATCCGCTCAACCGCTGCTCCCCCGACGTCCGGATGACCAGATCAGGATCGGGTTGGCCCGAGGTGTAGAGGTTCTCCGAGATGCCCTCGGCGGTCACGGCGTCGATGAGCTGCTCGGCGGTGGCGCCGTTGGCGAGCTCCTTGTTGAGCAGCGAGCGGACGGCGTCGACGATCTCCTGCCTGCCACCGTAGGCTACCGCCACGTTGACATGGAACTTGCCGCCGTTGCCGTTGGTGCTCTCCACTGCCTCGCGCAACCGGCGGGCCGGTTCGTCGCCGAGCAACGACAGATCGCCGACCGTGCGCACGCTCCACTTGTTGGCCGGCGCGCAGATCTCTTCGACCACGTCGGTGATGATCTCGATCAGGCCGGACAACTCTTCGGGGTCGCGTTGCAGGTTCTCGGTCGAGAGCAGGTACACCGTCGCCATTTCGATGCCTGCGGCCTGGCACCACCGCAGCATCTCGGCGATCTTGGCCGCGCCCATGCGATAGCCGATGCTGACATCGTCGTGACCTGCCTCACGCGCCCACCGCCGGTTGCCGTCGCACAGAACCGCGATGTGCCGGGGCAGTTGGGCTTTGGACTGCGCCAACTCCTGACGCAACCGCATCTCGTAGAGCCGGTAGGCCGGTTCTTTGAGCCGCGGGGGAATGATGTCCACGAGAATCCAGACTACTGTCATAGTCAGCGAACTCATGGCTGTTAAACGGAGGTGACATGACCGCGGACGCGAGGAGCACCGATATGACCGCGGACGCGAGGAGCACGGATCAAGCCGCGCCGATCGATGCCACCAAGCCCTACCGCTCAGCGGCAGCAGGGAGCAGACCCGCCGAAGATCTGCCCGAGGCTGTCGCCGACGGCGTCGCCCAGTTCCTCGGCAGGCCGCGCGCCCGCGGCTGGATCCACGTCTATTCGGCGGTTGTCGCGTTCATCGCCGGTGCTGCCTTGGTGTCTGTGTCGTGGTCGGTAGAGTCCACTCGCGCCGGCCTGGCGACACTGCTCTACACCTTCACCATCGTGGCAATGTTCGCGGTCAGTGGCACCTATCACCGGGTGACCTGGAAATCAGCGGACGCCCGCAAGTGGATGAAGCGCGCAGACCACTCGATGATCTTCATCTTCATCGCGGGCAGCTACACCCCTTTCGCGCTGCTGGCCCTGCCGGAATCCAAAGGCATGGTGCTGTTCTGGATCGTCTGGGGCGGGGCCATCGCGGGCGTCCTGTTGAAGATGTTCTGGCCGTCGGCGCCGCGCTGGCTGGGGGTACCGCTCTACATCCTGCTGGGCTGGGTGGCCGCCTGGTTCATCGGCCCGATCATGAACGGCGCCGGCGTGGCGGCGGTGGTGCTGCTGATCGTCGGTGGCGCGCTGTACAGCATCGGTGGCGTGCTCTACGCACTGAAGTGGCCCAACCCGTGGCCGACGACGTTCGGCCACCACGAGTTCTTCCACGCCTGCACGGCGGTGGCGGCGATCTGCCACTACATCGCCATGTGGTTCGCGGTGTTCTGAGCCCGCCCTACAGCTTGACGGTGTCAGCAGGCGACCAGTAGGCCTTCATCGCCGAGATCTTGCCGTCGGCGTCGAACACCATGACGTCGATGGGCTCGATCCGCATGCCGCTGTTGCCGAAGTCCAGCGTGAGCCGGAAATGGAACGCAGCCTCGTGCCCGGCGACCCGCAGCGTCACCAGTTCGGTCTTGCTCTTGATGTTCTCGACGTTGGCGTAGAAGCCGCGGATGGCGGCCCGTCCGATGTGCACCTCGCCGCCGCCCACCGGGTCCTCGACGGTCGCATCGTCTGCGTAGAGCTCGGCGATCTCATCAGCACTTCCGTTGGCGACCAGCTCGAGGTAGCGGTTGACGGTCTGGGTGATGTGCTCGACGTTCGGCATGGCCGCGAGGCTACACGGCGCCGCGTCGGCCGTCCTCGGGTTGACCGGCCAGTGAGACCGCGAGATCCCCGACCGTGGTGACGGGCAGGTCGCACACGCGGCCGCGGCAGACGTACGCCGCGTCGGCTCCGTCGACGCGGTCGCGTCCTTCCAGCAAGGCGGACGAGTTCGCTGGGCCGCCGACGACGATGGCCCCACCGGGAGCCAGTGCGCGTGCGGCGGTGAGCAATTCGGCCGGCGATCGGTTGCACGCCACTGCGACCTGGATGGGCCCGCGGATCTGCGCCTCGGCCACCGCGAGCCAGTGTCCGCCCGAGCGGGGCGCCCGAGCCAGGATCGGTGTCGCCGAAGCCAGCGTGTCCTGTGCGGCGGCCGCGTACGTTTCCGACGCGGTCAGATGCGCAGCCAGTTGCAGCGCCTCGGCGATCAGCGACGCACCCGACGGCGTGGCCCCGTCGACGGGGTCGGCGGGCCGCACCATGAGCTGCTCGGCGTCGTCGGCAGTGTCGAACCAGCGGCCCGGCCGCTGCGGATCGGCGTAATGCTGCAGCGCGGTGTCCAGCAGTCCCAGCGCCTCGGGCAACCAGGATCCGGTGAGCTGATAGAGCGTCAGCAGCCCAGTCGTCAGCGCGGCGTAGTCCTCCAGGATTGCCGCGCTGTCCCCCACCCGGCCGCCGAGGCTGGCCCGGCGTAGCCGGCCGTCGACGAGGTGCAGATCCAGTAGCCGGCGTGCGCATTCCGAAGCGGCAGTGAGGTATTCGGGGTTGTCGAGAGCCACCGAGGCTTCGGCCAGGGCGGTGATGGCCAACCCGTTCCACGCCGAGACCACCTTGTCGTCGCGTGCGGGTTGCGGACGGGTACCGCGGTGCGCCAACAACTTCGAGCGGACGCATGCGAACCTGGAGGTGTCGTCGGGGTCGACGGGCAGCTGCAGCACAGACGCGCCGTGCTCGAAGGTTCCGTCGGCGGTGACGGCGAAAAGCGAAGCCGCCCAGTCTCCGTCGTCGTCACCGAGCACTTCGGCCAATTCACCGGGCGTCCACACGTACGTCAGCCCCTCACGCCCGGCCGCATCGGCGTCCAGCGACGCGGTGAACATCCCGTCGGCCCCGAGCCCGGCGATGATGAAGCCGGCCGTCTCCTCGGCCACCTTGCGTGCCAACGGATTCCCGGTGCGCCGCGCCCAGTGCGCATACGCCCGCAGCAGCAACGCGTTGTCGTACAGCATCTTCTCGAAGTGCGGCACCACCCAGTACGGATCGACGCTGTACCGGGCGAACCCGCCCGCCAGCTGGTCATAGATGCCGCCGCGGGCCATCGCCGCGCCGGTGCGCTCGACGGCCTGCAGGACCGCGCCGGACCCGGTGCGTTCGTAATGCCGCAGCAGGCCTTCCAGCAGCGCCGAGGGCGGGAACTTCGGCGCTTTGCCGAACCCGCCGTGGGCACCGTCCTCGTCGCGCAGCACCGCGGCCACCGCGTGATCGCACAGTTCGGGTCCCACGGGCGCGCCGCCGTCCGGCAGCCCGGCGGACATCGACCGCAGTTCGGTCGCGATCTGCTCCGACGCCCGCTCGACGTCGTCGCGCCGATCGCGCCAGGTCTCGGCCACCGCCGCCAGCAGCTGCAGGAAGCCCAGCTTCGGGTAGTAGGTACCGCAGAAGAACGGGCGCCCGTCAGGAGTCAGGAAGCAGGTCATCGGCCAGCCGCCCTGCCCGGTCAACGCCACCGTGGCGTTCATGTAGACGGCATCGAGGTCAGGGCGTTCCTCACGGTCGACCTTGATGCAGACGAACCCGTCGTTGGCGGCGGCCGCGACCTCGGGATCCTCGAAGGATTCGTGAGCCATCACATGGCACCAATGACAAGCCGCGTAGCCGATCGACAGCAGGATCGGGACGTCGCGTGCGGCCGCCTCGGCCAGCGCTTCGGGCGACCATTGCCGCCAGTGCACCGGATTGTCGGCGTGCTGGCGCAGGTAGGGGCTGGTGGCCCCGGCGAGGGTGTTACCCCCCGGACTCACGCGGCTGTCGGTCGTCGGATCGCTCCTCAGAGGTGTCGTCGGAATGTTCGTCTTCCGTGGCTTCCACCGTACCGTCGTCGAGCGCCTGGTCGGGCTCAGGATGCTCAGGGTCGAACGATTCGGGCAGCTTGCGCAGGTGCCGGTTCATCGACCAGACCAGCGCAAACGTGCCTACCAGCAGCGCTACCGTGATCAGCAGGCCGAACGGGCTGGCCTTACCGAAGTCCGGTCCGGTGTTGCGGGGCTCGTCGGCAAGAAGCGTCACGACGGCCGTCAGGGTATCCATCACTTTTCAATCCCACTGAACAGATCATCCTCGGGCAGGCTTACCGGCACCCGGGACCGGGCCAGCTCGAACTCCTCGGTCGGCCACAACCGTTGCTGCCATTCGATCGGCGCGTGGAAGAAGTGACCGTTGGGGTCGATCTGGGTGGCATGTGCACGCAGCGCATCGTCACGCTGACTGAAGTACTCGGCGCATTCGATCCGGGTGGTGACCCGGCCCGCGAACGCGTCGTGCTCCGGGTCCCAATGTTCGAGCCATTTGGCGAACGGACCCTCCTGGCCGTTCTTGGCGAACTCGTCCTGCAGCAGTTGCATGCGCTCTCGCAGGAACCCGTGGTTGTAGTACAGCTTGGAGACGCTCCACGGGTCGCCGGCGTCGGGGAACTGCACGTGGTCGGCGGCGGCCTCGTACGCGGCGACCGACACCTGGTGGCAGCGGATGTGGTCGGGGTGCGGATATCCGCCGTTCTCGTCGTACGTGGTCATCACGTGCGGCCGGAATTCCCGGATCACCCGCACCAGCCGGGATATCGGCTCTTCGATGGGCACCACGCCGAAGCAGCCGTCGGGCAGCGGCGGCAGGGGGTCTCCCTCGGGCAGCCCGGAGTCGACAAAGCCCAGCCAGTGGTGCTCGACGCCCAGGATCTCGGCGGCCTTGGCCATCTCGTCGCGCCGCACCTCGGCGATGCGGCCGTGCACCTCCGGGATGTCCATCGCCGGGTTCAGAATGTCTCCGCGCTCGCCGCCGGTCAGCGTGACAACCATGACGCGCACACCTTTGGCCGCATAGCGCGCGGTGGTCGCCGCACCCTTGCTGGACTCGTCGTCCGGGTGGGCGTGCACCGCCATCAACCGCAGTTCACTCATTTCGTCTCATCTAACTACGGCGACCTCTTGTGTAATCCGAGACCTGCGCCGGTTGGCCGCAGGCTGTCCCCGCCTATAGTTCCAGTTCTGATGATCGAACGCCCCGTCGCCCGGTACGGACGACAGTCTCTGCCCCGCCGAAACCGTCGCTGGGTCCTCGTCGCGATCCTTGCTCTCGTGGTGGTTGCGGGGGTCCTCCTCGCGGTCGCCGCATGGCACAAATTCGCCAACAACGATGTGAAAGGCGAGCTCACGGCCTACGAGTTGGTCGGTGACGACAGCGTCTCGGTGACCATCGGGGTGACCCGTCCCGACCCGTCGCGGCCGGTGGTCTGCATCGTGCGGGCCCGCTCCATCGACGGCGGGGAGACCGGCAGACGCGAAATCCTGGTCGGTCCGTCGACGCAGAAGACGGTTCAGGTCACCGCGGTGGTGAAATCCAGCAAGCCACCCGTCGTCGGTGACGTCTACGGCTGCGGGACGGACGTGCCATCGTACCTGGTAGCGCCTTGATTTGAGCCGACGCAACAAACGCCGAACTGCGAATACATGAAGATCGGCTGTCTGTTCGGTGCTAAACTGGCCGGATACACGGTTCCGCGCTGGGGCCGTGTATTGCTGCATTAGCCCGCAGAAATCACTTGCGCTAGCGGCAATACACGCGGAACGATCCCGGCCCGAAACCGAGGCTTTCGCATGCGAGGCAACAACGACAGGAGCGCGAAGACATGACCGACACCCAGGTCACCTGGCTCACCCAGGAAGCTTTCGACCGGCTGAAGGCCGAACTGGATCAGCTGATCGCGAACCGGCCGATCATCGCCGCCGAGATCAACGACCGCCGCGAAGAGGGCGATCTGCGCGAGAACGGCGGCTACCACGCTGCCCGCGAAGAGCAGGGCCAGCAGGAGGCCCGCATCCGCCAGCTGCAGGAACTGCTCAACAACGCCAAGGTGGGCGAAGCCCCCAAGCAGTCCGGCGTTGCGCTGCCCGGCTCGGTGGTCAAGGTCTACTACGACGACGACAAGAGCGACACCGAGACGTTCCTGATCGCCACCCGCCAGGAGGGCATCAGCGACGGCAAACTCGAGGTGTACTCGCCCAACTCGCCGCTCGGTGGGGCCCTGATCGACGCCAAGGTCGGCGAGACCCGCACCTACACGGTGCCCAACGGCAACACTGTCAAGGTCACGCTGGTCAGCGCCGAGCCGTACCACTCGTAGACGTACGGCTCGCGGGGGAAGCACTACAGTCGGGGCAATGGCGCAAATCGCCGAAGATCTCTTTCTGCTGTTGCTGGACAATGCCTCCGCGCAGCCTGGTCTGGACCGGCGGCGCCGGGAACGAGTCTTGGCCGCCGCCGCCCTCCTCGACCTCGCCTACGCTTGCCGGATCCGGCCGGCATTGGCCGACGAACCGATGGAGCCGGGTCTACTGATCGCACTGGAAGGCACTGGGCCGTCCGATCCGGTCACCGACCCGGCGTTCCAGCTGCTGCGGCAGCGGCCGCTGTCGGCGGACTCAGCGCTGACCAAACTCGGCAAGTCGATCCAGCCCGCGCTTGAACTGCATCTGGAGAGAATCGGCCAGATCCATCGAGTTCGCATGCCGGGCAAGGGTTTTCGCGCAACATACTGCTGGCCGCTGGCCGATCGGGAACGCGTCGGTCTGGCCCGCGCAGCACTGCTGGGCGCGTTGTTCGACGGGCAGAACCCGGTTCCGGCGATCGCTGCCATCATCTGCCTGCTACACGCCGTCGACGGTCTGGGCGCCGTGCTCAGCCTCAACGAGCGGGGCTGGCGCTGGGTGCATGCCCGCGCGACCGAGATCACCACGGGCGCATGGGTCGACGACACCGCCGCCGGGTTGGCCGAGATGAACCTGGCGGTGACGACGTCGACCCTGCGCCCCGCTCTGATGGGCTAGTCAGTGTCTCCCGCGTGACTAGCTGAGCGCCTGCTCCAGGTCAGCCAGCAGATCGGCGGGGTGCTCGATGCCGACCGACAGCCGCACCAGGTCGTCGGGCACCTCCAACTGCGAGCCCGCTGTCGAAGCGTGCGTCATCGCACCGGGGTACTCGATCAGCGACTCAACGCCGCCGAGCGACTCGGCGAGAATGAAAATCTCTGTGCGCGAGCACAGTTCACGTGCAGCCTGGGGGCCGCCACGCAGCCTGACCGACACCATGCCGCCGAAACCGCTCATCTGCCGCGCCGCGACGTCGTGATTGGGGTGCGACTCCAGTCCCGGGTACAGCACCGACTCGACGGCAGGATGCCCGTCGAGGAATTCGGCGATGAGAGCAGCGTTTTCACTGTGCTGACGCATCCGCAGCACCAGGGTCTTGAGCCCGCGCATGGTCAGATACGCATCGAACGGCCCTGGCACCGCGCCCGCCCCGTTCTGCAGGAACGCGAAAGCGGTGTCGAGTTCCTCGTCGTTGGTCAGCAGCGCACCACCGACCACGTCGGAGTGCCCGCCGATGTACTTGGTGGTCGAATGCAGCACGATGTCCGCGCCGAGCAGCAACGGCTGCTGCAGTGCCGGTGAGGCGAAGGTGTTGTCCACCAACACCTTTACTCCCGAAGCCGAGGCGATCTGCACGATCCCCGCGATGTCGGCGATGGTCAACAACGGGTTGGTCGGCGTCTCCACCCAGATCATCCGGGTGCTCGGAGTGATCGCCGCGCTAACGGCGTCGAGGTCCGACAGCGGCGCAGGCGTGTGGGTGATGCCCCACTGCGAGAAGACCTTGTCGATGAGCCGGAACGTGCCGCCGTAGGCGTCGTCGGGAATCACCACGTGGTCACCGGGCCGCAGGACCGCCCGCAGGGCACAGTCGGTGGCGGCCATGCCCGAGCTGAACGCCCGCCCGTAGTCGGCTTCCTCGACCGCGGCCAGCGACGCTTCGAGCGCGGCGCGGGTGGGGTTGCCGGTGCGGGCGTACTCGAACCCGCCGCGCAACCCACCGACGCCGTCCTGGGCGAAGGTCGAACTGGCGTAGATCGGGGTGTTGACGGCTCCGGTGCCCGGGTCGGGGCGGTAACCGGCGTGGATGGCTTTTGTGGCCAGGCCGTGCCACTTGCGCTGTTCACTCATAACCTGTTGAGCCTATCCGGACCAACCCGGGTACGGTCCCGCGACCGGTGCAGGATTCATCGGTACGCAAACCGTCGACATGATCTTGTCGGCGAAGGTCTGGCGCTTGGCGTCCCACAGCGGGAACAGGTAGCCGAGGTAGCAGATGAGCCCGTCGAGGACGTGGACGATCTGACGCATCAGCGACATACCGAAACCGATTGGCTCGCCGGTCTTCTCACTGACGACCTGAAATTTCATCGCCTTCTTGCCGATGCTCTGGCCGGTCGTCCCCTGCCGTTGCCCGTAATTCCATACCGAGAAGGTGAACGGCAGCACCATGCCGAACAGCGCGGCCGTCCCGTACAGGGCAAGCTCACTGTTGGTCGAATAGCCCGGGCAACTGAATTGGCGCCGGCACGTCGAGTCACTGCCCGCGACCGAGCCGATGGCCACCGTCAAGATCGCGATCGCGATGACCAGGAACACCGTGACGGGCAGCTGGTCGATCACGAACGCGACCACGCGCGTACCCCACGGCGTGTACCGGTGCTGCGGGTTCGGAGGCTTCTGGTAGGGCTGCCGCGGCTGGTATCCGGACGTGGGCGCGTAGAAGACCGGGATGGGCTCCTGGCCGAAGGTGTTTCCGCCCGCGTTGTCGTTCGGCAGCATCGAACTCATGACGACGCCCGATCAGTAGATCCCGTTGACGGGAGGGCTCGGCACAGGATTGGCGGGCACGCAGACGGTCGACATGATCTTGTCTGCGAAGGTCTGCCGCTTGGCGTCCCACAGTGGAAGCAGGTACCCGATGTAACAGACGACGCTGTCGGCGAAGTGGGCGATCTGACGAACCAGTGACATGCCGAAACCGATTGGCTGACCCGTGCTTTCGGAGACGACCTTGAACTTCATCACCTTTTTGCCGATGCTCTGGCCGGTCGTCCCCTGTTTGTAACCGTAGTTCCACACCGCGAAGACCAGCGGAAGGGTGAACATCACGATCGTCACGAGCCCCAGTAACACCGCGACGACGCCCGAGGGCCCGGTGCTGCTGCTGGTGCAGTCGACGTAGCTGCCGGTGCTGGAGCACTGCGGCTGTGAGGTTCCGACGAGCGCCAGTCCCCCGATCAGCACGACGGCGTAGGCGGCCACGAGGATGGCCGCGATGGGCAGCTGATCGATGAGAAACGCCACGGCCCGGTCCGACCATGGTGTGTACGAATTCGTGTTGGGCGCCGGCGGGTAATAGCTGTGCTGCGGCGCGAAACCCGGTTGGGGCGAGGCGAATCCAGGTTGACCGGCGTAGTTCGGTTGGCCGTAACCGGGTTGGCCGTAACCGGGTTGGCCGTAGCCGGGCTGCCCATAGCTCGGCTGGTTCGGTCCGGGCTGGCCGGGGCCGTATCCGGCTCCATAAGGGTTGGGCGGCATCGCGGTCATGGCCAGATGATGCCATGAGAGCACTGTGCCCACGGTGCGGACCTGTCGGCCGGGTGCACCGTGGGCACAGTGTTGTTGACGATTACTACGGGGTCAGCGGGGCAACCTGGGCGCCCGTGAGCCGACGCCAGGTGTACACCAGGAACAGCGCAGCCACCGGTGCGGCGACCAGCAGGCCGATGCCGCAAAGCAGTTCACCGACGAAGATGGTCACGAAGATGACGATGTAGGCCACCAGCGCATTGACGAAGTTCGACTTGACGAGCTCGAAGCTGGTCTTGATGGCGTCGATCGCCGACAGGTTGCGGTCCAGTATGGCGGGCAGCGTGAACAACGTGAAGATGCCCACCACGATGCTGCCGATGAAGCAGATCGAACCGATTGCGCTGAGCACACCGACGATGAGACCGGCGATGATGAAATTGCCGAGCTGACGCGGCTTGAAGAACGAACCGATGGTCACCGGCTGCCCGTTCGCGATATCGATCACACCGCTCAGATACGCCGAAGACACCACGGCCATGAGCACGATGAGAATCAGGCCGCCGAGGAGCAGTACAGCGATGCTGCCCGCACCGAGGCTGTAGCTGGCCGAGTATTCGTAGTCCGAACCGTAGCTGCCGTACGACGACGTGGAGCTCGAGGCCATCGCGATCGCAAGGCCGTACGCGACGCCCGCGATCACACCGACGATCAATCCGTACACCAGCGTCGGCACGATCAGAGCGGCGGCGTTCTTGCTGAACTTGTTCCACGCCCAGGAGAACGCTTCACCGACGCTGTAGGCGGCGCCCTGCTGCCCGTAACCGGGAGGCGGGTAGCCCGGCGCACCGGGAGGCGGTGGTGGCGGGTAGCCGCCCGGCCCGCCGGGAGGCGGAGGTGGCGGATAACCGCCCTGCGGCGGAGGCGGATACCCACCTTGCTGCGGAGGTGGCGGCGGCGGATAACCGCCGCCGCCCTGCGGCTGGAACCCACCACCCTGCGGCGGTTGGTAGCCACCGCCGTGGGGCGGTTGGTAGCCGCCGCCACCCTGAGGCGGTGGCGGGAATCCTCCGGGCGGAGGCGGCGGGTAGTTTCCGGGCGGCGGTTGATTACTCACGTTCATGGCTCCTATCTCGGGTAGCGACCGTCACCCGGTCACCACTGACTGCCAGCACCTAGATGTACAGCGAGCGGAACGGCTCACTGGGGAGATTACGCACCACGGGGCTTGTTCACATGCCCCTCGCGGCAAAGGCCGTATCGGTAGATCGGTCGCGGACCCCCTCCGCAGTCGAGTTTGCTGGATAGCGCTCGCTGACACTACCCGAGAAGTGGCCGATTGCAGCGCTTCTCACCTGCTGTTCAGTGCCGCGCGTTTCCCTCCGAAAGGAACCCGAGCAAGTCGTGACGGGTCAGCACACCGACGGGCTTACCGTCCTCGACGACCATAACCGCGTCGCTGTCCCGCAGCGACTTGGCCGCGGTGCTCACCAACTCTCCCGCGCCGATCAGTGGCAGAGCCGGACCCATGTGTTCGGAGACGGCGTCGGCGAGCTTGGCCCGGCCTTCGAATACCGCTGACAGCAGTTCACGTTCCGACACACTGCCTGCAACCTCGCCGGCCATCACGGGTGGTTCGGCACCGACGACGGGCATCTGCGACACGCCGTATTCGCGCAGGATCCCGATGGCGTCGCGCACGGTCTCCGACGGGTGGGTGTGCACCAGGTCCGGTAGCGCACCGGACTTGCCGCGCAGTACATCTCCGACGGTCGACTGTTCGATCGAGCCGTCCAGGCGGCTGCGCAGGAAGCCGTACGAGGACATCCACGCATCGTTGAAAATCTTTGAGAGATAACCACGTCCGCCATCGGGCAGCAGCACCACCACGACCGCGTCAGGCCCCGCTTTGCGAGCCACCTCGATGGCTGCGACCACGGCCATGCCGCAGGATCCACCGACCAGCAGAGCTTCCTCGCGCGCCAGTCTGCGCGTCATGTCGAAGGAATCCGCGTCGGAGACGGCGATGATCTCGTCGGGCACGGTCGGGTCATAGGCGCTGGGCCAGAAGTCCTCGCCGACACCTTCGACGAGATACGGCCGGCCGGTCCCGCCGCTGTACACCGACCCTTCGGGGTCGGCCCCGATGATCTGGACCTTTCCGCCGGAGACCTCTTTGAGGTACCGCCCGGTGCCGGTGATGGTGCCACCGGTCCCGACGCCTGCCACGAAATGGGTGATCTTGCCTTCGGTGTCGGCCCAGATCTCTGGGCCCGTGGTCTCGTAGTGGCTGGCCGGCCCCATCGGGTTGGAGTACTGGTCGGGCTTCCACGCCCCGTCGATCTCCCTGACCAGCCGGTCGGAGACGCTGTAGTAGCTGTCGGGATGATCCGGCGGCACCGCCGTCGGGCATACGACTACGTCAGCGCCGTACGCGCGCAACACATTCTGCTTGTCCTCGCTGACCTTGTCCGGGCAGACGAAGATGCACTTGTAACCGCGTTGCTGCGCCACCAGGGCCAGCCCCACTCCGGTGTTGCCGGACGTCGGCTCGACGATGGTGCCACCAGCCTTGAGTTCGCCGCTGGCCTCCGCGGCGTCGATCATCTTGACGGCGATGCGGTCCTTGGCACTACCACCCGGGTTGAGGTACTCGATCTTGGCGGCCACCAAGCCCGCACCTGTTGGGACAACCGAGTTCAGCTGTACCAGAGGGGTATTGCCGATGAGCTCACTGACGTGCTTGGCGATGCGCATAGTCACATCGTGTCAGGCTCGCGCGCGGGTTACCAGGTGGCCTCACGAATGTAGTCGCCGATCTGGCGCAGCGAGCGCGTCGCTTCGGACACCAGAGGCGAGGCGAGCTGGAAGACGTGCATCTGACCGGGCCAAACGCGGATCTCGACCGGGACACCGGCAGCGGCGAGCATGCGGGCTGCTTTCCGCGCATCGCTGATCAAAACCTCGGAACCGGAAACGTGGATGAGCGTGCGCGGCAGGCCCGGCTCGATGTGGTCGAGCGGTTCGTAGACTTCTTCGCCCTTGCGGCTTGCGGCGTGCTCGACGAGTTCGACCAGCGCTTCGAAGGCGCGGGCCGGAAACATGGCGTCACGACGGATGTTCGGATGGTTGGCGCGCGTGACGTTGTCGATCTCGAACAGCGGCGACATCGTGACCAGGGCCGCGGGCTCTTCCCCTTCGGCCAGCAGTCGCTCGGCCAGCGCGAGTCCCAGATAACCGCCTGCGGAATCACCCGCCAGCACGATCTGGTCGGGCTCGTACCCGGTGAGGCGCAGCCACTGGTAGGCGTCGTAACAGTCGTCGAGCGCGGTGCCCACCGAATGCTTGGGGATCATCCGGTAGTTGACCACGAGCACCGGGCTGTCCGCGTACTGCGACAGCGACGACACGATGCCTGAGTGGGTACTCGCACCGCACACGATGAACGCGCCACCGTGCAGATACAGGATCACGCTGCGCTTGCCGTCCGCCGGCAGCACCCCGTTTGCCCGCACGAGCTGTGCAGTGCAGTTAGGCAACCCGATCGTCGCCCTGATGGTGCCCGGAGAAGGACGCAGCGTTCGAGCCGCGAATTCGACGATGCCGAATGGCCACGGCAGACGTGGAGCATGGCTACCAATTGCCAGCACCGGACGGATTGTCAGCATTGCTGCCAGCGAAGCCAGCCGACCACCCAGGCTCGGGCCGTCTTCTACGATCTCTACGGGCCTCTGGTCACTCACCGGGTACTTGCGTGCGCGGTGCAATCTAGCTGGGCTTATCCCAGCGCGATGGGACCTCGAGACCTTACTCGGTGCAGTCATCGCCACCACTTCCTACGTCTTTGTAGTGCTAGGTGTGCTACGTCACTCAGACAACCCGGGTAACTTAGCTTGACACGGTCAATCAGTTCAACAATCAAATAACCTGAATTGATACCGGACTTGATACCGCAACGTAATCGCTGATCCGCCTTCGCCGCGCGCAAAACCCCGTGTGTCGCACCTAAACTTGCGGTGTGGGGTCAAGTAGTGATGCTCCTCGCGTCCGCAGCCGTAGTCGGACGCCACGTCGAGCCACCGTCGCCTTGGCGGCCGCAGCGACGCTGGCGTCGACCGGCACGGCCTACATCGGAGCACGCAATCTGCTGTCCGGGCAGGCCGACCAGGCCCGCCGAGTCATTCCGAAGTCCTGGGACATCCCGCCCCGAGCCGACGGCGTGTACGCGCCCGGCGGTGGGCCGGTGCAGCGGTGGGAGCGCGGGGTTCCGTTCGACATCCACCTGATGGTGTTCGGCGATTCCACGGCCACGGGTTACGGCTGCCACGAGGCCGACGAGGTACCCGGAGTCGTGATCGCCCGCGGTGTGGCCGAGCAGTTCGGCAAGCGGATTCGCCTGAGCACCAAGGCAATTGTCGGCGCCACGTCGAAGGGGTTGTCCGGCCAGATCGACGCGATGTTCGTCGCGGGACCACCACCGGACGCGGCCGTCATCATGATCGGAGCCAACGACATCACCAAGCCGAACGGCATCGGCCCGTCGGCGCGGCGTCTGGGCGCCGCGGTGCGCAGGCTGCGGTCGGCGGGTGCGGTGGTGGTCGTCGGCACCTGTCCCGACTTCGGGGTGATCACCGCGATACCCCAACCCCTGCGCATGGTGGCGCGCAGCCGCGGGTTGCGGCTGGCCCGCGCGCAGGCAGGCGCTGTGCGTGCTGCGGGCGGCGTTCCGGTCCCGTTCTCGGATCTGCTGGCACCGGACTTCTACAAGGCGCCCGAGCTGCTGTTCTCCCAGGACATGTTCCACCCGTCGGCAGCGGGATACGCACTGGCGGCGAGCCAGCTGCTGCCCGCACTCTGTAATGCCCTGGGCGACTGGGACGGTGCCGAAGCCTTGGAAACCGGGTCGGCGGACGACACGTCGCTGCTGTCGCGACTGGGCGGTGTGAGCAGGCTCTGGCGGCGCCCGACCGGGGTGCCCGCACCCATCGTGGTGCCCGCGGGTTAGGTTCGTTTCTAGAACACGATCTAGGAGCCTGCCATGCCTGAAGCTGTCATCGTTGCCACTGCCCGCTCGCCGATCGGCCGCGCAGGCAAAGGTTCACTCGTCAACATGCGTCCCGACGACCTGGCCGCGCAGATGGTCAAGGCCGTGCTGGACAAAGTGCCTGCTCTCGACCCCCGCGACATCGACGACCTGATCATGGGCTGCGGCCAGCCCGGTGGTGAGGCCGGGTTCAACATCGGTCGCGCCGTCGCGGTTTCACTCGGCTACGACTTCCTGCCGGGCACCACCGTCAACCGCTACTGTTCGTCGTCTCTGCAGACCACCCGCATGGCGTTCCACGCGATCAAAGCCGGTGAGGGCCACGCATTCATCTCCGCAGGCGTCGAAACCGTGTCCCGGTTCGCCAAGGGCAACGCCGACGGCTGGCCCGACACCAAGAACCCGATCTACGCCGACGCGATGGCACGCTCCGACCAGGCAGCCGCAGGCGCCGACGAGTGGCACGATCCCCGCGAAGACGGCGTGCTGCCCGACGTGTACATCGCCATGGGCCAGACCGCCGAAAACGTCGCACTGCACACCGGTATCAGCCGTGAGGATCAGGACCACTGGGGCGTCCGCTCGCAGAACCGCGCCGAAGAGGCGATCAAGAACGGCTTCTTCGAGCGCGAGATCGTTCCCGTGACCCTGCCCGACGGCACCGTGGTCTCCACCGACGACGGACCGCGGCCCGGCACCACCTACGAGAAGATCAGCCAGCTCAAGCCGGTCTTCCGGCCCAACGGCACCATCACCGCCGGCAACGCCTGCCCGCTCAATGACGGCGCCGCGGCGCTCGTGGTCATGAGCGACGTGCGTGCTCGCGAGCTCGGCCTCACCCCGCTGGCCCGCGTCGTGTCGACGGGCGTGTCCGGACTGTCGCCGGAGATCATGGGCCTCGGTCCCATCGAGGCCGTCAAGAAGGCGCTCGCCAACGCGAAGATGAGCATCGACGACATCGACCTCTACGAGATCAACGAGGCCTTCGCCGTGCAGGTGCTCGGCTCGGCCCGCGCGCTGGGCATGGACGAGGACAAGCTCAATGTGTCCGGTGGCGCAATCGCTTTGGGCCACCCGTTCGGCATGACGGGTGCCCGCATCACCGCCACGCTCCTGAACAACCTGCAGACCTACGACAAGACCTTCGGCATCGAGACCATGTGTGTCGGTGGCGGCCAGGGCATGGCGATGGTCGTGGAGCGGCTCTCCTAAATTCTCGGCGTTTGACTCTGCGGGTGAGGCGTGAAAGGGCGAGAACCCAACACCCTCACCGCAGAGCCAACCGCGGGGCAACCCGGCCAGTGCATTGACTCTGCGTGTGCGGCGGCAACGGGCGAGTAGCCAACACCCTCACCGCAGAATCAACCGCAGGCCAACCGATCCCATGCAAGCTGCAGCCGCCGCAGGATGTCCGGCCGACGGTGTCCGGCCGCCACGCGGATGGTGGTCCAGCCGAGTGAAGCGACGTACTCCTGGCGGATGATGTCGTATCCGAGCGCGTCGGCGTGCTGTGCGCCGTCATATTCGGCTGCGAGCATGTGCTCCTCCCAACCCATGTCGAGGTAGTACCGCGGTTGCCCGTTCGGGCCCAGGACCGGGATCTGTGTCTGCGGCCGCGGGTATCGGGCATCGATGATCATCAGCCGAAGCCACGTCTCTTGAGGCGAC
This sequence comes from Mycobacterium aquaticum, assembly GCF_002086485.1. Lineage (GTDB taxonomy): Bacteria > Actinomycetota > Actinomycetes > Mycobacteriales > Mycobacteriaceae > Mycobacterium > Mycobacterium aquaticum. The sequence goes on along the minus strand of NZ_MVHF01000007.1, from coordinate 107,740 downwards.
TGGGCACCGGGATCGTAAAGGTCGAGCGCGGCCTCGAGCTGCCGTAGCCCGCGCACATGCCGATGACGAGCGGCCAGCTCCAAAACGTCAAGAGCTTTCAACCCCGTAGCGTTGCCGCGTGCGTCTAGCCGGGCCACCGCCTCGCCCAATGAACCGCGCCTGCCGAGGTCGAACGCCGTCCGCTCAGGCGTCGTCACGCTCAGCTCGTCGAGCCGTTGAGACTCCACCGGCAACAACAGCTCGGCACGAGTGATCACGGATTTTGGCGGCCTCGCATTCGCCCAGATCAACTCGATCGGATCGTCGTCACCAATCCATTTCGCCCCGTGCAGGGCGGACGCCGCGAGCCCGGCGACGACACCCTGTCGCTGCGACCACAACCACGCCGCTTGTGTTCGCCGCTGCAGAGTCGGGGCTATCCGCTTGTCCAGGTAGATATTTGGCATCAGTGGCCGGTAATAGCGACGTAACTCGTAGCGGTTCAGCGCGCCGCATGCCAGAGCCTCGCTGCCGATGAACGGTGAGGTACCAATGTCCATGGCGACAGGCTTGTTTCGGCCACCGACTATTTGTCGGGCTGCCAGACGTGCAGGTGGCGGACTGTGGATGAACCTGGGGTTGGGGATAACTCAGCCGTGGCCACATTCCCAGCTGACTCTGCGCCCACGGCACAAAAGTGCGAGACGCCAACACCCTCACTGCAGACCCAACACCGGGCCAACCCGCACCCCCTCTGGCTCTGCGTCCACGGCGCAAAAGTACGAGAAGCCAATGCCCTCACCGCAGACTCAACCCAAAGAAAAAGGCGCCCGCAATCGCGGACGCCCTTCTCGGGTATGACTGCTAGTCGTTGTTGAAGTAGCTCAGCAGTCGCAGGATTTCGATGTACAGCCAGACCAGGGTGACGGTCAGGCCGAGCGCGATGCCCCATGCAGCCTTCTCGGGTGCGCCGGCGCGGATCATCTGGTCGGCGGCGTCGAAGTCGATGAGGAAGCTGAACGCGGCCAGGCCGATGCACAGCAGCGAGAAGCCGATGGCCAGCGGGCCGCCGTCGGTCAGCGGGGCGTTGCCGGTGAAGATCGCGAACAGGATGTTCACGATGGCCAGTGCGACGACGCCGAAGATGCCGGCGACGATCATGCGGGTGAGCTTCGGGGTGACGCGGATGGCGCCGGTCTTGTAGACGACGAGCATGCCGAAGAACACACCGAAGGTGGCGACCACGGCCTGGAAGATCATGGCCGGTCCGCCGGTGGACACCAGGTTGGCGAACAGGAATGACGCGGTGCCGACGAACACACCCTCGAACGCCGCGTAGGACAGCACGATGGCCGGGTTGTCCTGCTTACGCCCGAACGTCGCGATGAGCACCAGCACCAGGCCGCCGATGCTGCCGACCATGAACATCGGGAACATCAACGCCGGGTTGGCGGCGGCGAAGAAGTAGGAAAGCACACCCACGATCGACACGATCGCGAGCGTCATACCGGTCTTGGTGACGACGTCGTCGATGGTGAGCGGACGCGACACACCGGTCTGCCGCTGTTCGGGGTACTCGGTATAAGGCTGTGCATGTACCTGCTGAGCGCCGTATCCGGCGGCTCCGGTACCGAATTGTGCGTATCCGCCCTGCGTCTTGGGCAGAGACCGGAATACCGGGTTGCTGGTCTCGCGCACCGTCGGGTCCTCTCCTATGTGCCGTTGGTCGGCAGTGAACTACTTGGGTCAACGTTCGGCGATCTGCACAGGTTCCCGCAAAACCGAATGAGTTCCCAGGAAACGTACAGGTTTGATATCGAGGCAAACCCTACCCGGCGAAAGCCCCCGACGGGCGTCGAACTAGATTGCATCCGTGACAGAAAACGAGGACATCCTAGTAAACGTCCGCAACGGCGTCGGCATCCTCACCCTGAACCGGCCCAAGGCGATCAATTCGCTCAACGAGGGCATGGTCGCGGGCATAGCGGCGGCGCTCGACGCGTGGGAGCACGACGAGACCGTTCACACCGTTCTGCTCACCGGCGCCGGCGAGCGCGGCCTGTGCGCCGGTGGCGATGTCGTGGCGCTCTATCACAGCGCCAAGGCGGGCGGGGCCGATGCCCGCAGGTTCTGGTACGACGAATATCGGCTCAACGCCCGCATCGGCAGCTATCCCAAACCGTATGTGGCACTCATGGACGGCATCGTGATGGGCGGCGGCGTAGGTGTAGCGGCGCACGGCAGCATCCGAGTGGTCACCGACAGCACCAAGATGGCGATGCCGGAGGTCGGTATCGGCTTCATCCCCGACGTCGGCGGCACCTACCTGCTCTCGCGGGCCCCGGGCGCTCTGGGCCTGCACGCCGCGCTGACCGGGGCGCCGTTCAGCGGAGCCGACGCGATCGCGATGGGCTTCGCCGATCACTACGTGCCCCATGAGAGCCTTGCCGAGTTCACCGAGGCCATCGTCAACGACGGCGTCGAGCACGCCCTGGCCGCGCACGCCGTCGAGCCGCCGGCCAGTCCCCTGCTGGCCCAACGGGATTGGATCGACGCGTGCTACGCCGGGGACTCGGTCGCCGACATCCTGGCCACGCTGCGCGAGTACGGCACCGCCGCCGCCAATCTCATCGCCACCCGCTCCCCCGTCTCGCTGGCCGTGGCACTGGAAGCCGTGCGCCGGGCTGCCAAGCTGGACTCTCTCGAAGAGGTCCTGCAGCAGGAGTACCGGACCTCGTGTGCGTCGGTGCGCTCGCATGATTTCGTCGAGGGCATCCGTGCCCAGCTGGTGGACAAGGATCGCAATCCACAATGGTCTCCGGCGTCGATTGCGGAGGTCACCCAGGCCGATGTCGACGCATACTTTGTTCCGGCGGATCCCGACCTGACGTTCTGAGAGGACATCCGATGAGCTTTGAGACGATCCTGGTGACCCGCGTCGAACGCGTCGCCACCATCACCCTGAACCGGCCAAAGGCGCTCAACGCGCTCAACAGCCAGGTGATGAACGAAGTCACTACGGCCGCAGCCGAACTCGACAACGACCCGGGCGTCGGCGCGATCATCGTCACGGGCAACGACAAGGCCTTCGCCGCGGGCGCGGACATCAAGGAGATGGCCGAGCTGTCGTTCGCCGATGTGTACTCCGCCGACTTCTTCGAGCAGTGGTCGAAGTTCGCCGCCACGCGGACGCCGACCATCGCCGCGGTCGCCGGGTACGCCCTGGGCGGCGGCTGTGAGCTGGCGATGATGTGCGACATCCTGATCGCCGCGGACACCGCGAAGTTCGGTCAGCCCGAGATCAAGCTGGGTGTGCTGCCGGGCATGGGCGGCAGCCAGCGGTTGACGCGCGCGATCGGCAAGGCCAAGGCGATGGACCTGATCCTGACCGGCCGCACCATCGACGCGGTCGAGGCCGAGCGGGCCGGGCTGGTGTCGCGGCTGGTACCGGCGGACTCGCTGATCGACGAGGCTCTCGCGGTCGCGGAGACCATCGCGGGGATGTCGCTGTCGGCGGCGCGGATGGCCAAGGAAGCCGTCAATCGTGCCTTCGAGTCGTCGCTCACCGAAGGCTTGCTCTACGAGCGGCGGCTGTTCCACTCGGCGTTCGCCACGGCCGATCAGAAGGAAGGCATGGCGGCCTTCACCGAGAAGCGCGCCCCCAACTTCACGCATCGTTAAAGTCAACGGGTGACCGAGACCGCCGAGCCCGAAGCCGAGACGCCTGAAACCCAGTCACGCGAGACGGACAAGCCCGACTGGTGGCAGCGTCGTTACACGTTCTTCGGAACGGCGATCGGCCTGGTGTTCCTGTGGTTGTCGATGACGCCGTCGCTGCTGCCCCGCGGCCCGCTGTTTCAGGGTCTGGTCAGCGGAGCCGCCGGCGCTATCGGCTACGGCCTCGGCGTTTTCGGCGTGTGGCTGGTGCGGTTCATGGGTTCCAGGGAGACCAGCCCCAAGGCGCCCAAGTGGGCGTGGCTGACACTGGTGGCGGTCGGCATCGTCGGCCAGATCCTGATGATCGTGTATTTCCACGTGTGGCAGGACGAGGTCCGTGACTTCATGGGCGTGCCTCGGCTGTCGTTCTGGGATCACCCGCTGACGGCCGTGCTGTCGGTGGTGTTGCTGTTCGTGTTCGTCGAGATCGGGCAGCTCATCGGCAGGCTCGTGCGCTTCCTGGTGCGTCAGCTCAATCGCTTTGCGCCGCCTAGGGTTTCGGCGGTCGTAGTGGTTGTGCTGTTGCTGGCGTTCAGCATCGCGTTGCTCAACGGCGTTGTGGTCCGGGTCGCGATGGACAAGATCAACAGCACGTTCTCGAACATCAACAACGAGGACAGCCCTGATTTCGCGGCACCGACCTCGAAGTTGCGCTCCGGTGGCCCCGAGTCACTGGCGAAGTGGACGACGCTGGGCCACCAGGGGCGGGTGTTCGTCTCGTCCGGGCCCAGTGTCGAAGCACTGAGCAAGTTCAACGGCAAACCTGCGATGCCACCGATCCGGGCGTACGCGGGGCTGCATTCCGCCGAGGGCATCCGAGCGACCGCCGCGCTGGCCGCACAGGAATTGCTGCGCACCGGCGGGTTGGACCGCAAGGTGGTCGCGGTGGCCACCACCACCGGCACGGGCTGGATCAACGAAGCCGAGGCCTCCGCACTGGAGTACATGTACAACGGCGACAGCGCGATCGTGTCGATGCAGTACTCGTTCCTGCCCAGCTGGATCTCGTTCCTGGTGGACAAGGAGAACGCACGCCAGGCCGGGCAGGCCTTGTTCGAGGCCGTCGACGAGCTGGTCAAGCAGCGGCCGGAAGGCAAGCGCCCCAAGCTCGTGGTGTTCGGCGAGAGCCTCGGTTCGTTCGGCGGTGAGGCGCCGTTCCTGAGCCTGAACAATTTGATCGCCCGCACCGACGGTGCACTGTTCTCGGGCCCGACGTTCAACAACACCATCTGGACGGAACTGACCCGCAACCGCGACGCCGGTTCACCGGAGTGGCTGCCGATCTACGAAAAGGGCGACTACGTACGGTTCTCCGCGCGCCCGGAGAACCTGGACCGGCCTGCCGAGCCGTGGTTGACCCCACGCACGGTCTACCTGCAGCACGCATCCGATCCGATCGCGTGGTGGAACCCGGATCTGCTGTTCTCCGAGCCGGATTGGCTCAAGGAGCCGCGTGGTTACGACGTCTCGGGGCGCATGCAGTGGATCCCGGTGGTGACGTTCCTGCAGGTGTCCGCGGACATGGCGGTCGCGGTCGACGTGCCCGACGGGCACGGCCACGTGTACGTCAAGGACGTCGCCAACGCGTGGGCCAAGGTCCTGCAGCCGCCGGACTGGACCCCGGACAAGACCGAGCGGTTGCGCCCGCTGCTGAACAACAACGAAAACGCTTGAGCCCAGGCAGCTTCAGCCCTGGACTGTCGGCCGGATGGTGATCTCGCCGATCTCGACCTCGCGAGGCTGCTCGATGGCGAAGGCGATGGCTGCCGCGACCGCATCGGGCGGCAGGCCGAACTCGTTCATACTGCTGCGGATTCGCTCCCGCTGAGCGAGGTCCTCGATGGAATCGGCGAGCTCGGTGCGCACGAAACCGGGTGAGATCGTGGTGGTCCGCACAACGCCGTCAGTGGACTCCTGGCGTAGCGCTTCCAACAGGGTTCGCACCGCGTTCTTCGTCGCGGCGTAGACACCCTGGTTCGGCACGATCTTGAGCCCCGCGGTGGAAAGTGTTGTGACGAAGTGACCGTGGCCCTGCCGCCGGAATACCGGCAGGGCGGCAGCGATGCCGTGCAGCACACCACGGAGGTTCACGTCGATCATCTCCGACCACCCGGCGAGGTCGAGATCCGCGATGGGCCCGATCTTGCTGATGCCGGCATTGCCGACGAATACGTCCAGCCCGCCGAACTCGCTGACGGCGAGGTCGACGAGCTGCTGCAGGTCTTCGGGATCCGTGACGTCGGTCGCGCGCGCGACGGCGACACCTCCGTCACGGCGGATGTCGTCGGCCAGCCGATCGAGCCGCTCGGCGCGGCGGGCGCCGAGGACGACGGACGCACCGCGACGCGCGAGCAGACGTGCAGTGGCCTCGCCGATGCCGCTGCTGGCCCCGGTGATGGCGACTATCGGCGACATCGCGGCCCCTTCCGAGGGTGATACGAACACGTGTCGCCATCATCCGCCCGGTTAGACCAGCTCAGCCACTTTCAGGGCCTGGTAGCCGCCGATGACGTCGGTGGCGCGGTGCAGCCCGAGGTCGAGCAGGGCCGCGGCGGCCAGGCTTGAGGTGTAGCCCTCCGAGCACAGGATCACCCAGTAGACGCCATCGTCGACGGCCTGCGGAATGCGCGCATCGCTGGTGGGGTCGCACCGCCACTCGAGGACGTTGCGCTCGATCACCAAGGCGTCGGGAACGTCGCCCTCGAGGGCTCGTTGCGCGGCGGGCCGGATGTCGACGAGCACCGCGCCCGACGCCAGCGCGGCGGGCACCTCGGCGGCGGGCAGCCGCTGCAGGCGCTCCCGCGCGGCGGCCAGGACTGCGTCGATCCGGCTCATGCTCACCCCTCCGGCGCGTCGGTCAGCTCGGTACGGTTGCGGCGCAACGTGTTCCGTTCGGTCACTTCGTAGTACGACATGGCCGTCAAGGGTGGCGAGTAGGCGTGCACGCTCAACGTCGGACCGGTGATCGGCGCGGGCGCGCGGACCACGTCGTGCACCCATCCGAGCGGGAACGCGGCCTGGGCACCGGCTGTGAGGCGCCGGCGACGCAATGCCTCTCCATCCCAACGGGTTTCGGTGAGCGCGCCCGACACCACGGTCAGCGCCCCCAGCGAGCCGCCGTGGTCGTGCAGTTCGGTGGATTTGTCCGGCACCCAGCTGATGAGCCAGATGTCCAACTCGTCGTCACCGGAGAGCCGGGTGTACCAGCGTTCGTCGTGCGGCAGGCCGCGCAACAGTCGGTCGTAGCGGCCGGACAGGACATCGTCGGCGGCGCGGTCGGTGGTGTGCAGCAGATCGGGCAGGCGCAGCCGGGTGGGTGCGGACACAGCAGGCAGAACGGCAGGGGCAAGGGTGGAAACCATGCGGAGGACTCCAGAACTGACGTACGGACAGGGTTGGTCAAGGACGCGCTAGCGAGCCCGACAACACCGCAGAGAACTGGTCCGTTCCGTCACGGCGGCCAGTGTTGCATAGATTGGCGTCATGCGCAGTAACACCTCGGCCGTGCGGTGGACGACCGGAGCCATCGCCGTTACCGGCCTCACGTTGTTGACGGGCTGTTCGTCGACCGGCGATCAGGGGCAGCCTTCCGGGTCCCCCGCGACACCGTCGACCGCCTCCACCCGCACGGCGACACCCACCGCCGCACCGGGGGAAGCGGCGATCTCGCCGGGTGGCGTCACCACCGCCGTGGGGGCCGACGCCCAGTCCTCCGAAGAGGAGTATTTCCAGGCCTGCCACGCCGCCAAGGTGTGGATGGACGAGAAGGGCGGCGACCCCAAGGCGCAGATCGAGCCGTATCTGGCCTCCCTGCAGACCCCTGGCGCGATCCCGGGGCCCGGCACCTACAACAAGGCCTGGGCGGAGCTGGAGCCGAGCCGTCAGGCAGCGGTGATCGTCGCGGTCCGCGCAGCGGCCGATCAGCTCTGCGGCTAGTTCGAATCAGGCTGCGCCGAACCACCGCTCTCGCCGCGCTGGGCGGCCACCCATGCACGTCCGCGGTCGACGGCGATGTCGAGGGCGCCAAAGACCCGGTCGGTGGCTGCCACGATGCCGTCGTCGCCCAGCACGTCGTCGAGCCCGCCGCGCTGCAACACCTCGGCGGTGCCCGGATTCACGCCCGAGATGATCAGCCTGCCGTTGTTCGCCGCCAGCTGGCCGGCCCACCGGCGAAGCGCCTTGATGGTCACCGACGACGGCACATCGGGCAACGAGCGAAGGCTCAGCACCACGACAGCGTTCGTGGTGCCGTCGGCCCGTGGCCAGGTCTCGTCGATGCGGGCCACTTCGGCGAACAGCCCGACCCCCGCGTAATGCAGCACGGTCACGTCGTCGCTGGCGCACCGCGCGGGCACGGGCACCTGTCGCCAACCGCCGTCGGCTGCCGGTTCGAGCGCCACCAGTTGCGCGGCCTGAGCGGCCTTGGCGCAGTACAGCACCAGCGATGTGATGACACCGATGAGGATCGCGGTGTGCAGTGGCAGCTGTGTGGTGGCCGCGAACGTGATCAGCATCGCCACGGCCGACAGTGGCGCGACCCGCAGCACCAGCTTGATGTCGGGCAGCCGGCCCACCACCAGCTCGGCGCCGATCACCAGGATGAGCCCGCCGATGACCGGCATCGGGATGATCTCGGCGGCCGAGCCGGCGACCAGGACCAGCACGGCGAGCCAGATACCGGCGAAGATGCCGGTCCAGCGGCTGCGGGCGCCTGCGGAGGTGGCCACCCCGGTGCGCGACAGCGAACCTCCGGTGGGCAGCGCACCGAAGAAGCTACCTGCGAAGTTGGCCGCACCCTGGGCCAGGAAGTCGCCGTTCATGTTGGTTCGGCTGCCGTCGGGATTGGGCAGCGCTGCGGAGATTCCCGCGGCCTGGGCCAGCGCGACCAGCGCGACGGCGACCCCGCCGACGAGCAGCTCCGGCACCGCGGAGAAATTCGGGATCGTCACCGGTGGAAGCGAATTGGTGATCGACGCGATGTCGCCCACGGTTTCGACGTCGATGTGCGCGACGGCCACGACGGCGGTGACGACCACCAGGGCGATCAGTGTGGCGAACGATTCCAGCGGCTTGACGAAGTGGAACACCGCCCACACCGCGACGGTGCCTGCCGCGACCGCGACGGCCGTGCCGTGCCACAGCCCGATGTGCGCCAGCGAGTCGATGAACTTGCCGATGGTGTTGCCGCTCTGCGGTTTGTAGCCGGTCGCGTCGCCGAGCACGCCTGCCACGATCTGCAGCGCGATACCTGTGGAGAAGCCCGTCATCACCGCGTTGGAGACGAAGTTCATGATCGAGCCGAACCGCAGCAGTCCGAACAGCAGCATCACCACCCCGACCACGAGCGCCAAGGCCGCGACGTTGGCCGGGTCCTGCGGATCGAGTCCGGCTTCTTTGAGGACGCTGCGTGACGACAGTGCGATGGCACTGGTCAACGTCGTCACCATCAGCACCGTGCGGGCAAACAGGGAACCGATGATGCCGGGCACCACGCCTGCATAGAGGCCGGCCACCGGGTTGAACCCGCCAATACTGGCGTAAGCCATGCCTTCCGGGATCGAGAACAGCCCGGTCACCAGACCGGCGATGACATCGCGTGGGCTGGGACGGCCGAGACTACGCACCGCCCCCGACACTCTCGAAGCCGCGTTCGGTGGCGCACTCATGGTGAACAACCCTGCCACGGCGACGGTCTACGCGGGCCATACTTGCGCCGTGCGATTTCGCGTTGCGCCCAGCCCCGCGCTGCTGCCCTACCAACGACAATGGTTGCGCGGCGACGTGTTCGCCGGACTCACTGCGGGCGCGGTGGTCATCCCGCAGGCGATGGCGTACGCGACGGTGGCCAACATGCCCGTCGAATTCGGCCTCTACAGTTGCATGCTGCCGATGGTCGTCTATGCGCTCACGGGCGGATCGCGCAGCGTCAGCGTCAGCACCACGTCGACGGTCGCGACGCTGACGGCGTCGACGATGCTGGGTGCTGGCGTGCTGGCCGGATCATCAGGCGCCCCTTCGGAATTGATGGCCTTGACGCTGCTCGTCGGGGTGATCCTGCTGGTCGCGCGGGTGTTGCGGCTGGGATCGGTGGTCGAGAACATCAACGAGGCCACCCTGATCGGGCTCAAGGCCGGTGTCGGGTTGACCATCGCGGCCGGTCAGCTGCCGAAACTGCTGGGTGTGAAACCAGATCCGAATCACGAAGGCTTCTTCCGCGTCCTTGCCTCGGCGCTGCGCCAACTCGGCCATGCCCATCTCATGACCGTGGTGCTCTCACTGGCCAGCATCGGGCTGCTGTGGTTCATCGGCCGCGCCTACCCGAAGGTGCCCGGCCCACTGGTGGTCGCCGGGCTGGGTATCGCCGGCGCCGCGTTCGGCGGGTTGACCGCACTCGGCGTCAAATTGATACCGGCTGTGCCCGAAGGCCTTCCAGTGCCCGGATGGCCGGCGTTCGATCAGATCGGCCATCTGCTGCCCGGGGCACTGGCGATCGCGATGATGGCATTCCTGGAAACCGTCTCGGCGGCCCGCGGCATCCGCCACCGCGACGATGCGCAGATCGAGCCGGACCGGGAGCTCAGTGCTCTGGGGTTGGCCGCGGTCGCCGGTGCGTTCTTCCACGCGCTACCGCCGTCGGGTGGCTTCTCGCAGAGCCAGGTGAACACCCGGGCGGGTGCCCGCAGCCAGGTATCGGGGTTGGTCACCGCTGCGCTGGCGGTCGTGGTGGCGCTGCTGCTGGCGCCGGTGCTGTCCAAGTTGCCGGAAGCGACGCTCGGTGCCATGGTGCTGGTTCCCGTGCTCGGGCTGATCGAGGTGCGGGCGCTGCGGCAGCTGTGGACGTTCAGCCGCCGCGAGTTCACCTTGGCGATCCTGGTGATGGCGGTGGCGCTCACCGTGGGCCTGCTGCCTGCCGTCGCCGTCGGCGTGCTCCTGACGCTGTACGCGGTGCTGCACAACGCAAATCAGCCGCATGTGGTGCAGGTGGTCAAGAACGACGGCATCAGCACCGACGGGCCGGAGGGCGAACTGGTCCACCCGGCCGATCCCCTGGTGCTGCGGACGCAGGTGGCGCTGTACACCGCGAACCTGAGGGCCAACACCCGGATGATCCGCATCATGGCGCTGTCGGCCGATCCGCCGCCAAAGACGTTGGTAGTGGACCTTTCCCGGCAACTGCGCATCAGCACCACGATCCTGGACGGCCTGCGCGACCTGGATGCCGACCTGGATGCGGCAGCAGTGCGCGTCGAGTTCACCGCGATGCCCGCGGCGGCACTGGCACTCGCGCGCCGGTCGCCGTGGTGGCAGGACGTCGAACGCGAGGGACGCTACCGGCAGGTGTGACGGCACCACTCGCACGGCAGAATGGACGCATGCGAGTTGCGCTGGCTCTCGGCAGCGGAAGTGCGCGGGGCTACGCGCACATCGGCGTCATCAACGAACTGCGCGAACGCGGCTACGAGGTGGTCGGGGTCTCCGGATCGTCCATGGGGGCGCTGGTCGGCGGGCTGCACGCCGCGGGCAAGCTCGACGACTTCGCGGAGTGGGCACGGACTTTGACCCAGCGTGCGGTGTTGCGGCTGCTCGACCCGTCGCTCACGGCCGCAGGGATCATGCGCGCCGAGAAGATCCTCGACGCCGTCCGCGACATCCTCGGCGAGGCGACCATCGAGGATCTGCCCATCCCCTATACCGCGGTCGCGACGGATCTGATCGCCGGGAAATCGGTCTGGCTGCAGCACGGCCCGGTCGATGCGGCGATCCGGGCATCGATTGCCATCCCTGGTGTGATCGCCCCGCATGCGCTGGGTGGCCGGTTGCTCGGCGACGGCGGCATTCTCGATCCGTTGCCGATGGCGCCGATCGCCGCGGTCAACGCCGACCTGACCATCGCGGTGAGCGTGTCGGGCGGTGATCCGGGCACGGCCGCGACTCCGGAGGACCGCGAACCACGGCCGAGCGCCGAGTGGCTCAACCGGATGTTGCGCAGCACGTCGGGGGTGCTGGATACGGCGTCGGTGCGCAGCATGCTGGACCGGCCGACGGCCCGCGCGGTGCTGAGCCGGTTCGGGGCGACGATCCCCGACGGTGAGCTCGCGGAAACCGACACCGACGACATCCCGGAGACCGCTGGGGTGCCGCGGTTGGGCAGCTTCGAGGTGATGTACCGCACCATCGACATCGCGCAGGCCGCGCTGGCCCGGCATACGCTGGCGGCCTATCCCCCCGATCTGCTGATCGAGGTGCCCCGCTCGGTGTGCCGCAGCCTGGAGTTCCACCGGGCAGGCGAGGTGATCGAGATCGGGCAGGAGTTGGCCGCCCGCGCGCTCGACGGCTGATTCAGCCGGCCAGGAACGCGGCCACCGACGCCGCGACGCGTTGCCCCTGCCTGCGGCCGGCCTGCGCCGACGGTACGCGGCAGGCCGGATCGAGCGGGTTCTCGCCGAACGCGTCCACCGCGTCGTCGTCGGCGTAGACGCCGAGCGATTTGCCGGCGAAACCATCGATCTCGGCGCTCACCCCGCTGCCGAAGGGTGAAGGCGTGTTCCGCCCAGACGGCACCAGTACGACGGCGGCGTCGCAGTCGGCGGCCAGCACCATGTTCACGCTGCTGTTGACCCCGCCGTCCATGTAGCGCCGGTCACCGATCGTGACGACCGGCCACACTCCGGGGACCGCGCAGCTCGCCGCGACGGCGTCGACGAGTGCCACGCCGGAATCCCTGTCGAAGCTGACCAGCTCGCCCAGGTCGATGTCGACCGCCGAGATCCGCAGCACCCGCTGCGGCCACTCGTGCGACGGCAGCCGCGCGGCGATCACCTCGCGGCGCATGGCCTCGGACACGGTCGGGGTGTCCAGCGCGACCTGGCCGATCTTCTGGAGTTTCTGGGCCTTATCGGTGTTCGGGGTGAGCATGGCGTCGAGGAACAGGTCGGTGACACTGTCGATGCCGACCCCGGGGTCCAGTTCGGCCGATTTCGCGCCGATCTGACGTTGGTAGAGCTCATCGAGGCTCAGCCCGCTGCCGAGTTGCGCGGCGACCGTCGAACCGGCCGACGTGCCGACCAAAACGTCACTGTCCAGCAGTGCCTCGGCCGTCTGCGGCGATTCGTCGGCGATGCCGCGCAGAATGCCGGTCTCCCATGCGATCCCCGCGATGCCGCCACCTGCCAGGACCAGTGCGCGTTTGGTTGCCACGGGATTCCAGTGTGCCAGCCGGGCGCGGGCTCACCCGGCAGGGTGTTGTGACGCGGCAGCCTGTTCGGTGAGATCGGCGAGTTGCAGCAGATGCTTCGGAGGATCGGGGAAGATCACCTCGCGGTGGATGTTCAGGTCGGCGTCGACGTGCACGAGTTCACCGGGCGCCAGCGGCTGCCAGAGCTCGCCGTCCATCGGCTCGCTCGCGAACACCACCGCGGGATGCCGGCTCAGCGCATCGGAGTGCGCGGTGATGCGGTGGCTGCGCATCCGCAGCCGTCGCTCGGCCAGCTCGCGGCGATCCAGCAGGTACAGCTCGTGAGTGTCCGGGTAGCGCAACGCCCACAGTCCGGTGGCGGTGCTGAGCAGGATGTTGACGGCGTATATCGGCACGGTGTCGGCGAGCCAGCCGATGGCGTCGCGCAGCCCGGCGGACACGTCACCGTCGGCGTCGCGGATCGCGGCGGTGATCAAGGCGAACACCCGCTCGGAGTCGCTCTCGCCGCCGACCAGGTCGGCGACTCCCAGCTGGTCGAGCCGCGCGTCCAGCACGTCGAGCCCTTCGACCACGCCGTTGTGCGCGAAGATCCGTCCGTTCTGCAGGAAGGGATGCGTGTTACGGACCTCGAGTGCACCGGTCGACGCGTACCGGACATGGGCGACGAACGTGGTTGCGGTGAGGTCGTGGGCCTCGGTCGCGAAAGCGCAGTCCTGCCACGCCGCAATGGGCTGCTTGTAGACGTGCGGTGCGCCGTCGGGCCCGAATACGCCCAGTCCGGTGCCGTCCGGGTTGTGTCTACTCTGCGCGGCGAGGCTGTCCGGCGCATTCAGCAGCCAGAAGGTCGCCGTGACGGCGTGATGGCCCGCGTGCAGTCCGAACAACCGACACATCGGTCAGCGTCGTTGCTCGACGACCCGCGACTGCGACATGATGCCGATAGTAGCCGCCGGACGAAGGGAACCGAGATGACCGCGACGATGCGGGCCGAGCGCTTCTACGCCGACACCAAAACGGTTGTCGTGGAAGATGTTCCGATTCCCGAGCCCGGTCCGGGCGAAGTCCTGGTGAAGGTGGCGTTCTGCGGCATCTGCCACTCGGACCTGAGCTTGATCAACGGCACGTTCCCGGCGCAGGCCCCGGTGGTGACGCAGGGGCACGAGGCGTCGGGCACCATCGCCAAACTCGGCCCAGGGGTGACGGGGTGGGCCGAGGGTGACCGGGTGATCGTCGCGGCAGGCAGGCCCTGCCTGACGTGTGCCAACTGCCGGCGCGGCGACATCGCCAACTGCATGCGGATCCAGTTGATGGCGTTCGCCTACGACGGCGCATGGGCCGAGTACACCGTCGCGCAGGCATTCGGGCTGACCCGCGTGCCGGACAACGTGCCGTTGGAGCAGGCCGCGATCCTGGCCGATGCGGTGTCGACGCCGTACGGCGCGGTGGTGCGCACCGGCAAGGTGGGGATCGGCGAGTCGGTCGGGGTATGGGGACTCGGTGGTGTCGGCACTCATATCGCACAACTGGCCCGGCTGGTCGGTGCCGTACCGGTGATCGCCGTCGACATCAAACCCGAAGTCCTCGACCGCTCATTGGAACTCGGTGCCGATTACGCGTTCGATTCGCGTGACGAGAACCTCGGCGAGAAGATCGCCGAGGTGACCGGCGGCCGCGGGCTCGATGTCGCGTTCGACGCGGTCGGGCTCAAGTCGACGTTCGAACAGGCGTTGGGGCAGTTGACCGTTGGCGGCAGGCTGGTGTCGGTCGGCATGAGCGCACAGGAGCCCACCGTGGGGCCGACGTCGATGTTCGGCCTGACGCAGAAGCAGGTGCTCGGCCATCTCGGCTATCAGAACGTCGACATCTCGACGCTGGCGACGCTGGTGTCACTGGGCAGGCTCGACCTGTCGCGGTCGATCAGCGGGATCGTCCCGCTGGAGGACATCGCCACGGGTATCGACAGGCTGGAACGCCAGGACGGCAATCCGATCCGAATCCTGGTGCAGCCCTAGGGATCACCGCAGAGCGGGAGCCGCCTTCCCGCTGATCAGCGGAAGGTCGGGGTAGGTGGCGATGCCCGGCGCCGCCGCGCACACCGCGGGCACGGAGTTGACGCAATGCGCCGCGGTGGCGACGACGCCGGGTTCGGGCCCTTCCTCACCGACGAGACCCTGAAATCCGTTGATGACCATGGTGAAATCCGGATTTCCCCGGACCTCCATCTCGTAGCGCTGCCCAGCCGGACCGAAAGTCCATGCCGGGTCCAGGTTTTCCTCACCCATCAGCCAGTTGACCGTGATCCTGACGACGGGTTCGTCGCCGACGAGGGCCTCCCAGTGGAACTTTCGCCCGGCGACCTGGCCCGGTTCGATCGCACCGATCGGCGACTCGATGGGCGCGGTGGCCACGGCGATCTCCTGCGTGGCCCTGACGCGGGGCTCCGCGTTGAACCCGATCTGGTCCACGATCAACTTGATGGCCTGGATGAAGCCGCCGTCGAGCAGCTTCTGCATCGGTCCACTCAGCGCACTGTCCGGTTCGCCGCCGAAGCCCATCACATGGCGCACCACGTCGGGCGCCTCATAGGTGCGCAGGTCGGAGAACTCCTCGGCGCGCACGAATCGCACGCCGGTGGACAGCGCGGACAGCAGCAGCGGGAACTTCTCGCTGATGCCGCCGGGCGCGATACCGGTGCCGTGCAATGTCGCGCCGCCTTCGAGTGCCGCGGCCCGCAGCGGCTCGGCCTGCTTGTCGGACGGGTAGAACCAGCCGATCGGGGTGACGACGTTCTTGCCGGACCGCAGCAGCGCCGCCACTTCGTCGGGATTGGGCACGAGCGGTGCGTAGATGACCGCGTCGGCTTCCAACGAGAGGATCTCGTCGACGCTGTTGGTCGCGACGACGCCGATGGGCCCGCCGCCGATCAGCGCGCCGACGTCCCTGCCGTTCTTGGCGTCGGAATGCACCCAGCAGCCGGCCAACTCCAGGTCAGGGTGCTCGAGCACACCCTTGATGGCGGCCACGCCGACGCCTCCGGTTGCCCACTGCACCACGCGCAACGCCACGACGCCTCCTCGACGAACTAGAACGTGTTCTATTTATCTCTACACTAAGCGCGCGGCGATATGTATGTTTCTCGACATGGTCAACAAAGTGTTCGTTGTCGGTGTGGGGATGACGAAGTTCGAGAAGCCCGGACGTCGCGTCAATGAGGACGGATCCGCCTGGGACTACCCGCAGATGGCCAACGAGTCCGGCACCAAGGCACTCGCCGACGCCGGGATCTCCTACGACCAGGTTCAGCAGGGTTATGTCGGATACTGCTCGGGTGATTCGACCTCGGGTCAGCGCGCACTCTATGAACTGGGTATGACGGGCATCCCGATCGTCAACGTCAACAACAACTGTTCGACCGGCTCGACGGCGCTTTATCTTGCCGCACAAGCGATCCGCGGTGGTCTGGCAGACTGCACCATCGCGCTCGGCTTCGAGAAGATGCAGCCCGGGTCGCTGCAGGCGGGCGCCCAGGACCGCGAATCGCCGCTGGGCCGCCACGTCAAGGCCCTCGCCGAGATCGACGAATTCGCCTTCCCGGTGGCGCCGTGGATGTTCGGCGCTGCGGGCCGCGAACACATGAAGAAGTACGGCAGCACCGCCGAGCATTTCGCGAAGATCGGCTACAAGAACCACAAGCACTCGGTCAACAATCCGTACGCGCAGTTCCAGGACGAGTACACCCTCGACGACATCCTGGCCGCCAAGATGATCTCCGAACCGCTGACCAAGCTGCAGTGCTCCCCCACCTCCGACGGGTCGGGTGCGGCGATCCTGGCCAGTGAGGCATTCGTCGACAAGCACGGACTGGCCGGCCAGGCCGTCGAGATCGTCGGGCAGGCCATGACCACCGACTTCGCCTCGACCTTCGACGGCAGCGCCGCCAACATCATCGGATACGACATGAATGTGCAAGCGGCCCAACAGGTCTACGCACAGTCGGGCCTCGGTCCTGAGGATTTCCAGGTCATCGAGCTGCACGACTGCTTCTCCGCCAACGAGCTGCTGCTCTACGAAGCCCTTGGCCTGTGCGGCGAAGGTGAGGCACCGCGGCTGATCGACAACGCCGACACCACCTACGGCGGGCGGTGGGTGGTCAACCCGTCCGGCGGGCTCATCTCCAAGGGCCACCCGCTGGGCGCGACGGGCCTGGCCCAGTGCGCCGAGCTGACCTGGCAGCTGCGCGGCACCGCCGACAAGCGCCAGGTCGACGGCGTCAACGCTGCGCTGCAGCACAACATCGGCCTCGGCGGCGCCGCCGTCGTGACGGCCTACCAGCGCGCCGACCGCTAGGACTTCTCTCGCCGAGCAGACATGCGGGTACCGGACACGCCGCGTTTCGCGTACCTGACTGTCTGCTCGCGGGAGAAACCCTCGCGGGAGAAAGCCGCGTAAATCAACCGGTCAGCATTGCGTCGATCAGCCGGCGTAGCACCTGGCGAATCTCGCGGCGGGCCTTCTTCGGATCCTCGGCGGTGGCGATGGCCATGGCCGCCTCGTCGAGGGCGCCGATCAGCACGTGCGCCAGTGCCCGCACGGGCTGACGCGCGAGTTGACCGGCCTTGATCGCCTCGGCGAGCATCTGTTCGGTCATGCCGAGGCTGTAGCGCTGGGCCACGTCGCGGAACCCTGCCCAGCCGAGCACGCTCGGCGCGTCGAGCAGGATCAGCTGGCGCACCTCGGGATCGCCGGACACCTCCAGCCACGCATCGACCGCGGCGCGGATCGCGTCGGCCGGGGTCGTCGCGCCCGACGCGGCCACCTCGGTCGCCAGCCTCGCCATCACGTCCTGCTCCACGACCTCCACCACGGCCAGGAAAAGTGCTGCCTTGTCGGCGAATTGGTGATACATCGCGCCGCGGGTCACCCCTGCGGCAGTGGCGATCTCCGGCGTCCCCACCTCTGCGTAACCGCGCTCACCCCACAGGCGCCGGGCAGCCGCGATCAACGCTTCACGGGTGGCCGCGGAGCGCTCTTCCTGAGTACGTCTCTTGTTTTCCATACACCCTGTTGGTAAGTTACCGGCAGACTGTTCGTAAATGTGTATCGAGCCGGGAGTCATCCATGTCGATCATTGAGATTAGCGCCGGAACCGTCCATTTCGAGGAATTCGGACCGAAGGACGGCAGGCCCGTCGTCTTCGTCCACGGGTACATGATGGGTGGGCAGCTGTGGCGCCAGGTCAGCGCGCGCCTGGCGGCGCGTGGCCTGCGGTGCATCGCCCCGACCTGGCCACTGGGCGCGCATCCCGAACCGTTGCGACCCGGCGCCGACCGCAGCATCCACGGCGTCGCGACCATCGTCGCCGACACCCTGGCCGCGTTGGATCTCGACGACGTCGTGCTGGTCGGCAACGACACCGGCGGCGTGGTCACGCAGCTGGTCGCCGTGCATCACCCTGAGCGGATCGGCGCCCTGGTGTTGACCAGTTGCGATGCGTTCGAACACTTTCCGCCGCCCATCCTCAAGCCGCTGATCCGTGCCGCACACTCCAAGGTGCTGTTCCGGAGCGTCGCACAGGCCGTGCGGATCCCTGTTGTACGCAGGCGGGCCTATGCCGGCCTGGCCCACGCGAACATCGATGTCATGACCCGGGAATGGGTGCACACCACCCGGGCGAATCCGGCGATCGCCGAGGACCTGAGACAGTTCACCCTGTCGCTGCGCACCGAGGTCACCACCGCAGTGGCCGCCCGGCTCCCCGAATTCGACAAGCCGACACTGATCGCGTGGTCGGCCGACGACGTGTTCTTCGAACTCGGCGACGGCGAACGGCTCGCGCAGACCATCCCGAACGCGCGGCTGGAAGTGATCGACGGCGCCCGCACCTTCTCGATGATCGACCGGCCGGATCGCCTGGCCGACCTGCTGTCGAGCATCGCCGTACGCGCCTGACCCGCGCCCTAGATGGTGAGCACCTCGTAGGCGCCGTCGGCGTGCCGGGCCCGGATGGTCTTCTTGTCGTACTTGCCGACGCTGGTGCGCGGCACCTGGTCGACGAATGTCCAGCGCTCCGGAAGCCACCACCGAACCACCTTGTCCGCCAGGAAGTCTCGTAGTTCCGCCGGGCTGGTCGTGGCATTCTCGTGCAACACCACGACGGCCAGCGGGCGTTCCTGCCAGCGCTCGTCGGGCACGCCGACCACGGCGGCCTCCAACACGTCGGGATGGGCGATCAGCAGATTCTCCAGCTCCACCGAGGAAATCCATTCACCACCGGATTTGATGACGTCCTTGGCGCGGTCCGTGAGGGTGACGTAGCCGTCTTCGTCGATGCAGCCCACGTCTCCGGTGCGCAGCCAGCCGGTGTCGAACCTCTCCGCGTCCCGGCCCTGGTAGTAACTGCCGGTGATCCACGGACCGCGTACTTCCAGCTCCCCCACGGCTTTGCCGTCGGCGGGCATGGGTTTACCCGTGTCGTCGACGATGCGGACCTCGACACCGCACATCGGTCGTCCCGCGGTGGCCCGCATTGCCCAGTGCCGTTCCTCGGACACCCCGGGCAGCGGTTTGGCGACCGTCGCCAGCGGCGACGTCTCCGTCATACCCCACGCCTGCTGGATGTAGACGCCGTAGCGCTCCTGGAATGTCCGCATCAGCGAGACCGGCACCGCCGAACCGCCACAGGCAACCAGTCGCAACGACGAAATATCATGTCCGGGCGCCTTTTCCAGGCAGTGCATCACGTCGTTCCAGATCGTGGGCACCGCCCCGGCCACCGTGGGGCGCCGCGATTCGATCAGCTCGATCAGTGAGGCACCATCGAGGAAGCGGTCCGGCATCACCAGATCCGCCCCGGCCATGAGGGCCGCGTACGGCAACCCCCAAGCGTTCGCGTGGAACATCGGCACGACCGGCAACACCACATCGCCCGCGCCCACATCGAGCGCATTGGCCGTGCACGTGGACAGCGAATGCAGATAACTCGACCGGTGGCTGTACACCACCCCTTTGGGGTTTCCGGTGGTGCCACTCGTGTAACACATTGCGGCAGCAGAGTTCTCGTCGATGTCAGGCCAGTCGAACTGCGCGGGACGGCCCGCCAGCACTTCGTCATACCGCACGACCGTGACCCCTTTGAGAGCACTGACGTCACCGTCGCCGGACACGATCACCGTGTGCACGGTCTCCAGGAGCGGCAGCACCGGCGCCAGCTGCGGCACCAGAGATGCGTCGGCCACGATCACCCGGTCCTGTGCTTCGTTGGCGATGTAGGCGATCTGCTCCGGGGACAACCGGATGTTGAGGGTGTGCAGCACCGCGCCCATCGCGGGCAAGGCCAGGTAGGCAGTCAGATGTTCGGCGTTGTTCCACATGAACGTGCCCACGCGCTCGTCGCCGGTGATGCCGAACCCCCGCAGGGCATGTGCCAGTCGCGCGGCCTGTTCACCGATCTCCCGGTAGGTGCTGGTGCGGTATCCACCCTGACCAGTGGCGGTGGTGATGGTTCGGTCGCCGTTGGCGCCACAGGCGTGCCGCAGGATCGCCGTGATGGTCAACGGCCAGTTCTGCATGGTGCTGTCCACGGGCGCGATGCTATCCGGGTGTATGCAGGAACGAATCGGGTTCCCTAAACGATGTACTTCAGGGGAAGATGTGAAGTAGCTGAACGAGAGGCACGACAATGCGGGTGAAGTACGCCATGGGTGCGGTCGCAGTGGCTGTGATCGGGCTGGTGGGCGCCCCCGCCGGCCTCGCATCGGCCGATGAGACGGCACAGGAAACCATCAGTCGTCTGCAGTCGCAGGGCTACACCGTCAACATAGATCGCGTCGGCACCGCGCCGCTGGACCAGTGCGTGGTGACCAGCGTCCGCAACCCGCAGCAGGTGAAGCAGTGGGTGCCCTACACCGGCCCGGGCCGCGGTAACGGCAACGACCGGGTGCTGGTGCAGGTGGTCACCAGCCAGACGGTGTCGGTGTCGCTGAACTGCCAGGGCTGAGCGAGGCTCACCAGCCCCACGGCCCCCAGTGTCGGTAATGGCCCCAGCCGTAGTCTCCGCGCCAGCCGCGATCGCCCCAGCCTCCGTGCCAGCCGTGATATCCGGCATCGGATGCATGCGCGACCCGATCCGGTGCCGCTGACACCGAGTGGGTTGGCTCCGCGGGTGCGCGGTCCACTGCTGCGCCCGCGGGGGCGGCGACGACGGCGCCTGTGACGACGGCCGCCACTACTGCGGCCGCAACGCGCTTGACTGTTCGATGCATGGTGTCACTCCTTGGAAAGTGCTGTGCTCCTTGCTCTTTCCACGATCCGCCGACACAGTCTCGAGATCGTTGGCGCTGACCTCCAATCGCTGATGCCTGCCAGCTGCAATCCCGGTCAATGCGCGTAGAGCTGCTTGACGGCATTGCGGTCGATGGCGCCCTTGGCGGTATGTGGCAGCGCCGTGACGACGTCGATCCGCTCGGGGACTTCGAAGGCCGGCAGCTTGGCGCGGCATTCCAGGGTGATCTGTTCGGGTCCGCCGGCACGCCGGCCGGAGAGCACCACAGCCGCGCCGACCCGTTCGCCGAACGTTTCGTCGGGAATCGCGAACACCGCCGCCTCCACGACGCCGTCGCACCCCGTGAGGACGCCTTCGACATGTTCGGGAGAGATGTTCTCGCCGCCCCGGATGATGATGTTCTTGATTCGGCCAGTCAGATGCAGCCGTTCGTCGACATCCACGATGCCCAGGTCACCCGTGCGGAACCAGCCGTCGACGAAGCTCTTGGCCGTCTCATCCGGATCAGCGAGATAGCCGCGGGCGACGGTGGGGCCGCTCACCCACACCTCACCCATCACACCGGGCGGGCAGGAGTTTCCGGCACCGTCGACGATTCGCAGCCGTACCGCGCCCGTGCCACGCCCCACCGAGCCGAGTTCGTCTGGCATCCGCGCGCGGATCTGCTCGCCGGCGGCCTGGTGGGTGGTCTCGGTCATTCCATAGGCCTCCAGGAGGGGCGTGCCGAAGGCCCGCTCGATGGCGCGGGCGGTGGTGATGTCCAGCGGCGCGCTACAGCTGCGGACGAATCGCAGTGGCAACACGTCCGGGCCGGGAACATCCGCGGCGGGGCGATTCAGCAGGATCTGGTGGATGGTGGGCACCGCGCTGAACCATGTGGCGCCGACGGATCGCATCTCGTTCCAGAACATGTGCGCAGAGAACCGCCCGCGCGCCGGGAGCAGCACTCGTCCCCCGCTGGCCAACGAGCCGAGTAGCACGGCCACCAACCCGTGGCCATGGAACAGCGGCATCACCGCCACGGTCGCGTCATCGGGGCCCAGGTCGTAGGTCGCACAGATTCCCCGCACCGAGGCGGCCACATTGCCGTGCGTCAGAGGCACCATCTTGGCCCGGCCGGTGGTGCCCGAGGTGAACAGCACCAGCGCATCCTCGGGTCGGAGGCCGAGATTCGCGTGGTCGTCGAGGGCACCCGATGCGGGGCCGAACTCGAGCCACGCCGTCCCTGCCGTCGGACCGGCGAGTTCCACGCGCACGCGCATGCCCGCACGGTCGGAGCCGGCGTCGACCGGCGTCTGATCCGTTGCCGCCGAACCGATCAGCAGGGCCCTGGCGCCGACCCGGTCGAGCCGATCTCTCAGTTCCGCAGCGGGCAGCGCCGGATCCAGCGGGGCGGTCACGAGGCCGGCCCGTGCCGCGCCGAGCAGTCCCACGACGAACTCGACGGTGTTGGCGCCCACCAGCCCGACGGCATCCCCTCGGCGCAAACCCGCATCGCGCAGGCCCACGACGATCTGGTCCACCAGGTCGGACAACGTTCCGTAGCTCACCGGGATGCGCTCGGCGGTGGCCACCAGCGCGGTAGCCCATGGCGCGATCCGCAGCTGCTCGTCGAGCACGTCGAACAATCCGGTCATCGTGATCATGGCAATCACCTTCTTGCAGTGTGTGAGTCGAGCGATCCGCCTTGAACGCATCAATAATGTTGTCTGACAACAGATTTACCGCACTTCTCGAATGCGGTCATCTCGCATGGTAGGCGGGATGACCCCGATCGTCGCGTCCGCTGCTCGGATTCGCCGCGATTTTGCAGCTAGCAGGGGGGCGGTGGTGACACTGCCCCAACCGGGCAATGGGCGCCAGCGCTGCTGACGGCGATCACCGCGAGCGACGACGATGGCAGTGAGATCACCAGCGCCGAGAGGAATTCCGACATGACTTCCGCACCTCCCATCGGACAACAGCGCACGGCAGCCGCGATGACATCCTCGACCGCCACGGCCACCGACGGGTATCACGTGGCGGTCGAGGCACTCAAACTCAACGGGATTGAGACGATCTACGGCGTGGTCGGCATCCCGGTCACCGACATCGCCCGCGTGGCCCAGGCCGAAGGCCTGCGCTACATCGGATTCCGTCATGAGAGCGACGCCGGACACGCCGCGGCGGCAGCCGGGTTCCTCACCAAGAAGCCGGGTATCTGCCTCACGGTGTCCGCACCCGGTTTTCTCAATGGGCTGGTCGCCCTCGCCAACGCGACCACGAATTGCTTTCCCATGGTGCAGATTTCGGGATCGAGTGAGCGTCACATCGTCGACCTGCAACGCGGCGACTACGAGGAGCTCGACCAGCTCGCGGCCGCGCGGCCGTACACCAAGGCCGCCTTCCGGGTGAACCGGGTCCAGGACATCGGCCTGGCCGTCGCGCGCGCCGTCCGCATCGCGTCCTCCGGCCGCCCCGGTGGCGTCTACCTAGATATTCCCGCGGCCGTGCTCGGTGACGTCATGGATGCCGATCAGGCGCGCGCGTCACTGCGGACGGTGGTCGACGCGGCTCCCGACCAGGTCCCGTCACCGGCTGCGATCGACCGCGCCGTCGAGTTGCTCGCCGGGGCCGAGCGTCCGCTCGTCGTGCTCGGCAAGGGAGCAGCGTACGCCCGGGCCGACGACGCGATTCGCGCGTTCGTCGAGAACACCGGCATACCGTTCCTGCCGATGTCGATGGCGAAAGGCCTACTACCCGATGGCCATCCACAGTCAGCCGCCACGGCGAGGTCGCTGGCGCTGCGCAACGCCGACGTGGTGTTGCTCGTCGGCGCACGGCTGAACTGGCTGCTCGGGCACGGCGAGTCACCGCAGTGGAGCGCGGACGTGAAGTTCATCCAGGTCGACATCGACCCGAACGAGCTGGACAGCAACGCACCGATCGCTGCACCCCTGCTCGGCGATATCGGCTCGGTGATGGCCGAACTCGCCCAGCGGACCCGCGAGATCACGGCACCGTCGTCGTGGCGCGACCAGCTCGCCGCGCGTTCGGCGCGCAACACCGCGGCGATGGCCAAACGACTTGGCGAGCAGACGCATCCGATGCGGTTCCACGGGGCGCTGCGCGCGCTTCGCGACGTGCTTCGTGACCGCCCCGAGGTCTATGTGGTCAACGAAGGCGCCAATGCGCTCGACCTGGCGCGCAACGTCATCGACATGACGGTGCCCCGACACCGGCTCGACAGCGGCACCTGGGGCGTCATGGGTATCGGGATGGGCTACGCCATCGCAGCGGCCGTCGAAAGCGGCGACCCGGTGGTGGCGATCGAGGGCGACAGCGCCTTCGGCTTCAGCGGCATGGAGTTGGAGACCATCTGCCGCTACTGGCTTCCCGTCGTCGTGGTCGTGCTCAACAACGGCGGCGTCTACCGGGGCGACGGGGCCAATCCCGCGTCGACCGACCCCTCGCCCACCACTCTCATGCCCACAGCCCGCCACGACCGGCTGATCACCGCGTTCGGCGGCGTCGGGTATCACGCGAGCACACCAGAACAACTCGAGGCCGCGCTGCGCAAAGCCCTTGCCTCCCGTGGGCCGTCACTCATCGACTGCGTCATCGACCCCACCGACGGCACCGAGAGCGGTCACCTGACCCATCTGAACCCGGTCGGTATCGGTCACAGGGCTTAGAACCCGGCCGCCTGGCCGTCCCGGCGCGGATCGCTCGCGGCAAGATACCCGTCACCCAGTCGCCAAATCGCCTGGCAGCTCCCGAATTGTTGGTAGTCGCCCACGGTGACCAGGTCGTGGCCGAGGTCGCGCAGGCCTTCCAGCGTTGCGGCCGGGAAACCGTCCTCGACGGACACTCGCGTGCCCTGCAACCAGCGGAAGCGTGGTCCGTCGCACGCGGCCTGCGGATTCTGCCCGTAGTCGGCGATCCGCGCCACGACCTGAAGATGGCCCTGTGGTTGCATGGTCCCGCCCATCACGCCGAAGCTCATCACGGGAGCACCGGCCTTGGTGAGGAAGCCGGGAATGATGGTGTGGAACGGACGCTTTCGCGGCCCGACGCGGTTCGGATGCCCCGGGGTCAGGACGAAGCCAGTGCCGCGGTTCTGCAGCGAGATCCCGGTGCCCGGCACCACCACACCCGAGCCGAAACCGAGGTAATTCGACTGGATCATCGAGACCATCATTCCCGAGTCGTCGGCTGCGGTCAGGTAGACCGTGCCTCCCCCGGGTGGGCGTCCTGTCGTGAAATGTTGAGCCTTGGTGCGGTCGATGAGCCCCGCTCTCTCCCGCAGGTATTCGGCGTCGAGAAGCTCGCTCGGCGGCAGTGTCATGTGCTCGCGGTCGGCCAGATGGGAAAGCGCGTCGGCGAACGCGAGTTTCACCGCCTCGATCTGCAGGTGCACACTCTCGGGTGAATCGACGGGAAGCGAAGCCATGTCGAAGTTCTCGAGGATGCCCAGCGCCGCGAGTGCCACGATGCCCTGACCGTTCGGCGGGATCTCGTGGACCGTGTACCCGCGGTAGTCGACATCGATCGTGTCGACCCACTCGACGCGGTGCGCGGCCAGGTCGGAGCTGGCCATCGCGCCGCCGTTGGCGTCCGAGTGCGCCGCCATCCTCTCTGCAAGGTCGCCACGGTAGAACGCTTCGCCGTGCGTTGCGGCGATGAGCTCAAGGCTGGCAGCGTGGTCGGGGAATCTGAACAGTTCGCCAGGCACCGGTGCCCGGCCACCCGGCAAGAACGCCGCGGCGAAGCCGGGCTGCGATGCGAGTACCGGTGCTTGCGCCGCCCACTGTCCTGCGACCGTCGGCGAGACCAGGAACCCGTTGCGGCCGTAGCGGATCGCAGGCTCGAACAGCCGCGTGAACGGCAACCTGCCGAACCTGTCGTGCAACGCGATCCAGGCCGCGACCGCGCCCGGCACGGTCACCGCATTCCAGCCCAGCGCAGGAATCTTCCCGCCGCGGAAGTACTCCGGTGTCCACGCCGCGGGCGAGCGGCCCGAGGCATTCAAGCCGTGCAATTGCCCACTGTCCCAGACGATTGCGAAAGCATCCGAGCCGATCCCGTTGGAAACGGGCTCCACCAGCGAAAGCGTGATCGCCGTCGCGACAGCCGCGTCGACAGCGTTTCCGCCTTCCGCGAGCATCGCCAGGCCTGCCTGCGCGGCGAGTGGCTGCGAGGTGCAGACGACGTTGCGCGCCAGGACAGGCTTTCTGGGCCAGGCGTACGGCAGATTCCAGGAGAACGGCACGCTCATGTTCGCATGCTAGGCCTGCGTCACGTCGGGATCCGGTCGAACGTGTCGGGGTTGGGGCCCGTGCGTCCGGGTTCGCCACGGTCGAGAGCCGAGATCGCCTCCATGTCGGCGTCGGTCAGTTCGAAGTCGAACAACTCGAAGTTGGACCGGACCCGTTCGGGCGACACTGATTTCGGAAACACGATATCGCCGCGCTGGATGTGCCAACGCAGCACGACTTGCGCGGGGAACCGGCCCACCGCCTCGGCGATCCTCGTGACGACCGGGTCGTCGAGCACCCGGCCTTTCGCGATCGGCGACCAGGCCTCGGTCGCGATGCCATGCTCTCGCCCGTACGCGCGGACTTCTTCGTTGGTGAAGTACGGATGCACCTCGATCTGGTTGACCGAGGGCACCGTGTCGGATTCCTTCAACAGACGCTCCAGATGCGCCGGCTGGAAATTCGAGACCCCGATGCTGCGGGCGCGGCCGTCCCTGGCGAATTCCTCCAGTACGTGCCACGTCGAGACGAAGTCGCCGTCGTACAGCGTCGGCAGCGGCCAGTGGATCAGGAACAGGTCGACGTAATCGGACCCGAGCGCCTTCAGGGTGTCATCGAAGGCCCGTCGGGCGTCGTCTGGTCGGTGGAAACCGTTGTTGAGCTTGCTGGTGATGAACACGTCGCCACGGTCCAAGCCTGCGTCGCGGACGCCCTGGCCCACTTCCCGTTCATTGCCGTACATCTCGGCGGTATCGATGTGGCGGTAACCGACGTCCAGCGCGACCTTGACCGCTGCCGCGGTCTTCTCCGGCTCGATCTTGAACACACCGAATCCCAACTGCGGGATGCGGGTCCCGTCGTTGAGCTCGATCGGAGCATTCATCGGTGGGAATGTCTTGCTCGTGACCATGACCTCCAGCGTGCCCTGTCCGCGCATTCGCCGCCCATCCGGGGCACCACGCACTCACGTCAATGCGTACAGTCCAGCGACACCGTGATGGTGCGCCGCACCACGATGGGGACAAGGTCGAAGGTCTTCTTGCCGTTCTTGCCGATGTTCTCGACCCGAACCAACCTGGTTTCGGTCTGGGGGTTGCGCACGCTGGTCACCGTGCACTGCTCCAGCGGAGCACTCCCGATCCGGTCGATCGTCACGTCGAAGCCATCGGCCTGAAGTTCGCCGATGGTCACCACCGCTGATTCTGCCGACGCCACTGCTGTCGGCGTTGCCATGATTGCCAGTACCGCCCCCGATACGGCCAGCGCTACTGATGTTGCTCGCATACCACTGTCACGGCGCCGGGGCCGACATGGTTCACAGGAAACGCAAAGCCCGGCCGGAGAATCCGGCCGGGCTTCTGATGCTCGGGCTCAGTGAGCAGCTACCGCAACGGGCGCCGCATGGTTGTCGACCATCGTGAGCTCGTCGAAGGGGTCCCTGCCGCCCAGCACTGCGTCGACCTTGGCCCGGTCCACCGTCTTGGTCCACGAGCCGACGAGCAAGGTGGCCACCGCGTTTCCGGAAAAGTTGGTCACGGCGCGCGCCTCGGACATGAACCGGTCGATGCCGACGATCAGGCCCACGCCGTCCAGCAATTCGGGGCGGTGGCTCTGCAGCCCGCCGGCCAAGGTGGCCAGGCCTGCGCCGCTGACGCCGGCCGCACCCTTGGAGGCGACGATCATGAACACCAGCAACGAGACCTGCTCGCCGATGGACAGCGGGTCACCCATCGCGTCGGCGATGAACAGCGAGGCCATGGTCAGGTAGATCGCGGTGCCGTCCAGGTTGAACGAGTATCCGGTCGGCACGACGACACCGACGGTGCTCCGCTCGACGCCGAGGTGTTCCATCTTGGCGATCAGCCGCGGCAGTGCCGACTCAGAGGACGATGTCGAGAAGATCAGCAGATACTCGCGGGCGAGGTAGCGCACCAGCTTGAAGATCGACACACCCGACACCAGGCGCAGGAGCGCGCCGAGGACCCCGAAGACGAACACCGCGCACGTCAGGTAGAACGCGAGCATCAGGGTCAGCAGCTGGGTGACCGCTGTCCAGCCGGTCTGACCGACCACGTTCGCGATCGCACCGAACGCACCGATCGGGGCCAGCCACAGGATCATGATCAGCACCTTGAACACGAGCTTCTGCAGGTGCTCGACACCGCGCAGGATGGGCTCGCCCGCCGTGCCCATCGCCTGCAGTGCGAAACCGACCAGCAAGGCCACGAAGAGGGCTTCCAGCACGTTGCCATCGGTCAGTGCCGAGAACAGGGTGGTCGGGATGATGTGCTGGATGAAGTCCATCAGACCGCCGGCCTCGTGGGCCTTCTCGGCCAGCTTCGCGCCCTGCCCAGCGGTCTTCTCCGACAGGTGCATGCCCGAGCCCGGGTCGAGCAGATTGCCCACCAGCAGGCCGATGGCCAGCGCGACGGTGGACATCACCAGGAAATAGACGAACGCCAGCCCGCCGATCTTGCCAACGGTCGCGGCCTTGCGGACCGAGCCGATGCCCAACACGATCGTGCAGAAGATGACCGGGACGATCATCATCTTGATCAGGTTGACGAACATCGTGCCGAGCACGCCGACGTCTTTGCCGATTCCCGGTGCGACGAGCCCGACGGCAACACCGGCCACCACCGCGACGATGACGGCGATATAGAGCCAGTGGGTGCGGTCTCGTCGGGTCTTCGGTTCGGGGTGTGGGTCCAAGGTGGTGCTCATCGGTACCTCCGGGTCGACATCGGTTTGCTCTGCAAGTAGGTTCGCCGATGACGTGAGCCACGTCACGCATAAGTTCATTTAGTTCAAGCTGGGGCGGAAATCGTGCGGTTGAGCAGGTGGTGGCCGCGGTCGCTGGCCGGTCAGGCGATCGCCCTGCAGGTGATCGTGGTCGCCGTCGTGGTGCTGGCCGGGTCAGCACTTGCGCTGCTCGACGCGCGACGCGACGGTGACGCCGCCGCACGCCAGCAGGTCGTCGGCATCGCGACTGCTCTCGCCGATTCCCCGTCGACCGCTGCGGCCATTCAATCCGGCACGGCGACACAGGTTTTGCAGCCGATGACCGAGGCGGTGCGCAGGGCCACCGACATCGCGTTCATCACGATCATGGCGCCCGACGGAACACGGTTCACCCACACCGATCCCAGCCAGATCGGCGGCCACTACCTCGGCACCGTCGCACCGGCGTTGCGTGGCCAGACGTTCAGCGAGGTCTACACCGGAACGCTCGGCCCGTCGGTGCGGGCGGTGGCCCCGGTGCACGGCAGCAATGGGCACATCGTGGGCCTGGTCTCCGCGGGCATCACCCAGCAGACCCTGGCGCAGCGCTGGCGCGCGCAGATCCCGGTCATCGCCGCGGTAACCGCTGGGGCGCTGGCGGTTTCGTCGTTGGGGGTATGGGCGATCCGGCGTAGGCTGCTGCGCCAGACCCGGGGCCTGCGGCCCGAGGAACTGCGGGTGATGTACGACCACCACGACGCGATCCTGCATTCGGTGTCGGAGGGATTGATCGTGCTCGACCGCGACGGCGTGGCCGTGATCAACGACGAGGCGCGACGGCTGCTGGGCGTGCCGCCGGGGCCGGTACGGCTGTCCGACCTGCCGGAGTTTCTGCGCAGTCGTGATCCGGGTGTGCGCGACGAGGTACACGTCACCGATGACCGGGTCCTGGTGGTGAACCGTTCCGGGGTCACCAGCGGGCAGGCGCGCAGCGGCGGGAAGATCGATTCCGATTCCGAGGTCGTCACCATCCGGGATCGCACCGAATTACAGGGCGCGCTGGGCGAACTCAGCTCCATGCAGGTGTTGGCCGATTCCCTGCGGGCCCAAGCGCACGAGTCGGCGAACAAGCTGCACACCGTCATCACCCTGGTCGAGATGGGGCGTGCGGACGATGCGGTCCGGTTCGCCACAGAGGATCTGGAGCTGTCTCAGCAACTGGTCGACCGGCTGTCGCTGGCGGTGCACGAGCCCGCGCTGGTGGCGCTGCTGCTCGGCAAGACCGCGCAGGCCGACGAACGCGGCATCGCGCTGACGGTCACCGAGGACACCCAGTTGCCCACGGACACAGTGCTGTCGGGTCAGGAGATGGTCACCGTGGTGGGTAATCTGATCGACAATGCGATGGACGCGTGCGACCGCGACGATCCGTGGGTCGAGGTCACGGTGAGCCAGAACGGCGATGAGCTTCTGATCCGGGTGGCCGACAGCGGCCCCGGCATGGATGCGTCGACGTTCGAAAAGGCCATGCAGCGAGGGTATTCCACCAAACCGGGCGACACTTCGGGCCATGGTCTGGGTTTGGCACTGGTGGCTCAGGTGGCCAGAAAGCACGGCGGCACCATACGGGCCGACGTGACATACGGTTCGGTCGTCACGGTGACGGTGCCGAGATGAGCGATGTCCACGTCCTCATCGTGGAGGACGATCCGCTGATCGCCGAAGCGCACGCCACGTATCTTGCTCGGCTGGAAGGGTTTTCGACTGCCGCAGTGGTGCACACCGCACGCGACGCGATGCGCACGGCGGCCGAGGCCGCGGCATCCGAGCGGCCGATCGATCTGGTGCTGCTGGACCTCGGGCTGCCCGACGCCAGTGGGATCTCGTTGGCCTCGGGATTGTCGGGGCTGCGACCGGCGCCCGACATCATCGCCATCACCTCCGAACGTGATCTGGAGATGGTGCGGGCCGCGGTCGCCCACGGCGCCCTGGCGTATCTGCTGAAGCCGTTCACGTTCGCGGCGTTCCGCGATCGGCTCGAGCGCTACCGCCGCTACCGCACGGCACTTCCGGCCGGCACGGACGCGGCCAGTCAAGCCGAGGTGGACCGCGCCCTGGGGGAACTACGCGTCGCCCCGGAGAAAGCCGCTTCCCCGAAAGGGGCGGCGCCGCAGACCACCGACGAGATCGCACGCGCGGTGCGCGACAACCCTGACGGCTTGACCGCCGACGAGGTCGCCAAACAGGTGGGGGTGTCGCGGGTGACGGCGTGGCGCTATTTGGAGCGGTTGGCCGACGGCGGCACCGTCACCCGCAGCACGGAGTACGGCAAGACGGGCCGACCGAGCACCCGTTACCACTGGCGCTGACTCCCCTGGCCAGCAGACGCAGAATCGCACATTCTCCGAGGACAATGTGCGATTCTGCGTCTGCTCGCGAAGGTTAGACGGCGATGGGCTCGCGGGCCGGTGCGGCAAGCTCGCGCACCGCCGCAGGCCCGGAGGCCAGCTGCGAGTACAGCGCGGGCAGTTCGGCCGCGACGTCGACGGCGTTGACATGGCCGGTGTAGTCGGCGATGAAGACCCGGCCGCCGTCGGCGCGCACGGCGACCGCGGAGGGCTGGGCATTGACGTCGACGCTGCCGATGATCTCGCTGGTCAACGTACACAGCACGCTCACGCGGTCGTAGTCGACGATGTAGGCGCGGGTGGCGTCCGGGCTGAGCACCAGCTGCGTGGGCGCGCCGCCGACGCCGATGGTGCCGAGGACCGTGCCCGCCGCGGTATCGATGACGTGCACCTCACCGCGGTACTGCAGATCCGAGGTGAGCGCGTAGGCGATTCCGTCGGCGCCCAGTGCAATGTCGCGGACCGGGGCGCCGATCCACACCGTGGACTCGACATGTGCGGTCTCGGTGTTGATGGCCACCAGCCGGCTGCCCCGCGGACCCGAGGTGGCCGCGTAGAGCCGCTTACCGGTGGAATCGACGCGCAGCGCGTCGAGGTTGATGCCCGCACCGGTGGCGATGTCGATGGTGCCGACCCGCTCGGCGGTCACGTCGATGACGGCGACGTCGATGCGGTCGTGGCCGCTGCGGCCGGCGAACACGCGCTTGCCGTCCGGGCTCACGGTCAGTGCGGTCACATTCATGGCCAGCGGATACTCGGCGAGCACCGCACCGGAGATGGTGTCGACGACGGCGATCGAGTCATGACCGGCGCCGGCGATGCTGACGTAGGCGCGATCGTCGGCAGCGGCGATCGCGAACGGTTCACCACCGAGCCGTACCGAACCGACGACCCGCAGGGTGTCGGGGTTGATGACGGTGAGGCAGTCGCTGCCGTAGTTGGTCACCACGATGGTGTCGCGGTCGGCATCGACGGCGATGTCGGCGATGGGGCCGCGCTGGACTTCCACCAGGCCGGCGACGTCCAGGTCGTCGAGGGCCCCGTCGAACGCGACGCTGCCGGCCGCATTCTCTGCGACAGCAGCCTCACGACGAAGCAGATTGCTGATCGCACGCAGGAAGTTATTTGCCATGGTCATCGGCACCTCCGCCGGCATGGCGTTCACCGGCACTAGATTCCAGGGTCTGTCTGCGCCAGGGTGGCGCGGTTGGATCGAGTCTAGCGACGAAAATGGGCGCCCTTCATCATCAGCTCGGCGCCCCGGCCAACTGCCGAGCCATTCTCTCAGGTTGCGCTTAGGAAATTCTTCGTTACGGGGTCGTTATGTTTTGGTAGCAATACATTGCACGTCAAGTTACCTGGCAAGACGCTGCCAGCGGCTATCACCCGGCTGACATCGCGCAATGGTGTTGGCGAAATGGCCTCTTACCATTCCAGACAAAAATGAGCGATAAATCACACTTCGACACGCCAGCAAACTTTTCGAATCCCCAGGCGACGGCAAGCGACCACACCGGCTGACCCCATGTTACGGCTGGGAAAGCTGAGCCCGGGTGGGGCAGATGTTCGCTGGACATGACCCCGCTCACACCTGCATCGTCAACCGCCCGCACCCGGGCGCCGCGTATGCGAGCATCACCGCATGGACCCGCAGGACGATCCCGAGGCCCGCATCCGGGACCTGGAACGCCCGCTCGCCGACGCCGCCTACGCGTCGGAATTGGGGACCGGGTCCAGCACCCCGCCGCCGACCCAGCCGCTGACCGCCGACAACCAATTCCCGCCACCGACCTACAGCGGACAATTCCCGGGCCAATACCCGCCGCCGACCTACGGCAACCAGTACCCGGGCCAGTTCTCCGGCTATCCCCCGCCGCCGCAGCGAAGCTCGGGCAGTGCCGTGCGCGTGCTGGTGATACTGGCCGCGGTCGGCTCGTTTCTGGTGGCCGGCGGTGTCGCGGCGTACCTGATGTTCGGCAGCTCGCAGAACACCGGATCCAGCGGCACCACCACCAGTCGCTCCACGAAGACGACCGTTCGCACCGCGCCGACCCACACGCAGACGGTCGTGCCCACGCCGCCCTCCGCCTCGGTGAGCCCATCCACACCCGGCCAGCCGGTCACCGTGACGGGCATCAACGAGAACCGGACCATCGCGTGCACCGACAACGCCGTGATCGTGCAAGGTATCCAGAACACCGTGACCATCACGGGGCACTGCGCCACCGTCACGGTGTCGGGTATCCAGAACACGATCACCGTCGATGCCGTCGACACAATCGACGTCTCCGGGATGGAGAACCGGCTCACCTTCCACGCGGGCGAACCACAGATCTCCAACTCCGGCTCGGACAACACCGTCGAACAGGGCTGAGGCTCACAGCACCTTCGACAAAAACTCCTGCAGCCGTGGATGTTTGGGGCTGTCGAAGACCTCGGCCGGGGTGTCGTCCTCGACGATGTTCCCGTCGGCCATGAAGATCACTCGCGACGCCACCTCCCGCGCGAAGCCCATCTCGTGAGTGACCACCACCATCGTCATGCCTTCCGCGGCCAGGGTGCGCAGCACTTCGAGCACATCGCCGACCATTTCAGGGTCGAGCGCGCTGGTGGCCTCGTCGAACAGCATGATCGACGGGCTCATGGCCAGCGCCCGCGCGATGGCGACGCGTTGCTTCTGGCCACCGGAAAGCGTGGCAGGCTTGACGTTCGCCTTCTCCGCCAGCCCCACCTGGCCCAGCAGATCCAGGGCCCGCTTCTCGGCGGTGGCCTTGTCCATCTTCTTGGTCAAAAGCGGTGCCAGCGTGACGTTCTCGATCACCGTCATGTGTGGAAACAGGTTGAAGTGTTGGAACACCATGCCGATGTG
Organism: Mycobacterium aquaticum; assembly: GCF_002086485.1. Classification (GTDB taxonomy): domain Bacteria; phylum Actinomycetota; class Actinomycetes; order Mycobacteriales; family Mycobacteriaceae; genus Mycobacterium; species Mycobacterium aquaticum. The sequence goes on along the minus strand of NZ_MVHF01000007.1, from coordinate 73,332 downwards.
CTGGCGGACCTTGTCGAGGTCGACCTTGGGGTCGGTCAGGTCGTAGTCGTCGACCACGACCTTGCCGTCGGTGATGTCCTCGAGCTTGTTGAGGCACCGCAGGAACGTCGATTTCCCCGAACCGGACGGCCCGATCACGCAGACCACCTCGCCCTGGCTGATGGTGGTGTTGATACCGTCGAGGACGACCAGGTCGCCGTAGGCCTTCTTGAGGCCCTCGATGCGGATCTTGACGGTGCCTTCTGGTTCGGCCGCAACCGATTCCGGGACGAGGTGAGTCATTTCACGAGCCTCTTCTCGAGTCGGTCGGACAGTTTGGTGAGCGCCATGATCACGATGAAGTAGATGATGCCGATGATCAACCACATGTTGAACGACTGGAAGTTACGGGCGATGATCAACCGGCCGGTCTGGGTGAGTTCGGCGATGCCGATCACCGACAGGATCGAGGTGTCCTTCAACGTGATGACGAACTGGTTGATGTAGGACGGGATCATGGTCCGGATCGCTTGCGGGAGAATCACCTTCCGCATGGTCGGCAGGTAGCCGATGCCGAGGCTGCGGGCCGCCTCCATCTGGCCTTTGTCCACCGACTGGATACCGCCGCGCACGATCTCGGTCATGTACGCACCGGCGTTCAGCGACAGCGTGATGATGCCCGCCGTCATCGCCGTCATCTGGAAGCCGAGCGCGGCCGGGATACCGAAGTAGATGAAGAACGCTTGAACCAGAAGCGGTGTGCCACGGAAGATGTCGACGAACGTGGTGCCGATGGCACGTAGCCATATCGACCGCGAGACCCGAAACAACCCGAAGATGATGCCGAGTACCAGGGCGATGGCGATCGAGACGATCGTCAGGATGATGGTCATCTTGAGGCCGGCCATCAGGATCGGGAAGGTGCTCTTGACCAGGCCCAGGAACGAGTTGTCGTTCTCGGTGGCGCCCTTGCCGAGGTAGGTCTCGATGATCTGGTCGTAGCGGCCCGAGGATTTGAGGTTCTTCAGGCCCGCATTGAATTTCGCGAGCAGCTCGGCGTTCTGGCCCTTGTTGACCGCGAACCCGTAGCTCGATCCGCTCTCCTTGGGCGTCACGGTCTTGAATCCGTTGCCCTGCTGGATGCCGTAGTTCAGCACCGGATAGTCCTCGAAGACCGCCACCGAATTGCCGGTGCGTACCTCGTCGAACATCGACGACGAGTCGGCGAACGACACGATGTCGAACCCGTACTTGTCCTTGATGGAGGCCGCGAATTGTGCACCCTCGGTGCCGTTCTTGACCGCGACGCGCTTGCCGCGCAGGTCCGCGTAGGACTTGATGTCGTCGTTGGTCTTGAGCACCGCCATCTGCACGCCCGATTCGAAGTACGGGTCAGAGAAGTCGAAGACCTTCTTGCGTTCGTCGGTGATGGACATTCCGGCGATCACCCCGGCGGCCTGGCTGGCCTGTACCGCCTGCAGCGCGGCATCGAAGCCCAGTGGCTTGATGTCGACGGTGAAGCCCTGATCCTTGGCGATCTCGCGCATCAGGTCCATGTCGATGCCCACCAGATTGCCCTGTGCGTCCTGGAATTCGAACGGGGCGAACGTAGTGTCGGTGGCGATGACATAGTGTTCCCCGGCCGCCGAGGCGGGCGCGGTCATACACAGTGCGATGCCGAGCACACCGACGAACACGGCCGCGATGACGGCCGTGAGTCGGTGCAAGGGCCGTGTTGCCCGCGTGATGGCGCGGCCCGGCGAGGGGGTGACTCGCATTTTGCCTCCGATCCAGATGCGACGGGCCTCACGCTATCGTCGCCACGGCTGTCCGCGAGGGATCTCGGGCCAATCGCTCAGTGTCACCCCTGAATCAGCCGCAGCACGCGCTTGTCAGCGCCGTCGGTCACCACCACGCTGCCGTCGCCGGCGACCACCACTGCCCTGGGCTCTGACAAACCCGTGAACGGCAGCGGAGTTGGGGTGTCCGCCCCCGCGGCGAGCTGGTACACCTGATGCTCGCCGGTGACATACACGTCGCCGGTGGCGTCGACCGCCACTTGCCCCAGCAGGCTCACGTCGGCGAACGGCAAGCGCGTCGGGGTGCTCGCACCGGGCGCGAGCTTGAGCACACCCTTGGCCGGGTGCGTCACGTCACCGGTGTCGGCGACGACGTAGACGTCGCCCGCTGCGTCGACCGCCACGTCTTCTGGCTGGTGCAAACCTGGGAAAGGCAGTGCGGACGGCGCATTCGCACCCGGCGCCAACTTCCACACCCGATCCACGTCACCGCGGCTGTGCAGACGTTCCACGGTCTCCGCTCGATCGGTGACATAGACATTTCCGACTGAATCCACCGCCACTCCGGCCGGGTTGCCGAGGTCGCCGAACGGCAGTACGCGTGGCGACGCCGCGCCGGCAGGCAATGTCCACACCCGGCCCATGCGATCGGTGACGAAGACGTCTCCAGCGGCGTCCACCGCAACGTCCTCGGGTCCGGTCAGGTCGGGGAACGCCAGCGCAGTCGGCGAATTTGCACCGGGCGCCAACGTCAGCACCCGATTGTCGAAGGTGTCGACCACGTACACCGTGCCCGCGCCGTCCACCGCGATACCGCCCGGCTGGGCTAGCCCGTGGATCGGCAGCACCTCCTGTCGGGGCCCGGCGTAGGCCGGGGCCGCGAGTGCCGTCGTCGCCATCAGCACCGCGGCGACGAGGCCGACCAATCGCGCTCGGTCGATGCCCATTTCAGGCCAACACCGCGGCCAGCTCGGCGCGTGGCACCGAGATTCGTTGTGCCCCGTCCACTTGCGACAGCAGGAGACCCTGCGCGAAGAAGAAGATCACCGCGTCATCGGTCACCGCGAAGTTCTGGTACGCCGTCTCGTCGAGGTCATCGATCGACTCCGAGACCTCGGCGCCACGTTTTCCCAACTCGCGCTTCACAATCGGTGTCAGCAGCTGCGCGGCGTTCGCTCCGGGACGGAACAGTGTGGCCAGGGTGATCGGCACAGACCGGGTCACGTCGTAGTTGAACGCTCTGAACGTACCCACCGGGTGGGCGCCGAAGTCGGAGTTCAGTGCGATCACCAGGCTGCGGGTGGCTGCGGACTGATACGCGGTTCCCGACATCGCCAGCACGTGGCGTACGTGCATCGGGTCGTGTTCGGCGGCGGTGACCCATTCGTCGCGGGTGCGGGTCACGAAGTCCTGCACCGGCTGCGGGTCGGGATAGCCGACCGGCACGCTGACGTCCAGACTGTAGTTGGGCGTGCTGGTACGGCTCGTGCACACCTGATGTGCGCTGACGGTTCCGCCCAGGTCAGCACACAGTGGCTGCGCGCCGGCCATCCCGGGCGTAGCGCCGATCAGCAGTCCCGCCGTCACCACGGCTGTCTGCAGCAGTCGTCTCATCGCAGGTATTCCTCTCTCCGGTCAGCCAACTGACTCAGCCGAGCTCGAGCGACTCACGGGACAGCCGCAGATAATGTCCGGTGCTGTTGTCGGTGCATGTCATCCGCGCCGGTTCACTGTGGCAGACGATGGGCCCCGCCGAACGGCTTTGGCCGTAGGCCAGCGTCGGCAGTCCGGGGGCGAAGTTGGTGTCGCCGTGGCAATGCACGACGGGAGCACTGCCCTGCTTGATGCTGATGCGGTCGCCCCAGCCGAGGTGGCAGTCGGCGGGTTTTTGAGGCGGGGTGTAGCTGTAGTCACGGATTTCGCATTCGGCCCCGTTGGTGCCGTCGAAGCTGGTCGACACCAGGCACATGATGTTGCCCGACGGCGTGATGAACGTGGACGCTGCCGGGCAGGCCTGGGCGGTTGCCGGAAAAGCGAGGCAGGCCGCGCCGGCGGCGAGTGCGATGTGGCGCCAAACTGTGGTCATGGGCTAAGGCTGCGGGGCGCGCCTTGCGGAATCCTCAATGAACTCTCGCGGCCAGCAGGTCGGTGGCCCAGGCGGTGGCCGCTGCGCGGCGCATGGCGTCGGGATCGCCGGTGGTGAGGTAGGTGCGGGCAGCCCGCCGGGTAGTGCCGCGGGCTTGTGGGTGACGCTGAGCCACGGCAGCGGCGAAGCGCTCGGCAGGATCGAGAAGCATGATGTCCCCGAGCACGGCCGAGAACCACGGGGTCGCAGCCGGATAGTGCGTGCAGGCCAATATCAGGGCCTGCACGTGGCGCAGCGGCGCGACGATCCCCCTCAGGTCGGCGAGGAATTGCGGGGACCCCAGTCGTCCCGCTTCGATGTGCGCCGAGAGCGGCTGGGCGACCCGTGACAGCACCACCCGGCCGGGCCGAGCCAGCCCGCGCCGGTAGCACCCGCTGGCGATGGTGCGACGCCCGCCCACCACGCCGATGGGGCCGCGGATCTCCTCGGGAACCGAGGCCACGCCGTGCCCGATGATGCCTTCCACCGGGACCGGCACCGACCTCAGCCGTGCCGTGACCGTGCTGGCGGCATTGCAGGCCAGCACCACTTCGGTGGCGCCGCGGCGCGCGAGGGCGGTGACCACCGCGGTGAGCCGTGCGACCAGTTCGCCGGTGTGCATCCGGCCGTACGGCGTGACGCCGGTGTCGGACCAGTACAGCACGTCAAGACCGGGTGCCAGTTCGTCCAAGGCCCGCACCAGCCCGACACCGCCGACGCCCCAGTCGACGATGCCAAGACATGCGTTCACGGGTACGTGAGCGGGGCGGTGCACCCCTTGGGAAGCGGTCCGGAGTCGAAGGCCACCACGCGTTGAGTGGATGTGGCCGTCAGCAGATCCAACCCGGTTCCGGGGAACCGGCTGGCGAAGTACCAACGGTATTCGTGCTCAGCGCGAATCGGATTGCGCGCCAGCATCTTCAACCAGTCCGGATGTGAGGTCAGGGCGGCCAGATCCGCGGCGAACCGTGGTCGGGTACGCCGGGTGCGCAGGTGCGCCAGTGCGGAGCGGGCCAAGACGCCCAACTCCTTCATCCGCACCGGCTGGGCCACCATGTCGACAACCCACAGCCGCCCGCCCGGGGCGAGCACCCGGCGGATCTCGGCCATCACCGGATCCCAGTCCAGATACCGGAAGGACAGGAACGAGATGACCACGTCGAACTGGTCGTCGGGAACATCCAGCGCGGGGCTGTGCACCTGCAGGAAACGTAACCGACGACTGTCCTGGCTGCGCTCGCGGGCCCGGGCCAGCATCGGGGCCGAGCTGTCCACCCCGACCGCGAAATCGATCAAGCCGTCATCGTCCAGGGCCCGCAGGAGAGCGCCAGTGCCACAACCGATTTCCAGCACCCGCAGACCGCGGCCGAGCTGGGCCCGCACCTGTGCGGCACGCTGCGCGACCCATCGCCACTCGGCGCCGCGGACCCTGATGTCCACGTAGGCACGGTCGTACAGCTCGGCGACCGGATCGTAGGTGCCCGCCGACTGGTTCACAGCGAATCCCCCGGCCGGGTCGCACTGCACCGGCGGCCGCGCCGCCGCGCCGAGATACTTGCGGACCGAACCGGTCCAGCCGTGCGACTTGTGCCCGGGAGTGTCGATCAGATAGAGATTCTGACGCGTCTCGGGTTGCCGGCCGGCCCACGCGAACCGGTCGCGGCGCGCGGACACCGTGGTGTAGTCGCGGTTCCCGAAAGTCGCCACCCCGAAGACATCGGCGAAAAACGGGGCGAACCAGCGCGCCGTCCGGCAGGCGTGGAAATACGCCCGCCCGGTGGCGCTGAACGGTATGGTCATGGTCCGCCACTCGTGCGGCGAGAACTGCTCGGGCCATTGCGTCGAGCCGAACATCGGCCCGTACATCCCGGAGTGGCTGATCAAGTGCAACTCTCTGATCTCCCGGCCGGTGTCGGCCAACCGGGTCATCGCACTGATGAAGTCGGCCTTGCGATTCAGGCCCGCGACCACGACGTCGGCCTCCGGATTCGCTGCAGCCAACTCTCGGGCCATGGTGGCCGCGGCCGTCGCGAACTCCGCCGAGCCGCCGCGGTAGGCGGTGGTGTGCGCCACCCAGATGACCGGCGGCGCGTGGCGTGCAGGTGCCACCCGTGCGAACGGGATCCGGGCATGGTCTCCTTGCGGGATCCAGGCTCCGTAGTTGCCGACGAGCTCGAGTACCTCGCGACGCTCCAGATCGAATACCCGCATGCTGTTGGCCGGCGGGCTGTACAGATGCAGGCTCAACCCGCCGTCGGGAGCCATCATGTCGTGGATCACCTCGCTGGTGATGCTGGTGACCGCGCCTGCCGGCAGCGTGTCGCTGTGGGTGACGACGAGGTCCTCACCGTCCCAGTCGAATCGCCGCTCCACGAACGTGCCCTCGAGGAGAATCACGAAACCTCCTGCACCACCGTGATCGTGGGGTGCGCAACGCTGCCCCGGGTGCCAACGGGCGAGCATGATCTCGACCTCGTCATCGACCCGCAGGACCAAGCGGGAGTATGGCTCGCCGGGCTGTGCGGTCAGCGCCGCAGCGGCCAATTCGGGGCGGGCCTGAGCGACGCGGGTCAACACCTCGGCGTCGGGAACATTGCCACCGACGGCGGCGGCCGCCAGCGTGTCGAACATGGATGCCAGCCCGGCGAGTGGGTCTTGCCGGATCGGCTGGGGCGCGATGGTAGTCATGCCGCCAGGGTGCGGGGCCGCCCTTGTGGGATTCTCAATGAACCACACAAGGATGTCTCGTCGACCGGCTGGAGGGTGCGAAAGCGCGATGGGGACAACTCGACTCGGGTTCGGCCTGCTGGGACCATTGCAGTTGACGGTCGACGGGACACCCGCGGCGCTGGGCACCCCGAAGCAGCGGGCTGTCCTGGCCGTCCTTCTGATCAACCGCAACCGGGTGATCAGCATGGATGCACTGATCGACGCCGTCTGGGATCAGAACCCGGTGCCCGCGGCCCGCGCGACGGTGCACACGCACGTGTCCAACCTGCGCCGCCTGCTGGGCAGCGGGTCTTCATCGGTGTTGGCCAGCGCGGCACCGGGATACCGGCTCTCGGTGGCCGCGGGTGACTGCGATCTCGATCGATTCGTCATCGAAAAGACAGCAGGTCTGCGGGCGGCGGCGGACGGGCGATTCGAGCAGGCCACCACGCATCTGTCGGCGGCTCTGGCGCAATGGCGCGGACCTGCCCTGGATGATCTACGTGCGTTCACGTTCGCCGACACCTTTGCCGCCGCACTCGCGGAAGACCTCGTCCTGGTGCAGACCAGCCGCGCCGAAGCCGAGATCGCCTGCGGGCGCGCCGCGACCGTGATCAGAGACTTGGAAGAGCTTGCCGCCGAACACCCTTACCGCGAACCGGTGTGGGCACAACTGATGACCGCGTATTACGCCGCGGAACGGCAGTCCGACGCCCTCGACGCGTACCGGCGGCTCAAGACTGTGCTGGCCGAAGACCTGGGCATCGACCCCGGGCCCACTCTGAGTGCGCTGCACGCACGCATCCTGCGGCAGGAACGTCTCGACATCAGACAGGCCGCCATGGCGACCGCCGTCCGGACCGTCAGCGGTGGTCGTCCCACGGATGGGCCGGGGGTCGGGGTCGCCGCGTTACGCGATGCCGCCGGGCGGCGGTACCCGCTGCGGCCGGCGGCCACGCGGATCGGGCGCCTGCCCGACAACGACATCGTGCTCGACGACGTCGACGTCAGCCGCCACCACGCGGTGATCATCGACACCGGAAGCAGTTTCGTGATCACCGACCTGAGGTCGGCCAACGGTATCGAGGTGCAGCACCAACGCCTACGCCCGAGCGCAACCCTCAGCCATGGCGACCACATCCGGATCTGCGGCTACCGGTTCACCTTCGAAATCGACAGCGTCCCCGGCCATCACCACAGATAGACGCGGGCGTTCTTGCCGCCTGTGCAGGTGATCCAGCTGTCGCCGGGAAATTGCTGGCAGTGCATGAGGAAGTTCGCGCCGTCGCACAGCGCTCCCGGCACCTTGCTGCAGTCGACTGCGCCGGGCGCCGACACCGCGCGCGGCAACGGACTCGCGTTGCCGTACTCGGCCCAGTACGACGTGAGCACACTGTTGGTGAAAAGGCATGAGGTTTCCGGTGTTCCGCGTCCGGCGCGGCTGCCGAACCCGGTTACGGTGGTCGCCGTGAAGCCCTGATCGCACGACTGATGCAAGGCGCTCTGATCCGGCCCCGTAACCAGCGGCGGCAGCGGGCCTCCCGGCGACGGACCCGCCGTGGACGTCGCGGCGGCAGGCCCGGCCGGCTGCCCCAGGTTGTTCGCGAGCATGCCGATCACAATCCCGATGGCGCCGACAATCAGCGCTGCGGCAATCGCGAGCACCGTCGGCAACACCCAGCTGCGGGACCGACGATGCGCGTCGGGATCACGCGGCGCGGGTACCGGTAGGTCCCTCGTCGGGTCGGGCGCCTCGGTGACAACAGTTGCCGCATAGCGCCCTTGCGATCCGGTTGCACCACCGGTGCGTGACGTGGCGCCTCCCCCGCCCTGCAGGGCGCGCTGCGCGGCGCGGGCCAGACCGCCTGCCGTCCCGAACCGGTCATCGGGGTCCTTGGCCATGCCGCGGGCCACCACGTCGTCAAATGCGCTGGGCACCAGAGGGTTGGCCACGCTGGGCCGCGGCGGCGGCGCAGACAGGTGGGCTGCGAAGAGGCTCTCCTGACTGTCGGACGCGAACGGGGTTTCGCCGGTGAGCGCCTCGTATAGCACGCATGCCAAGGCGTACGAGTCCACTGCCGCGGTGATCAGCTGGCCGGTAAACCGCTCGGGCGCCATGTAATTCAGCGTTCCGATCCGGGTTCCCGCGGTCGTCAACCGGCTGTCCCCGCGGGTCTCGGCGATACCGAAGTCGACGAGGTAGGCGAAGTCGGCCGGGGTGACGATGATGTTCTGCGGCTTGATGTCGCGGTGGATCAAGCCTTCGGCGTGGGCCGCATCGAGCGCGGCGGCGATCTGACCGACGATGTTCACTGCTCTGGCCGGTGCGAGCGGGCCGGTGGCGATGAGCTCGGACAGCGTCTGGCCCTGCACCAGCCGCATGTCTATGTAGAGGCTGCCGTCGATCTCGCCCCAGTCGTGGATCGGGATGACGTGCGGCTCCTGCAGAACGGCCGCTGCGTGGGACTCCCGCTGGAAGCGGGTCCGGAACGTGACGTCGTGGGAGTACTCGTCGGCGAGGATTTTCAGAGCGACCGTTCGTCCCTTCTCGGTGTCATACGCCTCGTACACCTCCCCCATCCCGCCCTTGCCGAGCACACGCGTGATGGAGTACTTGCCGAAGGCGGTACCGACGCGCGCGTTCACTGCTGATCCCCTTGCTCTCTCGGATACAGACGCAGTATCGCTGTCGCGGCCGGACGGTGCGGTTGTTTGCCGCACTGAGCGCGCAGTGACGGCGCCCATACAGGCAGTATGAGACCCGAATGTTGTTCGAAGTGCCGGAAACACAGTAGGGATCTCGATGACCGAACCAACCGAACGTACCGCCGCCAGGCCCAGCCGGCTCCGGGTGGTGGCCTCGACACCCATCAGTGAGGAGCTGATCGAACGGATCGTCCGGCGCGAACCGCGCGTCGACTTCATCCGGGACCAGACGCTGCTTCCCCCGCAGCGGTTCCCGGGTGACCACGTCGGCGACCCCGCTTTCCGCCGCACCCCGGAACAGCAACACGCCTTCGACGAGCTCGTCGATTCCGCGCAGGCTCTCTACGGCGTGCCCGAGGAGAACCCGGCCGCGCTCAAGCGCACGGTCGAGCACAATCCGGAGCTGCTGTGGGTACACACCATGGCGGCAGGAGGCGGCGCTCAGATCAAGGCTGCGCAACTCACCGACGACCAACTGGCCCGGATCCGGTTCACCACCTCAGCCGGGGTGCACGCCGAGCCGTTGGCGGAGTACGCCCTGTTCGGTCTGCTGGCCGGGGCCAAGACCCTGCCGAAGCTCTTGGCCCACCAGGCCGAGCGGGAGTGGGCCGGCCGGTGGGAGATGGGATTGCTCAGTCAGCAGCGCGTGCTGTTGGTCGGCCTGGGCGGCATCGGCAAGGCAGTCGCGGCCAAGCTCTCGGCGCTGGGGGTCACCGTCGTCGGCACCAGCCGTTCAGGCACGCCGGTCGACGGTGTCGACGAGATCGTCCACCCCGACGATCTCGCGCAGGCCGCTGCCGACGTCGACGGGATCGTGGTGAGCCTGCCTGGCACCGCCGCCACCGACGGGCTCGTCGACGAGAAGGTATTGCGGGCCGCAAAGCCCGGGTTCACGCTGGTCAGCATCGGCCGGGGCACCGTGATCGATGAGCAGGCACTGATTGCCGCCCTGCGCGATGGCCAGGTCGGGTTCGCCGCGCTCGACGTGTTCGCGGTCGAACCTCTGCCTGCCGACAGTCCGTTGTGGAGCGATCCGAAGGTGTTGATCAGCCCGCACACCGCCGCGCTGAACTCGGCCGAGGACCGACTGATCGCCGATCTGTTCGCCGACAACGCCGGCAGGCTCCTCGACGGCCGGCCGCTGCGCAATCCCGTTGACACCGTTGAGTTCTACTGACGGCTGAGTGCTACCGACGACAGTGGCCCCGTCCAGCGACAGCGAGCGGGCTGGACGGGGCCACTGCGGTCTCATGGGTTACTCGCTGCCACCACCGGCATTGCCGGAACCGCCCGAGCTTGAGCCGCCGGACTTCGCCGAGCTGCCGGCCTTGGCGGATCCGCCGGTTGTGCCTGCTTTGGTGCTCTTGCCGCCGAGACCCGACACGGCGTCCTTGAGCCCCTTGCCGGCGTCCTTGAGCGCACCGCGGATGCCATCGCTGACGTCCTTGAGCCGGTTGGCCTTGGCCGCGGAGGTGCCGGTCTTACCCGCCTTCGGGCTGCTCTTCGTGGTGCCGGTGTCCGGCGCCGTCGTTTCGGTAGCCGTCGAGGACTGCGCGTCGGTGCTTGTGCCGGGCGTGGCCGAGGTCGCCGCCGCACCCTCTGCATCCTTGAACCCGGCGTCCTTGACGCCGGCGTCCGCGGTGGTCAGCTTGCCCTTGGGCGCCTCGATGGCCGGGGCCACATCGAGTGTCACGGTGTTGGCTGCGGTCACCTTGGTGACGTTCGCCTCGGGAAGCGCGAGTGTCGTGGTCTTGGGCGTGATCGCCTGCGCGACGAGATCCCTGAGGGTCAGCAGCCCGGCGGCGATGCCGTAGGGCCCGAGCAGACCGGCAGCGTAGTCTCCGGCCAGCTTGTCACCATTGATGACGGCCTGAGCCAGGTTCGGCCCGAAGCTGAGGACGGCATTTGCGACTTGTTCGGCATTGCCGGACTTGAGGCCGGCGACGATGTTGTCACCTGCCCCGCCCACAGCGTTCGTGACGTCCCCGAGGACCTGAATCGGCGCCACAAGCGGCCCCAGCAGGTTGCCGAAGTTCTCCAAGCTCAGCATGTCGACGACGGCGAGCGCATTCGCAATGGGCTGACGCAGCGCATTCTGGAAGTTGGTCCAGACCTCGGGTTGCCCGAACATGATGCCGACCACGGTCTCGACCACCGGTCCGAGCAGCGCGTTCTGGAACGTGGTGAGGCCGGCGGTGATCTGCCCGGCGGACAATTCCTGGAGCGCTTGCTGCAGCTCCGCAGGCGTGCCTGCGTATGCGTCGCTGAGGCTGCTGCCCAGCACCTGCACGAAAGCGCCGACCGCGGCCGCGCTGCTGAGCTGGTTCTTCACGATCTGCGACAGAATCGGCGCGGGGTTCTCGGCGACCCGGCCGCCGAGCGCCGATACGTTCTCGAGCGCCTGCGCGAACACCGCACCGAACTGCTCGATCGGGTTGACCAACGCCGACAACTCGACCGTCGAAGTATGTACCTCTGGCACCTTCAGGTCGGGCATCGGCGGTGCCACGGGGCTCACCGCCACGGCGCCGATCGCGGCGACCGCCACGCCTGATGCGAGGTACGAGCGAACAGCTAGCTCCACAAAAACTCCTTTGCCATGTCATCCCCCGGCCGATCAACTTACCTGACAGTAAGTTAATTGCAAGCCAAAACTGCATGTCAAAGCTCTTCGATCCTTGCGTATGCGACCATACCGGGCCACGCAACATCGTTTTCGTAGTTAGCTACCCAATCGCAGTCACCACGTCTCCAGATTCCGCAGCAAACCCCATTCGCAACCATTACGGCGCCAAACACGCAAAGAGGAAGCCCGATACCGGCCCCAGAGCAGCCCTACGGACACCATTAGCTGACGGCTACGTCAGTCGAGCCGGGGCCAGCTTTCGTACCGGCCGGTAACCACGAACTGACTATGTCTGCCATCACGTTGCCGGCTGATCGTGACACGCATCACCCGCGCCCGTCGTCAGCGAAAGCCTCGGGCACTGGGGTAGACGCATTCAGCAATATGTCGTTTACAAACTCCACAGCATGTCTAGTTCGCTGTCGCACACCGGTCATGTGTAAAGCACGGATCGCGCAGCCGTCGTCGACCACGATGATTCAGAACGGTAGGTGGAACCCACCGAAGATGTTCGGCAATGCCGGCATGGGCGGCGGAGGCGGCAGCGCAGGCATCTGCGGGGGAACGAACGCCGGAATCACCGGCGGCGGCAGCATCGGCGGCGGCGCCGCGGGCAGGTCCGGCACGAACGGCGCGGGCGCAACGGGCGCTGCGGGCAGGTCCGGCAGCGCGGCGGGCAGCTCCGGGGCCGCCTCTACGGGAGGCGCCTTGGGCACCAGTGTCGGCAGTTTCACCGGAAGCTGCGTCGGCGGGTCGAGAGCAATCGGCGCGGGGCCGGGCATCTCGAGCTTCGGCGGGGTCTGCGCGGGCGCCTGGTGGACCGGAACCGCGAGCGGGATCGGTTGGGGCGTGGCCTGCACAGGTGCAGACCACGGCATGGTCAAGTCCCGTTTGGGCGACACCGACGGCGCTTGCGCCACCGTCGGTGTCGCCGGAACCGATGGCGCTGCAACCGGTTTGGGCTCTACGGCCTGCCAGCCGCCGAGGCGTGGTCCGATGGGCAGCGCCGCGGAAGGCGGCTTCGCGACGGCAGGCTGGGCGGTCGGAACCGAGGGCGCGGTGCCGGCGGCCGGCGCGGCGACGTTCGATGTCGGCGCCGGTACCGGAACACCGTTGGTGTCGAACGATCCTGCATTGACCGGCGGTCCGCCGACACCGTACGGACTGCGTTGGTCCACCGGCGCGGTTCCGAATGGCCGGATGTTGGCCGCTTCCTGCGCGCCGTCATCGAGCCCGGTCGGGATGGCGACGATGAAGTTGACTCCGGTCTGCGCCGGATTCGGGAAGTACAACACGTTGATCCCGGTCGGCTGCCCCGGGCTGACGGTCCGGTCGTAGCCAGACTCCACCAGCACCCGCGTCGGCGCATCCACCACCGCCAGAACCGGATCCGGCACGCCGGCCTGGGCCAGCGGCATGAGCAGGGGCAAACGGTTACTGGGAATCATGTAGTACTGCGTGTCGCCGTAGGACCCCTGATAGATCGCGTTGCCCAGGCCGACGCTCTGGTAGTCGCCGTGCACGTAGTAGATGCCGGCAACAGCGTTCGCCGTGGCGAGCGGGTTCAGCGGATTGAGCGGGAAGTCCGACCATCCGTCGTACTGCCGGGTGACGTCGACGGTCTTGAAACTGGTATTGGTCGGTGTCGCCCCGTCGAAGGTGACTCCGAGGATGGGTATCTGCTGGCCCTGGAACCGGGACAGCACACCGCCATTGGGGCGGTTCGGATTGCCGATCAATACGAACGACACCGGCAGCGTCGAGCCCGAGGCGGCCAGATCGCGCTTCTCGATCGATGCGATCCGAGCGCTCTGCGAGTAACCGAAAACGACGATCGGGGTGCCCGCGGGTTGTGCGTTGATCGCGTGGTCCAGGTTGGTCGTCCCCTGCGCCACAGACTGGTCGAACGGCATGGTGCCCGATACGGGCATGAACTGTTCCGGAGTGGATACCGCTGTGGGAGTGCAGGTTTCATCCCCACAAAAGCCCGTGAGCACGATGTAGTTGTTGGTCGCGTCGTTCGTGTAGGTCTCGATGAACTCGGGGCTGTCCTGCGGTGAGCTCAGCGGATGTCCGGTGCCGCCCATGATCAACGCAGTCGCGGCCACAAGAACCAGTGGCATCACCATCGTCTGCGCGCCGGCCAGAACGATGGTGGTGGCCATCGCCAGCATCACGACGGCACAGGTGCGGAGTACACGGCGCACGAGAAACCCCTCAGCTATGAGTGTGGTGTCCCCGGCAAGAGAATTCTGCATGGCGACCTGCCGTCGCGCAGCCGAATCTCCATGTTTCCCGTTACTGCCATCGAACTGCCATATTTTTGCCAGCAAACCGCCAAATCCGCTGCAGCTGCACGGATCCGTCTGCGGATCGATAGCCAGAAATAGAGGTAGTGGACTACTCGTGAAGCCACGCCGCCGCGGCCGTACGTTTCTTACATCAGCGTCAGCGTTCCCGACGCTTCGATCAGAGGAAGTTCGAAATGAGTAAGGTCCGAACCACTTCCCTACACAAAAACGTTGCCGCCCAGTCGAATACCCCGGTAGCGACCACCGCGGCGCCGGCCCTGATCACCGAGCAGCAGGTACTGTTCAGCACCGCGGCGGCCGTGGCACTGCCCCGACGCAGACGCCTCGGCGACACGGTGTCACACGCGATGTCGTCGGCGGCCACCTGGTGGCGGACCCGCGCTGAACGCCGACCGGTCCGCCACGACCACCCGTCGCGGATGAGCTACCTGGAGAGCTCGATGATGTCCCGGGAGATGGACCGGCTCTGATCAGCCTGCCAGGCGTACCGGATCGACGACATCGGCGTAATGCGAGGCATCGCCTGCGATGACTCGGCTGCGCTGCCCGTGAACGTCGACCGGGATGTCACCGGCGAGCGTGACGCGGCTCAACCGGCGGAACTGGTCGTCGTAATCGGCCACCGCGTAGTGCTGGGTTGCCCGGTTGTCCCAGATCGCCAGGTCACCGAGCTCCCAGTTCCACCGAATTGTGTTCTCCAGCTTGATCACCCGGTTCTGCAGGAGCTGGAACAGCGTTGTCGACTCGGCGACGCTCAACCCCACGAACTGCTTGATGAAGTGCCCGAGCAGCAGCACCCGCCGTCCGGTTTCCGGATGGACCCGCACCACCGGATGCTCGGTTTCGTAGTACTCCGACCGGAACTCCTCGCGGTATTCGCGTTCGGTGTCGGCGAGCTGTTCGTGGCGGCCGTCGAAGTCGGTCGCGTAGTCGTACTGGTTGGTGTGCACCGCCCACAGGTTCTCCACCAGGGCGCGCAGCGGTTCCGGCAGACGGTCATACGCGGCCTCGGTCGATGCCCACGTCGTGGTGCCGCCGTAGCTGGGCAGGGTAACCGCGCGCAGCAGCGACGCTTTCGGGACCCGGTCGACGAACGTCACGTCGGTATGCCAGCTGTTGGCCTTCTCGTATCGGGAGTCGATCGGCAGGATCCGCTCGCCGCGCGACGTGACGGTGGGGTGCGCCGTCGTCGGCACACCGAGCAGGCGCGCGAAGGCCAACTGATGATCGTCATCGAGATGGTGCTGGCCGCGGAAGAAGATCACCTTGTGTTCCAGCAGCGCATCGTTGATGGCGGCCACTGTGGCCGCGTCGAGATCGCCGCTTATTTCGACTCCGTCAATACGCGCCCCGATGTTGGCGCCGAGCTTGACCACCTGCAGTGTTGACACTCCGTCACCTTCGGCGGGAATTGTTGCCTACGCCACCATTTGGCTCAACCGGAACCTAATTGAGCAGCGGCAAAACGCTGAGGACATCGTCAATCTTCAGCAGTTTGTCGTCTATGCTTCGCGCCGGAAACAATGCGGGAACAATATGCGGTCAGTCGGCGTTCTGCGTGCACAGGTCTCGACAGGGAGGGTCACCAATGGCAACTGATTACGACGCACCTCGGGTCAAGGAAGCTGACGAGTCCACCGAGGAGTCACTTGAGGAGCTCGCCACTCAGCGGCGGGCGTCGACCGACACCGCGGTGATCGATGAGGATGAGGTTGTCGACTCCTTCGACCTGCCCGACGCCGATCTCACCGGTGAAGAACTCACCGTGCGGGTGATCCCGAAGCAGGCCGACGAGTTCACCTGTTCGAGCTGTTTCCTGGTGCAGCACCGCAACCGCTTGGCGTTGCAGCAGGGCAGCCAGCAGATCTGCGTCGACTGCGTCTGACGCACATATCCGTCGGGGCCGCATGAACATGCGGCTCCGACCGATATTTCCCCCGGATCGGGGGATGGCCGGCTCTTAGTTGGTGCATAGTGTCATTGCCATGTGGCACAACGGAAATGAAGCCTGGTCTCGACCCGCAGCACAAGCCCTTCCCAAGGAGGGCTACTTCGAGCTCACCCGCGGCCGCTACGGTCCCGTCTATCCGCGGACCCCGGCGTGCTACGGCTTCAACATCATCGCGAAGGTGCTCGACGGCCACGAGCAGGCGATCCGCGACTACGGCAAGCAGCTAGAGGCGGCCGTCGCCGCGCAGCCCGACGTCCTTGCCCCACTGAAGCTGCACTACCTGCGGTGGCAACTGTTCGACGTGGGATCCGGACTGCATTTCCAGTACCAAGGCATCTTCGACACCGACTTCGACAAGTACACCGAGGACGCCGTCAAACTGTTCAGCTCGACCGGCATCACCACGGCGTTCACCCATCTGGAGGGCTTCCCCGAGGACTGGAAGACCAACCCGGAGGCCTTCATCCGGTTCGTCCGGGACCACCAGGTACCCAGCTTCCTCGAGTACGGCGAGTATCCGTACGTCACGTCCGATGAGATCAAGAAGGCCCTGCGCCTCAAGGCCGCCTTCTCGGACATGCTGGACCAGATGCAGTGACCGACCTCGAGTTCGACGACATTCAGCACATCATGCTGACCGGGACGCCCCATCTGACCGGTCGGTACGAGTTCCTGAGCTTCGACACGCCCGAAGCGGGGCGGGCCTGGTTGGCCGAGATGGTTCCGCTCGTGCAATCGGCCACCGATGTCCGCAAGACAGTCAACATCTTCAAGCGTTGGGTCAATCTGGCCTTCACTTGGACTGGACTACGCGCACTGGGTCTGGACGACGAGTCACTGGCGACCTTCCCTGCCGAGTTCCGGGAGGGCATGGCGGCGCGCGCGGACATCCTCGGTGACACCGGAGCGGCCGCACCCGAACACTGGGTAGGTGGGCTCGCGGACGACGCCCTACACGCGATCGTCATCCTGTTCGCCCGCGACGAGGACGAACGCTTGCGCTGTGTGGCCGAACACGATGCGCTGCTCGCGCGCTGTCCCGGTGTGCGGTCACTGTCGCATCTGGATCTGGCCGCCACGGCACCGTACGAGTACGACCATGATCACTTCGGGTATCGCGATCCCGTGTCTCAACCGCAGATGCAGGGTTCCGGCGAGGTGCTGATCCCCGGCGCGGGTGGAGCACTGCAGCCGGGCGAGTTCATCCTGGGTTACCCGGACGAGGACGGGCTGGTGGCGAACAGTCCTGCGCCCAAAGAGCTTTTGCGCAACGGCAGCTATATGGCGTACCGCAGGCTGGAGGAGCACGTCGGGGTGTTCCGCGACTACCTGAAAGAACATGCCGACGATGCCGAAGGTGAGGAGCTGCTGGCCGCAAAGTTCATGGGCCGCTGGCGCAGCGGAGCACCTTTGGTGCTGGCGCCCCAGCACGACGATCCAGAACTGGGCGCGGATCCGATGCGCAACAACGATTTCGACTACGGCGAGATGGATCCGCACGGCTACGCCTGCCCACTCGGCTCCCACGCCCGCAGGCTCAACCCCCGCGATACCGAACCGAACCCGAACCGGCGCAGGTTGATCCGGCGCAGCGGCACCTACGGACCGGCGCTGCCCGACGGTGTCGCCGACGACGGGGTCGAGCGCGGTGTCGGGATGTTTCTGATCTGCGCCAGCCTGGTCCGCCAGTTCGAGTTCGCGCAGAACGTCTGGATCAACGACGCGGCATTCCAGGAGCTGGGCAACGAACACGACCCCATCTGCGGAACGCAGGACGGCACGCTGGACTTCACCATCCCGAAGCGGCCGATCCGCAAGGTACACAAAGGGTTACCCGCATTCACCACGCTGCGCGGCGGGGCGTACTTCTTCCTGCCCGGCCTCAGCGCACTGCGTTACCTCACGACATTGACAACCCAGGAGGCATCATGATGTCCCGCGCCCGTACCTACAACCAGGCCCACATCGCTCGCCCGCGCAACGGCAAGCGGCGGGTGTCCATCTACTGGTCGTGGAGCTACCCGTGGGAAGCGCAACGCGACCCGGCCCTGCTGTACAACCGGTTCTCGACCATGACCGAGGTTCGCCTGGCGACGTGGCCGGCCTACGAAGGACCCGAGTACAGCCCGCGGAATTTCCTGCAGGGTGTCGATGGAACGTTGGAGCTGTTCCACCGATCCTCATTGGGATTTCAAGACGTGGCCGGCGCTGTGACCGGGCATCCGGTAGCGGTATTCCAGCGGGTCGATCAAGCCGGTTACCGGCTGCCTGTCGACGAGCGGATCTTGGACGACACCGACACATTGATGATCTTCGGCCTCGACCACCTGCTGGGCGACGAGGCCGCGACGGATGACGAGATCGCCGCGATCCAGCAGTGGCTACGCCGCGAGGGCACCTGCTTGATGTTGGCACCGCATCACGACGTCGGGTTCGCCGATGACAAGGAACAGCAGCAGATGGAGTTCCTGCACCACGGCGATCCGCTGACGCCACGCATCCAACGATTCAGTGGCTACGCCAGGTCGCTGCTGGCGGGACTGAACATCCCGGTGCACAACACCTGGGGACTGCGCCCGGCCACGATCGAGGGAACCAAACAGATTGTGCCGCTTACAACGTTCCGGGACCTGGATTCTGCCGGCCTGCTGCGCGACGTCACCACTCTGGCACTGCATCCGCACCTGCCGCACTACGCGCTCACCGCACCCGAGGGCCCAGAACTTCGAGTACTGGGCCGGCAGTTGATCGACCAGACTCGGCCGCATCCGTTCACCCTGGCGGGCAACACCGAGTTCAACGCCCTGATCCACATGCCCCCGACCGGGGACCGCGCCGGGGATATCGTGCTGGTCGACTCCACGCATTTCACGACGCTCTTCGGCGCGAGTGACAGTCTGAAGTCCTTCTGGCGCAACCTCGTAACCATGGCCTGACGGAGATTGGCATGACCGATCTCCTCCTTCGCGGCTCGAATATCGCGGTCGTCTTCTTCGTCGTATCGAGCACGCTGGCCGTCGGTCTGAGCCTGACGGTAGGCCAGATACTCACGCCGCTGAAGAACGTTCGACTGGTCGCGCTGTGCCTCGTCGCCAACTTCGTGCTGGCCCCGCTGGCGGCGCTCGGATTGTGGAAGGCGCTCGGCCTCGACGAGCCGTTCGGGATCGGCCTGCTGCTGGCCGGGTTGGCAGCGGGCGCACCGTTTCTCATCAAGCTCGCCGAGTTCGCCAAGGCGGACATCGCGCTGGCGGTGGGACTGATGGTGCTCCTCATGGTGGTCACCGTGGGATACGTCCCGTTGGTCCTGCCGCTGTTGGTTCAGGGCACGGCGGTCAATCCCGTACGGATCGCGGTGTCACTCGTCGTGTTGATGCTCATCCCGCTGGCCATCGGTCTCGCGCTGCGGGCCCGCGGCCCGGGCATCGCCGGTCCCATCCGGCCCGCCGTCGGCATTGTGTCCAATGCCAGCATGGTCCTGGTGGTGCTGCTGACGGTGGCCGGCCATTTCCGAAGCGTCGTCTCGGTGTTCGGCACTTTCGCTGTGCTGGCCGCCGTGGTGTACACAGCCGTCTGCGCTGGAATCGGCTGGCTGGTAGCAGTTCCCGGAACCCGCGACGTGCTGGCGCTCGGGACGGCTCAGCGCAATGCCGCCGCGGCGTTCGTCGTGGCAGGCCAGAACTTCGGCGATCCGAAGGTGGTCGTGATGATCACCGTGGTATTGATCGTCGAGTTCGTGATGCTGCTGCCGTTCTCCCGTGCTCTCGCCCGGCGGAGCTGAAGTTCAGCGCCCGTCGAGCAGGCCGCTGGCGGTGGCCTCGGCCACCGCGGCGGCGCGCGACGATACGCCGAGCTTTCGGTAGATCGATTTGGCTTGACTCTTGACCGTTTCCCGGCCGATGACGAGTTTGTCGGCGATCTGCTGTAGCGACATGTGCGTTGCCAGGTGTGGCAGCAACCGCAGCTCGGCAGCGGTCAGCGAAGGCCGCACTCCACGGGTGGCACGCACAGCCGACCGCTCACGCACCTGATCGAGCCGACGTGCGATGCCGACCGCGTCGGGCTCACGTCGATGTGCCCGCTGTGCGGCAGCCAGATGAGCGTCGCACAGTTCGGGGTCGTCGATCTCGACAGCTGTAGCGGCCATGAGAACATGGGCAAGCAGCGCGGTGCGGGCGGACAGGTCGCCGAGCCTGGGCAGCAGACGTTCGGTGGCGCGCACCGCCGTTCGCGCTCCGGACGCATCCCCGCGACGGGCACGTACCAACGCGTCGACGGCGTAGACCACCACCATCGGAACCATGTCAGAGAGGTCACGGGTGTCGACGATGGCCCTTGCGGCACTGCTGTGCCGCGAGGCCGCGACATCGTCCCCCTCATCGATGTCCAGCAGTGCCAGGTGAGCGAGCGCCGCGGCCTGAAAGCCGGGAAGATCCTCGATCACCGGTAGCGCCGCTTCCAGTTGTACGCGTGCCCGGTCGGACTCCCCCAGCATGGCCAGAGCGGTGCCGGTCATGGTGGTGGCCGCACCCCACCACGGGTTGACCAGATGATCGCCTGCGCTGCACACCGTTTCGGCGTGCCGGATCACTTCACGCACACCGCCGACACCGATGACCGAACCGATGAGCGCCGCCGCCACCTCCACCGAAACGGTGCCGTCACTGAGCGGTTGGCCCTTGTCGGCCGCGCTGGCCAGCAGCAGCGACCGCTGGATCAAGTCGGAGTCTCCGGTCGTCACGCCCAGCCAGGCCCGGGCGATGGCAGCGTCTGGATACTCGGCGAACATCGGCTCATCGATCAGGTCGAGTCGGCGAGCCAGCACACCGGCACGGCCGTCGAAGCCCAGCCGCACCGCATCAGCGCCGACGAGCGCGGCAGCCCGGGCGCGGTCTTCTGCTGCCAACGCCTGCAGCAACGCGCCGTCGGTGTCACCGGTGCGAGCCAGCCACTCGGCAGCTCTGCTCGCCAACAACCGGAACCTGCCCGGGTCTCGGTCCCGCAGTCGCGCCCGCAGCAGCTCGCCGAACAACTGGTGGTAGCGGTACCAGATTCCTTGCTCGTCAAGGGAAACCAG
Source organism: Mycobacterium aquaticum (assembly GCF_002086485.1). Lineage (GTDB taxonomy): Bacteria > Actinomycetota > Actinomycetes > Mycobacteriales > Mycobacteriaceae > Mycobacterium > Mycobacterium aquaticum. The sequence continues at coordinate 52,051 of NZ_MVHF01000007.1, read as the reverse complement.
GAACAGGTTGCCCGACCGGATCACGGCCGCCAGCATCTCCGCGGAATCATGGCGCTGCAACACGGTGTCGAGTTCTGCGGCGCAGAACCGGTCCGGCACGGCCGATTCGGTGAGGAATTCAGCGGTTTGCGGATCGAGCTGATTGAGCACCTCCTCCACCAGATAATCGGCCACCACCCGGTGCCGGCCGGTGACGGCGGCCGCGGAGGCACCGTCGCGCATCGCCAAGGCCGCCATGACCACACCGGCCGCCCAGCCTTCACATGTGTCGAGCACGCGGGCCGCGATATCGCTGTCGGCGCCATCCGCGACGGCGGCGAACATCGCGGCGCCTTCCGAACCGGACAGGATGAGGTCTGGGACACCGATTTCGACGACGCCGCCTTGCAACCTGCGGCGTCCCAGGTCGACACTCGGCAGCTGCCTGCCGACCAGTGCCAGCGTGGCCGTCGCGGGCGACAGGTCGACGACATCCCGCAGGGCCTCGACAGCTGTCGGGGCGGTGAGTTCGTGGACGTCGTCGAGCACGAGCACGATCGGCCCGGCATTCTCCAGTGCACGCACAAGCGCGGGCACGAGCTGGGTGTCGACGGCACGACCCGCGCCCTGCAGATACTGCAGGACGGCCGGGTCGACGGGCCTGACCTGATCGATCGCGGCGGCCAGGTGCAACAGCAGGTGTGCCGGATCGTTGTCCAGGTGCTCGATGCGCGCCCAGGCGAACGGACGCGGGTCGGCGTCCTCCCACAGCGCGACGACCGTCGTTTTCCCATAGCCGGCAGGCGCATTCACCACCACCAAGCCATCGCCACGCAGCAACTGCGTGACCGCGCCGCGGGCAACCGTCGTGCCGGACATCCGCGGTCGGCCGTAGGTGGCCGCCGGAATGTGCGTCAACCAGTCGCCCGTTACCACCTGGGCATCGTAGGTCAGAGACGGCGCGTCAATCCCGCGTGTGGTGTCGGTTCCGTTGGACCGGTGAGTACGGCGTCGGGTCGATGTCCGGGCGTCGCTCATCGATCAAGTCGGCGAGCATCCGCGCCGATCCGCACGCCATCGTCCAGCCGACGTGGCCGTGGCCGGTGTTGTAGTAGAGGTTGTCGTGACGCCCCAAACCGATCAACGGCGGACCGTCGGGCGTCATCGGCCGTAATCCCGTGCGGTATCGCGCGGTATCCCAATCGATGACCCCGGGAAACAGCTGGTTCCCCGCCTCGATGATGTCGGCGTAGTCCGCGGGGGTGCTACTGCGGTCGTAGCCGACGAACTCCGCCGTCGCCGACATCCGCAACTCGCCACCGAACCGGGACCACGCCACCAGTGATCGCTCGTCGATACCGCCGATGGCCGGCGCCCGGTCTGGGTCCTTGATCGTGGCGGTCAACGTGTATCCCTTTGCCGGGTAGACGGGTATCCGCTGCCGCATGGTCCTGGTCAGCAGCGGGCTCGCCGCCCCGGCGGCCAATACGACTGCGTCGGCGCGAATCTCACCGTCGGAACCCAGGATTCGGGTGACCGACGAGCCGTCACTGACCAGTTCGGTGACCGAGGTGCCAAGGTGGAAGCTCACCCCCAGCCTGCGGCACACCTCGGCCAGTCCACCGGCGAACAGGTGCGGATCGCCGGTGCCGTCTGAGGTGTCGTGGATGGCCCCGGCGAACCGGGTCAGGCTGTGACCGAGCGCCGGTTCGAGTGCGGTCACCTGATCGAAACTCAGCACCTGCTGGCACCTGCCGTGCTCCCGCAACAGGCGGGAATGCTGTTCTGCCGCACGAAGATCGGCGTCGGCATGGTAGAGGTACAGCACGCCCGCATGGGTCTGCCAGTAGTGCAGGCCTTCGCGGACCGCGAGCTCGTCCATCAACTGCTGGCTGTAGCGGGCGAGCCGCAGCTTGGCCACGGTGTTGGCGCGTGACCGCGACGGCACGCATTCCCGCAAGAACCGTAGTCCCCACCGGAAGAGGTCTGCATCCGCCCTGGGCCGGATCCGGATCGAGGTGGCCTCGCCGAGCAGCGATTTCACCAGCATCGCAGGCGCTTTCGGAGAAGCCCAGGCGTACGAGTGCCCGGGCGCGACCAGTCCGGCCGTGCTGGCGCTGGTGTCCGAGGCGACGTCGCCGCGACGGTCGTAGACGTGAACCTCGTGGCCGCGTTCGGCGAGGGCATGAGCGGTCGCGACGCCGACGACACCGGCTCCGATCACAGCGATCTTCACAGTGCAGCCTCCGTCCGCGGCGTGCTCGGTACCGAGACGGCACTGGATTCGGTGAGCAACATGCCGTTGGTTTCCGGTGCCAGCAGGAAGGTGATGAACCACCCGAATCCGGCCACGACGGCTCCGACCAACATCGTCAGCTGCACCGAATGGGCGAGCAGCAGCGGCGCACCGTACACGCCGATGGCCGCACCGACCCGGCTTGCGCCGGTAGCGAATCCGTTGGCGGTGGCCCGCACCCCGGTCGGGAACAGCTCGGACGGATAGATCGCCTCAAGGCACTGACCCGAGTACATCGCAAGGCCGAACACCGCGAACAGCACCAGTACCAACCACATCGGTGGGTGGGCGACGACGGCCAGACCCAGCAGCGGCAGTGCGGAGACGGCAAAGCTCCACAGCAGCAGCTTGCGCCTGCCCTTGTTGATCCACAGTGCGCCCGACAACGAGCCGACGACATAGAAGATCTGAATGATGACGGCGCCAAGGTAGGCGGTATTGCCTTCAGCCAGCCCGAACTGCTTGAGAATGGCGGGCTCATAAGTCGCGATCGCGTAGATCGGCAGTAGCTGGCAGGCCCAGAACAGGGCAACGAACAGCGTGCGTTTGCGATACTCAGGCCGGAAGATCGTCAGGTAGCCCGTCGGACTGCCTTGGGGCTCTTCGATATCGGCCAGCGTCGCGTCGGGTCCGAGCATCTGCTTGAGAACTGCTTCGGCCTCCTCATGGCGTCCCTTGCTCAGCAGCCACCGCGGCGATTCCGGTGTACCGAGCCGCATCGTGAGGATGAGCACCGCCGGGATGGCGCTGCTGGCGAGCATCCAGCGCCAGGCCTCCGGACCGAGGTCGAGCATGAAATACCCGACGGTGTAAGCGATCGCGGCGCCGACGGAGAACATGGTGACCAGTACGACCAGCAGCGGCCCGCGGGACTTCTGCGGCGCGAACTCAGAGGCGATGGTTCCGGCGATCGCGAGGTCGGCGCCCACCGCGACACCCATCAGGGTGCGCAGCACGATGAGTTGCCAGGGTTCATCGGCGAAGAACTGCAGCGCCGACAGCACGACGAAGCAGGCCAGGTCGGCGATATAGACCTTCTGTCGGCCGAACCGGTCGGTCACCGCGCCGAAGATCAGGCCGCCGAAGAACATGCCCACGAGCGACGAGGCACCGAGTAGGCCCGCAGCGACCGGGGTCAGTGCGAAATGGGCAGTGAGCAGCGGCAGTGCGACGCCAATGATGCTCAGGATGTAGCCGTCACAGAACTCGCCACCACCTGCATACAGGGTGATGAGCCACTGAGTTCGCGACGCCTTGGTGTGTTCGAGCGAGGCAGTGGATGTCGTCATGCGGCACGACGATAGTAACCGACGTGACGCAGGTCACTGTATGTACAGTACTTTTCTATACCGATAATTGGGGCTATCACTGTATGGAATGCACAAGATGGAACCAGTAGTGCTCACCTCCGAACTGGCCGGCGAGATCGCCGACGAGACCACCCGCATCCTCGGCCACAACGTCCTGATCACCGACGCGAACGCGCAGGTGATCGGCAGCGGTGACCCGTCGCGCATCGGCACGGTCCACGAGGCGTCGGTGGCCGTGCTACAGACCGGTGCGGCCGCCAGCCATGACGCCAAGCAGGCCTCAGCTTTGGTAGGCGTCCGACCCGGTATCACCATGCCGATCGTGCTCGACGGTGCGATCGTCGGCACAGTCGGTATCACCGGACCGCCCGCGCAGGTGGTCAAGCTGGGCCGCCTGGTGCAACGACAGACGGAAATCCTGCTGCGCGAGTCACAGTTTCAGCGCACCCGGCTGCTGCGGGCGAACAGGCTCAACCAGTTGGTGCGCGACATCGTGGAATTCGATCCGCGCCTGGTAGACGAGCAGATCATCCGGGCCAGTGCCGTCGATTTGGGTTATGACCTGACCCGGCCGCGGGTGGCGATCGTCTTCGAGGTGCAGCCCGGTCCGGTGAGCTATCCGTCGTCGGTGCGGGCGATCGGAGAGATCTTCGGCGCCCGGATGGATCTGGTCGCCGAGCTCGCCACAGGACGATACGTTGTCCTGCATCATCTTTCCGGAGCCGATTCACCACGGGACCGAGCCAGGCGCACTGCCGACCTGTTGGGCGAGCGCCATGGCATCACTGTGCGCGTCGGCATCGGTGAAGTAGGCACCGACGTGGCCGCGCTCGCGGACTCCTACGCCGACGCCGTCACGGCGTTGCGCCTCGGTCCCGCAGGCACGGCGATAGCGATACACGAGATCGACGACCTGCGGGTGGCCCAGGTGCTGGATTCGGTGAGCAACCAGGCACGCGAACGGTTCACGCATTCACAATTGGCGCCGATCGCCGGCGAGAACGATTTCGCCGTACTGCGTGCGACATTGGTCGCATGGTGCGAAAGCGGATGCAATCTCGTAACGACCGCTCACCTGCTGAACATCCACCGCAATACGGTGATCTACCGCCTCGACAAGATCTCCCGACTCACCGGGCGGGACGTGCGTGAACCTCGGGTCGCCGTTGCGCTCTATCTGGCGTGCCTCATGGCCGGCGGCTAGCCTGGCCCGCGGGGAGGTCACCGATGAGATTGCCCGTTCTGTTGGCAGGTTCCATGTTGGGTACCGGGCTGCTGACGGTCCCGCCTGCGTCGGCCGAGCCCCCGGTCACCTGCGGGAAAAACCTCGCCGCGTACCAAATCGCCATGGCAACACAACATCTCGCGCCGTACCCGGGAACCGATTGGCGATGGTCCACCGACCCGCGCATGACCGAGGGCAATTTCAATCCTTGTGTCGCACTGTCGACGGCACTCGTGACGGTCGAAGGAGCCACCGCCAGTTCACCGGTGGCCGCCCTGATGTTCCACAACGGCGAGTACCTCGGCACGGCCACCTCGAAGGCCTACGGCTTCACGTCCCTGAACACCGCGCGGACCACCGACGACACCGTCGTCCTCGACTACAAGACGCCCGGCGCGTGCAACGCCTGCCCACCCGCCGCCATGACGAGCGTCCGCTACCAGTGGCAGGGCGACCACGTCGTCATGTTGGATCCGCCGCCGGCGGGGTGAGGCGTAGCGTCGAATCACTTGACCAACGAGGAGCGCTCATGGCGACGGGATCCCACGGCGAGATTCAGCTGGAGAACGACCTGTTCCGGGTGACCAAGTGGACCATCGAACCCGGCGGGGCGATCCCCATGCATCGGCACGAGTACGAGTACGTGGTGGTGCCCATGGTCACCGGCACCATGTACGTCGTGACCTCCGACGGCGACGAGATCGTCGCGGAACTCGTGGCGGGCCAGAGTTATTCGCGCCCTGCCGGCGCCGAGCACACGGTCGAGAACCGCGGGGAGCACGACCCGATCGTCTTCGTCGAAGTCGAGAGACTCTCTTAGCTAAGCCTCTCGCCTCGACGATCCGGCGATACTGCCTAGCCTTTGTTCAGCAGCGGCTCCATGTTGTCGACGCCGTGAATGCCGGTGTTCCGGTTGCTCTCCATGACCACGATCCCGTTGCCCTGGCGATTGAGCGTGATCAGCAGGGACTCGTGCGCCATCCCCGCAGCGCTCTTCCCCTGTTTCTGCAACGGCTTGACGATGTCGTCGTTCAACTTGGCGAAGAAGTTGTAGTCGACGCCGTCGGCGTTCCATGCCCGATAAGTGTGTTTGGTGTTGTTGCCGTGCATGTCGTGGCCCGTGACGTCGATGGTCGAGTTCAACCACGTCTGCTCAGTTTTGGCGAGCTTGCCGGCCTTGGCCGCCCTGTCGATGTCGTCGCGAGCCGGCCCGTACAACCGCGTCAGATGGATGTGGAACTGATTGCGCGTGCGACCGTCCTGGGAGTTGATTGCAAGTGCCCAGTCTGAGCCACCCATCAAGCTGACCTCGTCGTAGGCGTGCTTGAAGTAGTGCGGGGCGTCGGCGCGCAGCAGGTTGTCGCATTCGATGCCTGCCTCGCGGACCGTGGGTACCACCAGCAGATCGGTGGTGGTCTTCATATCCTTCCCCGGGTGGACGGCCCAGCCGCGCGTGGAGTCGTGGTTCGGCCACTGGATGTCGAAGTTGTGGATCTTGTTGGTCGGCGTGTGCAGCGGTGGCTTCACACCATCCCAGATGGGGTCACTCCCGCCGGGATCGCAGCTGGCGAATGCCGCCGTCTGAGCGTTGGCGACGGGTGAGAGTCCAAGCCCCAGCACCGGCACGGCCGCAAGGGCGGCGGCTGCGCCGGTGCGGCGGAGGAAGTGGGCGCGCGGGGTACGGTTCATGTTTGCTCCTACGAGTGGCTGCTATGTCAGGACAACCTTCTCGTGATCGCCGCCGGCGGTCTGTCCGCTGCTCAGGCCACAATGGGGTGGAATCGGGCATCCGCCGATCGGGGGACACAGGAACATGGGATTTCCATAGCCGGTGCTTCGAATTTCCTCAGTTCGGCCCGGCACTGTGGTGTCATGACCGGTTCAACCGAAGGCTTTGATGTGGCTCCTGCCGATACCGTGCCGGAGAGCCGCAGGCGCGCGGGCCTTGCCGTCGCGCTGTTGGCAACCTTCGGATTGATCCTTCTAGCTGTTACCCAGGCAGGCCCTGCTTGGGTTCACGGCTTCACCTCGGTGGGCGCCGCGGTGGCGGCGACTGCCGTGCTGTTGGCTGCCGAACTCCGTTGGATGGAGTGGGTCACCACCGCCGAGTCTGCCGGCTTGGTAGCCGCGTCTGGCTCCTGACGAAATCGAGTAGGCGGCTACTCACGCAGATTCGACGTGATCCTCGTAGGTTTCCCAAGCAGGGCAGCCGAGAGAGGAATGAACAAGTGGTCATGGGCTTGATATTCGTCGCGTTGGGTCTGATCGCAGTCGCCGTGGGCATAGCCGGGTTTCGAGGTCGCAGGAGCGCGCATCGGACCGGGATCAAGCTTCCGGCGACGGTGGTCTCAGAACGGAAGACCGTGAATCGCCAAGGCGGGCATTCTTATTTCGCCACAGTGCGGTTCAAGGCGCCCGACGGAAGTGCCATGGAACAGGCCAGCCGGTGGGGAAACAACAAGTCTCGGCTCGGGCAATCGGTCGACGTGTGGTACACCCCCGGCAAACCCGTCTGGCTCGATAGCTCCAGTTCCGCCTCGGGGACCTGGGTAGCCGCCGCAACCGGTCTGGTTTTCGTCGCGGTGGGAGTCGCCTTGGCATCCGGCCACCTCCATCGCTAGGTGCCGATGACATCGTGCGCGTCCCACTGAGCCGCCCCGCGGTAGGTCGACCTTCTTACTTTCCGGAAAGCACTGTCACGCCGGACTTCGTGGTCACGAACACCGAATGCATGACCGGATCGGCCACGACGTGTTCGGGCTCATCATCGAGATGGACCGTTGTCGTGAGTGTGTGAGTATCGGCGTCGACGACCGATAGGCTCTTCTGCTCCTTGGTCGTGACGTAGATGCTGTGGGCGCCTGGGTCGATCGACAACGACCTGTCGGAGGGCACCGCGTCCAGCGGGGTGCTGTCGAGGACAGCGTGAGTGCTCGGGTCGACGCTCATCACATGACCGTTGTAACCCACTGCGATCACAGTGCCGGACTTCGGATCGACGGCTACATCGTCGGCCTGGTCAGGCAGCGGCACCGTGCCGGTGACCTTGTTGGCCGTGGCGTCGATAGCCAGGAGATCGGAGCTGCCGTTTCCGGCGGCATAGATGGTGCGGTTGACCGGATTCAGTGCCATCGCCTCGACGGGCTCGCTGAGTTCGACTGCACCCGTGACTTTCTCGGTCGCGAGGTCGATGGTTTTCAGCGCATTCTCACCGCTGTACTGGACGTAGAGGGTCTTCCCGTCCGGGCCGAGGACCAGCCCGCCAGGGCTGCCGCCGACTGCGATGGTGCCAGCAACCCGACCTGACGCCAGGTCGGCCACCAACACATTGCCATCCGTACCGGAAACTCCTGCGAGGTAGAGCTTTTGGCCCGACGGGTCGACCGCAATCCCGTCGAGGATGTAGCTACCGCCACCGAGCGCGACGGCGCCGACTTTATTGCGCGTGGCCGTGTCGATCACGGTGGGGTCACCCATGCCTCCGACGTACAGCCTGTGAGCGTCAGAGTCGATCGCCATCCTTGATGGAAATATCCCCACGTTCATATTCGACACCACCGCGGTCGCCGGCGCGGCTTTCCGCTCGGTCGTCGGCGATGCGGCAGCGGGATCGCTGGGACGATTCGCGCACCCGACGACGACGCTCACGCTCATCAAGGCACCGATCAAACCAACCTTGACCGCCATCGACAGCCCACCACGCCTAGTTGTCGCACACACCGATTCCTCCTGAGTTTCGAGCCAGCGCAGCCCAATTGGCTTCGAGCCGTTTACGGTTATGCCACTCCCGACAGGCGAGGACCAAAAACACCAGACCTACAACGGCGTAGGAGATGTAGAAGTGACCGACCACCGCGCATGCCAACGTGATCAGCACCCAGAACACACCGATCCCGCTGAGCACCAACGGGCCACGACGATTGCGGGCCAGAGACCATCCGGCAAAGGTTCGACCGGCGGCACGGACTGATGGTTCAGCCAGGACCGAGCCATTACTGACGGCCTGTGCTGCCGCGATGCGTTCGTCGTCCGACAGGCCCGGTGTCGCGTGCCAATACCGCGTGGCGGTACGACTCTTCGACCACGCGCTGACCAGTCCGATAACGAGCGCGGCGGTGAAGATGAACGGCAGCCACGCCAGCCAGAGCGATGAGAACGCGAGGTGAACGACACTGCTGTCTTCCATGGCGAGACGGTTCAGAGTCAACGCGACGGCCACCCCGGGCACGCCAAACAAGAAGGCATGCAGTGCTTTGCGCCAGAATGGCCGGAATATCGACTGAATCCCCATGTCCCTGCCCCCCTATCATCCTCTGCCGATCACCCGGCAACTCAATGACCGAGCATCAGCGAGGCGCCGACCAGGAAGGTGAAAAGAGCGCCACCGACGAACAGCGCGACCTTCCGCGTGAAGGTGGGATCATCGACCCAGATGCGCTTGCCCGGTGTGTACCAGACGCATACGGCCTTGCCGAGCCGCGATGTGCGCGTCGCCGCCTGTGCGGATTGCTCCATCCATGCTCCGTCGGGTGCCTGGAACCGCACTCTGGCCTGATACGACTGGAGACCTCGACCGTCTTGGCGGGTAGTCTCGGCCGTCACCGTCGCCATGAGCTTCATACCGGAATGCTTGGCGCTCAACCGCCGAACAATGAGTGCGACTCCCCACGAGAGCGCCAACAGACCCATGGCAAATGGCAGGGCCGCGATCAGCATGTCTTTCATGCGAGTCTCCGCTTCTCGGACCGTGGTTCGCGAGTAGCAAAACCACCAAGTGCCGACACCTCAGACTGCGACGGGTAGTCGTGGCTTGGAGGCGTGCCACGCGCCGACGGTACCGAATGCTCGCAGAGACTTGAAGGTACAGCCGGGCATCCGATTGGGCAGTCGGCTGCGCTGTCAACGGATTTCGGGATCGTGTCCCGGGCGGTCTGGACCTGTGGAAGGGCCATTTGCGCATGTGGCCAGGAAGCTCACCGACTCTGAATCTGCCAGGCCTTGGCAGCGATGAGTTCTGGTACCAGCACTTCGGTCAACAGCCGGACGTCGTCGTCCTCATCATCCGGATAGCGCACGGTCCGTCGCGATCCCGGCACGTCGCCGCCGACGCCCACAACGGTGCTGTGCCGCACCGTAGTCCACCCGGCCAGTTGGGACTCCCACGCGGAGCCGGCGAAGACCAGCAAGCGGTAGTCGGTCGTCTTGGTCAGGTAGACGTCGACGTGGCTCCAGTCCCCGGTCTCGCAGCCGACCGCACCGAGCCGCGGTCCTTCCCGGAGCATCAGCGCGCCCTGTTGTGCGGACGAGAAACGGTGTGCTGGCGCGGCGAGGTGGGTACCGGTAGGCCCGAGGAGCAATTCGGCAAGCTCGGGCCGCCAGTCGGGTTCGGTGTCGAGCAGGTGAGCACTCGCAGCGGCGGCCTTCCGCACCGACGTCACAAGCGGTTTCGTGTCCGCTTGCATCATGTGCAGTTCGAGCGCCAGCAGTAGCGCCACGGTGTGCTGATAGCTGCGACAGGCGACGCCGCCCACCTCGGTGTCGGCGGCGAGGTCGACGACGGCATGGCATCGCGTGGCGATCGGTGCATCCGCCGTGTTGGTCAGCGCCACGAACTTCAGCCCGGGTTGCGAGGCGGCCATGCGGTCAAGCGCATCAAGGGTTTCCACCGATCCGCCGGTCGCCGAGATCGCGACCACAAGTGTGCCTGGTCCCCAATGCGGCAGAAGCGTCGAAGATGCCAGTTCGGATACCGCGAGCAGCCCGCGCGACCGCATCCGGGCCGCGGCGACGCCGGCCGCGTAGGCCGAGGATCCCATCCCGAGGAACACCACCCGCTCGACGCCAGAGGGCACCACATCAGCCCATGGATTGACGGCCAGTGTCGAGGCCAAGCGGTCGAGGACCTCGGGCTTGCGCTGGAGGTCGGTCAGGAACGCATCAGCATTCACGCGGTGATCCCTTCATCGAGCAACTCGGGCAGCGCCGCGTCGGGCACGTACATCCATCGCGGCAGATGCTTTGCGGCGTAGATGATCTCACGGAGAACCTGTTGGAGACGCAGGGCCCGCAGCGGTGCGGGATCATAGCGTGGTGCGCTTCGCTGGTAGGCGTCCAGGAATGTTCGCCGGACCAGATTGCTTACGTCCGTGAGCGCATGTGGCTCGAGATCGGTGTACTTGCGCGCGACGATCGCGACATGTGCCAGCGACTGCACCATGCCGGCGACGTCGAAGGCGGTCGGGATGGGTTGCATTCGAGCCTCTGCGGACAACACCGGGTTGCCGTCGAAGTCGGTGATGACGAAGCGCCCCTCGGTCTGCAGTACCTGGCCCACGTGTAAGTCGCCGTGCCCCTCGAAGACGGGTATCCCCGCGAGACTTCCGAGTCCGTCGAGCAGCGCTTCGATGTAGCCACGGCGCTCGCGCAGGATGGCACCGCTGACCGAAGTGCTCAGCGCCACCGCAGTTTCCAGTGTTTCGAAGGCCCCGTCACGCCAGGCTCTCGCCTGTGCCGCGTCGGCAACCGAGGCGGTGGCTGCCAGCGCGGTGTGCATATCGGCGACCAGACTTCCCACCGCATCGGCCGCGGCAATCATGCGCGGCCGGGCGGCAGGATCCTGTGCCGCCGTGGTCACCAGGTCCACGGCCCAGGTCCAGCCGTCGACCGCGCCGGGAAGGTATTCGTCGATGGTCGCAACGAGGGTCTGCTCGCCGCGCGGGGAGCGCCAGGTGACCAGGCCCCACGGGGTGGGCATGCCCGCGAATCCCGCGGCTCGCAATGCGGTGATCCGGCCGGGTGCGGGGTGAGGACCGTCATCGAGGTGCGTCGCCCACTTCACGATCGCCTCCCCACCGACGATCACCGACTCGTTGGTCTGGTCGACGGTGATGGGCCGCTCCCCCGCCGCGCGGCACTGTGTCCACGAAACCACCGTGAAATTGCCGTATTCGGCGGATCCGTCGGCCAGTACGTCCAGCATGGCCTCGGCGACGCCGTCACCCGGGGCGGCGCGGCGCCAACTGCCGTCCGGGTCTCGCACGGTCGGCACGGCCGCCAGACCGCCCGGTCTCTCGACGATCACCAACCGCCGGTCAGCTGCGAGCTCGAGATGGTCGCGCTCCGTCACGCCCGGTGTTCCAGGCCGACCCGTTCGATCGCGTCGGCACCGGTGCGCAAGCCGTCGCGGGCTCGGATGGCGGCACCCATGTCGGCCAGTCGTGAGCGGAGGGCGGTGTCGGCGAGCAGCCGGTCGACCGCATCGGTCAACTCGGTGTCGGTGAACCCGTAGGTGTTCAACCGCACGCCGAAGCCGAGTTCATCGATGCGCTGGGCGTTTTCGTACTGGTCCCAGAACAGCGGCAGCACGATCAAGGGCTTGCCGAAATGCAGTGTCTCGGTGACGGTGTTGTTGCCGCCGTGCGAGATCACCAGATCGACCTGCGGGATGACCTTGGTCTGCGGCAGCATCTGAGCACCGACCATGTTGTCGGCTAGCGTGATTCGATCCGCCTGCGGGCCCATGCTGACGATGTAGCGGTGCCGGGTCTTGGCGAGCACGTCGACGAGGCGCTGCATCAGCTCGACGTCGGCGCCGCCGAGCGAACCCAACGAGAGGTAGATCAGCGCACTGTCGTCGGGCCGGTCGGCGACCTCGGCGGGGACGAGGTATTCGTCGTCGGTTTCGCGGACACTGGAGTCCATCCGGATCCAGCTTTCGTCCAGGGGCCGGACCTGCCGATAGTCAGCTTCGGCCGGATAAACGTACAGATTGGCGGCGTTGGCGCGCGGCATGAACTCGAGATCTGGGAGTGCCGCGCCACCCTGAGCCTGAACCCAGGCGTTGAAGTCCGACCACATGGCTCGATGGGTGCGGTCGAATTCGGCACGGTAGGTGTCCCATTCGGTGGAGTCTGCGCTCGGCAGACCTGAAAAGGGCGGCGGCACTTGCGGAGCGGTGATCTCCAGCGGGCTGCACGACACGATCCGGACGAACGGCGCTCCCGCGGTGGCCAAGGCCGGAAAGAGCACGACGTTGTCCTCGACGATGACATCCGGCTGATGGGTGGCGATGATCTCGCGGAGGCGTGGCTCGCTGTACTTGGCGCCGTCGATGAGGGCCTGATACGTCGGCTGAATGAAGGTCTGCAACTGTTCGATGGTCGGCTTGCGGAATTCCGGAGCCGTCTCGGCGATGAAGTCTGCCCAGAACTTGCCGGCGTCCTCGTCGGCGGCGCCTTCGGCCGGCGCTGCGAGATCCACGAGTTCCTCGATGAATCCGAACGGTGCGAGCTTGCCTGCCCACGAACTCTCGGCGGCGAACACGATCGTGTGCCCCCGTTCGCGCAGTACCGCCGCCAACCCGATGCACTGATTTGTTGGGCCATAAGCAGATTCAGGCCAGAACATGATGGTCAGCGGTTCGTTGGTCATGGGCAGCCCTTCATACTCGGACGGGTCTGGGAAGCGGGTGGCCGGTTGCTGTCCGCGCGTAGTCACAGATCAATTCGGTGGTGGTCTCGACGTCCAGGCTCGGGTGCCGCGCCACCATGCGGTAGCCGTAGGCGTCCTCGAGCGCGACGATGTTGCGCGCGATGGTCAGCGACGGCGACGTCAGCGTGAACACCCCCTGCGCGGCACCTGTTTCCAGGATCACCTGATACATCGCCACCTGCCGGTCATAGAGCGCGGTCAGCATGACGGCGTACGCGGGATAGCGTGCAGCGGCACCGCCCAGCTCGCACATGAGCTTGACGGCCGGATCGTCGGAGTCGACCGGCAGGCCCGACTCGATGGTCATGACCAGCTTGCGTTCCGGTTCGGGAATGCCCTCGATGGCACGCAGTCGGGCATCGTAGAACCTCTCCATCCCGGCCCTGTTCGCCTCGACGAGCAGGGTCTGAATGTCACGGAAGTGGTAGAGCACCGCGCCGGGGGTCAGGCTCGCCTCCGCGGCGACCTGCTTGAGCTGTACGTCGGCACCGTGCTTCATCACCGCACTCTGCGCGGCACGCAACAGCTTTTCTCGGCGTTCTGTGCGGCTGACGGGCACGAATGCATGGTGTCAAGGTCAGAAGGCGCTTGCGGTGGTTTTCCTGAATTTCGATGTAGTTTTTATCCAGGTTTTACACGTGATCTGCGGTCTTTCCCGGATCGGCCACTGAATCCACGTGCAGTCATCGGCTCAGGCGTTGAGATTGCCGACACGGCTGCGAGCCGCGAGAAATCACGACCCTGGGCGCAATCTCAACGCATGCTGAGTCCCTGGTGAGGCCGTTCGATCCGTGCTTGCGCACGCGTCCCGGTTAAGGTGATCCGATATGGCTAACTTGGACCGTCGAAAAATGATGATGCTGTCGGGTCTCGGCGTCGTCGCAGCGGCTATGCCTGTCCGGCAAGCCCAAGCCCTCCCGACCAGGCCCATTCCTGCTCCCGAGGCGCCCCAAGCCGCGACGAACTACGTGTTCGTGGACGAATTCGACGGGGCCGCGGGTTCGTCGCCGGATACGTCGAAATGGACCATCGCCAAGGCCCGCGAGGTCATCCAGGACCCCACCTATTGGGAGCAGCCCGGCCGCATCGGCCAGTACCGCGACGACCGCAAGAACGTCTTCGTCGACGGCAAGTCGAATCTGGTCATCCGGGCTGCCAAGGAAGGCGACACCTACTACGGCGGCAAGCTGGCCAGCGTGTGGGAAGGCGGCGCCGGCCACACCTGGGAAGCGCGGATCAAGTTCAACTGCCTGACTCCTGGCGCCTGGCCGGCCTTCTGGCTGGGCAGCCTGGGCCAGGGTGAACTCGACATCATCGAGTGGTACGGCAACGGCAAATGGCCCTCGGGGACCACCGTGCACGCCAAGTCCAACGGCGGGGAATGGCAGACCCACAACGTCACCGTCGACAACAACTGGCACACGTGGCGCACCCAGTGGGACGGCAACGGCGCCCGGTTCTGGCAGGACTACACCGACGGCGCGAAGCCGTACTTCGAGGTCGCGGCGAGCTCGTTGCCGGACTGGCCGTTCAATCAGCCCGGCTACACGATGTTCGTGGTGCTGAACCTCGCCGTCGCGGGATCCGGCGGAGAAGACCCCAGCGGAGGCACCTACCCGGCCGACATGCTCGTGGACTGGGTGCGCGTCTGGTAGCTGGGCCGTACCCCGATCAGAGGGGTCTGGAGGTGATCTCCAGCCACGCCTGGAATTGCCACTGCTCACAGCGCTTTTGCGCCCGTGTTCGACGGTGTTGTGATCGCAGCAGCTCTGCACAAGGCAGTCGAGTTGTGAGATGTGCCCGCTGCACGGGACGGCTGCGGCGCCGTCGGGACATCGCCACGACCATTGCCATCGGCAGCATTGTCAGCACTGCATACGTTGCGTAGGCCATCGTCCGCGCCTTCTTTCCCGGGCTCATTGACGATTACTACGTTCGTCGCCGCAGCTGCGCGGCACCATCGCCCGAGGATCGATCTTTAGGTGCCGACGGATGTAGCAGTAGGCGCATTTGCCCGGGCTATCGTGGATGGATGCTCGACAGAACCGGCGCAGAGACGCGCGTCCTCGAACATCCTGGCCGGTTCACCATCGAGGTCGACGGCAGCCCCGTCGGCGTCGCCGACTTCCACGACGTCGACGGCCGCCGCATCTTCCCGCACACCGAGGTTCTGCCTCAGTACCGAGGGCGGGGTCTTGCGACGATCCTCGTCGGCGAGGCCTTGCGGTCGACACGTGCGGCCGGCTTACGGATCGTGCCGACGTGCTGGATGGTGGCCGAATACATCGACAAGCACCCGGAGTATGCCAAATTCACCGACACCCGGTGACGCGGCTAGAGCCGACTAGCGACGAAATCGGCTGACTGCGCGACCTTTCCGGACTGCACGTAGGACACGTGGGCGCCCATGTCCCAGCCGCCCTCCCAGCAGATGGGGTCGGCCTGATTGCACTGGTCGATGGAGTTGGCGGCGTACTGCGGCGCCAGCGTCGGCAGCGGTCCCCCGGCGAGCATGCCCGAGAAGCTGGTGCGCGGCGTACCGAACAGTGCACTGGCCGCCACGTGATCGGCGGCCTGCGGAGACATCTCGTTACTCGCCAACTCGATGACCGCGGCGCCCTGCGAGTAGCCACCGAGCACGATCTTGGTGTTCGGGCAGTTGGCGGCGGTGGACTCGATGAGTGCCCGTGCCGCGTCGGCGCCGGCAGTCGGGCTGGAGCTGAAGTCATTGCTGGCCGGGTAATCGACAGCCGTTCCCTCGACGGTACGCGGCGCGACCCGCGTGCGCAGATCGTCGACGAACGGGCCGCCCACGCTACCCAGCCCCGGTGGCTCGTTGGTGCCGCGGGCGAACACCACCGCGACATCGGAGCACGGGGCGGCTGATGCCGGTGTGGACGCGACGATCGGGGCAGCTGTGGCCAGTGCTGCGCATACCAACAGCAAAGCGGGCTTGGTCGTCATACCAACCGATCGTAGGGGCGACGGGTTCGCTGTCCACGCTCTCGTCGGCGCAAGCGCCGCCGAACTGGCGCTCTGCCTGGTTCAATTGACGAAGGCGTTGGCCACGCACGAGCAGGGTTGGCGGCAGCATGGATGACACAGTCGTAGGCGGCGACGACGACGGCGACGCCACGCAAGGCTCGGCCCCCGCCGGGAAGTTCGGGCGTTACGAGTTGCTGTCACTGATCGCCTCGGGTGGCATGGGTCAGGTATGGCGGGCACGCGATTCGCAGACCAATCGAGTTGTCGCGCTGAAGGTCTTGCCCGAACATTCCGCCGATGACGAGGAGCCGCGTGAACGGTTCCGCCGGGAGTGCCTGGCGGTGGCACAACTGACAGAGCCGCACGTGATCCCGATCCACGACTTCGGTGACGTGGACGGTCGGCTCTTTCTGAACATGCGGCTGGTCGAAGGCACGGACCTGCGCACGCTGATCAAACAAGATGGTGCCCTGACGCCGACGCGTGCGGTGGCGATCATCGCTCAGGTGGCCGGCGCGCTGCAGGCCGCCCACGACGCCGGACTGGTGCACCGCGACGTCAAACCGTCCAACATTCTGGTGTGCGCCAACGACTTCGCCTATCTGATCGACTTCGGGATCGCCCATGCTTCCGAAGACCGGACGCTGACCAAGGTCGGCGAAACCATCGGAACCGCAGCGTATCTGGCGCCGGAGGCCGTCAGCACGGCGGCGAAAACTCATCCTCGCGTCGACGTGTATGCGCTAGCTTGTGTCCTCTACGAATGCCTCACCGGCAAGCCACCATTCAGCAGCGACTTGGGCGTACAGGGTTTGATCGCTCACCATTTGTACACTCCGCCACCACAACCCAGCGCCAACACCGACGTACCCGCCGCATTTGACGCAGTCATCGCCAAGGGAATGGCCAAGAACCCCGACGATCGCTACACGACCGTTCAGGATCTGGCCGAGGCGGCCCGTGCCGCGGTCAGCGATCCTGAGGCTCCAGCTTCGGCTCCTGCGCGGCGAATTCACCTGTCACGCAAGACCATCGGCGCACTCGTAGCCGCAGTCGCCGTCGTGGCTGTCATCACCACGGCAGTCTTTGTCGTCAACCGGCGCTCATCGGGTACCGGCGGCACGGCGCCCGCACCGGCCGCCGGAGGTAACTCGGCACAGAGTTCACTACCGTTTACCGACGTACAGCTCGTCACCGGTATCGCGGTCGATGGTGTAGGTACCGCATACGTCACCGACATCGGTCGGGACGAGGTGCTGAGGTTGGCTGCGGGCGCGTCGACGCCCACCGTACTGCCCTTCAGCGGCCTCAAAAATCCCAGGGACGTGGCAGTCGCCGTCGACGGCAGCGTCTATGTCGCCGACTCGAGCAACGACCGCGTGTTGCGACTGGCTGCGGGCGCCACAGCGGCTACGCCCCTGCCGTTCAGCGGCCTCAACGACCCCCGTGGCGTCGCCGTCGACCGCGCAGGAGACGTCTATGTGAGCGACCGAGGCAACAATCGGGTGCTGCTACTGCCAGTCGGCACTACAGCACCAACCACGCTGCCCTTCACCGGTCTCAACGATCCCCGAGGGGTGGCCGTCGAATCGACAGGCACCGTCGATGTGACCGATACGGGCAACAACCGAGTGCTGACCCTGGCGGCGGGCGCGACGGCGCCGACCACGCTGCCGTTCAGCGGCCTCAACGATCCTCAAGGCCTGGCTGTCGACACAGAAGACAACGTCTATGTGACCGATCGCGGTAACGCCGGGGTCCTTCAATTGCGCCACGGCGCGACAGCAGCTACCCCACTCCCCTTCACCGGCCTTACCGATCCCCAAGGTGTTGCCGTCGACGCCCACGGCAACGTGTACGTCACTGATGCGGGGCGCGTTCCGGTGGTGAAGTTGGCGGTGGGGTGATTCGTGCTCCGTGCCAGTTGCCCCAGTCGGACTCGAACCGACACTGTGCCGAGCTTAAGATCGCCCTGCCTCTCAGCAGGCTCTGCAATGCTTCGCCGCAATCCATCAGATGCCACACAAGCCCATTTCAGATGGTATCGAAACGGCGTCGACGATCCACCAGAAGCTGCGCAGTCCGTTGCCGAATCTCCGCTTACGCGGTGCTGACGCGGGCATCCGCAATGCGGCATTGCTGGCCGCCCACACTGGGATATCCGCCGCCACGGCCAACCAATACCGAATCCACAGCTCGACTGCCGATAGTCTCGTCCGGTGGCAGACAGTGACGTCGTCGAGACGAATTCGCAAGGTCCGAGCTCATCGCGGAAGGTTCGCGACCCCAAGCCCTCGGCGGAGCGCATAACCCAGTTGGCGTCGCGCGTGCTGTCCGGCGATATCGTTCTACCGGAGTTTCAACGCCCGTTCGTCTGGAAGCGTCACCAGATCATCGAGCTTCTCGACTCCATCTACCGTAACTACCCAATCGGAAGTCTCCTTCTGTGGGAGTCTACAAGCAGCCTCACCAGCAAGCGCTCAATAGCTGGCCTAGATATCGCCGATCGAAGTCCGACATATCCCTGGAACTACCTACTAGATGGACAGCAACGGCTTTCCACGGTGTGCGGTGTCCTGTATTGGACACCTGATACCAAGAACAGTGTTTGGAACGTCGCGTTCGATCTGAAGAAGAAAGAGTTCTTCCATACCGACACACTCGATGATCTACCGCTCCACCAGATCCCGATGCGTCGACTTCCAGATCCGTCGGCCTATTGGAGTGCGCTAGCGACACTTACCGATCAGAACCTGAAAGACTCCGCGAAGCTGCTTTTCGACAGGTTTACGGATTACATCGTACCGTTGGTCACTTTGGGCGACATGTCACTCCACGACGTTGCTCCGATCTTCGAAAGAATCAATTCGACCGGGACACGTCTGACGATCTTTGATCTGATGCGCGCCGCAACATGGAGTACCACCTTCGATCTGGGCAAGTCAGTCGAAGACCTTAGAGCGGCTATCGAACCCAAGCGGTTCGCTGGCCTAGACGAAAAGGTGTACCTTCGAGCTCTCAGCGCATCGGCTGGTGGTTCGTTCAATGTGGAGAGCATCGACGATCTACGCAGCAAAGACTCGGAGACTCTTGTAAGTGCGGTCAGCACCACTGAGGCGTCCTCCAAGCTGGCGTGCGACTTCCTAACCACCCAGGTCGGCGTACCACGGTACGAAGCACTTCCATATGCGAACCAGTTCGCCGTTCTGTGCGAGATTTTCAGACTCGTCCCTAGCCCCTCAGCCGTTCAAGTCTCAGACATTCGCCACTGGTTCTGGCGTACAACTCTCTCCGGATACTTCGGCGGCTGGAATACCGGCCAGATGACAGGCGACAGTGACACTATCCGCGCATGGGCCACTGACGGCAAGACCGCCCTCGATATCGGCACAGTGACTTCAAACGCTCGACTCTGGCGGACAAAGACGTTTCGCGCCAATTCTGCCACGGCGAAAATGCTGGCGCTGATGCTTGCCGCCGCGCGACCGGAAGATTTGATTTCGGGCCAGGCGATTGATATCGACAAGTCTCTTGCCTGGTCGAATGACAAAGAGTTCCACCACTTCTTCCCGCAGGCGTACCTGAAAGGCTCCGGTAAGGGAAGCCCCCACCTTGTGTCGAACATTGTGCTACTGACATCCTCCAGCAACATCGCTATCCGCGATAAAGCACCCAGCGCCTATTTACAAGAGATCATCGATAGGGACGGACGTGCGGCATTGGTATCGCGCCTGGAGTCAAACCTTGTTTCCGAGGAAGCTCTTGAAGCTGCCCTCGCCGACAACTACGACGGCTTCCTGACAGCCCGATCAGCCACGCTCCAGGCACGAGCCCTTCAACTCTGCGGCGAGAAGCCAGACGCCTTTCAAGAATCCGGGGCAGATCCCGAAGAAGTTCAAGATTCCGACGAAGAGTTACTACTCTAGGTTGGGAACGAATGAGTTTCGGCTTCCGATCCAGCGGTACGTCATTGCGGCCTTCGATCACGCCCCGGCCAACCTTTGGCGCGGCCTAGTTGTCTTGTTGATGAAGTCCGCGTAAGTGGACAGAGTGAGCACGAAAGTCCAGTGCCCCATCCATTTTGAGACGGCCATGTAGTGCTCCCCCGCACTCAAGCTCATGGTCGCGAAGGTTCGGCGCAGGTCGTGGAAGCGAACGCCTCCGAGACCGAGCAACGGGCAGTTAGCTACGGGGCACAGCGGCGACGAGCCACTTTGCTTACCCATTGACTCCAGCGCTGGGGTGAGGCTGCAAACACCACCAGAGTTTCGCCAGCCAAATCAGCCAAAGTGTCACAGCGTGCCAGTAGCGTCCACGCCGTGCGATTTTGGAAGCGTGACGCGCCTACCATCAACGGCACCAAGCCGAAGAAACCTATCCGAGTCGGATTCGCCTGGCAGATTGTGTTTTGCCTGGTACTCGGCTTCGGGCTGGCTGGTGGCTTGACATACGCCGGATGGCGCGTGCTGGGCAGCCCTCCCGTCGTTCCGAAAACCAGCAAGCAAACCGCGCCGAATCAATCGCCCGCGCCGAGCGCACAGCCGCCGTCAACCCCTCAAACCCCGCCCAGCGAATTGCCTGTCGATGTATCGCTAGACCTTCTACGGATTTCTCTGACCGTGGTCGCCGGTGTCGGCGGAATCGTCGCGTTGGTTGTCGCGTATCGAAAGCAGCGACTCGGAGAAGCGCAGCATCAGCGCGAGGATGCTGCGGCGCGACGTGAAGACCAGAAGATGTATTCCGAACGGTTCTCGAAGGCGAGCGAGCTTTTGGGTTCAGAACGATCCGCAATGCGGCTAGCGGGCGTCTACGCGATGGCTAGTCTGGCCGATGATTGGGAAGGCGGTCGGCAAACCTGCATAGACGTGCTATGCGCCTATTTGAGGATGCCCCATAAACCGCTCAATGATCCTCCCATCGATCAGATACGCGAACGCCCACATCGGCCGTCTGAACAGAAAAAATGGCGACTTGCGCTATCTGATGATTCTAATCCCGCGCCAACTGAAGAACACCAAGTTAGGTCAACGATTATCCGTGTAATAGTTGACCATCTAGACCCGGAAGCGAGTACACCGTGGTTCGGGCACAGCTTCAATTTAAGCGGCGCTATCTTAGATTCGCCAAGCTTCGCGGGCGCTCATATCCATGGCTGCTATTTCGACTTCGGGGAAAGTCTTCTTTACGGCGAAAGCGATTTCAGCGGATGCGACTTCGTAGACTCGAAGATTGATTTCTTCTTTACGGATATTGTAGGTAGCTGCGGGTTTGAGATTTCTAACTTCAGAAATACTGAAATACAGCTTTCAGCGGATATCAGCGGCGGAGTTAAATTCTATGCGTCCAACATGGAGAATACAACCGTAGACATCTCGGGGCTTGATCTTGAGGGCGGCGATTTTTCGTTCATGGAGATTGTCATGAAAGAGAAAAGCAAGCTGGAAATAGGGAGGGCTGATCTTAAGCAGTCTAGCCTCGCCCTAAGTAGGTGCCACGTGAGCAATTCAAAGATAGTTTTGCGAAATGCGTCGTTGACGAATTCTTCAATGTACTTCAGCGGCTTACGGGTAGAGGCCGGGGGCCGCGTGATGTTGACCAGCGGAATCCACAATAAGAATCCTAGTCCAGAAATTATGGACTCCGAGTTGCACTTTAACGACGTGCGGGTTTCAGCTGGTGGATTTTTTGGCCTGCAACGACAGAACTTTATACGGTCGCCGCTACATTTCCCTCATCTGAGTATTGACAAATCTGAGTTCATTATCACAGAATGCCACCTGAATACGTCGACCGTGAGCTTTGACAACGCCGACTTACCAAGTAAAGGACGCCTAGTCATAGACGTTTGCTCCGACGATGAGAATCCAGTGAATACAGATGGCCTCACGGCACCGCCGGGTAACGAAGGGTTGTCAGTCGTCGTCCGAACGGGCGCTGTCGACGACGTCGACCCGTCCTTATGGGCGCGAGCGCGAACGCGGCAGGACGCCGACTTAGATCCGGCGCTACGTCCGCACATCGTGTCGTGGTACTAGCCAGTCCGATCCGGCAGAGCCACCGCCCAGAGCGGAATCACGTTGTCGCTCTTCCCGGGGGTCGCCTGGTCCAGGGCGTCGCGCGGCCATCGGGTCCACGTGGTTATCGGCGTAGAGGAGCCCGCAGAAGCCGGACGGCATACTGGCGCGCGGCCCTTCAAAGTTACTAGCGAGCCGAGCCCGCCGCCGCGATCTCGCCGCTCGCCGGGGTGAGCGGGCTGGGAAGCGATCCACTCGGCCCGAAAACGCATCTAGCCAGGTGAAATACCGTGCCCCCAGTCGGACTCGAACCGACACTGTGCGGATTTTAAGTCCGCTGCCTCTGCCAATTGGGCTATGGGGGCCGTGACAGATCGTAAGCACGGTACCCGGGCACATCTTGGCCCCGATCACGCAGGTCAGGCATGACCCACAGCATCAGTGGCAGGCCGTCAAAATTCTGGCTCTTGTGACGCATCTGTGGGTCAGTGGCGGCCGGGTAGGGCTGGTCGGTGCCCTCCGAGGGTGAGCATGGCGAGGGCGATGGGTTCGGGGGTGGCGAAGCCGAAGGCCATGCGGGTCAGGAGTCGGATTTTGGTGTTCGCTGATTCGAGGAGCCCGTTGGAGAGTCCGTGTTCGATGGAGGCGAGGATCTGCCTACGGTGGCGGGTGATGCGTTGTTGCAGCAGGACGAATGATTCGAGGCGACAGCGCCGCGCCCAGGCAACCCATTTGTCGAGTGCTTCGGCGGCCTGCTCCACCAGCAGTTTGAAGATCGTACGGAGGGCTTCCTTGAGCAGGTAGGCACGGTAGAGCCGGGGGTCGGTTTTGGCGATCCATTCCAGTTTCGCCCGTTGCCGCTCGCTAAGGTTCTCCGGGTTCTTCCACAGCGCAAACCTGGTGCGCTTCAACGCTTTCGCCGCTCCGGTCGCCACGGTGACCCGCCGGCCAGCGACCCATCCATGGCGCTGTGTGTGGCCAGCTCGGCGGGCGGCGTTCCACGCCTGGCGACGCACCTCATCGAGTGCTTCATTGGCCCAGCTGACGACGTGAAACGGATCTGCGCAGCGGATCGCCTCAGGGCAGCGCTCGGCGACTACGTCGGCGATCCATTCGGCCCCATCAGCGCTGACACGGGTGATCTGAGCGCACCGACCGGCAGCGGAGGCTTCCAGAGCATCGAAGAAGGCGTTCACGGTCGCCTTATCGCGGCCGGGGCTGGCCCACACCAGCCGTCCGCTGTCATGGTCGACCACGACGGTCAAGTACTTGTGGTGGCGTTTGTAGGAGATCTCGTCGATCCCGATGCGGGTCAGGTCGGCGAACGCATCGATGCCCGAGGCGGTGTCGGCCCACACCCGCGCGATGATCGACCCCACTGTGCGCCAAGCGATCCGCATCAGCTCGGTGATCGCTCGTTTGGAACAGTGGGTCGCCAACCAGGCCACCTGCGCATCGAATACGCGAGTGTGCCCGGCGCCGTGGCGGGCCCACGGGACCTGACACACCGTCGGCCCGTGGGTAGCACAGTTGACCCGCCGAACGTCTGTTTCCAGGAACACCTCGACGGTGCCCAGGTCCAGGGTGCGCCAGCGCCGTCGGCCCTGACCGCGGTCATACCGCCCGGCCCGCGCACCGCAGGCTCCGCACCGCCCCCGGACTGCTCGACGGGGCCGCACATGGACCACCACCACCTGCGCGGCCTCATCGAACGCGACATCTTCGATTACCGTGTCCTGGACGCACAACACCGCACGCCATAAGCTGGCATTCCGCACGCCGTTCTCCGCTCTATGCGTTTTTGACCTTCGACAAGCCAAAAACCTAGACCGAGAACGGCGTCCGGCCATTTAGGCGCCACCAACCACCCACAGATCCGTCACAAGAGCCAAAATTCTTGACGCCGCGCAAGTGAACACCATGCCAAGAAGCTCCGACCCGCACCGACGCACATGTTTCAATAACCCTCGGGGCACGAGGGTGGGGCAAGCATGGCGAACAAGCCGGCCAACGTAATTGCCACAGCCGCAGAACAGATTTCATCGATACTAGGCCCACGAGCCATGCGCGCACTCGCCCGGTTCAACAAGTACGTGACCAACCCGATCCAGCGGATGTGGGCACCGTACCTGCCCTACATGGCGGTCATCGAGCATGTGGGCCGCAAGTCAGGCACCAGCTACCGCACCCCGGTGATGGCGTTCGTCGAAGCTGCAAACACAGCCACGGTGACACACCGGGGCAAGCGCCACCGCCTGGTCGACCCGAAGGTGCTCCCCCTCGACTCCCCTGACCTGCCGAGGGCCGTGCAGGGCATCAACACCTCCGCGCGCAGCGCCCTGCACGGCCGTCTCGCCGCCGACTAACTGGCCAGCGGCATGCGGTTGGCCGGCTCGGCCAACACGGTGACGACGGGCCGCGGGAACCGCAGGGTCGCGCACGCGTCGTCGAGCGTCTCGTCGACCGAGGTCGCCACGTCGGCGAGATCACCGACACCGTCGCCGAAGGTGAAACCGTGCCCGCCCAACCCGATCCGGGTCAGCACCACACCGTGATCGCGGCGAATCTGCGTCATCTCAGCGAGCATGTCGCCGATGGCGGCAGGATGGCTGACGAAATGATGCTCGTCGGGTTCGATCTCGCTGTACAAGCCCACCAGATCCAGTCGTGGGCAACGCAATACAGCGCTGTACGCATCCGTGGCCTCATGGGTGTCGAAGCCGAATCCGACGCCTGTACCACGGCGAGTCACCGCGACCAACACTCGCTGCGTGCGTCCCTTGGCCGACGCAAGCTGCTCGATCTGAGAGAGGGAGTCGACGACGATTCTTCCGACGCCGAGATTGACTGTGCAGAAGAGTAATTCGTTGGCGTTCAACCCACCGGCGTGGACCGTCATCCGGATGGGTGCGATATCGGCCGCGAGGGCGATCCCCAGTTCCCGGCTGGTGCGCACACCCACCGTCACGCCGCAGTCCCGGGCCCACCGCGCGACCGCGCTGTCGGCGAGTGCCGACGCCGGAAGCGCCAGCTCGACCGTGCCCAAGGAGCGCTGAGTGCTCGCGCAGCCGCGCACCGCTTCGGGTTCCGTCGAGGGCAGCGTTGCAGAATGTCGCCTGGCCACTGACGCGGGCAGGGCGGACGAGAACACGGACATGACGACCGTCGAAAGTGTCACTGCAACCTCTTCACCACCGCGCCCGACTGGATGTCATTGGGCGCCTGGTTCCACGATCGCTCCGCCGCATACCACGTGACCAGTGATTTTGCGGTCTCTTGACGGTTCAGACCGAAACTTTGACGCCGCGCTGACGAACGGGCCCATGGGTGTAAACGACCTGATCAGATGCCCCCAGGACGCAGCGACCAGCCCAATTGGCGCCATTTTGACGGCTACGGCGCTCCTGACGCAGGCGGGCGGAAGGAGACCGTAAAGGAGCGCGACGCCGGCGTAAAGAAACCGTCAACGGCCCGCCAACCGACCGAAAACCGGGCAGATCCTGGGGCAGGCCCCGAAAGTCGGAGGCCTGTGAACGTGTCTTCGAACGGAGACAGCATGTCTGTCCTGATTTACATCGTGCTGACGGTGGCGATCTTCGCCGTGCTCGGCCTGGTGCAGAGGTTGGTCGAACGACTGTGAGCTACGAAAACATCATCGGCCTGATCCTGGCGGTGCTCATCGCCGTCTTCGTGTTCGCCGCCCTGCTCTTCCCCGAGAGGTTCTAGTGACTGCCACCACCGCGGGGATCCTGTTCCTCGCATTGCTCGTCGCGGTGATCGTGCTGGTGCATGTGCCGTTGGGTGACTACATGTTCCGCGTCTACACCGGCGACAAGGATTCTCGTGCCGAACGGTTGATCTACCGCGTGATCGGGGCCGACCCCCGATCCGAGCAGACCTGGGGCTCCTATGCCCGCAGCGTGCTCGCGTTCTCGGCCGTCAGCATCCTGTTCCTGTTCATCTTCCAGCTGGTTCAGGGCAAACTGCCGCTGCACCTTCATGATCCGGCCACTCCGATGACCCCCGCGCTGGCCTGGAACACCGCCGTCAGCTTCGTCACCAACACCAACTGGCAGGCCTACTCGGGCGAAACCACCCAAGGCCACCTGGTGCAGATGGCCGGCCTGGCGGTGCAGAACTTCGTCTCCGCCGCGGTCGGCATGGCCGTCGCAGTGGCCCTGGTCCGCGGGTTCGCACGTCGCCACACCGGCGACCTCGGCAACTTCTGGGCCGACCTGGTCCGCGGCAGTATCCGTATCCTGCTGCCCATTTCGATCATCGGTGCCATCGTGCTCATCGCGGGCGGCGCCATCCAGAACTTCGCGTTGCACGACCAGCTGGTCACCACGCTCAGCGGCGCGCAACAGACCATCCCCGGCGGACCGGTCGCCAGCCAGGAGGCCATCAAAGAGCTGGGCACCAACGGCGGCGGCTTCTACAACGCCAACTCGGCACATCCGTTCGAGAACCCGACCACCTGGACCAACTGGTTCGAGATCTTCCTGATCCTGCTGATCCCGTTCTCGTTGCCGCGCACCTTCGGTCAGATGGTCGACAGCCGCAAGCAGGGCTACGCGATCGCGGCGGTGATGGGCGTCATCGCCCTGCTGAGCACCAGCTTCATGATGTGGTTCCAGCTGCAGCATCACGGCACCGTGCCCAGCGCGGTCGGAAGTGCCATGGAAGGCGTCGAACAGCGCTTCGGCGTGGCTGATTCAGCGGTCTTCGCCTCGGCGACCACGCTGACCTCCACCGGTGCAGTCGACTCGTTCCACGACTCCTACACGAGCCTCGGCGGCATGATGACGATGTTCAACATGCAGCTCGGCGAGGTCGCGCCGGGCGGTGTCGGATCGGGCCTCTACGGCATGCTGATCCTCGCGATCATCACCGTGTTCGTCGCCGGGCTGATGGTCGGACGGACCCCGGAATACCTGGGAAAGAAGATCACGCCGCGCGAAATCAAGCTGGCGGCAAGCTATTTCCTGGTCACGCCGCTGATCGTGCTGACCGGCACCGCGGTGGCCATGGCGATGCCGGGCCAACGTGCCGGGATGCTCAACACCGGACCGCACGGCCTGAGTGAGGTGCTCTACGCCTTCACCTCCGCGGCCAACAACAACGGCTCGGCGTTCGCCGGCATCAGCGTCAACACCGAGTGGTACAACACCGCGCTGGGCCTGGCGATGGTGTTCGGCCGGTTCCTGCCCATCGTGCTCGTGCTGGCACTGGCAGGATCCCTTGCCGCCCAAGGCACCACACCCGAGTCGATCGGAACCCTGCCGACCCACCGTCCGCAGTTCGTCGGAATGGTCGTGGGCGTCACGGTGATCCTGGTCGCCCTCACCTTCCTGCCCATGCTCGCACTCGGACCCCTCGCCGAAGGAATCCACTGATGTCTACCCCCACCGCCGAACGCGCGGTTTCCCACCAACCCAAATCCAAATCCGTGCCGACCGGTTTGATCGACCCGGCGATGCTGTGGCGATCGGTGCCCGACGCGCTGCGCAAGCTCGACCCCCGCACGCTGTGGCGCAACCCGGTGATGTTCATCGTCGAGCTCGGCGCTGTCTGGAGCACAGTGCTGGCCATCGTCGACCCGACCTGGTTCGGTTGGCTCATCGTCGGCTGGCTGTGGCTGACCGTGGTGTTCGCCAACCTGGCCGAGGCGGTCGCCGAAGGTCGCGGCAAGGCACAGGCCGAATCACTGCGAAAGACCAAGGCCGACACCATGGCTCGCAGGCTCACCGAATCTGGTGCCGAAGAGTCGGTACCCGCACCGCAGCTCAAGCTCGGTGACATCGTGGTGGTCGAAGCCGGCCAGGTCATCCCCGGTGACGGCGACGTGGTGGAAGGCATTGCCTCGGTGGACGAATCGGCCATCACCGGCGAATCCGCCCCGGTCATCCGGGAATCCGGTGGCGACCGCTCCGCGGTGACCGGTGGCACCACGGTGCTGTCGGACCGCATCGTCGTGAAGATCACCCAGAAGCCCGGGGAGAGCTTCATCGACCGCATGATCGCGCTCGTCGAAGGTGCGAACCGGCAGAAGACGCCCAACGAGATCGCGCTGAACATCCTGCTGGCCGCCCTGACGGTCATCTTCGTGTTCGCCGTCGCCACCCTGCAGCCGCTGGCCATCTACTCCAAGGCCAACAACCCGGGCGTCCCGGACAGCCTGTCGCTCACCGCAAACGGCGTCAGCGGCATCGTGATGGTGGCGCTGCTGGTGTGCCTGATCCCGACGACCATCGGCGCGCTGCTGTCCGCCATCGGCATCGCAGGCATGGACCGACTGGTGCAGCGCAACGTGCTGGCCATGTCCGGCCGGGCCGTCGAGGCCGCCGGAGACGTCAACACCCTGCTGCTCGACAAGACCGGCACCATCACCCTGGGCAACCGGCAGGCCTCCGAGTTCGTGCCGCTGACCGGTGTATCGGCCGAGCAGCTGGCCGACGCCGCGCAGCTCTCCAGCCTGGCCGACGAGACCCCCGAGGGCCGCTCGATCGTGGTGTTCGCCAAGCAGCATCACGGCCTGCGCGCCCGCACGCCTGGCGAACTCACACACGCACACTGGATCGAATTCAGCGCCACCACACGGATGTCCGGCGTCGACCTGGACGGGCACAAGCTGCGCAAGGGTGCCGCCAGCGCGGTCGCCGAGTGGGTGCGCTCCGAAGGTGGCACGGTGCCAGAGGAGTTGGGCGCGATCGTCGACGGCATCTCCGGTGCCGGTGGCACCCCGTTGGTCGTCGGTCAGGTGGCCGGTGCCTGCGGCAAGGCGGAGGTGCTCGGGGTCATTCATCTCAAGGACGTCGTCAAGCAGGGCATGCGCGACCGGTTCGACGAGATGCGCAAGATGGGCATCCGCACGGTGATGATCACCGGCGACAATCCGTTGACCGCCAAGGCCATTGCCGATGAGGCAGGTGTCGACGACTTTCTCGCCGAGGCCACCCCTGAGGACAAGCTGGCGCTGATCAAGAAGGAGCAGGCCGGCGGCCGGCTCGTCGCTATGACCGGCGACGGTACCAACGACGCCCCCGCACTGGCCCAGGCCGACGTGGGCGTGGCGATGAACACCGGTACCTCGGCGGCCAAAGAGGCCGGCAACATGGTCGATCTCGACTCCGACCCGACCAAGCTCATCGAGATCGTGGAGATCGGCAAGCAGTTGCTGATCACTCGCGGCGCACTGACCACGTTCTCGATCGCCAACGATATCGCCAAGTACTTCGCGATCATCCCGGCCATGTTCGTCGCCCTGTTCCCCGGCCTGGACCTGCTGAACATCATGCGGCTGCACAGCCCCCAGTCGGCCATCCTGTCCGCGGTGATCTTCAACGCCATCGTGATCATCGCGCTGATCCCCCTGGCGCTCAAGGGTGTCCGTTACACCCCGAGCAGTGCGTCGAAACTGTTGAGCCGCAACCTGTATCTGTATGGCCTCGGCGGTATCGTCGCCCCGTTCATCGGGATCAAGCTCATCGACCTCGTTGTCCAACTTCTCCCTGGAATGTCGTAAACCATGCAAATCTCAAACCTGGTCCGCCAGCATCTCGCCGCGCTACGGGCGCTGCTCATCCTGACCGTCATCCTGGGCATCGGCTATCCGCTGTTCATCTGGCTGGTGGCGCAGGTGCCGGGTCTCTCCCACAAAGCCGACGGCTCGATCGTCGAGGTCGCCGGAAAACCGGTGGGCAGCAGCCTGATCGGACAGTCGTTCACCGACTCCGACGGCAAGCCGCTGGCCCGGTACTTCCAGTCCCGCCCGTCGGCGGCAGGCGACGGCTACGACCCGATGGCCTCGGGTGCGAGCAACCTTGGGCCGGAAAGCGTCATCGACACACCGGACAAGCCCAGCCTGCTGACCCAGGTGTGCACCCGCAGCCTCGATGTGGCCAAGCTCGACGGCACCACCGGCACGCGTCCGTTCTGCACCGGCGACGGCGTCGGCGCGGTGCTGGCGGTGATCGGCCCACGCGATCCGCACGGCAACGTCGTGCACCCCACCCAGGTGGTCAGCGTCAACCAACCGTGCCCGGCCGTTCCGTTCCTGGCCAGCTACGAGGGCGTCCGCGTGGGGTGTGCGAAGCCCGGTGACGATTACAGCATCGGGCAGATCGTCCCGATCCCCGGTGCGGCGACCGCCGCGGTGCCCGCCGATGCGGTGACCGCCAGCGGCAGTGGGCTGGATCCGAACATCTCCCCCGCGTACGCGGAGCTGCAGGTGAACCGGGTGGCCAAGGCCCGCAACCTGAATCCCGACGTGGTCCGCCAGTTGGTCGCCGAGCACACCGACGGCCGAACCCTGGGCTTCATCGGTGAACCTCGGGTCAACGTGCTCGAGCTCAATATCGCTCTCGACCACCTGGGTGGATGATGGGTTGATGACGGCCACTGCCCCTAAGCGAGGTGAACTGCGCATCTATCTGGGCGCAGCTCCCGGCGTGGGCAAAACCTACGCCATGCTCGGTGAGGCGCACCGACGGCTCGAACGCGGCACCGACGTGGTGGCCGCCGTGGTCGAAACCCACGGTCGCGCCAAGACAGCCGAGCTGCTCGAGGGAATCGAGATGATCCCGCCGCACTACGTCGAGTACCGGGGCAGCCGCTTCCCGGAACTCGATGTGCCGGCGGTGTTGGCCCGCAACCCGCAGGTGGTGCTGGTCGACGAGCTCGCCCACACCAACACGCCCGGCAGCAAGAACGCGAAACGCTGGCAGGACGTCGAGGAGCTGCTCGCCGCGGGCATCACCGTGGTCTCGACGGTGAACGTGCAGCACCTCGAAAGCCTCAACGACGTCGTCAGCGGGATCACCGGTATCGAGCAGCAGGAGAAGGTGCCCGATGAGGTGGTGCGGGCCGCCGATCAGATCGAGCTGGTCGACATCACCCCGGAGGCGTTGCAGCGCAGGCTTTCTCACGGCAACGTGTACGCACCGGAACGTATCGACGCGGCACTGTCGAACTATTTCCGGCGCGGAAACCTCACGGCCCTGCGGGAATTGGCCCTGCTGTGGCTGGCCGACCAGGTGGACGCGGCGTTGGCCAAGTACCGCGCCGACAACAAGATCACCGATACCTGGGAGGCCCGCGAGCGGGTCGTGGTGGCCGTGACCGGTGGCCCGGAATCAGAGACCCTCGTACGCCGCGCAACGCGGATCGCGTCGAGATCCAGCGCTGAGCTGATGGTGGTTCACGTGGTCCGCGGCGACGGGCTCTCGGGTGTATCGGCCGCGCATATGGGCAAGGTGCGGGAGCTGGCCGCCAGCCTCGGTGCCACGGTGCACACCGTCGTCGGCGACGACGTCCCCACGGCCCTGCTGGATTTCGCCCGCGAACGCAACGCCACCCAGCTGGTGCTCGGTACGTCGCGGCGATCCCGCTGGGCCCGACTGTTCGACGAGGGCATCGGCGCGGCGGTGGTGCAACAATCCGGCAAGATCGACGTGCACATGGTGACCCACGAGCACGCCAGACGCGGCGCGCGGCTGGAGTCCGAGCACCGGCATCTCGCGTCGTGGCTTGCCGCCGTGGTGGTTCCGTCGGCGATCTGCACGGTGACGGTGTATCTGCTCGACCCGTACCTCGGGGTCGGCGGTGAGAGCGCACTGTTCTTCGTCGGCGTCCTCGTCGTGGCGCTGCTCGGCGGTGTCGCACCCGCGGCAGTGTCTGCGGTGCTCTCGGGCCTGCTGCTGAACTACTTCCTGGTGGCGCCGCGGCACACCTTTACCATCGCCGATCCCAACAGCGCCATCACCGTCGTGGTGCTGCTCGCGGTCGCCGTGGCGGTCGCGGCCTTGGTCGACGGCGCCGCGAAACGAGCCAGAGAGGCCAAGTGGGCCTCGCGGGAAGCCGAGCTGCTGGCGCTGTTCGCCGGATCGGTGCTGCGCGGCGCGGACCTGGACACGTTGCTGGAACGCGTCAGGGAGACCTACAGCCAACGCGCAGTGAGCCTGCTGCGCGAAGGCACGGGCATCGTGGCGTGTGTGGGCGAAGATCCGTGTGTGCACGTGGATTCGGCCGACACCGCCATCGAAGTCGGCGACGACGAGTTCTGGCTGCTGATGTCCGGGCGCCAGCTGCCTGCCCGCGACCGCCGGGTGCTCGGCGCCGTCGCGATGCAAGCCGCGGGGCTGGTGCGGCAGCGGGAACTGAGCGAGGCCGCAGGCAAGGCCAACGCCATCGCGCAGGCCGACGAACTGCGTCGCTCCCTGCTCTCGGCCGTCAGTCATGATCTGCGCACCCCGTTGGCTGCCGCCAAAGCCGCCGTGTCCAGCCTGCGCAGCGACGACGTCGATTTCTCCGAGGACGACACCGCCGAACTGCTGGCCACGGTCGAGGAGTCCGTCGACGCATTGACCGCGTTGGTGGGCAACCTGCTGGACTCGTCGCGACTGGCCGCCGGCGTGGTGCGGCCTGAGTTGCGTCCGGTATATCTGGAGGAGGCCGTGCAACGCGCCCTGATCGGAATCAGCAGGGGCACCACAGGATTCGGGCGGCAAGGGCTGGACCGGGTGAAGGTCGAAGTGGACGATTCGGTGGCGATGGCCGACGGCGGATTGCTGGAGCGGGTGCTGGCCAACTTGATCGACAACGCGCTGCGCTACGCGCCTGACGGCCCGATCCGGGTGACCGCAGGACGCGTTGCCGACCGCGTGCTGATCGCGGTCATCGACGAAGGCCCCGGTGTGCCACGGGGAACCGACACCGCCCTGTTCGCGCCGTTCCAACGCCTCGGCGACCACGACAACAGCACCGGCGTCGGACTCGGCCTGTCGGTGGCCCGCGGGTTCGTCGAGGCGATGGGCGGCACCATCTCGGCCACCGACACTCCCGGCGGCGGACTGACCGTCGAGATCGACTTGGCTGCGCCGTGAGGGTCAGGGAAAAACCGGAGGCGGATCGGGGCATGAGTTTGAGTGAGGAGCCGGAGGCGGACCGGGCATGGGCGTAGCCAAGACCAGGGTGCTGGTGATCGACGACGAGCCGCAGATCCTGCGGGCCCTGCGCATCAACCTCTCGGTGCGCGGCTACGAGGTCACCTGTGCGGCCAGCGGAGCGGAAGCACTGCGCAGTGCTGCCGACCATCGCCCCGACGTCATCGTGCTCGACCTCGGGTTGCCCGACATGTCCGGCATCGAGGTGCTCGCCGGGCTGCGCGGCTGGCTGTCCGCGCCGGTGATCGTGCTCTCGGCCCGCACCGATTCCTCCGACAAGGTCGAAGCGCTCGACGCGGGAGCCGACGACTACGTCACCAAACCCTTTGGCATGGACGAGTTTCTGGCACGGTTGCGGGCCGCGGTACGCCGGGCCGCCGTCGCCGACGCCGACCAGCCGGTGATCGAGACATCGTCGTTCACCGTCGACCTCGCCGCCAAGAAGGTCACCAAGAACGACGCCGAGGTCCACTTGACCCCCACCGAATGGGGGATGCTGGAAATGCTGGTGCGCAACCGCGGCAAGCTGGTGGGCCGCGAGGAGCTGCTCAAA
Source organism: Mycobacterium aquaticum (assembly GCF_002086485.1). Taxonomy (GTDB): domain Bacteria; phylum Actinomycetota; class Actinomycetes; order Mycobacteriales; family Mycobacteriaceae; genus Mycobacterium; species Mycobacterium aquaticum. The sequence continues at coordinate 18,256 of NZ_MVHF01000007.1, read as the reverse complement.
GAGGTGTGGGGCCCGGCCTACGCCAAGGAAACCCACTATCTGCGGGTCTACCTCGCGCAGTTGCGGCGCAAGCTCGAAGACGATCCGTCGCACCCCGTGCATCTGTTGACCGAGGCGGGAATGGGCTACCGGTTCCAGGAGTGAGCCCCCTCAAGGCTAATCCGTCAGTAGCGAGACGACGGCCTTGTTGAGCCGCCGCTGCGGCCAGCCCAACACACCGTCACCGCCCAGCGCGGCCCTGGCCGCGTTACGCCCACACGCGCCGTGCACACCGCCGCCTGGCGTCGCGCCAGCGCTGCCCAGGTAGACGTTCTCGACCGGTGTCTGCGCCCGGCCGAATCCCGGTGCGGGCCGGAAGATCAACTGTTGGTAGAGCTGTGACGTCCCACCGTTGACCGCTCCGCCGTGCAGGTTCTCGTCGCCGCTCTGCAGGTCCGAGGGCCGCTGCACCATGGTTCCGATCACGCGATCGGTGAATCCGGGTGCGTGCTCCTCCAGCACCCGGCCGACCGACTCGGCGACCCGGTCAGCCGACGCGTCGTCGGTGACACCACGCGGCAGATGTGTGTACGCCCAGGCGCTTTCGGTGCCCGCCGGGGAACGGCTGGGGTCGGCGGTGGTCATCTGCCCGAAGAGCATGAACGGCTGCCGCGGAAGTGTGGCGGTGTGCAGATCGGCCATCCAGCGGACGAGGCCGTCATGGTCGGCGCCGAGGTGCACGGTGCCGACCTCGTTGAGGTTCTTCGACCGCCACGGCACCGGCGCGTCGAGCGCGTAATTGACCTTCAAAACCGGTGTATCCCAGTCGAAATGACGCATGCTGTCGAGCACCGAAGCGGGCACCGCGTCCGCGGGGAGCAGGTCGCGGTAGAGCCTGGGCGCCGAGGTGTCGGCGATGACGGCACGTCGCACCCGCACCGTGGTTCCGTCGGTCGTTCGCACCCCGATCGCGCGGCCACCGCGTACCGCGATGCCGTCCACCTCACGCCCGCACTCGATCTGGACGCCCGCGGCCGTGGCTCGCCGCACGAGCGCCGCGGTCAACTGTCCCGCACCGCCGACCGGCACGGGCCACCCACCGTCCTGCGCCATCATGATCAGCAGATAACCCATGACCCCGCTGCCGGGCGCGTCGATCGGCACGTCGGCATGCATCGCGTTGCCCAGCAACAACAGTCGTGCCGCGGCGCCGCCGAACAACCGCTCGGCCATGACACCTGCCGGCAACAGCAACAGGTGCGCAAGCCGCAGCGCGTCGGCGGTACCCAGCCGGCGCAACATCCCAAGCAACCCACGGATCGGCGGAAACGGCGCGAACAACGCCTGCAGCAGCGGCTCGCGGACCTGCTCCCACTGCTCGAACAGGGCACACCAGTTATGCCCGTCACCGCGGTGACGGCGATCCAATTCCGCTGCAGTGCGGTCGATGTCGCGATAAATGACCGGGGCGTCCTCGTCCGCTGCCGAATGCGGATGTCCCACCACCGCAGGCGCGCGGCTCCACCGCAGGCCGTGGTCTTCCAAGTGCAGTGCGCGCAACGCCGGCGACGCCACCGACAGCGGATAGAACGCGCTGTAGAGATCGCTGACGTAGCCGGGAAAGAGCTCGGCACTCTTGACCGCGCCACCGGGCTCGGATTGCACCTCGAGCACCAGCACATCCCAGCCCGCGTCGGCGAGCATGGCTGCGGCGACAAGGCCGTGGTGGCCCGCACCGATCACCACGGCATCCGCGCTGAGCGGGCTCATTACGGCGCTTCCCGGCGTTCGGCCAGTGCCGCCAACCGCTCGACGCACTCCCGATTGCGCGGGTACACCAGCAGTAGGGACAGCCGACGTGGCACCCAGTTGAGTGGCCCGCCCACCGGCACCTCGGCCATCTCGATCCGCGTGCCGTCATGGATGTCAGCCAGCCGCAGGGTGATCCGCGCACCGCCGAACGGCCGCACCCTGGCCAGCAACACCAGCTCCTCGAGAGGCGTGCACGACTCGACCACGGTCTCGTCGTTGACCACCAGGGGCCAGACACCGATCGTGTGGTGAATCTTGCTGCCCGGTGCGGGCCAGTTGGGTGCGACGGCGCGCATCCGCGTGTTGCCGACGACCCACTGCGAGTACGTCCACCCATCGGCGACGACATCCCACACCTGCCTGCGTGACGCCGTGGTGTGGCGCTTGACGATCAGCGGGCTGTCAACCGCTGCCGGAGACGACTCAACCATGGGCGCTGGGCTACCCGACGACAGCGCGGTCAAACGTCACCCAGGCGCGGATTAGCCCCGGACGAGCCGCCGAGCAGACACAGAATCGCCCAATTTCGCGCCAAATGGTGCGATTCTGCGACTGCTCGCGGGGAGGGGTGACCACCGGCTACGGTGTCGGGCTATGTCCGGTTATCGCGACCTCTTCGACGTCAGCATCAACGACCCGGCCACCTTCTGGGCCGACGCGGCCAAGGCGGTCACCTGGACACGCGAACCACAACGAATCCTCGATGACGACAACCCGCCGTTCTACCGCTGGTTCCCCGACGGTGAGCTGAACACCTGCGCCAACGCGCTCGATCGCCACATCGCCGAACGCGGGGACCAGGCCGCGCTAATCTACGACTCCCCCGTCACGGGTACCAAACGCACCTACACCTACCGCGAGCTGCGCGACGCGACCGCCCAATTCGCCGGTGCGCTAAGCCAATTGGGCGTCGGCAAGGGCGATCTGGTGGTCGTGTACATGCCGATGATCCCCGAGGCCGTCATCGCGATGCTGGCCTGCGCGCGCCTGGGTGCAGTGCACTCGGTAGTGTTCGGCGGGTTTGCCGCCAGCGAACTAGCCACCCGCATCGATGACGCCAAGCCGGTGGTCGTGGTGAGCGCGTCGTGCGGCATCGAGCCGACGCGCGTCGTCGAGTACAAGCCGATGCTCGACGCCGCACTGCACATCGCCGAGCACAAACCACGGGCCTGCGTGATCCTGCAGCGCGAACAACGCCGGTGCGACCTGGTCGCCGGGCGCGACCACGACTGGCGGGAGCTGACGGCTTCGGCGACTCCGGTCGACCCGGTGCCCGTCGCCGCCACCGACCCGCTCTACGTGCTCTACACGTCGGGCACCACTGGCAAGCCGAAGGGCATCGTCCGCGACAACGGTGGGCACGCGGTGGCCCTGCTGTGGAGCATGCGCCACATCTACGACACCGCTCCCGGCGACGTGTACTGGGCCGCGTCCGATGTCGGATGGGTGGTCGGCCACTCCTACATCGTCTACGCGCCGCTGTTGCTCGGTGCGACAACCGTGCTCTACGAGGGCAAGCCGATCGGTACGCCTGACGCCGGGGCGTTCTGGCGGGTCGCCGCCGAACACAAGGTCAAGGCGCTGTTCACCGCGCCCACGGCCATCCGCGCCATCAAGAAGGAAGACCCCGACGGCGCACTGATCGGCGACTACGACCTGTCGGGCCTCAAGTACCTGTTCCAGGCCGGCGAGCGGTTGGACCCCGACACCTATCACTGGGCCGCCGACAAACTGGGCATCCCCGTCATCGACCACTGGTGGCAGACCGAGACCGGCTGGGCGATCGCCGCCAACCCGATGGGCGTCGAACCCCTGCCGGTCAAGCCCGGTTCGGCGACAGTGCCGATGCCGGGCTACGACGTACAGATCTTGCATTCGGACGGCGCAGTGGCCGAGCCCGGTGAGGAGGGCGCGATCTGCGTCAAACTGCCGCTGCCGCCGGGCACCCTGCCGACCCTGTGGGGCGACGACCATCGTTACGTCTCGGCGTACCTGTCGGCGTTCACCGGCTACTACCTGACCGGCGACGGCGGCTACATCGACTCAGACGGCTACCTGTTCGTGATGGGCCGCACCGACGACGTCATCAACGTGGCCGGGCACCGGCTGTCCACCGGGTCGATCGAGACGGTGCTGGCCCAGCATCCGGCGGTGGCGGAATGCGCGGTGATCGGCGTGGCCGACGAGATCAAGGGACAGGTTCCGCGTGGGTTCGTGGTGCTCAAATCCGGGGCGTCCGCCGACCGGCTGACCGAGGAGCTCATCGCCGCGGTGCGCGACAACATCGGCGCGGTGGCCTTTTTCAAGAAGGTCGACGTGGTGGCGGCGCTGCCGAAGACCCGCTCGGGCAAGATCCTGCGCAAGACCATGCGCGCCATCGCCGACGGGCGCGAGGAGCCGGTGCCCTCGACGATCGAAGATCCTGCGGTGCTGGACGCACTGACGCCGGTGCTCCGCGGAGAGGGCGCCTGAGCGTTTGCCGGCGTGGCGGCTCATCCGCCGAGCAGACATGGGAGTCCCCAATTCCTCGGCGTGTCGGGTGCTTTCATTGGGGGTACCGCCCGCTTGCGGGGGCCTGCTCGGCAAGGGGAATCCTTTATTTTCCCTGTGAGCCGAACTATTGTGAGGTAGTCATATGTTGATTTCCCGTCCCAGCTTGGGCGTTTGCTACCGGTTGACACCGGCACCGCCCGGGCACCTGAGGAGTTGAACAACGATGCGCACCACTCACACCAAGGGCACCTGCACCTGTCATTGCAACGCCTGCGACGGCGGCCACCACTGCGGCAACCCGCCGAACTGCAACGCACGCCGCTGACTCCATGACAATGGCCTGCTGCCGGAGCACCGGCAGCAGGCCATTGTGGTCTTTCACGGTCGACCCGCGGGCCAAAGGATAGGTTCACCCGTATGACTTCCGAGTGGCATCTTGGGCCGGTGCCGGTTCCGGTGCACGGCCTGTTCGTGGCCCTCGGAGTGCTGGCCGCTGTAGTGGTTTTCGTCTACGAGGCGCGCCGGCGTGGCGCGCTCGGTGAGCAGGCCGTCGTCGCCGCGTCCGGTGCCCTCATCGGCGGCGCGATCGGCATGCGGCTGTCCGGGTGGGCCCATCATCTCGACTTCTCCACGAATCCCAGCCTGGCTCAGGCCTGGCAGTTCGGCTCGCGCAGCATCCTCGGTGGCCTGCTCGGCGCGTACCTCGGTGTGCACATCGCCAAACGCCTTGGCGGATACCGCGGAAAAACCGGGGACCTGTTCGCGCCTGCGGTCGCGCTCGGCATGGCCATCGGCCGCATCGGCTGCTTTCTCACCGAAGCGCCCGGACGGCCCACCACATTGCCGTGGGGTATCCACGCACCCGCCACCACCCCCGAATGCCCGGGCTGCTTAGCCGGACAGGCCATGCACCCGTCGTTCCTCTACGAAATCGCGTTCCAACTCTGCGCATTCGGTGTGCTGCTGTGGCTGCGCCACCGGATCAGCCACCCCGGTGAACTTTTCGTCATCTACATCGCCGCCTACGCCGTGTTCCGGTTCTTCGTCGAGTTCGTCCGGGCCAACGAAACCGTGTGGCTGGATCTGACCCGGCCCCAATGGTTCCTGCTGCCCTCGCTGATGATCATCGGTGTTCGGGTGTGGCGTGGCTACCGCCGCGGGTACTATCGCCTTTCACCCAGCAACCAGGAAGTGCCGGCATGACGTCACCCACATCGGGTCCGCCACCTGACGAGCCCGCGGATGACCCTGCTGCGCAAGATATTCCACCGGCCTATCAAGACGACATCGCCCCTCAGGCCGGCCCACCGGCGTATCCACCGCAACCACCACCCGGCCCGATGCCACAGTCGCCCGGCTATTTCCCGGGCGACCTGCGCCAGCCGCCGGGCTACCTTCCGCCGCGGGGCGACCATCAGCAGCCGTACGGATATCCGCCGCCCCCTGCCGGATACCCGCCGGCGGCGGGCTACCCATACGGCGGGCCGCCCAAGCCCGAACCCCGAATCTCCATAGCGATGGTGATCCTTGGACCGTTCATCTATGCGGGCATCAACTTCGTGATCGCGCTGATGGCCATCATGACCGCGGGGAGCCGCGTCGAGCCCCACCAGGGCAACACGGTGTTGGGTTTCGGCGCAGCGTTGTTGGCCCTCATCGCGTTCGGCGGGGGCGCCGCCCTGCTGATGTCCCGCAGCCCCAGCGCCCGAGGACTGGGCATCGGCCTCATGGTCGGCTGGGCCCTGATGTCACTGTTCACTGCCGGGTTCTGCACTGGCATCAACCCCGAACTGTACAAGTGACCGCGGGCATGGGCCTGCGGGGCGACCGGTTGCACCGGTACGTCACGGCATTCTGCCCGCGCTGCCACGACGAAGCACCTGAGCGGCCGCTGGCCGATGTCGCGCGACTGAGCGGGATGCTGATCGAGCGTGACGGCCGCATCTGGCTTGAACGGGGCTGCCGCAGCCACGGTTTGGTGCGCACGCTGTATGACGAGGATCCCGAGATCCTGTCCTACCTCGAAGAGTGGACTGCCCCGACCAAGGCTCACACTCCGGATACGCCAGGCAATTTCGATCCGGTGCCGTCGGCGTATCTGCGCGGGTTGCCGGAGATGCAGACCCAGCACACGTGCATTCTGCTGGAGGACATCGCCGAGACGTGTAATCTGCGCTGCCCCACCTGCTTCACCGACAGTTCACCGGACCTGCGGCACGTGGTGCCGGTCGCCGACGTTCTGGCCAATGTCGATCAACGCCTGGCCCGCGAGAACGGTCGCCTGGACGTACTCATGCTCAGTGGCGGCGAGCCCACCCTGCATCCGGCGCTGGCCGAGCTGCTCGGCGAACTCGTCAGCCGGCCGATCACTCGAATCCTGGTCAACAGCAACGGCGTCCGCATCGCCAGCGACGACCGGTTGCTCGACCTGCTGACCGAACACCGCGAACGCGTCGAGATCTACCTGCAGTACGACGGGTTGTCGGAGACCGCCCATCGGCATCACCGTGGCGGCGATCTGCGTCGGACGAAACAGCAAGCCCTGCAGCGCCTGTCGGAGCGCGAGATCTTCACCACGCTGGTGATGACCGCGGCTCTCGGCGTCAACGACGACGAGATCGGCGCAATGGTCCAATTGGCTTTGGACACACCCTATGTCGGCGGATTGACGGTCCAGCCGCAGTTCGGCTCCGGCCGCTCGGGGACCATCGATCCGCTCGACCGGCTCACCCACACCGGCGTGCTCAAACGTCTTGGCCCACAGACCGACGGTGCCGTGACGTGGCGCGATCTGACCGCGCTGCCCTGCTCGCACCCGCACTGCTGCTCGGTCGGCTATCTGGTGCGAGACGACGCCGGCCAGTGGCGGTCGCTGGTGTCCTTGATCGGCACCGATAGTCTCAAAGACAAGCTCGGGCTGGTGGCAAACCGCATCGCCGACGCCGAGATCCCACGACAGTTGCGTCAGGCAGTACAGGAATCACTGTTGGGCTTGCTCTCCGAGCAGTCCTCGTTGTCGCATCCCCAGATCGGCGACGTCTGGCGCAACATCTGCGAGAACTGCGATCTGGGGATGTCGACGCTGCTGACGCTCGCGTCGTCCGCGCTGCCAGGCAGGCGCCGCAAGATCCGTCAGCTCCTCGGGGAACGCGTCGTGCGCCTCACGGTCAAACCGTTCATGGACATGTCGACGATGATCGAGGAACGCCTCGTGCAGTGCTGCGTTCACGTCGGCACCCGGGCCGGCTCGGCCGAATCCCCGTCGCTCCGCTCGCCTCAGGCCGACCAGTGCGCACCCTTTTGCGCCGTGCAAGCCTGGCCCGCGCTGGGGCGTCAACGGCTCTCGCTGTCGGTCGGGCAAGAACTACCACTCATCGAGATTCGATGAGCCAGCAGGCCAACGAGCCGTACGATCCGCTGCGGTTGTGCGTGTACGCAACCGTGGCCCTGCTGGCCTGGTTGGTGGGTCCAGTGATGGTTGCCGTGTTCGCTGGACTGGGCCTGATCGGCTACATCCGCGCACGCCGCGCCGGTTTACAACACAGCAAATGCGCATTGCGCGACACCCGCCTGGTAATCGCATACCTCGGGGTCATTGCGCTGGTGGCAGTAGCCGCGACCGTCAATAATCTGTGGCCGCGCTGACCGGGGGCGCAGCTTGACTGCCTGAGCCCGAAGAAGCAATATGCCACTCCGGTTCCACAGCAACCTCTTAACCTGCTAGCTTTCCCCTGTAGTGAGCCCCACTGTCGGGGGCCTGGATGCTCGTCGGAACACTCAGGAGTGAACCATCTTGAAGATCACGAATATCAGTGCTGCCATGGCTGCAGCAGCCATCGCCGCCGCGGGGATCATCGGCGCGACACCCCTCGCTTTCGCCGATGACAGCGCCGTCACCACCGCCGCGCTGGGCAGCCAGGCGAAGCTGGAAGACGGCAACGTGGTCCAGGGCTGGACGGTCAGCGGCCTCAAGCCGAGCACCGACACGATCCCCTACCAGGTGCACGGCACCCTGTGGGAGGTCACCGCAACCAACGAGGCCCTTCAGGGCTCGGTCACCCCGATCGTGTCCAACTTCAACGCCCGCGCAGCCGATGGCAAGAATTACCGCGCGCTGTTCCAGGTGGCCACCCCGCAAGGCGTGAACCCGGCCACCATCAACCAGGGCGAGAAGACCTCCGGCAAGGTGTACTTCGACGTCACCGAGGCCGACCCGACCACGGTTGTGTACAACGCGGGCGGCCGTGACATCGCCGTGTGGAACGTCGTCCCGGCAGCCCCCGCCGCGACCGGCGGCAACAGCAACACCGTCCCGCTGGCGAACCACCCCGCTCAGGCATCGGCGGCCGCGCCCGTCGCCGCCACCCCCGCCCCCGCCGCGACGCCTGCAGCCGTCCCGGCCGCGGCACCCGGCGGTGCGGGAAGCCGCGCGACCGATCTGCCCGCAGCTGCCGAAGGCGCCACCCCGGTTCCGGCAGCCACCCAGACCGCGCCGGCCCCGGCAGGCACCGCGGCCCAACCGGCCGCCGCCCCCGGTACCACCGGGACGCAGGCCGAGGGGGCTGTTCCGGCCAGCAACGGCACGCCGGTCCCGGCAGCAGCCCCGGCGCCGGCAGGCACCGCTCCCGCTCCTGCCGCCGCACCCACGGGTGCGGGCAACGCCGCAACCGCGGTTCCGCCGGCCGAGCAGGCACCAGCAGGCACCCCGACCGTGCCCGCCGCGAACCCGGCCGCCCCGGCTCCGGCTGCGCCGGCCGCTCCGGCCGAACCCAACCTGGTGCCGGCGGCCACCCAGCCGACCACGACGGCTCCGGCCGCACCGGTCAGCAACCACGGGCCGACGTCCTGACAATCAGCTCGACGACAACGGCCGGATGCGGGAAACCCGCATCCGGCCGTTCGCTGTCTGGGGCGCTGTCAGCGCGCTGCGATGGACAACGCGATGCCGTCGAGGATGTCGTGCTCGCTGACCACGAGTTCATCGATCCCGGCGCGCTCGCCGAGTACGGCCGCGAGTTCCTCGACGATGATCGCTCCGCCGCCGATGACATCGGCACGGCCCTGATGCATCGGGCCGAGCGCCAGCCGCTGCGCCGACGTCATGGCGATCAGGTCGTCGCATACCTGCCGCAAGCCATCGAAACCGATGCGGGACAAGTGAATAGCCTCGGCGTCGTACTCGGTCATCCCCTGCGCCAGCGCCGACAACGTGGTCATCGTCCCTGCCACGCCCACCCACGTCCTGGCGCCGTCGACCGGAACCGCTTGCAACGCTTGCGCTAAACCGTCCCGGACCACCGCGCGGGCCGCGTCGATCTCTGCTGGTGTGGGCGGATCGGTGTGCAGACAGCGTTCGGTCAACCGGACACATCCGATGTCGGCCGAGTAGCTGGCCTTGACCCCGTCGGTGCCGAGCACCAGTTCCGTGGACCCGCCGCCGAGGTCGACGACGAGGAAAGGCGCACCGGCAGCGTCGAGTTCGCCCACGGCGCCCTGGAACGACAGTTCGGCTTCTTCGGTACCGGTGATCACCTCGGCGGCGGCGCCAGCCACCACGGTACCGAGGATGCGCGACGTCATGGCGAAGAACTCATCGCGGTTACCGGCGTCCCGCGCGGCCGACGTGGCCACCATCCGGACCGCCGAAACGTTCAGCTCGGACATCAGTGCGGCATAATCCGCGAGCGCGGATTCGGTGCGCGCCAACGCTTCCGGTGCGAACTGACCGGTCGCATCCACACCCTGACCGAGCCGGACGATGCGCATCTCGCGGTGCACGTCGCGCAGAGATCCCTCCACCACATCGGCGATGAGCAGCCGGATCGAGTTGGTGCCACAGTCGATTGCGCCGACGCGGTTCACACCCATGTATCGCGCTCCAGAATCCCGGCCATCGCCGGCTCGACAGCCAAGACCGCCAACGCCTCGTCACCGAGCGGGTTGACACCCGGACCCTTCGCCAACGAATGCGCCATCAGCACATGCAGGCACTTGACGCGGTCGGGCATGCCGCCGCCGGTGAACGTGGTGCCCAGCGACTCGATGGCGTCGCGTTCGGACAGATACGACTCGTGGGCGCGCCGGTAGGCAGCCGCCAATTCCGGGTCCTGCTGCAGGCGTTCGGTCATCTCCCGCATCATGCCCGACGATTCCAGCCGGCTGGCCGCCGCGGTCAGGGCCGGGTGCGTCAGGTAGTACAGCGTCGGAAACGGTGTGCCGTCAGGCAATTTGGGGGCGGTCTTGACGACGGCAGGCTCACCGTTGGGGCAGCGGTAGGCGATCTCGAGAACACCTCGCGGCTCGCGGCCCAGTTGCTGGGCGACGGCCTCGAGGTCGGCGGGCTCAACCACCAGGCACCGCCGGTGGCGGGGCGGGCGGACCACCAGGTGCCGGTTCACCGGGGCCAGGTGGAGCGGGCGCGATGGTCGGCGAAACCCCATGCGGCTGATCGGCGATCGTGTGCCACAGCGAGGTGTACCAAGGCTGGCCTGCGGGCGTGGTGGAGCCCGGTGCGATGGGCCCCGGCTCGTTCGGCACCGCGGCGGTGGGCGGCAACTGCACCTGGTACGGCGTATCGCCGGGCATGACAAAGCCGAGCCGCTCGCGTGCCTGCGCCGCGATGAACACCGGGTCGGCCAGCTTGACCTTCTGCTGTTCCAGCTCGGCGATCTGGGATCGCAGCTGCTCTTCGGTTGCCTTGAGCTGCTTCATTTCCGTCCGCTGTGCAAAGTACGTGCGCACCGGTCCCGCGATGGTCAGGGTCAGCACGCACACCACCGCGGCCAGGATCGCCGCGCGCCGCGCCGCAGACCCGAAGCGCTGCTCGGACTGCAGCTCGGCCTGCTGTTCAGCCTGTACCGCAATGGCTTTGGTGATGGTCTCCTCGGCCACCGGTTGCGGTGCCGAGGGGCGCGGCTCCGACACCCGCCGCCGCGCCTGGCCGGCGCGGGGACGATTCGACCCGCCGTTCTTGCCCGGACCCCCCGGCCGGTTGGCCGGGGACCGCCGCTTGGGATCGGGTCGTTTCGCTTCGGGCATCGTCTTCAGATCACCGCCGCATCGGGTCGGATTACTTGGCCTCCACGGCGAAACGCGGGAAGGCCAGATCACCGGCGTAGCGGGCGGCGTCACCGAGGAGTTCCTCGATACGCAGCAGCTGGTTGTACTTGGCCACACGCTCGCTGCGCGCCGGTGCGCCGGTCTTGATCTGACCGCTGCCGACCGCGACCGCCAGGTCGGCGATGGTGGTGTCCTCGGTCTCGCCGCTGCGGTGGCTCATCATGGTGCGGTAACCGCTGTTGTGCGCCAGCGCCACGGCGTCGAGGGTCTCGGTGAGCGTGCCGATCTGGTTGACCTTCACCAGCAGCGCGTTGGCTGCGCCCTTCTCGATGCCCTCTTCCAGACGCTCCGGGTTGGTGACGAACAGATCGTCGCCGACGAGCTGGACGCGGTCACCGATGGCCGAGGTGAGCGCCACCCAGCCGTCCCAGTCATCCTCGGACAGCGGGTCCTCGATGGACACCAGCGGGTAGCTGTCGAGCAGCCCGGCGTAGAACTCGGCCATCTGCTCGGCGCTGCGGGTCTCCTTCTCGAAGGCGTAACCCGTTCCGTCGGTGAAGAATTCGGTGGCGGCCACGTCGAGGGCCAGAGCCACATCGGTGCCGAGGGAGAACCCGGTGCTCTCGATGGCCGACGAAATCAGGTCCAGCGCGGCCCTGGTTCCGGCCACGTCCGGCGCGAAGCCGCCCTCGTCACCGAGACCGGTGGCCAGGCCCTGCTTCTTGAGCACCGACTTCAGCGCGTGGTAGACCTCGGCGCCCCAGCGCAGCGCCTCCTTGAACGACGGTGCGCCGATCGGGGCCACCATGAACTCCTGGACGTCCACGCCGGTGTCGGCGTGCGCGCCACCATTGAGGATGTTCATCATCGGCACCGGAAGGATGTGGGCGTTGGGGCCACCGATGTAGCGGAAGAGCGGCAATCCGGCAGACTCCGCCGCAGCCTTCGAAACAGCCAGGGAGACACCGAGAATGGCGTTGGCGCCAAGGCGCGACTTGTCCGGGGTGCCATCGAGGTCCAGCAGGGCCTGATCGACCAGGCGCTGATCGTCGGCGCCGAGCCCGATCACGGCGGGAGCAACCTCGTCGAGCACGGCCTCGACCGCCTTCTCGACACCCTTGCCGCCGTAGCGGGCTGCGCCGTCGCGCAACTCGACGGCCTCATGCTCACCGGTCGACGCTCCGGAAGGCACCGCGGCCCTGGCGAACGTGCCGTCGGTCAGGGCGACTTCGACCTCGACCGTCGGGTTGCCGCGCGAATCGAGAATCTCGCGGGCTCCAACCTGCTCGATGATGGGCACTGGCTTGCTCCTTATTGGCGTCGTCCTTGGTTCTGCTGGGTAAGCCTAGAGCCTGACCGGCGGCGCGGCGTGTCAGAGGGGGTGGCCGCCGGCGTACGCCGTCGCCCAATCGCGCACCGTACGGGCGTACTGGTCAGAGTTGTTGTACGCCCTCAGAGCCTTCATCCAGCCGCGGGGCGTCGACAGATTCTTGCCGTTCCAGCACAGATAGCCGGCCGCCGACAACGCCGCGTCGTCGAAGTTGTCCGGGCTGACCTTGCCGTCATTGTTGCCGTCCACTCCGAACAGGCGCCAGGTCTCGGGGATGAACTGCATCGGCCCCATTGCCCGGTCCAGCGTGGCGTCCCCGTCGAGCAGGCCGTGGTCGGTGTCGGCGATGTGCAGATTGCCCGATGTGCCGTCGAGCTGCACGCCCCGGATCGGTGGGGTCACATCACCGTTCGGCGCAATCATCGCGCCCCGGTAGGTGCCGTGGTGGCTCTCCACCATCCCGATCCCGGCCAGGGTGGTCCAGGCCAATCGGCAGTTCGGGTTCTCGACCTCGGCGACGCGCGCTGCGTAGGCGTAGGCCTCCAGCGCGTTGATCGGCATGCCCAGTTTGGGTGCGCGCTCGGCAGCCCACTCGTGCAGCTGGTCGGCGGGACGGCCCTTGGCGTAGGTGTCGACCGCGGGCACCCGATCACCCGCAGGCGGCGGCACTCCGTCGGGAATCGGGATGCCGAGCTGCCACGAGCAGCTGGAAGCCATCAGCAGCGCTGCCGCCACAACCACTGCGACAGCCCGCAGCCATCGAACTGGCGACACTGGACTCCCTCAACCCCTGCTCTACTCGGCACCCATCGTCCCATGCGTCCGATGTGCCATGCGCCTGACGGTCCCCCGGCTCGAACATATCCAGGTGCTCCTCAGCCCCTGCTAAGGTGAGGCACGCCTTGCTATGGCAAGGCAAGGCTATGTTTCTTTACCCGGTCTAGCGAGGACGCTACACATGATTGCCAGCGCAGACGCTGCGACGACCATCCTGGCCGCATCAAACGTCACATCACAGCTGTTCGGCAGCGGTTTGATCGGCCTGCGCGAAGGCCTGGAAACCGCAATCGTCGTATCGATCCTGGTGGCATTCCTGGTCAAGTCCGACCGCCGTGACGCCCTGAAATGGGTGTGGCTGGGAGTCGCCGCAGCAATCGCCATGACGATCACCGTCTTCCTGGTGATCCAGTTGGGCGAAAACACCATCAGCGGGCTGGGCGCCGAAGCGATCGCTGGCGTTGCGTCGCTCGTGGCCGTCGTCATCGTCACCACGATGGTGCTGTGGATGCGTAAGGCCGCCGCGTCGATCTCGGGTGAATTGCGCAGCGGCATGTCGCAGGCCTTGGAAACCGGCGGCGTCGCCGTGGCGCTGCTGGCATTCTTCGCGGTGGGCCGCGAAGGCGTGGAGACCGCGCTGTTCATGGTCGGCTACGCCGAAGCCGAGACTCTCTGGCCGCTGATCGGGCTGATCGTCGGCGTGCTGGTCGCCACCGCCATCGCCTACGGCATGTACGCGGGCGCGGTCCGCATCAACCTCGCCAAGTTCTTCACCTACACCGGCGCGTTCCTCATCGTCGTCGCCGCAGGCATCCTCGCCTACGGCGTCAAGGCGCTGCAGACCGTCGGCTGGATCCCCGGCCTCGGCTCCGTCGCGTTCGACATGAGCGGTGCATTCGATTGGTCCGCCTGGTACGGCGAGATCATCCAGGGCGTCTTCAACATCGACCCCACCCCGACCGTGCTGCAGTTCTCCGCCTGGCTGGCCTACCTGGTCGTCGTGCTGGCCTTGTTCTTCCGTCCCACCGGCGCCCGCACTCCGGCCAAGCCGGCCCCGTCCCAGACTCCTGACACCGCCGAGTCGACTGCCGACCCGGAACCCTCTCCCTCATCCGAAAGGTCGACCAAGTGAAGCTCACACCTGCCGTGAAAACCGGGGTGGCGACAACCGCCGCGCTGCTGGCCGGGTTCTCCCTGGCCGGCTGCCAGGCCAAGGATTCGAGCCCCAGCGCGGAAGGCAAGGACAAGCCCGCGCCGATCACGGTCGACGCGTCCGAGACCGGGTGCAAGCTCTCAGGGACGACCGCCACGACGGGCCCCACCACGTTCGTGGTGAACAACAGTGGCGAGAAGGTCACCGAGTTCTACGTCTACGGCGAGGGCGAGCGCGTGATGGGCGAGGTAGAGAACATCTCCCCCGGCCTCAAGCGCCAGCTCATCGTGCAGCTCACCGAGCCGGGCACCTACCAGACCTCATGCCGTCCGGGCATGGTCGGTGAAGGCATCCGCGGCGACTTCACCGTCACCGGTGACGCAGTGAAGATCGACACCGAGGGCAAGTTCAAAGAAGCCGCCGACAGCTACAAGCGGTACGTGAACAGCCAGACCGACGCGCTGGTGCCCGCCACCGAGGCCTTCGTGGCGGCCATCAAGGCCAAGGACGTCGCCAAGGCCAAGGCGCTCTACCCGACCACCCGCACCTACTACGAGCGCATCGAGCCGGTCGCCGAATCGTTCCCCAACGATCTCGACCCGCGCATCGACCTGCGGGAGGCCGACCTGGAACCGGGCCAGAAGTGGACCGGCTTCCACCGCTTGGAGAAGGACCTGTGGGTCACCGGCCTGCAACCCGACTCCGACGCCGTCGCCGACCAGTTGGTGGCCGACGTCAACGAGCTCGACGCGGGCGTGAAGGCGCCGACGTGGACCATCGATTCGACCCAGATCGCCGGTGGCGCCCAGGGCCTGCTCGACGAGATCTCCAAGAGCAAGATCAGCGGTGAAGAAGACATCTTCAGCCACACCGATCTGTGGGACTTCAAGGCCAACGTCGAAGGCTCGCAGACCGCGGTGGCCTCGGTGCGGCCGATCCTCGACGAGCGCAACGCCGATCTCGGCAAGCGGGTCGACCAGCGGTTCGCCGACGTGGAGAAGCTCCTGGAGAAGTACCGCAAGGGTGACGGCTTCGTGTCCTATGACCAAGTGACCGATCCGCAGCGCCAGGAGCTGTCGCGTGCGATCGATGCGCTGAGCAACGAAGTGAGCCAGGTGCAAGGTGTCATCGCCCACCAGTGAGACCGTGTCCCCTGATCCCGGCGCCACACCAGCGGGCGGCGGGTTCTCCCGCCGCAAGCTGTTCGGTGCGGCCGGGGTCACCGCGGCGGTAGTCGGCGCGGCCAGCGCGGGTGCGCTGGCCGGCCGGGCCTCGGCGGCCAGCACACCGCACGGCGCCTTGACGGGCCCGGTGCCGTTCCGTGGCCAGCGCCAAGCCGGCATCATCACCGAGGCGCAGGACCGGATGCACTTCTGCACCTTCGACGTCACCACCGAAAACCGCGCCGACGTCATCAACCTGCTCAAGCAGTGGACCCGGATGGCCGAGCGGATGACCCGCGGCGAGGAAACCGAAGTCGGCGGGGCCGTCGACGGCAATCCCTATGCCCCACCGTCGGACACCGGCGAGGCGCTGGGCTTGCCGCCCTCACAGCTGACGCTGACGATCGGATTCGGACCGTCGTTCTTCCTCAAAGACGGCAAGGACCGCTTCGGCATCGCCAAGCAGCGGCCCGCGGAGTTGACCGACCTGCCCAAGTTCCCCAACGAGACAATGGATCCTGCCCGCTGCGGCGGCGACATCTGTGTGCAGGCCTGCGCCAACGATCCCCAGGTCGCCGTGCACGCGATCCGCAACCTCGCGCGCGTCGGCTTCGGCACCGTCGCCGTGCGCTACTCCCAGCTCGGGTTCGGCCGCACGTCGTCGACCACCCGGGACCAGGAGACACCGCGAAACCTGTTCGGGTTCAAGGACGGAACGGCCAACCTGAAGGCCGACGAGACCGATCTGCTCAACCAGAACGTGTGGGTCGCCGAGGGTGACGGGCCCGCCTGGCTGACCGGCGGCTCTTACCTGGTGTCCCGCCGTATCCGCATGCGCATCGAAAGTTGGGATCGCACAACGCTGCTGGAGCAGGAGCGGGTGATCGGCAGGCAGAAGGGCAGCGGCGCGCCGATGGGCCTGCAGCAAGAGTTCGAGGAGCTCGACTTCGACATCGCCGACGACAAGGGCAATCCGTTGATCGACATGGCAGCGCATGTTCGGTTGGCGTCGGCGCAGCACAACGGCGGTATCCAGATTCTGCGTCGCGGCTACAACTTCACCGACGGCTCAGACGGATTCGGCCACCTCGACGCCGGGCTGTTCTTCATTGCCTTCGTGCGCAGCCCCTCGAAGCAGTTCATCCCGATGCAGCGCGAACTGGCCCGCAAGGATGCCCTCAACGAGTACATCACCCACACCGGGTCGGGGATCTTCGCGTGCCCACCGGGCCTGCGCGAAGGCGACGACTCCGCCTACTGGGGCTCGACACTGTTCGGCTGAGCGGTTACCCGATCAGCCGTTGGGGCTCAACAGGATCTGGCTCAGCCGGGTGGTGGTTGCGACGCCGTCGTCGTAACCACCCTGGCCGTTGAGCCCGTTCATGATGGCCAGCGTGTACCGCTGATTGGGCCCGGCGAAGCCCACCGAGTTGATGACCCAACCGCCCTGCTCCTCGGACCACCCGTTCTTGTTGCCGGGCGTCATCGAGGGCCCTGCGCCCCATACGCCCCACTGCTGATCGGAGCTGACCTTCTGCATCTCGGCGACGACGGCAGCCGCGTCGGACGGATTCAGTTGGGTGAGTGTGTAATTCATCAGCCGGTCGAGATCATTGGTGGTCGACTTCTGAAAACCCCAGTACGGGAACATGTCTCCAAAACCGGGCTGCGGCCGTAAGTCCGTCATGCCGTAGCGGGGAAAGTCGGCGTTGAATGCCCGATGGTCCGGCCCGCCGTACCGGCTCCACAGCGAATCGGTCGCATCGTTGTCGGAGTCCCGCAACATCTTCACCATCAGTTGCCGGTCATCGCCCGACAGCCGCAGCGCGCCCGCCCGTTCCCTGGTCAGCAGGTCCACGACCATCGCCAGCTTGATGGTCGACGCCGTCCAGATCATCGCGTTCGAGTTGGCGTTCGCGAACCGCGCACCGGTCGCCCGGTCACGCAGGACGTAGCCCACCGTGCCGGGCCGCGACGCCAGGTAGTTGTCCGCAGCGGCAAGGCGCGAGCGCAGGTCACAGCCGGTCGCCGCACACTCGGCGTTGGCCTGCGGCGCAGCGGTTCCCAGGCCGAGCACCATGACGACGGCGGCCAGCCACCTCACCTTCACTACCTCACCCCTTCGCGTCTGCCCCGTCACCGTAGTGCGACGGGTCGCGGTTCAGGCTTCACACAGCGCGCCCCTGCCGAGCTGAGACCTGGCCGTTGCTGGTTTGTGACGGCAGGGCACTCGGGCCGAGTGGCCAGTTATGACACGGGATTCGACGGAAACGGGTTGTTGCGAAATTGAGCGGTTGATCGGGGGCTTCGGTATGTCTTACCGGGGGTCGGGGGTGGTGGCCGTGATGATGTGTTGGTGGCCAAGGGATATCGCCCGGTGGAGCGTGATCAACAGTTTTTGATGCCGGAGAGTATGCGGGACTGGTTGCCTGCATCGGATCCGGTGTGGCTGGTGATCAGCGTGGTGGCCGGGCTGGATACCTCGCCGTT
>NZ_MVHF01000079.1 GCF_002086485.1 Mycobacterium aquaticum | reverse complement strand
GTCTCGGTCCCGCCCCGACTTTCCCGCCCCAGCCCCGCGAGTGTGCGTCCTCTGCGAATTTTCGGCCGATTTTTCGCAGACGATTTACACTCGCGAATCTGTCGGTGGCTTTCGGCACACTCCCCGCATGGGGGAGCCATTCATAGGGACCGAAGCCATCGCATCGGGCAGGTTGACGGCGTATCAACTACGCACCAGATGCGTGGCGATCTATCCGGACGTGTATGTGGCGCGCGACACCGTGCTCACCGCCAAGTCGAAAGCAACAGCTGCGTGGTTGTGGTCGGGTCGCCGCGCAGTGGTCGCAGGGCGGTCGGCCGCAGCGCTGCTCGGATCGAAATGGCTCGATGCGCGACAGCCGGCCGAGCTGATCCATGGCAACCGTCGTCGTCCGACCGGGATACGCACCTGGGCTGATCGTTTCGAGGACGACGAGATCACCGTCGTTCGTGGAGTTACGGTGACCACGCCTGCCCGCACCGCCGTCGACCTGGCGTGTCGTTACCCGGTCGACGAGGCGGTGGCTCTGATCGATGCTCTCGCCAACGCGACACACCTCAAGATGGCCGATGTCGATTTGCTCGTCGAGCGCTACCGCGGTCGTCGGGGAATCAAAAGGGCACGAACAGTATTGGATTTGGTCGACGCCGGAGCAGAGTCGCCGCGCGAAACCTGGCTGAGGCTGCTCGCGGTCCGGGCAGGGTTTCCGCGACCGCGTACCCAGGTTCCCGTCCATGACGAATATGGAGTGTTGGTAGGGGTTTTCGACATGGCCTGGGAGGACGTCAATGCCGCCGCCGACTACGAGGGTGAGCAGCATCGAACGGACCGCCGTCGCTTCAATCGGGATATCCACAAGGCAGAAACGGTGACGCGCATGGGGTGGACCCATATCCGCGTCACGTGCATGGACGGCGAGGCCGACATCATCAAGCGGATCTCGGCTGCAGGCGTTCCGCGAGTGTGAATCCTCTGCGAGTTGCCGGCCGATTTTTCGCAGCCGATTCACACTCGCGAGACGTCGGGGGCGCCAGGGCTCCAGGACGTCCGGGGAATGGATCCGGCGGCACGCGCTGCCCAACGGATGACCACATCTCGGCACATCAGAATGAACCGCGTCGCGCTTTCCGGTGGCACGAAGCAGAGGTAACTCGCCAGCATGGCGTAGCTGAAAAAGCCTACAAGGATCGACGAATCGATCCCGAGATGCAACGACACACCTGCAACCAAGACCCACGGGCGAGCCTTGCGGTTCCAAATCAACACTGCCAGAGCAAGTTCGACGAGCATTGTGCCGAAGGTGAGCATGTTGGTCACAATCACCGAGTGCGTGACGAAATCGGGCGTCGGGAGTCGATGGACGTCGTCCAGTCGCAATGCGTATGACACCGCGGTGCCCTGTGTCCACAGTTCGTTCTGCGCCTTGTGCCACACAGCTGACAGGTATCCGACGCTGATCTGTATCTGGATCAGCCGCAACGCCCACGGCGCGCGTAACGGGAATTGCCAAAATTGGCCTGGCGCTTTGCGAATGCGATCGATCGACAGCGCCGCACCGGCAGGCGCGAGCGCGCAGAAGAACGCCAGATCACGCACCACCAGGTCGCCCGCATTCCCGACCAGCAGATTCCGATGCTGCAAGGACACGATGCCGAGCCACACCACGATTGCGGCGACTCGCGTGAACAATCCCACTGTCAATGCGAGCGCACTGAACAACGTCGCAGCGAACACCCCAAGCAACAGAACCGGATTGTTCGACAGCGCCAGGAGTCCCCACTGTCCGAGGCCGTGCGCGGTGTTGTCGGGGAGGATTCCGCGAGGGCCGTAGAACGCGAACAGATCAGGTATGAGGGTGGCGGTCCATGCCGTGGCGAGTAGTCCGAATGCGATCCGGAACAACGCGAGGCTCGAAGTCTCCTGCGGTTCGAACCAGAACCGCTGCCACGACGACCACAAACGGGAAAAGGGCCTCGCCGTCACGACGACCTCACATCGCGAACGTAGATCGTGACTTCCTGCCATGGGCCGTGCGCCGGCCCTGGTCCGGGCGGGAGTGTTTGCGCCCACCGTCGAACCAGCGTGACGCGCACCGGATCATGTCCTTCGGATCGGGCGCGGTCTGCCAGGTATTCCGCGTAGGCGGGCCACAGTGACTTTCCGTCGTCCGGCCGGATCATCTCCATGTACTTCTGCCATCGGTAATCGGAGTACGCGGCCATCCCACGGTTGCCCGGCACTGCATACACGATGGACGTCCCGTCGGCGTTGTCGACGTGGCCGTCCACGTAGGCCGAGATGTCGCGCGGGTTCGAGTACATCGCCCAGAATTGTTCGATCCCCGCCACCTCGCGAAAAGGTTCGGTCACCGTGTCGAGGGCCGTCCGCAAAGCGGAAGCGGGGATATTGCCGATCACGATCGCCGCCACGATGAAGGCGAGCGCGACGCTCGCGATCGCACGTCTCAAGACGGATCTGCTCATAGCCGGCCCGAGTCCTATCCGAAGAACCCGAATAGCCGGTGGAAGAATCCGCGGATCCGCTCGAAGAAGGCGTGGTTCTCACCGTGGTGACCCCACCACCCGGACGTAGCGCCTGACGATTGTCCGGAGCTGCCGGAGGTTTGGCCGCTGGTCCCGGAGGTGCCCGAGGTTCCTGACGTGCCGCCGGAGGTGTTGTCGCCGGAGCTTCCCGAGGTGCCGGAGCTGCCGGAGGTGCCTGAGGTTCCCGACGTGCCGCCGGAGGTGTTGTCGCCGGAGCTACCCGAGGTGCCGGAGCTTCCGGAGGTTCCTGAGGTGCCGCCGGAAGTGTTGTCGCCTGAGCTACCGGAGCTTCCTGAGCTGCCTGAGGTTCCCGACGTGCCGCCGGAGGTGTTGTCGCCGGAGCTGCCTGAGCTACCGGAGCTTCCCGAGGTGCCGGAGCTTCCGGAGGTTCCTGAGGTGCCGCCGGAGGTGTTGTCGCCGGAGCTGCCCGAGCTTCCCGAGGTGCCCGAGCTTCCCGAGGTGCCGGAGCTGCCGGAGGTGCCGGAGGTACCCGAGGTGCCGGCGGAGGTGTTGGCGCCGGAGCTGCCGGAGGTGCCGGAGCTTCCGGAGGTGCCCGAGGTTCCCGACGTGCCCGAGGTGCCGCCGGAGGTGTTGTCGCCGGAGCTGCCGGAGGTGCCGGAGCTTCCCGAGGTGCCCGAGGTTCCCGACGTGCCCGAGGTGCCGCCGGAGGTGTTGTCGCCGGAGCTGCCGGAGGTGCCGGAGCTTCCCGAGGTGCCCGAGGTTCCCGACGTGCCCGAGGTGCCGCCGGAGGTGTTGTCGCCGGAGCTGCCGGAGGTGCCGGAGCTTCCCGAGGTGCCGGAGGTTCCCGAGGTGCCCGAGGTGCCGCCGGAGGGGGTGTCGCCGGAGCTGCCGGAGGTGCCGGAGGTTCCCGACGTGCCTGAGGTGCCGCAGGAGGTGTTGTCGCCTGAGCTGCCGGAGCTTCCTGAGCTGCCCGAGCTTCCCGACGTGCCGGAGGTGCCGCCGGAGGTGTTGTCGCCGGAGGTGCCGGAGGTGCCGGAGCTTCCGGAGGTGTTGTCGCCGGAGCTGCCGGAGGTGCCGGAGCTTCCCGAGGTGCCGGAGCTTCCGGAGGTGTTGTCGCCCGAGCTGCCGGAGGTGCCCGAGGTTCCGGAGGTGCCGCCGGAGGTGTTGTCACCGGAGCTGCCAGAGGTGCTGGATGTGCCGGAGCTGCCTGAGCTACCGGAGCTTCCCGAGGTGCCTGACTTTCCGGAGCTGCCCGAGCTTCCCGAGGTGCCTGACTTTCCGGAGGCGCCCGAGCTACCCGACGACCCCGACGTCCTCGGGTGTCCCGACGTCCCCGAGCTACCCGACGTCCCCGAGCTACCCGATGTCCCCGAGCTACCCGATGTCCCCGAGCTACCCGATGTCCCCGAGCTACCCGATGTCCTCGAGTGTCCCGACGTTTCCGAGCTGCCCGAACTCCCAGACGTTCCGCCGGATGAGCCACCGCGCTCGGGCAGGTTCAGCAGAGCTGGTGATCCGGCCGGCGTGGACGAACGTCCCGGCTCGGCAGCTATGGCTGACGCGGTGCCTGCTGCTGTGATCATGCCGACGGCGAGCGCTGCCGCGGCAACCCCTTTCGACTTACTGTCCATCGTCGAATTCCTTCGTCCGTTCGGGTCGGCGCAATGTGCGGTTGCGGTGAAATGTGTTGCGGTGGTGGCTGTTGGTGCTGCTGACAATGAATGGATAACTGACCCTGAGCTGGGCCCGTATAGCTGTGACCTCCAGAAAGCGCTGCGCAGGTAGTCTGCTGATCGACGCTACGCAGCCGCAGGGGGCGGCGAATCAGGGATTTGCCTATGTTTCTGGAGCAAATCGTTCTGTATGGCGAGCGCGCCAACAGCGACTCGCGCCGCGAAGGCCACTGGCCGCGGCGCGTCGACGTTCGCGACATGACGGCGGCGCTCGGAGATGGGAATACTGGACGACGATGATCGAAATCGCCGGGCTGACGAAGCTCTACGGAACCCACCGCGCGGTCGACGACCTGACGTTCACCGTCGAACCGGGTGTGGTCACCGGGTTTCTCGGGCCCAACGGCGCAGGCAAGACGACGACGATGCGGCTGATCCTGGGGCTGGACCGCCCCAACGCCGGCACGGCCACGATCGACGGCAAGCACTACCGCGAACTGCGTGATCCGCTGCGAACCGTCGGGGCGTTGCTCGACGCGCGCCAGGCCCACCCCAACCGCAGCGCGCGCAATCACCTGCGCTGGATCGCGGCGGCCAACCGCATCCCGGTCCAACGCGTCGACGAGGTGCTCGAAGCCGTCGGTTTGGAATCGGTGAGTGATCGGGCGGCGGGGACGCTGTCGTTGGGTATGAGCCAGCGCTTGGGCATTGCGGCGGCGCTGCTGGGGGATCCGCCGGTGCTGTTGTTCGACGAGCCCGTCAACGGTCTGGACCCCGAAGGCATCCACTGGGTGCGGACGCTGATGCGTAGCCTGGCCGCCGAGGGACGCACGGTGTTCGTGTCCAGCCATCTGCTGGCTGAAATGTCCAACACGGCAGACCGGCTGGTGGTGATCGGCCAGGGCAAGCTCATCGCGTCGACCACGGTCGCGGAGTTCGTCAGCGGGTCGGGCAATGCCGTGCGAGTGCGCAGTCCGCAGCTGGTCACTCTGGCCGAGGTCCTGGGCGACGCCGGGTTGCAGGCCGACGTGGACGGCGACGCGCTGACGGTGCGTGGTGCGGCCATCGAGGTGATCGGGGAACTGGCTGCCCGCAATTCGATCGTGTTGCACGAACTGAGCACGCGGTCGGCTTCGCTGGAGGAGGCGTATTTGAAACTCACCGACGACGCCGTCGACTACCGGGCGGGCAAGCCATGAGCGCGCTGGCGGTGCTCGATGCCGAACGCATCAAACTGTCGACCACCCGCTCGCCGCTGTGGTCGGTGCTGGGGGTGGCCGCGTTGAGCCTCGGGGTGGCGGCGCTGCAGGGCTGGACCTCCTACGGTTTCACCCCGCTGCCGCCGGGTAAGGCCGCGCTGGGGGTGGCGGTGTTCGGGGTGCCGGTCCTGATGATCCTGGCGTCGATGACGGTGACCGGCGAGTACCGCACCGGCCTGATCCGGACGACGTTCCTGGCCACCCCGAACCGCACCTGGGTGCTGGTTGCGAAGGCGATTGTGGCCGCGGCGTTTTCGTCGGTCTGCACGGTGGCGATGGTGTTGGCGTCGGTGATGGTGGCTCGGCTGTTCGCCGAACCGGTGGTCGGCGCGCAACTGTCGCTGGTCAGCGCGGCGACCTGGTCGGTGGCCGGCGGTTTCGCGCTCTACGCCGCGCTGGCTGCCGTGCTCGGGGTGGCGGTCGGCGCATTGATCCGGTTCGCGGCCGGCGCCGTCGCGGTGCTGCTGTTGTGGCCGCTGGTCGCCGAGCCGCTGCTGGCCAACCTGCCCTCCACAGGTGTGCAGCTCGGCCCGTGGCTGCCGTTTGCGAACATGTTCCGCTTCCTCGACGTGGAATGGTTGTTCCCGACCTTCAACATCCCGTGGGGCGAGACGGGATCACTCGTCTACTTCGTCATGCTCGTCGTGGTGGTCTTCGTCGTGGCGGTCGCGGTGCTGAACCGAAGGGATGCCTGACATGGATTGGGCCGCGCTGGACCGCAAACCCTTGAACTACGCCGAAATCGGAGCGACTGCCGGTGTGCTGCCGAGCGGCTATCACCACATCCGGCGGACCGCTGCCCTCGGTGAGGGCCGCAGCTGCTTCGAGAATGCTGCCGACCGGTTGATGCACTGGGGTGTGCAACGGGGCGCGGGGTTACGGATCCAGACCTCGTCGGAGGTCGCCGAGGAAGGGGCGCTGCTCACGATCAGGCTGGGGCCGGTGCTGGCGTACGGGCGGGTCGTCTACACGATCGATGAGCCCGACCGCCGCGGCTTCGCCTACGGGACGTTGCTCGGGCATCCCGAGTCCGGGGAGGAATTGTTCGCTGTCCGGTATGACGAAGGCAGCGTGTATGTGGATGTGGTCGCGTTCTCCCGGCCCGCCACGTGGTGGAGCCGGCTCGGCGCGATTCCCGCCGCTGTTGCGCAGAGATTCGTCACCAACCGCTATCTGAACGCACTGAAGGCCGACGCCTGACGATCCTCGGCGGCACGCGACCGGTCATCGCCGCCTGCCCGCGGAGCTACCCACTACGGTGGGTGCAATGCGACGCAATGTGACGGGGGCGGTCCTTGGTGCGGTGATGCTGACCGCGGCTTTGGCCGGATGTGACAGCAAGACCGAACTCAACGTCGATACGCCCGCGGCCGCACCCGCGGCCCGTGAATTCGCCGAGCAGCTCCGTCACCGGGTGTCGGTTGACGCGATGATGGGGCACCTCAAGAAGCTGCAAGACATCGCCAACGCCAACGGGAACACCCGTGCGCTCGGCACGCCGGGATTTGACGCGAGTGTCGACTATGTCGCGAAAACCCTGCGCGACAAGGGTTTCGACGTACAAACCCCCGAGTTTCAGGTGCGCATACCGTTCTCCGAAGACCCGCAGGTCACCGTGGGCGGTCAGCCGGTGACCGCCAAGCCGCTGCTGTACACGATCGGCACCGGCGCCGATGGCGTGTCCGGGCCGCTGGTGCCCGCCCGCACCGGGGATTCCCCGGGTTGTGAGGCCAAGGACTACGACGGGCTGCCGGTCGCCGGTGCGGTCGTGCTCGTCGACCGTGGGCACTGCGCGTTCAGCGCCAAAGAGACCGCGGCCGTCGAACGCGGGGCCGTGGCGCTGATCGTCGCCAACAACCAGGACGGGGACCAGATGGGCGGCACGCTCGGCGAGCGCACCGACGTCAAGATCCCGGTGGTCAGCGTGAGCAAGGCCGACGGCGCCCGGCTGCGCGCGGCTCCCGGTCCGACCACCATCAAGCTCAACGCGGGTGTCCGCACCGAGCACACCCGCAACGTGATCGCCCAGACCAAGACCGGTTCGACCTCCGACGTGGTCATGCTGGGCGCGCATCTGGACAGCGTGCCCGAGGGCCCCGGCATCAACGACAACGGCTCCGGCGTCGCCGCGGTTCTGGAAACCGCGCTGCAGCTCGGTGTTTCGCCCGACGTCAAGAACGCCGTCCGCTTCGGGTTCTGGGGTGCCGAGGAGGAGGGCCTGCTCGGCTCCCGCAACTATGTGGAGTCGCTGGACCTCGAAGCGCTCAAGGACATCGCGATGTACCTGAACTTCGACATGCTGGGCTCACCCAACCCCGGGTACTTCACTTATGACGGTGACCAGTCCGCACCACCGGATCCCAGCGGTCCGGCCAGGGTGCCGGAGGGATCGGCGGGTATCGAACGCACCTTGGCCACCTACCTGCAGAACGCCGGAAAGACGCCGCGGGACACCAGCTTCGACGGCCGGTCCGATTACGACGGATTCACCCTGGCCGGTATCCCGGCGGGCGGGTTGTTCTCGGGTGCCGAGGACAAGATGTCCGAGGAGGAGGCCAAGCTGTGGCAGGGCAAGGTCGACCAGCCGTTCGACCCGAATTACCACCAGGCCACCGACACCATCGACCACGTCGACCCGACCGCGCTGCAGATCCACGGCGAGGGAGTCGCCTATGCCACCGGGCTGTACGCGCAGGATCAGAGCGGCCGCAACGGGATTCCGATCAGATCCGACCGCACCCGCCACGAGGTCACGCCCTCGTGAAGGCCGGTTGGGCCGCGGCGCTGGTGGCTGTAGCCGTCGCCGGGTGTTCATCGCAGTCGCCGCCGCCCGCTGATCTGTCGCACGATCTGGCGGGCCGGATCACCGTCGACGCCATGTACACGCACCTTCGCAAGTTCGCCGAGATCGCCGAGGCCAACGGCGGTAACCGTGCGGAGGGCACTCCCGGGTACGACGCCAGCCTCGATTACGTCTCGAAGCTGTTGAAGGACAAGGGTTTCGACGTACAGACACCGGAATTCGACCGGCTCGGCCCCATGCAGGGCGGCGATCCGGCGCTGGTCGTCGACGGCACCCGGTACCCGGTGGTTCAGGGATCGCTGATGGTCCAGACGCAACCCGGCGGTCTGAACGCTCCCACCCTGCACCCGGTCAAGCTCGCGGGCTGCACGGCCGCCGATTACGGTACCAAGAAGATGACCGGAGCCATCGCGGTCGTCGACGACACCGGATGCTCGGTGGTGGTCAAACAGGACACCGCCGTCGCGCAGGGCGCGGTCGGGCTGCTGGTGGTCAGCACCGTGAAACCCAGCCCCACAGGGTTGTTCACCCCGGGCTATTACCGACAGCTGAAGGTACCGGTCGGCATCATCGACAAGACCGCCGATGCCGCGCTGCTCGGTACGTCGGCCGCCGTCAAACTCACTCTGGACGGCAAATCCGAGCTGATCAAGTCGCGAAACCTGGTGGCGCAGACCAAGACCGGATCCACCTCCGATGTCGTGATGGCCGGAGCGCACCTGGACAGCATCCGCGGTGGCCCAGGCATCAACGACAACGCTACCGGCGTGGCCGCGCTGCTGGAAACCGCACTGCAGCTGGGCAGTTCGCCTGCGGTCCACAACGCGGTGCGGTTCGCGTTCTGGGGTGGCCAGGAGACCGGGCTCGACGGTTCGACGCAGTATGTGCGAGGGCTCGACGCGGGCCAGCTCACGGATGTGGCGTTGTACCTGAACTTCGAGATGCTGGGCTCGACCAACGCCGGGTACTTCACCTACGACGGCGACCAGTCCGTCGCGACGGTGGTCAAGGCGGTTCCCGACGGTTCGGCCGGCATCGAGCGCACCCTGGCCGGCTATCTCAACCTCGCCGGGGTGCGGCCCGCTGACATGCCGCTGAGCGATACCACCGACTACACCGCGTTCCTGGCCGCCGGGGTGCCGATCGGCGGTACCACCACGGGGTCGTCGCAACGCAAAACGGAAGTGCAGGCGCGGCTCTGGGGCGGTAAGGCCGGCCAGCCGTTCGACCCGAACTACCACACCCCGCGGGACACCGTCGACAATGTCGATGCCCATGCGCTGTCCATCATGGGGCCGGCGGCGGCGTTTGCTGTGGGTAGCTATGCGATGTCGATCGACGGGGTCAACGGGGTTCCGTCGCACGACAAACGAAATCGCCGCCCACGCTGAATCAGAAAATTCACCGCATTCCGGTGAACCCGACCGCGGGCGACTCCGTAGTACGGGTATGGGAATTGACTTCGGCCACATTGTCAGTCACAGCACAATCGCCGGCGTTCACGGTGTTCTCCCACCCAATCGATATACCCAGGACGAGGTCACCGAGGCCCTGCTGGAGCTGCCCGGGTATGACGCGGTCGCCGACGTGGTGCGGGCGCTGCACAAGAGCGCGAAGGTCAACAGTCGCTACCTGGTCAGGCCGCTGGAAGAGTACGCATCGCTCAGCGATTTCGGTGAAACCAACAACCTGTTCATCGACCACGCGACCGAGCTGGGCTGCCAGGCGCTGTCGGGTGCGCTCGAAGAGGCAGGCCTGCGCCCGCAGGACGTCGATCTGATCATCACCACGACGGTCACCGGCGCAGTGGTCCCGTCGCTCGATGCGCGCATCGCAGGCAGGTTGGGACTGCGACCCGATGTGCGCCGAATGCCGATCTTCGGTCTGGGCTGTGTGGCCGGCGCGGCCGGCATCGCGCGGCTCAACGACTATCTGCGTGGGGCTCCCGACAAGGTTGCGGTGCTGGTGTCGGTGGAGCTGTGTTCGCTGACGCGCAAGCATCATCCGTCGATGCCGACGCTGGTGGCAGGCGCCCTGTTCGGCGACGGTGCGGCGGCCGTGGTGGCCGTCGGTGCCCAGCGGGCAAAGAAGCTCGACCCGAGTGGGCCGGATGTCCTGGACTCGTGCAGCCACCTGTATCCGGATTCGTTGCACGCCATGGGCTGGGACATCGGTAGTGACGGGTTCGAGATCGTGCTGAGCGCCGAGGTGCCTGGCTTCGTAGGCCGGTATCTGGGCGATGACGTCACAGGTTTCCTTGCCGCACACGGCCTCACGGTCGGCGACGTCGAGTCGTGGGTGAGCCACCCGGGCGGCCCCAAGGTGATCGAGGCCATCATCGAGACACTCGAACTCCCTTCCGACGCACTGGATCTGACCTGGCAGTCGCTGGCCGAGGTGGGCAACCTATCCTCGTCG
This sequence comes from Mycobacterium aquaticum, assembly GCF_002086485.1. Classification (GTDB taxonomy): domain Bacteria; phylum Actinomycetota; class Actinomycetes; order Mycobacteriales; family Mycobacteriaceae; genus Mycobacterium; species Mycobacterium aquaticum. The sequence continues at coordinate 3,025 of NZ_MVHF01000079.1, read as the reverse complement.
TCGGTGTTGCACGTGTTGCGCGACACCATCTGCAAGCGTCCCGCCCCAGGCACCCCAGGAGTCCTGATGGCCATGGGCCCGGGCTTCTGCTCCGAACTCGTCCTGCTGCGTTGGCGCTGATGGGAAGCAGAACCGTAACGGTCCTCATCGCCGCGGTCGCCGTCGAGCGGGTGGCCGAACTCGTGGTCTCCCGGCGCAACCTGCAGTGGAGTAAGACCAACGGCGGCAAGGAGTTCGGTGCCGGGCATTACCCGGTGATGGTGGCCCTGCACACCGGGCTGCTGGCCGGTGCACTGCTGGAGGCGCGTCGGCGCCCCTACCGCCGGTGGCTGGGCCGCTCGATGCTGGCTCTGGTGCTGGCCGCGCAGGGTCTGCGGTGGTGGTGCATCACGACGCTGGGGCGCCAGTGGAATACCCGGGTGGTGGTGATACCGGGCGCTGCGCGGGTGACCGGTGGTCCGTACCGGGTGGTGTCGCACCCGAATTACGTCGCGGTGGTGACCGAGGGTGTGGCCCTGCCGCTGGTGGGAGGAGCCTGGCTCACCGCGTTGCTCTTCACCGTCGCCAACGCGGTGTTGTTGCGGACCCGGATCCGGGTGGAAAACGATGCGTTGCAAGGTTTGACATGATCGACCTGTTGGTTGCGGGCGGCGGGCCGGCCGGTCTGGCCACCGCGGTGCACGCGGCGCGCGCGGGCCTCGAGACGGTGGTGGTGGAACGTCGGTGCGGCCCGATCGACAAGGCTTGCGGTGAGGGCCTGATGCCGCATTCGGTGCGTCACCTGCACGAGCTTGGGGTGGATGCGGAGGGGCGGGCGTTCCGCGGCATCCGCTATCTGGATGGCCGCCGCGTTGCCGAGGCCCGGTTCTCCGGCGAAGCCGGTCGCGGTGTGCGGCGCACGGTGCTGCACGCGGCGTTGTCGGACGCGGCGGCCGCAGCCGGGGTGAAGGTGGTGCAGGGCGAAGTCGGTGCGGTGCACCAGGATTCGACGTCGGTATCGGCGGCGGGGTTCCAGGCCAGATATCTGGCCGCGGCCGACGGTTTGCACTCACCGATCCGGCGTTCGCTCGGGTTGGCAGAGGACAACGGGCCGCGGCGACGATGGGGCATCCGGCGCCATGTCCGGATCGCGCCGTGGTCGGACTGCGTCGAGGTGTACTGGGCCCGAGATGGAGATGCCAGTGAGGCCTATGTGACCCCGGTCGCCGACGACTGTGTCGGCGTGGCGATCCTGACGTCGGCTCGCGGACGGTTCGAGCAGCACCTCGAGAAGTTCCCGGCATTGGCCGACCGGATCCGCGCGTGCCCTCACGGCACGGACCGGGCGGCGGGCCCGTTGCGGCAGAAGGTACGTCGGCGCACTGCGGGCCGCGTGCTGCTGGTCGGGGATGCGGCGGGCTACATCGACGCGCTGACCGGCGAGGGCATGGGCCTGGCATTCGGTGCCGCCGAGTTGTTGGTCGGATGTGTGCTGGCGGACCGGCCGGGCGACTACGACAGGCAGTGGCGGGCGCTGACCCGGCGCTACCGGTTCCTGACCGCAGCGCTGTTGTACGGCAGCGGCTTTCGGCCGGTACGGGCGGGCATCACGCCGGCGGCCGCGGCGCTACCCGTCGTGTTCTCCGCGGTGGTCAACGCGCTGGGGCAGTGAGTCTCGCCGCCCGCCGGCGATCTGCAGCAAGCGCATCCCGTGGTAGACCACCAGCGCGGCGATGGAGCCCAGGGCGATGCCCGTGAACGTCAATGAGCCTGCGGTCCAGGTGAAATCGGCGATCCCGATGATCAACGGGATCGCCGCCGTCATCTGGTTGATCGGCTTGGCGAAGTCCACGTGGTTGGTGAGCCAGATCCGCACGCCGAGTATGCCGACGAGACCGTAGAGCACCACGGTCGCACCACCCAGGACCCCCGGAGGGATGGCCGAGATCGCGGCTCCGACCTTGGGGCACAACGACAATCCGATCGCCACTGTGGCCGCCACCCAGTACGCCGCGGTCGAGTAGACCCGGGTGGCGGCCATCACCCCGATGTTCTCGGCGTAGGTGGTGGTCGCCGATCCGCCGCCGGCCCCGGCCAGCACGGTGGCCAGCCCGTCAGCCGCCAGGGCGCGACCCACGAGCGGGTCCATGTCCGTCGCGGTCATCTGTCCGACGGACTTGACGTGCCCGATGTTCTCGGCGATCAACGCGATCACCGCTGGCAGGAAAAGCGGCAGCACCGCGACGGTGAAGGTCGGCGTCTGGAAGTGGGGCAGACCCAGCCAGGGCGCCGCCGCGATCGCGGAGGTGTCGACCTCACCGAGGATCAGCGCCAGCAGGTAACCGATCAGCACCGCCCCGAAGATCGCCAACCGTCCGATGATGCCGCGGAAGAACGCCAGCGTCGCGACCAGAACCACCAGCGTCACCAGCCCGACGACCGGCCCCTTCTCGAAGTTGTTCTTTGCTGCCGGGGCCAGGTTGAAGCCGATCAGCGCGACGATCGCCCCGGTCACCACCGGCGGGAGCGTCAGGTCGATCCAGTGGGTCCCGATCAGGTGCACGACGGCGCCGACGATGATGAGCAGCACGCCGAGCGCGATGAGTCCGCCCAGTGCGCTGCCCGTGCCGTGGGAGGCGACCGCCGCCGTCACCGGGGCGATCACCGAGAAGCTCGAACCCAGGTAGCTGGGCAGCCGGTTACCGGTGATGATCAGGAACAGCACGGTGCCGACGCCGGAGAACAGCAGCGTGGTCGACGGCGGGAACCCGGTGAGCACCGGAACCAGGAAGGTGGCGCCGAACATGGCCACCACGTGCTGCGCGCCGATGCCGATGGTTCGGGGCCAGTCCAGCCGTTCACCGGGTGCGACGACGAAGTCGTCGTCTGCGCGGGCCTCGACGCGTTTCCAACTCAGCAGGGTCACGCACTATCTATAGGCGTCGACAGGCCAGTTATGCCACGTTTGTCGGGGTGTTGCGAAATTAGGTGGTTGATCCGGGTCTTCGGTATGTCTTACCGGGGTTGGGGGTGGTGGCCGCGAAGA
>NZ_MVHF01000078.1 GCF_002086485.1 Mycobacterium aquaticum | reverse complement strand
GCGGCCTCGGCGCCGGCGAGATCGTTCTCGACGTGCAGGTAGCCGTTCCAGCCGACCAGCACCGCGGCCAGGCCGACGAAGGAGTGCAGCAGCGCGATCAGCTCGGGCATGCCTGTCATCTCGACCACCCGGGCGCGCCACAGCCCGATTGCCGCACCGACGATCATGGCGCCGACGAGCAGGGCCAGGCCCAGGGGCTCGATCTTGCGGTCCAGGGCAAGCGCGATGGTCGCGATCAGCGCAACTGCCATGCCGACGATACCGAAAGTGTTTCCAGCCCTTGATGTCTCGTGTTTGGACAGGCCGGCAAGGGCGAGGATGAACAGCAGTGCCGCGATGACGTAGGCCGCGGAGGCAACGTTTTCCAAGGTGAACATGGGATCCATTCGAAAGATGTCTTGTGGGGGCGCAGGCTCTAGCTGCGGGAGAACATCGCGAGCATGCGGCGCGTCACCGCGAAGCCGCCGAAGACGTTGATGCTGGCGAGCAGGATTGCCGCGCAGGCAAGCACGGTGACCGCGACGTTGTGCTGGCCGATCTGCAGCAGCGCGCCGACCACGATGATTCCCGAGATCGCGTTGGTCACCGACATCAGCGGGGTGTGCAGCGCGTGGTGCACATTGCCGATCACGTAGTAGCCGATCACGATCGCCAGCGCGAAGACGGTCAGATGCACCTGCAGTGCGCTCGGGGAGATCGCGATCAACGCGAAGACCGCGGCGGCGACGGCGAAGGTCACCCCGAGCCGGCGTCCCGTCGACATCGGGTGCTTTTCCGGTTTGGTGGCCGGGGCTTCGGCGGACGGCTTGGTGACCGGCGCAGCGGACACCTGCACCGGCGGCGGAGGCCAGGTGATCTCGCCGTCGCGCACCACGGTCACCGACCGCTGCACAACGTCGTCGAAATCCAGGATCAGCTTGCCGTCCTTCTCCGGCGTCAGCAGCTTGAGCAGGTTCACCAGGTTGGTGCCGTACAACTGGGAGGCCTGCGCGGGCAGCCGCCCGGCCAGATCGGTGTAGCCGATGATCGTCACGCCGTTGTCGGTCATGATCGCCTGGTCCTTGACGGTGCCCTCGACGTTGCCGCCGTTGGCCGCGGCCATGTCGACGATCACGCTGCCCGATTTCATCGATGCGACCATGTCGGCGGTGATGATGCGGGGCGCGGGCCGACCGGGGATCAGCGCGGTGGTGATGATGATGTCGACGTCCTTGCACTGCTCGGCATAGAGCTGTGCTTCGCGGGCCTTGTAGTCCTCGCCCATCTCTTTGGCATAGCCGGTAGTCGAGACTTCGGCGTTGGGGTCTTCGATTGACAGGTACTCCCCGCCGAGGGAGGCGACCTGATCGGCGACCTCAGGGCGGGGGTCGGTGGCTCGCACGATGGCGCCGAGGCTGCCCGCGGCACCGATCGCCGCCAGCCCGGCGACCCCGGCGCCGACCACGAGTACCTTGGCCGGTGGCACCTTGCCTGCCGCGGTCACCTGACCGGTGAAGAATCGGCCGAACTCGTGAGCGGCTTCGATCACTGCGCGGTAGCCGGCGATGTTGGCCATCGACGACAGCACGTCAAGGGACTGGGCGCGGGAGATCCGTGGCACCGCATCCATCGCCAACACCGTGATCGGCCGGGTGGACAGCTTCTCGACCAGCTCAGGCTTGAATGCCGGCGCGAACATCGCCGCCACTGTCGCACCAGCAGGCAACCGATCCAGCTGCCAGTCGGCAAGGCCGTTGACCCCGAGTACGATTTCGGCCTCCAAGGCCTTGCCGATCTTTGCACCCGCCTCGACGAAATCGTCGTCTGGGAATGACGCGGCCGCACCGGCACCCCGATCTACGACGATGTCGTATCCCAGTTTGATGAGCTGCACCACGGTGGCCGGCGTCGCCGCCACGCGAGTCTCCCCGGGCTCCGCCTCCTGGATGATGCCGATCCTCATTGGACTCTCCATCCGCTGTGAATTCCGCGTTTCTACGCCATGACTGATCTGAGCTACGTGCGCCCGGCCATACGAGATGCGAGCGATTACGGCACCAGTAGGCTGATCGATTCGACCACGCACGCCGGCTTGTCTCTCTCCTGGCGCTCGATGGTCACTCGGGACACGGCTTGATAGCAGGCGTTCCCGCAGGGTTCGACCGACAGCAGTTCGATGCCGGCACGCACCTGTGAGCCGACCGGAACCGGCGCCGGGAAGCGCAGGGAATTGGCGCCGTAGTTGATCTCCATCTGCAGCCCGTTGACCTTGTAGATCTGCCACGTCAGCTTCGGCACCAGACTCAAGGTGAGAAAGCCGTGGGCGATCGTGCTGCCGAAGGAAGACGTGGAGGCCTTGGCTGGATCGACATGGATCCACTGATGATCGCCGGTCGCGTCGGCGAAGGTGTCGATCTGCCGCTGGCTGATGGTATGCCATTCCGAGTAGCCCAGGTGCGTGCCGACTGCCTCACGGAACTCGGATACGCCGTTGAACAACCGCATCCTCACTGTCCTTCTTCGATACTGAGAGCGTGGTTGGGTACGTCCGGATCTTGCGGGTTCACCACAGCCTCTCCAACACCATGGCCATACCCTGGCCACCGCCGACACACATGGTTTCCAAGCCGAATTGCTTGTCGTGCCACCGCAGAGAGTTGATCAGGGTGCTGGCGATGCGCGCACCGGTCATGCCGAAAGGATGTCCGATTGCGATCGCCCCACCGTTGACGTTCAGCTTGTTCTCGTCGATGCCAAGGTCCCGCGCCGATGGAATAACCTGCGCAGCAAAGGCTTCGTTGATCTCCACTAGGTCAATGTCGTCGATGGTGAGATCGGCCCGGTCGAGGGCCTTCTTGGCAGCCTCGACCGGGCCGAGGCCCATTATTTCCGGCGATAATCCGGTAACCGCCGTGCTGACGATGCGAGCCAGCGGCGTGATGCCGAGGTGCTTCGCCTTCGTATCCGACATCACCACTACCGCGGCTGCGCCGTCGTTGAGCGGGCAGCAGTTAGCGGCTGTGACGGTCCCATCAGGCCGAAACACCGGCCGGAGACCGGATACCCCGTCGAGCGTCACGCCGGGCCGGGGACCATCGTCGGCTGCGATTACGGTCCCGTCGGGAAGTGTCACCGGCGTGATATCGCTGGCCCAGAACCCATTCGCGATCGCCGCCTCGGCGAGGTTTTGGCTACGCACGCCGAAGGCGTCCTGATCTGCGCGGGTAACACCTTTGAATCGGGCCACATTCTCCGCGGTTTGTCCCATCGCGATGTAGAGGTCTGGAAGCGCACCGTTTGTGCGGGGATCGATCCAATCCCGACCTCCGGCGGAGAGCTGTTCGGTGCGTGCCTGGGCGTCGTCAAACGCCGGGTTCTGAGTGTCAGGCACACCGTCGGCGTTGCCCTTGAAGTAGCGGCTGACGGTCTCTACGCCGGCCGAGATGAAGGCATCACCCTCGCTCGCCTTGATGGCGTGGAAGGCCATGCGGGTGGTCTGCAGACTGCTGGAGCAGTAACGGTTCACCGTGACCCCGGGGAGGTGATCCATCCCGGCGAGAACGGCCACAGCACGCCCGAGATTATTGCCGGACTCTGCGGCTGGCTGGCCGCACCCGAGGATGAGGTCGTCAATCTCACGCGGATCCAATGCCGGCAACTGGGCTAGCGCAGCCTGCACCATCTGAACGGTCAGATCATCAGGACGCATGTCTTTCAGCGACCCCTTGACGGCTCTACCGATCGGCGACCGTGCGGTCGCGACAATAACTGCTTCAGGCATAGGGAAACCTCGTTGCTAGTAAGCGCTTAGTCATTCCATTGGGCCATATCGACGAGGTGAGCGTCAAGGAGATCCGCTCGGGGGCTCGCTGTGACTTGCCCCACCCATGTGGTCGAATCAAGATCGTTGGATCGATTTTGCAGCGCACCATCCCGCCTCAACCCGGTCAGGCCGGGCAGAGCCGGCGAGTGGCTGGACCGGTAACGTCGCAGTACCGACGTCTTGCGGCAGGCAAATTGTGACTTGACCGTTGACCTTCCGGCCACCAAGATGCGCGTATGACTAAGCGCCCATCCGGTGGACTACCGCGCTTCGCGCGCAACGCGCGTTCCTCCACGGCTCAGCTTGGCTTCCTAATGGCTGCACCGCAGCGCGTGTCTACCGGCAAACTGTCCCGCGATTGGAAACGGTTACCTACACGATGACAAACTCAAGTGCCGGCGCGCCACGTTCACGATTTTTGGATGCTGCGATTGAAGCGTTCGCCGAGAAGGGCTTCAACGCCACCACTACGCGCGATATCTGTTCAGCGGCAGGGACCAGCCCTGCCGCGCTCTATGTGCATCACAAGTCCAAAGAAGACCTGCTCTACCTGATCTCAAAGTCGGGCCATGAAAACACCCTGCACGCAGTGCACGAAGCCATCGCGTCCACTACCGATCCCACCGCCGCACTGCACAAACTCATCCACGACTTTGTGATCCTGCACGCCAGCGGGCCCGCCGCGGCACGAGTCACCAACTACGAACTCGCCGCACTCACCCCCGAGCACTTCGCCGAAATCCGCGACATCCGCCACCAGATCGAACAAGAAGTACACAAACTCGTAGAAACCGGAGTCACCAGCGGCGCCTTCGACACCCCCGACCCACGGATGGCCGCCATAGCCCTACTCTCGCTCGGCATCGACATCGGACGCTGGTACCACGAAGGCGGCCGCTGGAGCCCCGAATACCTCGCGAAACGATATGCCGACATGGCACTACGCATCGTCGGCGCCAGCATTCCCATTCAACGGTCCTAGCCTTTTACCCGAGTGCCCGAACGCGTTGATGCGGCGGTCCATCAGCGCCGACGATCGACCGTTCCATGAGCTCGCTCAAAAGCTGAGGGTTGCGTGCCGGTCGTTGGCGGCACCGACAGTGCTGGCTTCAGACTTCCGCCGAACCCGATGGGAGCAGACAGTTGCCGGTCAAGTTGCTGCGGAACTCCGTACACCGTTTCGCTTAGTACCAGACCGTCACGAATTTGATCGATCACGCAGTATTGCAGCGCCACGCGTGTTCCGCTCGGACCGGCGCCAGTTCCCTGATACATGCCGCGGATGACAAACTCAGCCAGCACGAACTCGCCAGCGCTGAAAAGCGTCAAGTACTCGACATCTGCGTCCGACATGGACTCGAGATATGCAGTCACCCATTCGCGCAGCGCTTCGCGTCCCACTCGCGGCTCAGACTCGCCCGTGTCATGAAGGACACAGTCTGGTGCGAAATGAGCGACGAACGCGTCTACATCACGCAAAACCAGACCCGTGTGTGCCTGACTCTTGAAAATGTCCACTGGCGACTGACTGACTACCATGCCCTTACCCGTCGAGTTCCGAAGTGCGCTGATCGACCGGAACCTTCACGAGATACGGGCGGATCTCAGCCGCGGCACGCCGCCCGGCCCGAACCACCGCATGCAATGCCGCCGTGACCGAGTAGGCGCCCCATTCGCCGTCCACGCCGACTCCGCCGGGATTGCTGTCGTTGACGAATCCGCACCAGTCGCCTGCGAAGTGAATGTTGCCGACCGGCTTCACCATCTCTGCCACATGGCGGTCGTACCCCATGGCCGGCAGCGGAACCCCGTACAGCCACCGCTTGACGGAGTGTGCCCGGACCTTGCCTCGGGCTTCGGGGTAGATATCGATAAAGTCGTTGATGAAAAGCTCGCCGATGCATTCGTCGGTGCGGTCAGCTACCGGCGCGGACGACGGTCCCACCGCGATGAGTTTGATCACCGAATGCTTGTCCGCCTGGCCGTCGCCGGTACCGTTGAACTGGTGCGCATTTGAGCGCACAAATACGCTGAAGCTCTTGTCGACGGTCCACAGGGCCGAGACTTCATCCCACGGCACCGGCCCGCCATCGGCGAGAAGCAGCAGGACCTCGACGATCGGCTGGGTGCGCACGGTGGCCATAGCCGTTAGCTGTGCCGCTGACAATCCCCGCACGATCTCACTGGTCACCGGGTGCGGAGTGGCCACCACTACGTGGTCGGCGCCAAGGGTTTTGTCCTGGCCGTTGTGCCGGTAGGTCACGGTGACCCGCTGGCCTTTCTGCTCGACCGCGGTGACCAGCGCACCGGTCACCGGTGGGCGCGGCAACTGCTCGGCCATCGCCAAGCCGATCACCGGGGCGCCACCCTCTGGCATCAAGTAGCCACCCCAGACCTCCGACGCGCCACCGAAGGCGGGCATGCCTGTCAGCAACGAGAATGCCGAATCGCTCTCCAGCGAGATCCCAATCTCGGTGGTGGCCAGCCGGCGATAATAGGCAAGGACGTCGTCATGCACTGGGCCGATCCACTCGGTACCGGTGACATTGAGCAGCTTGCGGATCACACCATCGACCGGAGGGCGCGCCAGCGCGTCACATGTCTCGCGGACCCGATTGAACGTCTGGACGAAATCCGGCCGCGCCGCATCGGGCATGCCTAGCCGCCCAAACAACTCCTCCGCAGGCGCCGGGGTGACGTTACGACCGTCGGCGGTGTGCAACATCGCGGTGCCGCTGACCGGCGCCGTCTTGATGCCGAGCTCGGAGATCAGCCGGCTTTCGGGAGATGCGGGGTTGGGGTCATACCAACCGCCCCCACCGCTAGTGACCGGCCAGCCGCCCAGTTCGGTGCGCTGCGAACGCCCACCGATCTGCGAATCAGCCTCCAACACCACGACATCACGATCCCGAAGCAGATACGCCGCCGTCAGCCCCGAAAGCCCCGCACCGACAACCACGACCTCACACGAATCCGACATCCCACACCCTTCCCTGACCAAAACGCCGCCCACCCTCAGCTGCACTTAACCAACAACCTCATCCAGCAAACGCAACCAGTTACCACAAGCGAAAGCACTCACACCGGCAGCCGACCACCGACGCCCATAGCACGACCAACTTCGACCAAACGTTCCAAACAACATCGACACCACAGCCGCGGACGCAAAGCGCCTGGTTCAAACAAGTCGCCTCCACCCACTGCCGACACTAAGCGTTCATTCAGAAGGCCTTACTTCGGCTGTCTGTAGGCCTCTGACCCCGGCCGCACCACCGCGCTGATGCCTGTGCCGTTCGGAAAACGACGATGAGCGATCATCTGGCCGCCCGGGTAATGGGGTTAAAGCACGCTCGGCAGTTTCACGCTTGTTTCCGGTTATGGCACCAGCCGTCGCAGCGCGTAATTCGTATCGCGGCGGCGGTAGGTTTCGGTGGAGCGTCCATTTGTCCGAATAGCTTCGCGGGCCGCGGTCGCCAGCGCTCGTTCCTCGTCGGTTACCTCGTAGTACCGCGCATCGACTTCGGCCAAAAAGCGCTTGTTGCTGTCGAGATCTCGGCCGACCAGAACAAAGCCTTCCGCCTCTACGCGGGTCCGGTCCTCGTTGAATGCCCGGAACGGCGCAACCCGGGTCATCGTGTCGATCACCCCGTCGACGTTGACCTCCACCATCTCATCGAGAGATTTGATGGTGATATCGGGATCGGCGACCTGACCGGTGGGACTGTAGGAAAACACCTTCTCGGTCTTCCAGCGGAAAGCCCGCTCCTCTGGCCAGTTGAACTTGTAATCCTTCTCCACGCCCTCGGGGATCGCGAGGACGGTCACACCGCATCGATTGATCTCGTGCATGACCCGCTCAGGATTGGCCTCGACCAGAATGTCCTTGTATTCCGGCACGAAGTCCATCGTGCTGAGCGTGCCAAACCGTCGGCCCACGTGGAACGCATAGACCTCGGGGTAGATCCCACGATAGGACGGGTCATGCAACTCCTCATCCGAGAGCTCGATATCGTCCCAGGTGTTCTGGAAGAGGTCGGTGAAGTGAGCCACCATGGCCGCGTGCATCAGCATGCTTGCGCCGGCATGACCGAGCGGTTCCTGGATCACAATGCCGAAACGTTGATGCTTGTGCCACGGCGGCATGACTTCATCGATCGTGGTCGGGCGACCGTCGACGTCGATGGCGATCTGCTCGGCTGTGAGAGCTGAAGTGTGCATTCCGGTTAAACTCCTGCGGTCTGGACCACACCCGGCAGCCGGGTGGGGTCATTGTTGGTGACGGTCCGTCCGGCATCTATCCACGCCTGGACCTTCGCCTTGAGTTCTTCGTTGTCCAGCCGTTCGGCTTCCATCGAATACGTTGCGCGCACCAGCTCGTCGAGCACCTCGGGGTCCTCGGTGGAGAGCTGTTCCAGATAGGTGAAGAAGTCCATCTCGCTCGTATCCGGCGGGTCCATCCCCTCGACTTCCGCACCCTCGTAGAAAGCATCTGCCATCGCCGACTGGGCAAACGCAAGATCGGTGAATTTCGCCAACCCTTCTTGGAAGCGAACAGGGAACGGTCGTGAGTCTCCGCTCTCATTACGGATGGCGTCGCGCATGGCGATGCCACCTTGAGCGGCCTGCGACATACCCTGCCCATAAATCGGGTTGTATGACGCGACCGCATCGCCGGTCACCACGAAACCCTCCGGGCGGTGCTCCATCCGGTGCCACAACCGGAGCTGGTTACTGTTCACCCGGTAGGTCACCACGTCGCTGATCGGCTCCGTCTGACGCGCGAACTGCCCCACCAGGGGCGACGGGGCAGTATCGATATAATCGAGCAGCGCTTCGCGGTCCTTGGGTGGGTAATTCTTCATCATCCCCGCGCCCATGAGCATGTACACGCCATTATCGGCAGGGAACAAGAATGCGCCAGAGGTGTTGCCCGGATGGGGCATCGCGGCGATGCCCTTCACCCCCTCCGGCAGCACACCTTCGGGCATGCGCACCTGCTGCGTTGAATAGCCCTGGTACGCGCGCACATGGACTTCCTTCGGAGCCTCGTATCCGAGTTCCTCCATCCACCTCGGCGACTTCGACCCGCGACCACTCGCGTCGACAACCAAGTCGCCCTCGATGACACTTCCGTCCTGAAGTCGCACACCGGTCACGGTGTCGCCCGACGCCGTGAGACCCTCCACCGCACCGAAGCGGAAGTCCACGTTGGGCAGCACCATCAGATTCCGGCGCACCACCCATTCGAACAACGGTCGACGGCAGGCGATTGTCTCGACCGGGCCGGGGTACCGCACCCGCCAGCCCTCAGGGGACCAATAGGGCACTTCGAGGATCTCGTCGATCGCGGGACAGCCCTCGCCGATCAACTGCTGACGCAGATCAGGGATGAACTCCGCGAGCATCTTCCGGCCGATGGTCAGGAGCGCATGCGGTTGGCGCCCTTGCGGCACACCTTTGCGAAGCGTCGGCCCGTCAACGAGTTCGTCGCGCTCCACAATCGTTACCCGCTCAAAGCCTTCGGCGGCCCCGAAAGCGGCGAGCAATCCCGAAATACTCGCTCCGATGACGATGGCATGCTTCCCCATCTGTATCTCCCTCAAGTCGAAACCACGCAATGTGGCGTGGATGACTCAATCTACGATACTGAGCGCTTGCTCACAAGCGTTGACGTGATCTTCTCAACTGGCCGAGCGACAGCCAAAGGTGTGCCGGTTTCCCCCTTCTCACCTTGCTGAAGCACCAACGGAGCAATGGCGATAGCCCCGGTCGGCGTGGTGAGACGTGCCTCCTCGTCGTCGACGATGCGGGATCAGCAGCGACCGCAGCGAACACCCGGATTCACGTGGTGGCCTGATCGCGACCATCCCACCCAAGCAGCGGCACCTCTCCATCACCGACCGCAACGTCCGAACTTACAGAGGTGTCGTTTGCCATACGCTTGGGGCCAGTGTGACCTCTTGCCAAGGTGATGGGACCACCCGGATTGTCAATTATGGGATCACCGGCGCCTTGCATCGGTTTCTTCGTCTGCCCGCTCTATCGCCGTGACACTTCAGGTCACGCCGGCGGTGGGCATGGCTTTCTCGGGAGGTCAGTGTGAACGAGATCAGGAAAGTGCTCAAAGTGTGGCTGGGGGTTACCGGCACCGGGGTATCGCACGATCGCCGGGCATTGCGGGCTGGACCCAAAACGGTGCGCCGCTACGTCGAGGCCGCCCCAAAGGCCGTTCTGCGCCACGACGACGGCGTCAGCGCGCTCGATGACGGGTTGATTGAGACGGTCGCCCACGCCGTCCGGTCCGGCCTGATGGCCACGGCGAAGCGTGGGACCAACTGCTGGGGTTCGAGGAGCCGATCAGAGCGTGGGCGGGCGTCGACCAACAAACAGCGCCCGAGGCGCGCACCCACTGCATCCAACTACCATCGAGGTAGCGCCAGGTCAGGTTAGTCCTCCATGCCGATAGATCGGCTAAAGATCAATCACTAGACGAGGCGTTTGTGAGCGACCGACGCAAATGTGCATGATCTGATTCGCGGCACGCTCTTTGGCGCTGAGGATGGAATCGCGATGATCCGGAGTGCCCTCCAATACCGCCACCTCGCACGTGCCGCAGGAACCTACACCGCAGGAGAACGGCGACAGGGAAGTTTGCTCTGAAATGACGTCCATGGCGGTGCGGTCCGGCGGAATTGTGAGCGTTACGCCGGTGCGATTCAGGACAAGCTCGAATTCTTGGTCGTCTGCCTGATCGAGGAACTGAGCACTCGCGGCGAACCGTTCCACATGTAGCCGTTCTGCCTGGTCATTTTTGCAGTGCTGCTCGACCGCTTCGAGTAATCCGGCCGGGCCGCAGCAGTAGATTGCATCGCCTGCCGAGGAATCGTTGAGAATTCCGAGGACATCCAACATCCCTGTTTCGTCTTGCGGGTAGATATCGACTCGACCGCCGGGTTGCGCCAGGACCTCATCTAGGTAGGCCATCGATGTGCGGGTGCGGCCGCCATACACGAGGCGCCATGGCAGGCGGCGGACAGCGACGGACCGCACCATTGGCAGGATGGGCGTTATGCCGATGCCGCCAGCGATGAAGAGGTAGCTCCGAGCTGATGTTAATTCGAAGTGATTTCTCGGCTCACTGATCGCCAGCTTCTGACCTACCTGAACGTCATCATGGACCGCCCGTGATCCTCCGCGCCCGTCTGGCTCATAGAGCACTGAGATCAGATACTCGTCGGCTGCGGTTGGGTCACTGTGCAGTGAATATTGCCGTAGCGCCCCACCTGGAAGCATCACGTCGATGTGCGCACCCGGCAGCCACCGCGCAAAGTGTGCTCCGTCCTGTGGGCGCAGTCGCAGTTGGACAACGCCGTCTGCGACCGTCGTTTTGGTGACGACGGTGGCTCCGATTTGCTGAGCGGCCCCGGCTACGCTTGCAGTCATCGTGAGATTCCTCCTGTTTTTTCTGGACGTTCCGCGCATGGCAGCGGAACTGCAAAATCCCGGGCGCCGGGCAGCGCCGGTAACGTAGGACGTGCGCGGCGACAAGGCTTGAGGAGCAAGTCGACCGCGCTGGATGGCGGAATCGGACCTGAATATCAGACTTCGTCAGGCGGGCAAGCGCTCATACGCCTCAATTCCGCGCTGCTGGTCTGGGCAGCCGCTCTGATGGGCCCGCGCTCAGAGACCACCGGGCCGACATGGGGTCAGCGCTCACCGGCCGCGGCCGCATTACGGGCTCGATCACGCGAAGCCGCCGACCGGAGTGCGCTGACCCGATCGTCTGCACCCGACACTCGCACTGCTTCGGCGCGATCCACATCCGAGAACGGCGTCCCAGTTAGCTGCTCGCCAGGTCCCGCTGAACCGGTACCGGCCCGTGAAACGGGCATCCGCTGGCCGTCGGATTCTGCTTCCGCCCAACTCGGTGGATCAGGCTATCGATGTAGCTGGCTTTGTACGTGCCCGCGGCGGCCTTTTGGCGATGCCGCTCAGTGATCGGCTCCTTTTGATCTGCACGGATGTAGTCGCGGTAGATATACTTCGCCGCCGCGAACCCGCGCGCCAACGTGCGCAAGACCCAGTTCGGCTCCTCCAGCTGGTAGATGCGGAAGAGCGTCGGCGCGAAAAACGTCGTAATCAGTGCCCGCCCGAACGGCCGCATGACACGATACGGAAACCACACGGCGAGGAACTGCTCGATCAACCTTTCGCTGAACGGCAGGCCGATCGCGGTGTTGTCCGGCCACGGGCGCTCGGTGTACGCCCGGGCGTATTCCGAGCATGCTTCGAAGCTCTCAGGCATCGGCTCCACATCGGTGAGCACTTCGCCGCTCTCCACCCTAAATAGCTTGGCCAACTCGCTCCAGAACAGATGCGAAGCGATCTTCTGCTTCTCGGACCACCCGGGCAGCCCAAGGCTGCGCTTGTAGTCGTGTTCTGCCGTAGCCGCCGCAGCAAATAGGTAGATGTAGTCTTCCGAGTGCGAGAAGGCACCGTTGTAGTATTTAGCCCACTGAGCATGTTGCTTATTGACGATGTCGATCGCCTGCTTCGTGATCGGCGAGTCCGGGCCGTGCTCCGACCACAGCAACATGTGGTCATTGGTGTTCGCCATCCGCTGCTCGCCCCGAACCATCATCGCTCCAGTACCGTCGCGATAGGAGGCATCAGCGCCCCACGTCGTCAGCCCCAGATGGCAGTTGTCCACCGTGTAAGCCCAATGCAGGTCAAAGTCGGTGACGTTGTAGATGTAGCTAAGAGCCCAGATCTCGCGATAGTCGACGTAGGGATCGAGCTGTGCGATGCGCCGGCGAATCCACTTTCGCGACGAACGATCCGCCTTAGAAGCAGTGCTCACCGGCGCTGTGCCGGCATCCGGGGTCGGATGTCCAGGTTCACTCGACAACGACATGTCCATTCCTTTGCTACTAGCACCGCAGTGTCGATCCGTGTCCGGTTTAGACGCGTCTCCGCACCACGCGTTTGTCCCAGTGGGTGCGCCACCACCTCGCCATGTGACGCCAACCACAAGGCAACTGTACGTTACTAAGCGCCCGCTCACAACACACCGTGTGACGGACCTCACAGAAGAAGGTTGACTGATTCCTTCGGACTAAGACAGCTTGCCCTGCGCGAATTCAAGTCCGCAGGTTCGCCTTCCTTCCGCCGCAAACATCACCGGGCATACCGGATCTGAGCACGATCCCGTACCGGAGGCACGGCAGCAACGCGCTTCCGCGTAGGGGATCAATGTACGGCGAAATCATCGGACCAGCGGCCAGTGACCCGAGCTTGGGAGCAAGCGCTCACACAGACGGATTGGCCTGCGCCTAGCAGGGCGACAGCAGCCGTTAGGGCGACCGAGTCGACGTGGGCGGCTTCGTCGACTGCGGCCGCCAATGCCGCAGTTGCTGGCCTGGAGCCGTACTGCACCGGTAGCGGGATGGGTAGACACCTACGACGGCATGGACCGGGATGGCCGACGGTCCTACGACGGTTACAGTGGTGCGATCGTCGTCGATGAGAACTACGTGCTGCGTTCCCGGACGCGGCACCACTGGACGCCGCGGCACCGCTCCTGTGCGCGGGCATCACGCTGTATTCGCCGCTGCGGCACTGGGGTGCCAGATGCGGCGCACGCCCATTGGGGCGTCGGGGCTCGGGGGCCCTCGAACACATGGGCGTCAAACTCCGCGCCGCCATGCGTGCTGAGGTCGCCGTGTTATCCCAGTCCCTGAAGACGATGGAGGACGGAATTCGGCTGGGCGCCAGCCATTACTACGCGACCAACGATCCCAGCACGTTTGAACGCTCACCCGCAGCTTCGACCTGATTATCAACACCGTATCGGTCAACCTGGATCTCGGCGCCTATTCTCAACCTGCTCGACGTCGACGGCAGGCTGGTCGAACCTTGCCTATCGGAACATCCGATGGGTGTGTCGGACGGTCGGTTGGCCGAGCTGCGGCGCAGCGTGTCCGGGTCAGCGATCCGGGGATCCTCGAAATTGTCAACGGCAACTGAATTTTGATCAGTTGTCGGCAAGTGAATCTTGACCAGCTGGGTTCATTGTTCGTCGGCCGTGACGGTGGGGACGCGGCCGAGGTCTCGGTCTTTGATGCGGTAGCTGTCTCCTTTGAGTGCGATGACTTCGGCGTGGTGGACGAGGCGGTCGATCATGGCGGCGGCGACCACGTCGTCGCCGAAGACTTCTCCCCAGCGGCCGAAGGGTTTGTTGGAGGTGACGATGAGGCTGGCTCGTTCGTAGCGGGAAGACACCAGCTGGAAGAACAGGTTGGCGGCTTCGGGCTCGAACGGGATGTAGCCGACTTCGTCGATGACGAGCAGTGGGTAGCGGGCCAGGCGGATGAGTTCGGCTTGCAGAGTGCCGCCGTGGTGAGCGGTCGCGAGACGGTCGACCCATTGGCTCGCGGTGGCGAACAGGACGCGGTGGCCGGCCTGACAGGCCCGAATCGCGATGCCGGTCGCCAAGTGGGTCTTGCCCGTTCCTGGTGGCCCGAGGAAGACGACGTTGTCTTTTGCCGTCACGAAGTCCAGGGTGCCCAGGTGGGCGATGGTGTCGCGTTTGAGGCCGCGGGCGTGATCGAAGTCGAACTCTTCCAATGACTTTCGCGAGGGAAACCGAGCAGCCCGGATCCTTCCCTCACCGCCGTGAGACTCCCGGGCAGAGACCTCTCGTTGTAGACATGCGGCCAGGAACTCCTCATAGCTCCAAGCCTCGGTCCGTGCCCGCTCGGCAAGGCGCTCGACGGCTTCACGCAAGGTGGGAGCCTTGAGCGCTCGGGTGAGATAGGCCAACTCAGCGGTCGTGTCGCGGCTAACGGTCGTCTTGATGGACATCACGCCACCGGGCCGTCGATGTCGACCAAAGCGTCGTAGTCAGTCAAACAACGCTGCTCAACTTCGATCTGGGCTGGGGCAGCCACGACGTCGAACCTGTGCCGTCGCATCGCCTTGGCCGCCGCGAGGTGCTCGGAATCGCTGATCGTCTGGTGCTTGGCCCAGATCCGGTCGTGCTCGGCGACCAACCGTCCAGCGCACCACACCCGAACCTGGGCCAAGTCCGCCACGACTTCGATGCGCCGCCCGACGGCTGACGGGTGCACCGAGTAGTCGTTGGCGTCCACGCGCACGTAGTGATCACGCGGCAGCCGGGCCTGGGTCCTGCATCCGGTGACCGGTGCCACCGGCGGCAATGCCAGCATCGCGGCTTTGTCGGCCTCGACCCGATCTGCCGGACGACACCCCAACACGCGATGCTGGCGGTGATTGGCGACCACCAACCAGTCGCCGAGCTGGGTGTTGAAGTCCGCCGGCGAGGTGAACACCCGCCCTGGCAGAAATGCCCGCTCCAGATAGTCGTGGAAGCGCTCCACCAGACCCTTGGCCTCCGGGTCACCGGGCTTGCAGATCACCACCTTGGCGGCCAGCGTTCCGCGGAACGCTTGACAGACCGCAGTCAACTCCGGCACACGGGCCCGCCACCGACCGACTGCGCCCTCGCCGTCCCAGACGAACACCCTGGGCACCGCGCCGAGCGCCGAAAGATGCTGCCACCAAGCGACATACAGATCCTCGGCGCTGCGGCTGGGAATCAGCAACGCCGAGGCCCACCGCGAATACCCACACACCATCGTCAGTACCGGCAGCGCAGTAGCCGTGCGCACCTGGCCACAACCGACAGGGATCGACACGTCGGGAAACCACAAGTCGCACTGCGCGATCTCGCCGGCCTGATACGTCGTGCGCGACGCCGGATCCGGTGGCAGATACACCGGCCGCAACTCACGCACCCGCTCGCTGAGCGTGCGGATCGAATACTGCCAACCGATCCGCTCGGCAATCACCGTTGCCGGCATCCTCGGATAGGCCGCAAGCAATTCCCGGATCCTCGGCTCGACCGCATCCACGACCGACCCCGCCGACACCCGCTGATACTTCGGCGGCCGATCACTGGCCAACGCCGCCTTCACCGTGTTGCGAGCCACCCCCATCACCCGCGCCACCTCGGAAATCGACAACTGCTCTGACCGGCACAACCGCCGGATCTCTGCCCAGTCCTCCACGCTCAACACTCGCTTCCTCCCTGGCTCGCCCGTTGGATCGGCTGGCGGTCCGGGAGATCAGCTCGCGGTATCTCTCTGAGGGTGAGCGGATCGAGATTGCCGATCTGCGCCAATCCGGTCTGGGCGTACGGGCGATCGCCGTCCGGCTGGGTCGAGCAC
>NZ_MVHF01000077.1 GCF_002086485.1 Mycobacterium aquaticum | reverse complement strand
AAAAAAAAGGTCGGCGGGCGGGGGGGCGGCGGCGGAGGCGGCGGGGTCGTCGTGGTGATCTCGTCCTGCACGGGCGGTTTGGACACCGTGGTGCTGGTCGACGGTGTCGCCAGGTTCGACGTGTGGTCGTCGCGGGTCACCAGGACTGCGACGGAGGCCACGAGTGCGATGGCGGCGACGATCGCGGTGATACCGACAACCCACGGCCAGCGTGGCGGCGGGCGGTCGTCAGCCAGCTCGGAGGCCGGGTCGTAGTTGTCGTAGTCGTAGAGCGCGAGATCGGCGGGGACGTACGGCCCGCTGGTGAACTGCTCGGATTCCGGCGCGGAGTATGCCTGCGAATAGGCTTCGGTCACTGACTCGCCGGTCGCCGGCCCGGCGTCACCGGCAACCTCTGCCGGCTCCTCGGGGGCGGCATGCTTCCCGGGTTGCTCATCCGGCACATCCGAGCCGGCGGCAACCGGCTCGGTGGGATTCGGCCCGCTCATCTACGCATATCCTTCTCGACTGCTTCACCACGCCCGCCGATGGCCGTAACGGTTCCGGCTGACGGTGCCCCGGCAACATTACCCAACCGGGTGGCGGCAGTCAGAAAGGCAATGCCGATGACCGCAGAAGTTATCGCCCTCTTGTGACCTTGACCGGGTGTTACCGCCGCGGTGCGGTCAGTGCTTCTCCGGGCCCCAGTAGAACTCGAAGACCAGGCCGGCAGCCGTCGTCAGGACGAAGCAGACACCCGCGAAGATCAGCCACGGCAGCCACAGAGCGGCACCGACAGCCGCCGTCGAGAAGGACAGCGCGATCATGATGGGCCACCAGCTGTGCGGGGCGTAGAAGCCCAGTTCGCCTGCGCCGTCGCTGATCTCGGCATCCTCGTAGTCCTCGGGACGGGTGTCGAGACGACGGGCCACGAACCGGAAGAAGGTTCCGGTGATCAGGGTCAGACCGGTGGTCAGCACCAGAGCGGTGGTACCCGCCCACTCGACGCCGCCCGTGGCGAACATCGCGGTGAGCACTCCGTAGACGACGGCCGACAGCGCGAAGAAAGCGGTGAGGATCTCAAACAACCGAGCTTCAATATGCATGAGTCGTAATCCCTACTTGCTCGCCTGCGGAACCTGCTCGCCGCGCCGGCTTTCGAACGGGTGGGTGGTGGTTGCCAGCGGGGCCTGATGGATCGCCTGCAGCGCTTCGGCATTCGTCTTACCGGCGACGCGCGCATCCATGTAGGTCTTGAAGTCGTTGGGCTCCACCACGCGCACCTCGAAGTTCATCATCGAGTGGTAGGTGCCGCACATCTCGGTGCAGCGGCCCACGAACGCGCCCGTCTGCTCGATCTTGCTGACCTGGAAGACGTAGTCGGAGTGGTTGGCCTCCGGGTTGGGCATCACGTCGCGCTTGAACAGGAACTCCGGAACCCAGAAGCCGTGGATGACATCGGCGGAGTTGAGGATGAACTCGATGCGCTTGCCGACGGGCAGCACCAGCACCGGGATCTCGCTGGACGAGCCCAGCGTCTCGACCTTGTCGAAGTTCAGGTACGTGCGGTCCTCGGGGTTCAGGCCGCGCACCGCTCCGACCCGCTCCTCGCCGTGCTCGTCCTTGCCCTCGGGCTTGGACGTCATGGCGGCCTTGCGTGCCGGGTCGGCGCCGTCAAAGTTGAACGTGCCGTCGGCGTAGGCGATCTTCTGGTAGCCGAACTTCCAGTTCCACTGGAAGGCGGTCACGTCGATGACCACCTCGGGGTTGGGGTCCTTGTGCAGCATGCGCTCCTGCACCACCACGGTGAAGTAGAACAGCACCGAGATGATGAGGAACGGGATCACCGTCAGGACCAGCTCCAGCGGCATGTTGTAGCCGAACTGGCGCGGAAGTTCGTTGTCGCCCTTCTTCTTCCGGTGGAAGGCGCTGGACCAGAAGATCAGTGCCCACACGATGGCGCCAACGACGAACGATGCGATGACTGATCCGAGCCAGAGATCCCGGTTCAATTTGCCTTCCGGCGTGATGCCGTTCGGCCAGCCCAGGCCCAGCACGTCCTGCCAACTGCAACCGCTCAGCAGTAGCGCCGTGCCACCCAGGACCATTGACAACGCCACCACCCGGAGCCCGCGAGGTGTCACGTTGGCGCCTCCTAGAAGTCGGTAAAACTAGACCGCGATCGGTCATCAACTCAGCGAATACTACGCAGCGTAGACCACGCCTGTACGCCGGAGCGAAGCGACCGCCGAATGTGTCGTCGGGCTGGGGCGAATGTGTTCGGGTGCTGCTCTGCGAACCCTCCACGATTAGGCATACTGGCCCGGTGTGCGGACTGCTGGCGCTGGTAACTGACCCTTCACTGGCCAAGCCGGGTGAGGCCGCCCCTGAGGCCGGGTCCCGGCTGGTCGAGGCGGTCGCCGAGGCTGCCCACCTGATGCGGCATCGCGGTCCCGACGAACCGGGAACCTGGTCGGACGCCGGCGTGGGCGGCTCCGGACCTGCGGTGGTGCTCGGCTTCAACCGGCTGTCGATCATCGACATCGCCCACAGCCACCAGCCGCTGCGCTGGGGTCCCACGGAGTCGCCCGACCGGTACGTGCTGGTGTTCAACGGCGAGATCTACAACTATCTCGAACTTCGCGCCGAGCTCCAGGAGAAGCACGGTGCGGTATTTCACACCGACGGTGACGGCGAGGCCATCGTCGCGGCTTACCACTACTGGGGCACCGAGGCGCTGCACCGGCTGCGCGGCATGTTCGCCTTTGCGCTGTGGGACACCCAGGACCGGGAGATGTTCTGCGCGCGCGACCCGTTCGGTATCAAGCCGCTGTTCATGGCGACCGGCCCAGGCGGCACGGCTGTGGGCAGCGAGAAGAAGTGCCTGCTGGACCTGGCTCCGGTACTCGACCTGGACCTCGGCATCGACGAACGCGCCGTACAGCACTACACCGTGCTGCAGTACGTGCCCGAACCGGAGACCCTGAACCGCGGCATCCGGCGGCTCGAATCCGGCAGCTACGCGCGGATCCGGCCCGGCTCGCGGCCCGAGGTGACTCGCTATTTCGAGCCGAAGTTCTCCGCTGTGCCGGTCATCGCAGGCGAGGAGCAGGCCCGCTACGACGAGATCACCGCCGCACTGGAGGACTCTGTCGCCAAGCACATGCGGGCCGACGTGACGGTGGGCGCGTTCCTGTCGGGCGGCATCGACTCGACGGCCATCGCCGCGCTGGCGATGCGGCACAACCCGCGGCTGATCACGTTCACCACCGGCTTCGAGCGCGAAGGATTCTCGGAGGTCGACGTGGCCGTCGCGTCCGCGGAAGCCATCGGCGCCCGGCACATCACCAAGGTGGTCAGCCAGGCCGAATTCGTCGAGGCACTGCCGGAGATCGTCTGGTACCTCGACGAGCCGGTGGCCGACCCGGCCCTGGTGCCGCTCTTCTTCATCGCCCGGGAGGCCCGCAAGCACGTCAAGGTGGTGCTCTCCGGCGAGGGCGCCGACGAGTTGTTCGGTGGCTACACCATCTACCGCGAGCCGCTGTCGCTCAAGCCGTTCGACTATCTCCCCCGCCCGGTTCGCAAATCGCTGGGCAAGGCATCGAAACCGCTGCCGGAGGGCATGCGCGGCAAGAGCCTGCTGCACCGCGGCTCGCTGACGCTGGAAGAGCGCTACTACGGCAACGCCCGCAGCTTCTCCGACGACCAGCTGCGCGCTGTTCTGCCCGGTTTCCGTCCGGACTGGACCCACACCGACGTGACGAGCGCCATCTACGCCCAGTCCGACAGCTGGGACGCGGTGGCCCGCATGCAGCACATCGACCTGTTCACGTGGCTGCGCGGCGACATCCTGGTCAAGGCCGACAAGATGACCATGGCCAACTCGCTTGAGCTGCGGGTGCCGTTCCTGGACCCCGAGGTGTTCGCGGTGGCGTCGCGGCTACCCGTCGATCAGAAGATCACCCGGTCGACGACCAAGTACGCGCTGCGCCGGGCGCTGGAGCCGATCATCCCCGCGCACGTGCTGCACCGCCCCAAGCTGGGTTTCCCGGTGCCGATCCGGCACTGGCTGCGGGCCGGTGAGCTGCTGGACTGGGCGTACGCAACAGTCGCCGCGTCCCAGGCCGGTGAGCTGATCGACCTGTCGGCGGTACGCGCCATGCTCGACGAGCACCGCAGCGGGGTCAGCGATCACAGCCGCCGGTTGTGGACCGTGCTGATATTCATGCTGTGGCACGCGATCTTCGTCGAGCAGAGCGTGACGCCGCAGATCAAAGAGCCGCACTACCCGGTACAGCTGTAGGCGGCCCCGATCCGGGGGTGAGCCCTCAGCGCGCAGCGCCGAGGGCCGCACCGATCTCGGCACCGGCGTCGGCACCGTAGGCGTCGGACAACCGCTGCACGGCCTCGTCGCGGTCCCAGCCCCACTCCTGCGGTCCGGTGGCCTCAAGGACCAGCACGGCGACCAGCGAGGCCAGCTGAGCGGAGCGTTCCAGGCTCAGCCCGGCGCTGCGGCCGGTCAGGAAACCGGCTCGGAACGCGTCGCCGATGCCGGTCGGGTCGGCCTGATGCTTCTCGGGCACGACGTCGACGTGCACGAACGTGCCGTCTGAGCTGACCAGGTCCACGCCCTTGGCGCCGAGCGTCGTGACGCGCATGCCGATCTGGCCCATCACCTGGGCTTCACTCCAGCCGGACTTCTGCAGCAGCAGATCCCACTCGTAGTCGTTGGTGAACAGGTAGGCGGCGCCGTTGATCAGCTTGCGGATCTCCTCGCCGGAGAGCCGGGCCAGCTGCTGCGACGGGTCGGCGGCGAAGGCCAGGCCGAGCTTGCGGCACTCCTCGGTGTGCAAGAACATCGCGTCGGGATCGTTCGCGCCGACGATGACGAGCTCCGGCGTGCCGACGCGCGACACCAGGTCGGCCAGGGAGATGTTGCGGGCCTCCGACATGGCACCGGGGTAGAACGACGCGATCTGGGCCATGTCCTCGTCGGTGGTGCACACGAAGCGTGCGGTGTAGGCGCTCTCGGAGATCAGCACGCTGTCGCAGTCGACGTTGGCCGCTTCGAGCCACGCCCGGTAGTCACCGAAATCCTGGCCGGCCGCACCGACCAGGGCCACGTCACCGCCGAGCGTGCCGATGGCGAAGGCCATGTTGCCCGCAACTCCCCCGCGATGCACCACCAGATCATCGACCAGAAAGCTCAGCGACACCTTCTGCAGATGGTCGGCCAGCAGCTGTTCGGAGAATTTGCCGGGGAACCGCATCAGATGGTCGGTCGCAATGGAGCCGGTAACTGCGATGGTCACGAAGCGTCATCCTTAATTTCGTTAAGTCGTCTAGATAAGGCTACGCGCGCGCCCCCAGCACCGTCGTCGTACGCGGTCGGGCCCCGTGGGGTGCGCTAACCTGCCTGTAGCTGTACGCCAGATCACCGTCGAGCGGTGATCCACAAAACATACCTGCGGGGAGCGCCATTTAATGACTGGTCCCTACCAGTACCCCGAATCTGTTCCGCCAGAGCCATATCCGGAGGATGCGTCGTCGGTCTACCCGGGAACGCTCCCGCCGCCGGTGCAGTACCCGAGACGGCGACGCTGGCCACGGATTCTCGCCGTGTTCGTCATGCTGGCGGTGTTCGCCGCGGTCATCGCCGTGGTGGTCGTGACCCGCAAGCCCGCACAACAGCCGGGCGTGGTGTCCGACGAACAGGCCAAGGCGGCGATCCAGCAGTATCTGAATGCGCTGACCGACGGTGATGACGAGACCATCGCCCGGCACACGCTGTGCGGTCTCTACGACGCGGTCAAGGATCGCAAGGCCGATCTCGCGGTGGCGACGCTGGCCAGCGATGCATTCCGCAAGCAGTTCGGCCGCGCCGAGGTGACCGGCATCGACAAGATCGTGCCGTGGTCGGGCACGCAGGCCCAGGTGCTCTTCACCATGAACGTCACACCGGCGCGTGGCCAGCAGGCAGCCCGGGAGGACGCACAGGGTGTGGCGCAGCTACTGGTGGCCAAGGACGCCAAAGACGGCGGGCACGACGAGGTGCTCGTGTGTTCTTACGTATTGCGCACCGGTGGCCAGTACTGACAAGCAGTACTGGCCCGGGGCGGCGTCAGAACGAGATCAGTTGAACGAATCGCCGCAGGCGCAGGAGCCGGTGGCGTTCGGGTTGTCGATCGTGAAGCCCTGCTTCTCGATGGTGTCGACGAAGTCGATGGTGGCGCCCTGAACGTACGGCGCGCTCATCCGGTCGACGGTCAGCTTGACGCCGCCGAACTCGGAGGTCAGGTCACCGTCGAGGTTGCGGTCGTCGAAGAACAGGTTGTAACGCAGGCCCGCGCAGCCGCCCGGCTGGACGGCGATCCGCAGCGCCAGGTCGTCGCGACCCTCCTGGTCCAGCAGCGCCTTCGCCTTGGCGGCCGCAGCGTCGGACAGGATCACGCCGTGGGTCTGAACGGCCGATTCGTCCTGAACAGTCATTGCTCTCCCTAAGCATCCGTGGGCATCGCCTGATGCCGAAGTCTATGAGTCAACGGTACCTCCTCATGGCGCTATTCCCGACTCCTCACCGCGTGCGGGGCATGTGGCCGGGCGCCGTCGGGCGGGCAGTAACCTGACTTGCGTGAATCTGCTGGGCCGTAAGAAGCGCGAAGACGGCGAGAACGACGAGGCCAAGGGCAGCGCCGCCGAGGGCGGCGCCCAGGCGTCCGACACCACGATCGGTGGCGGCACGGCGCCCAAGGGCCGGCCTACACCCAAGCGCAGTGAGGCCGCCAAGAAGCGGGGGCCGGTGGCGCCGGCTCCGCTGACCGCCGCGGAGGCACGTCGCCGGCGCAAGGAGCTGCGCGGCCCGAAGCTCACCGGTGAGGAGCGCAAGGCCGAAAAGCTGACCCGGCGCGCCGAGATGGCCGAGCGCCGGGAAAAGATGATGGCCGGCGACGACGCCTACCTGCTGCCCCGCGACAAGGGCCCGGTGCGGCGGTACGTCCGCAACATCGTGGACGCGCGGCGCAATCTGCTGGGCCTGTTCATGCCCGCCGCCCTGGTGATGATCGTGTTCATGATGGCGCTGCCGAGCCTGCAGTTCCAGCAGATCATGTCCTACACGATGCTGGGCCTCGTGGTGATCATGGTCATCGACGGTGTCCTGGTGGGCCGCAAGGTCAATCGGATGGTCGACGAGAAGTTCCCGGGCAACACCGAAAGCGGGTGGAAGCTCGGCTTCTACGCCGCCAGCCGGGCCTCCCAGATTCGTCGGATGCGAGCACCGCGGCCTGCGGTCAATCGCGGCGACAAGGTTGCTTGATGTCCGTCCAACCGGCCTGACGTCGGGTGCGCACCCTGGTGCTCGGCGGGATCCGGTCGGGCAAATCGCAGTGGGCCGAGGCGGCGGTCGAGGCTGCTGCCGACGGCCCGGTGCGTTATCTGGCCACGGGCCCCGCTGCTGACACCGATCCGGCCTGGTCCGAGCGTGTCGCCGCACACCGTACGCGCCGCCCGGCGCACTGGCGCACCGTCGAGTGCCGAGCCGGTTCTGACGACCTGGTCCGGCAGCTGGGCGCCGATACTGCGATCGCGACACTGCTCGACGACGTCGGTGGCTGGCTGACTGCGACCATGGACCGCCGCGGCGCGTGGTCGGGTGCCCCCGTGGATTCTGATGTCGACGAGCTGGTGGATGCGGTCGCCGCATTCACCGCTCCCCTCGTCCTGGTCAGCCCCGAGGTCGGGCTGACCGTGGTGCCCGCCACCGAGGCCGGCCGCCGGTTCGCCGACGCGCTCGGCACGGTCAATCAGCGCCTGGCGGCGGTGTGCGACCGGGTGGTACTCGTCGTGGCCGGGCAGCCGGTCACAGTGAAGGAGCCGTCGTGACCGAACCCGATCCGATGTTCGCCGGCCTCACCGCGCCGGACGCAGCGGTGGCCGCGGATGCGCGGGCCCGGCAGAACCGCCTGACCAAACCGCCCGGATCGCTGGGCCGGTTGGAGGACCTGTCGGTGTGGGTCGCATCGTGCCAAGGGGTGTGCCCGCCGCGGCAGTTCGCGCGGCCGCGGGTGGTGGTGTTCGCCGGCGATCACGGTGTGACGGCCGCGGGCGTTTCGGCGTTCCCGGCGGCGGTGACCGGCCAGATGATCGCGAACTTCGACGCCGGCGGCGCCGCCATCAACGTGCTGGCCGAGGTGGCGGGCGCGACGGTGCGGGTGGCCGACGTCGCCGTCGACTGCGACGAGCCGCTCTCCCCCGCGATCGGCGCCCACAAGGTCCGCCGCGGGTCGGGCAACATCGCGGTCGAGGACGCGCTCACGGCCGCCGAGGCCGCCGCAGCAGTTGCGGCCGGTGCGCGCATCGCCGACGAGGAGGTCGATTCCGGCGCCGATCTGCTGATCGCCGGCGACATGGGAATCGGAAACACCACCCCCGCAACGACTTTGATCGCGGCGGTGACGGGCACCGAGCCGGTCGCGGCGGTCGGCCGGGGCACCGGCATCGACGACGAAGGCTGGATGCGCAAGACCGCTGCCGTTCGCGACGCGCTCTACCGTGCCCGCAACGTGACCGGGGATCCACTCGGACTGTTGCGGGTGTGCGGTGGCGCCGACCTGGCGGCCATGGCCGGTTTCTGTGCTCAGGCAGCGGTGCGGCGCACGCCGGTGCTGCTCGACGGCGTGGTGGTGACGGCCGCGGCGCTGCTGGCCGACCGGCTCGCGCCGGGTGCCCGGGCCTGGTGGCAGGCCGGCCATCGATCCACCGAACCGGCGCACGCCCTCGCTCTGGCGCATCTCGGGCTCGAGCCGATCGTCGATCTGCGCATGCGCCTCGGCGAGGGCACCGGAGCGGCCGTGGCGTTGCCGGTGGTGCGGGCCGCGGTGGCCGCACTGGCGTCGATGGCGACGTTCGACGAAGCGGGCATATCCGAAGAATCGTCGTGATCGCTTCTGTCGCTTCGGCTTTCGCGTTCGGTACAGTTCTGCCGGTGCGTTCGGCGGCCGGGGTGGGGCGCGGCGCCCTGACCGCGCTGCCATTGGTGGGCCTGGCGTTGGGCGGGCTGGCCGCAGCGGTGACGTGGGCCGGTACGCAGGCGTTCGGCTCCGCGCCTCTCGCAGGGGTGCTCGCGGTCGCGGCGCTCATACTAGCCACGCGCGGGTTGCATATCGACGGGCTGGCCGACACCACCGATGGGCTGGGCTGTTACGGCCCGCCGGAACGCGCGCTGGCGGTGATGCGCGACGGCACCGCGGGCCCGTTCGGTGTGGCGGCGGTGGTGCTCATGATCGCCGTACAAGCCCTCACGTTCGCACAGCTGAGCGCGGCAGCGGTGGTGATCGCGGTGGCCACGGGCCGGGTGGCCGCGGTGATGGCCTGCCGACGTGGCGTTCCCGCGGCGCCCGGCAGCTCCCTGGGTGCGGCGGTGGCAGGCAGCCAACCGGTCGCCGTGGTCGGCGCATGGGCGCTGGCGCTGGCCGTATCGGCGGTCTGGGCCGGCTCGCGCCCGTGGCAGGGACCGGTGACCGTGCTCGTCGCCCTCGGCGTGTGCGCACTGCTGATCGCCCACTGCGTACGCCGGTTCGGCGGAATCACGGGCGACGTGCTGGGCGCCGCCGTCGAGATGACGACGACGCTCGTCGCCCTCGGCCTCGCGGTGCGCTAGTTCAGTCGCGTCATCCAGCCGTGCGTGTCGGCGAAGGTGCCGCGCTGGATGCCCGTCAGGGTGTCCCGCAGGGCCATGGTGATCTCGCCCGGCTGTCCATCGGCGATGGTGAATTCGCCCTCACGATGCTTGACGTGCGACACCGGCGTGATCACCGCGGCGGTACCGCACGCGAACACCTCGGTGATCTCGCCCGCAGCGGCCTTCTTCTGCCATTCTTCGACGTCGATCTTGCGTTCTTCGACGGCGAATCCGGCATCGGTTGCCAACTGCAGCAACGATTCCCGCGTGATACCTGGGAGCAGCGAGCCGGAGAGCTCGGGGGTGACCAGACGCGCCGAACCACCGCTGCCGAACACGAAGAACAGGTTCATCCCGCCCATCTCTTCGACGTAGCGCCGTTCGATGGCGTCCAGCCACACCACCTGGTCGCAACCGTTGTCGGCGGCTTGGGCCTGCGCAAGCAGCGAGGCTGCGTAGTTGCCGCCGAACTTGGCCGCACCGGTGCCGCCGGGAGAAGCCCGCACATATTCGTGCGACAGCCACACGCTGACCGGCTTGATGCCGCCCTTGAAGTACGCGCCGGCCGGCGAGCCGATGGCCAGGTAGCGGTACTCGTTGGCGGGCCGCACACCCAGGCCGGGCTCGGTGGCGATGATGAACGGCCGCAGGTACAGCGACTCTTCGCCGCCCGCGGCGGGCACCCAGGCCTCATCGACTGCGATGAGCTGCCGCAAGGACTCCATGAACAGCTCTTCGGGCAGCTCCGGGATGGCCAGCCTGCGGGCCGAGGCCTGCAGCCGAGCCGCATTGGCCTCGGGCCGGAACGACACGATGGACCCGTCGGCCCAGCGGTAGGCCTTCAGACCTTCGAAGATCTCCTGCGCATAGTGCAGCACGACGGCCGACGGATCCAGCTCGATGGGGCCGTACGGGACCACCCGCGCGTTGTGCCAGCCGTCGGCCACCGCGTAGTCGATGGACACCATGTGATCGGTGTGGAACTTGCCGAACCCCGGATTGGCCAGAATGGATTCGCGTACCGCATCGGTCGCTGGGTCCGCGTTGACCGAAACCGTGAACTCTGCAAGACCGCTTGTCATAAAGCGATTGTATCGCCGGTGGCTAGCGAGTATTCGCCGCCACGAACGGTGGCTTCACGACCTCGCATTCGACCGCCCGGCCGCGCACGTCCACGGCGACGTGCTGACCGTCCGCGATGTCGTGGGCAGTATCGAGCAGGGCAAGCGCGATGCCTGCTTTCAGCGTGGGCGAGAACGTTCCCGACGTGGTGACGCCGACCGGGGTGTCGCCGTCGAGCACGGTCATGTCAGCCCGCAGCACACCGCGTCCCAGCGCTTTGAGCCCGCGCAGCAGCCGACGCGGACCGGCCTGCTTTTCGGCCAGCAGCGCCTCGCGTCCCCAGAACGCGTCCTTCTTCCAGCCGATCGCCCAGCCGCAGCGGGCCTGCAGCGGGGAGATCTCCGGTGACAGCTCGTGGCCGTGCAGCGGGTAACCCATCTCGGTGCGCAGTGTGTCGCGGGCACCGAGGCCGGCGGGTTCACCACCGGCGGCTTGCACTGCGGCGGCCAGCGCGTCGAACACCGTGCCCGCACCGTCCCACGGCGGCAGCAGTTCGTAGCCGTGTTCGCCGGTGTAGCCGGTGCGGCAGACCCTGGTTCGGACGCCGTCGATGTCGGCGTCGGCGAAGGCCATGTAGTCCATGTCGGTCGGCAGCCCCAGCCCGCTGAGCACCTCGGCGGATTTCGGCCCTTGTACCGCCAGCACCGCATACGAGCGGTGGTGGTCGGTGATGGTCAGCCCATCCGGGGCATGCCGCTGCAGTCCGGCCACCACCGCGGCGGTGTTGGCCGCGTTGGGCACCAGGAAGATCTCGTCGTCGGAGACGTAGTAGGCGATCAGATCGTCGATGACACCGCCAGACTCGTTGCAGCACAACGTGTATTGCGCTTTGCCCGGGCCGATCCGGTTCAGGTCGTTGGTCAGGGCGGTGTTGACGTAGGCGGCCGCCCCCGGCCCGCTGACAAGCGCCTTGCCAAGATGGCTGACGTCGAACAGGCCGACGGTGGTGCGGGTCGCGGTGTGTTCGGCGACGGTCCCGGCGTACGACACGGGCATCGACCAGCCGCCGAACTCGGCGAAACTGGCGCCGAGGGCGCGGTGGCGGTCTTCCAGCGGGCCGTGCAACAGGTCGTCAGTCACGAGCTCACCCTAATCCGGCACGTGAACTGCCACACTTGACTGGTGGTCGATTTCGATGCGCTGCAGGCCGCCGGCGTGGCCGACGCGCGCGACCGCGCGCCGCTCATCGAGTACCTCGACCGCCTGGGGTTCACCGCCGAGGAAATGGTCGAGGCCGAACGCCGCGGCCGCCTGTTCGGCCTCGCCGGTGACGTCCTGCAATGGTCGGGACCACCGAAATACAGCCTGGCCGACGCCGCCGCCTCGCTGGGCCTGCCGGTGGCCGACGTCGAACATGCATGGGCGGCACTGGGGCTGACGGCCGCGGGCGCCGAGGTGCCCACACTCAGCCAGGCTGACCTGGACGGCCTTCGGACGTGGGCCGAGATGCGGGCCTTGTTGGGTGAGGTACCCGCGACCGGGCTGCTTCGGGTCATCGGCTCGAGCCTGGCCAGGATCTCCGAGGCCGAGTCGTCCATGATCCGGGCCAGCAGCCCGGACATGCAGATCGACATCTCGCACAATGAGCTGATCACCGCCCAGGCCTACCGGGCCGCAGCCGGGTTCATCCCGCGGATCGGCGCGATGATGGACGCGGTGCATCGTCACCACTTGATGAGCGCCCGTACCTATTTCGAACACGTGATCCGCGACGGGTCGTCAAGTGTGGTGTGCGGCATCGGGTTTGCCGATCTCTCCGACTTCACGTCACTGACGCAGAAGCTGACCACCGACGAGCTCACCGCACTGCTCAACGAGTTCAGCGGCGCCGGTGCCGATGTGGTCCATGCCGCGGGCGGCAGGGTGGTCAAATTCATCGGCGACGCCATCATGTGGGTGGCTTCCGACCCGGAGCAGGTGGTGCAGGTCGCCGTGGATCTGGTCGGGCATGAGCGGGCACGGGAGGCGAACCTGCAGGTGCGGGCCGGTCTGGATTTCGGTCAGGTGCTGGCGATCAACGGGGATTACTTCGGCAACCCGGTGAACCTGGCGGCCCGGCTGGTGGCGTCGGCCGATCCAGGTCAGATCCTGGTCTCGACGCGGCTGCATGATGCGCTGCCCGATCGGCGATTCGGGCCGCCGCAGTCGCTGACCTTGAAGGGTTTCGCGACGCCGGTGACGGCCTACCCGCTGGCCCGCATCTAGGGTGAACCGGGTGAGCAGCGCACCCGGCTACCAGGCCCCCACCGTCACCGTCAGCTCGGCCGTGCCCCGCAGGGGCGTCGCCGACGCCGTCCTGATCGTTCCCGTCGTCACCGGAGATCCCGGCCCGAAAGTGCTGGGTGGCGAACCTTATCTGGACGACGACACCGTCGCCGCCATCGAATCGGGTCTGCAGGCGCTGGGCGCCTCGGGCGCCGAAGGTCAGTCGCACCGGCTCGTCGTGGCCGGCCTGCCCGTCGCCAGCGTGCTCGCGGTGGGCCTGGGCAAACCGCGCGACGAATGGCCTGCCGACGTGATCCGCCGCGCCGCAGGCAGCGCCGCCCGGTCCCTGGACAAGGTCGACTCGGTGGTGACCACCCTCGGTGTCATCGATCTGGAGTCCACGGTCGAGGGCCTGATCCTGGGCGCCTACCGGTTCAGCGAGTTCCGCAGCGCCAAGACCGCCCCCAAGGATCCGGGCCTGAGGAAGATCGTCGTGCTGGCCGCCGACGCCAAGGCCGCCACCAAGAAGGCCGCGGAGCGTGCCGTCGACATCGCGGCGGCCGTGGCCACCGCGAGAGATTTCGTCAACACCCCGCCGAGCCACCTCTTCCCGGCCGAATTCGCCAAGCGCGCAAAGGAATTGGGCGAGACATACAGCCTTGAGGTCGAGGTGCTCGACGACAAGGCACTCACGAAGGCCGGCTACGGCGGCATCATCGGGGTCGGCAAGGGGTCCTCCCGCCCGCCGCGGCTGGTGCGGTTGGCGCACCGCGGTGGTGGCCGGAAATCGAAGACCGTTGCGCTGGTCGGCAAGGGCATCACGTTCGACACCGGCGGCATCTCGATCAAGCCGGCCGCGAACATGCATCACATGACCTCCGACATGGGCGGGGCTGCAGCCGTCATCGCGACCGTGGTGCTGGCGGCCCGGCAGAAGCTGCCCATCGACGTGATCGCCACCGTCCCCATGGCCGAGAACATGCCGTCGGCCACCGCGCAGCGTCCTGGTGACGTCCTCACCCAGTACGGCGGCATCACCGTCGAGGTGCTCAACACCGATGCCGAGGGCCGGCTGATCCTCGCCGACGCCATCGTGCGGGCCTGCGAGGACAATCCGGACTATCTCATCGAGACGTCCACCTTGACCGGCGCGCAGACCATCGCGCTGGGGGCCCGCACCCCGGGTGTGATGGGCAGCGACGAATTCCGTGACCGGGTGGCGACGCTGTCGCAGGCCGTCGGCGAGAACGGTTGGGCCATGCCGCTACCCGAGGAGCTCAAGGACGACCTCAAGTCGACGGTCGCCGACCTGGCCAACGTCAGCGGGTCGCGCTTCGCCGGAATGCTGGTCGCCGGAACGTATCTGCGTGAG
Organism: Mycobacterium aquaticum; assembly: GCF_002086485.1. Classification (GTDB taxonomy): domain Bacteria; phylum Actinomycetota; class Actinomycetes; order Mycobacteriales; family Mycobacteriaceae; genus Mycobacterium; species Mycobacterium aquaticum. The sequence continues at coordinate 3,623 of NZ_MVHF01000077.1, read as the reverse complement.
TTCGTCGCCGACGGCGTCCAGTGGGCGCACATCGACGTCGCCGCCCCGGCGTACAACACCGGCAGCCCGTGGGGTTACACCCCCAAGGGCGGCACCGGCGTTCCGACTCGGACCATGTTCGCGGCGCTGGAGGATATCGCCGAGAACGGCTAGCGCGAACCCGCCCGGGCGGCCCGGCGCAAGACCGACGGCACCAGCCGCGAAATCCCGTACGCCGCATAGGCTTCCGGGGTGACGGGGCGCACCGCCTTGTTCTTGCGCACCGCCGAGACGATGGCCTTGGCGACCTTTTCGGGCCCGTAACGGCGTGCGACGAAGACCTTCTTGGTCTTGGCGCGCATCTCCTCGACCTGCCCCTGCTGGTCGGCGGGCAGGTCGAAGCGCGTGGTGTCGATGATGTTGGTGTCGACCATGCCCGGGCAGATCGTGGTCAAACCGATGCCCGCCGAGCTCAATTCGGCCCGCAGGCAGTCGGAGAACATGAACACGGCGGCCTTACTGGTGGAGTAGGCGTTGGCCGCCTGCGACGGCGAATACGCCGCCATCGAGGCCACGTTGACGATGTGGCCGCCGGTGCCACGCGCAACGAGCCTACGGGCGAACGACCGGCAGCAGTTGACGACGCCACCGAAGTTCACGTCAAGCACCTTGTCGAACTGCTCGGCCGGGGTATCGAGGAACTTGCCGCCGTGCCCGATACCGGCGTTGTTGACCACGATGTCGGGCACGCCGTGCTCGGTGCACACCTGCTCGACGAAGCGCTCGACAGCGTCGGCGTCGGCGACGTCGAGTGCGTACGCATGGGCGACGCCTCCGCGCTCGGCGATCTGGGCGGCGGTCTTCTTGGCGGCGGCCTCGTCGATGTCACTGACCACCACCTCGGCCCCCTCAGCAGCGAACGCCAGTGCCGTCGCCTGACCGATGCCGCTGCCCGCACCGGTCACCGAAACCAGTGTGTCGCCGAAGGTGTCACGCGGTCGACCGACCTGCGCACGCCGCAGGGCGCGGGCCGCGGGCGCCCCCTGCAGGTGCTCGACGAGTTCGCCGACGGCAGCCGCGATGGCCTGCGGATGCGAGAACGGCGCCCAGTGCCCGGCTTTGAGGTCGCGGCGCCACAGCCGCGGCACCCACTTGGCCTCGTCGTCGTAGCCGTGCCCGCGCACCACGGGGTCGTCGTCGTTGCAGATCAGCTGCACCGGAACCGCCACGTAGTGGTCTCGTCGGAGCCGGCTGAACGAGCGAATCGCGTTGGCGCGGTAGATCTTCAGCGAGTTGGCCGCGTCGATGTCGAGGTTCTCCGACTGGAACTTGGGCCCCGGTGTGTCGATCGCCTGCAGTCGGCGCGCCGCCCCGCGCCGCATCAGCGCCGGCGCGATCACCGGCACCGAGAACGGGATCCAGTAGCTGAACCGCGACGCCAGGTTCACCGCCCTGGCGAACTGGACGGGCCGGTACGGACGCGCCAGCCGGCTGCGCACGAACGATCCGTAGTGGTCGGTGCTGGGTCCCGACACCGAGGTGAACGAGGCCACCCGCTCGGCCGATCCGGGCCGGCTCAGGTACTCCCACACGCCGACCGAACCCCAGTCGTGGGCGAGCACGTGGGCAGGCACGCCGGGGCTGAGCGCGTCGAGCACGGCCGAGAGGTCGTCGGCGAAACGTTCCATGGTGAATGCGGAGACGCGTTTGGGGACATCGGAGGCGCCGGCCCCACGGTTGTCGTACCGCACGATCCGGTACCGGTCCCTCAGCTCGGCGACCACGCCGTCCCACAACACGTGGGAATCGGGCCAACCGTGGGCCATCACCAGCGTCGGCCGGTCGGGGTCGCCCTGTTCGTAGACCGCGATGCGGGTCCCGTCGGCACTGTCGACGTAGCGCTGCATAGTCCACCCTCCGCGAGGTTGTCTGTGACCACTATCCGTTACGGACAGTATCCAATACCGACGGTATCGACTAGCCCGGCCCTAGGTTCCGTCCAGTTCCCGGCGCATGGCGCGTTGCCGTTCGATGCGACGACGCGCGTCGTAATCGCGCATTCGCTGGGGATAGCCGACCTTCTGCACGTCGTACACCGGGATCTGCAGCCGATCGCGCAGTCGGCGGGCACCGGCATCGCCGCCCGCGCGCGTCTGGTCCACTCGCCGTCCGCCGCGACGAGCACGACGGTGACGTCGGTGACGGTGGTCCGTGGTTCGACGTAGGCCTCGACTCCGACGTGGTCGCTGACCCACTGGCGCAGGTACCCCAGATCGCCGGCCGCATCGCCACCGCCGCGCGCCGAAGCACGCGCGCGGACCTTGTCGAACAACCCCAACGGAACGATCTCCTCTACCTGTATTACCCAGTTCGATAGTGCCAGAGCCGCAGCCAACCCTGAGTGCGTGCGAATTGCTGCGCAGTGACAGGATGGTCCGGACAATCCACCTAGGTGCCGCACCCAGTGCACCTAGCTGTGGTAAGCCAGAGTTCGAGTCGTCACGAGTGACCGTCCGAGGGAGTCAATACACATGGCCATCTCCGTCCAGATGCCCGCGCTAGGTGAGAGTGTCACTGAGGGGACCGTCACTCGCTGGCTTAAACAGGAGGGCGACACGGTCGAACTCGACGAGCCGCTGCTGGAGGTCTCGACCGACAAGGTCGACACCGAAATCCCGGCCCCGGCCGCGGGTGTGTTGACCAAGATCGTGGCCCAGGAGGACGACACCGTCGAAATCGGCGGCGAACTGGCCGTCATCGGCGAGGCCGGCGAAGCCGCGTCCGAAGCCCCGGCCCCCCAGGCCGAACCCGAGCCGGAGCCCGAACCTGAACCGGCCGCCCAGGCCCCCGAACCCGAGCCCGCCGCGCAGGCCCCGGCCGCCGAGGCCCCGGCGGCACCGGCGTCGTCGGGAGCGGCGACCTCGGTGGTGATGCCAGAGCTCGGTGAATCAGTCACCGAAGGCACCGTGACCCGCTGGCTGAAAAAGGTCGGCGACAGCGTCGGCGTGGACGAACCCCTCGTCGAGGTGTCCACCGACAAGGTCGACACCGAAATCCCCTCCCCGGTCGCCGGCACCCTGCTGTCCATCAGCGCCGAGGAAGACGACGTCGTCGCCGTGGGCGGCGAACTGGCCAAGATCGGTGATGCAGCCGCTGCGCCCGCCCCGGCACCTGCCGCCCCAGCCCCTAAGCCGGAACCGAAACCCGAACCCAAGCCCGAACCGAAACCGGAGCCCAAGGCCGCCCCGGCTCCCGAACCCACGCCGGAGCCCAAGCCACAACCGGCCCCCGAGCCCAAGCCCGCAGCCCCGGCAGCAACGGCCCCGGCTGCGCCGGCGGGGTCTGCCGATGGTTCGCCCTATGTGACACCGCTGGTACGAAAGTTGGCCGCGGAGAACAACATCGACCTCAGCGCAGTCAAGGGCACCGGCGTCGGCGGCCGCATCCGCAAACAAGACGTCCTCGCCGCCGCCGAAGCCAAGAAGGCCCCCCCCGCCCCCCCCCCCCCGCCCCCCGGCGCCGCCCCCCCCCCCGCCCCCCCCCCCCCGGCGCCCCGGGCGGGGGGGCCGGGCGCCCCCGCCCCCCCCCCCCGCCCGCCCCGCCCCCCCCCCCCGGGCGGGCCCGCCCGGCCCCGGGGTCACCGC
>NZ_MVHF01000076.1 GCF_002086485.1 Mycobacterium aquaticum | reverse complement strand
TAACCCACGAACATGGGTGAGCGAGGCCCCGGCCCGCAACCCCCGACACAACGCCGACGGTCACTCATACCGTCTAGCCGGTGCGTGCCAATTGGCATGCAGGCGATCCGGCGACGGTTCCGCACGCCCCTTTGCCGACTCTCCAGCTAACCCCGAACCTTGCTGCGAAACTGCTGACAGTTTCCTGTATGACCGGGGCCTAGACTGTCACGCAAGGGGGTTCTTGCGGTGGGCATTCTCAAAGATCTGTTCGACATCGGCAATGGCATCAGAAGCGGTATCAGCGATGTGCCGGGCCTAGTCCAGGACGTCCTAGAGCTGGACATGCACGGTGTCGCCACCAACGGCCGCAAGGTGATCGGCGATACCAAGGACGTCGTCAGCGGCCTCGCCGGCCTCGGTATCGACATCGCGCCCGCTCCGATCAAATACCTTGGCGCATTGGGCAAGTTGGCGGACTCCCCGATCATTGCTGCAGCTCAACTCGTCATAGAAAGCGAAAAGAAGCTCACCGGATCGGGCAGCCTCGAAGAAGGCAGCGAATATTGGGAGTCGGCCATCTACCTCCAAAAGGCACTGGAGACGCTCCTCGGTGCGGAGTTAGAAGACGACGACAAAACGTGGGATGGGGCAGCAGCTAAGGCGTACAACACCGTCACTGTTGCGCATCGGACGCACGTTTCTGCCGTCTCGGCTGCAGATCGAGAAATCGGCCGCGTATTGAAAACAGAAGCGGACCAGGTTCGGCAGACTCGTGAAGTTTTGGATACGACCTCACAAGCTCTATCCGACTACGGCCTCGCAACTCGGGCCCTACTTCTCATTCCGGGGGTGAACATCGCAAAATTGATTGCCGCCGATACGGCGGCAGCCGCCGCGGCCCTCGGTACCACATCAACCCAAATGGCAATCATGGTCAGCAACTCATTGCAGAATGCGGCGGATATCCGGAGAGTTTCCGTTGGCTACGAAGAAGCCAAGAGTGACACATCGGGGAAGGCCGGTGGGTGCGGCCCGTTCGTAGATCCCCTGCAGGATCAGGCAGACCTGCCCTCCCACGCCAAAGCCGAATCGCCATACGAGCCGCGGAAACGACCGCCGATTTACGGGCCGCCGGCAACACCACTACCTGTTGAATCCGAAGCGCCGCCAATCTATGACCTGCCTGCAGATCTACCGTTGCCGCATATCACCCCACCGAGCCATCCACCCGCGGGACTCCCCAAATGATGTCCACTCGAATGCCCTAAGGACGACCTATGTCTAATTTGGAACTGAACTTAGCTGTTTTGACCGAATTCCTGGACGAACTCGGAGCTAAACATCAGACGGCGGGCGACCTCATCACCGGAGCGAATCGCAAAGCTGCGGACATCGCGACCAAGATTGAAAGCTCACATGGGTTGGTCTGTGCAGCCACTATCCAGGCATTGTCTAGTGGCGAACCCCGACAGATTGCCGGAGAGACGTTAGCGAAAGTCGCGGCAGAGTTTCACGAGAAGCTGGGACGGGCCGCCACCAACTACAACAACGTCGACTACCGCGAAGGCAGGACAATCGGGGAGGCCGGCACGGCGTGTCAAGCGTGATGCCGCGACTGACGGGACGACGACGTGACTGACGATTGGTGGCACTCGACAGACTCCTGGGATGACGATGACGATCCATTCGAATACGACGAAATTCCCGGTTCTAGTTCGATTGACGACAATTTTGAAGGCAATTGGATCGATGTCGCGGACGACAATCCAGAGGGGGCAGCCGGCGACAGCGACGAGATGGTCGAAACGCTACTGGTGACTGCGGTCAGTCCAAGTGGCGCTGTCACGGCGACTGGCCTCATGGACGGCAGAGTGATTCAGGTGGCTTTGTCGAGGCAGGTAACGAGTCTCACCGAGGCAGAACTCGCGGACGAGGTCGTCACGACCTGCGCTCTCACGAGTAGGCAGGCCGAGGCGGCGCAGCACTATCTCCTTGCGACTTGGATGCGAGAACTCGGACAAGATCCCGCGAGTACGCGCAGTTTCCTGGAACACACCATCGGGCTGCCCACCCCTGAGACCGTGATCAGCGAGAAGGCGCGGATGCTTGCCGACTACTATTCCGGCACCGAATAGAACGACCCCGGTATGACGAGGAGTCCTTACCGCCGCCCCATGCCGCGCTATGCGAGATGGGCAACGATCGGTTTGGTTGTGGCCGCGGTCGTTTCCGTAGCTGCCGCGATCATCGTCAGCGTGGTCATGACCAAACGGCTGATGAGCGACAGCGCCGGTCCAACGTTCCATCGAGGGGACTGGCAGCCACCAGAACAGACGGTGCTCGAATCGTCCATGCGAGCGCGCCCGGTCCCAGGCTGGCGCACAAGCGTTGAGGATTTGGGCCTGCCGGAGAACAGTATCTTCGGGCGAACCAACGAACCGCATGTGTGGTCTACGCCGCTCATTGGGACCGTAGGCGCGAAGGGCTATTTCCTCGCGAGAAGCCCCGACTCCCCAGACTCAGAACGACGGCTGGTCGGATTGGACGTCCACACCGGTAAACAACTATTTGCCCCAGTGAGGATCGATGCTGGCGCGGATTTCCTCGACTGCTTCGTGAACGGACCCGACTCCGTCCTATGCATCTCAGACGCCGTCCGCGAGGGCAATTTGGAGAGCGTCGCCTGGGCGATCGACACCCGCACCGGCGATGTCTTGTTCCACGGTCCGACCAAACTTCACGCGAACTCGAGCGACGGTCCCAGCGTCGAGCAGATGGGTTCCTACGCAGTCGCACGAGTACCAGGCGAGGGTATTTACGGCATCGGTCCCCGTACGGAAACCACGTGGTTCATTCCTGGCGTCGGGATAGGGACCACGAGATGGGCCTCCGATGCCACACCGCCAACGCTGGCAGCGGCAAAGGACTCGGTCAGAGGGTCAGATCGCATGACCGTCTTCTCGCTGATCGATGGCAAAGTGATCACGCCCAAGCTTGGCGATGGGCTACGCCCTCTCCAGACCGTCGTTTATCCCGGAGGTTTCGCAGTCGAGGCCACCTCCGACATGAAGTTGTCGATACCGGACATCGTCGTGTTTTTCGACAATGCGGGCAATCGTGTTGGCCAGACCGACATTCGGGGAACGTTGACGACATTGTCGATGATCCTCCCGACCCTGGAAGCACCTGAATCTACGGTCTTCGGCGCCAACGGGGCAGGGCTCATCCAATTTCCGGATCAGCAACTGGGGCAGAACGCACGTGTGATCGGCCACCGCCTGTACGCGCCCGAGTCCACGTGGGAGGGGCCGGTGAAGGTCAGGCGGTGGAGGCAGTTCGACCTCACGACAGGCAAGGAAGGCACTGCGTGCCGGCCCAACATGAGCGGGTATGTCGCCAATGACGGAAGCGTCGGCGTATTCGAGACCGTCCGCTATGAGACCACCGGAGCGACGACGTTCGCGATGGACTTGGACAGCTGCGAAAAGCTGTGGACCACACCGGTCAACCCCGATTCGTTTCACGAACTGTGGAGAATCGACAACAGCCTCGTCGAGCTCTCCGACGACGGCAAAGAACTCCACTCACTGGTGGCACCGGCATAAACTCATATGCATGAGCAGCGATACGAATACCGAGTCCACGGGCTGCGGCAATCCGGACTGTACGTGTGAGAACTGCAAGTGCGGGACCGACTGCATCTGCGGTTCTAAGTAACTAGGTCAGCCCGGACACTAGGTGCAGGGCACCCCGTGCGGACCGCCGATCCAGTGACCCGGCGGAGAATTCCACGGGCACAGCTTCTTCGCCTGCCCAGGCGGTGGAGCCCAGTTACCTCCGCCATTCCAGTCAACCCATCCTGGCCCTGGGATCCACGGCAGGTCGGGACCCCAACCAGGGTCTGCCTGCGCCGAGGCAGCACCGAATCCGATGGGTCCAGCAACGAGCGCGCCGGCCAGAATTACCGTCCCCGCAACTTTCTTCACACTCACCGGACGTCTCCTCCCGAGTCGTCACGTAAACCTGTGTGTTTCCCACGATACGCCTGTGACCACACAGCGCCGAATCGCCCAACGTGAACAAGATGGCGAACTTTCGCGAAAGTTCGCGATCTTGTTCACGTTGGGCGCGAGCTAGCTAGGGACTCACTCGCAGCATCACCACGCCGTGCCCCGGCACCTGCCGTTCGATCGCACCGGTGCTGGTGCTGTCGGTGTGCTGCCACAGATCTCGCACGGTCGCGCGGGTGTGGCCGTCAAGACCGATGGCCTCCAGTGATGTTCGGATGGTCTGAACCTCGGCCGATTGGTTGAACAGTGCCACTGCCACCGCCCCGCCGGAAAGCCGCTTGATCACCACCCGCGCATCACTGCTGAGCGGCTGGCCCTGCGCCATCAGCGGGTCCTGGTCGACGGCGATCACGTCCCGGTTGGTCAAGATGTCGCGGGTTTGGTCTGTCATATTGCGAATGTCGTTGCCGGCCAACAGAGGTGCGGCCAACATGGCCCACAGGGAGAAGTGCGCCCGCTGCTCGGTGTCGGTCAGGTCGGCGCGCGGCGGACCCAGCACCATGGTCGGATGCCCGGTGGCGAACTGCTTCCAGCCGATCCCGACGACGAGCATGTCCGGATCGTTGACATGGGTCGAATTGCCCCGCGACGCAAGCGAACCCGCCTCGGCGAAGGCCTGGACCACTCCCGCCAGCCCTTCCTGCCACAACGCGGTGTCACCCCAGGCCGGAACCAGGTCGACGGCGTCGCGGGTGACGTCGGCGACGTGCGACCAGTCATACTCCAATCCGGCGACCGGATCGCCCGAACTGTTCGGGTTGATGCTGTAGACGATGTGACGGCCGGTGTGGCGCAACGCATCCCGCATGGCCGTGAAGTACCGCACCTGTTCGTCGTGGTCGGCTTCGGCGCGGCACCAGTCGTACTTCAAGTAGTCGACGCCCCAACCGGCGAATGTCTTGGCATCAGCCTGCTCGTGGCCCGCGCCGCCGATGCGTGGATCCTGGCCGCAGCCTTGGTTGAACGGACTGTGGTAGATCCCCAGCAGCAGGCCACGGTCGTGCGCATACCGGGCCAGTGCGGCGATGCCGTGTGGGAAGCGGTCCGGATCAGCCCGCAATGAGCCGTCGTCAGCTCGGGTGGGTGCCGCCCAGCCGGCGTCGAGGTTGACGTAGCGGTAGCCCGCGTCGCGCATGCCCGACGCCACCATCGCATCGATCGTCTCGTGCACCGTCTGCTCCGTCAGGGGAATCCCGGAGTTCCAGGAATTCCAGCCCAATGGCGGGAGCTGCTGCTGCGACGGCGGACTGGGGGTGCTGCAGGCGGCGAGCAGACCGGCACAGACCGCCAGGCGAGTCAGTCGGCGCATGCGGCCATGGTGGCATCGCCGCCTGGCAACTACCCAAAGCCGTCAATCAGCGGAAAGAACGCAGAACTCGTTGCCCTCGGGGTCAGCGAGCACAACCCAGGTCTGCTCCCCCTGGCCGATGTCGACGTGGCGCGCGCCCAGGCCGATCAGCCGGTCGACCTCGGCCTGCTGATCGTCGGGCGTGAAGTCGAGGTGCAGGCGGTTCTTGACCACCTTGTCGTCCGGCACCGCGAGGAACAGCCACAGCGGGCCCTGCCCCTGCGGTGGTGTCAGCGCCACGTCGCCGTCGGAATCGGTGTGATGTGGCCAGCCGAGCACCCGACCCCACCAGACAGCCAGCGCTTCGGGATCATGCGCGTCGATGCAGATCTCAGAGAATCTCAATGCCATTGCACCAGTTCCTTTTTCAGCACCTTGCCCATCGCATTGCGCGGAAGCTGCGCCACCAGCCGCACCTCACGCGGGCGCTTGTGAACCGAAAGCTCCTGTGCCACAAAGTCGATCAATGCAGCAGGCTCGGCGTCGCCGACGACGAACGCGACGATCCGCTGGCCGAGGTCGTCGTCCGGCACACCGACCACCGCCACCTCGGCCACGCCGGGATGCCCGAGCAGCACCGTCTCTATCTCACCGGCGCCGACCCGAAAGCCGCCGGACTTGATCAGGTCGACTGATTCCCGACCGACGATGCGGTGCATGCCTTCAGCGTCGATGACCGCCACATCACCGGTGCGGTACCAACCGTCGGCGTCGAAGGCGTCGGCGGTGGCGTCGGGCCGGTTGAGGTATCCGTCGAACACCATCGGGCCCTTGATCTGCAACTGCCCGATGGTTTCGCCGTCCCGGGGCACGAGCGCACCGTTCTCGTCGACCAAGCGGGTCTCCACTCCCGCCAGGGGCAGGCCGACCCAGCCGGGTCTGCGCTCGCCGTCGACCGAGGTGCTCAGGGTGATCAACGACTCGGTGCTGCCGTAGCGTTCGATCGGCGCGTGTCCGGTGAGCCGCACCAACTCGTCGAACACCGGTACCGGCAAAGGCGCGCTGCCCGACACCAACAGCCGCGCCGACGACAGTGCCAGTGCGGCGTCGAGGTCCTTGACCACCCGCGACCACACCGTCGGCACCCCGAAGTACAGCGTGCCGCGCGCTTCCGCGTATGCCGTCGGCGTCGGTTTTCCGGTGTGTACGAATCGGTTTCCGATGCGCAATGAACCGAGCAGGCCCAACACCAGGCCATGCACATGAAACAGGGGCAGGCCGTGCACGAGCGTGTCCTGAGCCGTCCAGTTCCATGCCATGGCCAACGCGTCGATGTCTGCGGCGATGGCCCGTCTGGTCATCGGTACGCCTTTGGGCGGACCGGTGGTGCCGGAGGTGTACATGATGATGGCGGTCGATTCGGGCGCGGGTTCGGCGTACCGGTGCCAGGACCGTGCATGCACGCGGACCGGGATGTGCGGCAGCCCTTCACTTTCCTCTGGCAGCTCCCCCAGCCACGCCTGGGCTTCGGAATCGGTGAGGATGTGGCGACGTTCAGCGGCACCGACGTCGGCGGGCACCGGGACCACCGGGACACCTGCGATCAGGCAACCGGTAATGGCCAGCACGGTGGTGACGGTCGGCTTGGCCAGCACGGCGACACGCCGGGCCGACGCGACCCGTTCGGCCACCGAGGTGGCCGCCCCGATCACGTCACTACGGCTGAGCACAGCGCCGTCGATACGGACGGCGTCGTCGATGTCGGCACCGGCAGCAACCGCTGCGGGGTTCAAAGAGGCCAGCAGCACGCCTGTGAGGCTACCTCGGCCCACCGCTTCGATCGGCGATACTGGGCCGATGGGCGTCATCCGGCAACTGCAGTCACGCGAGGTGTATCGGAACAACTGGATGACGTTGCGGGAGGACACCATCCGTCGTCCGGACGGCACCGAGGGCATCTATTCCGTCATCGACAAGCCAACGTATGCGCTGGTCATCGCGCGTGACGAGGAGCGCTACCACCTCGTCGAGCAGTTCCGGTACCCGCTGGGATTACGCAGGTGGGAGTTTCCGCAGGGCACCGCACCGGACCGGTTGGATCTCGATCCCGATGCGCTGGCACACCGGGAACTGCGCGAGGAGACCGGGTTGCGGGCGACGAGCATGCAGCGGTTGGGCCTGCTCGATGTGGCCGCGGGAATGAGCAGCCAGCGCGGGTGGGTGTACCTGGCGACCGGCTTGAGCGAGGGTGAACACGAGCGCGAACACGAGGAGCAGGACATGCACAGCGCCTGGTTCGAGCGTGCCGAGGTCGAGCGGATGATGCGCGACGGCGAGATCACCGACGCGCAGTCGATCGCGGCGTGGGCGTTGCTCCTGCTCAATGAGCGCCCGACGGGCTAGCGTGAACGCACGATGAGGCGACCGGTCGCGCTCGGCTTGTTGATCGTGGCGGCCCTGACCGCGGCGCCGACGGCGCATGCCGCCGATCAGGCGTGGAATGGCCGGTACTCGTTGGTCCGGTACGCCGCTCAGAAGACGGGCACCAGCCTGGCCGCAAGGCAGCCGGAGCCGACGTTCAGCGACGTGTACACCTTCTCCACCGATTGTTCTTCGGGCACCTGCATTTCCACGGTGATCGACGGCCCAACCCCCAAGAACCCCACGCTGCCGTTGCCACCGCGCTACACCTGGGACGGCAGCCGATGGGTGCACATCTATGACTGGCAGTGGGATTGCTATATGGGAGAAGGGGTTCCGAAAGTGTGGGCGCCGGCCCGGTCGTGGGCGTATTACGCGCCGCATACCGACGGAACCCTGCGGGGCACCTGGCTCACTCAGATCGTCGGCGGCCCGTGCGGCGGCACCGTGCAGATGGACGTAGCAGCATTCCCGGCCTGAGCCCTACCGACGCTCTGCCAACGCCCGCAGGAAGAAGCCGAAGTTGGCTGGGCGTTCGGCGAGCCTGCGAACGAAGTAGCCGTACCATTCGTTGCCGAACGGGACGTACACCCGCACGTGGTTGCCTGCGTCGGCCAGCCTGCGCTGCTCGGCGTCGCGAATGCCGTACAGCATCTGGTACTCGAAACCGTCCACGTAGCGCCCGAATTCACGGGCCAAGGCGGGCACGGCTTCGATGATCTCCGGATCGTGCGAGGCCACCATCGGGTACCCGGATCCTGCCATGAGGATCCGCAGGCAGTTCAGGTAGGAGCGGGTGACGTCTGCGGCGTCACGGTAGGCCACCGTGGCGGGCTCGTCATAGGCGCCCTTGCACAACCGAATTCGTGCACCAGCCTCGGCGAACTCGCGGCAGTCGTCCTCGGTCCGGTGCAGGTAGGCCTGCAAAACCGTGCCCAGCCAGTCGAATTCGGTGCGCAGGTCACGCACGATCGAGAGGGTGGAGTCGGTGGTGGTGTGGTCCTCGGCGTCGACGGTCACCCAGGCACCGACGTCGCGGGCCTTGGCGCAGATCGTGTGCGCGTTCTCCAGCGCGATCTTCTCCCCGTCGCGGGGCAGCGCCTGGCCCAGTGCGGAGAGCTTGAGCGACACCTCCAGCGGCCGCACCGCTGATGCGGCCTCGTCGCGCTCACCGAGCAGGTCGAGCAGCGCCAGGTAGGCCTTGACGGTCTGATCGGCGTCCTCGATGCGGGTGGTGTCCTCACCGAGGTAGTCGATGGTGACCATACGGCCCGAAGCACGCAGCGCCGCAACGGCATCCACGGCATCGGGAATGGTGTCGCCCGCGACGAACCGGTCCACGACACTGCGGGTCACCGGGAGTCGCTCGGCGGTCCGCCGCAGTCGCGCAGAGCGCGCGGCAGCCAGGATCGCCGGCCGTGCGGCCCGCTGGAACGCGGACTCCAAGGCACCTCGCGTACTCGCCATGTCAGGCCTCCATGTGGGGGTAGGTGTGGTTGGTGGGCGGCACGAAGGTCTCCTTGATGGAGCGAGCCGAGGTCCAGCGCAACAGGTTCAGGGCCGAGCCCGCTTTGTCGTTGGTGCCCGACGCCCTGGCGCCACCGAACGGCTGCTGGCCGACCACGGCACCGGTGGGCTTGTCGTTGATGTAGAAGTTGCCCGCGGCGTTGCGGAGCCGGTCCTGCGCGGTGACCACCGCGGCGCGATCGTCGGCGATCACCGCGCCGGTCAGCGCGTACCGCGATCCGGTGTCGACGACGCCGAGGATGCGCTCGTAGTCGTTGTCCGGGTAGACGTGCACCGACAGGATCGGGCCGAAGTACTCGGTGGAGAACGACTCGTCGGTCGGGTCATCGGACAGCAGCACGGTGGGACGCACGAAATAGCCTTCGCTGTCGTCGTATTCACCACCGGCGGCGACGGTCACCCCGGCGGCGCTCTTGGCACGCTCGATGGCCTTGACGTTCTTGGCGAACGACCGGCTGTCGATGACCGCGCCGCCGTAGTTGCTCAAATCGGTGACGTCGCCGTAGGTCAGGGCTTCGGTGGCCGACAGGAAGTCGTCACCCATCTGGTGCCACACGGACCGCGGGATGAATGCCCGCGACGCGGCGGAGCACTTCTGGCCCTGGAAGTCGAAGGCACCGCGGATCAGCGCCGTGCGCAACACATCCGGACGCGCCGAGGTGTGGGCGACGACGAAGTCCTTGCCGCCGGTCTCGCCGACCAGCCGCGGATAGGTGTGGTAGCGGTCGATGTTGGTGCCGACCTCACGCCACAGGTGCTGGAACGTCGCCGTCGAGCCGGTGAAGTGGATACCGGCCAGCCGCGGATCGGCAAGGGCCACATCGGAAACCGCGATGCCATCACCGTTGACCAGGTTGATCACGCCGGGCGGCAGGCCCGCGGCTTCCAGCAGCTGCATCGTCAGGTACGCGGCGAAGGCCTGGGTGGGCGACGGCTTCCACACCACGGTGTTGCCCATCAGGGCAGGCGCGGTCGGCAGGTTGCCTGCGATCGCGGTGAAGTTGAAGGGCGTGATGGCGTAGACGAAGCCCTCGAGCGGCCGGTGGTCGGTGCGGTTCCACACCCCGGGGCCGCTGATCGGCTGTTCGGCGAGGATCTGACGGGCGAACTCCACGTTGAAGCGCCAGAAGTCGATCAACTCGCAGGGCGCGTCGATCTCGGCCTGGTAGGCGGTCTTGGACTGACCCAGCATGGTCGCCGCGGCGATCTTTTCCCGCCACGGGCCGGACAGCAGGTCGGCGGCGCGCAGGAAGACAGCGGCACGCTCGTCGAACGGCAGCGCTGCCCAATCGTTCTTGGCGGCCAGAGCGGCTTCGATCGCCGCGGTGGCGTCCTCATGCTCGGCGTTGGTGAAAGTGCCGAGGCGCGCCGCGTGGCGGTGCGGTTGCACCACATCGACGCGCTCGCCGTTGCCCATGCGATGGGCGCCGCCGATGACGTGCGGCAGGTCGAGCGGGGCGTCGGCGAGCCCGGAGAACTCGGCGAGAGCGGCGGTCAGCCGGGTGCGTTCACCCGAGCCGGGGGCATAGTCGTGGACCGGTTCGTTGGCTGGCAGCGGCACGTTGGTGATGGCATCCATAGGCTTAAGAATCCCCGACGTGACCCACGCAACTCTTGTCCGATCCGACAACACTTTGGCCGTTGCCCAGTACGATCGGACAACATGGCGACAACCGGTGTCAGCCTCGGCCAACTCTTGCTCGCGCTGGACGCCACGCTGGTCCAGCTTGTGCAGGCCCCGCGCGGGCTCGATCTGCCGGTGGCGTCGGCGGCGCTCATCGATTCCGACGACGTGCGGCTGGGCCTGGCCCCGTCCGCCGGGTCGGCCGACGTGTTCTTCCTGCTCGGGATTCCCGATGCGGACGCCAGAAATTGGGTGGATCAGCAGATCGCCCGGCGCCCACCGACAGCGATCTTCATCAAGGAACCGTCGGCCGCGGTGGTGGCACGCGCCACCTCGGCAGGTACCGCCGTGGTTGCCGTCGACCCACGCGCCCGGTGGGAAAGGCTGTACCGCCTGGTCAATCACGTCTTCGAGCATCACGGCGACCGCGAATCCGAGGACTCCGGCACGGACCTCTTCAGCCTCGCGCAGTCGATCGCCGACCGCACCCACGGGATGGTCAGCATCGAAGACGCCCAGTCGCACGTGCTGGCGTACTCGGCGTCCAACGACGAGGCCGACGACCTGCGCCGGCTGTCGATCCTGGGCCGCGCCGGCCCATCAGAACACCTGGCCTGGATCGCACAGTGGGGCATCTTCGACGCGATCCGTGCGAAACCGGACGTCGTGCACGTCGCCGAGCGGCCCGAGCTCGGGCTGCAGCCGCGCTCGGCCATCGGGATCTTCCAGCCGTCTCCCGACGAGCGCCGCGCCCCCGCGTTCGCCGGGACGATCTGGGTGCAGCAGGGCAGCCGCCCCTTGGCGGACGATGCCGACGACGTGCTGCGCGGCGCGGCGGTACTGGCCGCCCGCATCATGACCCGGCTGGCCGCGACCCCGTCGACGCACATGGTGCGCATCCAGGAACTGCTCGGCCTGCGCCCCGGTGACGGCGCACCCGACATCGACCTCATCGCTCGCGAGCTCGGTATCGCGGTCGACGGGCGGGCCGCCCTGATCGGATTCGACGGCAGCATCCCGGGATCGCGGCTCTCGGACATCCTGTCGTTGAGTGCCAGCGCTTTTCGCCAAGACGCTCAAGTGGCGTCGGCGCGTACCCGGGTCTACGTGCTGTTCCCCAGCACCGGAAAACCCGCCGCGGTCACCTCCTGGATCCGCGGCACCGTGGCAGCGCTGCGCACCGAGCTGGGCCTGGAACTGCATGCCGTCATCGCCAGCCCGGTCAACGGACTGGCCGGCGCCGCGGCCGCGCGCCTCGAGGTGGATCGGGTGCTCGACAGCGCCGAGCGCCACCCGGGAGCCCTAGGGCAGGTGACGTCGCTGGCCGAGGCCCGCACGACGGTGCTGCTGGACGAGATCGTCACCGCCATCGCCGCCGACGAGCGGCTGATCGACCCGCGCGTGCGGGCGTTGCGGGACAACGATCCGGTCCTCGCCGACACGCTGCGGGCCTATCTCGACAGCTTCGGCGACGTCGCGACCGCGGCGCAGTGGCTGCACGTGCATCCCAACACGGTGCGCTACCGGGTGCGCCGCATCGAGCAGTTGCTGGCCACCGCACTCACCGATCCCGATGTGCGGCTGCTGCTTTCGCTCAGCCTGCGAGCCACGCAACCATGAAGCTGCCCTAAGTGGTCAGCGGAACGCCGACTGCCCCGTCAGCGCACGGCCGATGGACAGCATGTGCATTTCGCTGGTGCCCTCGTAGGTGAGGACCGACTCCAGGTTGTTGGCGTGGCGCAGCGGCGAGTACTCCAGCGTGATGCCACTGGCACCCATGATGGTGCGGGATTCGCGTGCGATGGCCAGCGCTTCCCGGACGTTGTTGAGCTTGCCGAGGCTGATCTGGTCCGGCGTCACCCCGGAGGTGTCCTTGAGCCGTCCGAGTTGCAGGGCGAGCAGCATGCCCTTGCCGAGCTCCAGGGTCATGTCGGCCAGCTTTTCCTGGGTCAGCTGGTAGCTGGAGAGCGGGCGGTCGAAAACCTCACGCACACCGGCGTAATCGATGGCGGCCTCGAGGCTGTCGCGGGCCGCACCCAGCGCGCCGAACACGATGCCGAAGCGGGCCTCGTTCAGGCAGGACAGCGGACCACGCAGGCCGACGGCCTCGGGCAACTGCGCCGACGCGGGCAGCCGGACGTTGTCGAGCACCAGCTCCGAGGTGACCGATGCACGCAGCGACAGCTTCTTGTGGATGACGTTCGCGCTGAAGCCGGGTGTGTCGGTGGGGACGACGAAGCCACGGATGCCTTCGTCGGTCTGCGCCCACACAGTGGCCACGTCGGCGAGGTTGCCGTTGGTGATCCACATCTTGGTGCCGGACAGGATCCAGTCGGAGCCGTCCCGCCGCGCGGTGGTGCGCATGCCGCCGGGATTGGAGCCGAAGTCGGCCTCGGTCAGGCCGAAGCAGCCGATCGCGTCACCGGAGGCCAGCCGCGGCAACCACTCCTGCTTCTGCTCCTCGGAGCCCCACCGGTGGATCGAGAACATCGACAGCGAACCCTGCACCGAGACGAAGCTGCGCAGACCGCTGTCGCCGGCCTCGAGCTCCATGCACGCCAGGCCGTAGCTCACGGCGTTGGTGCCTGCGCAGCCGTATCCCTGCAGGTGCATGCCGAGCAGGCCGAGGTCGCCGAACTCCTTGGCGAGTTCCCGCCCGGGGAGTTCGCCCTTCTCGAACCATTCGGCAAGGTTCGGGCGCAGCCGGGTGTCGACGAATCGGCGCACGGTCGCGGCAATGTCGCGTTCGTCCTCATCGAGCAGATTGTCGATGCCGAACATCTCCAGCGGCCGCAGGTTCGTGGAAGCAGCCGGGGTGGTCGTCGTGGTCATGACTCAAACTCTACGAGCCGAAACTTGCGCCGAGATATGTCAGTAATGTCTAGCCCGGTCGGATAGGGTCGACATTTTGTACAGTCGCAACGCGGAGAGGGAACGCCACGATGGCGATGACGGTACGCCGGTTGATCGGCGTCAACGATCTGGCGTTGTCGCTGGTCGCGGGGCGCGAGGGCATCGACCGCGTGATCACCTGGGCGCACGCCATCGAGCTCACCGACCCCAGCCCGTGGCTTTCCGGCGGCGAGCTGGTGATGACGACGGGTCTGCACCTGCCCGAGTCGGCCGCCGAGCAACGCGACTATGTCCGCCGCATCGTCGAATCCGGAAGTGCCGCATTGGCATTCGATACCGGGGTGCGTTTCCACAAGGTGCCCGACGCGGTGTGCGCGGCAGCCGACGAGTACGGCATCCCGGTGCTCGCGGTCTCCCCCAGCACGCCGTTCATCGCGATCTCGCGAGCCGTCATCGACGAGATCACCGCCGATCAGGTGCGGTTGGTGCAGAAGGTCGTCCAAGGTCAGGAAAATTTGGCGCGGGTGACCATGCGGGGCGGCATCCCCGCGCTCGTGGACACCCTCGCGTCCGCGCTCGATTGCGCTGTGTGTGTGATGGACCGCTCCCGCGTGGTGCTGGCAGAAGCCGGGGTCGACACCGCCGGTCTCGTCGAACGCGTGCAGGAGCAACTGGACAAGGACCAGAAGCGGCGGCGCGGCGTGAGCCGCGTGGTGGTGGACGACCGAGGCAGCCTGACCATCCAGCAGATTCCCGGGGCCGACGAGAAGCAGGGATATCTGGCGGTGTCGTCGGTCGATCCGCTCGATGCCGGCGAACGACTGCTGGTCGGCCACGCGCTGGCCCTGCTGTCCATCGAACTCGCCAAGCCTGCCCGGGTCATCGACGCCGAGCAGCGCCTACGCACCGGCGTCACGCAGGCGCTGCTGGACAACACGCTGGAAGTGGATCCGGCATTGCTGCGCTATTTCGGCTTCGCGCCCGATGACTCGGTGGTGGTGGCTGTGTTCACCGACGTCGGCCCCGCGCTGCCCGCCGAACATCAACTGGCGGCCGCGCTGGATCCCCAGCCCTATCTGATGGCCGGTGTCCGCAACGGCGAGGGGTTGGCAGTGGTCCTCCACGCCGACGGGGCCGGCGCCGAACTCGACCGCGTCTACAACAGGGCCCGCACCGGGCTGCGCCGCGCCATCAACGGCGGGCTCGGCGAACCGGCACCCATCGCCAATGCCGGACTGAGCCTGCAGCAAGCACTTTCAGCCGTGCGGGTGGCCGAGGCCAACGGCCACCGGCTGGTGGGGTTCGACGAGCTGGGCACGTTCAGCCTGTTGCTCAGCACCCAGCCGGACACCGTGCTGCGCTCGATCGCCAACCGCTGGCTCGGCGCACTGCAGGACTACGACGCCGAGACCGGCGCCAAATTGGTGGAATCCCTTGAGTCTTTCCTGCACCACAATGGTCACTGGGAGGCCGCAGCGGCCGAACTGGGCGTGCACCGCCACACCCTGCGGGGCCGCATGGTCCGGGTGGCCGAACTCACCGGCCGCGACCTGGATTCCGCGCACACCCGCTCGGAGATGTGGATCGCGCTCAAAGCCAGAGAACTGCTGGCTCAAGACCTGCCGAAACGCTGAGGGGGAATGCGATGCTGGCGCTGGGAATCCTGTCGTTCGCCGCAGCCGTCGCACTGGTGTTCTTCGCGTTCAAACCGGACCTGGCATTCCGCCTTGACGAGGGGTGGAAGTTCCGCGGCAAGACCGAACCGTCAGAGACATATGTCGCCGTCAACACCGTGGGCCGGATCATCGGGGCCATCGTGGCGGTCGGTGTCGGCATCGGAGCCATCGCGCAGTACACCACCGATCAGCGGAGCGCCCGCGAAAAGCAGGCGACGGACGAACTGTATGCGGCTGCAGAGCAACGGTGCGCATCGGAGTTGCGCCCGCGGTTCAATGAGACCGCCAATTGGAACAGCGCAGGCCAGTTGACAAATCCCCAGGAGGTTCAGGCACTGGCACATGATCTCGGCGTCGAGGTCGAGATCACCACCAGCACTACATTGAAAGGTATGACAGACCCGCCGCCGCCATCGACCAATCTCAGGGTGCTCGACCCCACGCTGCCCGAGTCGCACGGCACCGTTCTGTACTATCTCGGCAGTCCATTCGGCTTCGATCCGACTGCCGTGCAGTGTGACATCACGCGCCCGTCGTCGGTCTAATCACCCAATTTCGGTGGCGCGCTGCGGTATTGCGGTGGGGTGACCGACATGCGGATCGGGTTGGCCACTTGCGGAACCGAGGTTCCTGGCACGTCGACGACGGCGTCGAGCTCGAGGCGCTTGGCCAGATCGAATGCCTGGGCGATGTCGTTGATCGGCCCGACCGGAACCCCAGCCTCGGTCAGGACGGCGAACCATTCATCGGAGCCGCGGGTGACGAGGCGTTCGGTCAACGCAGCGACCAGCGCATCGCGGTTGCGGACGCGAGACGTGTTGTCCGCGTAATCCTCTGAGTCGGCCAGCGATTCACAGCCCAGCGCCACACACAGGGCGCGGAACTGCTTGTCGTTTCCGACGGCCAGCACCAGGGGCCGGTCTGCGGTCGAAAACACTTGATACGGCGCGATACTGGGATGCCGGTTGCCCATGATCCCGGGAACCGCCCCCGCGCCGAGGTATCCCGACGCCTGGTTGACCAGCGACGACAGCAGCGTCGAAAGCAGGTTGGTCTCCACCTTTTGCCCCTGCCCGGTGGCAGTGCGGTGGTGCAGCGCGGCGAGAATGCCTGTGGCGGCGTGCAGTCCGGCCAGCACGTCGACCAACGCGACGCCGACCTTCGTGGGTTCACCTGGATGCGGTCCGGTGACGCTCATCAGGCCGCCGACTGCCTGCACCAGCAGGTCGTAACCGGGCAAGTCGGCCCCCTGACCGGAACCGAAACCCGTTATGGAGCAATAGATCAGGCCGGGCCTCTGCTCGGCGAGGGCGTCGTAGCCGAGCCCCAGGCGTTCCATGGTGCCGGTGCGGAAGTTCTCGACGACGACATCTGCGCGGCGCACGATCTCCCGCGCCTGCTCGACGCCCTCCGGGCTCTGCAGATCAAGGACCACCGAGCGCTTGTTGCGGTTGACCGAGTTGAAGTACGTTGCCTGCCCGTCCGCGTCGAACGGCGGCCCCCAGCTTCGGGTGTCGTCACCGGAACCGGGCCGCTCGATCTTGATCACTTCGGCACCGAGGTCGGCCAGCATCATCGTCGCGTACGGCCCCGCCAGGACGCGGCTGAAGTCCGCGACGACGACGCCGTCCAGCGCACCCGGGGTGCTCATGGCCGTCCTCCGCGCAGGTACACCGTGGTGGTGTGAGTGAAGAACTCCCGGGCCGCCTCGCCCTGCTCCTTCGGGCCGTAGCCACTGCGTTTGGCACCGCCGAACGGGACGTGCGGGTCGGCGCCCGCCGACTCCGAATTGACGTGCAGCACACCAACATCAAGGTCGTCGACGGCAGTGAGCGCGCGCCCCAGGTCGGTGGTGAACACTGCAGCCGAGAGGCCATAGTCACCACTGTTGGCCAGCGCGAAGGCCTGCTCCGTGGTGGCAGCCCGCAGCACCGACAGCACTGGGCCGAACAGCTCCTCCGACCACAGCGGGGCCTGCACCGACGGCAGCTGTAAGACCGTCGGAGTGACGAAGTAGCCGTCACCAGAACCGGATTGGTGATCTTCGGCGGTCGCGATCACGCGGGCACCGTCGGAGACGGCATCGGCCGTGCGTTGCTTGATGTAGCGGCAGGCTGATTCGTTGACCACCGGGCCCACCGCAACCGACGCCTGCATCGGATCGCCGACCTCAAGGCCCTTCACCCGGATGGCCAGCTCGGCCAGAAACTCGTCTGCCACGGCGTCGGCGACGATGAGACGTGATGTGGCCGTGCACTTCTGGCCGGATGAGCGGAAGGCACCAAGCATCACCTGCTCGGCGGCGAGGTCCAGATCGGCATCCTCCAGTACCACCGCGGCGTTCTTTCCACCCATCTCAGCCTGCACCGGAACCCCTCGTGCGGCCGCAGCGGCGGCGATGCCCCGCCCCACTGCGGTCGATCCGGTGAAGCTGATGGCATCCACGCCCGGGTGCTCGGCCAGCGCCGACGCCACTGCACCGCCTGCGATCACGAGGTTGAGCACGCCGGGCGGCAGGCCGGCCTCGACCAGCGCCTCGGTCAACCGCATCGCCAGGACGGGCACCACGCTGGCCGGTTTGAACACCACGGCATTGCCGTACACCAGGGCGGGCGCGATCTTCCATGTCGGGATCGCGATCGGGAAGTTGAACGGCGTGACGATGGCGACGACACCGATCGGCTTGCGCGTCACCAGGATCTGTTCACCGGCCCGGGGCGACGAGTACACCGTCCCGGCCTCGCGGTCGGCGGCGCCGCCGTAGTACCGCAGGATCTGCGCGGCCCGACGCACCTCGCCGATGCCTTCTGCGAGGGTCTTGCCCTCCTCGCGCGTCAGTTCGGCGCCCCACGCTTCGGCAGACCGGTCGACCAGGTCGGCCGCGCGTGAGAGCACGGCCGCGCGGGCGTGCATGGGTTCGCGCGCCCATCGCGCCGCAGCCTCACGCGCGGCACGCACAGCCCGGTCCAGCTGGTCGTGGTCGGCCAAAGTGCCGGCGGCCACCGTCTGCTCAGGGAAGGCCGGATTGTTGTCGAACAATTGCGCAGCGGCGCCGTCGGTCCATGCGCCGTCGATGTGGTTGAGCAGCTCTATCACGTCGGCAGTCCTTTCAGGTCCTGATCAGATCCGGGCCACTGCGTCGCGGATCACGCCGAGCCCCTCGCGCAACAATTCGTCCGGGATGGTCAGTGGCGGAAGGAATCTCAGCACATTGCCGAAGGTTCCTGCGCTCAGCGTCAGCACGCCGTTGTCCTGCGCGTAGCGCACGATCTCGGCCACCGCTTCGCGATTGGGCGTCAAGGCATCACCCGTGACGAATTCGGCGGCGATCATCGCTCCGCGGCCGCGGATGTCACCGATGACGTTGGTTCCGGCGGCGATGTCCGCCAACTCGGCCTGCAGGATGTCGCCGATGCGGCGGGCCCGGGTCAGCAGGTCTTCGGACTCGATGGTCTCGAAGACTCCCAGTGCCGCCTCGCACGCGACGGGGTTGCCGCTGTAGGTTCCGCCGATGCCTCCGGCATGCGCGGCGTCCATCACCTCGGCACGGCCGGTCACCGCGGCCAGCGGCAGTCCGCCGCCCAGACCCTTCGCCGTGGTGATGATGTCGGGAACGATGCCTTCATGTTCGCTGGCGAACCAGTTGCCGGTACGGGCGATGCCGGTCTGCACCTCGTCGGCGATCAGCAGGATGCCCCGCTCAGCGCAGAATTCGGCGACCTGACGCAGGAATCCCGGTGCGGGAACGATGAATCCGCCCTCACCCTGGATCGGCTCGACCACCACTGCGGCGACGGAACCGGCGCCGATCTGAGCGTCGACCACGAGCCGGAACTCTTCGAAGGCCTCGGCGGCAGCGTTGTCCGGCCCGCTCGGCCACCGATACGGGTAGGCCATCGGCACCCGGTACACCTCAGGCGCGAACGGCCCGAAGTTGTTCTTGTACGGCATGTTCTTGGCCGTCATGGTCATGGTGAGCAGGCTGCGACCGTGGAAGGCATGGTCGAACACCACAACGGCGGGGCGGCCGGTGGCCACGCGGGCGTACTTGACCGCGTTCTCGACCGCCTCGGCACCGGTGTTGAACAAGGCGGTGCGCTTCTGATGATCCCCGGGAGTCAGCCGGTTCAGGGTCTCGCAGACCTCCAGGTAGCTCTCGTAGCCGTTGACCAGGAAGCAGGTGTGAGTGAACCGCTCGAGCTGCGCGGCCGCGCGCTCCACGACTCGCGGAGCGCTGTTGCCGACGGTGGTGACGGCGATACCGCTACCGAGGTCGATGAACGAGTTGCCATCCACATCAACCAAGACGCCATCGGCGGCCCGTTCGGCGTAGACGGCCGACGAGCTGGTCAGCCCGGCGGGCAGTGCAGCGGCACGGCGGGCGGACAGTTCGACCGAGCGGGGGCCGGGGATCGCGGTGACGACCCGGCGCACGCTGCTCGGGCGGTCTTGGCGAGTGTCAACGACAGTCATGCCCCTGACTTTAGGCAGGAACAGTGCATCACTGGATGTACAAAATGGAGAGCATCCATGTTCATCCACGACTATTTGTATAGAACCTAGACGGTATGAGTGACCGTCGGCGTTGTGTCGGGGGTTGCGGGCCGGGGCCTCGCTCACCCATGTTCGTGGGTTA
>NZ_MVHF01000075.1 GCF_002086485.1 Mycobacterium aquaticum | reverse complement strand
CGCGGCAGCAGCACCCGCCGCAGCAGCACCCGCCGCGGCGACACCGGCACCGGCGTTGGCACACCTGCGCGGCACCACCCAGAAGGCCAACCGGATCCGGCAGATCACCGCCAAGAAGACCCGCGAATCCCTGCAGGCCACAGCGCAATTGACGCAAACCCACGAGGTCGACATGACCAAGATCGTGGCGCTGCGGGCCCGCGCCAAGGCCGACTTCGCCGAGCGCGAAGGGGTCAACCTCACCTACCTGCCGTTCATCGCCCGCGCGGTCATCGACGCGCTGAAGATCCATCCCAACGTCAACGCCAGCTACAACGAGGACACCAAGGAGATCACCTACTACGACGCCGAGCACCTCGGCTTCGCGGTCGACACCGACCAGGGCCTGCTCTCCCCGGTGATCCACAACGCCGGTGACCTCTCGCTGGGTGGGCTGGCCCGCGCCATCGCCGACATCGCCGCGCGCGCCCGCTCGGGCAACCTAAAGCCCGACGAGCTCTCCGGCGGCACCTTCACCATCACCAACATCGGCAGCCAGGGCGCCCTGTTCGACACCCCCATCCTGGTTCCGCCGCAGGCGGCGATGCTGGGCACCGGCGCCATCGTCAAACGCCCACGGGTGATCTCCGATGCCTACGGCAACGAATCCATCGGCGTGCGCTCCATCTGCTACCTGCCGCTGACCTACGATCATCGCCTCATCGACGGCGCCGACGCCGGACGCTTCGTGACCACCATCAAGCGTCGGCTTGAGGACGGTGCTTTCGAGGCCGACCTGGGGCTCTGACCTACGTGGACACTGCTGTCGTTGCGATCGCGGGGTCCTCAGGTCTGATCGGCTCGGCACTGACGTCGGCGTTGCGTGCCGCCGATCATCGGGTGCTGCGAATAGTGCGCCGGGCACCGTCCAGTGCCGACGAGCTGTTCTGGAACCCGGACACGGGTGAGTTCGACGCGGGCGCGCTGCGCGGTGTCGACGCAGTGGTGAACCTGTGCGGGGTCAACGTCGGGCAGAAACGCTGGTCGGGTGCGTTCAAGCAGAGCTTGCGCGACAGCCGGATCGGACCCACCGAGGTGCTGGCCGCCGCGGTGGCCGATGTCGGGGTGCCGGTGCTGGTCAACGCGAGTGCGGTGGGCTATTACGGCAACACCCGCGATCAGGTCACCGACGAGTCAGCACCGGCGGGTCGCGGCTTCCTGGCCCGGTTGTGTGAGGACTGGGAAGCCGCGACCGCTGCCGCCGCCGACGCCGGGGCCCGGGTGGTGTTGATGCGCACCGGTCTGGTGCTGGCGCCTGCAGGCGGCTTGCTGGCCCGGTTGAAACCACTGTTCTCGTTCGGCCTGGGTGCGCGACTGGGCAACGGGCGTCAGTACCTGCCGTGGATCAGCCTGGAGGACGAGATCCGGGCCGTGCTGTTCACCATGTGGACCGAGTCGATGTCGGGGCCGGTCAACCTCACCGGTCCGGCGCCCGTGACCAACGCGGAGTTCACCGCGGCGCTGGGCCGGGCCGTCAACCGTCCGACCCCGATGATGGTGCCGGGTTTCGCGCTGCGCACCGTGCTGGGCGAGTTCGCCGACGAGGGTCTGCTGGCCGGGCAGCGGGTCATCCCCGCAGCGCTTGAGCGCGCCGGCTTCGAGTTCCACCACCACACCGTGGGTGAAGCGCTCGCCTATGTCACCGCCCCCAAGGACCTGTGACGAATACGAGTAGCGTCAACCGTGTGATATCGATTCGCACAGCTGATTCGGCCGTCGAGGTGCGCCGGCTCGGCACCATCGACTACCTGTCGGCATGGCAATTGCAGCGGGAGATCGCCGAAGCGAGGATCGCAGGCGGCCCCGACAGCCTGCTGTTGCTTGAGCACCCGGCCGTCTACACCGCAGGCAAACGCACCGAACCGCACGAGCGCCCGGTCGACGGTACGCCCGTCGTCGACACCGATCGCGGCGGCAAGATCACCTGGCACGGTCCCGGTCAGCTGGTGGGTTATCCGATCATCGGCCTGACGGAACCGCTCGATGTGGTGAATTTCGTTCGGCGCCTTGAGGAAGCGCTCATCGCGGTGTGCGGTCAGTTCGGCCTCACCACCGGGCGGGTGGCCGGCCGCTCCGGGGTGTGGGTGCCTGCTGACGCCCGCGGTCCGGCCCGCAAGGTGGGTGCCATCGGCATCCGGGTGGCCCACGGAACGACGCTGCACGGCTTTGCGCTGAACTGTGACTGCGACCTGTCGGCGTTCTCGTCGATCATTCCGTGCGGCATCGCCGACGCCGGCGTGACGTCGCTGACCGAAGAACTGGGACATCACGTCGGGGTCGACGACGTCATGGACCGGGTGACCGCATCGGTGTGCGACGCACTGGACGGCCGGCTGGAAGTCGCTCTGAACGTAGGATGAACCAGTGAGTGTTGTGCCAGAGGGTCGGAAGCTCCTTCGCCTCGAAGTCCGTAATGCGCAGACGCCGATCGAGCGTAAGCCGCCGTGGATCAAGACCCGCGCCAAGATGGGCCCCGAGTACACCGAACTCAAGGGCCTGGTGCGCCGCGAAGGCCTGCACACCGTGTGCGAGGAAGCCGGCTGCCCCAACATCTTCGAGTGCTGGGAGGACCGCGAAGCCACCTTCCTCATCGGTGGCGAGCAGTGCACCCGGCGGTGCGACTTCTGCCAGATCGACACCGGCAAGCCCGCCGAACTCGACCGTGACGAACCGCGCCGGGTCGCCGAGAGCGTGCAGGCGATGGGCCTGCGCTACTCCACCGTCACCGGCGTGGCCCGCGACGATCTGCCCGACGGCGGCGCCTGGCTCTACGCCGAGACCGTCCGCCAGATCAAGGCACTCAACCCTCACACCGGCGTCGAGTTGCTCATCCCCGACTTCAACGGCATCACCGAACAGCTGGCCGAAGTCTTCGACTCCCGCCCAGAAGTGTTGGCGCACAACGTCGAAACGGTGCCACGCATCTTCAAACGGATCCGTCCCGCGTTCCGCTACCAGCGCAGCCTCGACGTGATCACCGCGGCCCGCGACGCGGGTCTGGTCACCAAATCCAACCTGATCCTGGGCATGGGCGAAACCATCGAGGAGATCCACACCGCCCTGCGCGACCTACACGAGGCCGGCTGCGACATCGTCACCATCACCCAATACCTGCGGCCTTCCCCGCGGCATCATCCGGTCGAGCGGTGGGTGCACCCCGACGAGTTCACCGCCCTGTCGACCTACGCCGAAGAACTCGGATTCGCCGGTGTCCTCGCCGGACCCCTGGTCCGTTCGTCCTACCGGGCAGGCAAGCTCTACGCACAGGCCGCGCGGCTACGTTTCCCAGCACAACCCCCCGTATCCTGATCCAATGGCGAAATCCCGCAATGCCGCGGAAACCAAGGCGGCAAAGGCCGAGGCGAAGGCGGCCCGCAAGGCGGCCTCCAAGCAGCGTCGCAGCCAGCTGTGGCAGGCCTTCCAGATCCAGCGTAAAGAGGACAAGCGGCTGCTGCCGTACATGATCGGCGCATTGGTGCTGATCGTGGCGGTGGCCGTGGCGGCGGGCATCCTCCTCGGCGGTATCAGCATGTACACGCTGCCGGTGCTCGGCATCGTGCTCGGCTTGCTGGTGGCGTTCATCATCTTCGGCCGCCGCGCGCAGAAGTCGGTGTACCGCAAGGCCGAAGGCCAGACCGGCGCCGCCGCCTGGGCACTGGAGAACCTGCGCGGCAAGTGGCGCGTGACCCCGGCCGTCGCCGCGACCGGACACTTCGATGCCGTGCACCGCGTCATCGGCCGCCCCGGGGTGATCTTTGTCGGCGAGGGCTCCCCTTCGCGCGTCAAACCGCTACTGGCACAGGAGAAGAAGCGCACGGCCCGGCTGGTCGGCGAGGTCCCGATCTACGACATCGTGGTCGGCAACGGCGAGGGCGAGGTGCCCCTGGCCAAGCTCGAGCGGCACCTGTCGAAGCTGCCCGCCAACATCACCGTCAAGCAGATGGACTCGCTGGAGTCGCGGCTGGTCGCCCTCGGTTCCAAGGCCGGTCCGGGCGCGGTGCCCAAGGGCCCGTTGCCTGCCTCGGCGAAGATGCGTGGAGTGCAGCGCAGCGCCCGCAGGCGCTGACGTAGCTTCCCGCCGAGCGTGAACAAGATCGCGAGAATTCTCGAAAATCTCGCGATCTTCTTCACATTCACCGAAGAGTTAGCGACGCAGCACTGCCGTGAACGTGACGCGGTCGTGCAGACCGCGTAGATCACTGTCGGTAACGAGCGGCGGGATGACGAGGGCGATCAACAGCACCCGTACCAGGGCGCGCCCGATCCCGACCTTGTCCCGGCCGTCGGTGCCAGCCACCACGAGGCCCAGCGCGAGCTGACCCGGGGTGAACGAGAACAGTCGGACCGCCACGGTGCCGAGCACGATCCAGATCACCATGACCGCCGTCGACAGGGTCGCCAGCGAGATCAGGCCGGAGGCCAGGGCCAGGCCCGCCAGTCCGTAGGCCACGAGCCAGTCGACACAGAGTGCGCCGACGCGCCTGCCGGTCCGCGCCAGCGAGCCGGGGCCCGATTCGGGCAGGCCGAGACGTTCTCCGGGGTACTTGCTGGATCCGTCGTCCTTGCGGTCGGAGCCGTCACCGGAATCGAACGGTCCGGGACCTGACAACCAGCTCCCCATCGTGCGGGCCATGCTGTCAGGATAGGCGGGCCCGCATTGTGACCTCAGCTCACCATCAGGGGCGATTGCGTAACCTCAGCGCAACATGCGCTTGATGATCGCGCAACATCGTGTCCTTAGCGTCAACCCGCGGGTTACCAGTAAAGGAGAACACTCAGTGGCAGAAAAGACGTCCGACGACATCTTCAAGCTGATCAAGGACGAAAACGTCGAGTACGTCGACATTCGCTTCTGCGATCTGCCCGGCGTCGTCCAGCACTTCTCGATCCCGGCGACGGCGTTCGACGAGAGCGTCTTCGAAGACGGCCTCGCGTTCGACGGCTCCTCGGTGCGCGGCTTCCAGTCGATCCACGAATCCGACATGATGCTGCTGCCCGATGCCGACACCGCGCGCATCGACCCGTTCCGCGCCGCCAAGACGCTGAACCTCAACTTCTTCGTGCACGACCCGTTCACCCGTGAGGCGTACTCGCGCGACCCCCGCAACGTCGCCCGCAAGGCCGAGAACTACCTCGCCAGCACCGGGATCGCCGACACCTGTTTCTTCGGGGCCGAGGCCGAGTTCTACATCTTCGACTCCGTGGCCTTCGATTCGAAGATGAACGGCACCTTCTACGAGGTCGACTCCGAGTCGGGCTGGTGGAACAGCGGTGAGCCGTTCGAGGCCGACGGCAGCGCCAACCGCGGCTACAAGGTCCGTCCCAAGGGCGGCTACTTCCCGGTGGCGCCGTACGACCACTACGTCGACCTGCGCGACGAGATGGCGACCAACCTGATCAACGCCGGGTTCACCCTCGAGCGTGGTCACCACGAGGTGGGCACCGCCGGCCAGGCCGAGATCAACTACAAGTTCAACACGCTGCTGCACGCGGCCGACGACGTGCTGTTGTTCAAGTACATCATCAAGAACACGGCGTGGCAGAACGGCAAGACCGTCACCTTCATGCCCAAGCCGCTGTTCGGTGACAACGGGTCCGGCATGCACGCCCACCAGTCGCTGTGGAAGGACGGCCAGCCGCTGTTCCACGACGAGTCCGGCTACGCGGGCCTGTCCGACCTGGCACGGCACTACATCGGCGGCATCCTGCACCACGCCCCGTCGCTGCTGGCGTTCACCAACCCGACGGTGAACTCCTACAAGCGTCTGGTGCCCGGCTACGAGGCCCCGATCAACCTGGTCTACAGCCAGCGCAACCGCTCTGCCTGTGTCCGTATCCCGATCACCGGCAACAACCCCAAGGCCAAGCGCCTGGAGTTCCGCTGCCCCGACAGCTCGGGTAACCCGTACCTGGCGTTCGCGGCCATGCTGATGGCCGGCATCGACGGCATCAAGAAGAAGATCGAGCCGCTGGCCCCGGTCGACAAGGACCTCTACGAGCTGCCGCCGGACGAGGCCGCCAACATCCCGCAGGCCCCGACCTCACTGGCCGCGGTGATCGACCGCCTCGAAGAGGACCACGAGTACCTCACCGAGGGTGGCGTGTTCACCGAGGACCTGATCGAGACCTGGATCTCCTACAAGCGGGAGAACGAGATCCTGCCGATCCAGATCCGGCCTCACCCGTACGAGTTCGCGCTGTACTACGACGTGTAAGTCGGCTCGCCGACGCGACGTGTAAGTCGGCTCGCCGACACGACGTCTAAGTCCTAGCGCGAGAAGACGCTTGCGTCCCCCAAAACTCCGGTTTTGGGGGACGCTTGCGTCTTGTCGGCGTCCGAGTCTGCACAATCGACGCATGCGAGTTCTGGTGCAGCGGGTGACGTCGGCGAGCGTGACGGTCGACGGCGAGGTCGTCGGTGAGATCGAGCCGGCCACACAGGGTCTGGTCGCCTTGGTCGGTGTCACGCACGACGATGACACCGCCAAGGCCCGCAGGATGGCCGAAAAGCTTTGGCAATTGCGGATTCTCGACGACGAGCGGTCCGCGTCGGACGTCGCGGCGCCGATACTCGTGGTGAGCCAGTTCACTCTGTATGCCAATACCGACAAGGGTCGGCGGCCGTCCTGGAACGCCGCGGCGCCGGGGCCGGTCGCCGAACCACTTGTGACCGAATTCACCGAAGCGCTCACGGCTCTCGGGGCGACCGTGCAAACAGGGGTTTTCGGTGCGGATATGCGGGTGCATCTTGTCAATGACGGACCGGTAACGGTGCTTTTGGAGCTCTGAGCTTCCGGCGGGCAACAGCGTATGGTCTTCGCATGACGACCAACCTGGACACCCGACTGAGTGCCGTCTCCCCCGCGGTAATCAGCCTGTTCCGCATAGTGTTCGGCCTTCTGTACACCATCCACGGCGCACAGAAGTTGTTCGCGTGGCCGGTCGGCATGCCGGACGACGCGGGCAACCTCGTGGGCTCGGCGGTGCCGGTGGGCACGTGGCCCTACTGGTACGGCGGCCTGCTCGAATTCGTTCTGGGCCTGCTGATCCTGACCGGTTTGTTCACCCGCATCGCGGCGTTCATCGCCTCCGGCGAGATGGCGTTCGCGTACTTCACCCAGCATCAACCGAAGGGCCTGTTGCCCATCCAGAACGGTGGCGAGCTCGCCGTGCTGTACTGCTTCGGTTTCTTCCTGCTGGTGTTCATCGGCGGTGGCGCCTACGCGCTCGATGCAGTACGTAGAAAGCGCTAGTCGAGCGCCAGATCCTTACGGAAGCGCTTCAGCCCGTCGATCTTCTCGGCGAGCGTGCAGTCGAGGCCGGTGTAGAACGCCCACGGCATCGTCAAGATGTGGGTGATCCCACCGGCCTCGGCGCGCTCGTAGCCGGCAACGGTCAGGGCGTCGGTCAGTGGCGTGATGACGGTGAAATCGTCCATCGACAAATCGGATTCGGCCCGCAGCTCACGTAGCCGGGCCACCGAGGCCAGGGCGCGCTCGGTGGAGATCAGGTCGCCGATCCAGCCGTCGTTCCGCGCGGCCCGACGCAGGGCCACGTCGCTGAGCCCGCCGACGTAGATCGGGATGTGCGGCGGCGACGGTTCCATCTCCAGCCGCGGCGTGGTGTAGAACTCTCCGGAGAATTCGGTCCAGCCCGGCGCCCAGAGTTCCCGCATCAGCGTCAGCATTTCGTCGGTGCGCTTGCCGCGTCGCTCGAAAGGCTGCCCGACCAAGTCGAATTCATCGCGGCACCAGCCCACACCCACACCCAGCTCGAGCCGCCCGCCTGCCAGAAACGCTGCGGTACCAATGGCTTTCGCCGCCGCGTAGGGATCGCGCATGGCGGGTATGTAGACCGTGGTCACGAATTTCAGCCGTGTGGTGGCCTGTGCCAGTGCGCCGACCAGCACCCACGGATCGGGCCAGTGGGTGAACGGTTGCCAACGGCGTTGCCCGTCCCGCGTATACGGATACGGCGTCGAGAGCGACTCCAGGTTGACGATGTGATCGGGAATCCCCATCCCGTCGTAGCCGAGATCGTCTGCAGCCTTGGCGATCTCGACAAGCTCCGAGGTGTCGAGGAAGCCGGTCGCCACATAGAACCTCATCCGGCGTCGCGCGCCCACGCCGGTGTGATGAAGACGCCCTCCGCCTCGACCGTGACGCCGTCGGCGTCGATCAGCCGACCGCGCGCGAAGGTCTTCACACCCTCGATGCGGTCCACGGAAGCCTCGGCGCGCAGCGGCCCCAGCGGGGTGCCGCGAAGATAGCGGCACGTGATGGTGCCGGTATAGCGGGGTTGCGCCAACGCGCCGCTGGCGACTTCGCCGAGAACGTGGTCGAGCACCAGGGCGCAGATGCCGCCGTGCACCCATCCCAGCGGACCCTCATAGGCCGCACCGAGGGTGAACTCGCTCCAGCAGGTGCCGTCGTCGGAGTGGTGGATGGTCAGCGGCGGGGCGACGGCGTTGCGCAGCCCCACCACCGGGTTGGCCCACACCACCGGGCGGCCCGTCTCGCCGTGGATCATGGCCATGGGCCCGTCGCGCTGCTCACGGCGCAGCGATTCGGTGACCGCTTCGATCGCGGTGGTGGCCTCTGCGATGGCGTCCGCATCGACGCCGGTGCGGATGCTGGCATCGAGCAGCCCTCGCACAGCCTGTGCCAACGGCTCGTAGAGCGCCTGCAGCCGGTCGTGCTCGTCGGCGGTGACGATGTCGAACGTGGGGTTCATAGACATCCTTACTAACACCACCGTGGCGGCCTGCGTGCCGCGGGGCCGAAATCAGCCGCCGAAAACCTTCCGGACGACCGTCTTGGCCCGACGCGTCACCCGAAGATAGTTGTCCAGGAATTCGCCGCCGTCGTCGTTGCCCCAGCCGGCCGCCAGGGCGACCGCGTTGAGCTGTCTGCCGGGCCCGGGCAGCTGATCGGTCGGCTTGCCCCGGACCAGCACCAGAGCATTGCGAGCCCGTGTCGCGGTGAGCCAGGCTTCCCGGAGCAGGTCCACATCGGCTTCGGATACCAGCTCGGCCCCGCCGATCGCGTCGAGCGCCTGCAGGGTCGAAGTGCTGTGCAGCGCAGGGACTTTGTGTGCGTAGCGCAGCTGCAGCAGCTGCACGGTCCACTCGATGTCGGCCAGCCCGCCGCGGCCGAGCTTGGTATGCGTGTTGGGGTCGGCCCCGCGGGGTAACCGTTCGGCATCGACCCGGGCCTTGATGCGCCGGATCTCCTGGACTGCCTCCGCCGACACCCCGCCCTCGGGATAGCGCGTCTTGTCGGCCATCAGCTCGAAGCGTTCGCCGAGTTCGAGGTCGCCCGCCACGCGGTGCGCCCGCAGCAGCGCCTGGATCTCCCAGGGCCGCGCCCACTGCTCGTAGTACACCTCGTAGGAGGCCAGCGTGCGGACCAAGGGACCGTTGCGGCCCTCGGGGCGCAGCCCGATGTCGACCTCGAGCGGCGGGTCGGCGCTGGGTATTCCGAGCAGCGCGCGCACCTGTTCGGCGATGCTCACCGACCACTTGACGGCCACCGATTCGGCGGTGTCCCCCACCGGTTCGCAGACGAACATGACGTCGGCGTCCGAGCCGTAGCCGAGCTCGCGGCCGCCGAGCCGGCCCATCCCGATCACCGCGATGCGCGCGGGCACCCCGGATTCGGGGGTGTTGGCACGGATCACCGCGTCCAGCGCGGCCTCCAGCACCGCGACCCAGATGGAGGTCAGGGCATTGCAGACATCTGTCACGTCGAGCAGGCCCAGCACATCGGCCGACGCGATACGCGCCAGTTCGCGGCGGCGCAGGGCACGTGCGGCCGCGATGCCACGCACCGGGTCGGCGTGGCGGCCGGCGGAGGCCACCAGCGCGCCCGCCACGCTGTCCGGGTCGCCCTCAAGCAGTTTCGGCCCGGAGGGTCCGTCGGCGTAGAGCCGGATCACCTCGGGGGCGCGCATGAGCAGTTCGGGGATGTAGGCCGAGGTGCCGAGCACCTGCATCAACCGTTTGGCGACGGCACCTTCGTCGCGCAGGGTCGAGAGGTACCAGCGCTGCTCGGCGAGTTCCTCGCTGATCCTGCGGTAGGCCAGCAGCCCAGCGTCGGGATCCGGTGTGTCCGAAAGCCAGTCCAGCAGGGTCGGCAACAGCACCTGCTGGACGCGGCCGCGGCGTCCGTTCTGTCCGGTGAGCGCAGCCAGATGGGTCAGCGCGCTCTGCGGTCCTTCGTAACCCAGTGCGGCGAGCTGACGTTCGGCCGCTTTGGTGCTCATCCCTGCGCCGATGCCCAGCGCGGGATGGCCGACGGATTCCAGCAGCGGTTGGTAGAACAGCTTGGCGTGCAACCGCGAGACGCGCATGCTCTGGCGCTTGAGCTCCTCGCGCAGCACGCCTTGAGCGTCGTGTGTGCCGTCGGGACGCACGTGCGCGGCCCGAGCCAGCCAGCGGTAGGCCTCGTCGTCGCTGTCGTCGGGCAGCATGTGGGTGCGTTTGAGCCGCTGCAGCTGCAACCGGTGCTCCAGCAAGCGCAGGAACTCGTATGACGCCGTCATGTTGGCGGCGTCGTCACGTCCGATGTATCCGCCTGCGCCCAGCACGGTGAGGGCGTCGACCGTCGATCTCACGTGCAGCGAATCGTCGTTGCGGCCGTGCACCAATTGCAGTAGCTGCACGGCGAATTCGACGTCGCGCAGGCCGCCGGTGCCCAGCTTGAGTTCGCGGGCGCGCACTCCGGCGGGTACCAATTCCTCGACTCGCCGCCGCATGGCCTGCACTTCGGAGACGAAGTCCGCACGCTCGCACGCTGTCCACACCATCGGCATCAACGCCTCGGCGTACGCCTTGCCCAGCTCCGGGTCCCCCGCGGCCGGGCGCGCCTTGAGCAGGGCCTGGAATTCCCACGTCTTGGCCCAGCGCTGGTAGTAGGCGATGTGCGAGTCCAACGTGCGCACCAGCTGGCCCTGCTTGCCCTCGGGCCGCAGCGCCGCGTCGGCCTCGAAAAAGGCGTCCCCGGCGAACCGCATCGTCTCGCCGGCCACCCGGGTCGCCATCGTCAGGTTGGGGTCGTCGGTGTCGTCGCCGACGAAGATGATGTCCACGTCGCTGACGTAATTCAATTCGCGCGCACCGCATTTGCCCATCGCGATGATCGCCAGTCGCGGTGTCCGGCCGTCTCCGCACACCACCCGGGTCGCAACGGTCAGCGCAGCGTCGAGCGCGGCATCGGCCAGATCGGACAGGTGTGCGCCGACGGTGATGAACGGCAGCACCGGCTCGTTCTCCACCGTCGAGGCGACGTCGGCGGCGGCCAGCACCAGCAGCCGGTCGCGGTAGAGGTCTCGCAGTGGCGGCACGGCTGAGCTTGCGCCCCTGGCGATTTCGGCCTTCTCGGCGGCTGTGGTGAACATCTCGCGCAGGTCGTGCGCACTGGGGAGCTCGACGTCGCCTGCGAGCAGCCGCCACGACTGCGGATGTGCCACAAGATGGTCGCCGAGGGCCACCGAGGACCCGAGCACGCCGAACAGTCGGCCGCGCAGCGCGCGGTCGGTGAGCAGTTCGGCGTTCAACTCCTCCCAGTCGGCACCGAGCGCGTCGCGTAGCCGCTCCATCGCCAGCAGGGCGATGTCGGCATCCGGGGCGCGCGACAGCGACCACAGCAGTTCGACGTGTGCGTCGGTGTTCCAGCCAAGCCGATCCAGCAGCGCCGGCGCCTGCGGCTGCACCAGGCCGAGCCTGCCGACACTGGGCAGCTTCGGGCGTTCGGTAGCGGGTTTGGCCACGTGGTGAACGTTACAGCGACAGATACGTCTTGAGCTCGTAGGGCGTGACGTTGCTGCGGTAGACCTCCCACTCCGCACGCTTGTTGCGCAGGAAGTAGTCGAATACGTGCTCCCCCAACGCTTCTGCGACCAGCTCGGAGCTCTCCATGGCCTCCAGCGCATTGCCCAGGCTGGACGGCAGCTCGCGGTAGCCCATGGCGCGGCGTTCCTCGGGGGTCAGGCTCCACACGTTGTCCTCGGCCTGCGGCCCCAGCACGTAGCCCTTTTCGATGCCGCGCAGCCCGGCCGCCAGCAGCACCGCGAACGCCAGGTAGGGGTTGCACGCCGAGTCGGGGCTGCGCACCTCGATGCGCCGCGACGAGGCCTTGCGCGGGGTGTACATCGGCACGCGTACGAGTGCCGATCGGTTCGCGGCACCCCAGGACGCCGCGGTGGGCGCCTCGTAGCCATGCACCAGGCGCTTGTAGGAGTTCACCCACTGGTTGGTCACGGCGCTGATCTCGCTGGCGTGCTCGAGGATGCCCGCGATGAACGACTTGGCCACATCGGAGAGCTGCAGCGGGTCGTCGGGACTGTGGAAGGCGTTGGTCTCACCCTCGAAGAGGCTCATGTGGGTGTGCATGGCCGAGCCCGGGTGTTCCTTGAACGGCTTGGGCATGAACGACGCTCGCACGCCGTCGGCCAGCGCCACCTCTTTGACGACGTAACGGAACGTCATCACGTTGTCTGCCATGGACAGTGCGTCGGCGTAGCGCAGGTCGATCTCCTGCTGGCCCGGCGCGCCTTCGTGGTGGCTGAATTCCACCGAGATGCCCATCTGCTCCAGGGCGTCGATGGCGTGGCGGCGGAAGTTGGGCGCGGCGTCGTGCACGGCCTGGTCGAAATAGCCGCCGTTGTCGGCGGGGATGGGCACGCTGCCGTCGTTCTCGCCCGGCATCAGGAGGAAGAACTCGATCTCGGGGTGGACGTAGCAGGAGAAGCCGAGGTCGCTGGCCTTGGCCAGCTGGCGGCGCAGCACGTGGCGGGAGTCGGCCCACGACGGCGAGCCGTCGGGCATGGTGATGTCGCAGAACATGCGCGCCGAGTAGTGCTGCCCGTTGCTGGTGGTCCAGGGCAGCACCTGGAAGGTGGAGGGGTCGGGCCGGGCTACCGTGTCCGATTCATAGACCCGGGCAAACCCTTCGATCGACGAGCCGTCGAATCCGATGCCCTCCTCGAACGCGCCCTCCAACTCGGCGGGCGCGATGGCGACCGACTTGAGGTATCCGAGGACGTCGGTGAACCACAGCCGGACGAACCGGATGTCGCGTTCCTCCAGCGTGCGCAGCACGAATTCCTTCTGGCGGTCCATGACCGCAGCGTAGGCATCGGCTGTTAAATCTGTGTTACGGCGCTAAAACGGTTGGGCAGAGCTCAGCACTGCAGACCGTTGGCCGGCGACACCTGATCCACGAAGAACCGCAGCACGGACGTGTCCACGCAGGCGTTGCCGTTGAACACCACGGTGTGCTGAGAACCGTTGAACGTCACCAGCGCCGCGTCCAGCTGGCGCGCCAAGTCCACCCCCGCCTGGTACGGCGTCGCGGGGTCCCCGGTGGTCGACACGACGACGATGCGGCCCGGCCCGGGGCCGTGCACCGCGTGCGGGGTCGACGTCGGCGGCACGGGCCACAGGGCGCAGATGTCGCGTGGCGCGTAGCCGGTGAACTGGCCGTAGGACAGGAACGGCGCCACTGCCCGGATGCGCCTGTCGGCATCGGCCCATACCGCCGGATCGGTCGGGTATTGCGCGTCCACACAGCGGATCGCGGTGAACGCGTCCTGCAAATTGGCGTAATGGCCGGAACTGTCGCGGTGCTGGTAGTCGTCGGCGAGCAGCAGGAGATCGCCGGGGTCGGTGCCGCGCTGCAGCCCGAGCAGGCCGCTGGTGAGGTAGAGCCAGTACCGCGCCGAGTACAGCGCGTTCCCGGTACCGGTGGTGGCGTCCTGGTAGCTCAGACCACGGGGGTCCGACGTCGCTGCGGGATGCTGCAACAGCGGGTCGACGAGTTGGTGGTAGCGGCCGACGAACTGGGTGGGGTCGGTGCCCAGCGGGCATCCGGTCGATTGCGCGCAGTCGGCCGCGTAGGCATCGAAAGCCTTTTGGAAACCGGCCATCTGGCGGATGTTCTTGGTGATGGGGTCCAGGCTCGAGTCGACGGCGCCGTCGAGCACCATGGTGCGCACGCGGTCGCCGAACCGTTCGGCGTAAGCCGCACCCAGTTGGGTCCCGTAGGAGAACCCGAGGTAGTTGATCTGCTGCTCGCCGAGCGCCGCACGCACGGCATCCATGTCGAGCACCGTTGACGCGGTACCGATGTTGGCCAGGAACGGCGCTCCCATGCGGTCGAGGCATTGCTGGGCGAGCTGTCGGTACAGCCCTTCGATCTGCGCCACCCCGGCCGGGCTGTAGTCGGCCATCGGTTCCCGCCGGTAGGCGTCGAACTCGGCATCGGTGCGGCAGCGCAGCTCCGGGGTGGAGTGCCCGACGCCGCGTGGGTCGAATCCGACCAGATCGAACCGCCGACCGATATCGGTGTCGGCCAGCGCCGCACCCATTCCGGCGACCGTGTCGACGGCGGATGCGCCCGGGCCTCCCGGGTTGACCATCAACGTGCCGATCTTCTCGCCGCTGGCAGGAACCCGGATGACGGCCAATTGTGCTTGTGCGCCTTGCGGATTCGCCGCGTCGTTCCAATCGATCGGCACGGTGACGGTGCCGCATTGAGCGGTCGGGATCGACGACGTGTCGACCCACGCTGCACAGCTGCCCCAGACCGGCGGCTGCCCGTACGGCGTCTCGGCCGCGCCCTCGGGGGTCGCGTTGGCGACGGGGCAGGCCATCGCGAGCACCACTGCCAGCACTGCTCCCACCCACCGCACGGCTGACATGTTCGCACACCGCAGATCGGCGAAACGCGGCCGACACCGAGCGGAGATCGGTCGGCAACCGGACGGTGACCTAACCGGCCCCGAAGATCAGCAGCGAGAGTCCGGCGGCGGCAGCTTCACATCGACCAGATAGGTCGCGGCGATGTCGTCGACGCACTTGTTGCCCTGGAACACCACGGTGTGCTGGGTACCGTCGAAGGTCAGCAGGCCGCCGCCGAGTTGCTGCGCGAGATCCACCCCCGCCTGATACGGCGTGGCCGGATCGTTGGTGGTCGAAACCACCAGCACCGGAGGCAATCCCGCGACGGAGATCTTGTGCGGTGTGCTCGTCGGCTTCACCGGCCAGAACGCACAGGTGCCCAGTGGGGCATGCCCGGTGAAATCGCCGTAGCTCATGAACGGGGCGACCTCACGCAGCCTGCGGTCCTGCTCGACGACTTTGGCCCGGTCGGTGATCGCGGGCTCGTCGACACAGTTGACAGCCACCCGCGAATCGGTCGAATTGTTGTAGTGCCCCTTGGCATCTCGGCCCATGTACAGGTCGGCCAGCGCCAGCATGAGATCTCCGTTGCCGTTCTTGATGCCCGTGAGCGCATCGGTGAGATGGCGCCACAGGTTCGGCGAGTACAGCGGCAGGATGGTGCCGACGATGGCGTCGCTGTAGCCGAGTCCGCGCGGGTCCTTGGTCTTCGCCGGGTTCTGGACCAACGGGTACACCAGGCTCTTGTACACCTCGGTGGCCTTGGCCGGATCGGTGCCGAGCGGGCAGTCCGAGCTCTTGGCACAGTCGGCGGCGTAGTCGTCGAAGGCTTTCTGGAACGCCGCGGCCTGGCGGATGTCGGCCTCGAACGGATCCGCGTTCGGGTCGACCGCGCCGTCGAGGATCATCGCGCGCACCCGCTGCGGGAACTGCTCGGCGTATTCCGAGCCGATCCGCGTCCCATACGAGTAACCCAGGTACGTCAGCTTGTCGTCACCCAGCGTCGCGCGGATGGCGTCGAGGTCCTTGGCGACGTTGTTGGTTCCGATGTTGGCCAGGAAGTCGATGCCCATCTTGTCGACACAACGCTGGACGAACGCCTTGGTCTCGGTTTCCAGGTGAGCCACGCCCTCGGGGGTGTAGTCCACCGTCGGGTCGGCGCGCAGCCGGTCGTTGTCCTCGTCGGAGTTGCACCACAGCGCCGGATTGGACAGGTTCACCCCGCGCGGATCGAACCCCACCAGGTCGAAGCGCTCCCGCACCGATTGGGGCAGGCTCGGCACCAGCGACACCGCCGATTCGACGCCGGATTCACCGGGGCCGCCGGGGTTGATCACCAGCGAGCCGATCTTCTGCCCGGTCGCCGGGAACCGGATCATCGCGATCTGCAGGACGTCACCGTCGGGCTTGCTGTAATCGACCGGCACCGACAAGCGCCCGCATTCGGCCCCCGCCGGGATGTTGACGTTGTCCCCCGACCCTGCTGAGCACGGCAGCCACTGCACAGGCGTGCCGGGCCTGGGCATCGCGACCCGGGCCCGACCGTCGATCACCTGGGTACAGCCCGCGACCGCCAGCACCGCGACCGCCAGCAGGGCGCCGACGGAGAACCTGAGCTTCATGGCACCACATGCTGCCATGACGGCATATCGTCGCAGGCCGGGCCCACTGGTCGACAACTCGCGGCGCTACTTTGCCGCCTGCACCAGCTCATCGAGCGCCACTGCGAAGTCGTCGGCCATGTCCCACAGGTCGGGCAGCAATTCGGGGCAGGCCACGATGCCGACATCGAGCGAGCCGGTCAGCGACATCACCGTGATGTTGAGCCCCGAGCCGTGGAAGATGGGGCCAAGCGGGTACATGGCCTTGACCTCCGAGCCCAGGAAGTACAGCGGCACCTGCGGGCCCGGCACGTTGGAGATCACCAGGTTGTGCACCGGCTTGGCGCCCGAGAGCCGACTGGCGGCGTATACCCGCATCGCCACGCCGAACACCGCGGGCGCGGCGAACTGCGTCCAGTCCTGCAGCAGCGTCGCGCCGATCGCCGAACTATGTTGTTTGGCAACCGAATTCGCTGCAGCGATGGCACGCAGTCGCTCGACCGGGTCGGCGATCTGGGTTTCCAGCTTGGAGAACATGCCCGAGACCTGATTGCGGCCGGGCCGATCGGAGCGGTCGTGCACCGACACGGGCACCATGGCCACCAGCGAACTGTCCGGCAACTCGCCGCGGTCGCTCAGGAATGTCCGCAGCACCCCGGACACCAGCGCCATCACCACGTCGTTGACCTTGACGTCGAAATGGTTCTTCACCAGCTTGATGTCCTCGAGGTCGAGCTGGGCGAATGCCACATTGCGATGGCCGGTGATATTGGCGTTGAACGGGGTCTTCGGCGCGGCGAAGGGAGCTGCCATGGTGAGCCCGGCGCGGGCCCGCTTGACCGTGTCGACCACCGAAGACACCGTGGTGGGCAGCACGTTGGCCAGCTTGAGCGGCCGCGTCACGAACTTCACCGCCCCGCTGAGCGCGATCTCCAGCTCCGACGCGCCGCCCACTCCGTCCACGGGCTCCGGTGCCGGCGCGTCAGGTTCGGTGCTGCACAGCTGCGACATCAGGTTCGCTCCGGTCACCCCATCCACACCGGAGTGGTGCACCTTGGTCATCACCGCGATCCGGCCGCCCGCGTGCGCGTCGGTGCCCGCTACGTTCTCGATGACCCACATCTCCCACAGCGGGCGGCTGCGGTCCAGCGACAGCGACGCGATGTGCCCGCAGATCTCGGACAGTTCGACCCGGCCGCCCGGCGCAGGCAACCCGATGCGGTGCAGATGCCGGTCGACGTCAAAATCCTTGTCCTCCACCCACACTGGGTGGTCGAGGTTCAGCCGGCTGTCGGCAAGCTTCTCCCGGAACTGCGGCATCGCCTTGATACGCAAGGCAAGTGCGTCACGCAGCCGGTCGAACGTGTAACCGCCCGGCATGGTCGAGGTGTCGAGTTCGAGGATGGAGCACACGTGCATCGGCTGGGCGGCCGTTTCGAGGTAGAGGAAGCTGGCGTCGAGTCCGCTGAGCCGTTGCATGCCGCTGATCGTAGGTCCGCCCGGCTCAACTGTGAGGAAATCCACTCAACCGCGTCTTTTACCTTCGTCGCCGCGGGTGGCAGACTGACAAACGTCAGACGAACCCGGGGACCGCACAGCGGCCTCGAGGCTTCGAACCGACCGTCACGAGGGACAACGATGTCTGAACAAGCTGTATACGGTGCTGCCGACGACAAGCCCCGCACCAAAGTCCGCACTCTTACGCTCCAGAAGTGGAAGAACGAAGGCCACAAATGGGCGATGCTCACCTGCTACGACTACTCCAGCGCGCGGGTCTTCGACGAGGCGGGCATCCCGGTGCTGCTGGTCGGCGATTCCGCGGCAAACGTGGTGTACGGATACGACACCACCCTCCCGATCTCCATCGATGAACTGATCCCGTTGGCACGCGCCGTGGTCAAGGGCGCACCGCATGCATTGGTTGTCGCCGACCTGCCGTTCGGCAGCTACGAGAGCAGCCCGACGCAGGCACTCGCGACCGCGACGCGGTTCATGAAGGAGACCGGCGCCCAGGCCGTGAAGCTGGAGGGCGGCGAACGGGTGGCCGAGCAGATCGCGACGCTGACCCAGGCAGGCATTCCGGTGGTGGCCCACATCGGGTTCACGCCGCAGAGTGTCAACGGGCTCGGCGGATTCCGGGTGCAGGGCCGCGGCGACGCGGGCGATCAGACCATCCACGACGCGATCGCGGTGGCCGAGGCCGGGGCGATCGCGGTGGTGCTGGAGATGGTGCCCGCCGAACTGGCCACGCAGATCACCGGCAAGCTGACCATTCCCACGGTCGGCATCGGCGCGGGACCCAACTGCGACGCCCAGGTGCTGGTGTGGCAGGACATGGCCGGGCTCACCTCCGGCAAGACCGCCAAGTTCGTCAAGCGATTCGGCGATGTGGGCGGCGAACTACACCGTGCCGCAACGCAATACGCGAATGACGTGGCGGCCGGGGTGTTCCCGGCCGACGAGCACAGCTTCTGATTCCCGTCAGGCGAACTCGGCCCTGCGCTTGGCGAGGAAGGCATCGACGCCTTCCTGCCCGTCGGCCGAGTCCGCCTGTGCGGCGATGAAGCGGCCCTCCGCCTCCATCTGCTCCTCCAGGCTGTTCTTCAGCGAGGACAGCAAGAGCGTCTTGACCGCGCCGTTGGAACCGGCCGATCCGGAGGCCATCTGCTCGGCCACAGCGGTGGCCCGGTCGGCCAGATCGGCATCGGCGACAACCTCGGTCACCAAACCCCATTCCAGTGCCTGCGCTGCCGACAGCGTGCGGTTGGTCAGCATGAGTTCCTGAGCCCGGCGGATGCCGATCAGCCGCGGCAGGTAGTACGAGGAGCTGCCGTCCGGGCTCAGTCCCACCTTGGTGTAGGCCATCGTGAACGACGCCGATTCGGCTGCCAGCACCAGGTCACCGGTCACCGCGATGCTGAAACCCGCACCCGCCGCGGTGCCGTTGACGGCGGTGATCAGCACTGCGTCCATCCGCGCGAACGTCGAGATGGCGCGGTGCAGGTCGTCGGCGACGCCCTTGATGAAGCGGCCCCGCGAAGGCGCGGTGGCGAAGGCCTTCAGATCGCCTCCCGCGCAGAAGAACCGGCCTGCCCCCGTGAGCACGACGGCCTTGGTACCTGCACTGTCGCAGCGCCGTGCCGCATCGGCGAGCTCGCGAGTCATGGTGTCGTTCATGCCATTCGCGGCGTCCGGACGGTTCAGCGTGATGCGTGCGACGGCACCGGACTGCTCGAAGGTGATGGCGTCGTAGGAGGACTCGGTCACGGACCGTGACTCTATCGGGCCGGCGCCTGCACCCCGAGCCTGGCTGCTGTGCGCTCGACCAGCGTTGCGTTCTCGCCCGTGAATCCGAGCACCCGCAACGCTCCGGCGCCGATCACCCACGGCTGCCCCTGCGGCGCCACGACGTCGTCGGAACGGCTGTTGATCACCGACTCGACCAGACGGAACGGCAGGTCGACGGCGTCGGCCGGGCCGTCGCATTCGGCGATCACCGCGGCCGACAACCTCTGATAGAGCTGCCGCAATTCGGCGCGACGGCGCCGGAACGGCTCGAACCGGTCGGTCCGCAACTCGGGCAGCAGGTAGAGCGCCCCGAGATTCCAGCGTCCGCCACATAGCTG
Source organism: Mycobacterium aquaticum (assembly GCF_002086485.1). GTDB lineage: Bacteria > Actinomycetota > Actinomycetes > Mycobacteriales > Mycobacteriaceae > Mycobacterium > Mycobacterium aquaticum. The sequence continues at coordinate 3,403 of NZ_MVHF01000075.1, read as the reverse complement.
CATGGCGTCGGCGACCACCAGGGCATGCAGCCGCGGTGCCGCAGGCCCCGCCTCCCCCAGCAAATCGGAAGCCAACTGCAACGGCTCATCGACAGTTCCGGCCAGCAGCGCGTCGAGGATGTCGTCCTTGGTCGCGAAATGGTGGTAGAGCGACGCCTGCCGCACCCCGACTGCGTCGGCAATGCGACGGGTGGACGTGCTGCCGTAGCCGTGGTTGGTGAACAGTTCCGCCGCCGCGTCGAGGATCTCCTCGCGCGCGGTCCGGCCCGGCCGCCGCGGCTGCTCGAGCCGAGGGCGGCCGCGTCCGGAGCCGCCCAACGCCGCGGTGCTCATCGGCACATTGTGGCACCGGGCGTCGTCGTCTCCCCCGCAATGCGGCGCGCCTCGGCGCAAACGCCGCAATATGGCAGGCTTATGGCATCCCGATTCCGGTGCACAGCGAAGGTGAATATGGCCCCCAAGAAACCGACCCGGCACACCGAGGTCGAGCGGAAGTTCGAGGTCACCGAGTCCACCGTTGCGCCGTCGTTCGCTGGGTTGTCGGCCGTGGCACGGGTCGAGCGGGCGCCCGAACAATTGCTTGACGCGGTGTATTTCGACACGCCGAACCGGGACCTCGCCGCCCACCGGATCACGCTGCGCCGCCGGACCGGCGGCACCGACGCGGGTTGGCATCTGAAGCTGCCCGCCGGCCCGGACGCTCGCACCGAGGTGCATTCTCCGCTCGGACTTTCCGACGACACGATTCCCGAGGAACTGCGCGACATCGTGCTCGCGATCGTTCGGGACAAGTCGTTGTCGCCCGTCGCGCGGATCACCAATCGACGCAACATCGACGTGCTCTACGGGCAGGACGGCACGGCACTGGCCGAGTTCTGCGACGACCAGGTGACCGCGTCCGCCGAGGGCGGTGACGAACAACAGTGGCGCGAATGGGAACTCGAGCTGCTCGCGCAGCCCGCGCCCGACCTGATGGACCGGCTCGCCAATCGGCTGTTCGACGCGGGAGCGGCGCCGGCGGGGCATGGCTCGAAGCTGGCCCGGGTCTTGGACACGGCCGGCGACGCCGCAGAGGCTCCGGCTACCCCAACGGACCCGATCCATCGGGCCATCGCCGAGCAGATCGACCAGCTGCTGGTGTGGGACCGCGCGGTGCGTGCCGACGCCTACGATTCGGTGCACCAGATGCGCGTGACGACCCGCAAGATCCGCAGCCTGCTGCAGGAATCCAAGGACGCGTTCGGCCTCGCCGACGACGGTTGGATCCTCGACGAGCTGCGCACGCTGGCCGCGGTGCTGGGCGTCGCCCGGGACGCCGAGGTGCTGGCCGAGCGCTATCAGCGTGCCCTCGACGCGCTGCCTGCCGGGCTCGTGCGGGGCCCGGTGCGCGAGCGCCTGGTCGACGGCGCCAACCGCCGCTACGCCGCAGGGTGGAAACGCGCCCTGTTGGCCATGCGTTCGCAGCGGTACTTCCATCTGCTGGACGCGCTGGAGCAGCTCGTGGTCGCCGAGCCGCCCGCGAAGGCCGGCGAGGAGCGTTCCCCGCTGACCATCGACTCGGCCTACAAGCGAGTCCGCAAGGCCGCCAAGGCCGCTGCCGCGGCTGCCGACCCGAAGCACGACGACCATGACGAGGCGCTGCACCGCATTCGCAAGGGCGCCAAGCGGCTTCGCTACACCGCGGCGGCCACCGGAGATACCAAGGTGTCGGAGCGCGCCAAGGTCATCCAGACACTGCTCGGCGACCACCAGGACAGCGTGGTCAGCCGCACCCACCTCAGTGCGCAGGCCGAAGCCGCGCACACCGCCGGCGAGGACACCTTCACCTACGGCCTGCTGTACCAGCAGGAGGACGATGTCGCGCAGCAGTCGCGCGCGCAGCTCGACGACGCGCTCAAGCGGCTCGACAAGGCGGTCCACAAGAGCCACTAGTGGGCGAACGAGTTGGCCGGTAAGCCGGATTCTGTTCCTCGCCGGGGGTACCGGCGAGGCGGCGACCATCCATCTGGACACACCGTTGCCGGGTGCCTCAAGCGGCCTACCCGCAGGCTCGGGCGAGCAACCCTCAAACGCCTGCGCGGCCGCAACCAGGTTGCGGCCTTCTTGGCCTTGCTTCGGGTGGGGTTTGCCTAGCCACCCCGGTCACCCGGGGTGCTGGTGCGCTCTTACCGCACCGTTTCACCCTTACCATTGCTGGCGGTCTGTTTTCTGTGGCACTTTCCCGCGAGTCACCTCGGATTGCCGTTAGCAATCACCCTGCTCTGTGAAGTCCGGACTTTCCTCGACACCTGTCGGTGCCGCGGCCGCCTGGCCAACTCGTTCGCGCAGATCACCGTACTCTCAAACCATGCCGCGGGTACCACCGGCCCGTTATCTGCAGCGGGCAAAAGACCTGGCCGACGCCCGTTATGCCGATCCGATCACGGTCGACGATCTTGCCGCGGCTGCCGGGCTGTCGCGCGCGCATTTCTCGCGGATGTTCACCCGCACTTTCGGCGAGTCGCCCAGGGCCTATCTGCAGTCCCGCCGGCTGGAACGGGCCGCGGCGCTGCTGCGCAACACCGATCGCTCGGTCGCCGACATCTGCGTGATGGTCGGGCTGCAGAGCGTCGGGTCTTTCACCAGCAGTTTTGCCCGGGTATACGGCAAGCCGCCTGCTGCTTACCGGGCGAGTCTGCCGCCGGCGCTGCTGCGCGCCCCGGTCCCCAGTTGCATCCTCGCGCGGGACACCAGGCGGTTGCCGGTGGGTCGGGGCAATACAGCACACCGCACGCGAGGACGATAAACAGCACATCGGAAGAAGACGAGCGAGGAACGGCGCCCGTAGCGTCGGGCCCATGATGAAAATTGCTTGTACACACCTGTGGGTTCACGACCAGGAAGTCGCACTGAAATTCTGGACCGACCAGGTCGGCATGGAAGTGCGCGAGGACGTTTCGTTCCCCGAAGAGATGGGCCCGTTCCGGTGGCTGACGGTCGGCCCACCCGGGCAGGACGACGTGAGCATCGTGTTGATGGCGGTGCCCGGCGAACCGTTGATGGATGACGCGACGCACAAGCAGGTGCTGGATCTGACAGCGAAGGGCTTCGCCGGGACGGTGTTCCTCACCACCGACGACGCGCACGCCAGCTACGAAGAGTTGACCGCACGCGGGGTCGAATTCACCGAGGCACCGCATCAGATGCCCTACGGCATCGACTCGGGGTTCCGCGATCCATCAGGGAACAGCGTGCGGTTGACCCAGCGCACCGACTAGGCCGCGGGAGCGCAGCGTGCGAGTGTGATCGCGACGTGTAGTTCGGTCGCGCTTTCGTAGAGTTCGACGGGGCCCGGGGGTGGCGGGGCGGTCGAGCGGTAGTGCGCGCCGGTGGGGGTGACGAATTCGGCGGTGTGGACCCCGTT
>NZ_MVHF01000074.1 GCF_002086485.1 Mycobacterium aquaticum | reverse complement strand
GCTGGGGACGGTGGCGGGGGAGGGGGCACCGTGACCGAGACCGTGGGTATAACGGCACCGGTGGGTTCGACAGGTGCGCGGTCGACCACCACGATCGCGACCGCCACGATGCCGACGGCCGCCGCGGCCATCGCCGCCAGGCCCGCGGTCGTCGCCGCAAGATGACCAGGCCACACCGCCGTTCGCGCATCGGCCATAACCTGTGCATACGTCACGGCGTCGCGGTTGGCAAGCACGCTCACAGCGCCTTCTCAGCCGCGACCGCTTATCGTTCCCGATCCGGCTGCTGCCGGTCGCGGTCCTCGCCCGGAGGGAGTGTCGAATGAGCGCACAGTGGCATTGCCGGTGGCTTGGTGCCGCCGCCGTGGCAGCGGCAGCCGCTCTGGCTGCCTGCGGGTCGAACACCGCCGCACCGGCATCGAGTTCATCAGCGACACAAGCTGGTTCGCCTACGGCCGGAGCCTCGGCACGGGCACCGCTGACCATCGCCGACCCCTATCAGCCGCGCATCGATCCGGCCGCGTTCACCACCACGATCGACAATCCGTACTTTCCGCTGGTGCCGGGCACCCGCATCATTTACGAGGCCGACACCGCCGGCGGGCGCAGTCGCACCGTCACCGAGGTCACCCGGGATACCAAGACCGTGATGGGGGTGGCCACCGTCGTCGTGCACGACATCGTGACCCTCAACGGCAAGACCACCGAGGACACCCTCGACTGGTATGCCCAGGACCGCGACGGCAACGTCTGGTACTTCGGGGAGGACACCAAAGCCTTCGAGGACGGTCAGGCTGACCCAACCGGGTCCTTTGAGGCCGGGGTCGCCGGCGCCCTGCCGGGCATCGTCATGCCCGGTAACCCGCAGATCGGCGATGCCTACCGTCAGGAATACGCCAAGGGAATCGCCGAAGACACCGGCACCGTGCACAGCCTCACCGGCGCGGAAACCACCCCGCTCACCGGCCCCGCGAACGACCTGCTCGTCATCCAGGACGCTGACCAACTCGACCCCACCTCACCGGCCGAACACAAGTACTACGCCAGGGGTATTGGGCTTGTTCTCACCCAGAACATCACTGGGCCAGCTGAGCGGGAACAAGCCGTCACCATCGAAAAGTTCTGACCGGCGATTGAGGTCGGGGGCTCCGCGGGTCGCCGGCCTCCAGGTCGGACTCGAGACGAGCCGGTTACCGCAAACGAAACACGATCGCAGGCAGGTGCGGACGTTCGTTGAAGTACAAATCCGGTTACCCTGCAGGAGAATACGGCGCGAAGTCTCCGATGCGGAGACGGGTGCACGCCGGACAAGAATGCACGGCCACCTGAAACAAGCAGGGGAGCAGGCGGATTCGGCGCAGACCATAGTGTCGATGGCAAGAACCGTCAGCCCAGTCAGCCGTCTCCAGCAGAATGTCAATCACAGGTGTTCGAGCGCCAGGAACAAGCTGGCCTGACCCGAGAGCGTGTGCGGATTCGCCACTCACCATTGGGTGGGCATCGCGTGTTCTCGTCACCATCGTCGTCACCGAATTTCTCAGCGTCGTAACAGGTTGTCGCTCCTAGCCTCGGTCTTGCGCTGCCGGTACGGCGATCTGATCGGAGGAAGCTGATGAGGAAGCTAGTCGGTAAGGTCGCCACAGTCATCGGTGTGTCAGCGGTTCCTGTGGGACTCCTGGCGAGCGGCGTCGCCGCGGCGGACGATTACGCGGGCAAGACCTACGCCGACGCGCAGTCGGCGCTCTCGGCCGCGGGGATGAAGGGCGTCATCGCCACCCGTTCGGGCGACACCCAGCCTGACGACAAGTGCGTCGTGACGAGTTCGGAGAAGGCGCCGTGGATCAAAGGCGACAAGTTCGCCAAGGTCAGCGACACCGTGCTGCTCAACCTGAACTGCAGTGCCACAGTGGCTTCCGCCACCCAGGCCGGCAACTCGGCGGCCAGTCCTGAAGGCCGGGCCGCGATTGCCGCTGCCCAGCAGCAAGCCGCACAGGACCAGGCGCAGGCAGCCGCCGATCAGAACAACAAGAAGCACTGACGCAGAGCCCCGGTACGGCGGGGCCGCAGATGTGCCGCCACGCCGGATTCTTGCAATGAGCAACCTGGGCTGAGAGCGCGCTGAGCATGCGCTGGAATTATTGTGCGAGTGGCTCTTTCGTGGGGCACTGACATTCCGGAACCCTCGCCCGCGGGCTGTTACATCTCAGCGTCCGTTCAGGTGGCCGCTGCCACACTCTTCCCCGCCCGCCGCCTTCGCGGTGTGCTGTACCGATGAGAGAGCCAGGGAGACCATGACAGTCATTGTTCGGGCCGTGTTGACGCTGATCACTGCGCTGGCTGCGTTGTTCGTGGGCACCGGTACCGCGCACGCAGGTCTGGACAATGAGCTGAGCCTGGTCGACGGCCAGGATCGGACCCTGACGGTCCAGCAGTGGGACACATTCCTCAACGGCGTGTTTCCGCTGGACCGCAACCGCCTGACCCGTGAGTGGTTCCACTCCGGTCGCGCCAAGTACCACGTCGAAGGCCCCGGCGCCGCCGACTTCGCCGGCACCTTGGAACTCGGCTACCAGATCGGCTTCCCCTGGTCGCTCGGTGTGGGCATCAACTTCAGCTACACCACGCCGAACATCCTGCTGGATGACACCAACATCAACCCGCTCTCGGCCGGCTTCAACCCGCTGGGCAAGGTGATCACCCCGAACCTGTTCCCGGGTGTGTCGATCTCGGCTGACCTGGGTAACGGCCCCGGCATCCAGGAAGTCGCGACCTTCTCCGTCGACGTCAAGGGCCCGGCCGGCGGCGTGGCCGTCTCCAACGCGCACGGCACCGTGACCGGCGCGGCCGGCGGCGTGCTGCTGCGTCCGTTCGCCCGTCTGATCGCCTCCACCGGTGACAGCGTCACCACCTACGGCGAACCCTGGAACATGAACTAGCCGTTCCGGCAGGGCTATTGGACGATTCTGCTGATGGTGTGTCGCGCCCGTCGGGGTGAGCCCTTGCCTACGGTTTACGGCGTGTCATCAAAACTCAGTGTTCTCACAGCGCATCACTGCCACTCTGGCCGATAGAAGTTCTGAGCGCACGTGTGCCGCGCCCGCTGTACGGGAGCTGATGCCATGAAGGTCCTGATTGTCGAAGATGAGCCCCTGCTGGCCGGTTCATTGGCCAAGGGCCTGGGCGCCGAGGGTTTTGTAGTGACGCTCGCGGCGACTGGTCCCAGCGGGCTACGGCAGGCCACTGCCAACTCATTCGACGTGGTGATCCTCGACATCATGTTGCCGGGGCTCAGCGGCTACGAGGTGCTTCAGCAGCTGCGAGCGCATGGGGTGTGGGCACCGGTGCTGATGCTGACGGCCAAAGACGAGGACGATGCTCAGGTGAGGGCGTTCGATCTGGGCGCCGATGACTATCTGACCAAGCCGTTCTCGTTCACTGTTCTCGTGGCGCGGTTGCGGGCGTTGATCCGTCGGGGCGCCCCGCAGCGCCCGGTGATCATGGCTGCTGGCAGCCTGTCACTGGATCCGGCGCGCCGGGTGGTGCAGCGTGGTACGACCGAGATCGATCTGACTCCACGCGAATACGGCCTGCTGGAATTCCTGATGCGCCACAAGGACACCGCGCTCACCAAAGCCGAGATCCTGGAGAGTGTGTGGGGCGATCCCACTCCGTGCGGGGGTGACAACGTGGTGGAAATCTACATTGGATATCTGCGCCGCAAGATCGATACGCCGTTCGGCACCAACACTATTCAAACTCTCCGTGGGGTTGGCTACCGGCTTGATTCCCGTACGTTGGCCACCAGCGGCTGAGCCGTCGACACCGCTCCACGCGCGACGCTCAGCATCCTCACAGGTATTGGCTGCCAGCCTGGCGGTATTCCGACGGCTGCTCGACCGAGCAACCTGATGTGTAGTGAGAGGTGCGATGTGATGTCTGCCCGCCGAGAAGCGCTGACCCTGATGATCGGTGCCATGATGCTGGTGGCCGCCGCGGGGATGGTGAACGAGGCCCACGAACGAGCCCAGAACGCCCCGATGGTGACCGTCGGTGAGCATGCCGGCGGCGCTGCAGACCTGACCGCAGGCCAGTGAACCGCCACCCTGATGTGTGACAGGCTGCCCTGGTGCGAGTGCTTCTGGTAGAAGACGAACCGAACCTTACCGAGACGATCACTGCCGGCCTGCGCGCCGACGGATTCGTGGTGGCCGCGGCCGCCGACGGCGCCGAAGGGCTGTGGCAGGCCATCAACGAGCAGTTCGACGTGATCATCCTCGACATCATGCTGCCGGGTCTCAACGGTTATGAGGTGCTGCGCAAGATGCGGGCGGCCCAGGTCTGGACTCCGGTGCTGATGCTGACCGCGAAAGATGGCGACTACGACCAGAGCGACGCCTTCGACTTGGGTGCCGATGACTATCTCACCAAACCGTTCTCGTTCATCGTGCTCACCGCGCGGTTACGCGCCCTGATCCGCCGGGGTGCCCCGCAACGCCCCGCCGTGCTGACCGCCGGGGCGATATCGCTGGATCCGGCGCGGCGCGTCGTGCACCAGGGTGAGCAGCTGGTGTCTTTGACGCCGCGCGAGTTCGCGCTGCTGACCTATCTGCTGCGCAACAAGGACACTGTGGTAACCAAAAACGAGATCCTGCAGAATGTCTGGGACAACCACTACGACGGCCCCGACAACGTCGTCGAAGTGTATGTCGGCTACCTGCGTCGCAAGATCGGCGCGGACATGATCACCACGTTGCGCGGGGCGGGCTACCGGCTGGAAAGCGGCGAATTCGCCAGCGGCAGCTGAACACTGACCATCGTCCCGGACCCGCCCTCGCGCTCGCCGATGCGGACCGTCCCGCCGTGTGCGGTGACGATCTCGGCTACGATCGACAACCCCAAGCCGGTCCCGCCGGCCCGTCGTGACCGGTCGGCATCAAGTCGCACGAACCGCTCAAACACCTTCTCCCGCGCATTGATCGGGATACCGGGGCCGTCATCGCTCACCTGCAGCAGCGCGTGCTCGTCGTCGGCGTCCACGGTGATGGTGATTTCGCTCGCGGCATGGCGGGCGGCATTGTCGGCGAGGTTGCGCAACACCCGTACCAACCCGTCGGAATCAGCACTGACTTTCACCGCTGCCAGCCGTGGGGTGATCCGCAGCGGTGTTTCACGTTTCAGCCGGGAGACTTCCGCGGTGGCCAGGTCGTCGAGGTCGACTTCGGTGATGTGCAGCGGCAGCCCGCGTTCATCCGCGCGGGCCAGCAGCAGCAGGTTCTCCACCAACGACTGCATCCGACGGGCCTCGGGCAGCAACGCGGTGCTCAGCAGCGTTCGGTCAAGTACATCGGGATGGGTCACCCCGATCTCCAAGGCCGACACCACCGTTGCCAACGGGCTGCGCAACTCGTGGGAGGCGTCCCCGACGAACCGGCGCTGCGCAGCGTGTCCGGCCTCGATGCGGCCCAGCATCTCGTTCATCGTCACCGCCAACGCCGAGATCTCGTTGTGCTGGCCACTGACCGGGATCCGCTCGGCCAGATCCGAGGCACTGATCTCCGACACCCGCGACCGGATCGCCTCCACCGACCGCAAGGAGCGACGCACCAGTAGGTAGGTCACGATCGCCGCTACCATCGCCACGACCGGCGCGGTGATAGCCAGCATCTGCCCGACCGTGGACATCATCAACTCGATCGGCTCGATGCCGCCGCCGACCAGCACTGTGTAGACCTCGCCGTTGCGGGAAGCGACCGTGATCGTGGATACCCGCACATCGTCATCACCGGTCGCCAGCACACCGACCTGGGAAGCGCTGCCGCGCAAGGGAATCAAAGCCGCCTTGGGGGCACCATCGGAACGGAGCACCACCGCGCCGGCGGCGTCAGTGACCTGCACGGCCACGATCCGGTGATCAGTGCCCAGCAGCACCGACTCCACCTCATCCGGGGGCTCCTTGGCCAGTACGCCGGCGACCGCCTGCGCGCGGGCCACCGCTGCGTTGTCGACATCGGCGCACATCAGCCGGTACAGCAATACCGCCGAGGCCGATCCCACGATGAGCAGACCCGCCAGTACCACCACCGCCGACACCAATGCCGAGCGCACCGCGATCCCGCCCAACCAGACCCGCAGGCGGCCTGTCGCCGCAGACGTCGCGCGACCACTCACCCTCGGCCCCGCCTGCGCACCCTCAACCTACCGAGCGACTCACAGCACGCTGACATCCGACCATCATCCAACGGCGCGCGCCTGCGCGCCCAACCGAACCAGATCGATAGCTCGAGCGGAATTCGCTGTTACGCGCCCCCGATGAGTTTCGGCTTCGGGAATGGTCCGACCATGTGACGGCAGCCGACAGAGCTGCCGCGGAGCGCTGGAGCCTGCCGATGCACACCGTGATGTTCGTGAACCTGCCCGTCGCCGACATCGAGCGGTCGCGGAAGTTCTTCAGCGAGCTCGGGTACACGTTCAACGAGAAGTTCAGCGGCGAGAGCGCTGTCACGCTGGTGCTCGGCGATGATCGATTTGCGATGCTGCTGCAGCGCGACGCCTTCGACGCCCTGCACCCACTGGAGACCGCGGACACCTCGAAGGTCAAGGAGTGTGTCGTCTGCCTGGGTGTCGAGAGCCGTGAGGCCGTGGATGCGTTGGTGGACCGTGCCATTGCCGCCGGCGGCACCCCAGGGGACAGCGAAGATCTGGGTTTCATGTACGGCCGCAGCTACAGCGACCCCGACGGCCATGCGTGGCAGATCTTCTGGATGGACCCGGACGCCGCATAGGAGTAGGCGCTCGCCGCCCGCCCGTCAGGTATTGCGGCGGTACACCGTCGGGGTGACGCCGACCCGTTGCTTGAACATCGTGGTGAAGTGGCTGGGTGTGGCGAACCCGAGCGCAATGCTGACCTCGGTGACCGGCAGAGTCGTGGTGGCCAGCAGGGTCTTGGCGCGTTGGACGCGTTGGTCGAGCACGTATCGGTACGGCGTCACCCCGAACGTGCGGATGAAGGCGCGCCGGAAGCCATGAACGCTCATGCCGACAAGCTCTGCGAGACTGGGAATGTCGATGTCGGTGTCGAGGCTGTCGTGCAGGAATTCGATGAGCCGCCGTTGCTCGTCGGCGTCAAGAGCCCGCGCTCGTGATGGCGCGGACGGCAACTGCCCGTACTGATCGCGGATGTGCAGCGAAAGACCTTGAGCCAGAGTCTCCTTCAGCAATCGAGCCAGAACGTCTTCGCGCTGCGCGACGTGGGCGATCTTTTCGATCAGCTGATGTATGAAGGGGTCCTGCTCACCGGCCACCGGTCGTAAATCGGTGTGGCCAAGGGTGGTTGGCGAGAGTGTCAGTTGCGCGAACTCGCAGGCCACATCCCGTGCCTGGGCTGCTGACCGCTGACCGGCGGGAATGACCCACACGGTGCTCGGGTGCGGGGTGATGGGTTTGGCCGGACTGAGTTCGAAGTCGACCTCTTTGGACGACACTTCGCCGCGCCGCCAGACCAACACCATCGGTCGCGGCGCAGAAAACGACCAGTCGACGACTTTCTCGAACTGCTGAGTGACGAAGCCGATCGTCATCCCCGGGGCGCTGACATCCCGAAGTGGTTGGACGTCAAAGTTGTTGCCGACAAATTCGGCTCGGTTGCCGGTGTCCGACCGGTGCGTCACAGTGGCCCGTTGGACGGTTGCTGAGCAAACACTCCGATATATTAACGCCCAGGTCGACCGTCGTGGCTGGCCGCCCCGTGATAGGCACACCAAATTTGGCTCGGTCCAAGCGAATACATCGGCCGAAGGCGTCGGCGGAAAGTTGGGACCGGTAGCCGGGGCGACCGGTCAGCATGGGCTGACTCAAACGACAGGAGGCGGCGTGATCGAGAAGTACTCGGACATGGTGACCGGTCCGGTAGCCGGATATCTGGCCGCGCTGGCCCTGGCGGCTGTCTGCGGAGTGGTGTGGCGAATCCTCACGACGCCGCGCAGACCCGTGGTGACCGAGCCGGTCTGCCCGACAGAGCTGGCGTTTCTGCGCTCGTCGGTCGCCCCGGTGGTGACCGCGCTTGCGGGACTGCGCGCCGGCGGGCGGATCACCGAGCGGGGAGGGGTGGACCTTTCCGCGCCGCTCGGTCCAGAGACCGACCACTTCAGCGTGCAGGTGCTGCGCCGGGTGGCAGGCGATCCGAAGCACACGGTGCCGAGCCTGTTCGCGGCAGCCCGGGATGATCTCGCTGCCCTGGAGGATCGACTGAGTCGGCGCGGGCTGGTGCGCAGTCGCGCCGAGCGCCGGCGGATGCGCTGGGGCGCGGCTCCCTCGGTCGCGGTCTTGGCGATGGGTATCGGTGCGTGTGCGTACCTGGCGACGCGGCTGTCCGAATCGTCCGGTGCCGCAATACCGTTCGCGATGCTGCTGACCGCGACGGTGGTGTACTCGGCAGCGGTGCTGCCTTTCCTGCTCCGGGTGGATCGTCTCACCGGCGCGGGCCGTCGGCTGCTCGCCGTGCATCAGCAACGGCTCGCGTACCTGAAGCCGGCTCAGCGGCCGGCTTTCGGCACGTACGGTCCTGCCGCGGTGGCGTTGTCCGCGGCACTGTTCGGCACCGGCGCACTGTGGTTGCTCGACGCCGACTACTCGAGCGCCGTGCAACTGGCAGGCGACTCGTCTGCAGGCGGCGGCTCTGACGGCGGCGGCTGCGGCGCATCGTGCGGAGGCGACGGTGGCGGTGGCTGCGGGAGCGGATGCGGTGGCGGCTGCGGCGGAGGGTGCGGCGGATGAGCGTCGCGCGCCGCAGAGTGCCCGCGCTGGGCGATGTGGGGCTGGGGTGGCGGCGTGAGATCGCCGGCGTGATCGGCGATCTGCGCCCGGGCTTCTGCGAGGTGATCGCCGAGTCGGTGGCCGTTCGCCGCGGCAGAGCCCGTCCGCACCCGGCCCTGGCTCATCTGGTGTCCTCGGGCGTGGCGGTGGTGCCGCACGGCGTGGCGCTGTCCCTTGGTGGTGCAGAACCGGTGCAACGCAAACGAATTCGCCACCTGGCGGCCTGCGCCGAAGCGCTCGACGCCCCCGTGGTCAGCGAACACATCGCGTTCGTACGAGCCGGTGGAATCGAGGCGGGCCACCTGCTGCCGGTGCCCCGCACCCGGGAGGCGCTGGCTGCGTTGACCGCGAACATCGAGCGCACCAGGCAGGAGCTGCCCGTGCCGTTGGCGGTGGAGAACATCGCGGCCTTCGTGGAGTGGCCCGAATCGGAGTTCACCGAATCGGAGTTCCTCACCGAGCTGGTGGAACGTACCGGTGTGCTGCTGGTGATGGACGTGGCGAATGTGTATGCCAACGCCCGCAACCGGGGACGCGACCCGCAGCGCGAACTCGCGCGGCTGCCGGTCGAGCAGGTGGCCTACAGCCACGTCGCGGGTGGGCACGACGACGGCGACTTCTACCACGACACCCACACCGCCCGGACTCCGCAGGAGGTTCTGGACTTGGTCGCGGCGCTGCGGCGGCGGGTGGACACCCCGTTCATGCTGGAGCGTGACGGCCGGTATCCGCCTGCCGCCGAGCTGTTCGAGGAGCTCGACGCGATCGCCGCAGCGTCTGGGGCCGCACCGATCACCGCAGTAGCACGTGAGGTGTGGGTATGACCGGCCCCGGCAGTTTGGCGCAGCGGCAGGAAGCGCTGGTGCGGGCCCTGGTGGCCGGTGGCCCGGTGCCGTCGGGATTCGATCCGCAGGCGGTGGCCGCGGCAGGCGAGGTGTGCCGTCACAAACGCGATGCGCACGCGGGTTCGGTCAGACCCCGACCCGCGTGGTGGTCTCGTCTTGCGAGACTGCGTCGCCGCTGACCGGGTGCGGCGGTCAGACGTCGTGGCTGCTGGTCGGGCCTGAGCGGGGCCCGTAGCGCTCCTCGTAAGCCCGGTGGATGTGGGCGTTCTTCTTCCGGGAGAGCTCGTCGACGAGGCCCGGGTTGAGGCCGTGTTTGGCGAGCATGTGGCGCCGCCAGACCTTGTTCAGGGCGTGGGAGAAGTACACGAACGGAATGAAGATCGGCACCGTCATGCTCGCGTGCAGGTACAGCGACATCGGGATGAACCAGATGGGCGCCAGGACCAGGACCGCGGGGATCGCCACCCGGATCATCATTCGGGCGGTCGCCCCGGGCCCTGCCAAGTCGTTGGCGACCCAGTCGCGCATCGAATCAGGTAGTCGTCTGCCGTAGCAGTACGCGACATACTGAAGTGGACCCGGTTTCGTACGCGGGGTCTGGCCGGTGGGCATTAGTGAAGGGTATCGCTCGGTATGATGGATTGCGAATTTTCTCAATTCATCAATAACGGAGGGTAGCGGTGGTGGACAGTATCCTTGACGGTCCCGACCGGCCGCTGTACGAGATCAAGGCCAATCTCTTCAAGGCCCTGGCGCACCCGGCGCGGATCCGCGTTCTGGAGATCCTGTCCACGAGCGAGGGCCCCACCCCGGTCAGCGAAATACTGGCTGCCACCGATCTCGAACCGACGCTGCTCTCCCAGCATCTGTCGGTCCTCAAGCGGCACCACGTCGTCAGTGGCCACCGCGCCGGCAACGCGGTGTACTACACGCTCGCGCACCCCAAGATCGCCGAACTGTTGCTCATCGCCCGGATGTTTCTCGCTGATACCCTTGCCGCCCAACGTGATCGCCTCGACGCCATCGAGTCGCTACCACCTATCGGTACGCCACGCTAAGAGCCGGGCCCTTCATCCCGATACGGGAACGCCACAAACTCAACGACAGAGGAACCCGACATGAGCCACGCCGATCCGTCCCGGAAGCCGGATGAGGACGCCACCGCGGTGCACCACGCTCTTTCCGAGCCGGCCGCAGATCCCAACCCGCGCAGGGCGCCGACGGCGAAGGGCGCATTCCTCGGCTCGGGTGTTCTCGCTGTCACCCGCGGGCCGATCGTCGGCGCTCAGTTCATCCTGACCCAGCCGGTCACCGCTGCCGGCCGCCATCCCAACAGTGACGTCTTTCTCGACGACATCACGGTCAGCCGCCACCATGCCGAATTCCGTTGGCTCGACGACGAATACTGGATCGTCGACACCGGGAGCCTCAACGGCACCTTCGTCAATCGGGTTCAGGTGCAGTCTCTACCGCTGTCGAGTGGCGACCAGATCCAGATCGGCAAGTTCCGCCTCACCTTCACCTACAACCTACTGCCCTGACGCGGCCGCCACGGCCTTGCGCAGCGCCTGCACGCCCGTGATGATCTGGGATTCGGGCAGATTGGCGTAACCCAGGATGAGCCCGGGCGGAGCTGTCGCAGGATCGGCATAGCACGGTGCCAGCGGCTCGACGCGGATCCGCATCTCGGCGGCCTGATCGAGCAATGCGTCGATCGGGAAACGCGCGGGGAACCGCACGGTCAGATGTACCCCGGCGGCCGCGCCGAGCACGGTGGCCTGCGGCAGATACTCGGCCAGCGCACGCATCATGGTGTTGCGCCGCGCCAGGTAGCGGCGACGCATCTGGCGCAGATGTCGATCGTAGTCACCGGCCGCCAGGAATCTGGCGAACGCGATCTGGTCCATCACCGAACTACCGGTGTCCGCAAGGCTTTTCGCCGTACGGATCGGCGCGACGAGGGATTCGGGTAGCACCATCCAGCCGATTCGCAGGCCCGGTGCCAGGGTTTTGCTCGTCGATCCGAGGTACACCACGCGGTCGGGCGCAACGCCTTGGAACGCGCCGACCGGGGCACGGTCGTAACGGTACTCGGCGTCGTAGTCGTCTTCGATGACCAGGCCTCCACCGCGCACCCACTCCAGCAGTGCGGTGCGCCGTGCGGCGGACAGCACGACGCCCGTCGGGGACTGATGGGCGGGCGTGGTCAGCACGGTGTCGGCCCGGCTGTCGGCCAGGGCGTCGATATCGAGACCCTGCTCGTCGATGCGGATCGGTGTCGGGTCGAATCCGTTGCGCTGGAGCACCATTAGGTGCAACCAGAAGCCGGGGTCCTCCATGGCCACCGCGCCGTCGAGGCATTGGGCCAGCAGGGCGATGGCCTGGGTCGCGCCGGAGCACAGCACGATTCGGCGGGGATCGGCAACGACGCCGCGGGTACGCCGCAGGTAGTCGGCAACGGCGGTACGTGTCGCAGGCAGCCCGTGCGGATGTACGTAGCCGAATGCGCTCGACTCGATGCCTGCCAGCCCTTGCCGCAGTGCCCGCAGCCAGGCCTGGCGCGGGAAACTCGCGAGATCTGGTGCGCCAGGCGCGAAGTCGATGTCGTAGCGGTGCTTCGACTCGGCCACCGTATCGGGTGCCCCGGACACGGAGGTCACGTCGGCGACGCGGGTACCCGCGCCCTGGGTGCTGTGCAGGAACCCTTCCGCGGTGAGTTGGCCGTAGGCGTCGACCACCAACCGCCGGGACACGCCCAGATCGATGGCCAGTACCCGGGTGGAGGGCATCCGGGAGCCCGGGGCCAGGCGTCCCGTGCGGATGGCGGCGCGCAATCCGTCCGCGAGTTGCCGGTGCAGCGGATCACGGCTGGAGCGGTCGAGGACGACAAGCAGTTCGGGCCCGGAATTGGTACCCGAAATTGTCATGGAAGTGGAGCCTACTCTGAGACCACTGCGGGGTTAGCGTATTGGACATGGCGACTACAGCGGCTCGCACCCATTCGCGTCGCGCCGAGGTGGTGCTGGCGGTTTTCGGGACCTATTCGGTACTGCTCGGCCTGTTCATGCTGGTGGCGCCGGGCGCGTTCTTCGACACCTTGGGAGCCTTCGGGATCCGCAACGACCACTACATATTCGACAACGCCTCGTTCGAGCTGCCGCTCGGCCTCCTCATGCTCGGCGCCCTGCGCTGGCCGCGGTGGCGGGTGCCGACGTTGGCCTTCGCGACCGCGCACTGGGCACTTCATGCGCTGAGCCATCTGCTCGACCCTCACCATGCGGCCGGTAACTGGGTCGGCTGGTTGGAGGCGGCGGGTTTGGTGTTCACCACCGTGTTGTTGGCAATGGCGTTGCGCGCCAGTATGTCCGATGAAGGGAGGCAGTGAGATGCGGGTCCTGGTGGCCGGCGCGACCAGTGTTCCGGGGATTCCACTGCTGCGTGAACTCGGCGAGCGAGGCCACGAGGTGATCGGCGTGACCCGTTCGCCGGCCAAAGCGGGCGAGATCTCGGCGCACGGAGCCAAACCGGTGGTCGCCGATGTTCTCGACGCGGCCCAGATCAGCTCGGTGGTCAAGGAATTCACGCCCGACGCGGTGGTGAGCCTGCTGACCACGCTGCCCAAGCTCGGCCCGATCCGGATCAAGGATTTCGAGCCGGCCAAGCAGTTGTGGAGCCGCGGCGCCGGCAATCTGCTCGCCGCTGCCCAGCACGCCGGGGTGCCGCGGGTGGTCGCCGAATCGGTGATCTTCGCGTACGGCTACGGCGCGGCCGGCCCCGCACTGATGGATGAAACCGACCCGTACCCGGGGCCGCCACCCCGCGGGGGAGAAGCGATGCTCGCAGCGTTACGCGGCATGGAGAGTGCCGTCCTGGGATCGGGCGAGCACAGCGACACCGAGGGAATCGTGTTGCGCTACGGCGTTTTCTACGGGCCCGGCGTCACTCACGACGATCTGTTCCGCAAGCTGGCCCGCTGGTGGGCACTGCCCGCGATGACCGGAACCGGGATCTTGTCGTGGGTGCACATCGACGACGTCGCGAGGGTCACCGCCCTCGCGCTGGAGCATGGGCGCGGCGGCGAGCTCTACAACGTCGTCGATGACCGGCCGCAGTCGTTCGGCGACTACGTGCGTGAGCTCAACGCGCGGTTGCACCGGCCGCGGCCCTGGCCGATATCGCATCGGCTGGTCGGGCTGCTCGCGCCGTACCCGGCGGAGGCGTTCGGTACCACGTGGCTGCCGCTGTCCAACGCGAAAGCCAAGGCCGACCTGGGGTGGACGCCTATTCGCCGGTGAACTGCGGCGGGCGCTTCTGGAACATCGCGGTGACCGCCTCGGCCAGGTCCTTCGACGGCAGGAACGCGGAGTTCCACGCCGCCACGTAGCGCAGGCTCTCCGACACCCGGGCGATGCGCTGCTGATCGAGCACGTCCTTGACGCCGGCGACGGTCAGCGGCGGATTGGCCGCGATCTCGGCGGCGGTGGCGTGCGCGGCGGCCAGCGACGCGTCGGCGTCGGCGTACACGTCGTTGACCAGGCCGATCTTCTCGGCGCGGGCCGCATCGATGTCCTTACCGGTCAACACCAGTTCCCGAAGGTGCCCGTCGGACAGGATGAGCGGAAGGCGGGCCAGGCTGCCCACGTCCGCGACGATGGCCAGCTTGGTCTCACGGACCGAGAACTTCGCGTCGGCGCTGGCGTAGCGGATGTCCGCCGCGCTGATCAGGTCGACACCACCCCCGATGCACCAGCCGTGGATCGAGGCGACGGTAGGGGTCCGGCTGTCCGCGACCGCGGTGATCGCGGCCTGCATGCCCTGCAGCTTCTTGTGGAAGTCGGCACGGGCCTTGGCGCCCGCGTCGAGACCCGGCAGGGTGGCTCCCATGGCAGGCAGGTCCAGCCCGTAGCTGAAGTTCTTGCCGGAGCCCGTGAGCACGATGGCGCGGACTTCCGGGTCGGCGTCGAGCGTGCCGAACACCTCCGGCAACTCCGCCCAGAACGCCGGTCCCATCGCGTTGCCCTTACCGGGCCCCAGCAGGGTGACCTGGGCGACGTGGTCCTTGACGTCGACGGAAACGGACTCGTAGGTGTCAGCCATGCAGGCGACACTACCCAACCGGTCGGTCGGGTCGTGCATTCAGTCGTTGCCGCACTGATGACACCAGCAGCTCGAGACCGAACTCGAACTCGGCGTCGTGATCGCACGCGGCCAGCTCGTCGGCCGACTCGGCGACGGCAGGCAGCTCGGCGGACAGCAGGTCGACGTGCGGACCTGCGATCACCGTCGCTGCTGATCCGTTGGCCGTGACGCCGCTTTCGCGCAGCAATGAACCGACCAGAAAGGCGATGTGTGCCCGCATGACGTGCACGGTCTGAGAGCGCTCCAACCCGGCCCGGCGCAGCGCGCGCAGCGCCAGGTCGACGATGGGCAACAGCGCAGGCCGGTCGGGGCGGCGCACCAGCAGCAGCGGCGCGCTGCTCGGATACCGCATGGCCGCGGTGCGGAATGCGTACGACGTCGCGCGGACGGCGTCGGGCCAGTCCATGGAGTCGACATCGGGGATCACCACCGAGCTCAGCACGTGGTCGGCCATCGCGTCCAGCACATCGGCCTTGTCCGACACATGGTGGTACAGCGACGTCGTCTTGACTCCGACCGCGACGGCGATCCGGTGCAGCGACAGGTTCTCCAGCCCCTCGCTCTCGGCGAGATCGAGTGCGGCCGTGATGATTTCGTCGCGGCTGAGCGGACCACGGAGAGTGGTTCGAGCAGCCATGGCGGCTCCGTCCTGAAGATTGCGGCCGGCGGTGCGCAACGCCCATCGTAAGGTGACGCGCAAAACGCGGCGTCGGTGGCGGCGCGGCAGGGGACACTACGGGTATGGACGAACTCGAATCTGCCGAAGCCACGCTGGGGGTGTTGGACGGGGTGCTGCAGGGCCTCACCGACGAGGATCTGGGGCGGCAGACGCCGTGCCGTGAATTCGATGTCGCCGGGTTGACCGATCACCTGCTGAACTCCATCACCGTGATCGGCGGCGCTGCGGGTGCCGACATCCCAGCCCGCGACCCGAACGCGCCGCTGCGCGATCAGGTCCTCGCGGCCGCGCGTCCCGCGGTGTCAGCCTGGCAACGGCGCGGGGTCGACGGCACCGTCCCGTTCGGTGACGGCGAAGCTCCGGCGGCGATGATGGCTCGCATCCTCTCGCTGGAATTCCTGGTCCACGCGTGGGATTACGCCGAGGCTGTGGGGAAGCCTGTCGAGGTCCCCGACGCGCGGTCCGAATCCGTCCTGGATTGGGCGCAGGGCATCATCACGCCCGACGGGCGGGTACGCGCAGGCTTCGACGATCCGGTCGAGGTGCCCGCGGACGCGTCGGCGCTGGATCGGCTGCTGGCGTTCACCGGACGCCGGCCGACCGGCTAAACGCGTTCCAGGAAGAAGTAGAGATAGCGGGCCGTCCCGCCGCTCAGGTCCAGGGCGCCCTTGCCGTTCATGATCCCCATCACGGTCTTGTCGTCGACAACCTTGAAGTGATCGTGCACGGGCTTGCCGTCGTAGACCATGGTGGCCGTCACCTCGCCGCGGAACTCCTCCAGCCACAGGCTGGCCTCACCGTTCATGGCTTCGGTGTTGGAGAACTTGTTGCCGTCGGCGTCCAGGCACACCAGCGGTTTGGCATCCGACGCCGAGTTGAACGTCTTGCCGAACCAGTTGAGGCGCTTCATGAATCCGTTGGCCTTGTGCCCGGTCTGGAATTCGCCGCCCTTCCACTCGCCCAGCATGAAATCGATGCTCGCAGGCGTCAGCACAGCCCAGAGCGCGTCGAGTTCGGCGTCGGGAATCTGCCCTTCGCGGTTCTTGAACGCGTCGAACGTGTTGCGGGCGTCGGTCATCGTTGTCCTATCCAGCGCGTGGCGAATTCCAGGAACGCATCGTTCTCGTGCGGGGCGCCGATGGTGACGCGCACGCCGTCCTCACCGTACGGGCGGACGACGAGCCGGTTGTCGGCGGCTTGGGCGACGAAGTCACCCGTGCGCTCGGCCAGCGGTAGCCACACGAAGTTGGCCTGCGAGGGCGGCAGCGTGAATCCGGCGTCCCGCAGCGCGGTGCTCACCCGCGCGCGTTCGGCGACGACGCTGTCGGTGCGGGCCAGCAGTTCCTCTGCGGCGTCCAGACAGGCGACCGCGGCGGCCTGCGACAGGCTGGTGGCGCTGAACGGCACGTAGACCTTGCCCAGGGCCGTCACGACATCCGGGTCGGCGATGGCGTAACCGACCCGCAGCCCGGCCAGCCCGTAGGCCTTCGAGAAGGTGCGGAGCACAACGACGTTGGGGTGGGTTCGGACCAGTCCGAAGCTGTCGGGCGCCAATCCGTCGCGGATGTACTCGATGTACGCCTCGTCGAGCACGATCAGGATGTGCGACGGGACCGCGGCGACGAACCGGGCCAGGGCCTCGGGTTCGACGACCGTGCTGGTCGGGTTGTTCGGGTTGCACACGAAGATCAGCCGGGTCCGGTCGGTGATCGCGGCCAGCATGGCGTCCAGGTCGTGGGTGTGGTCGCGCAGCGCCACCTGTACCGGGGTGGCGCCCACCGTGCGCACCTGCAGCGGATAGACCTCGAAACTGCGCCAGGCGAACAGCACCTCGTCACCGACAGTGGAGGTGATCTGGATCAACTGCTGGCACAGGCTCACCGAGCCGCAGCCCACGGAGATGTGCTCGGGGGTGAAGTCGGTGTGCTTGGCCAGGGCCTCGCGAAGATCGCGGTAGCCGTTGTCGGGGTAGCGGTTGAGGTTGTCCATCGCCTCGGTGATCGCTGCCCGCACGCTCGGCAGCGGGCCGTGCACGGTTTCGTTGCTGGCGATCTTGATGGCGCCGGGAACCGTCTTGCCGGGTGTGTAGGCGGGAATCTGGTCCAACACGGGGCGCAAACGGGCGGTCACCTGACCAGCATAGGGCCGCCGAAAAGCCGCTTTGCTTCTAGCGCCCGGGCATGTGTAGGCTGTGCCCTCGGCGGTTCCGGGGACAGTCTGAAAGCCAGATCGGGTCCGGTACCCTCAAGAAGTTCAGGAGGCGTGCCAGAGCGGCCGAATGGGACTCACTGCTAATGAGTTGTCCCCTTTACGGGGGACCGGAGGTTCAAATCCTCTCGCCTCCGCCACGGCTGGAACGTCAGCCGTACAACTGAATACGTGCACGCGCCCGTAGCTCAACGGATAGAGCATCTGACTACGGATCAGAAGGTTAGGGGTTCGAATCCCTTCGGGCGCACAGCAGACATCCGCTCACCCGACAAAAGGGGTGAGCGGATGTTTTTGTTCACGGCGCAGGCGGTTCCGGCCCGGGCGGCGGGGGAGCTGGGGCGGGCAGGGTTATCGGCGGCAGCCCTGGGATCTGGATCACGTTGGGCGGTGGCACATCGCCGGGCGGAGGTGGAGGCGCCTGCGGCGGCGGAACATAGACCGGCGGCGGTGGCACATAGCCCGTGCTGGTGTTGATCGTGATGATCGAGCCGGGAATGGTCTTGCCGCTGGGGGTCGTGCCGACCACCGAACCCCTCGTGGCTTCGCTGTTCACCTGGACAGGTTGGTCGGCGACTCGGAAGCCCGCGTCTTGCAGGTGCTTGCGTGCCTCATCGAGTTTCATGCCGGTCACAGTGGGCACCTGGCCGCCGGGGCCACCGTCGACATAGCGCGGATCGACAGGGGGCAGCGCCACCGGACCGAAATCGTTGGCGATCGGGCCCATTGCCGCGTACCACGTCAGAGCGGGCTCAGTGCCGCCGTACAGGTCGCCGTCGCCGCATTTGCGCAAGGGGTAGGAGCACAGACCTGACGGGTTGGCGGAGTCGTCGAAAATGTAGTTCGCCCCGGCATACCGATTGGTGAAGCCGAGGAACGCCGATGACCGGTGGGCTTCGGTGGTGCCGGTCTTCGCGGACATCGGCAGGGTCCAGTTGACCGAACTCGCTGCGCCGGCCGCGGTGCCGTTCACGGCGTCCTTGCTGAGCGCGTTGGCCAATGTGTTGGCCAGGCCCTCGGGGACCACCTGTTCGCAGGGGGCCGTCTTGACGGTCACTTCACGGCCATTGCGGTCGAAAATCCTGTCGATGGGGCTCGGTGGACACCACGTGCCGCCCGACGCCAGTGTCGCCCCCACGTTGGCCAGCTCGAGCGCGTTGAGCTCGAGCGGACCGAGCGTGAAGGATCCGACGTTCTGCCGTTTGACGTAATCGGCGATGCTGTCGTTCGGGTCGGAGCTGTATGCGCCCGCGCTGCCCGGCTCGGCGTAGGTTCGCATGCCAAGACGGACCGCCATGTCCACCGCGTGCGGCACCCCGATCTGCGAGATGAGTTTGGCGAACGCGGTATTGGGTGACTGGGCCAGTGCGTCGGTGACGCTCAGCGGGCTGCGGTAGGGCCTGACGTTGGTCACACACCAGGTTTCCTTGGGGCACCCGGGCGCGTCGCTGTTGCCCAGTCCCTTGCCCACGAACCTCGGGGGGACGTCGAGTTGGGTGTTGATCCCCATGCCCATCTCGAGGGCGGCGGCGGTGGTGAAGATCTTGAAGATCGACCCGGCGCCGTCACCGACAAGGGAGAACGGCTGCGGCCGCACTGTCTGATTGGCGTTGAGATCGAGGCCGTATGCGCGGCTGTCGGCCATTGCGACGATTCGGTGCGCGTCCTTGCCCGGGATGATGACGCTCATCACGCTCGCGACGCCGTCGGTGTCCGGGCTGGCCCGCTTGTCGATCGCCGATTTGACGCTGTCTTGCACCTTGGCGTCCAGCGTGGTGCGGATCAGATAACCGTTGCGCGCAATGTCTTCCACGGTCAGACCCGCGCGCGCCAGGTACTGCAGGACATATTCACAGAAGAAGGCGCGGTCGCCGGCGGCGATGCATCCCTGCGGCAGTGGGTCTGCCTGCGGCAGCACGCCCAACGGCGTGGCCTTGGCGGCTCGGAGTTCATCGGCCCGGTCCGGCAGATAGTCGATCAAGGTGTCGAGCACGGTGTTCCGCCGCGCAAGGGCGCCGTCCGGGTTGCTGTACGGGTTGAGGGTGCTGGTGGACCGCACCAGGCCGGCCAGCAGCGCGGCCTGCGGCCAATTGAGCTGTGCGGCGTCGACACCGAAGTAGGTGCGCGCCGCGTCCTGGACGCCGAAGGAGCCGTTGCCGAACGACACCAGGTTCAGGTAGCGCGTGAGGATCTGCTCCTTGGACAGTGCCTTGTCCAAGGCCAGCGCTATCCGCATCTCGCGCAGCTTGCGCGCGGGGGTGACCTCGACGGCGGCCCGACGCTGGGCGTCTGTCTTCGCCGTGACGAGAAGGTTGTAGTTCTTGACGTACTGCTGCTCGATGGTCGACCCGCCGCGCACCTCATCGGCGCTCCGCAGATAACCGAACAGCCCGTTGAGAGTGCCCTGGATGTCCACCCCGTTGTGTTCGGTGAAGCGTTTGTCCTCGACCGAGACGATTGCCAGCTTCATGGTGTTGGCGATCTGATCGCTGCGCACCACCCACCGGCGCTGGTTGTACAGCCACGCGATCGGCGTTCCGGCGGCGTCGACCATGGTGGTGACGATCGGCGCCTCACCGTCGAGTACTTCGGAGGAGTCCTGTGCCACCGCGTCGGAAAGCCGTCCCGCGAACATGCCTGCGCTGCCGAAAGCCGGGAACAGCAACGCCGCCACGAGCACACCGGCCAGCATGCAGAACCAGGCCAGCCGGGCAACCAAAGCCCACTTTCGCGGGCCCGGGTCGGACATAGATACAGCGTATGGTCATGCGCCCCGGAATTTGACGAAACGTGCTGTCCCAACCGCCTTCCGGGCGGTCAGGTGCTCAGGTCGGTGTGGGCCTCGACAAGTTGCGACCGCATCGAGCGCAGCACCGGCAGCAGGAAGGTGCGGGCGTAGTTCTCCGGGCCGTCGGGGGCGTCGATGTTCACCGCGCCGCCCGGTATGAGGATCAGCGAGTGGATGGCGCGCGACAGGTACTCGGCGAAGGGCGCCCGCGCCGCCTGGGGGAGGTCCTCGTGGTCGAAGGTCGAGTCGACGAAGCCGCGGGCCAGGTTCAGCGCCATGCTGTCCTCCGCGATGAGATAGGGCAGCAGCACCTCGGGGTTGACGCGTAACACCGTGGTGAGCGCGGGGTGGTGCCGCAGTAGTCGGTAGGCCTGGGCGAACCCGTGGACCAGCCGGTCCTCGGAGTCCTCGTACTGGTCGACGACCTCTTGTATGCCCGCGAAGTAGCGGGCCAGCTCGCTCTGCACCAACGCGCTGATCAGCGCGTCGCGGCCTTTGAAATAGAGGTAGAGCGTGGCCCGGCCGATCTTGGCCTGGCGGGCGATCTCCTCCATCGAGAACTTGCGCAAGCCGGTGATCGCGGCCAGTTGCAGGGCCCCCGCCAGGATCCGTTCGCGGGTGTCGGCCGAGTAGGCGCTGGTCGCGGGCCGTCGCTTCACGAGTTGATTCTATGCATAGACAGAAAGACAAGAACTGTCTAATCTTCCAAAACATGACAGTGTTGTCCAAGATGTCCGACGTACCGGGCTACGAAGCCCAGCGGCAGGAGATGGCCGACCGGCTGATCGGCGGCTCGATGCGACGGTCCTATAACTCGGAAATCGATATCGACTGGGATGCTCCGCAGGATCCGGACCTCTTCTATCTGCCGCCCGAAGGGGTGTCGCTCTACGGCACGCCGATCTGGGAACAGATGAGCCACCGCGAGCGCGTCGAACTGTCCCGCCAAGAGGCGGCCAACCTGCTCAGCCGCGGGGTGTGGTTCGAGAACACCCTCAACCAGGGCCTGCTGCGGGCGATGCTGTATCAGGACCCGACGTCGCGCAATGTGCACTACGCCCTGACCGAGATCGGTGACGAGACCCGCCACATGATCATGTTCGGCCGCACCATCAGCGCCATCGGCGCTCGGCCGTACCGGTTGTCGAAGCTCCAGGCCTTCAGCGTGCAGCGGCTGCCGTCGCTCTACAAGGGCCTGCTGCTGTGGGGCGCCGCCCTGTGCGGTGAGGAACTGCTCGACGATCTGCAGCGCCGCTTCGCCCACCACCCGCAGTTGCAGCCCATCATGGCGCAGGTGTTCCGCATCCACATCGCCGAGGAAGCGCGGCACATCCGCTATGCGCGCGAGGGCGTTCTGCGGCGGCTGCAGCACTCGAAGTGGTGGGAGCGCCGACTTGCCAAGGACCTCAACGGAATCGCTGCCTTCGTCATCCGCCGCCTGATGTACGACAAAGAGGTCTACCGGCGTTGCGGTCTGGACGTCAAGGAAGCGATGCGCCAGTCCCGGGCCAACCAGCAGGTCGGTGCGATCCGGCAGGAGTCCTTCCGCAGCCTGTACCAGTTCATGGAGGACAACGGGCTGATGAGCTGGATCTCCCGCCGCTTCTGGCGCTACTACGGATTCCTGGAGTGAGCCGGCCGGTCGACGTCGCCGTGGTGGGTTCGGCGACATCGGATTTGGTTCGCTCGCTGCGAGCAGACGTCGTGCTCGCATCCGCCGACCCGGCGGTGTTCGACGGTGCGTCCGATCGTTGGGTGATCGGTGACGTGGCCGCCCGGGTGTTGATCGACACGACACCGCAAACCGGCACTCGCACAGGCTTGTTGGACGACGACACTGCGCGTACCCGGTTCGGTGCACACCCGTACCTCGGGATGGCGCGGCACGGTTTTCCCAACCACTTCACGGTCACCGACGAGGATGCCGCACGCTATGTGTCCGCGTGCCTGACCGCGCTGTGGGCGCGCGGGTGCACCCGCATCGAGGTCAAGCCACACGTGCAGGGGCAGTACAGCCGCCAGGTCGACGCCGGTATTGCCCGCTCGCGCCGGAAGGCGCGTCGGACACCGGATCTCGCGGAGTATGAGTTCACTAGCGCGCGCGATCGCGACGAAGATGACGAGGACTACCGCGGGCCCGCCGTGCTGATCGCCGCCGACGGTACCGAGGTGGCCGTGCAGGTCCACTTGCTGGCGCTGTATCAGCCCGTCGACAACATGGTGCGCTGGTCGGGACGGATCCAACCGTCCCCGGGTCTCGCCCGCCTGCACCGCGACGTCAATCAACCGGTGCAGATCCGCATCGACGGTCGGCCGCCGGTGCCCGCCATCCTGGTCGACCACGACCCGTGGGGCGGTTCGCACATTGTGGGCGAAGGACATTCGCCGTACCCGCTGCCCCTGCTGGCCGAACTGGCCCTGCTCGACGGATAGGACTTTCGTGACATACGTCGTCACCCAGAACTGTTGCAGTGACGCGTCGTGCGTCGTGGTGTGTCCGGTGGGCTGTATCCATCCCACCCCGGACGAACTAGGATTCGCCACGGCCGAGATGCTCTACATCGACCCGGACACCTGCATCGACTGTGGTGCCTGCGCCGACGCATGCCCGGTGGACGCGATCCGGCCCGACGCCGCATTGACGGCCGACGACCAGTGGTATGCCGGCGCGAATGCCGAGTACTACCAAAGCAATCCACCCAGCCCCGAGTGGTACCGGCGGCAGCCGCCGCAGATCGCGCGGGTGAGTGCCGACGGGCTGCGGGTCGCGATCGTGGGATCCGGCGCTGCCGGGTTCTACGCCGCGACAGCGTTGCTGCGTCACCCCGGCGTGCGGGTCGACATGTACGAGAAGCTCTCGGCGCCGCACGGGCTGATCCGCTACGGCGTGGCGCCCGACCACCCCGCCACCAAGGGGGTCGCGGGCCAGTTCCGTTGGCCTGCCGGGCAACAGAAGCGGTTTGCGCTACACCTGGGAGTCGAAGTGGGCGGGGCGGGCATCAGCCACGACACGTTGCTGGACGACCACCACGCCGTCATCTACGCCACCGGATCTGCAGGCGAACGCCGGCTCGACATCCCGGGTGAGGAGTTGCCCGGCGTGATCGGGGCGCTGCAGTTCGTGGGTTGGTACAACGGCCATCCCGACCACGCCCGGCTGGCTCCCGACCTCACGGGCCGGCGTGCCGTGGTCATCGGCAACGGCAACGTCGCACTCGATCTGGCCCGGATCCTGACGGCCGATCCGGACGCGCTGGCGGGCACCGACATCGCGAAACCCGCGCTGATGGCACTGCGGTGCAGTGCCATCGAGGAGGTCGTCGTTCTCGGGCGCCGCGGGGCAGCACAGGCCGCCTTCACTACGCCGGAACTGTATGCGCTGAGCCGGGTTCCCGGGCTCGGTGTGGTCGTCGACCCCGAGGACGTGGTGTCCGGTGACGGGCCCAAGCTCGCGCTGTTGCGGGAGCTGGCGGAGCGTCCGAGGGAGACGGGCGGCAAGCGGATCGTCCTGCGGTTCAACGCGGCACCGGAGGAGATCATCGGCGACGGCGCGGCGGCAGGTGTCCGGTTGAGCACCGGCGAAGTGGTCGAAGCCGGGTTGGTACTGCGGTCGATCGGATTCGGTGGCGCCACGTTCGACACCGTCGCAGGGCGGGTGTCGCCCGGGGTGTACGCGACCGGGTGGGCGCGGCGCGGCCCGACCGGGGGCATCGGCACCAACCGCACCTGTGCGGAGGAAACGGTAGCCACTCTGCTGGCCGATTACGCAGCGGGCGCTCTCAACGCGCCACGACGTCCGGAGCCGGCGGGTCGGCGGCTGCGGTTGTGGCCGGTCGGGTCCCACGGCATGAAAAAGGTCGACGCGTCACGCTCCAGCTAGGGGAGGAGCGGACGCGCCGACCTAGGCCAGGGTAAACCTGAATTCAGTTCATGTTCCAGGGTTCGCCGTAGGTGGTGACGCTGTCACCGGTGGAGGCGATC
The DNA here is from genome assembly GCF_002086485.1 of Mycobacterium aquaticum. GTDB lineage: Bacteria > Actinomycetota > Actinomycetes > Mycobacteriales > Mycobacteriaceae > Mycobacterium > Mycobacterium aquaticum. Next base: position 19 of record NZ_MVHF01000074.1, on the reverse strand, counting down.
AGACGGGCGAACGGACGCA
>NZ_MVHF01000073.1 GCF_002086485.1 Mycobacterium aquaticum | reverse complement strand
CCCCGGGGGGCCATTTTGCTGCTTACAACGGGGCGGGGCCTCCCTTTTAAACCGGGGGGGGGGGGGCGGCGCCCACAAAACCCCCCCCAAAACCCCGCGCCCCCCCCCGCGCCCCGCGGGGGGCGGGCGCCGTGGTCGTTGGGTGGGGCGCTACGCGGTGAGCTGACCCGAATCCCGGATCGCCTCGGCGAGCGGCTCGAGCACCGAGCTGTCGAGCGGTGGCGGCAGGTAGACGATCGCCAGATCCAGTCCCTCGGCGCCCAGTGCGGCCGCCTCGTCGACCACCTTGGCGTAGTCGCGGTCTTCGCCCAACCGCACGTGCGCCGACAGCGTGATCTCTTTCGGATCGCGGCCGAGGTCGGCGCAGTGCGACGCCAACACGTCGCGCTTGCGGGCGAACTCCTCCGGCGGACCGCCGACGAAGTTCCAGTGGTCGGCGTACTTCGCGGTGATCCGCAACGTGCGCTTCTCGCCGCTGCCACCGATGCAGATCGGCGGGTGCGGCTGCTGCGGACCCTTCGGCTCGTTGCGAGCATCCTTGAGTTGGTAATAGGAGCCGTCGAACGTCGTCGTCTCTTGCGTGAGCAGGCCGGTGAGCACCTCACAGGCTTCCTCGAACCGGTCGAAGCGCTCCTTGATACTGCCCAGTTCGATGCCGTATGCGCCGGACTCCTCCTCGTTCCAGCCTGCGCCGATACCGAGTTCGAGACGTCCGTTGGAAATGATGTCGAGCGCGGCGGCCATGTTGGCCAGCACCGCGGGGTGGCGGTAGTGGATACCGGTGACGAGCACACCGACGCGCAACCGTTCGGTCGCCTGCGCCAACGCCGTCAGCGTGGTCCAGCCCTCCAGGCACGGACCGGTGGAGTCGGAGAAGATCGGATAGAAGTGATCGAAGGTCCAGCCGGACTCGAAGACGTCGATCGCATCGGCCGCGCGCCAGACGGTGAGCATGTCGGCCCAAGTTGTGTTCTGCGGGGAAGTTTTGAAGGCGAATCGCACGCCCATGCCAACTTTGGCTCCGCGCAGATTCATTCCCCCGGAAACCTGTGAATTGATTGCGCATCTCGCCGCCAAGCCCACGCCCCGCTGGGTAGTGTCGCGGGTGCGTTAAATGCGCCCAACAACCGGGAGTGAGAACATGAGCGAGTATGCAGTCACCAACCCGGCGACCTCCGAGGTCGTCGCCACCTATCCGACTGCAACCCAAGCCGAGATCGAAGCCGCGATCGACGCGGCAGCCAAGACCGCTCGCAGCTGGTCGCGGACCAGCACGGTAGCCGAGCGGGCGGCCCTTCTCGGGAAGGTCGCCAAGCTGCACGAGGAGCGTCGCGAACAACTGGCGACGGTGATCAACCGCGAGATGGGCAAGCCCATGGACCAGTCCTTGGGCGAGGTCGACTTCTGCGCCGCGATCTACCAGTACTACGCCGACAACGCCGAGAAGTTCCTCGCCGACGAGGAGATCACGCTGCTGGACGGCGAAGGCAGCGCGGTGGTCAAGCGGGGGCCCGTCGGAGTGCTGCTCGGCATCATGCCGTGGAACTACCCGTACTACCAGGTGGCGCGGTTCGCCGGCCCAAACCTGGTGGTGGGCAACACCATTCTGCTCAAGCATGCACCGCAGTGCCCCGAGTCGGCCGAGCTGCTGCAGCTGATCTTCCTCGAGGCCGGTTTCCCGCAGGGCGCCTACGTCGACATCCGGGCCACCAATGAGCAGGTCGCCGAGATCATCGCCGACCCGCGGGTGGCAGCGGTGTCGCTGACGGGCTCCGAGCGCGCGGGCGCCGCGGTCGCCGAGATCGCCGGGCGCCACCTGAAGAAGTGCGTCCTGGAACTCGGCGGCTCCGACCCGTTCGTGGTGCTCTCGACCGACGATCTCGACGCGACGGTCGAAGCCGCGGTGGCCGGCCGGATGGAGAACACCGGGCAGGCCTGCAACGCGGCCAAGCGGTTCATCGTCGCCGAGGACATCTACGACGACTTCCTGACGAAGTTCACCGAGAAGATCCTCGCCGCGGCCGACGGCGTCGCGCCGCTGTCGTCGCTGCGTGCGGCAGAGACCTTGGAGCAGCAGGTGAAAACCGCGGTCGCGGGTGGTGCGAAGCTGACGTCGGCCGGCGAGCGCAATGGCGCGTTCTTCCCGCCGGGTGTGCTCACCGGGGTCACCGAGGACAACCCGATCTACGGTCAGGAGCTGTTCGGCCCGGTGGCCGTCGTGTACAAGGTCGGCTCGGAGGACGAGGCGGTGGCCGTCGCCAACGACACCCCGTTCGGGCTGGGCTCCTACGTCTTCACCACCGATGCGGAGCAGGCCAAGCGCGTTGCCGATCGGATCGATGCCGGCATGGTGTTCGTCAACGCCGTCGGTGCCGAAGGTGTCGAGCTGCCGTTCGGTGGCATCAAGCGGTCCGGCTACGGGCGCGAGCTCGGCAAGTACGGCATCGACGAGTTCGTCAACAAGAAGCTGATCCGCACCGTCTAGCGCACGGATCTGCCTGCGGGAACTGCTCAGTGCGGGCGATGGGCGACATGCGTACGCGCATGGTCGATCGCGTCGTCGAGCGAATCGAGCAAGTGGTTCTCGTGTCGGAGCGACTCGAACACGCCGACGTTGGCGAGCAACTCGGCGTGTTCGGGCCGGACTCCCTTGATGATCACCGTGACACCGCGGGCCTCCAACTCGGTGGCGATCTCCGCGAGCGTGTGCGCGCCGGTGGCGTCGAGCATGCCCAGTTGCGACATCCGGATGATGACGACGGATGTGCGCGGGTGGTCGCCGTCGACGATCGCCTGCGAAATGCGCTCGGCCGCACCGAAGAACATCGCACCGTCGAGGCGTAGCAGCGCGATCTCGTCGTCGCCGGGCTGGGCGGGGCCGGGCAGCTCCTCGCGAACCACGCTGCTGCGCCGGGCGATCGACCGCAACGCGAAGAACGCCGCCACCACGATCCCGATCTCGACGGCCTCGATCAGATCGAAGCACACCGTCACCACGGCCGTCAGCACGAAGGTCAGGGCATCGGATCGGGTGGAGCGCAGGATCTTTCGCACCGTGGCAGCAGAGATCATCCGGAAACACGTCACCATCAGCACCCCGGCGAGTGCGGCGAGCGGAATGGTCGACACCGGCCCGGTCGCCAGGTAGACCACGCCGAGCAGGACCAGCGAGTGCACGATCGCCGCGACGCGTGTCCTGGCCCCGGACCGTACGTTGACCGCCGTGCGGGCGATCGCACCCGTCGCGGGCATACCGCCGAACACCCCGGAGGCCACTGACGCCAGGCCCTGGCCCACCAGCTCCCGGTCGGGGTCATAGGGCCCGGTCGGACATGGTTGCCGCGACCCGGGCCGAGAGCAGCGATTCGATGGCCGCCAGAGCGGCGATGGCCAGTGCGGCACCGAGCAGGGTGCGCATCGCCCCGAGATCGGCGTGCGGCAGCACCGGCGCGGGCAGATGCGACGGCAATTCTCCGATGGCCGCGACCGGGATGTGCAGCGCGCTCACCAGCAGGGTGGCGACGATCACCGCGGTCAGCGATTCGGGAATAGCCCGGTGCAACCGGGGGAGCGTGACCATCAGGAGCGCCACGACGGCTACCACGCCAAGGGTTTTCGCTGCTGCCGCCCAGTCGGCGTGGATTACGACCGTGATCGCCGCGGGCAGCGTGCGCTCACCGGCCGGGGGATGCTGCGCGAACGCTGCAGGGACCTGTTGCAGAAAGATGATCGTGGCGATGCCGAGGGTGAATCCCTCGATCACCGGCCACGGGATGAACGTCACGGCCCGCCCCAGCCCGGTGATGCCGGCAGTCAGCACCAGTAGGCCCGCCACCACCGTGACCAAGGCGATGCTGCCCAGCCCGTGCTGGGCGACGATCGGCGCGAGGACCACCGCCATCGCTCCCGTCGGCCCGGAGACCTGCACGTGCGAGCCGCCGAACACGGCCGCGACCAGCCCGGCGACAACCGCCGTGATCAGGCCCGCCGCAGCCCCGACGCCGGAGCTGATCCCGAACGCCAACGCCAGCGGCAGCGCGACGACACCGACCGTGACGCCGGCGAGGATGTCGCGACGCCAGGAGCGCGGCAGGTCGGCGTAATCGTCGCGATGGGGAAGCAGCCGGCTGAAGCGATGAGGCACGATACGACCTGATGACTTGATGGATTGAAGAAAATCGCAATTGAGAATAGTCGGGTGTCCGGACGCGGTGCAAACGGGCACACTGGAGCCCATGGATCCGGTGACGGCACTACGCCAGATCGCGTACTACAAGGACCGGGCCCGTGAAGACCCGCGCCGGGTGATGGCCTACCGCAAGGCCGCCGACGTCGTCGAGGCGCTGAGCGACCAGCAGCGGCAACGGCTCGGCGCGTCCAACGGTTGGCAGTCGCTGCCGGGCGTCGGACCCAAGACCGCCACGGTGATCGCCCAGGCGTGGGCCGGCCGCGAGCCCGATGTCCTGGTCGAATTGCGTTCGACAGCAGCCGATCTCGGCGGGGGCGACATCCGGGCCGCGCTGCGCGGTGACCTGCACGTGCACTCCAACTGGTCGGACGGCTCCGCGCCGATCGAGGAGATGATGCTGGCCGCAAGAGAATTGGGCCATGAATACTGTGCGCTGACCGACCACTCACCGCGGCTGAAGGTCGCCAACGGTCTCTCGCCCGAACGCCTGCGAAAACAGCTCGACGTGATCGATGAACTCCGCGACACCGTCGCACCCATGCGGATCCTCGCCGGCATAGAGGTCGACATTCTCGAAGACGGCTCCCTTGACCAGGAACCCGAGCTGCTGGAGCGGCTCGACGTGGTGGTGGCCAGCGTGCACTCCAAGCTCGCGATGGACGCCGCGGCGATGACGCGCCGGATGCTCAAGGCCGTGTCGAATCCGCACACCGACGTGCTCGGACACTGCACCGGGCGCCTGGTCACCGGCGGCCGCGGCACCCGGCCGGAGTCGAAGTTCGACGCCGAAAAAGTGTTCACCGCATGCCGCGACCACGGTACGGCCGTCGAGATCAACTCCCGGCCCGAGCGCCGCGACCCGCCGACCCGGCTGCTCAAGCAGGCGCTGGAGATCGGTTGCCTGTTCAGCATCGACACCGATTCGCACGCTCCCGGGCAGCTCGAGTTTCTCGGCTACGGCGCGCAGAGAGCACTCGACGCCGAGGTCCCGGTGGAGCGCATCGTCAACACCTGGCCCGCCGACGACCTGCTGGAGTGGACCTCAAGAGGTTGAGCTGAACGGATTATGTTCGGCGAGTAGCTTTTCCAGCCGCGCCTCGTCGAGCCGCACCCGGATGGTGGCGGCCTCCTGCTGGTCGCGGACCACCTTAGCCAGCGTGAAGGCACTGGTGACGAGAAACAGCACCGACATCGCCAGGAACAGCCGCTGCCAGGTATCCAGTGGCAGGAAATAGATTCCGCCGAGCACACCGAGGAAACTCACGCCGAAGGCAATCGCGGCCTGGATGAAGAAGGCTGCGGTGATCTTAGACAAGTCGTTGATTGCGTTCATGATTCGCAGCTTGCCGCAGCATGCCTGGCCCGCGGATCCGTGAGACTACTCAGGTTTCGTACACGCACCGCGTGGATCTGATCCTCGGAGAAAGCGGAGGATTCTTTTTAATCGGGCAGCATAGGCATCTCCAACCCGGGATCGCGGCCGACCAGCACACCGCGCGTGAGCAGTGCGGTACCGAAACGCTCCCGGATCTGGTCGACGGCTGAATCGACGGCGCTCAGATCCGGAACACTCTCGAACGGCAGCTCCAACTGCTGGCTGCCGTCGCGGTCGATGTTGGACACCGCGAACCCGATCAGGGTCAAGCCCCGCTGCGCGATCAGCGGCGCTGCGCCGTCGACCAACGCGCGCGCCGCACCGAGGACGTCCTCGGTGGACGCGGTCGCCCGCGGCAAGGTGTGTGACCGGGTCGCGCGACCGAAGTCGTCGAACCGCAGCCGCAGCACCACCGTGCGGCCTGTCCGTCCGGAGGCGCGCATGCGCCGGGTGATGCGGTCGACGAGGTTGATCACCACGGCATCGACCTCGGCTGCCGACATGCTGTTGCCCCGACGCCCCAGCGCTCGCTGGGCCCCGACCGAATGCCGGTGCACCCCCGTGGTGACCCGGCGCCGATCGATATTGCGGGACAACGCGAACAGCTGGCGCCCCATGGCGCCGCCTACCATCGCCGAGAGTGCGGATTCGGGCAATTCGGCGACATCGGCCACCGTCTCGATGCCGTGTGCGTGCAGCTTCTCCGCTGTCTTGGCTCCGACACCCCACAGCCGACGGACCGGAAGCGGGTGCAGGAACGCCAGTTCACGGTCCGGCGGGACGAGCAGCAGCCCGTCGGGCTTGCCTTCCTGGCTGGCCACCTTGGCCAGGAACTTGGTGCGGGCGATGCCGACGGTGATCGGCAGACCGACCCGGTCGCGGACCTGCTCCCGCAGTCGCCCGGCGATCTGCACCGGCGTGCCCGACACCCGGCCCAGCCCGGAGACGTCGAGAAACGCCTCGTCCACCGACAGTGGTTCGACGATGGGCGTGGTGTCACGGAAGACCTCGAAGACATCCCTGCTGGCCTGCGTGTACGCCGACATCCGCGGGGGCACGACGATGGCCCGCGGGCACAGCGCACGGGCCTGATGTCCACCCATCGCGGTCCGCACGCCGAAGGCCTTCGCCTCGTAGCTCGCCGCCAACACGACCCCTCCGCCGACGATCACCGGCTTCCCGCGCAGCGCAGGGTCGTCCCGTTGTTCCACCGACGCGTAGAACGAGTCGAGGTCGGCATGGAGGATGGCCGCCTGCGGATCGGACACGAACATATGTTCGCATGCGGGGGCGACAAGTTTTAGGCTGCGGTCCCGTAGATGCTGTTCAGCCAGATGTGGGCCAATGTGTCGACCACCCGCTCGTCGGCGATGCCCGGCTCTTCACCGGCGAGTGCGGCCATCATGGTGCGCTCGTTCATCAGGTTCAGCGAGGTGGCGAGATCCATCGCCGGAATGGTGTCCGGGGCGGCGCCACGCTGGCGTTCGGCGCCGATCAGCGCAGCGGTCAGATTGATCCACTTCTGCATCAACCCCGCCCAGAACTCGCGGAACTCGGGGATGGTGCCGACCGCTTCGGCGCCGGCCTTCGCGGTGGCGGGGTGCGACCCGAACGAGCTGAAGAAGATCTCGATGCCACGGCGGATGGCCCGCTTGGGATCGGCGGGCATGTCTTCCAACGCGCCGTCGAAGCCGGTGTCGGCGCGCTTGATGAGCGGATCGAGCAGCGACAGGAGGACGGCTTCCTTGGATGAGAAGTAGAAGTAGAAGGTGGGGCGCGAGATGCCGGCGCCCTTGGCGAGATCGTCGACCGAGACGTCGGCGAATTTCTTGGTCTCCAGCAGCCGCGATGCCGTCGCCAGAATCGCCGCTTCACGATCGTCGCCCGACGGTCTCGTCGCACGGCGGCCGCGTGGTGCGCGGGTCTGGGCGGTGGTCACGATGAGGAGTTTAACAGTGCGTCGAGATTTTCGACAGACTGTTGACCGACTCAACGCTCTGTTGATACCGTCGGTCCCATGAACGAACACTTCGACGTCGTGATCGTCGGCGCCGGAATCTCCGGCATCAGCACGGCCTGGCACCTGCAGGACCGTTGCCCAGACAAGAGCTACGTGATCCTGGAGCGCCGCGAGAACATCGGTGGCACCTGGGACCTGTTCAAGTACCCCGGCATCCGCTCCGACTCCGACATGTTCACCCTCGGCTTCCGGTTCAAGCCGTGGGAGTCGGCGAAGTCGATCGCCGACGGTCGGTCGATCTGGAACTACATCAACGAGGCCGCCGTCGAGAACGGCATCGACAAGCACATCCGCACCGGCCACCGCGTGCTTTCGGTGGACTGGTCGGACGCCGAGAACCGCTGGACCGTCAACGTCGAGACGGGCGGCGAGACCAAGCAGATCACCGCATCCTTCCTGTCGGTGTGCAGTGGCTACTACAACTACGACGAGGGCTACTCGCCCGAGTTCCCGGGCGCGGACGACTTCAAGGGTCAGATCATCCACCCGCAGCACTGGCCGGAGAACCTCGACTACGCCGGCAAGAACATCGTCGTGATCGGTTCCGGCGCAACGGCTGTCACGCTGATCCCGTCATTGGTCGACGGCGGTGCCGGCCACGTCACCATGCTGCAGCGGTCGCCCACCTACATCGGCGCCCTGCCGCTGGTCGATCCGGTGGCGGCGAAGACCAACAAGTACCTGCCGAAGAACCTGGCCCACTTCGTCAACCGCTGGAAGCAGATCGGTTACAGCACCGGCCAGTACCAGCTCGCGCGGAAGTTCCCGGCCGCGTTCAAGAAGGCGCTGCGCCAGATGGCCGAGCGCCGGCTGCCCGAGGGCTTCGACTACGACAAGCACTTCAGCCCGCGCTACAACCCGTGGGACGAGCGAGTCTGCTTGGCGCCCAACGGCGATCTGTTCAAAGCGATCCGCTCGGGCAAGGCGGGCGTCGTCACCGACACCATCGAGACCTTCACCGAGAACGGCATCAAGCTCACCTCCGGTGAGGAGCTCCAGGCCGACATCATCGTCACTGCAACGGGTCTGAACATGCAGCTGTTCGGTGGCGCGGTGGCCTACCGCAACGGCGAGCCGATCGACCTGCCCAAGTGCATGACCTACAAGGGCCTGATGCTCTCCGGCGTGCCGAACATGGCGATCACGTTCGGTTACACCAACGCGTCGTGGACGCTGAAGGCGGACCTGGTGTCCGAGTTCATCTGCCGCTTGCTGAACTACATGGACGCCAACGGGTTTGACCGCGTCGAGGCGCAGCACCCCGGCGACAGCGTCGACGAGCTGCCGTTCATGGACTTCACCCCCGGGTACTTCCGGCGGGCCATGGACAGCCTGCCCAAGTCGGGATCGCAGGCGCCGTGGAAGCTCAAGCAGAACTACTTCTTCGACATGCGCACCATCCGGTACGGGAAGGTCGACGAGCAGTCGCTGCACTTCACCAAGCACCGCGTGGCAGTGCCGGCCTAGTTTCCCGACGAGCAGACACGGAATCGCACGAATCGAGCTCGGAAAGTGCGACTCTGTGTCTGCTCGCGGTTACGGGGTGACCACGACGATGCCGTCGTCGTCGGCATAGGCGATGTCGCCGGGCACGAAGGTCACACCACCGAAGCTCACCTCGACGTCGCGCTCGCCCTCGCCGGTCTTGGTGCCCTTGCGGGGGTTGGTGCCCAGGGCCTTGATCCCGACGTCGATGGTGCGCAGCGTCGCCGCGTCACGCACCGCGCCGTGCACGATCACCCCGGACCAGCCGTTGTCGTGCGCCAGCCCGGCGATGATGTCGCCGACCAGCGCGGTGTGCAGGGAGCCCGCCCCGTCGACCACCAGCACCCCGCCGTCGCCCGGCGTGGACAGGATCGACTTGAGCAGGGCGTTGTCCTGGAAGCAGCGCACCGTGGTGATCCGGCCGGCGAACATCGTCCTGGCCCCGTAGTTCTGCAACTGCAGATCGCAGCTACGGACATCGGGGTAGATCTCGTCGACCAGATCGGCGGTGGCGCGGGGCTGGATGATCACGCCATGATGCTAGCGATCACCACATCGTGGACGAACTGGGCCAAGCCAGGCTCTACATCGTCGTAGTAGGCCGTGAATCGGGCGTCGGCCAGATACATTTCGACCAGGCAGCGGTGCAGCTCGCCGCCGCACTCGTAGAAACGTTCGATCGATGCGCGATGCCGTGCGGCAAGCGCATCAGCTTCCGGCGTACCCGGGGCGACTCCGGAGCGCTTGGCTGCGGCGAGGTCATGCAACAAGGCGTCACTCTCGGCCTTGATCTCGATCCAGTCTTGCTTGGTCAGCTGTGCCGCTCGCCGTTGGGACTGCTTCCACGCGTCGGTGTCGCCCCAGCGTTCCTCGGCCTCGGTGGCGTACTCGTCACCGAACTTGGTGGTGCCGAAGATCTCCACCTGCTCCTCGGCGGTCAATTGGATCCCGCTGCGATGTGCGTTCATGAGTTCCTCCACTGCCTTGATGGTCTGCTCCAGCTGTTCGGCCTGCTCGCACAGCAACGCATGCTGGCGTCGCAGGTGGGCGAGCACGTCGGCCTCGGCATCGTCGAGCAGCACGCGGATGTCCTCGAGGGCCAGACCGGCCGCGCGGTACACCAGCACCATGTGCAGTCGCTCGATGTCGGCATCGAGATAGCCGCGGTAACCGGCGGCGGTCCGCACGCTCGGCACCACCAGACCGATGTGGTCGTAGTGGTGCAGCGTCCGTACCGAGACCCCCGTGAGGGTGGCTACGGCGCCGACGGTCCTGGCGTCGGTGTTGGCGTCCACGAACCCAACTATCGACCCTGACGTCGGGGGAGGGTCAAGCGAGAAAACTCACCGGGTGCCGGAACGGCGCCTGGTGAGGAACGCCACAAGCACCGCCAACACGCCGACCACGATCGCTGCCACCAGCGGCATCCGCGACGGGCTGGGCTCGACGGGCAACGTCGGGTTGGCAGCTGCGGCTACCGCTGATTTCGCTTGCGCTGCAGTCTCTTTGGCGGCCGAGGCGAGATCTGCCGACGGCGCGGGTGGGGGCGGGGCCGCCTTCTTGGCAGGGGCCTTCTTCGCGGGTTCGGCCGGGTCGGCGGCCTTCGCGGGCGCTTTCTTGGCCGGTGCTTTCTTGGCCGGTGCTTTCTTGGCGGGAGCCTTCTTCGCAGGGGCCTTCGCGGCGGCCTTCGCCGGTGCCTTCTTGGCCGACGTCTTCTTCGCGGGGGCCTTCTTGGCCGGAGCCTTCTTCGCAGGCGGGGTCACAGCACCAGGATCGGCAGCCGCGTCTGACGGGCCAGCCGCGGGAGATCCGGAACCAGCGTCCGGCTTGTCCTCGGAGGGATCCTGCTGCTCTGCCATCGGGCTGCTCCTTTGCAGTGTCTGTGCTCCGCGCCGACGCGGGGGCGGGGTGGCCGGCAGTCGTCCCCATCATGCCAGGCGGCCCGGAGGTCACCCTGCCACGGCCAACGCCGCGGCAAACGTGATGGTGACGGTCATGACGGCCAGCTCGATCAGCGAGCGGGACCGAGACAGGCTCGCGCTGGCCCGATGCGACCGCGCCGCAGGCAGCCACCCGGCCCTGTTCCGCCAGGCCAGCGCCAGCAGACCGGCCGTCAGCACGACCTTGGCCGACAGCAGCCGGCCGTAGCCGGTCGTCCACAGTTCCGCGAGCGTGTCCAGCCGGATGACCGCGCCGAGCACACCGAAGATCAACAGCGCCGCCACGCAGATCAGCGACAGCTGGGAGAACCTGGGCAGTACCCGAGCCCACTGTCCGCGGTGCGTCACCGTGAGCACCAGCGCGGCCAGCGTGCCGCACCACAGCGCCGCGGCCAGCGCATGTGCGGCCACCGCGAGCCCGCCGACCGGGCTCTCGGCGAGATGCCCGGACAACGTTCGCGCCACCAGACCCGCCGCGGCGATCCCGGTCGACGCGGCCACGGCCGCCGCGGTCCGCGGCACCACGAGCGTGACAATGCCCAGGGCCAGTGCCGCGACGAGCCCGGCCACGCTGGACCGGCCCGCGGTCGTCGAAAAAGCGAACTCGGCGCTGGTCTGCACGCCGAGGTGCAGCACGCTGACATCGGCCGCGCGGGCCGTTTCGACCATCAGCCGCACCAACTCGGTCATCAGCCACACTGCACTGGCCCACACCAACGGTCCGGTCGCAGACCGGACCAGTTCTGCGCGGTGGCGCACCACGTCGAGCATCGGCACCACGGCCAATCCCACCGCGACCACGGCGGCAGTGTCCGCCGAGGCGCGCGCCAACGCGCCTCCCAACGGGCTCTGCGGATACCCCAGTGCCCAGGCGGTGGCCGCCGACGCCGCGACGATGAGCACGCCGCCGGCCACCATCCTGCGCGTCACGCCCGCCGGCGTAGCACCCACCAAGCTCCGCCGCCCACGATGACCGCGGCCGCCACGACGAACGGCCACACCGGCAGACTGCCGTCGGAGCCGCTCGCCGAGCCGACAGGCGGTCCCGGTGTTCCCGAACCCGCGACGGTCAGGTCGAACGACCACGATCCGGACACCACGTGCCCGTCGGCGGACGTGACCCGGTAATTCACCGTGTAGGTGCCGGCCGGGCCGAGTGGCCGCACATCGATCCCGATGACCGCGCCCTGCACCTGGGCCTCGCCGGTCGACCACAGGTTGCCGTCGGGCCCGACGACCGTCATGTCGGCGAATGTCCGCTGCAGTGCCTCGTTGAACGTGGCGCTGACCCGCTGCGGTGACGCGGTCAGCGCCGCATGGTCGGCCGGGTCCGTGGCGATCCTGGTCGCATGTGCCGACGCGGTACCCGCGGCAGCCAACGACAATGCGGCCAGGGCGAATCCGGTCAGGACGGCCGCGAGCACCCGCCTCATGACCGGCGCCGCGCCGCCAGTGCTGCCACCACCGCGACGGCGGCGACCGTCAGTGCCCCGCCGGCCAGCCAGCGTGCCGTGTTGTCGGCGGAGGCCGCCGCGGGTGCGGGCGCGGCGGCGGGCTGCGACGATGCCGTCGCGCTCGGGGCGGCGCCGTGGTCCTCGTCGTGGTCGTCGCCGGCGGGGGCGCCAGAGAGCTTCAGTTCGGGTGCCGGGTATTCGGGCTCACCGCCACCGGGCAGCGGGGCCTGATCCCAGTGCACCACCTTGCCGTCCGAATAGGTCTGGGTGGCAGGGAAACTCACCGTCGGCGTGGTGGGCAGCTTGACCGAGATGCGGAACAGCGCGAACTGATCCGGCGAGATGCCGACGCCCGGCGCCGCGGTCCAGGTGACCGAACGGACGGTGCCTGCCGCGGTGTCCCGGTCGAGCCGGGACGTCCAGCCCGGCATCACCTCGGCGCGCGCCGACGCGACGTTGGGCAGGGCGACGCTCAATTGTGTTGTGAGAGCGCCGGTATCGGATTCTCCAGGTACCTGGAAGGTCACCAACGATGTGCTGCCGGGAGTGGGATTGTCGGCATCGGCGTGCACGTGGGCGGATGCCGGGGCCGCGGTCAGCAGGCCGGTCGCAAGGGTCGCCGCAGCGGCGGCGGGCAGGGCGCGCCAACGCGCCCCGTAAGGGGATTTCATTGTGAATCAGTGTCTTTCGTGGATGTCGGGATGGGGGGTCAGCGAAGGACGTTGACCGGCGGACCCCGATGGGACACCGATGTGGCCAACAGCCGCGCGGACTGCAACGGCTGATCGGCGCTGTGCGCGACGGCGTGTGCGGTCGCCGCCGGTAGCGCAGACACGCGGCGCGTCACTGCCCGCAGGACCCGGGACAGCGCAGCGCAGAACCGGGTTCCGCCGGCGATGAGGAGGGCCCCCACCGTGACGGCCACCAGGTGCGCCGCGAGCATCAGGGCCCCGGGCTGCAGCGGATGCGACCCGTGGGTGTGACCGTCGATCGCGAGTAGGGCGTGCGCGAGCACCTGGCCTGCGCCGAGCAGACCGACGAGCACCCAGGCCCGGTTCGCGGCACGCACGGTCGAGGCCACCGTGCCGAGCGTGGCCGCCAGCAGTGCCAGTTGCGCCGTGACAGCGCCGGCAGGCCATCCGCCGCCCGCGGCTCCGTGCGCGGCCACCGACAGCACGCCGGTGAGCACCCCGACGGACGTACCGCGCAGCCGGGCCGCGGGATCGGTACGGGCGTCGGTCATCGCACGGGTCAGACCAGACCGAGCCGGGCCAGCAGGTCGGCGTCGATGCCGTCGAGCTGCGCGGCGATGGCCGCATGAGCGCCCCGGCGGCGCGCGGTCGGCATGTGCTCGGCGGCGGCCACCGCGGCACTCAGATCACTGAGTCGATCGGTGATGGCCGCGACGAACTGCTTGGTCTCGGCGTCCTTCGGAGCCTTGTCGGCGACCTGGCGCAGGGACTGTTCGGCACCGGCGATGCGGGCCGACAGCTGGGCGCCATGACCGGAGAACTGTCCGAGCTGGCTCAGCGGCACACCGAGCTGATCGGCCCGGCGTTCGTCGATGGCGCCGCGAGCAGCCATGGCGCCGCGGTAGACCAGGGGCACCAGAACCGGTGCCAGCAAACGCGTGACCGTCAGTAGCCGACGAATCCGAGTAGGGGAGAGAAGCTTGCCCTCGCGGGCCGCCTGCAGCTGGGTCTCGGCCACCTTGAGCGCATTGCGGTCACTGTCGCGCTGAGCCTTGAGCTGCGCTTTGAGTGCCTTGTTCTCGGCCTTGCGGTCACCTTTGATGCGCCGGGCCTCGTTCTTTGCGGTGAGCCGGGCTTCCAGCTTGGCCTTGGCCTTGATCGCGCGGGCTTCGGCGCGGCGGGTTGCTCGGCTTTTGCGTGGCGTGAACAGGCCCATTCCGGCTGCCTCCGGGTCATCTCGTCGAGTATTGGCGGTCACCGCTGCACTACTGCTGCCCCACAGTATCGTCCAGCGGATTTGCTCTGCTGTCACGCCCCGGGAACCGGTGGGGGAATCATCACAGCTAGCAAACCGGCTAGCCGAGCTGTGCGACAATTATCACTGCTTTATAAACTCGTCGGGCGATGCGCGAAAGGGTGGTGACACAGTGCGTTCGCGGATGCGCGTCGCCGCCTCGACCGTCATGGTGACTTCCGGCCTGTTCATCGCCGGTCTCGGCGGTGCATTGGCGTTTGCCGATCCGAACCACGGCGGGAGCGATTCCGGTGGTGGATCGGGCAATTCCGGCGCCTCTGGGGGCGGCCAGAACCAGGGCGGCAACGCGCAGGGAAACGACAACGGTGGCAAGCCGGGTGGGCCCAGCGGCGGGTCCCGCGGCGACGACAACAGCCAGGGCGGGAGCGACTCCGGCGGCAACACCAAGCCGGCCACCGGTGCCACGAACACCGACAAGCCCACCAAGACCGGTAGCCCGACCAAGACCCGCGGGCCCGTGGGGACCGTAAAACCGGTGGACACCGGCAAACCCTCCGGCACGAGTGATCCGACTGGTTCGTCGGGGACCCAAGACCCGAGTTCCGGTGAGGGTTCCCCGACGAAGACCCCGCCGACCGACACGGAGACTTCGAAGACGACGGAAACGTCGAAGACCACGGAAACGTCGAAGACGACGGAAACCTCGGTGTCGACGACCGCGAGTACGACGTCACCGACCACGACTCAGACGACGACGTCACCCACCACGACCGCCACGACGACGTCCGCCACCACCACCTCGAGGACCACGTCGTCTACGACGTCGGAGACCACCACAACAGAGACCACCACGTCGAGCTCGGTAGGCGGCAGTATCCCGTCGATCGCCAGTGGCGGCGGTGGCGGTGGTGGCAGCGGCGGGCTGCCGCAGGCGTTCAACCGACCCGTGCCGCCGGAGATGCAGCTGCCGCCACAAGAGTTGTCCGCGGCCGCTGTGGCCGAGCCGGTGGCGGCGCCGCCGCCCGGTCTGGCGGCCGCTGCAGCAGTGCCGGTCCTGATCCCGATCGTGGTGCCGCCGCTCGTCGTTCCCCCCGTCGTCGCGCCGCTCGGCGCCCCGGGCGGTGGCGACGGGTCCGGCGCGCCCTCGGATCGGCACCCGTCGGCCCAGCCCACGCTCAAGCAGGTGCAACCATCGGTGCAGACCCCGCAGGCCGCAGGCCATGACCACGCAGCGGTCCCCGCGACCTACCGCGTGGGCTACGCCGACTATCTGCGGACGGCGGGGACGACGGAGCTGGCTGCGCTGGCTGTGCCGGGCACGGTCGGGATCATGGCGCTGACGGGGGCAGGGGGCATCGTGGGCTATCGGCAGGCCAGAGCCGGGCACACGGTGCGGACCAACGTCGCACGATTCGTCGACTGATGAGGTGAACGGTCGAAAGGGGGAGGTATGTCAGCCAGTCGCACCGTCACACGCGCTGTCAACGCGGTGCTCGATCTCGCGCCGCGGCGCGGTGAAGTGACATTGACCCGCCTGGTCGCGGCGGTCAGCGAGGATCGGGGCAGACCGATCGAGCTGACGATGGAAGAGCTTCCGCCGGGGGTGTGCGGTCAGTGGCGGCAGTACAGCGACCGGGATGTGTTCCTGATCCAGCAGGGGCTTCCGACCTGGGACAGGACCCTGGCCCACGAGCTGGGCCACCTGGTACTCGGACACGAGGGCATATCGATCGTCGAAGCCGCCGAGGAATCGGTCGAGCTGGCCAGTTCCGATCTGATCGCCTACATGCTCAACCAGCGGACCGGATGCATGGGCCCCAACGGTGAGGACATCGAGCAGGAGGCCGAGGACTTCGCGGCGCTTCTGCTCTATCGGCTGGGCCGGCTGCCGTCCGACCGGTCGTCGATCGTGCAGGTTCGCCTCGGAGAGGCGTTTGGTTGATCATCTGGGTGATCGCCGGCTTGCTCGGCATGGCTACTGGGCTGCGCATCGGATGGGCCTTGGTCAACAAACAATCACTGGTGAGCGCTGCGATGATCGTCGCGCTCGGCAGCCTCGGCGCCGTGGCGGCGCTTAACTGGCAGCCGCTGGCACTGCTCATCGACACCCTCGTACGGCTACCCAACATTGCCGTGGCGCTCAGTCAGGTCGCGCTGATCGCTTGCGCCGCAGGCAGTTGCGTCATGATCACCACCGCGGCGTCGGACCACTCACCGGCAATCACCCGCCGCCTTGCCATGGCGCAATACGGTGTGGCGGCGGTCGTCGCAGTGGTCAGCCTGGTGCTGTTCTTCCGGTCGCCCCGGCAACCCGAGATGGCGCCGGAGGAATACCTCAAACGGGACCTCGTCAGCAGCGCCACCACCTGGCTGTTGCCGTTGCTGTACGTACTACTGGCGCTCACGCTCGTGGTCTGGGCCGGCCTGCGGTACTCGAACCGAAGCCGCCGTGGCCGGGCCCTCTTCGTGTTCAGCCTGGGCATCGCGTTGATCGTCGCAGCCAGCGCGTTCTTCCTCCTGCGTGCGGTCGGGCACACACAACTGGTCGGCGTCGGGTCGGCCGCCACCCTGCTGGGCTGCGCCATGGTGGTCGTTGCTGCCGGCTCACTGCTGCCGAGCGTCGAGGACTGGTTCGGTGCCCGGCAGGAACTGCGGGTCATCGGTCCGCTGCTCACCGAACTCGGTCGCAGGCATCCCGACGTCGGTATCGGCGTGCGGCCGCGGGGCCCGCTGGTGTTCCGGGTGGCCGAGCGCATGTCGCTGATATCGGACTCGCTGTACCTGGAGGCGACTGCCGCAGCACACGAGCGCGAGGCCGTCGGGCCGCAGGGAAAAGCCGGCGGCGGCGACCGCTCGTCCGACCCCGATGCGGTGACGCCTGACGAGCAGGCGCGAGCGGTGGCGCAGTGGATCTACCAGACCCGCGACAGCGATGCCGGTGCGGCGTCGGCCTTTCCCGGGCTGACCTGGCTGCGTCAACCGGAGTCATACTCCGACCGCGAGTGGATTCTGGCGATCGCGCGCGAATACCGCGACCTGCAGCGGTCCGGTCGCTGAACGCGATCAGAGGGGTCTGAACCACAAAAAACCCAGACAAGCCCCGGCAGCGCCGGAGCTTGTCTGGGTGCTGTCTGTAGAGGACCGGCCGGGGGCCGACGGCTCAGTCGTCGAGGCGCTCGAGGCGGCGCAGCTCGTCGGCCTTCTGGACGAGGTCCTGCTGAGCCTCCGCCGAGAGCCCGACGGTACGGGCGGCGATACGGCGAACCCCTTCGTCGCGCATGCTCGCGAGCCAGGTCAGTTCCTTGTCGAGCTTCTCGTAGTACTCGTCGTCGGTGAAGTACGCCGGCTTGATGCGGAAGAAGTTGGCAAGGGCGGCCATGGTGGCCACCGACGGGTTGGTGCGGTTGCCCGACCGGAGCTGCGAGAGGTACGGAGCCGACATGGTGACGCCTTCGGACTTCAGCGCAGCAATCACCTCGGCCGACGTGTGGGGTCCGCGCCCTGGGGGATAAACCGTGTCGAACAGCCGGTTGAGACGGGCGGCGAACGTCTTGCTCATCGAATTGACCTCCACATGCATCTTGAGCGGTAACGAATAGGCGGCGTATTTGCTGACCATCGTAGCGAGAACTGTGTCAACTACCAAGTGCAAACCGCGTAAAAGTTAACCCAGCTTACCGTTTTTACCACCTTGGCCACGCAAACCGGGGTCTTCGCCACGGGTGAACAGCGGGATTGCACCGCATGACAAGGCAAATAGTGACGGTTGCGTTGTATTGCCGGGGGTGAGCTGCTGGCACGGCTCCGTACAGGAGCCTCCCAGTTTCCTGTGGGCAACTAGGGCCTCCGTGTAAACCACGTAAACACGCATTTGCTGGAATGAGGGCGCCAACCACTGTATGGCCGCGCGACGGTGCTGGTGGGCAGCACGCGGTGCACGCGGCCGGCGACGCTCTCGAGAGCCTCTCGGGGAGGCCTCATTCGATAGCCACGAGAGGCTCAGGTGGATTCCGGCGACGATTCGGGTGGCGCTGGCATCCAGTCGAAGCGCTGGGCGACCCGCGTTGCTGAACCGGACGGCCGAGGGGTGGCATCGCGGTCGGTCGGCGGGCGACCCGGCGATTGAGGGCTACTCTCTTCGCTGACGTCAATACCCTAGCGTTGGAATGCGTGGTTCGCTAGACCTGCTATCGATATTGGGCCGTCGGGTTCTGCCCAACTGAGAACCACCCTTCCGATTTCTGGGACGGGTGTCCCGATCATGCGGCGAGCAGCATCGCCAGGATCGCGGTGTCCGGATGGCTGATCGGGTCGACGCCGACGCGGCTCACCATTGACGTGACGGTGCCGTCGGCCTCGGCCTCGACCCATGCGGCCCGATGATCGAGTCCCAGATATGGCAGCCCGGGCAGCAGCACGCAGCCGGAGGCGGCACCTGTGCACTCGGGCAGCGACGGCGTGGTCTCCGAAGGGGGATGCAGCATCAGCAGTGCCGGCGGCTGATGCTCGGCGAAATAGCCTGGCGGCAGCGCAGACTCGCCCACTACGGGGCCCTCTGCGATCACCAGCCCGACCGTGCCGGGCTGAGGTTGCTCGGGAAGTTCCTCGCGGACCCCGAAAATCGTTGTGGTGGAGAGTAATCCGGGCACCGACGCGATCCGCACAGTGACGATGAGCAGCTGTGCCCACTCCTTGGTGGTGTCAGGCCAACGGCCGGACACCACGAAACCCTTGAGTGACCCACCGGAATGAAACGGGGCGATCTCGATCGCCCGAGAAGATCCCGAATCCATTTCGCCTCCAGGACATAGGAGTTGGGCGCCGGCACCTTTCCGTTCGCTACTCGATCATTTCAGCATGCGACAGGTGCGTGGGTCGTGCAAGCGGAAACGGAGCAGGTCAGGTCTCAATACGAGAACGGGGCGTCGCGCAAACTGCGCGACGCCCCGTTCTAGGGCAGATCGGTTGCGACCGGATCAGCCGAAGATGAGACCGTTCGACTTCGAGGTCGCGGCGGCGTACCGGTTCTGGACGTCCTCCCAGTTGACGACGTTCCAGAACGCCTTCACATAGTCGGCCTTGACGTTCTTGTACTGCAGGTAGAAGGCGTGCTCCCACATGTCCACCTGCAGCAGCGGGATGATGCCGAGCGGCACGTTGGCCTGCTGGTCGTACAGCTGGAAGGTCAGCAGCCGGTCGCCGAGGCTGTCGTAGCCCAGCACCGCCCAGCCGGAGCCCTGCAGGCCGTTGGCCGCCGCGGTGAACTGAGCCTGGAACTTGTCGAACGATCCGAACTGGTCGTCGATGGCCGCAGCCAGGTCGCCGGTCGGCTTGTCGCCACCGTTCGGCGACAGGTTCTTCCACCAGATCGAATGGTTGACGTGGCCGCCGAGGTGGAAGGCCAGGTTCTTCTCGTTGAGGAAGATGGCGGCGTGATCGCCGTTGGCGCGGGCTTCCTCAAGCTTGGCCACGGCGTCGTTGACACCCTTGACGTAGGCCGCGTGATGTTTGCTGTGGTGAAGCTCGTTGATCTGTCCGGAGATGTGCGGCTCGAGCGCGCCGTAGTCGTAATCCAGGTCGGGCAGAGTGTATTCAGCCA
This sequence comes from Mycobacterium aquaticum, assembly GCF_002086485.1. GTDB lineage: Bacteria > Actinomycetota > Actinomycetes > Mycobacteriales > Mycobacteriaceae > Mycobacterium > Mycobacterium aquaticum. The sequence goes on along the minus strand of NZ_MVHF01000073.1, from coordinate 4,904 downwards.
CGTGATTCCTTCCTCAGGTTGATCGATCAAGTAAGGCTTCCACAAGATCGCCGTCCACCTTGCTTCATCACAAGGTTCATCGCAACGACGTGTGGTGCCCCCCACACCTATACCTGATGCCTCGGAAGTCAGATCCAGACGATGACTGCCAGGATGCCGAGCAGGATCAACGCGATGGCACCGGCGCGAACGAACGCCACCAGCTGATTGCGCGTATGCAGATAGCCGGATGTATGCCACTCGGAATGCGGCACGGCCCCCCCGGGCCCCATCGGATGTGACGCCATCAGACGCTCCTGACCTGCACGATCAATGTTTGCCCCCAGTGAGTTCTGTCACAACATCTGGTGTGACGCCGATCATAGACCCTGGAGCTGCCAGGCAAAAATCGACCGATGGCGACGGCAAATCCGGGCCATGGTCCGGTTCGTGAGGTATGCCAGGTCAACCCGCGGAACGCGGGAATGCAGGCCCTGGGCCGCGGGGATCGTCGGCGCGGACGCGACGACGGCCGCCGGCCGATGAATCAGGCTGATTCCAACCGCCCCGCGGGAGCCCGGCCCGGGCACCGGGCGCGCGCCACCTCAGGACGAGCCTGCGGCGCAACGGATCATTCGCTCGAACGCCGGGGGACTGTTGATCGACAGCCACACGAACACAGGGTTATCCACATTGTTGATCAGCATGTGCACAGCTAAACCAGGTTGTTCGGGCCCGGCGCAGATGCCGGCCTGTGGATAGACCTGTGGAAACTGTGGATAGTTTCGGATTGCTGAACCGGCGGTCAGCCCGGGTGCCAGGTGCACCGCGCGAATCCGCGTGCAAGCATGGACGGCATGGACGACGTTGAGGTCGCGCAGGCCGATATCGCCGCTGTTCCGACGGTGTTCGGCGACGCGGTGGTGCTGCTCGATGTGCGCGAGGACGACGAGTGGCAGCGTGGCCACGCAGAGGGAGCCCAACACATCCCCATGGGTGATGTGCCCGCGCGGATGGCCGAGATCGATCCTGATGCCGAGCTTTTCGTGGTGTGCCACGCCGGTGGGCGGTCGCTGCGCGTCGCCAACTATCTCGCGCGCAACGGATACACACCGACCAACGTCGACGGCGGAATGCTGGCCTGGGTGGGCGCGGGCCGACCCGTGATCACCGACGACGGCAGCCCCGGCAGCGTGTGAGCGACCGCTGCGCAACCGTCGCTAGGCTGGACCGATGATCCAGGTGTGTTCGCAGTGCGGAACGCGCTGGAACGTGCGTGACCGGCAACGATCGTGGTGCCCGCGGTGCGGTGGCACGCTGCTCGCGCCGTCCGCGCCGCAGTGGTCGCCTCAGCAGGGCGGCCAGGCACTGCCGCCGCCCCCGCCTGCAGCTGCGCCGCCGCAGTCGCCTGCACGACCGTCGCACCAGCCCGCGCCGCCGTCCACAGGACGCCCGCCGCAGGCTGGCACGCCGCGATTGGCGCCCGGCTACCGCTGGGTCGCGCTGCGCCCGGGCGCCCCGCCGCGCCGCCGGATCCGGCGTGGCCCGCTGGGGCCGACCCCGCGCTATCCGGTCATCCCGCGATGGGGACTGCAGCAGCATTTCGACGTCCCCACCGAGGAACGCGGCCGCGAACACGAAGGGCCTCCGCCGGCAACGGTGCGCACCATGCTCGTCGTGACGATGGTGGCGCTCGGCGTCGCGGCGTTCGCCCATGTGCTGCGGTACGGGCTCATGCTGATCAACCGCAGTGTGCTGCTGCATCCGTTGATCGCCGACGCGGCCGTGGCGTTCGGTGTGGTGGCCAGCCTGGTGGCGCTCGTGATCCTCGGCGTCACCGTCGTGATCATGGTCAGATGGCTCATTGCCCGGCGGGCGGCGGCCTACGCCCAGCAGGGGCAGAGCGACCCACGCTCCGCCGCGGAGATATGGCTGATGTCGCTGATCCCCGGGACCAATGTGTTGTTCGCGCCGGTGTACGTGCTCGAGCTGGCGACTCTGGAGGGCCGCCTGACCCAGCTCAGGCGGCCCATTGTGGTGTGGTGGATCGTCTGGGTGCTCAGCGCCGTCGTCGCGCTGTGGTCGATCGTCGGAACCGTCGTCGTCACGTTCTTTGCCAACAGCACGCAGCACCTCGCCGACAACAACGTCACCGTCGCCATCGGATATCTCCTGGCGCTGGCCGCCGTATTGCTGGCCTGGCGGGTGTACCTCGGCTTCGAAGGCGCGCCGGCCGAACACCGCAGCCACCGCTGGGTCGTGGTCGGGACGGAATCGGGCCGTTCGGCGCAGCCCGCCGGCTCCGAGGACGAACCCGAATCGGCGGTTCCGGTTGAGACCCAAGGGCAGAACCCGGCAGCATTAGCGGTATGAACGCGGGCGAAGCCGCTGCCGAAGAGTCAGCGACACCGGGTCCATCTCATCCGTTCGTGGTGGCGCATCGCGGGGCATCCGCGGACCGGCCCGAACACACCATCGCCGCCTATGATCTGGCGTTGCGTGAGGGGGCCGACGGGGTCGAATGCGATGTCCGGCTCACCCGCGACGGGCATCTGGTGTGTGTGCACGACCGGCGGGTCGACCGCACGTCGACGGGCACCGGGCTGGTCAGCGAGATGACGCTGGCGGAGCTACGCGACCTCGACTATGGATCGTGGCATGCCAGCAGGGACGCCGACGGTGGTCAGGGCGACACCGGGCTGCTGACCCTGGATGCGCTGGTCTCGATGGTGCTCGACTGGAACCGGCCGGTGAAGCTGTTCATCGAGACCAAACACCCGGTGCGCTACGGAGCATTGGTCGAGAACAAGGTGCTGGCGCTCCTGCACCGCTACGGCATCGCCTCACCGGCGTCGGCGGATCTGTCGCGGGCGGTGGTGATGTCGTTCTCCGCGGCCGCGGTGTGGCGGATCCGGCGGGCGGCACCGATGCTGCCGACGGTGTTGCTGGGGGAGACCTCGCGCTATCTGGGCGGAAGTGCCGCGACGACGGTCGGCGCCACGGCTGTCGGGCCGTCCATCACGACGCTGCGGGAGCATCCCGAACTGGTCGACCGGGCAGCTGCGCAGGGCCGCGCGCTGTACTGCTGGACCGTCGACCACTACGAGGACGTGAACTTCTGCCGGGACATCGGGGTGGCCTGGGTGGCCACCAACCATCCCGGCCGCACCAAAGATTGGCTGCAGAACGGCCTGACCGGTGCGGGCGGGACTGGCGGGACGAACTCTTAGAGGTTGCCCCCGGCGGCCTTCGGGGCCGACGGGTCCGCGCCTGCCGCGGCGGCGAGCTCGCGTGCGACGAAGTCCTCCAGGTGGAACAGGTTGTCGCCGGCGCGCTCGGCGATGCGGACCAGCGTCGACATCGACGCCACCTCTTCCACCTGCTCCTTGAGGAACCACTGCATGAACTGCTCGCCCAGGTAGTCGCCCTCTTCGCGGGCCACGCTGGCCAGTCGGCTGATCTGCTCGGTGACGGTGCGCTCCTGTTTGAGTGAGAGCAGCAGCGCATCGCGGGGCTCGTCGAACTGGTTGCACACCGCGTCGATGCCGGGGATCTCGACCTCGATGTCCCGGTCGAGCAGGTACTGCACCAGCATCATGGCGTGATTGCGCTCTTCGAGCGACTGGTTGTAGAAGTGCTTGGCGAGCTGCGGAAGATCGGCGCCATCGAAATACACGGCGATCGCAATGTATTGCTGAGAAGCCGTGAATTCGTTTCGAATTTGATCCTGCACAAGGGCGTGGAATTTCGTGTCGATTGCGCCGGTAGCCGTCATGGCAGCGAGGATATAGCAGGTCAGACGGCATTGTCAGCGAAGGTCATCCTCATTGAGGTCAGCATTGCCTAACCCGTGTGACGACGCTTACATACCTTGGTTCGAATTTGCTGTTCGACGATTTTAGCTTTGGCTAACCTTTTGGTTCGTTGACGTTGAGAGTGTCGGCGGGCGGTGGCGAGTCGGCTGCCAATGCGTCGAACAACCGGCTCGCGGCGTCGTGGTCCCATACCACCACCGACCCGGAGTCGCCCGCGCTGAAATCGCCGATGGGCACTGTGGTGGTGACCGGATCTCCGTGCAGTGCCCAGCCGAGCCGGGCCAGATCCCATACGTGGGCGTCCTGGTCGACCGTGACCGTCTTGGCGGCCGCCTGCGCCATCGGCGCCCACCGCAGAGGATTGAGCAGCACACCAGGGCTGGTCGCGCGGTGCAGCAGGGCCGACATGAACTGTCGCTGATGGACCATGCGGTCGAGGTCTGCGCGGGGCGTGGCGCGGGAGCGGACGAAACCCAGCGCGTTGCGCCCGTCGAGCTGCTGGCAGCCCGCGGGCAGGTCGATGCCGGCCAGCGGGTCGCTGATCGGCTCGGCGGGGCACACGGTGACGCCCCCGACCGCGTCGACCAGGTCGGCGAACCCGCCGAAGCCGATCTCGGCGTAGTGGTCCAGATGCAGCCCGGTCGCCGACTCGACGGTCTGAGCCAGCAGCGGCGCGCCACCCAGCGAGAACGCGGCGTTGATCTTGTCCTTGCCGTTGTCGGGTATCGGCACATACGAGTCGCGGGGAATGCTGACCATGGTCGGCGGTGTGCTCGACCCGAAAGCCGGGATGTGCACCAGCAGGATGGTGTCGGTACGGCCGTTGCCGATGTCGCCTCCGGTGGCGAGCGCGGCCTGCTGTTCGGGCGTGAGGTCCTGGCGGCTGTCGGAGCCCACCAGCAGCCAGTTGGTGCCGCGGCCCGGGGCCGGACGGTCGGGGTAGGCGGTGAACGCCGTGATGCGGTGCAGTGACGTGTCGATCCACACGCCGCACCCGGCCACGGCCAGGATTCCGACCAGCAGCAGCGCCAGCAGGATCTTGCCCCAGTGCCGTTTGCGGCGGCGTTTGGGTGCGGCGGGCGGCGGTGGTGGTGCCCCAGTGGGCGGCGA
>NZ_MVHF01000072.1 GCF_002086485.1 Mycobacterium aquaticum | reverse complement strand
CCCATCAGGCCGAGCACGCCGGTGATCATGGCGAAGAACGCCCCGGACTTGACCGCGAACACCGGCATGACGCGCACGCCGACGACGTTCTTTTCCGTGCGTCCGGGGCCGGGGAATTGCGTGTGCTTGCCGAACCACAGCAGCGTGAGATGTGTGGCGACGAGCGCCAATATGAGGGCGGGGATGAGCAGGATGTGCAGGGCATAGAGACGCGGGATCAGCACGGTGCCGGGGAAGTCGCCGCCGAACAGCGCCCAGTGCAACCAAGTGCCGATGACGGGTAGCCCCAGGGTGATCGAGGACAGCGCGGCGCGCAGGCCGATGCCGGACAGCAGGTCGTCGGGCAGCGAGTAACCGAAGTACCCCTCGAACATGGCCAGGATCAACAGGATTGCGCCGGTGACCCAGTTGGCCTCGCGCGGGCGCCGGAACGCACCGGTGAAGAACACCCGGGCAAGGTGGACCATGATCGATGCGGCGAACATCAGGGCGGCCCAGTGGTGGATCTGGCGGACGAACAGGCCGCCCCGAACTTCGAAGCTGATGTCCAGTGCGGACTCGTAGGCACGTGACATCTGCACGCCCCGAAGTGGTTGGTACACACCGTTGTAGGTGACCTCGGCCATCGACGGATCGAAGAACAGGGTCAGCCACACACCGGTGATCAGCAGCACGATGAAGCTGTACATCGCGATTTCGCCGAGCAAAAACGACCAGTGCATCGGGAACACCTTGTTCAGCTGACGGCGCACCGAAGCGGACGGGTTGATACCGGGAATCGATCGCGTCGGCACTGGAGCCGGCGTCCGGTCGCGACCAACTGGCGGACATGGCAGCCACGCTAGCCCGTTGGTGGGTTATGACTGGGCTCCATTTTGCGGCTGATTTTGGGTACCACTTTTCCTGTGGGGTGGGCCGTCGGAACCGGGTTAGAGTGATCGCCGGGGGACACATGGCACGACGACCGGCGACCCGGCTGCAACTGGGCGGGCACCGCTTCCTGCTCCGGCGCACGCAACACGCCCTGGTGCGCGGCGACGCCCGGATGATCGATGATCCGCTACGTGCACAAGCGATTTCGATGACCACCGGCGCAGTGCTCGCGGTCGTGGTCTTCGCGGTGTGCGCGGCGACGGCAATGCTGCGCCCCGGTGGCGATCTCGATGAGACGCCGATCGTAATGGTCCACGATACGGGGGCGCTCTACGTCCGGATAGCCGACACCATGCACCCGGTGCTCAACCTGGCGTCGGCCCGGTTGTTGGCCGCAACCCCCGCCAATCCGCGGCCAGTCAGTGCCCGCGCGCTCGCCGGGGCCAAACGTGGTCCACTGGTCGGCATTCCGGGTGCGCCCACGCAGATCGACCCTCCGCTGGGCATCGACGAGTCCGGTTGGACGCTGTGCGATGTGGCCGATCCGCCCGAAACAGTGCTGATCGTGGGGCGCACGACCTCCGACACAGTCGGGTTGCCCGGTGGGCAGGCGGTGCTGGTGGCTCCGCGCGGTGAGGGTCCGGCCGCCACGTACCTGGTCTTCGACGGCTGGCGCGCGGCCGTCGACCTTCGGGATGTCTCGGTGGTGCGCGCGTTGCATCTGGAAGGTGTTGCACCGCTGATGGTCTCGCGTTCGCTGCTCGACAGCGTGCCGGAGGCGCCGGGGATCGCGGCACCGCAGATCACCGACGCCGGCGCACCCGGCCCGCCCGCGTTGGGTGATCTCGGCGTCGGCACGGTGGTGCGGGTGGAACGGGCGGCCGGGCACGAGTTCTACGTCGTGCTGTCCGACGGAGTGCAGCGGATCGACCCCGTCGTTGCCGATCTGATCCGGTTCACCGTCGCCCAGCCTGGAGGACAGCCCCCGGTGGTGGCGGCCGACGTGATCGCGACCGTGCCGTTCGTCGAAGCATTACCAGTGCGCAGGTTTCCAGATCGGGTCGCGCAGGGCACCGCCGAGACGGTGTGCGCGGGCTGGGACCCGCGGCAGCAGAATTCGGATACGAATACGACGGTGTCCGTGGGTAGTTCGCTGCCGGTGCCGGCGAGCGACGGGGTGGTGCTCGCGCAGTCCGACGCCGAGGGGCCCAACATCGATCGGGTCATCACCCCTGCCGGCCGCGGTGCGCTGGTGCGTTCCACGGCAGTCGTCGGAACCGGTGGCACCGCCGGATCGGTGTTCTACCTCAACGACCGCGGGGTGCTGTTCGGTGTGCACGACGAGCGGGCCGCCGAGCACCTCGGCCTGCCCGGACCCGCGGTGTCTGCCCCGTGGTCGATGTTGGCAGTCCTTCCCCGCGGCCCGGAACTGAGCCGCGACGCCGCATCAGTCGTCCGTGACGGGCTGACCGTCGCCCGTGCGATCCCGTGATCTCCTGGCGGACAGCATGATCAAGAGGGCCGCGACGATGCACGCGGCAGCGCCTCCGAATGCAATCCGGCGCGGCCGTCCATCTGCTGCCGCTGCCGACGGCGGCGGCAGGAGAGGTTCAGTCACCGGTGCCGCGGATGCAGGGGTTCCACCGCTGACTGCCGCCAGAGCATCGACCACACCACTGCCGACGAATGGGTCCCACCCCGCCGGCGGGCGGTGCGCCGTCGCCTCGATACGGCGCATGACGTCGCGCGCACTGAGTTGCGGAAACCGTGACCGGACCAGGGCGGCGATACCCGCGACGACGGGCGCCGCATAACTGGTGCCCGAGATCGGCTTCCCTGCAGCGAGAAGGTCTATCAGTCCATCTGCGTCGGGATGCAGCGAGACCACTTCCTCGCCCGGCGTCGCGACGTCGACCCAGGGCCCGGCCAAGGTGAAATCCGACGCGGCGCCGTCGCGGCCGACCGATCCGACCGTCAGGACCAAGTCGTCATACCAGGCAGGGCTCGCGACCGAACGCACCGTGTCCCAGTCCGGTCCACCGGCGGGCGCCGGTGGCGGGTTCTGCTCCGGACACTGGCCGACTCCGCCGATGTTGCCTGCCGCCGTCACCACGACCACGTTCTTGACGTCGACGGCGTAGGCGAGTGCGGCGCCAAGCGCCCGGTCGTCGAGACGGTCGGTGGCAGCCACGCACGCCACCGACGAGATGTTGATGACGGTGGCACCCAGGTCGGCAGCGGTGCGCACAGCCCGGGCCAGGGTGTCAACGTCGCCGACACCGGGCGCCTGCCCCTCGACGGCGAACTTGGTGCTCGACTGTCGAATGCTGAGAATCGTTGCCTCCGGCGCAATCCCGCTGAAGCCGAGGCCGTCGGGAGCTCCGCCGATCAGACCGGCGACTATGGTGCCGTGCCCGTCGCAATCGGTCGTTCCGTCGCCACGCCCCACGTAGTCGCCGCCGCCCATGAGGTGGGGCAGCAAGCGGTGCCGCACCACCCCGGTGTCGATCACCGCGACGGTCTGACCGCGGCCCTTGGTGAGTCGCCACACCGCATCGAGCTCGATCGGATTGTGAGTGCCGTCGGCCGCACGTGTTGTCGGTGCGAAGCACTGCCCGCGCTGCCGCGTCGGTCCCGGAGGCGCGGGCGTGGATGCCTCTGGCAGCAACGTACTGTCGACCGACGGCGGATCCACCTCTGGAATCGGTCGCGGTCCCAGCGCGGTGGCAGCGGGCGCCCCTGAGAGCGCAACAACCGTGGCCACCGCGATGAGCCGGACGGGCCTGCTCATGGCAGGTTCAGACCTCGAGCCAGGTCGAAGAGCCCGGCGAGCCAGCACGCCAGCGGAACCGCCGACGCCAGCGCCAGGTACTCCGCGGCGTCGAGGATGCGGGTGGCCCGGTGACCGGTGGCCGCGGTGGCCACCCCCGGCGCGAGTGCCGCGAGCCCCGCGCTGACGGCAATCCCTGCCGCCCAGTGTGCCGATGTCGGCGACCACACCACGACGAGAACGAATGTCGCTGTGGTGGCGGCGAATCCAGCTGCCGCGAGTGCTATTCGGCAGACGCCCGAAGCGTGCGAGCGGGCCCGCAGCCCCAGTGCCATCCCGACTGCGCCGGTGAATGCCACGGCCGCCGGCATCACCGGGTGCCTGGCATCGGCGACGACAATGATCGTTCCCAACGCCGCCGCGGCGGAGAAGCCGGTGACGAGCCCCGTCAGCGTTCGATGCCCGCGGAGCACGGGGCCGGCGATGTCGCCGTCAGGTTCGTCGTCTTCGCCCGGCAGTGGGGGAGTGAGACCGGCCAGTGCGATCGACAGTCGCGGAGCCGCCGTCAGCCCGCCCAGCGCTGCCGTCGCCAACACAGCCCCGAGCGCCGCCGTGGACATCGGCCACATCACCGCCACCCCGCTGACCACCCCGACAGTCGCGATCGTCGTCACCACGGCGATCAAAATGACTGTGCTGCCATCAGATAACCGAAGTAGAACCGCGCCGACCGAGGCAGAAGCCACTGCGGCCAAAAAGACATTCGCCGGTGCCGGGCCGCCTGGCACGACCAGGAACCCGAGCACCGCGGCCTGCAGCATCGCGCAGATGTCCAAGGTCGTCACCGTGTCATGGGCACAGCGCACCCGGCGCGCTGCCATCGCGGCGCCGGTCACGGCGACGGCCAGGGCCGCAGCGGTGGCCACGCGTCCCATACCGTCAGCTGCCACGGCCGCCAATGTCAGCGTGCCGACCAGCACGGCGCCCAGACAACCGACCGGGCGCAACGTGGGGCGCGGTTTGTCCGGGATCGCCACGGCGAGTGCGTCGATCAGGGACGGGTCGCGGGGCCGTGGCTTCGGCACCGCAGCGGCGGACAACAACAGCAGATCCCCGTCTCGAATGTCCTGCTGGCTCAGGGACATCGATTCGTCCAGCGACGGCCCGCCGACCCGGGACAAGCTCCAGCGTCGCGGCCCGGTGCCTGCCCCGACGGCATCGGCGATGGCGGGTAACAATTGCCCGACGGTGATCGACGACGGCAGGCTCAGATCGACCGTCGCCGGTTCGTCGGCACCGGGCAGCTCACAGTGAATCGCCACTCGGCACAAAGCATTCGGCACGCCATCACCCCCCCGGTTGACGCCAGTGAACACACCGTAGCCGAGCACTGCGGGAGCGGATTGCAGCAATTTCGGGTGGAACGGATCTGCTGCGGCGTGCGTCTTACCGTCGATGGAGCTCACCGCACAACACCGGCTGAGCTCGCCGGCGCCATCCGGCGAGCTCGTCATCGACGCGCCGCCTCCGGTGCCGGCGAGTACTCCGGCGAACCTCATGGCCCGCCTGTTGCCGGTGCTGCTTGTGCTGGCCATGGTCGGCATGATGGTCGTCTACTTCCGATCCGGTGCTGCAGCCTCGCGCGGACCGATGTTCACGCTGTTCCCCGTCATGATGGTGATGTCGGCGCTCGGCACGCTGGCCTACAGCATGCGGGGCACCGGACGGACCGCGGAACTCGACCGTGACCGGCGAAACTATCTGAACTATCTCGACGGTATCGACATGGCGGCGGCGGGAACCGCCAAGGCGCAGCGGGATTCGCTGTACACGCGCTATCCGGACCCCGATGTGTTGTGGACGTTGGTCGGCACTGAGCACATGTGGCGGCGTGGGCCTGCCGATCCGGACTTCGGTGTGGTGCGCATCGGTGTCGGTGAGGTCCCGCTGACCACCAGGCTGGTAGTGCCCGAATCTGCTGCGGGCGTGGAGCAGGACCCGGTGACAACGGCCGCGTTGCGGCGCCTGATCGGTCGGTGCGCCACGGTGCCCGCGGTGCCGGTCACCGCGGAACTGCGCACCGCACAGCGCCTCACGATCACCGGTGAGCGGTCACGCGCCCGGGCGTTGCTCCGTGCGCTCGTCTGCGGGCTGGCCGTGGCGCACGGACCACGCGACGTGCGGGTGGCCGCGGTGCTCGACGATGCCGCCGCGCCCCGGTGGGAGTGGCTGAAATGGCTTCCGCATCACCAGCATCCGCACGACGTCGAGAATCATCTCCGCTACCACACGCCGGCAGAGGCATGCAGTAGCGCCGCGGTCCCGCACCTGGTGGTCATTGTCGATCACGCGGACGCGGGCCTGCCGCCACCGGTTACCGGCATCACTGTGGTGGTCGTCGGCGAGGGGAACGGAAGCACGGACCTGCGGCTTGATGTCGACTCCGGTGACATCGCGTGGGACGGCATGACGATCGACGACGCGCTGACGTGTGCGCGACGGCTCGCGCCGCATCAGGTGACCACGTCGGCAGGAGCACCCACAGATTGGCCGGGGCTGATCGGGTTGGGCGACCCCGCGCAGCTGGATCCTGCCCTCTCCTGGCGCCAGCCCGGTTCGCTGTTGCGGGTACCCGTCGGCGTCGACGACAACGGCGCGCCAGTGCATCTCGACCTCAAGGAAGCCGCCCAGAACGGTATGGGCCCACACGGGCTGTGTGTCGGGGCCACCGGGTCGGGAAAATCCGAGTTCCTGCGGACCCTGACCCTTGGCTTGGTCGCGACCCATCCGCCCGAGCTGCTCAATCTGATCCTGGTCGACTTCAAGGGCGGCGCAACGTTTCTGGGCCTGCAGTCGGCGCCGCACGTGAGCGCCTTGATCACCAACCTCGCCGACGAAGCGGCGCTGGTGGCACGCATGGGTGATGCGTTGGCCGGGGAGATCACGCGCCGGCAGGGCATCTTGCGTGCGGCAGGCAATATCGCGAACATCACCGAATACCAACGGCATCGGCCCGCTCTGCCGCCGCTGCCCGCCCTGTTGATCATCGTCGACGAATTCTCCGAGCTGCTCTACCAGCAGCCGGATTTCGCCGAACTCTTCGTCGCCATCGGCCGGCTGGGCCGGTCTTTGGGTATGCACCTGCTCCTGGCCAGTCAGCGGCTCGACGAGGGCAGGCTGCGCGGGCTGGAAACCCATCTGTCCTACCGGGTGTGTCTGAAGACCTTCTCGGCAAGCGAATCCCGTGCTGTGCTGGGAGTTCCCGACGCCCATCAACTCCCCAGTGCACCGGGCGCGGCCTATCTGAAGACGCCCGCCGGCGAGCTGGTGCGGTTTCAGACCGCTTTCGTCTCGACGCCGATGCCCGCGTCGCTGCCGGCCCCGCCCACCGCTGTCAGCCGCTTCACGGCGCGCTGGGCGTCGCAGGGTGTCGTGGCGCGCCGCGAGACCGGCCCCACCCTGATCGACGCGGTGCTCGCTCGCATCGCCGGGCACGGTAGACCTGCGCACCAGGTCTGGATTCCACCACTGCCGGCGGTCGTGCCGCTCAGCGACGTGCTGCTGTCAGCCTGCACACCGTTGGCAGTGTCGATCGGGTTGATCGACAGCCCTTTCGAGCAGCGGCGGGACCGGCTGAACGTGGTCCTCGACGGTGCCGCGGGCAATGTGGCGATCGTCGGCGGTCCACAGTCGGGTAAGTCCACGGCCGCCAGGACCCTGGTGATGGCCCTGGCCGCCACGCATCATCCCCGTGACGTCCAGATCTACTGCCTCGACTTCGGCGGTGGCGGCCTGGCGTCCCTGTCGGCGCTGCCCCACGTCGGTGTGGTGGCCGGGCGTCATGACCTGGACCTGGTGCGACGCACGGTGGTCCAGTTGGAGGACGTGGTGCGGAGCCGGGAGGACCGGTTCGGCGAACTGAGCATCGATTCGATGGCCGCGTACCGGCGTCATCGCGCATCCGATCCCGCGGCTGCGGACGAATTCGGAGATGTGTTCCTGGTCGTCGACGGTTGGTCGGTGTTGAGGCAGGAGCTCGACGCGGTCGAGGCGGCGATCAGTACTCTTGCTGCCCAAGGTCTTTCGTACGGTGTGCATGTGGTGCTGACCGCGTCGCGGTGGGCGGAACTCCGGCCCGCCGTCAAGGATCAGCTCGGCACCCGGATCGAACTGCGGCTCGGAGATCCTGCCGAATCGGAGATGGACCGCAAGCGTGCCCGCACCCTCACCGACTGCCGGCCTGGGCGAGGACTGACCCGAGACGGCCGTGAGTTGCTGATCGCAGTACCCCGGCTCGATGGTGCACCGAGTATCACGGGACTGGTCGACGCCGCCGCACGCGTGGTCACGACGCTGCGCGCTCAATACCCCGACATGTGTGCCCCGCCGATTCGGCTGCTACCGGCGACAGTCGAGCATCGCGCTCTGGAGCAGGCCGGCAAAACCCGGCCGGCCACCCAAGTTCTCATCGGGATCGGTGAGCACAAACTACGGCCGGTACTCATGGATTTCGCTGACCAGAGCAATCTGCTCGTTCTCGGTGACACCGGATGCGGCAAGACCACGGCGTTGCGAACTTTGTGCGCCGACCTGGTCGCGACCAACAGCTCCCGCGATGTGCGCCTGCTCATCATCGATTTCCGACGGACGCTGCTCGGCGTGGTCGAGTCCGACCATTTGGCCGGCTATGCCATCTCACCGGTGGCCGTGGCGACACACTTGCCGGCTGTGCTGGAGCTGCTGCGAGCGAGGATGCCCGGGCCCGACGTGACACAGCAGCAGTTGCGCAGCCGCTCGTGGTGGGTCGGGCCGGAGTTCTACGTCGTCATCGACGATTACGACCTGGTCGTCGGCGACGCAGGCAATCCGCTGACTCCACTACTCGAATACCTGCCGCATGCCAGCGATGTGGGACTGCATGTCGTGGTCGCCCGCCGGTCCGGGGGAGCGGCGCGGGCCATGTTCGATCCCTTGCTGGCACGGATGCGCGACCTCGGCTGCATGGGCCTCGTCATGAGCGCCTGCGCCGATGACGGCGTGCTGTTCGGCGGGGTGCGACCCCGGCAATTGCCGCCCGGCCGTGGCACACTCGTCACCCGCGCCGGCCGCGATGAGCTGATCCAGGTGGCCGTCGTACCCGAGCGGGACATACCGTGACGACGGCCGTGATCGAGGCGGGCCCGGTACTGGTGCGCGGCAAGGGCACGGTTCCTGCCGAGGCCGCGCGGATCGCCGTGGAGTGCATCGACGACTCCGTCGCGCTCGTCGACGACGAACCGGTATCGGTCGACGAGCTGTGGGCACAGCTCATCCGAGCGGCTGCGGGCCGCTCGCCCGAGGCGCCGATCGTCGTGTGCCCCACCTGGTGGACCACCGACCAGGCCGACCGGATCCGGACGGCGGCCGCCGAGCTCGACGGTGTTGTGCTGCGCCGGGCTCAGGCTCTCGCCGCGACGCTGGACGACGCGTCATGGGCGGTGGTGGAGATCGCCGACGAGTTGGTCATGGTGTCGTGCGGGGACGGTGAACCGATGCGGCTCGTCCGCCGGGGCGAGGTTTCGGCATTGGCCGCCGAGGTGGTCGGTGCCACCCGAGGAGCCGCCCAGGTCATCGTCGACGCGCCGGGTGAGGTCGGCGGTGCCGCTGCCTTGGCAGGGGCCGTCGGTGACGCCCTACGCGCCTGCGGCACAACGATATCGATGGCAGGGCCGCGGATGCTGGGCAACGGTGCGCGCGCAGCAGTACCGCGGCAGGATGTCCGCCCGTCGGCGGTGCCTAGGCGCCGCCGGGGCAACCGCCATCTCATCGGGATCGCCGTGGCCGTGGCGATCACGTGCGTGGGCTTGGCCGCCCGGCCGGCTGCGCTGCCCCGGCAGACGGCGTTGGTGGAGGGTCGGGTCGGGATACAGATCCCGGCAGACTGGCACGTGCGCCGGGTGACATCCGGCCCGGGATCGGCTCGGGTGGAGGTGGTTTCGGTGAGCGATCCGGATACCGTCATCTATCTGACCCAGTCGCCGATCGACACGGCCGACCCGCAGGCGGTGGCGGATACGCTGCGACGCGCTCTCGACGAGCAACCGGCGGGAGTGTTCACCGAGTTCAACCCGGCCGACCGCATCGCCGATCGTCCGGTGGTCAGCTATCGCGAGGTTCGCGGTGGGCGGGACGTCGGCTGGGCGGTGTTCGCGGACAAGACGGTCCGCATCGCCGTCGGCTGCCAGGGTCCGGTGGACCGGCGAAAGGCACCGTGTGAGGCGGCGATCCGCTCTGCGCACGCGGTGCCGTGAAATCAGACGGAACCGAATCGGCGCCGCCTGCGTCGAATTGATATACCCCGCAAGACAAACCGGAAGGTGCGAGATGGCTTCAACTTCGGGATCCCTTGGTACCGACTTCGACGTGATGACCACTGCCGCCGGCCGGATCGACGTCGTCAACGATGACATCCGTGCCATGCTGCAGACGTTCATCGGGCGGATGAGCAGTGTGCCGCCGTCGGTCTGGGGTGGGGCGGCGGCTCTGCGATTCCGCGATGTGGTCGACCGCTGGAACAGCGAATCGCTCAAGCTGCACACCGCGCTGCAACGTATCGCCGAAACCATCCGCTACAACGAACGCACGCTCCGTGAAGCTGCCGAAGGGCATTCGCAGCAGCTCGGTGCCGTCGCGGACACTCTCTGATCGATCGGAGCAACGCATGAGCCAGGTACTGTCCTACAACTTCGGCGAGATCGAATACACGGTGCGCCAAGAGATCCACACCACCTCGGCCCGGTTGAACGCGGCCCTGGAGGACCTGCGCACGCAGCTCGCCCCGCTGCAACGCGTCTGGACCCGCGAAGCCGCCGAGGCGTATCAGCTGGAACAGACTCGCTGGAACCAGGCCGCGGCGTCCCTCAACGAGATCTTGTTCAACCTGGGCAATGCGGTTCGCGACGGCGCCGACGATGTGGCCGCCACCGACCGCAGTGCCGCCAATGCGTGGGGTTATTGATCCCCACCGGCGAAGCTTGTGCGGTCCCGCTCGGAATGGAGAGGCCAGCGGGGCCGCACATTTCGCTGGGCGCGCAGCCAGGACAGCTGGCCGGCCATCCGGCTGCGTTCGTCGCGGTAGTGCGTCGCCAACCATGCCGCTCGGTACACGTCGCCGGACCGCTCGGCCTTGGCGATACGGGCGTGCTCACGCGCGTCAAGCCACGACAACCGCAGCGCGAACACTGGCCCGGTCAGGGTCTGCATGGCGCGGTCATATCCGCTGCTGAGCAGTGAAAATGATTGAGTTGCAACATTTTCTGCTTGCACCCTGGCTGTCTGGGCGCGCCCGCGGTAATCGGTGGCGCCGAGTTGCCTGCGGGTGCGGTCCACCAGAGCCCGCCAACTGAGCGGGGTGTGGTAGGAGGCCAATGCGGCGTTCACGGCATCCAGTGAGCTCAGCGTCCCGCCGTGATCGCGGTCCCGGATCTCGGCGGCGCGCTCGAACAGCTCGGCCATCGTCGGAGTCGGGGCCCTGGTGATCAGTTCAGTGGCGGGCCGGATCAATTCGGTTGGCGCGCCGAAGTATCCGAATACTGCGCGGGTCAAGCTGTCGTTACGGACGAAATTGCCGACAGCCCGGTGCAGCCAACCTGCCATCAGCAGCACCGGGATCCCGAACAGCACCTGGTAGACCCACCAGGCGTCGACCCACAGCAATGCGTAATAGACGATCAGCGCGGTCAGCAACCCGAGACCGACCAGTGCGAGCCGGCTGATCTCCGTGCCGCGCTGCGGATACTGCGCTCGATACGCCACCGCGAGGGTGGCCCGGTCTATGTCGGCGGCGATCTGGCGGCTACCGGGCGTTGCGGCAGGCAGTTTCTCGACGAGCAGCAGCGAGCGGTACAGCCCGCGTTGCAGTTGCCCCTTCGAGGTGAAGTCGGTGTGGCCGGTGGCCAGACCGATCACCGCGGGGGCGACCGCAACCAGTGGCGCGCAGGCCATCACGACGTCGAACAGCATCGCTACAGAGTCTAGGCGGCCGGCGCGGCCGTTTTAGTGTTTGCCGTTACCCGCGGCATCGTTGGGGCGACTCGGCCGGCGCCGCCGGCCGTTGCGGGCCGCGGGGCTTCCGGCGCGGGAGCCGGTAACCCCGGCGGGGTGCCCCGCGTTGCGTGGCTTGCTGCGCCGCGGCTGGGCGGGCTGAGGCCGGGCCGGTTTGGGCTCGGGACGCTTGGGCTCACCGAAAACCCGCTCGCCGGGAGCGATCTGCTGCAGCACGGGATGATCCGTGCCGTTGATGCGGGTGATCGTCGGCTTGACGCCGGCCTTGCGGGTCAGGTTCCGCACGTCCGACACCTGCGCGTCGTGCATGAGGGTCACCACGGTGCCTTCGTTGCCCGCGCGGGCGGTACGTCCGGACCGATGCAGATAGGCCTTGTGCTCGACCGGCGGATCCGCGTGCACCACCAGGTTCACATCGTCGACGTGAATGCCGCGGGCGGCGATGTCGGTGGCCACCAGCACAGTGGCGGAGCCGTCGGAGAACGCGGTGAGGTTACGGGTACGCGCGTTCTGCGACAGGTTGCCGTGCAGTTCAACCGCCGAGATACCCCGCGAATTGAGCTGGCGGGTCAGGTTTTTCGCGCCGTGCTTGGTGCGCGCGAACACGATGGTGCGGCCCGGCGCGGCGGCCAGGTCGGCTACCACGTTGACGCGGGCCGCGTTGTCCACGTGCAGCACGTGGTGCACCATCGCGGTGACGGGCGACTGCGCCGAATCGACGCTGTGCACCACCGGATCATGCAGGTAGCGCTTGACCAGCACGTCGACCCCGGCGTCGAGAGTGGCCGAGAAGAGCAGTCGCTGACCGTCTTTCGGGGTCTTGTCCAGCAGGCGCTTGACGCCGGGCAGGAAGCCGAGGTCGGCCATGTGGTCGGCTTCGTCGAGCACGGTGATCTCGACGGCCGACAGGTCGGCATGGCCTGATCGCATGTGGTCTTCCAGCCGGCCCGGGCATGCAATCACGATGTCGACACCCTGCTGCAGAGCCGAAATCTGCGGGCCGGCGCCGACGCCGCCGAACACGTTGAGCGACTTCAGGCCGGCCGCGGCGGCCAGCGGGGCCAGCGAGGCCTCGATCTGGGTGACGAGCTCGCGGGTCGGCGCGAGAATCAGGGCGCGTGGCCGGCGCGCCATCCGGCGGCTGTCGCTGCGGGCCAGCCGGGCGACCAAAGGCAGCAGGAACGCGTAGGTCTTGCCGGACCCGGTGCGGCCGCGGCCGAGCACGTCGCGTCCCTTCAGCGAGTCGGGCAGGGTGGCGGCCTGGATCGGGAACGGCGCGGTCACGCCGCTGGCGGCCAGGGTGGTGACGATCTCGGCGGGAAGGCCGAGCTCGGCGAACGTGGGCACAGTGCTGCCACTGTGGTTTGGCGCAGACAAAATGAAACTCCGAAAAGTCGAGGGCGGTCGTCCTGCCCGGCGCGGGTGACATCCCGCGGCGCTCGGTGTGACGATCGAGGAGGCGGCACTGGCAGAACAGATGTGCCGATCGGCCATGAGTCTACCGGTACGACACCGGGGATTGCGTCTTCGCGGAGTGTGACCTGCGCGACTGGGTGGCCTGCTCTGGATGCGATGCGGGCCTGACATTTCTCCCAGCGAGGCTGGTCAACTATCCTGGCGAACACGCGATGGCCTGCGGAAATGGCCTGCTGCGAGGAGCGTGATCGAGGTGGGCATGTCGAGGACCTCCGGCGGCCGGGTGCCGTCGGAGCAGCTGCGTGCGGTCCGCGAGCTTTTCGTCGCCGGAGAGGTCGACGCTGCCTATCTCGACTCGACCCCCGTTCGGCGCGTCGTCGCCGAGAGTTGGCAGCGCAGCCTGGCCACCGGCGTGGACCCTGACCGCGGTGCACAGGCTGCGGCCGCCGCCGCCCGGCTCAGCGCGCTGCGGGAGGCCAATCCGTTGTCGAGTGCGCTTCCGGTGATCCGCCGGCTGCTGGTCGACGATGCCACCGACTCCGGTGTCGTCGTTGCGATCACCGGCCCCGACGGCACCCTGCTGTGGGTGGAAGGTGACCTCGCCGCGTGCCGCAAGGTCGAGGCGATGAACTTTGTCCCTGGCGCCGACTGGAGCGAGAGCAGCGCAGGCACCAACGCGCCGGGCACGGCACTGGCCCTCGACGCCGAGGTGCAGATCCGCGGTTCCGAACACTTCTCGCGCGTCGTGCAGCCATGGAACTGTACGGCCGTGCCGGTCCACGACCCGGTCACCGGCGCGCTGCTCGGCACCATCGACCTCACGGGTGGCTCAGCCATCGTGACCCCGCAGACCTTGGGGCTGGTCCGGGCCACTGCCGTGGCGGTGGAGAACCATCTGGCGTTGTTGCGGCTGACCCGGCCTGCGAGCCAGCCGCCGCCCGCCGAGGCGCGTCTCACCGTGCTGGGGGCCGATCGCCCGCAATGGCAGTACACCGACGCCGACGGCTTCGTGCGTTCCGCGATGCTGACCGGTCGGCATGCCGACATTCTGGTGTTGCTCCTGCGCCATCCGGAAGGTCTCAGCGCCGATCACCTCGCCGTGCTGCTCGACGAGAAAGACCTCGACGTGGTGACCATCCGGGCCGAGATGTCACGGTTGCGCCGGGTCATCGGCGAGGCCTACCTCGCGTCACGGCCGTACCGGCTGGTCAAACCCATCGCCAGCGACATGGGTGACGTGTTCGATGCGCTGGGTGCCGACGACGTCAACGCGGCGTTGCGGGCATATTCCGGGGAGTTGCTGCCGCAATCGGTCTCTCCGGCGGTCGCGCGGGTGCGGACCGAGCTGAGTGCCGGCCTGCGGGGCGCGGTGCTGGCGGAATCCAACCTCGATACGCTGCGGCGCTGGCTGGACCTGCCCGAAGGCCGCGACGACCGCGAGGGTTGGCGGCGGCTGCACGACCACAGCGATGCGGGTGCAGGCACCCGGGCCAAGGCACACGGCCATCTTGTCGGCATCGATTTCGACCTCAGTTGAATTTGCTCCTCACGTCCGCGGTGCTGATCTGCTCCTCACGTCCGCGGTGTTGATCTGCTCCTCACGTCCGCGGACCTGATCCCGCCGGCCACGACGTTGCGACCTCGTGCAACTGTGGTGCAACCCTGCGCAACCTATCTTCAGTGATCACCGACACATTTCGTCGTCTGAAGGCAGGGAGAAGTCATGACTGTGTACGCCCGTCCGGGTGCCGAAGGCTCGTTGATGACCTTCGAATCGCGTTACGCCAACTACATCGGTGGCGAATGGGTGGCCCCCGTCGAGGGGCGGTATTTCGAGAACCCGTCGCCGGTCACCGGGCAGGTGTTCTGCGAGATCCCGCGGTCGACCGAGGCTGATGTCGAGAAGGCGCTCGACGCCGCGCATGCCGCCGCACCGGCGTGGGGCAAGACCTCGCCCGCCGAGCGCGCGGTGATCCTGAACAAGATCGCCGACCGCATCGAGGCCAACCTCGAGTCCATCGCGCTGGCCGAGTCGTGGGACAACGGCAAGCCGATCCGTGAGACGCTCAACGCCGATATTCCGTTGGCGGTGGACCACTTCCGTTACTTCGCCGGGGTGCTGCGCGCGCAGGAAGGCTCGCTGAGCCAGATCGACGAGGACACCGTCGCCTACCACTTCCACGAGCCGCTGGGCGTCGTCGGGCAGATCATCCCGTGGAACTTCCCGCTGTTGATGGCGACCTGGAAGCTGGCCCCCGCCTTGGCCGCGGGCAACGCTGTCGTGCTCAAGCCCGCCGAGCAGACCCCGGCCTCGATCCTCTACCTGTTCTCGCTCATCGGTGACCTGCTGCCCGCCGGTGTGGTGAACATTGTCAACGGCTTCGGCGTCGAGGCGGGCAAGCCGCTGGCCTCGTCCAACCGGATCGCCAAGATTGCATTCACCGGTGAGACCACCACCGGCAGGCTGATCATGCAGTACGCATCGCAGAACCTCATCCCGGTCACCCTGGAACTCGGCGGCAAGAGCCCCAACATCTTCTTCAACGATGTCCTGGCCGCCAACGACGACTACCAGGACAAGGCGCTCGAGGGCTTCACGATGTTCGCCCTCAATCAGGGTGAGGTCTGCACGTGCCCGTCGCGCAGCTTGATCCAGGCCGACATCTTCGATGAGTTCCTGGAACTGGCCGCGATCCGCACCAAGGCGGTCCGGCAGGGTGATCCGTTGGACACCGAGACGATGATCGGCGCGCAGGCCTCCAACGATCAGCTGGAGAAGATCCTGTCCTACATCGAGATCGGCAAGTCCGAAGGCGCCAAACTGATCACCGGTGGTGACCGGGCGGAGCTGGGCGGCGATCTCAACGGGGGCTACTACGTCGCTCCGACGGTGTTCGCGGGCAACAACAAGATGCGGATATTCCAGGAGGAGATCTTCGGACCCGTCGTCGCGGTGACCTCGTTCGCGGATTATGACGACGCGATCAGCATCGCCAATGACACGCTGTACGGCCTGGGTGCCGGCGTGTGGAGCCGCAACGGCAACACCGCCTATCGCGCCGGCCGTGACATCAAGGCCGGCCGGGTGTGGACGAACTGCTACCACCAGTACCCCGCCCACGCTGCGTTCGGCGGCTACAAGCAGTCCGGCATCGGCCGCGAGAACCACAAGATGATGCTGGACCACTACCAGCAGACCAAGAACCTGCTGGTGTCCTACAGCAACAAGGCGCAGGGCTTCTTTTAAAGAGGCGCACCAGTCCCACAACTGAATACCCCGCACCGCGAATGCGATGGTGTTACGAGAAACTGCCCGTGACTCGTGATGCCAGAGCATTCGCGGTGCCCTCGCGGGTTTCCGGACAGTCTTGAAATGCCTTGAAATACAAGGAGATACGGCTTTCAAACTCACTCTGGACATCTGAGCCGGGTCAAGTGATACTACTTAAAGGTCGAATTACGGACCTTTAACTTCGGTGAGCGGGACGCCCCGGAGGAAATGTCGCGCTGAGCGCTGACGTGCCAGCTCATCGAAAAGCTTTGCATATTAAGGAGTTCGAAGTGTCTGCTGTTGAGGAACACCTCGAAAGCGCAGATTATCTGCAGAAGCGCCAACTCAAATCCGGAAGCGCCGGCTGGTTGCTGCTGGCCGGCCTCGGCGTCAGCTACGTCGTGTCCGGCGACTACTCAGGCTGGAACTTCGGCCTCGGGCAGGGCGGATTCGGCGGCCTGGCGATCGCCGCCGTGGTGATCGCCGGCATGTACCTGGCGCTGGTGCTCGGGATGGCCGAGCTGTCCTCGGCGCTGCCCGCCGCGGGCGGCGGCTACACGTTCGCTCGCCGGGCCCTCGGCCCCTGGGGCGGATTCGCCACCGGCACAGCGATTCTCATCGAGTACTCGATCGCGCCCGCGGCCATCGCCACGTTCATCGGCGCCTATGTCCAATCGCTGGGGTTGTTCGGCATCACCAACGGCTGGTGGGTCTATCTGGCGGCGTACGCGTTGTTCATCGGGATCCACCTGTCCGGCGTCGGAGAGGCGCTGAAGGTGATGTTCGTGATCACGGCCATCGCCCTGGTGGGTCTGGTGATCTTCGCAGTCGCCGCCGTCGGCCACTTCGACCTCGCCAACCTGACCAACATCGCGGCCGACCACAGCGCTGCGGGAGCGTCGAGCTGGCTGCCTCACGGCTACCTCGGTATCTGGGCCGCCATCCCGTTCGCCATCTGGTTCTTCCTCGCCGTCGAAGGGGTCCCGCTGGCCGCCGAGGAAACCGCCAACCCTGAGCGCAACGTGCCACGCGGCATCATCGCGGCGATCGGCGTGCTGCTCGTGAGCTGCGCGGTGGTGCTCGTGCTGACCACCGGCGCCGGTGGCGCCGAGCAGATGTCCGACTCGGGCAACCCGCTCGTCGAGGCGCTCGGTGACACCACCGCAGCACGGCTGGTCAACTACATCGGTCTGGCCGGCCTCATCGCAAGCTTCTTCTCGATCATCTACGCCTACTCGCGTCAGCTGTTCGCCTTGTCGCGGGCCGGTTACCTGCCCACCAGGCTGTCGGTGACCAACTCGCGCAAGGCGCCGACGCTGGCGCTGATCGTGCCCGGCATCATCGGCTTCCTGTTGTCGCTGACCGGCAAGGGTGATCTCCTGCTGAACATGGCCGTCTTCGGCGCCGCGTTGAGCTACGTGTTGATGATGGTCAGCCATATCGTGCTGCGGGTGCGGGAACCCAACATGCCGCGGCCGTACCGCACCCCCGGCGGCGCCATCACCACCAGCGTCGCGCTCGTCATCGCAGTGCTGGCCGTCATCGCGACCTTCCTGGTCAATCCGGTGGCAGCCGGCCTATGTCTGGCCGTGTTCGCCGCATTCATGGTGTACTTCGCCGTGTACAGCCGCCACCGCCTGGTGGCCAACTCGCCCGATGAGGAGTTCGCGATGCTGGCAGAAGCGGAGAGCGAACTGAAATGAAGTACCAGCAACAGGTTTCGGGGGTCAACTACACCTTTGACGGGCTCGTCGAGGTGATGGCCAAGGCCACCCCGCTGCGTTCGGGTGACCAGTTGGCCGGATGCGCTGCCGAACACGACGGGGAGCGTGCGGCTGCGGCCTGGGTGCTCGCGGACCTGCCGCTGGACACGTTCCTCACCGAGGAGATCGTTCCGTACGACACCGACGAGGTCACCCGGCTGATCATGGACACCCATGACCGCCAAGCGTTTTCGGCCGTGTCACACCTCACCGTCGGCGGCTTCCGGGACTGGCTGCTGGAGACGGCGTCGCACGACGACAGTGCCGAGCGCATCGCCGCCGTCTCCGCCGGTCTCACCCCGGAGATGGTGGCCGCGGTCAGCAAGATCATGCGCAACCAGGATCTGATCGCGGTGTCGGCCGCCATGCGCATCCAGGCGGCCTTCCGCACCACCATCGGCACCCCGGGCACGCTGGCCACCCGGCTGCAGCCCAACCATCCGACCGACGACCCTCGCGGCATCGCCGCGGCGGTGCTCGACGGGCTGTTGCTGGGCTGCGGTGATGCGGTGATCGGGATCAACCCGGCCACCGATTCGCCGCAGGCCACCGCCGATCTGCTGCACCTGCTCGATTCGATCCGCACCCGCTACGACATCCCCGCCCAGTCCTGCGTGCTGTCGCACATCACCACCACGATCGGGCTCATCGAAGCCGGGGCCCCGGTGGACCTGGCGTTCCAGTCGATCGCAGGCACGGAGGGCGCCAACACCGCGTTCGGGGTCAACATCGCGCTGCTGCGGGAGGGCAACGAGGCTGCGCGCAGCCTCAACCGGGGCACTGTCGGCGACAACGTCATGTACCTGGAGACCGGGCAGGGTTCGGCACTGAGTTCGCATGCCCACCTGGGTGTCGGCGGCAAGCCGGTAGACCAACAGACGCTGGAGACCCGCGCCTACGCGGTGGCCCGTGACCTGCAGCCGCTGCTGGTCAACACCGTCGTCGGGTTCATCGGCCCCGAGTATCTGTACGACGGCAGGCAGATCATCCGGGCCGGTCTGGAGGACCACTTCTGCGGCAAGCTGCTGGGCCTGCCGATGGGCGTGGATGTCTGCTACACCAACCACGCCGAGGCCGACCAGAACGACATGGACACGCTGCTGACGCTGCTGGCCGCAGCCGGGGTGGCGTTCGTGATCACCGTGCCCGGTGCCGATGACGTCATGCTGGGCTATCAGAGCCTGTCGTTCCACGACGTGCTGACCACGCGGCGCACGCTGGGCCTGCGGCCCGCGCCGGAGTTCGAGGGATGGCTGCGCACCGTGGGCATGGTCGACGAAACCGGCAGGCTCACCCCGTTCGACCTGGAACGCTCGGCGCTCCGGTCGCTCACGTCAGCGGAGGCATTGTGAGCGTCAACCACGTTGCAGTACAGGAATTCTGGGATGAGCTACGTAAGACCACCCAGGCCCGTATCGGCCTGGGGCGGGCCGGCAACGGTTTGCCCACCCGGCGGGTGCTCGAGCTCGCCGCCGCGCATGCCGCTGCCCGCGACGCCGTGCACGTGCCGCTGGACGTCGAGAAACTCTCCGAGGAGGTGCGCCAGGTCGGTATCGGTGAGCCGACGGTGGTGACCAGCCGCGCCATCTCCCGCGACGAATACCTGCGCAGGCCCGACCTCGGCCGGATGCCCGCCGACTCCATGAGCGTGCCCGACACCCCGGCCGACATCGGGTTCATGCTTGCCGACGGGTTGTCGCCGACGGCCTTGAACCACCACGGCGCGGCCCTGCTGGCGGCGCTCGTGGAGCAGCTGAAGGATCGCTACACCCTGGCCCCGCCGGTGATCGCCACCCAGGCCAGGGTCGCCCTCGGCGACCACGTCGGAGCACGGTCGCATGTGCGCACGCTGCTGGTGATCGTGGGGGAGCGGCCGGGGCTCAGCGTCGCCGACAGCCTGGGCATCTATCTGACGCATCTGCCGCAGCCCGGGCGCACCGACGCCGACCGCAACTGCATCTCCAACATCCATCCGCCCGACGGTCTCGGATACGCCGAGGCGGCACGGGTGGCGGCAGGCCTGGTGGCCGGCGCGCGTGAACTCGGCCGCTCGGGCGTCGACCTCAAGGACACCTCGCGCACAGCGACTCTCGGTCCCGGAGGGGCCGCGGAGCTCACCTGATCCGCAGCTGTGTTGAGCCTGAGCGCCTTTCGGTCGAGCGCTGGGCAAGTCCTGTGGTGTGGCCGCGTAAGTCCTTGTGCTGCAACGTAGCCCGTGAAAATCCTGCCTGGCTCGTGCGAGTTCGCTGATTCAGCGATCACACAGCGTAGGGGTAGCCTGTTCCACAGAATCCGGCGTGAGATTGTCCTATGGAGACACACCACGCAGGGGTTTCATCCCGGTCCCGCCGCGTACGAGTTCTCGGCGTTGCGATCGGCGCCGGTGCCGTTGCGGCGATGGCGGGATTCGCACTCGCACAACCGGATAGCGGTCCGTCTGGAGTCGGTCTTCCGTTGGCCGGATCTGGTGACGCGCCGGGGAACACCACCTACAGCCAGCCCGCCATCGGGCAGATGAAGATCGGCAACACGGCGACGGTGACGACCTCCGCCGCCAGCCCGGCAGGTTAGCGGCGCGGCCGGGTAGGAGGTTGACGTGATGAACTCGCGCATTCTCGGCGTGGCCGCGATTGCCGTCGCCGCACCTGCGGTCGCGCTCATGTTCAGTGGGCCCGCCCAGGCGTCCTCGCCGAATGTCGTCGGCCAGAAGTATGGCGACGCCAGCACGACGCTCAGCGGCGCCGGTTACACGCCGGTGGTCCGAACCACCGTCGGTGACCGCCTGGCGTGGTCGGACTGCGTCGTCACCAACCAGGTCGATCACACCGAGCAGCCGGCGCCGAACTCGAGCGGCTCGGCCGTCAATCAGACGTTGGTGTCGCTCAACTGCGATGCCGCCGTGGCGTCGGCCAAGGCCCCCGGCAACTCGCTGGGCAGCCCTGAGGGCCGCGCCGCGGCTGCGGCGGCCAAGGCCTCCACCACGCCCACGCCGGCGGCGCCTGCGGGTTAGGCCCGACTCAGGGCAGTCCGGCCTCTTCGGACGGCAGCGCGGCCGGACCCTTGATGTTCGGTTTTGCCTTGGCGACCAGCGGCTGGGTGGCGGGCGCCAGAGTGGTGGTCGTCGCACCGATCTGCATGGCCGGTGACGTCACGGTGGGGGGAGGCGGCGGTAGGTGTACGGCCAACGACGTGCCCGATCCGCCCGATGCGACGCCCAGCCAGCCCAATGCCAACACTGCGCCACCACCTACCACGGCGGCGAGTGCTCTGACGCTGATCTTCTTCTCGGCAGCCATGATCTGAACCCCCTGGTTCTAGAGCAGGTGGATTGAGTGCACGCCGGTAATCTGGGAATTCGGGCAGGTCTTTCTTGTGAATTACCTTCGAGACCGTTGAGCATTTGCTTTTCGGGTGGCGCCCGGAGTGGGGCGTCTCGCGAATCGGCGTTTTGACCTGCGCCGACAGTGCACGGTAGGCTGCTCCGTTGGCGTGTGCTGCCCTCACGGGCAAGCGGGTCCCGGGTCGACGTCGGTCGCCGGGAACACCGATATGCATCCGCCGGACCGACAACCACAACGGGGCAACCCGATACGAGAGAGGTAAGCGCTGTGCCTACATACACGCCGAAGGCGGGTGACACCACGCGGTCGTGGTACGTCATCGACGCCACCGACGTGGTGCTCGGCCGGCTCGCCGTCGAAGCAGCCAAACTGCTCCGCGGCAAGCATAAGCCGACATTCACGCCCAACGTGGACGGTGGCGATTTCGTCATCGTCATCAACGCCGACAAGATCGCCGTCAGCGGCGACAAGCTCACCAAGAAGTTCGCTTACCGCCATTCGGGTTACCCCGGTGGTCTGCGTAAGCGCACCATCGGCGAGCTGCTGCAGAAGCACCCGACCCGCGTCGTCGAGAACGCGATCGTCGGCATGCTGCCGCACAACAAGCTCAGCCGGCAGATCCAGAAGAAACTGAAGGTCTACGCCGGTCCGGAGCATCCGCACGCCGCGCAGCAGCCGGTTCCGTTCGAGATCAAGCAGGTGGCCCAGTGACCGAAGTGAATGAGACCGAGGCCGTGGCCGACGTTGTGACGGAGGCCGTCGAAGAGGTCGTCGAGCACCGCGAGCCGGTCATCATCGACCGCCCGATCCAGACCGTCGGCCGCCGCAAGGAGGCTGTGGTCCGGGTGCGCCTGGTGCCCGGTACCGGCCAGTTCCACCTGGACGGCCGCAGCCTGGAGGCCTACTTCCCGAACAAGGTCCACCAGCAGCTGATCAAGGCCCCGTTGGTCACCGTTGACCGGCTGGAGAGCTTCGACGTCTACGCCCACCTCGATGGTGGCGGCCCGTCCGGTCAGGCAGGCGCGCTGCGTCTGGCCATCGCCCGGGCGCTGATCCTGGTGCAGCCGGAGGACCGGCCTGCACTGAAGCGGGCCGGCTTCCTGACGCGTGACCCGCGTGCCATCGAGCGCAAGAAGTACGGCCTCAAGAAGGCCCGTAAGGCTCCTCAGTACAGCAAGCGCTGATCTGTTTCGCCGTCAAACCGCCGGGCGTGGAATCTCCACGCTCGGCGGTTTTTCTTATTTATCCCAGTCTGGCGATATCAGTAATCATCCCACCATCGGCTCTTATTTGTAATTCACCAGCTCATGTGCATTTACATTTGCATTCGTGCAAATCGAGTTAATCCGATAGCCCGCCTAATGGCTTAGTGTTTCGCGCATTCGCTTTGACATTGGGTCGGAAAATGGAAAACCCTGGTTGCCGAGCGGGGCGCAGATATTGCGTCTGGGCAGGCCGAATCTGCCCGCCGGTACGGGTCAGTCAGCTCGATGGGGGACCGGGTCGCTTCCTGACTGAAAGGACTGGTTGATGAAGAGCACGATGAAGCGTGTGACGGTTGGTACCGCCTTGGGTGGTGCGTTGTTGGCGTCGGTTGGCTTGGGTCTGGCCAACGCCGAGCCGCGCGGCGACGGACAGGTCGACGTCGTCGTCGGCACCGCGGGCACGCTGCACAACGTTCCTGTCGCGACGGCCGCGCAGATCGTCGGCAGTGTGTGCAATCGCGACGTCGGGCAGGTGACTCCTGCGGTCGAGGCCGTCGACGCCAATGGCGGCGACCAGAATGTGTGTAACAGCAGCCTGGGTGCGGTCGACCTGCGGCAGAACGACTCCAGCAACGCGGAGGGGACCCAGTCCGCCCCGACCACCGCGCCCAGCACGAAGTCGACGACCCCGACGTCGACCCCGTTGCCCGTGCCGACGGCGACGCACGCTCCGGCGCAGTAGCCAGCTGCCCGCGCCGCCCGCATCCGCATTGAGGTGTGGGCGGCGCACCCGCCGGATCTCGAGGGGATCCCGATTCGGCGGCGGCATGGCTGCGGGGGACCTCAGTTGGCTCTTTATGCCCTTCTTATGAGAAATTTGTGGGTATGGGTCGACTGTTCGGCACCGATGGGGTGCGCGGAGTCGCCAATCGCGATCTGACGGCCGAGCTGGCGCTGGCGCTGGGCTCTGCGGCCGCTCGTAGGTTGGGTTCTGCAGGTGGGGCACGCCGCCGTGTCGCGGTCGTGGGCCGTGACCCGCGGGCGAGCGGCGAGATGCTGGAGGCCGCGGTGATTGCCGGGCTGACCAGTGAAGGATTCGATGCGCTGCGCGTCGGTGTGTTACCGACGCCGGCCGTGGCGTATCTGACCGGGGCATACGACGCCGATTTCGGCGTGATGATCTCGGCGTCGCACAACCCGATGCCCGACAACGGCATCAAGATCTTCGGTCCGGGTGGGCACAAGCTGGACGACGCCACCGAGGACCGCATCGAGGAACTGGTCAACTCCGGGCCCGGGATGCGGCCGACCGGTGCCGGGATCGGCCGGGTGCAGGACGCCGAGGACGCCCTGGACCGTTATCTGCGCCATGCCGGCAAGGCGGTCACCACCAGGCTCGACGGGCTGACCGTGGTGGTCGACTGCGCGCACGGCGCCGCGTCGGCGGCGGCGCCGTTGGCCTACCGGGCTGCGGGCGCCAATGTCATCGCGATCAACGCCGCACCCAACGGGCTCAACATCAACGACGGCTGCGGGTCCACCCACCTCGACGTGTTGCAGGCGGCGGTCCGTGAGTACGGCGCCGATCTGGGCCTCGCGCACGACGGCGACGCCGACCGTTGTCTGGCGGTCGACGCCGAAGGCCGGGTGATCGACGGCGACGCCATCATGGTGGTGCTCGCGCTGGCGATGCAGGAGGCCAATGAGTTGGCGTCCAACACGCTGGTCACCACGGTGATGAGCAATCTGGGGCTGCATCTGGCCATGCGGGCTGCCGGCATCGACGTGCGGACCACCAGCGTCGGCGACCGCTACGTGCTCGAAGAGCTGCGGGCCGGCGAATTCTCCCTCGGCGGTGAGCAGTCGGGGCACATCGTGATCGGCAGCTTCGGCACCACCGGTGACGGCATCGTCACGGGTCTGCGGCTGATGTCGCGGATGGCGCAGACCGGGTCGAGCTTGGCCCAGTTGGCGCAGCCGATGCGCACGCTGCCTCAGGTGCTGATCAACGTCCAGGTCGCGGACAAGGCGACGGTGGCTCAGTCGCCTTCGGTGCAATCCGCGGTCGCCGAGGCCGAGGCTCAGCTGGGGCAGACCGGACGAATCCTGTTGCGGCCGTCCGGTACTGAGCAGGTGGTCCGAGTGATGGTGGAAGCTGCCGACGAGGACACTGCCCGCCGGCTCGCCGTCCGCGTGGCCGAATCGGTGAGCGCACAGAACTAAGGGAACCGCTGCGCGTCCCGCTGCGTCTAAACCGGGCATGGGAGAAGTTGACGCGGCCCACGTCGACGTCGGGGCACTGCTGGATGCGGCACGTCAATACGACGCCGCCGCCGAGATCATCGAGTCGTGTGTCGGGGTGCGACTGCGGTTCGACGGCGCCACGGCTGGTCGGGACCACTCCGCGTCGGGTGAAGCGCTGCGGACCGCGCTCGACGACCGGATCGCACCACTGCGGCAATGGGCCCGCGCGGCAGGCGAGGTGGCTGCGGTACTGCGCAGCACCACCGATCGCTATGTCGCTGCCGATGTCGGCGCAGCTGCCCGGGTGGGCTGAGCCGTGTCCCAAATCGGTGATGTCGCAGCACGTTTGGACCAAGGGCAGGCCTTCGTCGAGGACTTCGCCGAATTCGTTTGGGCCTGTGAGCTTTTGGGCTACCGGCATCCGGACCTCACCACACACATGGGGCAGGTGCGGGACTGGTACGCCGGCGAGGACGGCCTGGATCTGCGGGTGCTCGACGCCGACGGTGCGGGGCTGGCCGCGGCCGCGGGTTCCGCCGAGCGGGCGCTGCGGCTGCAGGACGATCAGCTCAGCGCACTCGCGCAGGCATGGCAGGGGCGTGGGGCGCAGGCGGCGCGGGATTTTCTCGGCCGCCACGGCGGCACAGCTCAGCAGGCTGTCGCCGCGGTGCGCAGAGCCGCCGACACCGTCGCGTGGCTGCGCGACCAACTGTGGCGGGCCGTCGATGGCAAGGTCGCGGTCACCGAGCGGATCGCAGAGCGCTGTGCCACGCAGCGTGAGGCCTGGTTGGCCGCGGCCCGCACGGTGCGCACCGGTCTGGGGGATCGTGACACAGCGAGCGAACTGATCGATGCGCAGGTGAGACCGTTCGTGGACAACGACATTGGGGTGGAGTGGGTGTCCGCGATGCGCTCGGCTCATACCGCGGTATCCGATGCGTACGCATCCGCGATCACCGCACTCACCGATACGCCGGTCCCGGTCTTCGAGATCCCCGGCGATCTAGGACCATCGTGGACGCCGCGCCCGCCCTCTGCTGTTCCGGCCGATCCGCCCGTCGGCAGCACCGGCACGATTCTCGCAGGTTTCGTGCCATCCGGACATGCGGAGCAGATGCCCTGGGCAGCTCCCGTCAGCGCGCCGTTCATCGAGCCTCAGAGTGCTTCTCCTGCACCATATCTCCCACCTCCGGGTGCCGAACCGGCCGCGGCTGCCACCAGTCCGGCTGCGTTCGATGCGGCTGCGTTGGACCCGGCTGCGGCGTGGGGTGGGCCGTCCGGCGGTGGACTGCCGGGAGCAGGGTTGACGGGCCTCGGATCGGGTTTGTCCGGCATCGGTCAACAATTGGCCGACCTGTTCGGTGGATTGATCGGATCGTCGGCGGACGGAGCATCCGGGCCCGCGACCGACACTGCGCTCTCCGACGAGCTCGACAATCCGGACGCCTCAGACGTGGTCGACCATGAGGACGCATCCGACGACCCTGACGAGGAAGACCCGGGAGGAGCCGCGGACGATTCCGAAGCTGACGACGACGACGCGGACGCTGACGCTGACGACGCTGAAACCGAAGCTGAGAGCGAGACGCCCGAAGAGGACGCGGCGGCAGTGCCCGACGACACCGCAACCGAGGCTGCCGGCACCGTCGACCCCGCGGAGCCCGCCGAACCCGTTGCACCGCAGACGCCGGCGCCCACTGTCGCGCCGCCCGCGGTGCCGGTTTCGCCGGCCGAGCCGGTGGCGGCACCCGCAGGCAAGACGCCCTGCGAGATCGCCGCGGACGAGCTACCACAGGTAGGCGGTTAGGCCGCGCGAGCGCAGCGTGCGAGTGTGATCGCGACGTGTAGTTCGGTCGCGCTTTCGTAGAGTTCGACAGGGCCCGGGGGTGGCGGGGCGGTCGAGCGGTAGTGCGCGCCGGTGGGGGTGACGAATTCGGCGGTGTGGACCCCGTT
>NZ_MVHF01000071.1 GCF_002086485.1 Mycobacterium aquaticum | reverse complement strand
ACGATGTCGACGATGCGTCCGTCGATCGCGTTGCGCTGCCCGCACAACTCCGACAATTCGTCGATCAACACCTCCAGACGCTGCGCAGGGCTCACCCCGTCATCAGTGAAAGGTGTTGGCTGCGAGGACATGCCACCATTATGGCGAAGGCCACCGACAAAAACCGGACCCCGAGCCCTAGGACAATCTCGGCCAGAAAATCGCGGGTGCCGTGCCGCTCATGGCAGCGTTCCGTCGCATTCCTGATCGCGATCTCCAACGCCACGAACACGGTGGCGGTGCCGGCTAGGTGGGGATCCCGTAGCGGGTCAGGGCGCGACGCAGCCCGTCGGGCCGCTCGGCGGTCGGCAAGGGATCGACCAGCGCGAACTCGCACCCCAGTGCCCGCGCGCCGCCGTCGGCTTCTTCGCTGTCACCGACCATCAGCGCGTCGGTCGGGGCCACTCCGAGCTTGTCCAGAGCGGCGGAGAAGATCGCAGCGTCGGGCTTGACGGCGCCCACCTCGAAGGACAGCACGAACTCGTCGACGTAGGCGTCGGCGCCGGCTGCGGCGAACGCCGGCCGCACGTCGAACGCGATGTTGGACACCACCGCCGTCCGGATGCCTTGTGCTTTAAGACCTTTGAGGACATCGGTGGTATCGGGGTATGCCGTCCAACTGGCCGGGTCGATCACCCGGTCATACAGCGACTCGGCGTGGTGATCGGCCAGCCCCGACTCGCGCAGCACGTGCAGGTAAGCCTCGCGGTGCAGGTGCGGGGCCAGGTCGCGGTTCACCCATGCGTGGTACTGCTCGTCGGACATCTCCACCGAACGGCCCGTGGGCGCGGTGAGCCGACGCATCAACTCGGCCTGCACATGGCCGTCGACCTCCTGCTCGTCGACGGCCATCCCAGCGAACCAACTCTCGTCCTCCTCGAGGCGGAACAGGGTCCCCGAAAAGTCGAACATCACCGCATGCACCATGGCAACCATCGTGCCAGGCGGCGCTAGAAGTCGTCGGGAACGCTCGGAGCCGTCGGCCAGCCGAAGCCGACCGCGGCCCGATGCACCGAACCCGCAGTGAGTTCGACGGCCAATCCGGCGGCGGTCAAGGCCTGCAGGCTGACCCCACCCAGGTAGATCGCCCCGAGATCGCGGGCGGTGATGGCGATATCGGCTGCCGCCGTGGTGGTTTCGCAATCGGCGCCGTCGGGGCCGCCACGCAGCCGGTACCGTCCGGTGTTCCAGGGGCAGAACTCGTCGGTCACCTCCAAGACGACATCGATCGGCGCGGCGTAATGGCGCAACGTCAACGCGCGGGCCACGTCTACCAACCGCACGTAGATCCCGTCGCTCACATCGCACTGCAAGGCGCGCTGGTCGGCCACCAGGTAGCGCAGCGGCTCGTCGACAGCGGCCCCGTAGCAGGTGACGCTGCGCACCAGATCCATGTCCAACAGGTACCGCCAGAGCCGCGCGTACGCGCGGGGATGGGTGGCCCGGACCTCCTGTACGTGCAATTCGGCCGCGGGCTGTCCGGTGTCCGCCCAATGCGACTTGGGGCGGTAGATGGCGAATCCGCTGACGGTGCCGTCGGCGTCGTGGTGCACCGCGAAGCGGATCTTGCCGGAGTCCTTTTGACGCTCCTCGTTGTCGTGGATCCAGGACTCCCACCAGGGACCCGTTCGGGCCATCTGGCCGGGCTTCTGCGCGGTCGCCTGGTCGTAAATCGCCGGAGCGCAGCTCAGCAGTGTCTCGGCATCGACTGCTGTCACCGAGCCGTCGCCGAGGTCGACGTCCGGGCGGAACGCGAGCTCGCGCACCTGCCCCTTCAACGTGGCGTGGGAGCACGCCATGCCATAGCCAAAACGCCCGTAGATCAACGCTTCTGACGCGAACAAGATCGCCAGCGCCTCGCCGCGGGATCGGATGTCGTCGAGCTGATGACGCATCATTGCCGTCAACAGACCGCGGCGGCGGTGGCTGGGCGATACGGTGACCACCGTGACGGCGGCCACCGGCGCGGTCACGTCTCCGGGAAGGACCACCTCGCGCGAAAACGCCCCGGCCGTCGACGCCCACCGCTTCCCGTCGTGAAATCCGAACATCCGGTCGAGGTCGGTGAACTTGCGGATCAGATCGATCTCGTCCATCCGCGGGTCTTGCAAGAACACCCCATACGACGTTGACATGAACTCTCGGAAGTCGTCATCGTCGGTGGTTGTGCGCAGGGTCAGTTCAGTCACATGCTTCTGTGTACCGCACCGGAACTGTTCGGGGCACCTGAATATTCTGGCGTCGCACGTCGGTCAGCGGCTGGGCCATTCGCCTCCGTTCACTGCCACTGTCTGGCCGGTGATCTGGCGTGCGCCAGACGAGGCGAGAAATGCGACGGTGGCGGCGATGTCGGACGGTGAGCCGGCGCGCTTGGTCATCGCGGCGTCCACGAGCGAGGTCCGACGATCGTCGGTGAGCTTGTCCCGGAAGAACTCGGTATCGGCGATGTAACCGGGTGACACGACGTTCGCAGTGATACCGCGATCGCCGATCTGTCGTGCCAAGTCGATATTCCATGATGCGACAGCAGCTTTGGCAGCTCCGTAGGAACCGGCGCCCTTGTCGGCAGCGATCGAGCCGATGGTGATGATGGTGGAGCCGGCCGGCATTCTGGGGAGCAGCGCCGTCGTCATGAGCACTGCGCTGATGAGGTTGTTGTCCAGGTTCTGCCGCCACGCCTCGGCTACGTCGGTTAGATCGATCGGCGCGTCCCGGTCGAAATCCGTGTTGCCTCCGGCGTTGTTCACCAGCACATCCACCGCGCCGATCTCTTCGGCAACTGTCGCGGTGCGCAGCGGGTCGGTGCCATCGAGCACGATGGCGCGTACAGAGCCCTCGATGTCTTCCGCGGCCTTGTGGAGAACGTCGATCCGCCGGCCTGTGATGACCACGTCCGCGCCGTCTGCGGCGAATCGAGCGGCGACCGCTCGGCCGATCCCGGTACCCCCGCCGGTGACAACTACTGTCCGCATGTCGGACCTCCTGTATGTTTAGACCTAAACAAAGGTAGCAGGAGTGCACGTGGACGAGTCAACATCGGACGACCCGGTCGATGCCATCGCGGCGGCATGGCGGCGCGAATTACCCCATGTCTCGGTGGAATCCATCGGCATCGTCACGCGGGTCTGGCAGATCGCAAAGCTGCTCGGCGATGATCGGGCCCGGCTGCTGCGCGCCCGTGATGCCGATATGGCCACCCTCGACCTCCTCTCGACCCTGCGACGCCACGGCAGGCCCTACCGCATGACGACGCGGGAGCTGGCCGCCGCCTCACTCATCACTGCCGGTGCAATAACGCAACGCGTGGACCGGGCCGAGAAGCAGGGACTCGTCAGACGCGCGGGCCGACTCGACTCCCGAGCTGTCGACGTCGAACTGACCGAGCGGGGCCACGAGACCGCCGACGAGCTCGTGGCGGCCGTGCTGGCTCGCGAATGTGAGCTGCTCCAAGGGCTTTCCCGTGGTCAGCGGGAGCAACTCGCGAGCACGCTCAAAGCTCTGCTCGGGCATCTTTCGGACGAACTCGGAGTGCGGGAGCGGCCGGGTCATGTCGGGCACCACACATCTGAAGTCTGACAGAGGCTAGGCGCCGCGCTCCGACTTGACCTTCTCCAACAGCACCGCGCGTTCCCGTTCGTTGGCCGTCATGGCCGCTGCCCGTTCGAATTCGGTTGCGGCCTCGGCATTGCGGCCCAGCCTCGACAGTAGTTCTCCGCGCACACTCGGCAGCAGGTACGAGTCGTCCAGCCCCGTGATGCCGTCGACGATCGGCAGTGCGTCGGCGGGTCCGTCGCGCATCGCCAGTGCCACCGCCCGGTTCAGTTCCACCACGGGCGACGGTGTGATCTGCAGCAGCGCCTCGTAGATCGATACGATGCGGGCCCAGTCGGTGTCGGCGGCCGTGGGAGCGACGGCGTGGCATTCGGCGAGTGCGGCCTGTAGGGCGTATGGTCCCCAACCACGTTGCTGCGCAAGTTCTTTGGCGCGCTCGAGGCGGTCGACGCCGCGGTGGATCTGGGCGCGGTCCCAGCGGGTGCGGTCCTGGTCTTCCAGTAGCACGGGGTTACCGTCGGCGTCGGTGCGGGCGGCGAACCGCGACGATTGGAATTCCATCAGCGCCACCAGTCCGTGCACTTCGGGCTCATCGGGCGTGAGCGCGGCCAGTACGCGGCCCAGGCGCAGTGCCTCACTGCACAATTCGTCGCGGATCCAGCGCTGACCCGTGGACGCCGCGTAACCCTCGTTGAAAACCAGGTAGATCACGCCGAGCACGGCGGCCAGCCGCGTGCCGAACTCCGCGCGGTCGGGCACTTCGAAGGGCACGCCGGCAAGGGCCTTCTTGGCGCGGGTGATCCGCGCCGCCATGGTCGCTTTCGACGTCAGAAAGGCCTTGGCGATCTCCTCGGTGCTCAGGCCGCCGACCACCCGCAGGGTCAGCGCGATCTGCGCCTCCCGCGACAGCACGGGATGCGCCGCGATGAAGATCAGCCGCAGCACGTCGTCGTCGATACGGTCGGGGTCCCATGCTTCGTCGACGTGGTCGGCGAGTTCACGGGCCAGCACGGTGTACTTGGTGTCCAGGTTGTCCTGGCGGCGGAAGTGGTCGATCGCCTTGCGTTTGGCCACCGTCGTCAGCCAGGCGCCGGGGTTGCGTGGCACACCCGTCTGCGGCCACTGTGTCAACGCGTCGACCATGGCGTCGGCCGCCATGTCCTCGGCCAGGCCGACATCGCCGATCGCGCGGGTCAGCGTCGCGACGATCTTGGCGGCCTCCATGCGCCACACCGCGTCGACGGTGTCCCGCAGGTCCTCAGCCACCTCCCCATTCTGCCGAGCAGACGCAGACTTGCACTCACAGGCCCG
The DNA here is from genome assembly GCF_002086485.1 of Mycobacterium aquaticum. Classification (GTDB taxonomy): domain Bacteria; phylum Actinomycetota; class Actinomycetes; order Mycobacteriales; family Mycobacteriaceae; genus Mycobacterium; species Mycobacterium aquaticum. The sequence continues at coordinate 22,416 of NZ_MVHF01000071.1, read as the reverse complement.
CGAACGTGCGAGTCTGCGACTGCTCGCGGGAGAGACTCAGCCGACCGACCGCTCCGCGCCTGCCCAGAACTGGGCGCGCACCGCCTTCTTGTCGGGCTTGCCCAGCGCCGTCACCGGCACGGAGTCCACCACGATCACCTGCTTGGGTGACTGCACCGAACCCTTGCGTTCCTTGACTGCGGCCTGGATCTCGGCGGTCATCTTCGCCACGGCGGCTTCATCGGAAGCGGCGTCCGGACGCAGTACCACCACGGCCGTCACCGCCTCGCCCCACTTCTCGTCGGGGGTACCGATCACGCACACCTGGGCCACCGAGGGATGTTCGGCCACAACGTCTTCCACCTCGCGGGGGAACACGTTGAAGCCTCCGGTGACGATCATGTCCTTGGTCCGGTCGACGATGTACCAGAACCCGTCCTCGTCTTCGCGGGCCAGGTCGCCGGTGTGCATCCAGCCGTCGCGGAACGTCTCCGCGGTGGCCTCCGGCAACTTCCAGTACCCGCCCGACAGCAGCGGCCCGGACACGCAGATCTCGCCGACCTCGCCCTGGGGCACCCGGTTGCCCTCGGAGTCCAGCAGCGCGGTCCGCGCGAAGAGGGTGGGCCGTCCGCACGAGGTGAGCCGCTTCTCGTCGTGGTCCTTCTTCGACAGGTAGGTGATCACCATCGGCGCCTCGGATTGCCCGTAGTACTGCGCGAAGATCGGGCCGAACCGCCGGATGGCCTCGGCCAGGCGCACCGGGTTCATCGCCGAGGCGCCGTAGTAGACGGTCTGCAGCGACGACAGGTCGCGGGTGTGCGAATCCGGATGGTCCATCAGCGCGTAGATCATCGACGGCACCAGCATGGTCGCGGTGATCTTCTGCTCCTCGATCACCCGCAGTACCTCGGCCGGGTCGAACTTCGTCAGGACGATCAGCTCACCGCCCTTGACGATGGTCGGGACGAAGAACGCGGCGCCGGCATGCGACAGCGGCGTGCACATCAGAAAGCGCGGGTTCTCCGGCCATTCCCACTCGGCGAGCTGGATCGTCGTCATCGTGGTGATGGACTGCACCGTGCCGATGACGCCCTTGGGCTTGCCGGTGGTGCCGCCGGTGTAGGTGAGGCCGCCGATGTGGTCGGGTGCCAGATCGGCGGCGACCAGCGGCTGCGGGCTGTATTTCGCGGCCTCGGCGGCCAGGTCGACGGCCACGCCCTCCAGCTCGGCGGGCACCGGGCCGATGGTCAGCACCTGCTTGAGGCTGGGCACCTTGTCCAGCAGGCCTTGGGCCCGCTCGACGAACGCCGGGGTCGGGTCGATGATCAGCGATGTCACCTCGGCATCTGCCAGCACGTATGCGTGGTCGTCGAGGGATCCCAGCGGATGCAGCGCGGTGCGCCGGTAACCCTGGGTCTGGCCGGCGCCGATGATCATGAGCACCTCGGGCCGGTTCAGCGACAACAGCCCGACCGCCGCGCCCGTGCCCGCGCCGAGCGCCTCGAACGCCTGGATGTACTGGCTGATGCGGTCGGCGAGTTGGCCACCGGTCAAGGTGGTGTCGCCGAGGAACAGGACCGGCTTGTCCTTGTTGCGCTTGAGGGCGCCGACGGTCAGGTGGCCGGAGTGCAGGGGATGGCGCAGCAGGTCACTCATGTCGTCCAGACTAGAACGTGTTCCAGAAATCTCCGAGAGAGATGGGCGAATCTGTCGATTGAGGTAGTGCACTACGCGCGTTTGCGCAGGTGAATCCTCGTAATGTGCCAGTTATCCGACATCGGTGACAGGCGATTGGAGGAGGTTTGTCATGGCACACCCATTCACCTATCCGGTGCTCATGCCACGCACGACCGCGTTGCTGGTCGTCTTCGGTGCCCTCACGGCGGCCGCCTTCAGTGTGGTCGGTTCGGCGGAGCCCGCGCCGGCCGCCGCGCAGTGCAGATTCGATACCCACAGTCTGTTGTTCGTGCCGACCGACGCCGCGCACCAGCGGCCGTTGCCGCTGATGCCGCACGCGGCCGAACTGGGCGGACCCTGCAGGGTGTGACGTCCTGTCCCCGGCGGTGAATGCACCCGCCGGGGACCGCGGGACCGTCGTCAGCGGTTGGCGGCCTTACGTGCCTCGACGGCCAGCTTCTCGGCGAGATCGGCCTTCCATTGGATTTCCTTCTGCACCCACTCGTTGTCCTGCGGGAACTCGTCGGTCTCGTGGACCCGGCGCACCTCGAGCCTGACGCCCTTGCCCAGCGGGCACTTCACGGCCCACTGCCGTGCCTCTTCCTTCGAGGACACGTCGAGGATCCAGAACCCGTTGAACAGTTCCTTGGCCTCGGCGTACGGGCCGTCGGTGACCACCGGCGGGTCGGCGTCGAAATCGACGACGAAACCCTCTTCGGGTCCGGTCAGGCCCTCGCCGGCCAGCAGCACACCGGCCTTGATGAGCTCCTCGTTGTAGCGGCCCATCGCGGCGATGATCTCGTTGAAGTCGATGTTGAGCTCTGCCATTGCGGCCTCGGCTTCGGGGGTGGACCGCATGATCAGCATGTAGCGCGACATTGTCGTCTCCTTCTGGAGTAGGGAAGGGGCCCGTTTATCGTGCCCTCGCACATACGTCGAACGGCAACCCCCGGAATCGACACAGCCGGCGAAAGTTCTCGAAAGTTTTTTTCGACCGCCTAGCATCCACGCTATGGCCAGCCCGACGCAGTCCGCCGACCTTGTCATCGTCGGGAACATCCTGACCGTCGACCCCGCCCAACCGACCGCAGAGGCGCTTGCCGTGCGTGACGGCCGGATCGTGGCGGTCGGCACCCGTACCGACGTACAGCCCTGGGTGGGCGCCGACACCGATGTCCGTGAGGTCGACGGCTGCGTGTTGCCGGGCTTCGTTGAGGCGCACGGGCATCCGTTGATGGAGGCGGTGGCGCTGTCGGACCGGATGGTCGACATCCGTCCCGTCACCTTGCCCGACGCCGCCGATGTGGTGGCCGCCATCCACGCCGAGGTCGCCAGGAGAGGGGCTGAGGGCGCCTACCTCAACGGCTGGGATCCGTTGCTGCAGAAGGGCTTACCTGAACCGACGCTGGCCTGGCTCGATGGCCTGGCGGAGACCCCGCTGGTCATCATGCACAACTCCGGGCACAAGGCGTATTTCAACACCGCCGCGGCACAAGCCGCAGGCCTGACGCGGCACACCCCCGATCCCAAGGGTGCGAAGTACGGACGCGACGCCGCAGGGGATTTGGACGGTACCGCTGAGGAATCTGCCGCGGTGTTCCCGCTGCTGGGCGGCGCCATCCACCCGCAGGACTATCCGGCGATGCTGCTGGCCGAATGCGCCCGGCTCAACCGGGCCGGCCTGACGACCTGCTCGGAGATGGCATTCGACCCGATGTTCCGGCCGCTGCTCGCCGGTATGCACGATCAGCTGACCGTGCGGCTGCGCACCTATGAGATGTCGACTGCCGAATTGCACACGGACGCCAGCCCGTTCGACGGGGACGACCTGGTGCGTCAGGTGGGGATCAAGATCTGGGTCGACGGATCACCGTGGATCGGCAACATCGACCTGACCTTCCCGTACCTGGACACCGACGCCACCCGGACCATCGGCGTGGTGCCGGGATCCTGCGGGCACGCCAACTACACGAAAGAGCAACTCGCCGAGATCGTCGGCACCTTCTATCCCAAGGGCTGGCAGATGTCCTGCCATGTGCACGGAGACCGGGGCGTGGACACGATCCTCGACGTGTACAAAGACGCGCTACGGGCACACCCGCGCGACGACCACCGGCTGCGGCTCGAACACGTCGGCGCCATCACCCCCGCCCAATTGCAGCGCGCCCACGATCTGGGTGTGACGGCCAGCATCTTCGTCGACCAGCTGCACTACTGGGGTGACGTGATCGTCGACGGGTTGTTCGGGCCGGAGCGCGGCGAGACGTGGATGCCGTGCGGTTCGGCTGTTGCCACCGGCATGCGGATCTCACTGCACAACGATCCGCCGGTGACACCGGAGGAGCCGCTGCGCAACATCAGCGTCGCGGCCACCCGGACCGCGCCGAGCGGTCGCGTGCTCGGCCCCGAGGAACGGCTGACGGTCGAGCAGGGGATCCGGGCGCAGACCATCGACGCGGCGTGGCAATTGTTCGCCGACAACGTGATCGGATCTCTGGAGGTCGGCAAGTACGCGGACCTGGTGGTGGTGTCGGCCAACCCGCTGACCGTACCGGCCGAAGCCGTCGCCGACCTGGAGGTACGGGCCACCTACCTGGCCGGCCGCCAGGTTTACCCGAAAGCCGGTTGACGGTCGGCGCGCCATGGCACGCTCACCTCATGTCTGATTTGCCGACACCGAACTTTCTCGACGAGCGGGTGGCGCACTGGGCGGCGACCAAACCCGACGAAGAGGCCATCACCTATCTGAGCCGGACATGGACGTGGTCGCAGTGGTACGACCGCATCCGCCGGGCTGCCGGCGCGCTGAGCGCCAGGGGCATCAAGCGCGGCGACGTCGTCGCGTTCCTGGACAAGAACCATCCGGCGTGTGCCGAGGTGATGCTCGCCGCGGCGTCGCTGGGCGCGGCCACCGCCATCATCAACTTCCGGCTCGCCGCCGACGAAATGGACTATGTCCTCAACGATTCCGGGGCCAAGGTGCTGTTCGTCGGGGCCGAGTTGAAGCCGGGTGTCGAGGCGATTCGGGACAAGCTGCCGGGTGTCGGCGAAATCATCGAGGTCAAACCGGAGGGTGACGACGAGTATGAGGCGATGCTGGCCGCGGCGATCCCGCACGGCCGCGCCGCGGATGTCCAGAGCGACGACGTATGCATCATCATGTACTCCTCGGGCACCACGGGCCGGCCCAAGGGCGTCGCGTTGACCCAGGCCAACGTCATAGCCCACACCATCAACGCATTCGACAGCTGGGTCGCCGAGCCGGACGACAAGAACCTCGTGGCGATGCCCCTGTTCCACGTCGGCGGGACGTCGTACATGCAGTACGGGCTGCACAACGGCATCCCCAGCTACATGACCCGCGACGTCGACGGCGTCGCGCTGGCCGGCGGCATCCTGGCCGGCGCCAATCGAACCTTCCTGGTGCCTGCGGTGCTGGCCAAGGTGCTCGACACCGGGCCGGAAGCCGTGCAGTTGTTCGGTGGGCTCAAGACCTATGCCTACGGCGCGTCGCCCATGCCGTTGCCGCTGCTGCGCCAAGCGCTGCAGGCGTGGCCCGATACCGACTTCATCCAGGTGTACGGCCTGACCGAAGTGTGTGGCGTGGTCACCCGGCTGATGCCCGAGGATCACCGCTCCGGCAACGAGGAGCGGATGATCAGCGCGGGCAAGCTCATCCCGCAGGCCGAGGTGCGGGTCGTCGACCCCGATACCCTCGAAGACGTTCCCGCCGGCTCGCAGGGTGAATTGTGGTTCCGCACACCGCAATTGATGAAGGGTTACCACAACAAGCCGGAGGCCACCGCCGAGGCCGTCACGGCTGACGGCTGGTTCCGCACCGGCGACATCGGCCGCATCGACTCACAGGGATACGTGTTCGTCGAGGACCGGCTCAAGGACATGATCATCTCCGGCGGGGAGAACATCTACTCGATCGAGGTCGAGCGTGTGCTGGCCGAGCACCCCGCCGTCACCGAGGTCGCGGTCTTCGGCGTGCCCGACGAAAAATGGGGCGAAGCCGTCAAGGCCGTCGTCGCTGTCGAGGGCGAAGCCTCCGAGTCCGAGCTGATCGCGTGGGCACGTGAGCGGTTGGCCGCCTACAAGTGCCCCAAGACCGTCGACTTCATGGAGGCCCTGCCGCGCAACCCCACCGGCAAGATCATGAAGAAGGATTTGCGCAAGCCGCACTGGGAGGGACGCGACCGCGCCACTGTGTGAGGCAGCATGTGAGCGTGCCTTCACTCGATGATCTGCTGGAGCGGCTGTACGTGGTCGCCCTGCCCATGCGGGTCCGGTTCCGCGGCATCACCGTCCGCGAGCTCGCGCTGATCGACGGGCCGGCCGGCTGGGGCGAGTTTGGCGCATTCGTCGAATACGGGCCGCCCGAGGCCGCGGCCTGGCTGGCCTCGGCCATCGAGGCCGCCTACCGACCGGCTCCGCCGGTGGTGCGGGACCGGGTGCCGATCAACGCGACCGTCCCCGCGGTCGAGGCGGCCCGGGTCCCCGAGGTGCTCGACCGGTTCCCCGGGGCGCGGACCGCGAAGGTCAAGGTGGCCGAGGCCGGGCAGTCCCTCGCCGACGACGTCGCACGCGTCAACGCCGTACGCGAACGTGTGCCGATCGTGCGGGTCGACGCCAACGCGGGCTGGTCGGTTCCCGAGGCGGTCTCCGCGGCCGCCGCGCTGACCGCCGACGGTGACCTGGAGTATCTCGAACAGCCTTGTGCCACAGTCGAAGAGCTGGCATCGCTGCGCACATTGATCGACGTGCCGATTGCCGCCGACGAGTCGATCCGCAAGGCCGAGGATCCACTGCGTGTGGTGCGGGCCAAGGCCGCCGACGTCGCGGTGCTCAAGGTGGCGCCGCTGGGCGGGGTATCGCGGATGCTCGACATCGCCGCACAGATCGACATCCCGATCGTGGTGTCCAGCGCGCTGGATTCCGCGGTCGGGATCGGCCGCGGGCTCCTGGCGGCCGCAGCGTTGCCCGAGTTGCGGCATGCCTGCGGGTTGGGCACCGGCGGCCTGTTCGTCGAGGACGTCGTCGCGCCTGCGGTGCCGGTGCACGGTTTTCTGCCGGTCGGCCCCGTCGTCCCGGAGCCGGATCGGCTCGCGGCGCTCGCTGCCGCCCCGGAGCGACGGCAATGGTGGATCGACCGCGTGCGGGCCTGCTATCCGCTGCTATTCGAGTAGGCGCTTACTCTAGGGAACTTCGTGCGGGTGTTTGACACTCGTGCAATGTCTGGCATGCGTGTGGGCCTTCTGGATCCGGCCGTCGCTTCCCGCCCCGCGGCGGACAGCTTCACCCGGGCCAGCTATCTGAGTGCTGTTGCCACCGGGATCGACTCGTTCTGGGTGCCTGATCACCTCAACAGTCTGTTTCCGCGCGCGCTGTGGCAGCCGAAGTACTGCGGCGGCGCGAAGCTCCTACCGTCCGCCGACGCTTATCTGGAACCGTGGACCATGCTCGGCAGCCTGGCGGCGCGTAATCGGGTCGGTCGGCTGCGGCTGGGTGTCGGGGTCACCGACTCCGGCCGACGCAATCCGGCGGTCACCGCGCAGGGCGCCGCGACGATGAACCTGCTCACCAGGGGGCGGTTCATCTTGGGCGTCGGCTCCGGTGAGCGTGAGGGCAACGAGCCCTACGGGGTGGACTGGTCGAAGCCGGTGGCGCGGTTCGAAGAGGCCATGGCCACCATCCGAGTCCTGTGGGATTCCAAAGGTGAACTGGTGAACCGGGATTCGCCTTTCTTCCCGTTGCGCAATGCGATCTTCGACCTGCCGGCGTATCGCGGAAAGTGGCCGCCGATCTGGATCGCCGCGCACGGTCCGCGGATGTTGCGGACCGTCGGACGTTACGCCGATGGCTACTTCCCGGCGTTTCCGCACACCCCGCAGGAGTATGCCCAGCGCCTCGATGTGGTGCGGTCGGCGGCTTCGGATGCCGGTCGTGACCCGATGGCGATCACGCCTGCGGTGGCCCTCTCGGTCTTCACGGCGCCGACCCGAGCTGAAGTGGACGACGTACTCGAATCCGAGATCGTGCGGGCCGGTGCGCTGCTCGCCTCCGACGAGTTCTTCGCGCGCCACGGTGCGCAGCATCCATTGGGCGTCGGGTTCGCAGGTGCACAGGATGTCTTGCCCCAGGAGTGGGACGAGGAAACGGTGTTGTCCCACATCAAAGGCATCCCAACGGGTGTCATGCGGGAGATGGGATTGATCGGGACTCCGGCCGAGATCATGGATCGGGCGGCGCAGTGGCGCGACAGCGGGGTTCGCTACATCGTCGTGCTCAACAGCACTGTTCTGCAGCCCAGCCTGCGCAAAGGGCTTGCGGCACAGCGCCTGTTCTACTCCGTCGTCCGCAAGCTCAAGAAACTCTAGGAGTCACCCATGTCTGGATTTCGCGTCGGCATCATGGATCCGGCGATTGCCTCGCGGCCTCGCGTGGACTCGTTCACGCGGGCCAATTACCTCAGCGCGGTCGCGTGCGGCGTCGACTCCTTCTGGGTGCCCGATCACCTGAATGCGCTGTTTCCCAGGACGCTGTGGCAGCCGAAGTTTTCCTCGGGCGCAAAGGTGTTGCCCTCGGCGGACGCCTATCTGGAGCCGTGGACCATGCTGGGCAATCTCGCGGCTCGCAACCGGATGGCCCGCTTGCGGCTTGGTGTCTCGGTGACCGACACCGGGCGTCGCAACCCGGCGGTCACCGCGCAGGCCGCGGCGACGATGAACCTGCTCACCCGCGGCCGCTTCATCCTCGGTATCGGCACCGGTGAGCGTGAGGGCAATGAGCCCTACGGCGTGGAGTGGTCGAAGCCGGTGGCGCGGTTCGAAGAGGCCATGGCCACCATCCGAGTCTTGTGGGATTCCAAAGGTGAACTGGTGAACCGGGATTCGCCTTTCTTCCCGTTGCGCAACGCGATCTTCGACCTGCCGGCGTACCGCGGAAAGTGGCCGCCGATCTGGATCGCTGCGCACGGTCCCCGCATGTTGCGGGCTGTCGGACGCTACGCCGACGGTTACTTCCCGGCGTTCCCGCACACACCGAAGGAATACGCGCAGCGCCTCGATGCTCTCCGGTCTGCCGCATCAGATGCCGGACGTGACCCGATGGCGATCACGCCTGCGCTGTGGGCCATGATCGTGTCGGGGCGCAACCCGGACGATGTCGACGAGGCCCTGGACTCGGAGGTCACCAGGGCCGGTGCGCTGCTGGCGTCGGACGAGTTCTATGCCCGGCACGGAGCCGAACATCCGTTGGGTGTCGGTTTCACTGGCGCGCAAGACATCCTGCCGCAGGATTGGGACGAGCAGACCGCGTTGTCCTACATCAAGAAGGTACCGATGTCGGTGCTGCGCGCGATATACCTGTGCGGGACGACGGACGAGATCGTCGACCGCGCCATGGAGTGGCGCGACAACGGCGTCCGCTACCTCGTCGTCGCCAATATCGGTCCACTGCAACGCAATCTGCGTAAGGGGCTGTTGTCGACCGTCTTGTTCGCTCAGGCGGTCCGCAAGCTCAAGAAGTTGTAATACATCCGCCACAGTTGTGCTCATTCGCCTCAGCAGCTCCGAAGAAACGGCGCAAATGGCCATGGATCGTCGGCGGGGGGCTCGTGTTCTTCTGGAACATCGGCACCGTGACCGGCGGCAACGACGAACACGACAAGGGCACCCGCAGAGCCGGACACCACCGGTCACGTCGTGTTCGCCGAGTTCAATATCCACGACGGATTCACCAAGAGCATGATTGCCCGCAACGCCTAATGCGATACCGGCGACATGCTCAAGTGGGCACACGAGACGTATCCACAGGCATTTAACGTCGTTGTGCAAGGCCGATTTCCGATGCAGGACGACTACGGGAACACGTCGAACCCGGTCATCCTGAACGTCGACTACGACGCCGCGACGCTGGACAAGATCAATTTCGACAACGTCAACAGTAAGAAGATCTGGGAAATCCGCGACGGTGGCATGGTGCATCCCGAGCTACAGCAGTAGTGCCCACGGACCATCGAACATGAGAGCAAAAATGACACTCAGGACGTTTCTTGGAGTGCTTGACGCGCCGATGGCCTAATAGCTGGTGCACCGTCGCGACCACGTCCTCGACTGGTCATACCGGCGCAGACGCCACCAACAACGAGCCCACGACAGCCACCAAAGCCGCAGATCGCTACCACTACATCAACAACCCCGATCTACGGCCGTAGTACTAGCCTGCGGGAGTGCCGCAAACGAAGTTGTGGGCTGCATCCCACGGAACGAGCGCTTCCAAGCCTCGACATATGCCGGTGCCCGCGTCATTCCAGTTTGCGGGGGTTGGATTGCCAATAGCGCCGATGCTACCGCCGATCCCGCATCCCAGTAGCTGACCCGCCTCAACGTCGCCAAGGCCGGGCAACTTTCTCATTGCAAGGACCGTATCGCCAATGTTTGGCAATTGGCCCACCGTCGACCAGGCGTCAAGAAGGTCCTGACATGAGTGGCTCGCTCCATCGGTGTGACCACCGGGTGGGCACAAATCATGAATAGCGAATTGAACCATCCCGGCAGCCTGGTCTGGGGTAATGGCGCTGGTGCCGTTGACGTTCGTAGATCCGGTTAGCAGCGCGTTAGCCATGTCGGCCTGGGAAGCACCTGATGCCGCCTGCTTACAGACCTCGTGACCCGCAAAGATAATTTGCGAATCAGGGCCATTAACGCCCGCGTCGTGTACCCGCTGTACATACATGTCGTCATATGAGTCGGCCTGCGCAACGGGACACGGCGCGCCCAGCGCCATCGCCGCGACCGATATTGCTGCAAGCTGCTTCCACATGCCACGTACTCCCAATCGGCTCGCCCGAGCAGCGAGGACTCGCCAGTAGCCTCTGGACCGACGCACGGTGCCCAGAACGCGATCAAACATGTCTAGCCCTTCGCGTGTTCGCCGACCCGGTGGTGCCTTCTGTTGGCTCCGAGTAGAACTCATACCCGATGTAATAAGCGTTTGCGCAGCAAGTTTGCGAGATTCATCCGGTCGACCGACACGCCCTGGGGGGTTCTGGACCCGTATTCGTATTGGGTGCTAGCCATCCCGGTGGCCCGCAACTCAGGGGCCCTGCCCCGGTCGGTCCCCGTCGACGTGCGCGCACACTTGCGTCCCGTCCTACAACGCGGATTGGGACGGATTCAGGTTTTAGTCTTGCGTGCAGCACCGCGTGCTAGCGGTGCGACGTTCCACTGCAGCAACGCGTTTCGTGCTGTGGCTCAGGACTGGGCGGCCGACTCCGCCGTGTTGGCTGGTGTGCACCTGGACACCAAAAGATCCGATAAGCCGGTCATGTCCTGATCTGTGGGGTCCATGGCATAGACGACATGCCCAACATCGCCAAGACTGAAGTCATGACGCGATCGGTGGTGATTCTCGGCTACGCCGGCGTACAAGCGCTCGACCTGGTCGGGCCCTTCGACGTGTTCACCGGCGCGACGCTGCACCTGGCCAGTCGGGGCCGTGTCGACGACGGGTACACAGCCACGCTGGTATCGATCGACGGTCAGCCCGTCGCGACGCTCACCGGACTGGAATTCGTCGCACAACCACCACCGGACCCGAATCTGCCGATCGACACCATCGTCATCCCGGGCGGTGTCGGCGCCGACACGGCCCGCGCCAATCCGGCCGTCATCGACTGGATCAGAACCGCGGCGCCGAATGCCCGTCGCGTCGTCACGGTGTGCACCGGCGCCTTCATCGCGGCCCAGGCCGGGTTGCTCGACGGATGCCCGGCCACCACCCACTGGGCCTCGGCCGGGCGGCTGGCCGAGGAGTTCCCCACGGTGGTGGTCGATCCCGAGCCGATCTTCGTCCGCAGCTCGGAGAGTGTATGGACGGCGGCGGGGGTCACCTCGGGCATCGATCTGGCGCTCAAGCTCGTCGAGGACGACTTCGGCACTGACGTCGCGCAGACCGTCGCGCGCTGGCTGGTGCTCTATCTGCGGCGCCCGGGCGGGCAGACGCAGTTCGCCGCACCGGTGTGGATGCCGCGCGCCAAACGCGAACCGATCCGCGATGTGCAGGAGGCCATCGAGGCCCAACCCGGCGGCGCGCACAGCATCGCCGAACTCGCGCGGCGCGCCGCCATGAGCCCGCGGCACTTCACCCGGGTGTTCACCGATGAGGTCGGTGAGGCGCCGGGCGCCTACGTCGAGCGGATCCGCACCGACGCCGCCCGGCGTCAACTCGAAGAGACCGATGACACCGTGACCGCCATCGCGATGCGCTGTGGGTTCGGCACCGCGGAAACCATGCGCCGCAACTTCGTTCGGCGGATTGGCATTTCACCCGACCAATACCGAAAAACCTTCGCCTGAAAGAGGAGCCATGCAGATCGCCATCGTCTTGTACCCGGGTTTCACCGCGCTCGACTTCATCGGGCCCTACGAGATCCTGCACTACCTGCCCGACGCCGAGGTTCGGTTCGTGTGGCATGAACCCGGCCCGATCACCGCGGACTCCGGCGTGCTGGTCATCGGCGCCACCCACTCGTTCGACGAAACGCCTTCTCCAGACCTCATTCTGGTGCCCGGCGGGCCGACGACCATCGAGCACACCCGCGACGAGAAGCTCATCGCGTGGTTGCGCCAGGCCCATGAGACCTCGAGCTGGACGACGTCGGTGTGCTCCGGTTCGGTGCTGCTGGCCGCCGCGGGCATCCTGCGCGACCGCCGTGCGACGTCGCACTGGATGGCCTTGCCGGTTCTGAAGACGCTGGGCGTGACGCCGGTCGCCGACGAGCGGATCGTCAACGCGGGGGACCAGATCGTGACCGCGGCGGGTGTCTCGGCAGGCATCGACCTGGCGATGTGGCTGGCCGGCCAGATCGCGGGCGAAGCCAAGGCCAAGGCCATCCAACTGGGCATCGAGTACGACCCGCAGCCGCCGTTCGATTCCGGTCACATGTCCAAGGCGTCCGCCGCGACCAAGGCGGCCGCGACGGCGATGCTGTCGAAGGACGTCATGAAGCCCGCCGCACTCAAGGCGACCACGCTGCTGCTGTGGGACCGCGCGCTCGACGCGGTGCGCGCCCGCCGCTGAATCGGACCCGAATCGGGGCAGTAAGGTCGGCCGGGTGAACCTGGCTTACGACGAACGAGGCAAGGGTGAGCCGGTGCTCTTCATCGCGGGCCGCGGTGGCGCCGGCCGCACCTGGCATCTGCACCAGGTGCCGGAGTTCCAGCGTGCGGGCTATCGCTGCATCACCTTCGACAACCGCGGCATCGGCGCCACCGAGAACGCCGAGGGATTCGACACCGCCCAGATGGTGGCCGACACCGCCGAGCTCATCGAGAAGCTCGATGCGGCGCCGGTCCGCATCGTCGGCGTGTCGATGGGATCGTTCATCGCGCAGGAACTGATGCTGGCCCGCCCTGAGCTGGTGCACTCGGCCGTTCTGCTGGCCACCCGCGGTCGCCACGATCGTGCGCGCGACTTCTTCCGCGAGGCCGAGCGTGACCTGGATCGTTCCGGGGTGCAGCTGCCGCCGACGTTCGATGCGAAAGTGCGCATGCTGGAAAGCTTTTCGCCGAAGACGCTCAACAACGACGTATCGGCGCGGGACTGGAGCGAGATGTTCACCATGTGGCCCACCAAGCCGACACCGGGCCTGCGCACCCAACTCGACATCGGCCCCGACGGCAACCGGTTGCCCGCCTACGCGGCGATCCGCACGCCGGTGCTCGTCGTCGGGTTCGCCGACGATGTGGTGTTGCCGCCACATCTCGGGCAAGAAGTGGCCAAGGCCATACCGAACGCCCGCTACCTGGAGATTCCCGACACCGGCCACCTGGGCTTCATCGAGAAACCGCAGGAAGTCAACGCCGCGATCCTCAATTTCTTCGCTGAATCACGGGCCCAATAGGCTGTAGTGGTGAACCCATCGACGGCACAGGCCCGTGTCGTCGTCGACGAACTCATTCGCGGCGGCGTCCGCGATGTCGTGCTGTGTCCCGGGTCGCGCAACGCCCCGCTCGCGTTCGCGCTGTCCGACGCAGATCGCGCCGGCCGGATCCGGCTGCATGTGCGTATCGATGAACGGACTGCCGGCTACCTGGCGATCGGTCTTGCGGTCGCCGAACGCGCCCCGGTCTGTGTGGCGATGACCTCCGGCACCGCGGTGGCCAATCTCGGCCCCGCTGTGGTCGAGGCCAACTACGCCCGGGTTCCGCTGATCGTGCTGAGCGCCAACCGGCCGTACGAGCTGCTCGGCACGGGCGCCAACCAGACCTTCGAGCAGCTCGGCTACTTCGGCACCCAGGTGCGGGCGAACATCAGCCTCGGGCTGGCCCCCGACCTCAGCGGCGGCGCGCACGGCGAGATGGATGCGCTCAACGCGCAGTGGCGTTCGGCGACGTGCCGGGTGATCGCGGCCGCGACCGGCTCGCGCACCGCCAACGCCGGCCCGGTGCAGTTCGACATCCCGCTGCGGGAACCACTGGTTCCCGACGACGCGGCAGGCACGCCCGCTGTGTTTCCCGAGGGCAGGTCCGGTGGCAAGCCGTGGACGTTCACCCCGCCGGTCACGTTCGATCAGCCATTGGACATCGACCTGACGCCGGACACCGTGGTGATCGCCGGGCACGGCGCGGGTGTGCATCCGAACCTGGCGGAGCTGCCGACGGTCGCCGAGCCGACCGCGCCGCCGGCCGCCAACCCGCTGCATCCGCTGGCGCTGCGCCTGGTGCATCCGCAACAGGTCATCATGCTGGGCCGGCCGACACTGCACCGCCCGGTGTCGTCGCTGCTGGCCGACCCGTCGGTGCCGGTCTATGCGTTGACGACGGGTCCGCGCTGGCCCGACGTGTCCGGTAATTCGCAGGCCACCGGCACCCGCGCGGTCACCTCGGGGACTCCGAACCCGGCCTGGCTGCGCCGGTGCGCCGAGATGAACCGGCACGCGGTGGCCGCGGTGCGCGACCAGCTCGCGGCGCATCCGCTGACCACCGGCCTGCATGTCGCGGCGGCGGTGGCCGCTGCGGTACGTCCCGGGGACCAGCTCGTGCTCGGTGCGTCGAACCCCGTGCGGGACGCCGCATTGGTGGCGCTGGACGCGACGGGCGTGAAGGTGCGGTCGAATCGCGGGGTGGCAGGCATCGACGGCACGGTGTCGACGGCCGTCGGCGCAGCCCTGGCCCACGAGCGCGTCGGCCGCACGATCGCGCTGATGGGCGATCTGACGTTCGTGCACGACAGCTCCGGGCTTCTGATCGGCCCGACCGAGCCGACGCCGCGCGACCTGACCATCGTCGTCTCCAACGACAACGGCGGAGGCATCTTCGAACTGCTCGAACAGGGCGACCCGCGGTTCTCCGACGTGTCGTCCCGGGTCTTCGGCACGCCGCACGATGTCGACGTCGGCGCCCTCTGCCGCGCCTATCACGTCGAACACCGCCAGATCGACGTCGACGGGCTCGGCGACGCGCTGGCCGAATCAACGGGCGCGATGCGGGTGCTGGAGGTGAAGGCCGACCGGTCCTCGTTGCGCGCGCTGCACGCGTCCATCAAGGCAGCGTTGTGAGAGTGCGCGTGAACGCGGCCGTGCACCGGGTGCGAGCGTCGGCGCAGGCCCTGCTGCCGCGGCTCTCGGGCGAGGCCTGCGAGACCCGCTCGCAGCGCGTCATCCGCCGGGTCCGCATCGGAGTGGTCATCGTCGCGTGCCTGGTGACGCTGCAGTCGGTGCTGCTGGTGCTCGGTGCCTGGCGCAACGACCGTCAGATCGAGCGGCACATGGGCGTGGCTGCCGCCGAGGTGCTCAGCGCGGGCCCACGCCGCTCGACCATCGAGTTCGTCACGCCCGACCGGGTGACCTACCGTCCTGAGCTGGGCGTGCTCTACCCCTCGGAGCTCGACACCGGCATGCGGATCTACGTCGAATACGACAAGAACGACCCCGATCTCGTGCGGGTGCGCGACCGCAACGCGTCGTTGGCGATCATCCCGGCCGGGTCCATCGCGGTGGTGGGCTGGCTGGTGGCCGGCGTGGCGCTGGCGGGGCTGGCGTTGCTGCAGAAGCGGCTGGACCGTCGTCAGATCGCCGACAACAGCTTGGCCAGCCAATCGTTGTCGTAGATGTCGATGATCTTGTCGTTCTTCAGGTCGTAGACCGTCGGAGTGCCGATGGTGTCCTGGATCTCGCTGAGGAATTCGACGTTCTGGTCGGCCATCTCGCCGGTGTCGACACCGGGCTCACCGGCGGCGATCTTGGCGACGTGTTCTGATCCGACGCCGCTCTCGTGCGCCATGTCGGCCAGTTCCTGATCACTCGGTGCCTGGCCGCCGGGCTGCTGGTGGCTCCACAGATCCTCGACGTACCGCTGGAATTGCACACCGCCGGTGCCCGGGCCCGCCGCGAGGAACAGGGCATTGCTCACCCGGGCCGAGTAGTCGTGGCCGTCGACGTCGAGGAACGTCATCGGGCGGTAGGTGACGGCGAGCTCACCGAGGTTGATGTAGCTGGTGATCTCATCGCCGAAGTCGTGCTGCAACTGGGCGCAGTGCGGGCACTGGGGTTCGGTGAAGATCTCGATCTGCAGCGGCGCATCGGTGAACCCCACCTGAATGCCCGAGCCGTCCTTGGTGATCTCGGTCGGCGGGCCGTTGGGATCGGGCGCGGCGACGCCGGAAACCACCTGTGTGCAGCCCGCGGTGGTCAGTGTCAGGCTCATCGCCAGCGCGCCGAGCAACCGCATGAACCGCATGCCCACTGAGCGTAGTCCCAGGATGTCCGCAGCGCGCAGGTCAGGTTTTTGCGTGTCGTATCCCCGTCGGCAACCTTTGCGACAGGTCCCGCTGCGACGATCGTGACGTGCGCGTGGCAATCGTTGCAGAGTCCTTCCTCCCGAATGTCAACGGCGTCACCAACTCCGTGCTTCGGGTGATCGAGCATCTCCGCCGTACCGGCCATGAGGTGCTCGTCATCGCGCCGGACACCCCGCGCCGGCAACCGCCGGCCGACCGGGTCTACGACGGTATCCGGGTCCATCGGGTGCCGTCGCACATGTTCCCGAAGGTGACCTCCCTGCCGCTGGGTGTGCCGCGGCCCCGGATGGTCAGTGTGCTGCGCGGGTTCGCGCCCGACGTCGTGCACCTCGCGTCACCCGCGCTGCTCGGCTGGGGCGGCGTGCATGCCGCCCGGTACCTGGGTGTGCCGACGGTCGCGGTGTTCCAGACCGATGTCGCCGGCTTCGCCGAGAGCTACGGGGTCGGCGTGCTGTCGCGGGCGTCCTGGGCGTGGACGCGGCGGCTGCACGCCAAGGCCGACCGAACCCTCGCCCCGTCCACCTCGGCGATAGAAAACCTTGAAGCCCATGGCATTCCACGGGTTTTCAAGTGGGCCCGCGGGGTGGACATCACCGGTTTCGCGCCGTCCGCGCGCGACGAGGCGCTGCGGGCGTCGTGGTCGCCGGATGGTCGCCCGGTGGTCGGGTTCGTCGGCCGGCTGGCCCCGGAAAAACATGTGGAACGGCTGGCCGCCCTCGCTGCGCGCGACGACCTGCAGCTGGTGATCGTCGGCGACGGCATCGACCGCGCGAAGCTCCGAACAGTGCTTCCCTCAGCGGTTTTCACCGGTGAACTCCGCGGGGAGGCATTGGCCGCCGCGTACGCCAGCATGGATGTGTTCGTCCACCCCGGTGAGCACGAGACGTTCTGTCAGGCGGTCCAGGAGGCGATGGCATCGGGTCTTCCGGTCATCGCGCCCGACGCCGGAGGCCCGCGAGATCTGGTGGCGCCGTACCGAACTGGGCTGCTGCTCGGGGTCGACGAGTTCGAGGCTGCGCTGCCTGCGGCGGTCGATCATCTGATCGCCGAACGCGCGCGGTACTCGGTGGCAGCGCGCCGCAGTGTGCTGGGCCGCACCTGGCCGGCGATCTGCGACGAACTGCTCGGGCACTACGAGGCCGTGCAACCGGGCGCCGACGTGACACTGCGCCGGCATGCCGGCTGAGTCCGGCCGCTACGCGTGGCGGGCGGTGTCGGACCCCCGGAGTGTGGGCTGAGCAGCGCTGAGTGCCACCCGGATCACCGCGAGGGCATTGTCGTCGGTGGCCACGTAAACCTGCCGCTTGCCGTGGCGCTGGGCGCGGACCAAGCCTGCGAGCTTGAGCTTGCCGAGGTGGTGGCTGACCGTGGCAACGCTCTGCCCGGTCTTGTCGGCCAGCGTCCCGACGTCCTGCTCACCACTGTCGAGAAGCCACAGGATGTGCAACCGGACGGTGGCCGACAGCAGACCGAACAGCGACGCGGTGTCCTGAAGCACCCGAGGCGACACAGGGTCGACCGGGTCGGGCGTGGCGGTGGGGGCGGGCACGGAACTCCTCTCGATGTCCCTGACCTAGACTGTCTCATACTTAACACTTGTGCAAGTGTTTGAGTTTCCTGGTTGACTGCTTTTGTCCAACCATCTGCCCACGGCCGAAAGGAGTGTGCGATGACAACGCTGGAGATGCTGCTGCGCATCGGATCCGGTGTCGGCTTGGGTACCGTGATCGGGCTGGAACGCCAGTACCGCGCCCGGATGGCGGGCCTGCGCACCAACGCCCTCGTGGCGGTCGGGTCGACGCTGTTCGTGCTG
The DNA here is from genome assembly GCF_002086485.1 of Mycobacterium aquaticum. Classification (GTDB taxonomy): domain Bacteria; phylum Actinomycetota; class Actinomycetes; order Mycobacteriales; family Mycobacteriaceae; genus Mycobacterium; species Mycobacterium aquaticum. The sequence continues at coordinate 4,139 of NZ_MVHF01000071.1, read as the reverse complement.
TTGTCGGCGCACGGCTTCAGCAGCGACGCCGGGACCGCTGATCCCACTCGGGTGGCTGCTCAAATCGTCTCTGGCATAGGCTTTCTCGGTGCCGGCGTCATCATGCGCGATGGGCTGAGTGTCCGTGGACTCAACACCGCCGCCACGTTGTGGTGTTCGGCCGCAGTCGGGGCACTGTCGGGCGCCGGGCTGTTCGATGTGGCGGCCGCGGGCACGGTCGTCGTCGTCCTCGTCAATGTCGCGCTGCGTTTCGTCGGCCGCGCCGTCGACCGCATTCCCGAGACGGGTGACGAGCAGCCGACGTCGTATGAGTTCGTGGCCGCCACCCGCGACGAGCACGAGGCACACATCCGCGCACTTGTCGTGCAGGCGTTGACCCGCACCGATTTCCGGCTGCAGTCGATCGCGAGCACCAACATCGACGATGCCGGTGGCGTCGAGGTCCGCGCCGAGTTGCTCAGCGATCAGCGCGACGACCGGCAGATGGAATCCGCGGTGAGCCGCCTGAGCATGGAACCGTCGGTGACCAGCGTGCGATGGAACGTCAACGTCGAGGAACCCGTCGACCACTAGTCGCGTGGGTACCGTGGGCAAGGGTTGTTTCGAGCGCGTGAGGGGCCGACGATGACAGACAACGCAGCCGGCCTCGGCACCGTCCTCGACGGCCAGAACCACCGTCTGTGCGAGCTCGCCGCCGCACCCGTGTTGACCGTGTTCCACCAGGTGCACAGTTCTCCGCGGGGGCTCACCGAAAACGAGGCCGCCGACCGGTTGAGCCGGTTCGGCGACAACGACCCAGCACCCGACGACGAAGACACCGCGTGGACCCGGCTGCGGAGCGCGGTCCGCAGCCCGTTCGTGGCGTTACTGGCCGGGCTGGACGTGGTGTTCCTGCTGGTCCGCGACATCCGGGGAGCCGGGATCGTCGGCCTCATGATCGCCTTGGCGGTGCTGTTGCGGTTGTGGCAACAGACGCGTTCGGAGCGCGCCACCCGTGCGCTCGCCGAGCTGGTGTCCTCGACCGTGACGGTGCGCCGCCGCGCCGACGATGACGACGAGCCCATGGAGCGCGAGGTGTCGCCCCAGGATCTCGTACCCGGCGACATCGTGTTGTTGAGCGCCGGCGATGTCGTCGCCGCCGACGTCCGGCTGATCACCTCCACCGACCTCGTGGTCGATCAGTCGGTGTTGTCCGGGGAATCGCTACCGGTGTCGAAGTCGGCTCGGCTGGGCCCGTCGGCGGCAGATGCCGGGCTGCGGGATGCGGTCGTCGATGCGCCCAACCTGTGTCTCTCCGGTACCGCCGTGGTGGCAGGCGCCGCCACCGGCGTGGTGATCGCGACCGGGCCACGCACCTACACCGGATCATTGACCCGATCGGCCGCCGCGATCCGTCCGGAATCCAGCTTCGACCGCGGGGTCCGCGCGGTGGGCTGGACCCTGATCCGCTTCATGCTGGTGATGGCGCCCATCGTGTTCGTCGTCAACGGACTGGTGAGCGGCGTGTGGGCGCAGGCGGCGATGTTCGCCGTCGCCGTCGCGGTCGGCCTCACGCCCGAGATGCTGCCCGTCATCGTCACGACCAATCTGGCCCGCGGAGGCGCCCGGTTGGTCAGCGAGAAGGTTGTCGTGCGGCGGCTCAACGCCATTCAGGATCTCGGCGGCATGGATGTCCTGTGCGTGGACAAGACCGGAACCCTCACCGAGGACCGCATCATCTACGCCCACAGTATCGACGTTGCCGGACGCCCTGACGAGGCAGTCGCCGAATTCGCTTATCTCAGCGTGTATTTCCAGGACTGCGCGCACAGTCCACTCGATGCCGCGGTCCTCGAACTACTCGGTGGCGGGCAGATGGAGTTCATCGCCGACGCCGCGTTTACCAAGGTCGACGAGGTCGCGTTCAACCATCGCCGGCGCCGCAACACCGTCGTGGTCACCCGGCAGCGCGACGAGCACATCATGATCTGCAAGGGCGACCCCGATCAGGTGTTGGCCCGCTGCAGCCAGATCCGCATCGACAACGCGGTGGTCGCCTTCGACGACGAGCTCGCCGCCGAGGCCCACGAGATCGTGGCGGCCTACCGGCGCCAGGGCATGCGGGTGCTCGCCGTGGCGGTCAAGGAGCTGCCCGCGCGGTGGGAAGACTACGGCGATTCCGACGAATTCGGCTTGGTGCTCGTCGGTTTCGTCGGTTTTGTCGACCCCATCCGGGAAAGTGCGGCCGGCACCGTCACCAGCCTGGCCGATCACGGCGTCGGGGTGAAGATCCTCACCGGCGACAGCCGGGTCGTCGCCGCCCAGGCGGCCAACCACGTCGGGTTGGACTCCCACGCAACGGTTCTCGGATCCGATATCGACGACACCGGTGATCATGAGCTACGGGCGCTGGCCGTCGCGGCCGACGTGTTCGCCGAGCTGGCACCGGCCCACAAGGCGCGGATCGTCGCGGCCCTGCGGCAGGAAGGACACGCCGTCGGGTACCTCGGCGACGGCGTCAACGACGTCGCCGCGCTGCGTATCGCCGACGTGGGCATAGCCGCCGACACCGCGGCCGACGTCGCCAAGCAGGCCGCCGATCTGATCCTGCTCGAGCGTGACCTCGCCGTCGTCGCACGGGGTGTGGTCGAGGGGCGTCGGACCCTGGCCAACACCATGAAGTACATCAAGATCACTGCCAGTTCCAATTTCGGCAACGTGCTCTCGGTCTTGGCGGCCAGCGTGCTGCTGCCGTTCCTGCCGATCCTGCCCATCCAGTTGATGGTCCAGAACCTGCTGTACGACACCGCCCAGCTCGCGTTGTCGTGGGACCGCGTCGACGACGACTATCTGAGGGTTCCGCAACGGTGGCGCTCTGGCGGGCTCATCGGGTTCATGCTCACGTTCGGCCCGCTCAGCTCGCTTTTCGACCTCGCCACGTTCGGCGCGCTGTGGTGGTGGTTCGGCGGCGCGCATGCCCCGTCGCTGTTCCAGACGGGCTGGTTTGTCGAAGGTCTGCTGACCCAGCTGCTCATCGTGCTCGTGCTGCGCACCCGCGAAGTGCCGTGGCGCCGTCCCGGGCCCGCCGCGACCGTGGTGCTGGCATTGTGGTGCGCGGCATCCATCGGCTTGGTGCTGCCCGTGACACCGTTGGCCGAGCCACTGCACATGACGCCGCTGCCTATCGGCTATGCGCTGTGGCTGGCCGTGGTCGCCGTGAGCTACGCCTCGTGCGCGCAGCTGGTGAAACACCGGTACCTGCGTCGGCACCGCGCATGGCTGTGACCGACGGGCCGGGTAGCGTCAGCACAGTGAGTCGAGCGAGCCTGGAGAAAAACCCGCACGAGGTCGCGTCGATGTTCGATGCGGTGGCGCGGCGCTACGACCTGACCAACACCGTGATGTCGCTGGGCCAGGACCGGTTCTGGCGGCGAGAGACCCGCGCGGCATTGGGCATCGGGCCGGGGGACAAGGTGCTGGATCTCGCGGCGGGCACGGCCGTGTCGACGGTCGAGCTGGCCACCTCCGGCGCGTGGTGCGTGGCCGCGGACTTCTCGGTCGGGATGCTGGCGGCGGGCGCGGCCCGGCCGGTCCCCAAGGTCGGGGCCGACGCCACCCGGCTGCCGTTCGCCGACGGCGTGTTCGATGCGGTGACCATCAGCTTCGGGCTGCGCAACGTCGTCGACCATGTGGAGGGGCTGCGGGAGATGGCCCGCGTGACCCGGCCCGGCGGCCGGCTCGTCGTGTGCGAATTCTCCACGCCGACCAATCGCGCGTTCGCCACGGTCTACAAGGAGTACCTCATGCGGGCGCTGCCTGCGATGGCGACGGCCGTGTCGAGCAACCCCGAGGCCTACGTCTACCTCGCCGAATCGATCCGGGCGTGGCCCGATCAAACCGAACTGGCCCGCCGCATCGCAACGGCGGGCTGGTCAAAAGTGCGCTGGCGCAACCTCACCGGCGGCATCGTCGCGCTGCACGCTGCGACGAAGCCGGAGTAGGCGCGCTTACTCCAGGCGCGGACCAGCGCCAATTCACTTGGCGGGCAGCGTTATCCGGCCCGCCGAGCCGCCGGGGGTGTGCCTAGACGGTATGAGTGACCGTCGGCGTTGTGTCGGGGGTTGCGGGCCGGGGCCTCGCTCACCCATGTTCGTGGGTTA
>NZ_MVHF01000070.1 GCF_002086485.1 Mycobacterium aquaticum | reverse complement strand
AACGAGGCGCCGTCGGGGTCGCTCCTCGACGGCGCCTCCCCATGCCCACTTGACAGAATTCTCTACATATCAGTTGGGCGATGGTGGTGGTTGGGGTCGGAAGGGGGTGTACCACCACCAATCGGCGCGTTCGCCGGTCGGCCCGGGGCACCGACATTCACGTCAGGGACAAAAGCTTCGCGGAATTTGTCCCTGTGGTCAGTCTCGGTGATCGCGCAAGCTGATTCGACACCGAAAGTCCCGCTGGCCGTTCGCCGAGAACTACAGAAACCGGCTCCTAAGCTCGAACCGAGCACTCCTACTTCACATAGGCGACGGGGTGGACTGCCGGCGGATCGGGCAGCGGCTCGGATTGGTAGGCGTCGCGGATGCCCTCGATGTAGTGCAGGCACCGCGGCGTCAATCCTTCGGCGGTCTGCATCCGGCCTTTGGTCACCAGGATCCCCAGATCGGCGCCCTTGAACCGGTAATCGCCTTCGCCATAAACCCTGAGGAAGAAGGCTTCGTCCTCGCCGGTGATGTCGTGCCAGTCATTGACCACTTGAGCGAAGGTCAGCACACCGTCGTCGTCGAGGTGCCAGGTCCCGGTCTTCGGTGCGGCCAGGATCCTCTCCACAGTCTTGTTCGGTTCCTTCATGATCAGCTGGGACCACACGTCGACCGCGGCGAGGTCACGCCACCGGTCGTTGATCTCCTCGACGTTGATCGTGTAGTCCACGTCCATGAACTCGAGGAGGTGGAACAAGAACAGCGGTACGTCGGCGTAGGCCCCGGCGGTCACGTTCGTCATCGACGAGGCGCCCGAGATGCGCGGGTTGATCTCACCCAGGTACACCTCGTCGGTGTCGAGGTCGATGAGCACATCGATCTCGAGGAAGCCGCGGTAGCCCTCCTTGGCCAACCGGTCCCCCATCTTGCGGACGTGGCTGATCGCGGTGGCGCGCTGCTCATCCGAAAGCGCTTCAGGGAACAGGTCGTTGCCGCACCACCCACCCTTGTAGGGCGTCAGTTCCGGATATCCGGTCAGGTCGGTCATGAACGGTCCCACGATGGTGCCGTGCTTGGTGATACAGGCCTCCACAGCGGCGGCCTTGTTGTTGATCCGCTTCATCACCTTGAGTTCCTGGCCGACCATGTCGGCGGCGTCCTTGTCCCAGTCCGCCTTCGACTTGATGAAGAACGTGGTCTTGCCGGAGTCGCCATAGGGCGTCTGCACCACCAGATCCGAGCCCAGCCGCTGTTTGCCTGCCAGACGACGGAGTTGCGTGTAGTTGTTCGCCTTGCCGAGCACGTTGGGTACCGACGGCGCGCCGGCCTCGTTACCCAGCTGAGTGGTGACGATCTTCGAGTCCAGCCGTCGCCGCAGTGAATCCGGCGGCAGGATCAGCTTGTAGCCGAGCTCTTCGCAAATCTGCTCGGTCTCCTCGTCAAAGAACACCATCGCGACCATCGGCGTGCCGCCGCGCCGCTTCAGATAGGCCCGCACCTCGGGGTCGCGCAGCAGATAGTTGTTGATGTGTTCGCTGGACTCGAACTCGACGTAGGGCTTGTTCTTCGGCGCGAACACCCGCGGATGCGCGCCGTCCCAAGAGTCGTAGTAGGTGATGTATTGGAAATTGCGCACCCAACGGTCGATGCCGAGCAGATTGAAGGCCGTCGGGCCGACGAAGTAGATCGGCTGCGTGTTGGTGCGGAAGAAGGTACGGATCTCAGAGATTCCGTTGAGGGTCTTGCCGCCGAGCGGGCCCTTGCGCGCGGTCGCCTTGGTCGCCTTCTTGGCAGCGGCGGCCTTGGTGGTCCGCCGCACCGGCGTCTTTTTCGCAACCGCCTTTTTCGCAACCGCCTTCTTCGCCGCAGTCACCTTCTTCGCGGCGGGCGCTTTCTTGGCCGCAGTCTTTTTCGCGGCAGACTTGGCAGCAGATTTGGTCGCGGCGCTCTTCTTGGCCGCCGCAGCAGTTGCGGTGCCCTTGTTCGCGGGAGCGGTACGGGCCGGTTCCCGCTTGGCCGCCGGCGCCTTCTTGGCGGCCGCTTTGCGCACCGGCGGTTTCGTGACCTTCTGCGCCGCAGGCGCTTTCGCAGCTTTACGCGCCGCGGGTGCTTTGGCGGCCTTGCTCGCCGTAGGAACCCGTTTCGCCATTGCAACCTCCCGCATCGCCAGCCGGCTTCGATTCACATGTGACGGACGCTCAGACTAAGACGAACACGGCGCCGTGGGCGGACATTCGGCAGAACCGTTCAACACTGGCCCGGATTGCCGGCGCCGGAACGCCGCGTCATGCCCGAGACGATGCCGGGCAGACGGTGTTTGTCCCCCATCCGCTGGCGGCCGCTCAGCGCCCCTCCGACCGCGTCGAACGCCCGCAGGGTGTCCTGCATGAAGCGGGGTTGTTGGGCCTGCGGCCACGTCGAGAACTTGACGCAGACGGTGCGGGTGCGCCGGCTGACGTGAATCATCTGCCCGTGAATTCCCAAGCAAAGCAACACATCTCCAAACAAACCCGGACGGAACCACAACTGATTGCGATACCACCCGCCCGGCATCGACACCTCGTTCGGCGATTCGATGAAAACCGATCGGGCGTCGGCGTCGACGGCCCAGGCCTCCCTCAGCCACCGCGGCCCGATCACGGTGCGTACCCCGTCGTCGCCGTCTTCGGGAACCACACCGCCGTCCAGGAGCAGCTGACCGAAGCGCGCCAGATCGCGCGCGGTAGCACACAGCCCACCGTCATGGATCGCGGTACCGACTGTGTCGCACAGTATCTCGGCATCGAACTCGGCACCCATCGGTTGCCAGATCAGCGTCGAGATCAACTCGGCCATGGGTGTGCCCGATACTCGCTCACACACCCAGCCCAGTACATCGGATTCCGCTGAGCGGTACAAAAAACGTTGTCCGTGCGCAGTCTCGGCCGACAACCCGACCAGATACTCGTACAGCCCCCGCGTTCCCAACCAATCGCTGAGTAGCCGAACCTCGGACTGCGGGTCGGTGTAGTCCTCACGGAACCGCACACCACTGCGCATGTCGAGAATGTCGCGGACCGTCGCACCGGCGTAGCCACTGCCCGCCAGTTCACCGACGATGTCGACGACAGGCCGGCCGACGTCGAGGAGCCCGCGGTCCGCCAGTACGCCGGCCACCGCGCCCACCACGGACTTGGTGATCGACATCGTCGCGTGAGGGCGGTCGGCGGCCCCCTCCGAGCCGTACCATTCGGCGACCAGCCCACCGTCCTGCAGCACCACGTACGCGTCGGTGTAGGTGTCCGCCAACACATCGGCGACCGTGGCCTCTTCGCCGTTGGATCGAATAACGTTGACCTGCAAGGGATCAAGGGCCTCGACCGCAGGCAACGCGCGGACCGGACCGGTGCCGCGAAGTATGGGCTGCGTCGGCAAGATATCTTCGATATGCCAGTACGCCCACCGGTTGAACGGCGGTTGCTGCCAGTTGTCGGCGTTAACCTCCACAGGCCGATCGTAGGCGAGAGCACGCATGATTCCTCCGTTCCGGCAGTACCATCTCCTGCCATGCGCGACCAGGCCGAGCCCATGACGGGGTTCCCACCGGCATCCGAAGATCAGGTCACCATCGCCAACTGGCAGGAACCGCACTATCTGCGGTGGGCTTTCCAGCACCTGCGTGAGCTGTTGCCGACGCACCGCATCTCGGCCGGTGCACACTGCACTTCACTGCCGAAACACCAAGCCCCGCTGAGCGACCCAACGATCATGTGGCCCGGCGGCGGAGAGGTCACCGCATCGGAGGTGTTCGCCGCGACCCACACCGACGGGCTGCTGGTGCTGCGCGACGGACACATTGTCGCCGAGCAATATCTCGGCGCGATGACCGAATCGAGCAGGCATCTGCTGATGTCGGTGTCCAAGTCGCTCGTCGGATGCGTCGCAGGCATCCTGGTCGAACGCGGCGCCCTCGACCCGGACGCACCGGTCACCGAATACGTACCCGAGGTCGCCGACTGTGGGTATGCCGGAGCGACACTGCGCAACGTCCTCGACATGCGGACGGGCGTCGCGTTCCGTGAGGCGTACACCGCACCCGACTCCGAGGTGCGACAGATGGAACGTTCGGTGGGATGGGCTCCGCTGCAGCCTGACGATGTCGTCGGCGGATATGCCTACCTACGTCAGATCGGTTCCGGCGGCCCGCACGGCGGCGAGTTCACCTACCGGTCCTGCGACACCGACATGCTCGGCTGGATGTGCGAACGCGCCGCGGGCGTCCGCATGGCCGACCTGATCTCGACGTTGATCTGGCAGCCCATGGGGGCCGAGTACGACGCCGAGGTGGTCTGCGACGCGGTGGGCACCGCCGTACACGACGGCGGAATCTGCGCGACCCTGCGCGATCTCGGCCGCTTCGGTCAGCTGATTCTCGACGACGGAGTCGCCCTCGACGGCCAGCGGATCGTCCCTGCCCGCTGGCTCGCCGAGACTTTCGATCCCACACCAGATGTCCGGGAAGCGTTTGCCCTCACCGACAACGAGCCGATGCTGCCGGGCGGTTGGTACCGCAACCAGTTCTGGTTCTACCGCAAGGCGACCGGACCGGTGCTGCTGTGCCTGGGCATCCACGGCCAACTCGTGTACGTCGACCGGGCATCACGCACCGTCGTCGTCAAGATGTCGTCGTGGCCCGCAGCGCAGGACGCGACGTACCTTGCCGCGACACTGCGCGCCTGCGCGGCGCTGGCCGTTTAGACGGAACGTCTATCGCCGCACAGGTGACTGGCCAATTCGGCAGCTGTGCAAATTGCGCACCCCTCGCATACTGATCCGGATCGTGAACTGAATCACATCGGAGGGTCGATGACTGACACCGTCGTTCGGACGTTTCACCCACTTGATCCACTGGGCCCGGAGGAATTCCGGAAGGTTGCCGCCATCGTGCGGCGCGACCGTGGCGTGGACGACCGGTGGCGGTTTGCCTCGATCGAACTCGTCGAACCCGACAAACAACAGCTCGCCGCATACGACACGACCGGTACGGCACCGGAGCGCCGCGCGCTGGTCGTGTGCTTCCACCGCGACTCCAACAGCACCTACAAGGCCACCGTCTCGCTCACCGACGATGCGGTACTGACCTGGACCCATCTGCCCGGTGTGCAGGCCAACTTCACTGTCGACGAATGGGACGAGTGCGACCAGGCCATGCGCACCAACCCCGACGTGATCGCCGCGTTGGCCCGCCGCGGTGTCACCGACATGGACATGGTGTTCATGGACGTCTGGACCTACGGCGACATCCTCATCCCGGAGCGGTACAAGGGCAGGCGACTCGGCTGGACCGACACCTGGCTGCGCTCCCCGGGCGGCGCCAACATCTACGCACACCACCTGCGTGGATTCCACTGCGTCGTGGACATGAACACGATGGAGCTGTTGGAGATCGAAGAGGGCGAGCCGATCGACATACCGGAGGTGATGGCCGAGTACAGGCCCGCCAACCTCCCTGCGCAACTACGCGAGTCCAGCACCCGCCCACCGCTGAAGCCCCTGGAGATCACCCAGCCCGAAGGCCCGTCGTTCACCCTGGACGGCAACCTGCTGCAATGGCAGAACTGGTCGCTGCGAGTCGGTTTCAACTACCGCGAGGGGATGACGCTGCACACGGTCAGCTACAACGACCACGGCCGGGTACGGCCCATCGCGCACCGGATGTCGCTGGCCGAGATGGCGGTCCCCTACCGCGACCACTGCCCGGATCACTACCGCCGCACCGCTTTCGATATCGGTGAGTGGGGCATCGGGTTCATGACCACCTCGCTGGAGCTGGGCTGCGACTGCCTCGGTGAGATCCGCTACCTCGACGCGGTGTTGCACGACACCAAGGGCGAACCGTACGAGATCCGCAACGCGATCTGCATCCACGAGGAAGACAACGCGGTGCTGTGGAAGCATGTCGAGCACGGCGGCAGCGCCGACGTCCGCCGCATGCGCAGGCTCACGGTGTCGAGCCACATGACCGTCGCCAATTACGAATATCTCGTGTACTGGCGGTTCTACCAGGACGGCAACATCGAATGTGAGATCCGCGCAACGGGTTTGATGGTCACCACACATCTGCGCGACGGTGAGGAGTACCCGCACGGCACACTGGTGGACACCAACACCTACGCGCCGTTCCACCAGCACTTCATCACCGCCCGGCTCGACCTCGACGTGGACGGGGCCGACAACACCGTCTATGCCACCGAGACCGAGATCGAACCGATGGGGCCGGACAACCCGTACGGATTGTCCCTGCGGCAGAAGAACACTGCGCTGCGTACCGAGTCGGAGGGCAAGCAGGACTACAACTGGCACACCCAGCGGGCCTGGAAGGTGGTCAACGAGAACACGACCAACGGCCTCGGCACCCACCCGTCCTACAAGCTGGTGCCCGGCGCCGCCTTCCCCGCGATGTTCGACCCGGCCTCGCCCATCTTCCGGCGGGCAGAGGCCATCGCCCACACACTGTGGGTCACCCCGAACAGCCCCGACGAGCGCTGGCCGTCAGGCGAATTCGTCAACCAGAGCGGCCCGGGCCTCGGCCTGCCGGAGTGGACTGCGGCCAACCGGCCGATCGATAACACCGACGTCGTGCTCTGGTACACCTTCGGCATCCATCACATCCCGCGGCCCGAGGAATGGCCGATCATGCCGGTGGACGCCGTCTCCTTCTGGCTCAAACCGGCCGGCTTCTTCGACCGCAATCCGGCTCTCGATGTGGAGCCGACCCCACCTTCCGCCTGTCACCACCCTCACTGATCGGAGTCATCATGTCGGACAAGAAAGTCATCCACAACATCATCAACGGAGAAATCCAGACCGCCTCAGACGGCCAGATGATGGACATCGTCAACCCGTCCACCGGCGAGGTGTTCGCCTCGGCGCCGAATTCGTCTGCGGCGGATGTGGATCTGGCGTTCCAGGCGGCCGGTAAGGCATTCGAGACCTGGCGCTGGTCCACGCCCAGCGAGCGGCAGCGGGCGCTGCTCAAGCTCGCCGACGTGATCGAGGAGAACGCCGACGAACTCATCGCCATCGAGTGCGAGAACACCGGTAAGCCGGTCTCGTTGACCGCGTCGGAAGAGATTCCGCCGATGCTCGATCAGATCCGGTTCTTCGCAGGCGCCGCCAGGGTGCTGGAGGGGCGCTCGCAGGGCGAATACATGCGCGGTCACACGTCGTCCATCCGGCGTGAGCCGGTCGGGCCGGTGGCTCAGGTCGCGCCGTGGAACTACCCGATGATGATGTCGGTGTGGAAGTTCGCCCCGGCGCTGGCCGCCGGGTGCACCGTGGTGCTCAAGCCGTCGGACACCACTCCGGCATCGTCGTACTGGATGGTCGAGAAGATGCAGGAGATCTTCCCGCCCGGGGTGTGCAACCTGGTCTGCGGAGACCGGGACACCGGTGCCGCACTGACCGCGCACCCGGTACCCCAGCTGGTGTCGATCACCGGGTCGACCCGCGCCGGTGTCGCGGTCGCCACGAGCGCCGCGCAGGACCTCAAGCGGGCTCACCTCGAGCTCGGCGGCAAGGCTCCCGTGGTGGTGTTCAACGACGCAGACATCGCCGCGGTCGTCGAGGGCGTCACTGCCGCAGGCTATTTCAACGCTGGCCAGGACTGCACGGCCGCCACTCGGATGATCGTCCAGGAAGGTATCTACGACGAACTGCTGGCGGCCATGACCGAATCAGTCGCCGCCACCAAGACCGGGTACGACCCGAACGACGAAGACATCCTGTTCGGGCCGATCAACAATCCCAACCAGTTGGCCCACGTGTCGGGCCTCGTGGAACGTGCACCCGAGCATGCCCGGGTGCTCGCCGGCGGCAAGAAGAAAGAAGGGGCCGGCTTCTTCTTCGAGCCCACGCTGATCGCCGACCTGCGCCAGGACGACGAGCTGATCCAGACCGAGATCTTCGGACCCGTCGTCACCGCGCAGAAGTTCAGCACCGAAGACGAAGCGCTGGCATACGCCAACGGCACCGAATACGGGCTGGCCTCGTCGGTGTGGACCCGCAATGTCGATGTGGCAGCGCGGATGTCGGCCCGGCTGGACTTCGGCTGCGTGTGGATCAACACCCACATCCCGCTGGTCGCCGAGATGCCGCACGGTGGTTTCAAGCACTCCGGCTACGGCAAGGACCTGTCGATGTACGGGCTTGAGGATTACACCCGCATCAAGCACGTGATGCACTACCACGGCTTCGAGGGATAGCCGGCAGCCGGCTAGGTGTCGAATGGCCAGTTGTTGCACGCTTTTCCGCACTTCGCGGGTGACAACTGGCCATTCGGCCGCAGAGAGCAGAGATCAGGCGAGGCGGGCGACGGCCGCATCGATGCGTTCGTCGGTGGCCGTCAACGCGACCCGCACATACTGCGCACCGGCCGGGCCGTAGAACTCGCCGGGCGCGACCAGGATGCCGCGTTCGGCCAACCACGCGAGCGTGTCGCGGCACGGTTCACCGCGGCTGGCCCACAGGTACAGCCCGGCCTCGGAATGCTCGACCGGGAACCCGGCCGACCGCAGAGCCGGCAACAGCACCGCGCGGCGACGCGCATACCGATCCCGTTGCACGGCTTCGTGTTCGTCGTCGTCGAGGGCCGCGACCATCGCCGCCTGCACCGGCGTCGGGACGATCATGCCCGCGTGCTTGCGCACCGCCAGCAACTCGGCGACCACGGCAGGGTCCCCGGCGACGAACCCTGCGCGATAGCCCGCCAGGGACGATGTCTTGGACAGCGAGTGAATGGCCAGAAGCCCGGTGTGATCACCGTCGCTGACAGACGGGTGCAGCACGCTGACCGGGTCGGCTTCCCAGCTGAGCCCGAGGTAGCACTCGTCGGAAGCGACAAGGACGCCGCGTTCACGTGCCCACGTCACCACCTTGCGCAGGTGGTCGACACCCAGCACACGACCGGTCGGATTGCTGGGCGAGTTGAGGAAGATCAGGGCAGGCACCTGCGGCCCGAGCTGGGTCAGCGCGTCGGCCCGAACCACCTGCGCTCCCGCCAGGCGCGCCCCGACTTCATAAGTGGGATAGGCCAGCTCGGGAACCACGACTGCGTCACCGGAACCGAGGCCCAGCAGGGTCGGGAGCCAGGCGATCAACTCTTTGGTTCCGATGACCGGCAGGACGGCGTCGGGCGCCAGATCGGTGATGCCGTAGCGGCGCCGCAAGGCAGCCGTCGCTGATGCTCGGAGCGCGGGCATACCAGCGGTGGCCGGGTACCCGGGCGAGGCACTCGCCGACGCGAGCGCCTCCCGGATCAGCGGGGCCACCGGGTCCACCGGGGTCCCCACCGACAGGTCGACGATGCCGTCGGGATGCGAACGGGCGCGGGCCGTCACCTCGGCCAGGGTGTCCCAGGGGAACTCCGGCAGAGCGGCCGAGCGCGGTGTACGCGCCACGTCAGAGCGGGACGGGAACGGCAGGATCAGTCCTCACCCTGCGGGGGAAGATCCTTGATGGCCTGCGGATCGTTGTCGGTCATGCCGACCTTGGACGCACCGCCCGGCGAGCCCAGCTCGGTGAAGAAATCCGCGTTGCTCTGCGTGTAGCTGGCCCACTGGTCCGGCACATCGTCTTCGTAGTAGATGGCCTCGACCGGGCAGACCGGTTCGCATGCACCGCAGTCCACGCACTCGTCGGGGTGGATGTACAGCATGCGTCCGCCCTCGTAGATGCAATCGACAGGGCATTCCTCGATGCACGCCTTGTCTTTGACGTCGACGCAGGGTTCGGCAATGACGTACGTCACTGATGTGTCTCCTGTCCAGTGGGCTGCTGGTCGGGCTCGGTCGGGACTCGTGATCCCGCGCGCCAGTATGCGTTACACATTCCGGCACGCTCGTCTCAGTGTGTCCTAACTTCGCGCACCACAGTTAAGGGTGGCGCGCGGTTACTGATACTAAACGTTGCAGATACAGCTCGACCAGTCGCCACGCCTATGCACTCCACCCCAGTGCACCCAGTTGCATAGGACCAGCGGTCCCACCTAGGCTCCGGGCATGGCCCTCCCCCACGCCATCCTGGTGTCGTTGAGTGAGCAGTCCGGTTCGGGCTATGAGCTGACCCGCCGCTTCGACAGGTCGATCGGCTACTTCTGGGCGGCCTCCCACCAGCAGATCTACCGAACCTTGCGGGCCATGGAGAACGACGGCTGGGTGCATGTCACCCCCGTCGTGCAGTACGGCAGGCCGGACAAGAAGGTCTACACCGTGTCCGACGCCGGACGCGCCGAGTTGGCCCGCTGGATCGCCGAACCCCTGCCGAAACCCCCGGCCGGCAGGGCCGGCTCGACGGCGGACACCCGCACGCGCGATCTGGCCGTGAAGGTCCGGGGCGCGGCCCACGGCGATATCGCCGCACTGCGCGAGCAGATCGCGGCGCTGCGCTCCGAGCGGGCCGCGTTGCTCGACACCTACCGCGGCTACCAGAAGCGGCAGTTTCCCGATCCGGCGGCGCTGCACGGCAGTGCGCTGCACCAGTATCTGGTGCTGCGCGGCGGCATGCGTGCCGAGGAGAGCTCACTGGAGTGGCTTTCCGAAGTTCTGGAAGCCCTGAGTCCTGTCGTTCCGGAAGGATCCCGATGAGCTATCCGAACCTGTTGTCACCGCTGGACCTCGGCTTCACCACCCTGCGCAACCGGGTGGTGATGGGCTCGATGCACACCGGTCTGGAGGACCGTGCCCGCGACACCGACAGGCTGGCCGAATATTTCGCCGAACGGGCCCGCGGCGGCGTCGGGCTGATCATCACCGGTGGCTACGCTCCCAACCGGACGGGCTGGCTGCTGCCGCTGGCGTCGCAGCTGGTGTCGTCGGACGAGGCACGCAGGCACTGCCGCATCACCGGGGCGGTGCACGAAGCCGACGGCAAGATTCTTCTGCAGATCCTGCACGCCGGACGCTATGCGTACCACCCGTTTTCGGTCAGCGCATCGTCGATCAAGGCCCCCATCAACCCGTTTCGCCCCCGGGCGCTGCGCATCGTCAGTGGCACGATCGACGACTTCGTGCGCTGCGCGCTGCTCGCCCGAGAGGCCGGCTACGACGGTGTGGAGATCATGGGCAGCGAGGGCTATCTGCTCAACCAGTTCCTGGCGCCGCGCACCAACAAGCGCACCGACGCCTGGGGCGGCACCCCCGAGAAGCGCCGTCGTTTCCCGGTCGAGATCGTTCGGCGGGTGCGCGAGGCCGTCGGCACCGACTTCATCGTCTGCTACCGGATGTCGATGGCCGACTACGTCGAGGACGGTCAGAGCTGGGACGAGATCGTCGCGCTCGCAACCGAAATCGAGGCAGCCGGTGCGACGATGATCAATTCTGGCTTCGGCTGGCATGAAGCCCGCGTGCCGACGATCGTCACGTCGGTGCCCAACGCGGCATTCGTCGGCATCAGCAGCGCAGTCGCCGAACACGTCGCCATCCCCGTGGTCGCGTCCAATCGGATCAACATGCCGCAGGCCGCCGAACAGATCCTGGCCGACACCCACGTCCAGCTGATCTCGATGGCGCGGCCGCTGCTGAGTGATCCGGACTGGGTGAACAAGGCAGCCGCCGACGCCGCCGACGAGATCAACGCCTGCATCGCCTGCAACCAGGCCTGCCTCGACCACGCTTTCGTCCACAAGAACGTGTCGTGCCTGCTCAATCCGCGGGCGGGGCGCGAAACGTCATTGGTGCTCGGCCCGACGCGGCGCGCACGGTCGGTGGCCGTCGTGGGCGCGGGCCCGGCGGGGTTGGCCACCGCGGTCAGCTCCGCCCAGCGCGGCCACCGGGTCACGCTCTTCGAGGCGGGCAGCGTGATCGGCGGGCAATTCGACTTGGCCAGAAGGATTCCCGGCAAGGAAGAGTTCAACGAGACGATCCGCTACTACACCCGGATGCTCGACAAGCACGGCGTCGAGGTGCGGCTGGGGACCCGCGTGGGCGTCGAGGCACTGACCGGATTCGACGACGTGGTGCTCGCGACCGGGGTGACGCCACGGTTGCCCGACATCCCCGGCATCGACCATCCCAAGGTGCTCACCTATGCGCAGGCCATCACCGGGGCACCGGTCGGCGCGTCGGTGGCCGTCATCGGTGCGGGCGGGATCGGATTCGACGTCAGCGAGTTCCTGACCACCGACGTGTCGCCAACCCTGAATCTCAAAGAGTGGAAAGCAGAGTGGGGCGCGGCCGACCCCCAGGAGGCGCGCGGCGCGCTCACCACCCCGCTGCCTGCACCCGCGGTTCGCGAGGTGTACCTGCTGCAACGCACCAAGGGTCCGCAGGGCCGCACGTTGGGCAAGACCAGCGGCTGGGTGCACCGTGCCTCGCTGAAAGCCAAAGGCGTACACCAGCTTTCCGGGGTCAACTACGAGCGCATCGACGACGAGGGCCTGCACATCAGCTTCGGACCCGACCACTCCGACGCGCGGGTACTGGCGGTGGACAGCGTGGTGATCTGCGCCGGTCAGGAATCGGTGCGCGATCTCGAAGAAGGATTGCGCCGAGGCGGTATCGAGCCGCACATCATCGGCGGTGCCGCGCTCGCCGCCGAACTGGACGCCAAACGGGCCATCAGACAAGGCACGGAATTGGCCGCGCGGCTATAGCGGTCGGGCCCGCGCGGCCGGCAAAACTCCACCGGCGTGACGCTGGGGGCGTCACGCCGGTGGTCGGTGCGGGACGAGTCAGGCCTGCTTGAGCGCCTCGATCTCGAGGGTGATGGTGACCTTGTCGCCGACGACGGTGCCACCGGTCTCCAGCGGCAGCTCGATGTCGATGCCGAAGTCCTTGCGGTTCAACACGACCGAGGCCTCGAAGCCGGCCACCGGCCCCTGGCCCATACCCGGGTTGACGCCGTTGTACTCAAGCTTCAGCGAGACGGGCTTGGTCACGCCTTTGAGGGTGAAGTCGCCATCGACGACGTAGTCGTCGCCGTCGCGCCGGACACCGGTCGAGGCGAACGTGGCCGTCGGGTGGTTCTCGGCGTCGAAGAAGTCGGCGGACCGCACGTGCGCGTCGCGCTGCTCGTTCCGGGTGTTGATCGAGTTGACGTCGATGGTGGCGGTCACCGACGGGGTGCCGTCCTCGGCCACGACGATCTCGCCGCTGAAGGTCTCAAAGCTGCCGCGAACCTTGCTCACCATCAGATGCCGGACAGAGAAGTTGATCGAAGAGTGCACCGGGTCGATGGCCCAGGTGCCGGCGGTCAGATCAGTGGCGGTTGCAGCGGTCATGATGTCTCCTTGGTCTGGAATGCCGGTCGTTCCGGCGCCTTCGTCAAACATAACCGGACTACGGTCCGCATGCATTCCCGGGTTCGCGAATTTTTTTCCGGCCGCCTCCCGTCGGCTCCGCGAGCGTGCGTGTTTGTCCCTCGACACGCCGCAAAATCCCAGCATTTGGCCACGCTCAGCGCGCGTGAGCGTGCAGATATGGCGCATGACTCAGGGCTATGGATGACGCCCGGCTACATCGAGGGTCGCCTGATGACGCCCCGCGACACCAGCCCTCAGGCTGTGCACGCTCGCGGCGCAAGCGGTTCAGATCAAGCAGCGAGCGGTGAGTAGTCGGTAGTGCGTTGGCGCGCGGGCCGGCCGATGCCCTCGGCGATGGCGACGAGTTCCTCGACGGTCTTGGCCGAGCCGTTCTCCGAACCGGCCATCCGGGAGATGGTCTCCTCCATCAGCGTGCCGCCCAGATCGTTGGCGCCGCCACGCAGCATCACCTGGGTGCGTTCGACCCCGAGCTTGACCCACGACGTCTGGATGTGGGAGATCCTGCCGTGCAACATGATCCGCGCCAACGCATGCACAGCCCGGTTGTCACGGTGGGTCGGCCCCGGCCGCGCGCCACCGGCCAGATACAGCGGTGAGGACTGGTGAACGAACGGCAGCGGCACGAACTCGGTGAATCCACCGGTACGGTCCTGGATGCCGCGCAGCACGTTGAGGTGCCCCACCCAGTGCTTGGGGGTGTCGACGTGGCCGTACATCATCGTCGACGACGAGCGCAGCCCCACCTCGTGCGCGGTGGTCACCACATCGATCCACTCCGAGGTGGGCAGTTTGCCCTTGGTCAGCACCCAGCGCACCTCATCATCGAGGATCTCGGCGGCCGTACCGGGAATGGTGTCCAGACCGGCCTCACGCAGGCTGATCAGCCACTCCCGCACCGAGAGCCCACTGCGAGTCACCCCGTTGGCGATCTCCATCGGACTGAACGCGTGCACGTGCATCGACGGCACCCGCGCCTTGACCGCCCGCACCAGATCCGCATAGCCCGTCACGGGCAGCTCCGGATCGATGCCGCCCTGCATGCAGACCTCGGTGGCCCCGGCGACGTGCGCCTCCCAGGCCCGGTCGGCCACCTCGTCGGTCGACAACGAGTACGCGTCGGCGTCGCCCTTGCGTTGCGCGAACGCGCAGAACCGGCAGCCGGTGTAGCAGATGTTGGTGAAGTTGATGTTGCGATTGACCACGAACGTCACGTCATCGCCGACGGTATCCCGCCGAAGCGAATCGGCAAGGGCAGCAACCGCTTCCAATGCCGGGCCGTCGGCGGTGGCCAGCGCGAGGTACTCGTCGTCGCTGCACCCGCCCGGGTCGCGTTCCGCAGACCGCAAAGCCGCCAACACATCGGTGTCGATGCGCTCCGGCGCGCGGGCGGCCAGCTCGGAGATCTTCTCGCGGATCGACTCCCAGTCGCCGAACGCGCTGTCGAGATCACTGCGGGTCTCGGTGCGCCGCCCCTCGGAATCGATCGCAGTGTGCAAATCGGTGCGCCCCAACGACTCCGACGCCTCATCCGGCTCCTGCCACGGCATACCCACCGGGTTGACGTCACGGGCCAGCCCGGTTTCGGGATCGGCCAGCGCGTCGACGTGCCCCCGCACCCGCGGATCGATCCACGCCGCTCCGGCCTGCACGTAGGCCGGCTGCGCGGTCAGCCGCTGCACCAGGTCGTAACCCGCTTCGGCAGTCACCGCAGCCAGATCATCCAGTGCCGGCCACGGCCGCTCGGGGTTGACATGATCCGGGGTCAGAGGCGACACGCCGCCCCAGTCGTCGACACCGGCGCCGATCAACGCCAGGCATTCGTCCCGGGACACCAGGTTCGGCGGAGCCTGGATGCGCATCTTGGGCCCGAGCACCAGACGCGTCACTGCGATGGTGGCCAGGAAATCCTCGACGCCTGCATCGGGGGTCGACGCCATCGCGGTGTGGTCCTTGGCCCGGAAGTTCTGCACGATCACTTCCTGAACGTGACCGAACTCCTTGTGCGACTTGCGGATAGCGTGCATGGTCTCGGCCCGCTCGACCAGCGTCTCACCGATACCGACCAGCAGGCCCGTCGTGAACGGGATGGACAGCCGGCCCGCGTCATCCAGCGTGCGCAGCCGCACCGCCGGATCCTTGTCCGGGCTGCCGTAGTGCGCCAGCCCCTTGGTTTCGAACAACCGCCGCGACGTGGTCTCCAGCATCATCCCCATGGACGGGGCGACCGGCTTGAGACGCGAGAGCTCCGACCAACTCATCACCCCGGGATTGAGGTGCGGCAGCAGCCCGGTCTCCTCCAAAACCCGGATGGCCATCGCCCGCACATAGTCCAACGTGGAGTCATAGCCACGCTCGTCGAGCCACTGCCGCGCTTCCTCCCACCGCGCCTCGGGGCGATCACCGAGCGTGAAAAGTGCTTCCTTGCAGCCCAGTTCGGCCCCGCGCCGGGCGACGTCGAGGATCTCGTCGGGCTCCATGTACATACCCATGCCCTGAGCCCGCAGCTTGCCCGGCACCGTGACAAACGTGCAGTAGTGGCACGTGTCGCGGCACAGATGCGTGACCGGGATGAAGACCTTGCGCGAGTAGCTGACCGGTAGCCGCCCGGTGGCGCCGCGCCGCCCCGCCGACACCAGACCCGCATCGCGAACACGTGCCGCGCTCGCACACAGATCAGCCAGATCCTCACCACGAGCCGTCATCGCGATCGCCGCCTCGTCGACGTTGAGCGCAACACCATCACGCGCCCGACGCAACACGCGTCTCAACGCGGCGGTGTTGACGGTCGGTGGGACCACCGGGCTGGGCAGATCGGCGCCATGCTGGGGGTTCAGAGCCACTCCCGTGTAACCCCCGAGATGTCGTCAATCATCCACGCGTCTCACATTCTGAAACCTTGGCGCCTGCCATAGAGGTCACAGTAGTACCGACTACCGGTGCGGTGCGTTCCCGCTACCACGCAAAGCACCGTCGACCGCTGCTGCGACACGCCCGCACGGTACGACACGCTGTTATTCCGAGTGTTTATTGACGCCGTGCGCGATAGGTTTAGGGCCGGGTTGGGGCTGTGAACTTCCAGGGAGCTTTCATGACTGTATCTGTGCGCTCGTATCTCATCGCCGGAGCAGCCGCGGCTACCGCCACGACGATCGCGCTGACCCCTGTGCAGGTGACGCCCGCAGATATCGCAGTTCCGGCCCATCCGACGTCCACCCAACCGCAGCTGACGCAGGCCATGGTCGAGCTGCTGGCCGCGGCGAGCCGGATGACCGCAGCCGTTCCCGCCCCGCCGAAACCGGCGCCGATCCCGGGCAGCGGGCCGACCACCGGAGCCGCGCCCGCGCTGGCGACGCCCAGTGCGGTGGTGACCCCGCAGAACGCCGCGAGTGATTTCGTCACCTCGGCCTACCAATTCATCCAATACTGGGTGAACTACGGCGTCGATGTTGCGCAGTGGGCGCTTGGTTGGGTGCCGTACGGCTACCTCATCGGCGACCAGGTCGGCATCATCTACGACAACCTCGTCCGGCCCATCTCCGACACCGTCGTCTACAACCTCATCAACCCGGTGCTCAATGCACCGCTGAATCTTGGTGTATGGGCCAACGGCATCGCTGACGTCGCCTGGTCCGTGGTGGCCAGCGCCATCAACACCGGCATCGCCGAAGCTAACTACTTCCTTGGTTGGATCCTGCCGCCTCTCCCCCCGCTGCCGCTGCCGCCACTTCCCTTCGCCGCGACGGCACAGACCACGTCGCTGGCCGCGACGACACCGACGCAGACACTGTCGACGACGCTCGCCGGCGTGGGTGAAACGCTCGCCAACGCATTCAAGGGCCTCACCGAGGGAACCTCGCTGCTCAACGTCGCGGACGTCAAAGCCAAGCCCGCAACAGACGTCACCGATACGACCAGCGCCGGCGGCGAGCTGAAGAACCCGGTGCAGACGGTCGTCACCGACATCGAGACCGCAGCTTCCGGCGCAACCGATGTGGTGAAGGACGCGGTGGAAAACGTCACCGACGCGCTCCCGAGCCCGTCCACGACCACTCAGACCGACGCGGCCGCCACCGTTCCGAAATCGGTGCAGCAGTCGCTGCAGTCGCAGAAGCCCGCGACCGCCGACACGTCCGTCGGCACGTCGCGACAGACACGCATCAACGACGTGCGCGACGGCGTCCGCAACGCTACGGCCGACCTCAAGGCCACGGTGCAGAAGGCGACCGACGGACTGCGTAACGCGGTGAAAGGCGCAGGCAAGACCACCGCCGACTCGAAGACCACCGCGGACACCAAAACCAGCGCGGACACGAAGACCAAGGTGAGCAAGACCGACAAGCCGTCGAAGGACAACTCGGGCAACTCGGGCAGCGAATAGGTCAGCGGGTCAGCCGTCGGCGCAGCAGCAGCGCCGGCGGCAGCGCCCCGACCACCATGAACAGCAGCGCGCTGTAGGCCATGATGCCGTGGCCGGTGAAGATCACGTCACCGCCCGGCCCGCCGAGTGTCATCACGGCGACAGTCGCCAACCACGTCAACAACGGCAGCGCCGCGAGCCGAAACGACGGTGTGCACTGCATGGCGGCCCAGACCAGGGCGGCATTGAGCGCGCCGCTGAGGAATGCGCTGATGGGAAACGGCACGACGCCGAGGTAGGACGGCAAGAAAAGCCCACCGAGGACAGCCGAGATGACGCCGTCGACGGCGAGCAGGGCAAGGACGATGCGGTCGAAGACCGGGCGGGATGCGGGCGCGTCGTCGACGCGCGGGCGGGTCGCGGTCAGGTCGGGATGCTGTCGAGCAGCGCGACCATCGAGCCGACCACCCACTGGAAGTTGTCCGCCCGGTCCTGCCAGTGCTGCAGGTTCGGATCCAGATCGGGGTCCATGGGTTTCCCTTCGCCGCTGACTAATGCCGGATTTTTCGGAGCTTACCCCGCGTCGGCGACGCTATTCCAGAACCAACCCTGCGAGGAGATCGGTTTCCCAGCCACGGGAATCGCGGGACCCGGCCTCGCCAGAGACGAGCAGATAATGCTCCTCCCCCATGATCGGCAGGGCGATGTTGTTCGAGAGTGCACACGCGCGCCCGTCCGGGGCGACGGTGACCTGCGTGGCGTGGGCCTGCATCGCGGCGATCTTGGCGGGCAGCTGGGCGGTGGCGTCGACTACGGCGTCGATCCGATCGTCCGGGTAACCGAACGGCACATCCTTGATGTCGACCCTGATCCAGCCCTCGGGCAAGTCGGACAGCGCGCTCAAACCGGAACCCATCGCGCTGGTCGCGGTCACCGTCCAATAGAACTTCGGCACCGCCCAGCCGTTGTCGGCAGCCGCAGCGACCGCGGCTGTGGTGACCCGGTGGGTCTGGATGTGGTCGGGGTGCCCGTAGCCGCCCTCTGGGTCGTAGGTGACGACGACGTGCGGGCGCATCTCGGCTATGACGGTGGCGAGCTCGCCGACGGCCTCGTCCATGTCGGCATCCACCCAACGCTGCCGCCCACCGGCGTGGTGGGTACCGCCCATGCCGGAATCGCGCCAACGGCCCGGACCGCCCAGGTAGTGCGGAGCGCCGAGGCCCAGCGCCCCGAGCGCACGCGTGAGTTCACTGATGCGGTAGCCGCCGAGCTGATCGGCGTGGTCCACGGACAGCAGGGCGTACTGGTCGCCGATCACCTCGCCTTCTTCGCCCAACGTGCACGTGACGACGCGGACCTCGGCGCCGTGCGCGGCATAGTGGGCGATTGTGGCGCCGGTGGTGAGGGTTTCGTCGTCCGGGTGGGCATGGACGAACAGCAGGCGGGGCGTTTCGTTGGGCATCGACCGCGACAGTAGTCGGGTCGCCATCGGGTCGGCCATACTCACTCGGCTCTCATGACGACGCCTGGTCCCCTACATTCACCAAGGTGAATCGGCGGAACCTCGAGTTCGGTTGCGGCATCGTTGTGGTCGGGTTGGTGGCCGGGGTTGCCGGTGTTGCGACGACGCTGCTGTTGCACGCCGTCGAGCATCTGACGTACCACTACTCGTTCGGTTCGCTGCTGGAAGGCGTGACCGGTGCCAGCCCGGTACGGCGCGCGGTCGGACCGATGATCGGCGGCGCGCTGGCCGGCTTCGGCTGGTGGATGCTGCGCCGCCGGGTCACAGTGCCCGGGTTGTCGGCGACGATCGCCAACCATGGGCCCCTGCCTCGGCTGCCGCTGACACTCGACGCCGGACTGCAGGTGTTTCTCGTCGGCTCTGGCGCGTCACTCGGGCGCGAAGGGGCTCCACGTCAATTCGCGGCCGTGCTGGCTGATCTCGGGACGTCACGATGGGCGCTGACGCCACGCGACCGCGAGATCCTGCTGGCGTGCGCCGCGGGTGCTGGCCTCGCGGCGGTCTACAGCGTGCCGGTGGGCGGCGCACTGTTCGCGGTCCGGATCATGCTCAAGACGTGGCATCCGCGGGCCGTCGGCGCCGCATTGATCACGTCCAGCCTGGCGGTCGCCGTCGCCAGCCCGGTCACTCACGCCGCGGCGCCCCTTGATTGGCCCAACCCCCAACTGTCTTATCTGCTCACCGGTTTCGCCTTGCTCCTGGCGCCGTTGAGCTTGGGAGTCGGGCTGGCCTTCAACCGGATCATGGATCTGGCCCGCCCGGCCAAGACCCCGACGTCGTGGTTGCTGATCCCGTCCATCGCCGCGGCCGGGCTGCTGATCGGCATCTGCTCGATCCATTGGCCGGAACTTCCCGGCAACGGCAAGAGCATCCTCACGGTCAGCCTCGACAGCGGCATGACGCTGACCGCCGCAGCGATGATCTTCCTGCTCAAGCCGGTCCTCACCGCGGTCTTTCTACGCGCCGGCGCCGTGGGCGGCATGCTCACACCCGCGCTGGCCACCGGATCGGCACTGGGATCGATTGTGGCGCTGTCGATCAACACGTGGACGGAGCACCCGGTGAGCGTCGCGGCGGTGTCGTTGACGTGTGCGGCAGGCGTGCTGGCCATCACGCAACGCGCACCGGTGTGGGCAGCACTGTTCGTCTGGGAACTGGCCCGGCCGCCGTGGTGGGTGTTGTTGCCGTTCCTTGTCGCGGCCACCGCCGCACACGGACTGCGGGTGCTGAGCGAACGACGAAAGACGGCGCCGGCCAAGTAGTTCCGTCGACGCACGCGGTCGCGGCCCGGTCCGCGAAAAGTGGCGGACGCCGACAACTGGTTGCGACAGGAACCACTCAGCAAACACTCGTCCGATGCGGTCACGAACGCTGGACACAGCCGCAGGCCGCGCCACCGAAAGCGTAGACGAACTACATAGGCAACCTTCGCAACTGACAGCCCGCCACCATCGGCCGGCAAAGTGCGTTTTCGCGCCCCATCGATGGAAATCCGCAGCCCCGGGCGCCGATGCCGATTTATGAGTTAACAGATTGCAGATGCTGCCACTTGTTTGCAAAGCATGGGAACTTCGATGCATTGTTTTGTGATGCCACATCGTGGCAAATGGCGCACAATGAGCTTTCGTCGGCGTAAAAACAACGTATGAGCAGCTAGTTCCACGTCGAGCGCCCGTCGGTAGCCGGAAATTTAGTGATGAATGCAAAGTTTCCGAAAGCACTGATTCATTAACTTACTCTCAGGTAGCTTTTGCCTCGTCGGGGGTACATCGAGGGTAAGGAGAACCTATGCAAATCGCTGCACGGTCAAATTCCGCACGGTCCTATCTGGCTGCGGGCGTGGCATTGGTGGGCGCTGGCGCCATCGCGGTCAGTCCCGTCGCACCGCCGCTGCCAGAGGTCCACGTGCCGGCGGTCTCGACGGCATCGGTGAGCCTCTCCGCAGCCGTCGATCCGTTCGAGGCATACGTACAGCTAATCACCAACACCGTCAACAACGTCGGGACGCTCATCGGCACCGAGATCGCCGACCCGTTCCCCATCCTGCAGCAGGTCGTTGCCAACCAGATCACCAGCGGCCAAGGCATATTCGCCGGGCTGCAGAGCGCGGGCGAGGCGCTCGGCCAGCAGCTGGACCCGTCGAATCCATACGGTATCCCAGCCCAGCTCCAACAGGCGGTCACCCAGCTCCTCGCCGGGGACATCAACGGCGCGGTGAGTACCGCATGGAGCGCCTTGCTCAGCCCGGTCCTACTCGCAGGCCTACCCCTGTTGGAGCCGATCACCAACGCCATCAAGCAGCCTGTGCAGAATCTGCTCAACGTCATCAATGATCCAGCGGCCGTGCTCATTCCGGTGCTTGGCGCACTCAACACCGTCTTTCCCGCGGTGCTGGTGAGCGGCAATGTCGGCCAGAACATGGTCGACGCGATCAAGGCCGGCGACCCGCTCGGCTTCGTCAACGCGGTGCTCGCCGGGCCCGGTCAGATCGCCGATGCGTTCCTGAACGGGGCCGCTGACGCGGGCGGGGGCGGGTTGCTCGGACCGAGCCTCGGCTTGCTCTCCGCACTGCGGCAGGCCCGCGATGCCATCGCCAACGACATCAAGCCGCCTGCGGCATTGACCGCCGCGGTGGCTCAACTGAGCGCAGCACCCAAGGCTCCCGCCAAGGTCGTCACGCTCGACGTCGCACCGGCCCCGGCAGAGCAGACCACCACGGCGCCAACGGAATCCACCCCATCGGGATCTGCAGCCGCGGGGTCTGCAGTGACCGATTCGTCGGCCGCCGCCTCGGCCGGCGATGGGGCCAAGACCACGTCCAGCGACAAAGCAGCCAGCACCGCCAAGCCGACCCGCGCCAACCGGCTCAAGCAGACGCAGGATGGGGTCAAGGGCGCCGTCAAGAACATCACCGATGGGCTCAAGAAAGCCGGTGAAGGCTTGTCGGGCAAGAAGAGCACCGCCCCCAAGAGCGGCGGCCAAAGCAGTTCGACGGGTTCCGGCGAGGGCGGCAACTCGTCGGGCGGTTCGGGTTCGCACAACGCTGCCTGACCGTCAACCATCGGGTGGGCCTTCTCGTCACGGCGAGGGGGCCCACCCTCATTTCACGAATGCTACTAGTGGGTAACAGGAAGCTTTTTTGACGTATGCGTCATTTTATTGAACACTAAAATGGCAGTTCAGAGGACATCATTTCTCCTGCTAAAAGTTTTGATCGCAACTAAACCGCCGGCCTTGTTCCATTTACTGGAACACGTTTCAATCCATTGCGAGTAGCTTTCCTGAACGCTGGCTGTGAGCGGTGCAGCGAGTCATCGCCCAGAAGCCGGCGACGATGAAAGGGTTCAGATGCAAGCAGCTGTTCGATCGTCTTTGGCCGCCGGGATTGCAATGGTGGGAGCAGGCGTCATCGCCACCACCGGAATCAATCCGCCGCCCGACATGCACATCAACGACGTGCGGCTCGCGGCCGCCGTGGAGAATCCCGCCGACGTATTCGCGCCGGTATTCGAGTTCACCGAACAGGTCGCCGCGGGGCTGATCGCCGCCGAGATCGCCGACCCCGCACCTGTTCTCACACAGTTCATCGCCAACCAGATCGCGACCGCCACCGCGACGGGAGCCATCGCGGTCAACGGTGTCACCACGATTGCCGCCATGGCCACCGGACTGCCGGAGGGAATCGCCGCTGCGGCGGCAGCCGTAGCGGCAGGCAATCCCGACCAAGCGCCGATCGAGCTTCTCAATGCCGTCGGTATACCCGCGATTCAGTTCCTCATGGAGTCGATTCCTCAGGCGGAGTGGGTACTTCAGCGACCGCTGGCCGTGGCCCAAGCGCTGGTACCCGTCGCCCTGGAGAGCACGTCACTGCCGATCTACCTTGGCATCAGCTACGTCAAGCCGCTCGTGGACACCGCCGTCGTCACCGTCCGAGATGTGGCCGACGCTGCGTCGACGGGCGATCCGGCCAACGCCGTCAACGCCATTCAGCACGGCGTCAGGGATGTGGCGATGCGGACCATCGACCTGGCGAATGCCACTGCATCGGTCGTCGACACCACCCGTCAGGTCATCAAGACCGCCCTGCAGACCCAACCGGCGCAGACTTCCGCCCGCGGTACTGATACCGTTGCGGCACAGTCTCTGTCGACGGACACACCGCGACCCAGCCTGCGCTCGGTCTTTGGCTCAGGCAACAAGGCGCGTCCGGGCCAGTTGTCGGCAAGTATCGCCGACACCGACGGGCCGCAAACGTCGTCGTCACAACCGGTCAAGACCGAGCGACTGCAGGCCAAGCCGCTCAAATCCCTTGTCGGCAGGGTCAAGTCGAGTCTCGCCAAGGTAACGCCACAAGCCAAGCAATAAACCCGGACGCCGAGTGTGGGCCGTGCGCTCGCCCGCACTCGGCCACCCCAGGAGCCGCTACTTGGTTTTCAGCCAGCCGCCTGCGTCGCCGACGATGCCAACGGGTACCGCACCGGACAAGCTGACGTTCTGCACACTGGGGCCCGCTGCGACGATCGTGGTGTCCTGCAGGATCGGCAGTACCGTCGACATGTTCCACAACCGGGGTTCCACGGCCTGGATCACGTCGGCGATGTTCTCGGTACCATCCAGTGCCGCATCGATTTTCGGCTGAATGCTGCGATCACAGATCCCGGTGATGTTGCTGGGAGCCTGCACCAGATCACCGGATCCCGGCGCCGGGATGGTCGGCGGAGGCGTCGCGGTGGTCGCGCTCGCCGGCGGCGGAGGAGTCGTCGTCTTCGATGACGGCGACGACGACGGCGCCGGAGGTCCGGGTACCGCCGTCGAGACCGAGGTGGCCTCCAGCGCACGGCACCCGTACCGCGAGGCCAGCGACGTCGCGAGGTCTCCCCCGGCCTGATGCCAACCGACGATGGCGTCGACGCGATTGTTGGTCGAGGCGTCACCGTAGAGCGCCACCGGATCCAGCGCCAGCACCGAGGCTTCGATGCCGACATTGCGCAACTGGTCGGCGGCGGTGTTGGCCACCGCGACCGACGTCGGGTCGTTCGAGGCGACACCGAGCACCAGGGACAACGGCACCCCGTCCTTGGTGATGCGTTGACGACCGTTGTCGGGCAACGGATTTCCCGGTGCCGCGGGTGCGGCGGGCTCGATCTGATAGCCCGCACCCCGCAGCAGCTCCAGCGCGGCGTCACGGCCCATGGCCGGTGGTGCGGTCGGCACATAACCGGGGTCCGACGGTGAACGCACCTGGGCCTGCGCGAGGGTTACGGTGTTGTCGTCACCGGCCCCGACGGAGGCCAGCAGGTCGACGTCGATGAGGCTCAGGATGGCCTTGCGCACCTGGGTGTCGGCAAGCTTCGGCTGCTGCGCGCGCAGCGACAGCTGCAGTACTCGAGGCGTGACGATCCGCGCCGTGCGCACATCCGGGATGGCGCTCAGCTGCGCGAAAGTGG
The DNA here is from genome assembly GCF_002086485.1 of Mycobacterium aquaticum. Taxonomy (GTDB): domain Bacteria; phylum Actinomycetota; class Actinomycetes; order Mycobacteriales; family Mycobacteriaceae; genus Mycobacterium; species Mycobacterium aquaticum. Next base: position 7,584 of record NZ_MVHF01000070.1, on the reverse strand, counting down.
CTGCGCCACCGTGCACTTGGGCCACCTGGGTGTCGCCGTTACGAATCGAATCGGCCAGCGCCGCAGGGGCGCCACCGCGGCGGAACAACACCAGATCGGGCTTGGCGGGCACGCTCCAGAATCGGTCGTTGCGCGCCAACAGGATCTCGTCGCGTTGCGGGTCGATGCTCTCCACCCGGAACTGTCCCCCGGTGACAGGCATGGCCCGGGCCAGGCCCGCACCGAATCCGCCCGGCACGTCCTTGACGATGTGGGCGGGCAGGATGTCGTTGAAGAGCTCGCGCCAGGCCGGGTACGGCTGGGAGAAGGTCACCACGACCTGCTTGCCACCATCGACCGACTGGACACCGGTGATCAGGTCGTAGCCGGCCGGGTCGACGACACCGGGCTGCCCGACCATCTGCCGCCACAGATACCAATAGTCATCCGCGGCGATCGGCGCGTTGTCGGTCCACTGCGCCTCGGGCTTGATCTTGTAGGTGACCGTGAACGGGCTCTGGCTCGTCACCTCTGCCGATTCCAGCAGTGTCGTGTCGAGCTCCCAGCGCGAACCGGTCGGCGACTTGGGGTCGGGCACGGGCCGGAACGAGCTCGGCAGCACGAGCGCGGCGATCGCGGCGTTCACGGGCGACTGATCGGACAGCAGATGCGGGTTGAAGCCGGGGCCGATCGAGTCGATCGCCATGATCACCTGCATCGCCTTGGCCGGCGGCGGTGGCGTGACCTGCGTGGTCTCGGTGCTCTGCGGCGCGGGCGGCGGGCTGACCGTACAGGCGCTGAGCAGCAGAGACGGTACCGAAATGAGGACGCCGACGGTCATTCGGGCACGGCGGGTTGGTGTCGGCACGCCACTCAGGGTATCGACCGCCCCCGCGGGCCCCGTGTCGCACACGGCACGAGAAGCTCGCCGAAGTTTGCGCACGTTCCTCCCCCAAGGACAGTAAGAGCCGACAAGTAGCGGTCTTCCGCCGAATGGCCACCTGCTACCCGTCACACGCGAAAGACGTGTACAGAACTGGCCACTCGGCGCGAACTATTAGGCTCTGGAACCCTGTTCCGCCTTGGCGCGCGCCTTGGCCCTGGCGCGCAGGCTCGCAGTCAGCTCGACCTTGCGCACCCGCACGATCTCGGGTGTCACCTCGACACACTCGTCGGCCGCGCAGAACTCCATCGCCTGCTCCAGGTCCAGCACCAGCGGCCGGGCCAGGGTCTCCATGACGTCGGCGGTGGACGACCGCATGTTGGTCAGCTTCTTCTCACGGGTGATGTTGATGTCGAGGTCCTCGGCACGCGGATTGATCCCCACGACCTGGCCCTCATAGGTGTCCTCACCCGGCTCGACGAAGAACTGCCCGCGGTCGGACAGCTGGATCATCGCGAACGGCGTGATCGAGCCGCTGCGGTCGCTGACCAGCGAGCCGGTGTGCCGGGCCCGGATCTCGCCGGCCCATGGCCGGTAGCCGTCGAACACCGCGTTGGCGATGCCGGTGCCGCGGGTCTCGGTGAGGAAGTCGGTCCGGAAGCCGATCAGCCCACGGCTGGGGACGATGAAGTCCATCCGGACCCATCCCGCGGCGTGGTTGGTCATCTCTTCCATGCGGCCCTTGCGGGCGGCCATCAGCTGGGTGATGGCGCCGACGAACTCTTCCGGACAGTCGATGGTCAGCGCCTCGTACGGTTCGTGCAGCTTGCCGTCGACGTTCTTGGTCACCACCTGGGGCTTGCCGACGGTCAGCTCGAACCCTTCGCGGCGCATCTGCTCGACGAGGATGGCCAGCGCCAGCTCACCACGGCCCTGCACCTCCCAGGCGTCGGGACGGCCGATGTCGACGACCCGGATCGAGACGTTGCCCACCAGTTCCTGGTCGAGCCGGTTCTTCACCATTCGGGCGGTCAGCTTGTGCCCCGACACGCGGCCCGCCAGCGGGGACGTGTTGGTGCCGATGGTCACCGAGATCGCGGGCTCGTCGACCGTGATACGGGGCAGGGCGTGCGCATGGTCGGGGTCGGCGAGGGTGTCACCGATCATGATCTCGGGGATGCCCGCCACCGCGACGATGTCGCCGGCCACGGCCTCCTCGGTCGGGTTGCGGTCCACCCCTTCGGTGGCCAGCAGCTCGGTGATCTTGGCGCTGGTGATCACCGGCGATCCGTCGACCTCGCGCATCCAGGCCACCTGCTGGCCCTTCTTGAGCCGCCCGTTGTAGATGCGGATCAGCGCGAGCCGGCCCAGGAACGCCGACGCGTCAAGGTTGGTGACGAGCGCCTGCAGCGGCGCCTCCGGATCGCCCGAGGGCGGCGGGATGTGCTCCATCAGCACGTCGAAGAGCGGGTCGAGATTCTCCCCGTCGGGGTTCTCGCCGTCGGCGGGCTGCGTCGTCGAGGCGATGCCCGCCCGTCCCGACGCGTACAGCGTGGGCAGGTCAAGGGCCTTCTCGGCGGATGCCTGGGCTTCCTCGTCGAGATCGGAGGCGACGTCGAGCAGCAGGTCGTGGCTCTCCTCGACGACAGCGGAGATCCGCGCGTCGGGGCGGTCGGTCTTGTTGACCACCAGGATCACCGGCAGGTGCGCAGACAGCGCCTTGCGCAGCACGAAGCGCGTCTGCGGCAGCGGCCCTTCCGAGGCGTCGACCAGCAGGACCACGCCGTCAACCATGGACAGGCCGCGTTCCACCTCGCCGCCGAAGTCGGCGTGGCCCGGGGTGTCGATGACGTTGATCACCGTCATGGTGCCGTCCGGGTGATGCCGGTGCACCGCGGTGTTCTTGGCCAGGATGGTGATGCCTTTTTCTTTCTCCAGGTCACCGGAGTCCATCAGGCGTTCAACGGCGTCGTCGCCGCGGTGCGTCAAGGCACCCGACTGCCGCAGCATCGCGTCGACTAGGGTCGTCTTGCCGTGGTCGACGTGGGCGACGATGGCGACATTGCGAAAGCTCGGGCGTGAATCCACACCGATATTCTCGCAGCCACGCCGGTCGATCACGAAAACGAGAGAGCCCCGTCACTTTCTGCGCACGACTTTCCGCGCACGCGAGGAGCGACGAGTGTGAAGTCCGCCAAGATCGCAGGACTGAAGCCCAAGAAGAAGTGCTGTCGGAGCAAGCCGCGCTGCAAACGCTGCCCGCTGGTGCTGCACAAGGTCCGCAAGGCCGAGCACGCCGGATTGCGCGGTAAAGAACTGGACAAGGTCTTCAAAAGAGCCAGAAAAGCGTAAGCAACGCGAGCTACCTTTGAGGTATCCCTACGGGATCGTGATCGGAGGTACCCGTCATGGAGATCTACGAAGTGCTCACCATCGCACTGATCATGGTGCTGGCGGCGGGAACGACAGTTGCCATCTATCTGGGATTGGCGAACTGGGTAGGAGCTTGCTACGTCGTCCGATGCAGTGAGTGCCATCACCTGACATTCGCCTCGGTCAATCAGCCGCAATCGTCCTGCGCACACTGCCGACACCCGATGATGTTGCATCCGCTGTACACCACCCAGCACCCCGGAATGGTGCGGGTGGTCGGAGACCGCCTGCGCTACTAGACCCGGCTCTGCTGGGTACCGCGGCCGGCCGACACGCCCTGATAGTGCGGTACGGCGCGACTGCGGAACTGCCGCCCGGTCACCTTCTCGGTGGCGATCCGGACGAAATGTTCACGTCGACCCTCAACCCATGGCTGTACGAAAGTCCCGGCGACCTCGACGAGTTCATCCACATCGGTGATCGGCTCGGCATGGCCGACGACGGTCACGCTCCAGCCGGTGTGGAGGTCGGGGTCGAGGTCGTCGGCTTCGAACGCCACCACCTGGTGAAGGGTCGCGGCGGCCAGTTTGGCGCCACCGGCCACCCGGATCACCACCTGGTCGTGCCAGATCCGGTAGTTGACCGGTTGCACGGCAGGCAGGGCGTCTTCGGTGAACACCAGCCGGCCCACCCGCGGGCCCTGCAGTAGATCCAGGCATTGTCGCCGGGTCAGGACATCGAGTTCGGATCCCTTGGGCATGCTGACCAACCTCCTTGTGCGAGTTGGAGAGTGCGCACCGGGGTGGTGTTGCGGCGGAAGCCCGCGTCCAGTGCCGTCAACTGCTCCATGCCGCTACTGTGCGCCGGCGAGCGGCAGCTCTGACAGTGCCGAAAGTCCCTATTTCCCATGGGGCACAGCCGAGATGCGACCCCATGTCAGCGGTCGGTCACTCGGATCGCAGGGCCACAGCCAAGTCGTCGACCCATGCGCGGTCGGCCGGAACCCAGTCGAGGCCGGGAAGATCGTCGACGGTCACCCACCGCAGCGCGCGGTGGTCGTGCGGCTGAGGACTACCCGCGGTCAGTGCGACGCGGTACGCGCGCAACGTCATGGTGGCGTTGAGGACGACGTCGACGCCGATGCGCGCGCCGACGCTGACCTCGACACCGAGTTCCTCGTGCAACTCACGGGCCAGCGCTGCGCCGTCGTCCTCCCCCGGCGCGACCTTGCCGCCGGGCAGTTCCCACAAGCCGGCCAACTCCGTCGGACGGTCACGCTGGGCAACCAGCAGCGCACCCCGCGAGATCAATGCCCCTGCCACGACGATCTGCTCATCCATCGCGCCCGACGGTATACGGTCGAAGACATGGCTGTGTTAACGAACGACCAGGTTGACGCCGCACTCGTCGATCTGCCGAACTGGGAACGTGCGGCAGGTGCGCTACGCCGATCGGTCAAATTTCCGGCATTCCTCGACGGGATCGACGCAGTGCGCCGCGTCGCGGAGTTCGCCGAACTGAAGGACCATCATCCCGATATTGACATCCGTTGGCGGACAGTCACTTTCGCGTTGGTGACGCATTCCGCGGGCGGTATCACCGAGAAGGACGTCCAGATGGCAGGCGAAATCGACCGGATCCTGGGCCTGTAGTCGCGATCCAGCCCAACGTCGCCAACGTCGCGACGATGTAGATCAGGCCCGCCCAGGCCAGGTACCACGGCCGGCTGATCTCCCAGATCGTCGGCTGCGCGAAGCTCAGCAGCCACGGCACGCCGATCAGCGTCAAACCCAACCAGCCCCACCCCAGGATCTGCGCCCCGCGCCGGTCCCGCAGCGAACCGTGCAGCAGCCACATGATCAGCGGGAGCAGCCAGACCCAGTGGTGCGTCCACGAAATCGGGGACAGCAGTAGGCCGAACAGGCTGACGATGATGATGGCGCCGAGCCGGTCACCGTCGCTGCCGCCGATGGCCCGCCACGCGAGCAACGCCAGTACGGCGGTCACCGCGATACCGATCAGCACCACCGGGCCGTACCCGGCGTCATGGCCCAGGATGCGCGATATCCCACCGCGCCAGGACTGGTTGAACACCGTTCCGATCGGTCCGACCCGGCGGGCGTCACCGAGCAGATCGGTGAAGTAGAACCGGGCCTGGTCACCGACGACCACCAGCGACAACACCACCGTGCCGAGGAACACGACCGCCGAGAACACCACGGTGGCCCAGCGTTTCGCGCCGACGAAGTACAAGCCCGAGACAGCCGGGATCAGCTTGACGCCGGCAGCCAAGCCGACCAGCAGACCAGACACCCACCACCGGTTGGAGTACACCGCGTAGATCACCGCGAGCGTGAGGATGACGTTGATCTGCCCATAGTCGAATGTGCCACGCAGAGGTTCGATCCAAATGCCGACGGCTGTCCACAGCAGGGCCAGCCGCGGGTCGGTGTAGCGGCCAAGCATTCGCTGGCTGATCCTCACCACCCCGTAGAGCGCGACGATGGTGCCGATCTGCCAGAAAAACGCGACCAGGTCGAACGGCAGCAGCTGCAGCGGATAGAACACCATCGCGGCGAACGGCGGATACGTGAACGGCAGCAGGAAGTCGGGCGTCTTGTCGCCGTAGGTGTACTGGTAGAGCGTGCCGGGGTGGTCCAGCGACGCCGCACCGCCGAGATAGACGTGCAGGTCGACGAGGTTTGTACCGTTGGGCACCAGGTAGGAGAACGCCAGGCGGGCCGCGACGCTCAGCGCGAGCAGTAACCACGCGTAGCGGTAGAGCCGCATGCTCGATGCGGCCGGTTCGGTTGTGTCAGGTGTCGTGTCTACCGCCCTGACTCTAGCGTTCGACCTTCCCGGATCAGGGGGACGCGACGGCTGACGCCGGCTTCCGATATCGCACGACCCGCCCGGCGGTGTTTGCCGACGCGCTGTCGCGTCGGCTCCGGTAACCGATTCCAGTCACTGCCGTAACGGTTGAATAACCGCCACACGTGTCACTTGAGTAACACCAGTAACTCGATAGTTTCGGGCACAGACGTGCAGTCAACCGATTGGGAGAACCATGAAGCTCACCTGGAAAGCACTTTCCACCAGCATGATCGCCGCGGCCGGCGCGGTCCCGGTCGCGTTGGCGCTCAGCGCCACTGCGGCCGCCGATCCGGCCCCGGCGCCGGCACCCGCTGTGCCGAACCTGCCGATCGTCAACGAGCTGGCAAGCGTGCCGGCCCTCGCGCCGCAGCTGCTGCAGGGCGTGACGTCGACACTCACCGGAGGGGCCCCCGCCGCACCGGCACCGGCACCCGCTCCTGCGGCGACCGCATCGGTGACGCTGCCTCAGATGCCGGGCACCGCCCCCGCAGCGGCACCGGCTGCCACCTCGCCGCTGACCTCGCCCCTGCTTCCGTCACCGCTCACCGCACCCACCGCGCCTGCGGCGGCAGCGCCGGCCGCAACCCCCGCCAACCCGCTGATCCCGTCGGCCGACATCAACATCCCGCAGGTGCCGGGCATGCCCATCCCGCTGCCCCAGAAGGTCAGCATCCCGGGTGACCTGGCCGGGCTGATGCCTGCGGCCAGCTCGGTGGCCAACGTGGCACCGGCGGCAGCCCACGCGGCGACCGCCACCGCGCCTGCGGCGTTGGCTCCGGTGGCTGCTGCCCCGGCCGCGGCAGCTCCGGCCATATCGCCCATGGCTCTGGCTCCGCTGCTGACCGCCGGCCTGCCCTGATCACCGCCCCGGTCTGACCGTCCGACACGCCCTAGGGAGAGCCATGTCACCGAAAACGTTGTTCGCCACCGCTGCTGCAATCACAGCGTCGGCCGTCGTGCTGCTCGGCAGCGGGATCGCCCACGCTGATCCAGCGCCACTGCCGATCGACGGTGCACAGGCGCCGGGGCTGTCGGCGATCCAGAGCCTGAGCCCCGTCATCCAGCAGGCCGCTGCCGACCCGGCGGGCGCCGCACAACTGCTGATGGCGGCGGCGCAGGCGTTCGCGGCGAACAAGTCGGCACCTGACGACTCCCGCAACGTCGCGACGGCGGTCAACCACTTCGTCGCCGAGCCTGCCGCGGCGGCACCGGCCGCAGCGGCGCCGGCCGCGCATGTGCCGGGTGCGGGCGCAGGTCCGGGGGCACACCTGCCGACGGGCATCGACCCGGCCAATGCGGTGGGCCCGGCCCAGGCGGCGCCACTTGCAGCGCCGGCACCGGCTCCCGAGGCCGCACCGGCACCTGCTCCCGCTCCGGAGGCGGCGCCGGCACCCGCTCCGGCCCCCGCTCCCGAGGCTGCCCCGGCCCCGGCTCCCGCTCCGGCTCCGGAGGCCGCGCAGGCACCCGCTCCGGCC
>NZ_MVHF01000006.1 GCF_002086485.1 Mycobacterium aquaticum | reverse complement strand
ACCCCACGCCCGGCTACCCACCACCACCACCACCAAAACTCGCCGCGCCAACCACCTACCAATTTCGCAACAGCCCGTTGTTGCGAAAATCCTTGTAAAAACTGGCCACTCGGCGCGGCGAAGCGGTGTCAGTGCATGTGGCTGCCACCGTTGATGTCCACGGTGGTTCCGGTGAGGTAACTGGCGTCCTGGCTGGACAGGAACGTGATGACCGCGGCCACCTCGTCGGTGGTGGCAGTGCGGCCGACGGGGATGTCGGCGGCCAGCTTGGCTTCCTGCTCATCGGTGGAGCCGACGCGGATGTTGGTGTCCACCGCGCCCGGGGTGACGGCGTTGACCGTGACACCGGTGTCGGCGATCTCGCGGGCCAGCGACTTCGTGAAGCCCAGGATCGCGGCCTTGGCCGAGGAGTAGGGCACCTTGCCGAACACGCCGCCGCCGCGCTGCGCGGACACCGAGCTCATGTTGACGATGCGGCCCCAGCCGGCGTCGATCATGGCGGGCAGGAAAGCCTTTGTCACCAAGTAGGTTCCGGTGGCGTTGACGGCCATGACCTTGTTCCAGAGGTCCAGCGTGGTCTCCAGGAACGGCACGGGGGAGGTGATGCCCGCGATGTTGGCCAGCGCGCCGATCGTGGGCAGGTTGCCCGCGGCGACCTCGGCGGCGACCGCGTCGTAGGCGGCGGTGACCGACTCTTCGGAGGTGACGTCGACGGCATGGCCGAACGCGGGTACCCCGAATTGGTTGCCGATCTCGGCGGCGACCTTGGCGGAGCGCTCGCCATCGAGGTCGAGGATCACGACGGCCCAGCCTTCCTTGGCGTAGCGCTCGGCAACGGCCATGCCGATGCCCTTCTCGGAGGTGGCTCCGGTGACGACGGCGGTGCGGGTGACAGACATTGCGAGTCCTTTCAGATCAAGGTGGAGATGAGGTTTCCGGCCGCTGCTGCGGCGGCCGGACGTTGGTCGTGGGTGACGTCGCGGGTTTCCAGTTCCAGCGCGAAGTGCCCCGAATAGCCGGCGTCGGCGAGACTCTTGAGGCCTGTCGCGAAATCGACCTGGCCGTTGCCGACCGACAGATTGATGTTGCCGGGGACGGCATCACGGATGTGGACGTGCCGGATGCGTGGCCCGAACCGTGCCACGAAGTCCACCGGGTCGCCGCCGGACGCCACGATGTGACTGAAATCCATGACTATTCCGACGTTTTCGTCGAGCCGATCGGCGAGCTGTTGTGCACGTTCGGTGTCGAAGCACAATCGGAAGAAGTGCAGCGATTCGGTCCACAAGGCGACTCCGCGGGCGGCGGCGACCTTCGAGGCCGCGGCCAGCTCCCCGGCCACCGTCGTCAGGTCCTCGTCGAGCGAGTTGATCGGCTCGTGGTCGAGCGCGCCGCAGGGCAGTACCAGCGCGTCGGCGCCGGTGGCGGCCGTCAGCTCGACCAGCATCGCCAGGTGGCGGTCCCGGGCCGCCCGACCTTGGACGTCCAGTGCGACGTTGAGGTCACCGATGTCGCCGTTGATGGAGCGGACCCGGATGCCCGACGCCGCGACGGTGGCCGCGACCTCGCGTACGGCGGCCTCGTCGAGGACGAACGGAACGTGGTCGCACACGCCGGGTAGCGCACCCAGGTCGATCTCGGCGAAGCCCACTCCGGCGATGGTGTCCAGGGCCTTGGGCAATGGCTGGTGGCGGAAGCTGATGGTCGAACAGCCCAGGCGGCTGTGAAACGAATGAGCTGGCATCTGGCGGTGCTTTCTCCCGGGCCTTCGCGGCTGTGGCGGCGACCACACTACCGGCGTCGACTGTTAACAGTCAACGGGCGGCAATAAATTCTGTTGACTGTTGACAGTGACGTGTGTGCAGGCTCACACTGGGTGGCACCTACCGCTTTGTTGACAGTCAACATGTCAGGAAATTCGCAGGTAGACCTGGATTTGAGCGGGATTTGAAAGGATGACGCCCATGAGCGATGACGCTCTGAAAATGCGGGGTCCCGTACTTGGCACCAAGGACGCCAAGCGGGTAGCGGTCGGCTCCGCCGTCGGCGCAGTGATCGAAACCTATGACTTCATCGGATTCGGGACCGCCGCCGCGCTGTACTTCGGCCACGCGTTCTTCCCGCACTCGAGCCCGGTCGCCGGCACCCTGGCATCGTTCGCCACCCTCGGGGTGGGTTTCGCGGCCCGGCCGCTGGGCGGCATCATCGGCGGCCACCTCGGCGACAAGGTCGGTCGCAAACCAGTGCTCGTCGCGTCGCTGCTCATCATGGGTCTGGCCACCTTCGCGATCGGGCTGCTGCCCACCTATGCCGCGGTCGGCGTGCTCGCGCCGGTGCTGTTGGTGACCGTCCGGATCATTCAAGGTCTGGCCTTCGGCGCCGAGTGGGGTGGCGCCATCCTCATGAGCTACGAGCACGCCCCGTGGAAGGAAAAGGGCCGCTACACCGGCATCGTGCAGGCCGGTTTCCCGGTGGGGCTGCTGCTGGCCAACCTGGTCTTCCTGGTCAGTGTGCACCTCGGCGGTGACTGGGCATGGCGGGTGCCGTTCCTGGCCAGCATCGTGCTGGTGGTCGTCGGGCTGATCATCCGGGCCAAGGTGCCCGAGTCGCCGGTCTTCGAAGACGTCAAGGACGAGGGCAAGATCGTCAAGGCGCCCATCGTCGAGGTGCTCAAGAACGACTGGCGAAACATCCTGCGCGGCATCGGCCTTCGTATCGCCGAGACCGCAGGCTATGCCGTGTCGATCACCTACATGATCTCCTACCTCAAGACCGCGAAACTGGCCACCGCCACGGAAACTCTTGTCGCACTGTGCATTGCTGCGGCAATCGGTATCTTCGCGACGGTAGGATGGGCGCGGCTCACCGACACGGTCGGTCGTCGTCCGGTCTACCTGTGGGTGTGCGCCTTCGGTGTTCCCTTCGGCGTACTCATGTTCGTGCTGGTGAACACCGGGCTGTTCTTCCTCATCATCGCGACCGTCGTCATCGCCTACGGCGTCTGCCAGAACGCCCTGGCCGGCTCTCAGGGCGCCTGGTTCCCCGAACTGTTCACCGCCAACACCCGCGCCTCGGGAGCCTCACTGGCGTACCAGATCTCGGCGATGGTCTCGGGATTCACGCCCTTTGTCACAACACTGCTGTTCGAATGGATGGGATGGATGGGACCTGCTCTGCTGTTCTCCGCGTACGCCGCGGTTGGCCTGTGGGCCGCGTTGGTGACCCGTGAAACCTGGGGATCCGCCGAACGCCAGGCTGCCGACAAGGCCGCCTCCGACCAGGCGTTGGCCGCCTGATGCGCGCCACGAAGGTGCGTGATGCTGCCTACCGGATGCGTCACCACGTACTGAACATGGGTGAGGCGCAAGGGCAGGGCTACGTCGGGCAGGCCCTCGGTGCCGCCGACATGCTCGCCGCGGTATACGCCGATCAACTGCGCTTCCGTGCCGATGATCCGCACTGGGAGGGGCGCGACCGGTTCCTGTTGTCGACAGGGCACTACGCGATCGGCCTGTACGCGGCGCTGGCCGAAGCGGGCATCGTCGACGTCGCCGAGCTCGACACCTACGGATCCGACGAATCCCGGTTGCCGATGTCCGGAATGGCAAGTTACACACCGGGTATGGAGATATCCGGTGGGTCGCTGGGCCACGGTCTCACGGTTGCCGTCGGGATGGCGCTGGGTCTGCGGCACCAGGGGAACGACGCGCGGGTGATCAATTTTCTCTCTGACGGTGAACTCGACGAGGGTTCGACGTGGGAGGCCGCGATGGGTGCGTCGCATCACCGGCTCGGCAATCTCGTGGCGATGGTCGACATCAACGCGCTACAGGCCGACGGCCCGACGGCGGGCGTGCTGCGCACCGAACCCGTGTCCGACAAGTGGGCGGCCTGTGGCTGGCACGTCCAGCGCGTCGACGGCAACGACGTCCACGGACTTCTCGACGCATTCGACCGAATCAGCACCGAAGCGCCCTCGGTCATCTTGTGCGACACCAAAGTTGGCAAAGGCGTACCGCTGCTGGAAACGCGGGAGAAGGCGCACTTCATGCGTATCGACGCCGACGAGTGGCAGATCTGCCGCGACCAACTCACCGCGGGCTATCAAGGAGTATCGGCATGAGCACCAAACTTCGCACCTCGGCGATGATCGCGTCGTTCGCCGATCCCGGGCAGAAGACCACGCCCGCACCGTTCGGGCACGCCCTGGTGAAGGCCGGGCAGGCCGATGACCGAATCGTCGGGCTCACCGCTGATCTGGGCAAGTACACCGACATGCATATCTTCGCCCAGGCATTTCCCGACCGGTTCTTCCAGATGGGCATGGCCGAGCAGCTGTTGTTCGGCGCGGCCGCCGGTATGGCCGAGACGGGCCTGATTCCTTTTGCGTCAACCTATTCCGTGTTCGCGGCGCGGCGGGCCTATGACTTCATCTGCCTCGACATCGCCGAGCCGGGACTGGGCGTCAACATCGTCGGTGGATTACCTGGTCTCACAACGGGTTACGGGCCATCGCACCAAGCCACCGAGGACGTCGCGATCTTCCGGGGGATGCCGGGGCTGACCATCGTCGATCCGTGCGACTCGGTCGACATCGAGCAGGCCGTGCCCCAGTTGGCCGAGCACGCCGGACCCACATATCTGCGTCTGTTACGCGGAAATGTGCCCACTGTCCTCGATGAGTACGGATACACGTTCGAACTCGGCAAGGCCAAGGTAGTGCGGCCCGGCAACGACGTCGTGTTCGTCTCGAGCGGCCTGATGACGATGCGGGCCCTGCTGGCTGCCGAGGAACTGACGGCCCACAATGTCGACGCGGCCGTGGTGCACGCTCCGACGCTCAAGCCGTTCGACGCCGAAACCGTGCTGCGCGAACTGGATTCGGACCGCCTGGCGCTGACGCTGGAAAACCACACCGTGGTCGGAGGATTGTTCGAGACGGTGGCCTCGGCCATGGTGCAGCGCGGGGTGGGCCGACAGGTCACACCAATTGCGCTGCCGGACGAATTCCTGGCCGCCGGGGCACTGCCGACACTGCACGACCGCTACGGCCTGTCGACTCGGCGCATCGTCGCTTCGGTACTCGAGCGACTGTAGGATCAGTGTTGACAAACAAATGTTGACACTCAAGGAGCAGGTCATGTCGGAGGCCCCGTCGCTGCTGCGACTTGAGAAGACCAGCCTGCGCGAACAAGCGCTGTCAGCGCTGCGCCGAGCCATCACCTCAGGCCAGCTTCAGCCCGGTACCCACCTCGTGGAGACAGACCTGTCCGATGCCCTGCAGATCAGTCGCGGAACGCTACGCGAGGCCATGCGCCAACTGCAGCAGGAAGGGCTGATCTCGGCGGGGGCACGCGGTCGGCTGTCGGTCCGACACCTCGACGCCAAGGAGATCAAGGACATCTTCGACGTCCGAGGTGCGCTCGAGTCGCTGGCCGCCAGTGACTTGGCGTCCCGCGACGACCGGGACGCTGCGGTGTCGGCCCTGCGCAGCGCGGTCGCCGACATGGAGCGATGGGCCGCGGCCAACCTGGAAGACCGCATCGAGGCCGACCTGAAGTTCCACCGGACCCTGTGTCACTTGAGCGGTAACGAAACCCTGCTGCATTCATGGTCGTCACTGGAGGGCAGCATCCGGATGTCGATCATGTACGCCGGGGTGGACCGGGCCCTGAAGAACATGGACGCCAAGCGGCATCTCGATATCGTCGACGCCATCGAATCGGGCGATCCGGCTGCGGCCGCGACTGCGGTCCGGGATCACATGTGCACCGCCGCGGCGGTCCTGGTCGACTAGGTATCGCGCGACTGGCCAGTTGTGGCACGCGATTCGCGAAAAACCGTGCCACAACTGGCCACTCGGCGCTCAGGGCTCAGTGAGTGTCGCGCGTCGGCATGAGTGATTCGTGCGCCGACGAAGTCGCTGCCCGTACCAGCACCGCGATGACCGCCAGGGCACCGATCGCCACCACCGGGATGGTCCACAGCCGGCGCAGCACCAGCGCCGAACCGCACTTGTCGACGTACTGGTCCCCAGCGGCGCTGGCCTGCACCAGATGCGCCGAATACGACGAGCCGCACGGAATCTGCATGCCGTACTGGTCGAAGTCGTCGAGGTACACCGGCATGCCCATCAGATACAGACCGATGCCGAGGACCACCAGACCGGCGATCCCCAGATACACAGCTCGATAACTCATCTAGCCCCCTTCAGGTCATACAAACGTCGGCGAACAACAGCACCGGCCACGAGACGATCGAGCCGAGGGCCGACACCACGGCATCCAGGCTGGACATCTCCCGGAGATGTTCGGTGTGGGTGCTCGACCAGATCGCCCCGATCAGCCCGTACGGGGTACCGACGATCAGCGCGATGACGATCAACTCGCCGACCGCGACACGGTACGCCAGCAATCTTCGCAACCTGACCAGCACGGGACCCCCATCCGGCATCAACCCTGGCTATGTTAATGGGCATTCTGCCGCGTCCGGCCCCTTTGACCACATTCGCGGGTCCGTTTATGGTGTCGACATGGCGCGCACCCCGCCCACCGGCGGCGACCGGAGTGCAGCTGTCGTGCGACGCCGCCCGAAAGACCGAAAAGCCCAGATCGCCCGCGCCTCGGCGGAGGCGTTCAGTGCTCTCGGCTATCACGGTGTCAGCATGGAGGCCATCGCGTCGCGCGTCGGGATCTCGGCGGCCGCGTTGTACCGGCACTATTCGAGCAAGTACGAGCTGTTCCGCGACGCCGTGCTCAACCTCGGCCAGCAACTCGTCGACGGCACCGCGTTCGCCGACGAGACCGAATCCGACCCCGACCCGCGTCGGGAACTGCGTCGCCTGGTCGCCGCCCTGACCGATACCGCGCTGGCCAACCGCGAGTCCGGTGGCCTGTACCGCTGGGAGGCCCGGTTCTTGCGCGGCGACGACCAGACCGCGTTGAACAGCCAGATGCGGACCGTGCACCTGCGGATCCAGCGGCCGCTGCGGGCCCTGCGTCCCGAGCTCGGGGCGCACCAGCGCTGGACGCTGTCCACCGCCGTGCTCAGTGTGCTCGGCAGCATCGTCGACCATCGCGCCAAGCTGCCGGCCGGCCAGATCCGTGCGGTGCTCGCCGAGATCGTCGACAGCGTGCTCACCGCGGACCTGCCCGAGCTTCCCACCGCCGGCGATCCGGTGACCGATGCTCCACCGGCCACCGGCACGACCAAATACGAAGCGTTGCTGAGTGAATCGCTGCGGTTGTTCAATCAGAACGGCTACCGCGACACGACCATGGAAGACATCGCGAGTGCGGTCGGCATGCCGGCATCGGGCATCTACCGGTACTTCTCGGGCAAGACGGACATCCTCGCAGCCGGATTCCGACGGGCGGCCGATCGATTGTCCGAAGACATGGCCGAGGTGCTGCGCACGGTCTCCGACCCCGAGCAGGCACTCGCGGTGCTGATCGACAGCTATGTCGAGCGGTCGTTCGCCCGCCCGGAACTCGACTACGTCTACTACACCGAACGTCTCAACATGACCGCCGCCGACCAGAAGATCCTGCGCGACCTGCAGCGGTCGGCAGTCGAATCCTGGGTGAACCTGGTGATGCCCGTGCGGCCCCAGTGGAGCGCCGGTCAGGCGCGGTTTGCGGTTCATGCTGCGATGGCGTTGGTGATCGACCTGGGCCGGCTCATGGGTTACCAGAATTCGGAGCAGGCCCGGGCCGTGGTGACGGCCATGGTCGATCTGACCCTGTTGGGGCGCTACCGGTTGCGCGCGGCGTTGCCGGCCAGATAGGCGACGTAGCCGACGGTTCCGGCGAGAGCCAGCTTGCGAGTCTTGCGCAGGAGCAGGCCGAGTCCCAGCGCGGTCTCGATGCCGCCGTTGGTGTAGATGTGCTTGTGCGTGTCCTTGGGGAACGCAGAGCGGGTGATCGATTCGAACAACTGTGGTTTCACGAAATGGGCCACACCGGTTCCGGCCAGTCCGAGACCTGCCAGCTTGGCCAGCGTGGAGTTGTTGTTCTGTTCGGTCATGGACGATCCTCTCTGATCAGGAAAATGCGTAGTCGCTCAACGGGAATCGGGAAGCGTCCGCAACGGCCCGACGCGTTGTCATGGGTCGCAGCAGGGTGGCTTCGCCGCTCGGATTGAAATAGTACGACCGTGCCGAAGCGCAGTCGCCGAGGGTGAACAACGAGTCCGAAAGCAACTCGGTCATCAAGTCGAGGTACCGCGCGTTGGCCTCCTCGGTCACCTCGAATATGGTGGCGCCGCGGCGCTTCACCTCACCGAACAGCCGGTCCATCAACCGCATCTGGTACTCCATGGTGTTGAAGAAGTTCAACCCGAGGAACGCGTACGGACTGGCCAGGCTCAGGTAGTTCGGGAAGTACGGCATCGAGACCCCCTGATAGGCCTGGAACCTGGTGTCGCGCCACCATTTCCCGAGGTCGCGACCTTCCCGGCCGATCACCTCGATGGCCGGGAAATTGGCCTCCCAGAGATCGAATCCGGTGGCCAGGACGAGGGTGTCGACGACTGTCTTGCTGCCGTCGGCGTTGACGATCCCGTCCGGCTCGATGTGGTCGATGCCGTCGGCCTGCAGCTGCACGTGCGGCTTGGTGAAAGTGCGGTAGTAGCTGTTGGAGAATGTCGGCCGCTTGCAGCCGAAGTCGTAGTCCGGGGTCAGTTTCCGACGCAGCTCCGGGTCGCGGATCGAGGCGAACCGGTGCAGTTTGGCCAGATCGGCCGCAGCGATGTTGAGCCGACGGAAATAGCGGTGTTTGAGCACCGCGGTGTCGACCATGGCCGCGTAGATGCCGTCGGTGACGGCCCGGATGGCACGCTGTGTCAACGGTATTCGGGCGAACAACGCCTTGATGCGCGGCGAGAACCGGACATCGATCTTCGGCACCACCCAGATCGGGGTGCGCTGGTAGACGGTCAGCGAGGCGACCCGGCGGGCCAGCTCGGGGATGAGCTGTACCGCGGTGGCGCCGGTGCCGATGATCGCCACGCTGCGGCCGGAGGGGTCGTAATCGTCGTCCCAGTCGGTGGTGTGGATGATCTTGCCTGCGAAGCTGTCGATGCCTGCGATGTCGGGCGTGTGCGGCTGGGACAGAAACCCGGTGGCGGTGAAGAGGTAGCGGGCCCGCAGTGTCTCGCCGTCGGCGAGCCCGACCTGCCAGTGTGCGGTCTCCTCGTCCCAGCTGGCGCCCTCCACGGTCGTGTTGAACCGGATATGTCGCCGCACGTCGTAATTGTCGGCGACCGTGTCGGCGTAGCGCTTGATCTCGGTGCCCGTGGAGAACAGCCGTGACCAGTGCGGGTTGGGCTCGAAGAAGTATGAGTACGTGGTGGTGGGGACGTCGACGGCCAAGCCGGGGTAGTGGTTGACGTGCCAGGTGCCGCCGAGGTCGTCTTCGCGGTCGACGATCACGAAGTCGTCGATACCCATCCGCTTGAGCTGGATGGCCGCGCCGATCCCGGCGAACCCAGCCCCGACGATCACCGCGTCGTGTGCCCCCATGGCGAAACAGTACCGCAGGTACCGGGTACTTTGTCGAGGGGTTACCGGGACAAGGTGCGCCACCGGTGCGGATCGGACTCGAGCTGCGAGCGGTCCCAGCCGGCCAGGTCAGCGGCCGCGGCATAGGTGGTCTGCAGGAATTCCAGCAGCGCGCGGTCGGGATCGGGAGAGGTCCGCACCGCCTCGTAGGGCAGCAGGAACTGGCGGAACTCCTTGCTGTAGTACGCCGCCTCGGGTCCGACGGGATAGTCGGCGAATCCCTCCGGTTCCGGATAAGCGTACGCATAGAAGGCGCCTTCTTCGCCGCCGCCCGGCCAGAATCCGCAACTGCTCAACTCGTGCGAGTAGCCCTCGACCATGACCCAGTCGCCGCAGTTCGGTGCTCCGCCCGGGTGTTCGGGGGCCGGTCGGCCGGAGAATCTGGTGCACGCCATGTCGAACGAGCCCCAGAAGAAGTGCACCGGGCTGACCTTGCCGATGAAGTAGGAGCGGAATTCGTTGATCACCCGGTGGGCCTGGATGAGTTGGCGCCAGAACAGGTGCGCGGCCTGCGGGTCATACGACGCGTGCTGGTGATCCTCGGCGAACGGAATCGCCGGATCAACCTCGTTGGGCTCCCCGGAGATTCCCGCCTCGATGCCGAGTTGCCGTAGCGCGGAAAGGGTCTCGGCATAGAACTCGGCGACCGGTTTGGCGCTCAGGGCGACGGTGGCCGCACCGCCGTCGCTGGTGCGGATGGCCAGCACGTGGTCGATGAAGTCGAATTCCAGGTCGAACAACCGGTTGCCGTACGGAATCGAGCCGGTGGTCAGCCCGCGCGGGCTGACGTAGAGGGTGACCTGCCACCAGTGGTTGAGCAGCGGCGAATGGGTGAGACGGATCTTGCCGACGATCTGCGTCCACATGTGCAACGTGTCGCGGGTCGGCTCCCAGTCCGCCACTCGCAGGGCAGGCCATCCGTTGGAGGTGCTCATTGCGGTCCTTTCTCCGTGCTCACGCAAACATCTCACCGCTGCCGGGCGGTGTCGTCAATGACGGAGCGGATCATCCCACCAAACATGTTGTCGCCTCGGGCTATTCGCTGCAGCCGTGGACCCTGTGCGGGGTCAATCTGTGAATCGTGCAAGGAAACGCGGCAGACGCGCTCTGGCCCTTCCGCCCGGTGTGACGGTCTTCACACAATGAAGCGGTAGGCCGGGCCAAAGGAGGCTCACGATGCACACGATCGAACTGGGTGTGGTGGTGCTCGCACTGACAGTAGTGCTGACCAGTGCGTTGGTGCACCGGTCGGCCGGGGCCCGCAGCCGGCCTCAGGAGAGCCCGCAAGAGCAGTGCCGAAGGGAAATTCGAGCCCTGCGCCGGGATTCCGGGCGCTATATGCGGCCCCGCCGGACTGCGCTCTGGGCGGCAGGCGCACCTTCGCAGCCGCGGTCGAAGCGTACCGCCTCGAAATCTTCGGACGCGGCCGGTTGCGGTGGGTGTGGCGGCGGTTGCGGCGGCTGTGGTGGTTGCGGAGGGTGTGGCGGGTGACCGCTGTCGAGTCGATGGAGGGCAGACGTATGGAATCTCGCTGGTTGGCACGACGCCGCGACGCCGGATTCGAGAGGTCCTACGCCGCGGTGGCGGCTCTCGATCTTCCGCAGGTCGTGTTCAAGACCTGCCCATGGCAGCCACGCGCACTCGTCACGACCGGCCTGCGGCAGTGGTTGCGGTGCTGCGCTGCCGCGCTGCAGGACGGTCAGTTGATCGGAATGCCTTCGCACGCAGTGGATGAGGCCTGGCACGGTTTGATCCTGTGCACCATGCGATACGAGTCCTTCTGCGCGGACGCCTACGGCCGGTTCATGCACCACACTCCGGTCGGCGGCGCACCGGCCGACAGTCGCGCGGCGACAGAACCCATGGCCGAGCAGCTCCGCAGGACCGTCATTGCATGGGAACTCGTCGCCATGCCGGGCGAGCCGTGCGTGCTGTGGGATCTCGACAACCGGGTCGGAGTGGACGAGCCGTGGGGCGTCTGCCCCGAGCGCGTCGCCGAGATCCGCGCGTCGGTGACCAAACTCAGTGCCGCGGTGAGGTTCTGACGATGATTGTGCTCAGGGTTTGCGTCGAGTCACCCGGGCCGGAATCGGCTCGGCGGCAACGACGGTGAAGGGAGTCTCCACCGGGAAGTCGTCGTGCAATGAGGTCACCGCGACCGCGCGAACCAGGGTGGCCAGCGCCAGGGTCGCCTCCAGCATCGCGAAGTGATCTCCCACGCACGAGCGCGGTCCACCGCCGAAAGGCAGGTACTGCCAACGGCTTCGGCCTGCCGAGCGCTCCGGGGTGAACCGGTCGGGATCGAACACCAGGGGATCGTCCCAGAGAGCGGGATCGCGGTGCATGGCATAGAAGTTGACCATCGCCATCGTGCCTGCCTCGGCGCGGTAGCCGTCGACGGTGATCTCCTCGTTGAGCATGCGCGGTGTTCCCGCGCCGGGCGGGCACAGCCGCAACGATTCGTGCAGTACCCGCACGGTGTACTCGAGGTGGGGCACGTCCTCGGGCGTCAGGGGCCGGTCGCCGAGCGCGTCGACCTCGGAGTGCACGCGCGCCTGGATGTCGGGATCGCGGCCCAGCGCCCACAGCGAGTAACACAGCGTGGTCGAGGTGGTGTCATGACCGGCGAGCATGAACAACACTAATTCGTGGCAGATCTCGTCGTCGGTGAGGTGCCGCCCGGTGTCCGGGTCGCTGGCCTCGATGAGGGCGCGAACCAGCGGGGCGTCTCGATCGGGGTCGGCGCGCACGGCGGTCAGAATCTCGTCGGCGAGCTGATGCAGTCGCGCATTGCCCGCCTTCGCCCGGCGCTGCGCAGGGGTGGGTACCCACTGCGGGAGTTTGACCGGTTGGATCGCGCGATCGGATATCCATGACAGCGACGCGCGTAGCGCCGGGCCCACATCCTCGGCTCGCTCGTCGAGGTCGAGCCCGAACACCGAGCGGCCCAGCGCCCGCAACGTCAGCGTGCGGCACGCGGCGTCCAGGTCTATCGTGGCGCCGTCAGCCCAGCTGTCGGCGACCGCCTGCGCGGCGTCGGCCATGTGCCCGGCGTATCGCGGAACATGCTTCTTGGTGAACATCGGCTGCAGGGTGCGCCGCCGGGGCAGCCAGCGGTCATGCGGCAGATTCAGCAGATTCCCGCCCATCAGCCGGCGCAGGTCGATCATGTTGACGGCGCCGCCGCGATCGGCAACCGCATCGGGGCGGCCGAGGACGTCGCGCGCCCCTTGGGGCGAGGTGATCAGCAGGACCGGCGGGACAAGCCATCGGGGGCCCAGCACGATGCGGCTGACCGGGCCGCCTGCGTCGCGCAGCCGCTGATGTCCTTCGATGAACAGCCGTAACGCCTTGATCTGTTGGCGGTAGGGCATCGGATTGCGGGGTGCCAGCGGCAGCACAGTGGTGGCGGTGACCGCCGGACTGTCGATCTCGACCATGCGTCGAGTGTCGGCCCGGCGCGGTCGCCGGTTTAGAGTAGGGCGTTACCCCAATTTCCCGGTGCGGGGATTATCGCTGGTGGCGATGCATGTGACGGTACGGTCTCCGCGTTGCCAGGAGTCAGATGTCGGGTACAGCACGAACAGCTTGATGGCTGCGTCGTTGACCGCATTCGGCGCGTACTTGGTGAGCGCAGGCTTGCACTGGTCGGTGTACTTCATCACCGCGGCGTCCCCGGGGAAACCGCCGTCGGGCATGGTCAGCACCGAGAACACCTCGCCCTTGTGCGGCTGATCGCAGGTCACGGTGTGGACGTAGAGCACCCGGCTGCTGTCGGGCACGTCGCCGAGGCAGTCACCGACCTTGACCTGCGTGGCCTGAGTCGAGTCCCGGTTCACCAGGTAGTAGACCGCGGCAGCCGCGGCGACAGCGACGACCACGACCACTGCCAGCAGGATCAAGATCCACTTGAGCGCCGAGGATTTCTTCTTGGGCTGGGCCGCGAACCGGCCGGACTCCGCGGAATACGGCTGCGGTGGCGGGGGTGGGTAGTGCCCGGGCGGATTTGTCACGGCAGCAACCGTAACGCCGCGTCGACGGCCAATGCCGGCACGTCCGATGTCTTGGAACCCAGATCGTGCCGGGCGCCGGTGATCGCGACCAACTCGGTCGGGCCTGCGACGAGCGCGACGGCGGCGGTCAACTCGTCGAGCGTGCCGAACGGGTCGGCGCTGCCGTGGGTGAACACCGTCGGCACGGTGATGCGCGGCAGCTGCTCGGTGCGGGCGCGCTCCGGCTTGCCCGGCGGGTGCAGCGGGTAGGAGAACAACGTGAGGACGTCCACGACGAGCGGTGGCTCGGAACCTTCACCGGCCACCGCCATCGACGTCTGCCTGCCGCCGTAGGAATGTCCCCCGGCAATCACCGGACCATCGCTGAGCGTGCGGGCCAGCGCCACGGCCTCGGCGATACCGGCGCGGTCGGCGGCGGCCGATCCTGACGGCGGGCCCTTGGGTCTGCGGCGCCGGTACGGCAGGTTGTAGCGGATCGCGAGCCAGCCTCGCGAAGCCCATTCATCGCAAATGTTGACCAGCATCGGGGAGTTACGGTTGCCGCCGGCCCCGTGGGTGAGCACCACGACGCCGTGCGGGGTGCCGTCGGGTTCGTGCGCGATGCCGTCGATCGGAGCCAGGCTCGCGTCAAGGTTCATGTGTTCAATCTAAAGAGCGCCGACACCGGGCCGTGGCCGTGGCCGAGCGGGTACGCAGCGCGCAGGCATTCGGTGACCCATCGCTTGCCGAAGGCGACCGCCTCGGGCACCGAATAGCCGTGCGCGAGTGCGCTGGCCGTTGCGGCGGCCAAGGTGTCGCCTGCGCCGTGATCGTGTCCGGTGTCGACGCGCTCTGCGTCGAACTCGTGGAACTCCGCGCCGTCGAACAACAGGTCGGGGCTGTGCGTGCTGGCCCGCAGATGCCCGCCCTTGACCAGCGCCCACCGCGGCCCCAGCGCATGCAGCGCCCGGGCCGCATCCTTCTGGCTGGCGGTGTCCACCACGTCGATGCCCGTCAGGAGCCGCACCTCATCGAGGTTCGGGGTGACCAGTGTCGCCAGCGGGAACAGTCGCGTGCGCAGCGCGTCCAGGGCGCTCGGGTGCAGCAGCGGGTCGCCGTGCATCGACGCGCACACCGGATCCACCACCAGTGGCACACCGAGGCTCAGCTGGTCCCACGTTTCGGCGACCGTCTCGATGATGTCCGATGAGGCCAGCATGCCGGTCTTCGCGGCCTGCACCCCGATGTCGGTCGCCACGGCCTCGATCTGGCCTGCCACCACGTCCAGCGGGATCTCGTGAAACCCCTTGACGCCCACCGAGTTCTGGACCGTCACCGCCGTGATCGCGACCAGCCCGTGCAGGCCCAGCATGGCGAAGGTACGCAGGTCGGCCTGAATGCCTGCACCACCGCCCGAGTCCGATCCGGCGATGGTCATCACCCGGTGCGGGGCCTGGCCCGGTGGCGTCAGTGGCAGGAAGCTCGTCACGGCGCCAATGGTAGATACACGCGATTTCCGTGGTCGGCGAACTCCTGCGATTTCGCCGCCATGCCCTGCGCGATCTCGTCGGGTACCCCGTTCGGGTAGGCGTCGCGGATGTCCTGCGTGATCCGCATCGAACAGAACTTCGGGCCGCACATCGAGCAGAAGTGCGCGGTCTTGGCCGGTTCGGCGGGCAGGGTCTCGTCGTGGAATTCGCGTGCGGTGTCCGGGTCGAGCGACAGCGCGAACTGGTCGTGCCAGCGGAACTCGAAGCGGGCCTTGGACAGTGCGTTGTCACGTTCCTGCGCCCGCGGGTGACCTTTGGCGAGATCGGCGGCGTGCGCGGCGATCTTGTACGCGATCACGCCGTCCTTGACGTCCTTGCGGTCGGGCAGGCCGAGGTGTTCCTTCGGCGTGACGTAGCACAGCATGGCCGTACCGGCCTGCGCGATGATGGCCGCGCCGATCGCCGAGGTGATGTGGTCGTACGCCGGCGCGATGTCGGTGGCCAGCGGGCCCAGCGTGTAGAACGGCGCCTCTTCGCAGAGCTCTTCCTCGAGCTTGACGTTCTCCACGATCTTGTGCATCGGCACGTGTCCGGGCCCCTCGATCATCACCTGCACCCCATGGGATTTGGCGATCCTCGTCAGCTCGCCCAGGGTGCGCAGCTCGGCGAACTGCGCCTCGTCGTTGGCGTCGGCGATCGAGCCGGGCCGCAGCCCGTCGCCGAGCGAGAAGGTCACGTCGTAACGGGCCAGGATCTCGCAGAGTTCCTCGAAGTTGGTGTACAGGAACGACTCTGTGTGATGCGCCAGGCACCACGCCGCCATGATCGAACCGCCGCGGGAGACGATGCCGGTGACGCGGTTGACGGTCAGCGGGATGTAGCGCAGCAGTACCCCGGCGTGCACCGTCATGTAGTCGACGCCCTGCTCGGCCTGCTCGATCACGGTGTCGCGGTACAGCTCCCACGTCAGCTTGGTGGGATCGCCGTTGGTCTTCTCCAGCGCCTGGTAGATCGGCACGGTGCCGACCGGGACCGGGGAGTTGCGCAGGATCCACTCGCGGGTCTCGTGGATTTTGCGGCCGGTGGACAGGTCCATGATGGTGTCCGCGCCCCAGCGGGTGGCCCACACCATCTTGTCGACCTCTTCGCCGATCGACGAGGTCACGGCCGAATTACCGATGTTGGCATTGACTTTCACGCCGAAGGCCTTGCCGATGATCATCGGCTCGCTCTCTGGGTGATTGTGGTTGGCAGGAATGACAGCCCTGCCGACCGCGACCTCTTGACGCACCAGCTCGGGTGAAACTCCTTCGCGGGCAGCGATAAAGGCCATTTCGGCGGTGATCTCTCCGGCCCGGGCCCGCTGCAGCTGGGTGCCGCGGTCGCGGATCACGTTGGGCCGCGGGCGAAGACCCGCGGTCAGGTCGATCACCGCGTCGTCGTCGGTGTACGGCCCCGAGGTGTCGTACAGGTCGAGATGTTCACCGTTGGTGAGATTGACCCGGCGGAACGGCACCCGCACACCGTCGATCTCGCGGTAGACCTTGGTGCTTCCGGTGATGGGGCCCGTGGTCACAGATGAGAGGTCAACGGAAACGTCGGACAGCGTCATTTACAACATCTCCCTACGCCGGCATTACCCGGTCAGGTTCAACGGTCGACGGGCCTACCCGTCCTCTCAGCGCACTCGGTGTGCACTCCCGTGTGGATTGGAATCGTGCGGGTACCAACCTAGCGCAGATGCCCCGCGGTGGGGAACAGCGGAGTGGTTCTCAGGAGATTGGCAGCGACGCGTAGTGACCCCGGTTTGTGATCTCGCCGAATTTGACGCCAGGGTTGCCGATCGGGTGTCGCCGCGACCCTCGCGTCAAAATCGGCGACGGGGTGGCCGGGCCTCGCTCGCCAGCGGGAATTGCCGTCCGTTGATTTGCATAGCTAATATATACGTTCTGGGTGGTCCCGAACCTGACGATGACGACGACGAAGAAGATTGATGACGACTGAGACGACGACTGCAAACGAAACCGGCAGCGCAACCCCGCTGACCGACGCCAACACGGATACCGCGGCCCTGGAGACGGCGCGCCGACGGATCCGCATGGACCACGACCATCCGTTCTACAAGTGGATCGCGCTGTCGAACACCACACTGGGCACCTTGATGGCGACCATCAACGCGTCGATCGTGCTGATCTCGCTGCCCGCGATCTTCCGCGGGATCGGGCTCAACCCGCTGGCCCCGGCGAACGTCAGCTACCTGCTGTGGATGCTCATGGGCTACTTGGTGGTGACGGCCGTGCTCGTGGTGCTGTTCGGTCGGCTCGGCGACATGTACGGCCGGGTCCGCATCTACAACCTGGGTTTTGTGGTGTTCACCGTCGCGGCGATCGCGCTCTCGGTGGACCCGTTCCATCTCGGCGGCGGCGCGGTGTGGCTGATCGGGTGGCGCGTGGTGCAGGGCGTCGGTGGCGCGATGCTGATGGCGTCGTCATCGGCGATCCTCACTGACGCGTTCCCGGCCAACCAGCGCGGCATGGCCCTCGGCGTCAACATGGTGGCGGCCGTCGCGGGCTCCTTCCTCGGCCTGCTCATCGGCGGCGTGCTGTCGGAATGGGATTGGCGGGCCATCTTCTGGGTCGGCGTGCCTGTCGGCATCCTCGGCACCATCTGGAGTTACCGCTCGCTGCGTGAACTGGGTGCCCGCAGCCCCGGCCGGCTCGACTGGGCGGGCACGCTGACCTTCGGCATCGGGCTGACCGTGCTGCTCACCGGCATCACCTACGGCATCCAGCCCTACGGCGGCTCTACTACCGGATGGCTGAACCCCTGGGTGCTCGGCGCGATCGTCGCAGGCGTCCTGATGCTCGTGGCGTTCTGTGTCATCGAACTGCGCGTCGCGCATCCGATGATGAACATCCGGTTGTTCCGCAGCACCGCGTTCGGGATGGGCAACCTCGCCGGGCTGATGAGCTCGGTGGGCCGCGGCGGCCTGCAGTTCATGCTGATCATCTGGCTGCAGGGCATCTGGCTGCCGCTGCACGGGTACAGCTTCGAGTCGACCCCGCTGTGGGCCGGCATCTACATGCTGCCGATGACCATCGGATTCCTGGTGTCCGGTCCGTTGGCCGGGACGCTGTCCGACCGCTACGGAGCGCGGCCGTTCACGGTCGGCGGCATGCTGCTGATGGCCGTGACGTTCGTGGCGCTGGTGATGATTCCGGTCGACTTCAACTACTGGTTGTTCGCCGCGCTGGTGTTCTTCAACGGTCTGGGCGGCGGCATCTTCACCGCACCCAACACCGCGGCCATCATGTCGGCGGTGCCTGCCGCCGAGCGCGGCGCGGCCTCCGGTGTGCGTGCGACGTTCTTCAACGCAGGCTCGTCATTGTCCATCGGCATCTTCTTCTCGCTGATGATCGTCGGGCTCGCCGGAACCCTGCCCACCGCGATGGCGACCGGCCTTGAGCAGCAGGGGGTCTCCGCGGCGGTCGCCCAAGACGTCGCCCAGCTCCCACCGGTCGGCAGCCTGTTCGCGGCCTTCCTCGGCTACAACCCGATCGCCGAGTTGCTCGGCCCGTCGCACGCCCTGCAGCAACCGGGGGTCAACGCCGACGTGCTGACCGGGCAGCAGTTCTTCCCGCAGCTCATCACCGAGCCGTTCCACTCGGGACTGGTCGTGGTGTTCATCGCGGCGGCCGTGATGATGGTGCTCGGTGCGATCGCGTCGATGTTCAGCGCGGGCCGCTATGGGACGGAGGCGGGCGCCGACAACGCGGCCTGAGGGGTTGGCGCGCGCATACGCTGGCAAACGTGACCGAGATCGATCAGAGCGAGTTTCAAATCCGCGGTTCGGTGCAACTGCGCCGGGACCGGTGTGCCACCACCACCGCCGACCAACGGCTGTTGGACCGACACGACGACACCCAGTGGCTGCACACGGATCCCTGGCGGGTGCTGCGCATCCAGGGTGAATTCGTCGAGGGTTTCGACGCTCTCGCCGAAATACCCAAGGCGGTCACTGTTTTCGGGTCGGCCCGGACCGATCCTGGCTCACCCGAGTACCGGTTGGGCCGCGAACTGGGAACCGCGTTGGTGCAGGCGGGCTACGCGGTGATCACCGGCGGTGGACCGGGCGCAATGGAAGCGGTCAACCGCGGAGCCAGCGAGTCGGGCGGCTACTCCATCGGTCTGGGCATCGAACTGCCCTTCGAGCAGCGCCTCAACGAGTGGGTCGATCTCGGCATCAACTTCCGCTACTTCTTCGTACGCAAGACCATGTTCGTGAAGTACGCGCAGGCCTTCGTCTGCCTGCCGGGCGGATTCGGCACCCTCGATGAACTGTTCGAAGCCCTGACCCTGGTACAGACCCACAAGGTCACCAAATTCCCGATCATCCTGCTCGGCGTCGACTACTGGTCGGGTCTGATCGACTGGATTCGCGACACGGTTCTGCCCGGCGCGAAGATCGACGAATCCGACCTCGCCCTGCTCCACTGCATCGACAGCGTGGCAGAAGCGGTGGAACTCATCACCGCGTCGGCGAAGTAGCCGAGGAGTAACGCCGCGGCTTGCCGGGCCCCAGCTCGGCGAGCGTCGCCACCCGGGTCACCTCGACCGGGCGTCCCAGCAGCAGGGCCAGTGTCTCGGTGACCCGCTGCGGGTCCCCAGACGCGATCACCGCCGAAATGTGGCCGGCCGCATCCTGTTCGACGCTCCACCCGCGGGCGCCCGCGGCCTGCAACTGCTGAGTGAGGTCGACGCACGGCACCGCTTCACCTGTCGCTGCGGTGAAAACCGTTGCCTCCCTGCCTTCCAGGTCGGCCAGCGCGGGCCGACCGCGATGCGTGACCAACCGTGCGCAATCACCGGTGCGGTAGCGCACCAGCGGCAGGAACTGGTTCTCGCCGCATGTCACGACGACCTCGCCCGCCAGTACCTCGACGTGTACTCGGCGTTCGGCGATCACGAACGGTCCGCCATCGTCGCTGACCGCGATGGGCCGCGTCTCGTGCAAACCGTAGATGTCCAGCACCGGACAGTCGTAGGCGGCCTGCAGCGCATGCCGTAACGGGGCTGTCAGCGTCATCGCCCCCGAGATCAATGCCAGGGGCCGCAACGTCTGTGCCAGTACGGGTTCCAGCAGCACCTCCAGCGATGTCGGTGTGCCACTGATCACCTGCGGATCAGCGTGGCGCAGAAACTCGTCGCGCTGCGCGCTGCCGGCCGACCATGCGGCGGGATGCAGGTTGAGCCGGGCCATCAACGCCTCACCGAACCCGGGAAGCACCGAGGCATAGGTGAACGCCTGCCGCTGAAACACCGTCTGCACCAAAGCCACCCGATGGTTCACGGGTTCCCAGTGCGCGCCCACCAATCCGCGCAGCCAATGGAACCCGCGGGCCAGCTCGTCCGGGTCGTCGGGCATCACCAGCGCCGCACCGGTGCTGCCCGAACTCGTGCCATGCAGCATGCGGCTCAGGTCGGCGCCGGGCGGGACGAACGCCGCGATGTCCTCGGCCAGATCCTCGCGCCCGATCAGCGGGAAGTCGGTGAGGTGGTCCAGCGGGCCGGTGTGGTGGCGGTAGGCCGGCAGCGTGCGGGCCAATGCTAGATGTCGCGGCAGCCAATCATCCAGCGGCAGTAGGTGAGTGGCCGCCTGCTGTTGGTCGGGGGTGAGCCGGTGCCCGGCACGGTGACACCATGCCGGTGCCAGGCGATGGTGCTCCAGCTCCGCCAACCGTTGCCGCCCGGCCGCGGACAGACCGGGCCAGCGCTCTTCATCGGTCAGGGCCACCTGGCCGAACGGGACGTAATCGTCGAGACGCAGCGGGTCGTCACTCACTGTTGTACCGCGCTGCAGCTTCTTTGGCCTGAGCGTCGGCCAGGCGGCGCTGCACGGCCATGCGATGCTCGTGGTCAGCCAGGGCTTGGGCCAGCGCACCCTCGCGCCGCACCGAATCCCGCATCTCGAACAACGACCGGGCTTGCGCGACGTCCTCCCCGTGGGGCAGTAGACCATCCCACAGCAGGAATGTCCGCACCACCTCGTCGCGGCGTTCCGCATCGCTGAGCCAGCGGCCGGGGTCGACGAGCGGCGCGACCCGAAAAGCCAACGCCAGCAGGGCTCGTGCTGCCATGGGCTCGTCGAGTGGCACGCTGAACGGGCCGATGAGATCCGTACTGGCGAACAACCACAAACCGATCGCGGCGCCACGCCGTGAGGCCGGTGTTCCCCGCTCGACGATGCGCTGGGCGACCGACGCGCACCCGGTGTGGTTGAACACGTCGCACGCGAGGGCCACCACGTCGACGGTGTCGGCGAGAAACGGCTGTGGCGTGCTAGCCAGCCGCGCGGCGACCTCGTCGACCGGCGGTCCGGGGCGCAGCCGCGACCACACCGCCTGCTCGTCCAGGCCTTCGGCGAACCAGTTCACCAATTGCTCAGCCATGCAACACTTCCCGTCGATACCCGGCGATGTGGGCGGCCAACCTCGCGCAGACCGCCGGGGCGTCGGACATGGTGTCCAGATAATCAACGGCGTAACCGGCTTCGGCCGCCGGGCCCGCCACCGACCGGGACCGGTCCTGCACCAGCAGTGTCGCGGTGTCGAGTCGGCGCCGCACGGCCGCGGCAACCCCGACGTACTCCTCTTGGCCTGCGCCGAACAGCGAAGCCAAGCCGTCATCGGACAACACCACCAGGTGGCGCAGCTCGTCGCGGTCCCGTTCGCCCGGCGGATACCGGTCGGCCAGTAGGTCGAGCGGAAACGACGTGCCGCCACCGAAAAACGTGGTCAGCTGACGCATGATCTCCATCCGGTCGCGCGTGAACACGCTGTCGCCTGCCACCTGACCCCGGCCCGACCATGACGTGACCCGCACCCGCCCACGCCCTTTGAGCACCGAAAGAACCAGGATCATGCCCGCGAGCACCGCCTGCGAGCCACGCGAAGGATTCGGCATCGAGGCAGATGAGTCGATGTACAGATCCAGCGTGACCGCTTCGGTGGTGAGCGCTGGATCGTCGGGCAGGTGCGTGCGTCGCCGCGTCGTCACACCGGGAACCACCACCGGGTTGGTGGCAAGGGTTGCCGGCCAGTCGATGTCGGCGACCTCGTCATCGAGTTCCCAGGTCTCCAACGGGCCCGGGATGCCCGCAGCCGCGACACCGCGGCCCTTCTGCAGCAGCGGAGAAACCCACGGCCGCGCCTGCGCCTCGTACCAGGCCAGCATCACCGCGTTCGGATCGGACCCCGCGAACAGGGCCAATGTCTGTGCGACACCGTATTGTTGGCCCGCCGCCGGCTCCTGCTGCCGGACACCGACGGCGGCGGCCGCGGGGTGCACTGGGGTCTCGCCGAGCCGCGGATCGGCCAGCACCTCGGCGAGTTCGGCTGCGCTGGCGGGTGATCCGCCGGCTTCGGCGCAGCCGCCGCCGGACACATCGGCCGCCCCGGCGGTCATGGAGTCCAGTACCAGGTAGGGCACCAGCACCATGCCGAAGGTCAGCGCACCGCCCACCGGGTCGGCCCCGAACGTGCGGATCGCCTTCGCGACATATTCGGCGTCGGCGACCGGTTGCACGGGCTGGCTGAGCAGGAGCTCGTCCTGCAGGGCCCGCACCCGCAACGCCGCGGCGCGGTGAACACGCTCCTTCTCCTGGAGGTCCTCGCGGACCATCGACACGTCGAGCGTGGCGGGGTCGATGTGCTGGCGGGCCCGCGCCTCTTCTCGGGCGGCTTCGGACACGACGGGAGGATCATTGGGGCACAACGTGTTCGACGGCAGTGACCACAGCAACTCGTACGCCCGCATCAACACCCACCAGAACGCGTTCGGCGCCGGGTCTCTGGCTGCGAGGGTGCGCCACAACGCGACCATGTCCGGCTCCGGGCCGGGTTGGCGCCTGCGCTGCATCCGCACCACCCGATCGTTGATGAGCATGTCCGACCACAGGTTGGAGAGCTTCTGGGCCGTCGTGGTGACGGGGATGGCTCGGCGTGGATCACTCGCCACGATGGCCCGGGCCATCTGCTGCAGCAGCTTGAACGACACGATGCGGGTGCTCGGGGACAGCACGTGATGGCCGATCTCGTGCGCGAACACGCTGACCAGATGATCCTGGGCGCCATGGCGGGCCAGTTCGTCGACGTCGATCGAGATCGACGGCGGGAACGAGAACCACGCGAAGGTTCCGGTTGTGCTGTCGCGCACCATGTTCGGCAGATGTAGCTGCACACCCCACAGCTGCAGCGCGGCCTGCCAGGCCACGAGTTCGGTATCGGTCGTTGCCCGCCCGGTCATGCCGGCCAGATCTCGGCCAGATACGAGGTCGGACGGACCACCAGCTGCGCTGTCCGGGGTCCGCCGTCGGACGTGGTATCGGTGGGAGCGGAGGACAGCACGTGGCCGAACACATCGGCGTCGATCTGCCTGCGCTGGTTACCGACGCTGACGGACCACCGTCCCGGTCCATGGCACACCGGGTCGGTGGGCGGGTGGTCCCACACGCCGCCGAGTCCGGTGAAACCGCCGATCCGGGCGATCAACTGACCCTGCGGGCGCAGCGGCCAGTAGAACCGGTCCACCGCCTGCCCATCGGTGAAGGGCACCACCGCGTCGGCGGGAAGACCGAGCACCGACGCCGCGACATCGATCGGAAGCAGCTGTAACCGGGCCAGTGCGTCAGCGCGGATCCCGAGCACGCCGGAGCGCCAGGCGGCGACTGCGGCGACGTTGACCATCGCGTCGGCGGGCACCGAGATACCTTGCAGCGCATGGCGGTAGCGGTGCGGGTCACCGCCGAAGCGGGACACGTTGTCGGCCGAAAGCGCCAGGTCAAGGCCCGCCACCGTGGGCAGGTCGACTGCCGCGGGTGCGTCGAGATTGACCTGGTGGTACGGCCGGGCAATCACGTGCCGCTCTCCAGCCAGTGCAGATAGTTCGAATACCGTTGGTAGAGATACTTGAGCGCGACCAGATCATCGAAATCCCGGCCGTAGATCTTGCCGACGCCCGAGATTGTCGAGATCCTGGCCTCGATCGAGGTGAGGCGCCGGGACACCTCGAGCGCGTCCACGCCGTCGAGGCCACGGCCGAACTGGGCGAGCAGTTCGGCCACCGGGTCCTCGTCGTCGCGTGCCAGCGCGACGTACTGCCGGCACGAGGTGTCGAACAGATCGGTCAGCCAGCTCGCCGGGTCCGACGCCAGTTCCCGGTCCGCACCGGTGTCGAACCGCGGATGAGCGGGGTTCGGTAACAGCTTGCCGCGCAAGGCAAATGGCACCATCGCCCGGACGTCCTCGAGTGTGACGGTGGCGTTGCCGCGGAACCAGGCCAGCGCCTTGGCGTAGAGCACCAGGTTCTGCAGCGAGCGCACCGACACCCCGTTGACCGTCTGGGCGCCGATGTCGACCTGCAGATCGGCACCCGAGTTGGCGTCGATGATCTGCTCGACCTCAAGACCGGCGGTGGCCACCACGTCCTTGGTGCGGTATTCGAAACGGCGCCCGCCGTGCTGGACGAACTCGAAGTGGCTGACGAAGAACTCCACGCGGCGGCGCACCTCGGTGGGCACCGGGATCGCACGGATCTGCTCGACCATCCCGGCCTGCTCGGCGGCGGTGAACACCAACTCGGCGGGCACGTTGTCCTCCGGGCGGTCCCCGGCTTCCACGCGGGTCACCAGTTCGTCGAGGAACCGGCTGTTGAACCCGAAGGCTTGCACCGTCACGTCGATCCGGTCGCGCAGCGCCTGGATCACCGCGAAGGTGCCGCCGCCACCGTCGTCGTTGGCGGTGAAAAACCAGCTCTGCACCCCGTTTTCGGGTGCGGTGACGTGCATCTGATCGTGGCTCTCGACGTAGCCCTCGGCGACCATGGTCAGCAGCGCGGACTGGGTCTTGGTCGGTATCCGGTTGTACTCGTCGACGATCTTGACCGGCGCCGTCAGCCAGCTCTTCCACGCGATGGTGATCTCGGCAAGGCTCCCGGCCTGGACCAGATCACGCGGGAGTGGGATCCCGACCAGGTCACCCACGGTCAGCTGCGGGTGGCCCTGCTGAACGTGGCGGCGCACATCGGCGGGCGCCGAGCCGGCCAGGACACCCATCAGCACCGCGAGGGTGGTCTTGCCGCGCCCGGGGCCACCGATCAGCAGGCACCTGCCGCCCACGGCGAACGTCAGCAGTGGCACAAGGACATTGGACGAGTACGCCGGTTGCTTGGGCAGGCTCAGGGCCGCGCCTGCATCGCCGAGCGGATAGTTGACCGTGGTGTCCGCGCCGAATTCGACGTCGTAGAAGGGCGAGATGACGGCCTTGTTGATCAGCCAGAAGTAGGCCCGGCGGAGCTTCTCGTCGAGCGTGACCGTCGCGGCGACCGGCGGGGTGAACAGGTCCGCCGCGGTGAGCCCGTCGGCAGGCGCGTGGTGCACGGGCAAGGTCGGCGATGTGGACACCGCGCTCCACCTGTTGGTCATCTGGCCCCTCCCGTCGGGCCCATGCTAACCGTCCGGAGGGTGCTTCCCGGGCGGTGATTCTGCGTCCACGGCGTGGCTCACTGGCAGTTTTGCGCCGTGGGCGCAGGGTCGACGTGTCGGGGGCTCAGCTCAGCTCGACGACGACCGGGGCATGGTCGCTGGGCGCGGTGGTGCCCTTCTTGGGACGCCGCTCGTCCTTCACGATCTCGGCGTGGGTGACGCGGGCGGCCAGGCCGGGGGAGCCGAGGATGAAATCGATGCGCATGCCGCGGCGCTTCTGGAATGCCAGCTGGGTGTAGTCCCAGTATGTGTAGATTCCCGGCCCCGGGGTGAAAGGCCGCACCACATCGGTGAATTGGGCGTCGTTGATGGCCTGGAACGCGGCCCGCTCGGGCGCGGAGACGTGCGTGCTGCCGTCGAACCTGGCCATGTCCCAGACATCCTCGTCGGTGGGCGCGATGTTCCAGTCGCCGACCAGTGCGATCGGCATCTGCGGGTCGTCACGAAGCCAACCTGCCGCGGTATCACGCAGGGCGGCAAGCCAATCCAGCTTGTAGGTGTAATGCGGATCGGCCAGGGTGCGGCCGTTGGGCACGTACAGGCTCCACACCCGCACACCGCCGCACGTCGCTCCCAGCGCGCGGGCCTCGGCGGTCGCCTCCTCCTCGGGCTTGCTGCTCCAGGTCGGCTGTCCGTCGAAGCCGACCTGCACGTCCTCAAGGCCGATTCGCGACGCGATGGCCACTCCGTTCCACTGGTTGAGGCCCACGTGGGCCACCTCGTAGCCCAGCGCGGCGAACGGCATGGTGGGGAACTGCTCGTCGGTGCACTTGGTCTCCTGCATCGCCAGCACATCGACATCGGCACGGGACAACCAGTCGGTGACGCGGTCGACGCGGGTGCGGATGGAGTTGACGTTCCAGGTGGCCAGGCGCATGGGGTTAGAGCGTACGGGCGTCGACATAGTGACCCTGGTGGTGCAGCCGGAAACCCATCGAGGTGTACAGCGCTACGGCAGGGGTGTTGTCGACCTCGACCTGGACATAGGCGTGGTGCGCCCCCGCCGCGACGCCCCACGCGAGCAGCGCTTCGCACAGTGCCCGGGCATGCCCCTGCCTGCGGCTGTCTTCGGCGGTCCGGATCGACGAGATACCGAGCCATCGGGTGCCGTCCGGAGCGGCGGTGACCGCGCCGCGCCCGACCGCCCGGTCCGCCAGGGACGCGAAGGTCAGCTCCCCGTCGACCACGGCGGTCAGGACGTCGACGGGCACCTTACGCCGATAGCCGGCCAGCCATGCCGCGTCGGGTCGGGGCGCCAGCGAGACAGCCGGGGGCGCCGTGGTCGGGGTGTCCAGCGGGCGCACCATGACGCGGGTCGGCTTGACGCCCGGAGTCCGGATCGGCAGCAGCCGCTCGGGCAGGGCCAGCCAGGGTGGCAGGCCCCGCTCGCGATACCAGTCGACGATCACGGGCAGGTCGGCGATCTGAGCCGATATATCCAGCGGGACAGCCGAATTGGCGCGGCTGGTGACGCCGCCGCCGGCCCGCAGGAACCAGCCGCGGTGCCAGTGGTGCTCGGTGCCCGGCCACGCCAACGCGGCCGCGTGCTCCAGCGCGCGGATCTCCGAGGCCCGCACCGGGGCGTACGACAGCTCCCGCACACTCACGATGGCGCCGGGGTCGATGTCGACGAGCTCACCAGATTTGGTGCGCACCAGCACGGTGGGCTCGACCTGCTCCACATGGCCGACGACGTCGGTCAGCGGCTTGGCCGAACCCGCAGGTAGGCGGTACCGCAGGCTGACCCGCGTGCCCGGGGTCGGCAGCCCTGGCATCAATGCCCGAACGGGTCGGCATCCTCGCCGGGCATCCAGGACAGGCCCGGCACTCCCCAATGATTGCGCTTCACCGCACGTTTGGCGGCGCGCGCGTGACGACCCACGAGCTTGTCGATATAGAGGAATCCGTCGAGATGACCGGTCTCGTGCTGCAGCATGCGGGCAAACAAATCGGTGCCCTCCAATGTGATGGAGTTACCGTCCGCATCGAGTCCTGTGACGCGGGCCCAGTCGGCGCGGCCGGTGGGGAATTGCTCACCCGGCACCGAGAGGCAACCTTCGTCGTCGTTGTCCGGGTCGGGCATGGTCTCGGGAATCTCGGAGGTCTCGAGCACCGGGTTGATGATCACGCCGCGGCGGCGGTTGGTGCGGGTGCGGGTGTCGGCGCAGTCGTAGACGAACAACCGCTTGGAGACGCCGATCTGGTTGGCGGCCAAGCCAACCCCGTTCGCGGCGTCCATCGTGTCGTACATCGTCTGGATCAACTCGGCGAGATCAGCCGGCAGTGATCCGTCCGGTCCGACGGGCACCGGCTCGGTCGGCGTATGCAACACGGGATCTCCGACAATGCGAATCGGTACGACAGCCACGGGGGAAGCTTAGGCGGAAATGCTTCCCACCCGACTCGCGGGCTTATGTGTCACGCCAAGCCAGCAAGCCGTGGTTGAATAATCGCCGAACCACAGCGATGTCATTTCTCGAGTGTCGGAAGGGTCCAAGGGAGCAATATGGACGGCGCCATGGCGCGGACTGAGCGATCCGGGGATGACTCTGATCTGACCGACGGTCTCACTCGCCGCGAACACGATATTTTGGCGTTCGAACGCCAATGGTGGAAGTACGCGGGCAGCAAGGAAGACGCGATCAAAGAGCTGTTCTCGATGTCGGCAACGCGGTACTACCAGGTGCTCAACGCACTGGTGGACCGTCCGGAGGCGTTGGCCGCCGATCCCATGCTGGTCAAGCGAC
This sequence comes from Mycobacterium aquaticum, assembly GCF_002086485.1. Classification (GTDB taxonomy): domain Bacteria; phylum Actinomycetota; class Actinomycetes; order Mycobacteriales; family Mycobacteriaceae; genus Mycobacterium; species Mycobacterium aquaticum. The sequence goes on along the minus strand of NZ_MVHF01000006.1, from coordinate 203,323 downwards.
TGCGCAGGTTGAGGGCCAGTCGGCAGAAGGCCCGGGCGGCGCGGCGGCTCGGCTTCGACGTCACGTAGGCCTGCGCCGGTGACGGGTCGGGCAATTCGCTCGATACAGTGGATCCGATGAATCAGCGAGAATCCTCCGGGCTACCCCTGCGTGCCATGGTGATGGTGCTGCTGTTCCTCGGGGTGGTTTTCCTGTTGGTCGGATTCCAGGCGATCGGCTCAGGCGACGACTCCTCCGGGGATAGCTCCACCGTGTCCTCGGCGACGACCACGACGGCCGCCGCCACGTCCACGGCCGCCAAGGCTGCGCCGGACCCTGCCAAGACAGATGTCCGCGTCTACAACATCTCCGATGTCTCAGGTGCGGCCGAAGGCACCGCCAACCGGTTGCGCGAGGCGCACTGGCACGTCACCGAGACCGGCAACCTCACCCTGGATGGCGTCACCGCCACGACAGTGTTCTTCGGTGATACCCCCGGAGAGAAGGAAGCCGCTGATGAGGTGGGCAAATTGCTCGCCGCTCCGGTCGAACCTCGACGCGCTGAACTCAACGAGCAACCACCGGGCGTGATCGTGGTTGTCACCGGCTAGGCTTTTGCCCATGCTGAAGCCCGTCAGTGTCGCTGTCCTGTTCGCCGCCCCCGTTGTCGCGCTGAGCGCCTGCAGCCCGCCCGGTCAGGTGCCGTCCGACACGCCGGGTACCACTCCGTCGATCTGGACCGGATCTCCGTCCCCGTCGGCGGCTCCGGGTGAGCACGGCGGCGGGCACGGGAATACCGCGGCCACCGGTACGCAGAGCGCAGGCGAGACCCTGACCGCAGACCTGAAGACCGCCGACGGCACCTCCGTGGCGACCGCGGAATTCCAGTTCGCCGACGGCTTCGCCACCGTCACCGTCGAGACCACCGCACCCGGGAAGCTGGCCCCCGGATTCCACGGCCTGCACATCCACTCCGTGGGCAAGTGTGAGGCCAACTCGGTCGCCCCGACCGGTGGCGCCCCCGGCGACTTCAACTCCGCCGGTGGACATTTCCAGGTGGCCGGGCACACCGCGCACCCCGCCAGCGGCGACCTGAGCTCGCTGCAGGTACGTGCCGACGGTTCGGGCAAGCTCGTGACCACCACCGACGCGTTCACCGCCGCCGACCTGCAGGGTGGCGCCAAGACGGCCATCATCATCCACGAGAAGTCCGACAACTTCGCCAACATCCCGCCGGAGCGCTACCAGCAGATCAATGGTGGTGCCCCCGGCCCCGATGAGGCCACCATGGCCACCGGCGACGCTGGCAAGCGCGTGGCCTGCGGTGTCATCGGTACCGGCTAGCAGCCGCATCGATTTTGCCGGCTCCCCCCGGCCCACGCTCGGGGTGGAGTGGGAGTTCGCCCTCGTCGACGCAGGCAGCCGGGAACTGAGCAACGAGGCCGCCGCGGTGATCGCCGACCTTGGCGACAACCCGCACGTACACAAGGAGTTGCTGCGCAACACCGTCGAGATCGTCACCGGGGTGTGTGAGAACACCGCGGAGGCGATGGACGACTTGCGCGGCACCCTTGGATCCGTGCGGCGCATCGTCGAGTCGCGCGGCATGGAGTTGTTCTGCGCGGGCACGCATCCGTTCGCGAAATGGTCGACGCAGCAGCTCACCGACGCGCCGCGCTACGCGGAGCTGATCAAGCGGACCCAGTGGTGGGGACGCCAGATGCTGATCTGGGGCGTGCATGTGCACGTCGGTGTCTCGTCGGCGCACAAGGTGATGCCGATCATCTCGTCACTGCTCAACCAGTATCCGCACCTGCTGGCGCTGTCGGCGTCCTCCCCGTTCTGGGAAGGCGAGGACACCGGATACGCGAGCAACCGCGCGATGATGTTCCAGCAGTTGCCGACGGCAGGTCTGCCGTTCCAATTCCAGTCGTGGCCCGAGTTCGAGGGCTTCGTGCACGACCAGAAGAAGACCGGCATCATCGACCATCTCAACGAAATCCGTTGGGACATCAGGCCGTCGCCTGCGCTGGGCACCGTGGAAATACGCATCTTCGACGGCGTGTCCAACATCCGCGAGCTCAGTGCCCTCGTGGCGCTGACGCATTGCCTGGTCGTCGACCTTGACCGCCGGCTCGACGCGGGCGAGCTGTTGCCCACCATGCCACCGTGGCATGTGCAGGAAAACAAGTGGCGCGCAGCGCGCTACGGTCTCGACGCGGTGATCATCCTCGACGCCGACAGTAACGAACGGCTGGTCACCGATGATCTCGACGAGCTGCTCAACCGGCTGGAGCCGGTGGCCAAATCCCTGAAGTGCAGCGAGGAATTGGCCGCGGTCGCCGACATCTACCACTCGGGGGCGTCGTATCAACGGCAGCGCCGGGTCGCCGAGGAGAACGACGGCGACTTGCGGGAGGTCGTGGACGCCTTGATCGGCGAGCTTGAGCTATAGGGTGAGTTGATGCAGCGTTCGATGACGGCTGTGATCGCCACCGCGGCCATCTGCCTCGCCGGCTGCACCGATGTCACCGCTGGCTCGCCGATGGCCGACCCGGATCAGACCGGGATCACGACGACCACAACGACTACGACGACCACGACGTCCAGCCCACGGCTCACGCCGTCGCGGACCCCGAGCAGTAGCGGCGACAGCACGCCGCCACCGAACGGCATGTCAACGACGTGCGACGAGTATGCGGGATTCGACGACCCGACCAAGATGGGCATGGTGCAGCTTCTCGGCGACAACGGCTACCCGGGACTGAAGAAAAACCCGTTTCTCTGGGTGAGTTTCATCGGGGCGATGTGCGTGCTCGCCGACCCCGGCGCCACGGTGGTGCAGGCGATCAGCAAGAAAGTTCCCGGCTGACCCGTGACCGCGACACCGATGTTTCCTCTCGAGGTGGCGATGCTGCCGGGTGAGGAACTGCCGCTGCGCATCTTCGAACCCCGCTACGTGGCGCTGGTGAGCGATTGCATGGCCATGACCGAGCCGGCGTTCGGCGTCGTGCTGATCTCGGCAGGGCGTGAGGTCGGCGGTGGCGACCAGCGGTGCGACGTGGGTGCGCTGGCCCGTATCGTCGACTGCCAGAACTTCGGCGTGGACCGCTACCGGCTCAGATGTGTTATGGCCGAACGTATCCGGGTGTTGCGCTGGCTGGACGACGATCCCTACCCGCGCGCCGAGATCGAAGTCTGGGACGATGAGCCCGGCGCCGCGGACGCGTCGTTGCTGGCCGATGTGCAGGACCGCATGGTGGCACTGTTCGACCTGATCGGTGAGGCGCGGGGCGTCGCGTTCCACAGCCGCGACATTGTCACCGCCGCCGCGGCCGACCCGATCGATCCGCTGTACGCACTGGCCGCAAGGGTGCCCATGGGGCAGGCCGACCGGTATTCGGTGTTGTGCGCGCCGAGTGCTGCGGCCCGGCTGGATGCGCTGAGTGAAGCCGTCGACACGGTGACGGCCATGGTGGAGTTTCAACTGTCCGAGTAGCAGGATTGACGCCGAGATGCGGGTTTTGATCGTCGACGACGAGCCACGGCTGACCAAGACACTGAGCTTGGGGCTGCGGGCAGAAGGCTGGGTGGTGGTCGCCGTCGACAATGGTGTCGACGCTGTGCATCACGCGGTCGAAGACGATTTCGACGTCATCGTGCTCGACATCATGTTGCCCGGGATGAGTGGGTACGAGGTGCTGCGCCGCATCAGGGCCGAGCAGGTGTGGACCCCGGTGTTGATGCTGACCGCCAAGGACGGTGAATTCGACGAGACCGACGCCCTGGACCTCGGCGCCGACGACTATCTCACCAAACCGTTCAAGTTCAACGTGCTGGCCGCGCGGCTGCGTGCCCTGCAGCGTCGCTGTGCCCCGGAACGTCCGGTGGTCATGACGGCGGGGACGCTGTCGCTGGACCCCGCCCGCAAGACCGTTTGCCGCGACGGCGTACCAATCGAGTTGACGCGCAGGGAATTCGGCCTGCTGGAGTACTTGATGCGCAACAAGGACACCGTCGTCACCAAGTCCGACATCCTCCGCAACGTATGGGACGCCCACTACTCCGGGCCGCACAACGTCGTCGAGGTGTACGTGCGGTATGTCCGCCGGAAGATCGATGCGCCCTTCGGTACCAACACGATCGGCACCGTGCGCGGCGTGGGTTACCGGTTGGACTCCGGCGAAGTACCCGACGGAAACTGAACGCGCACGGCGGTCCCGCCGCCGGGTCGATCGGTCATGTTGATGCTGCCGTCGTGTGCCGCAACGATTTCGGCGACGATCGACAGTCCGAGGCCGGTGCCCCCGCCACTGCGGGACCGGTCGGAGTCCAACCGGACGAACCGGTCGAACACCCGCTGCCGGTCTTTCGCCGGAATTCCCGGTCCGTCGTCGGCGACCGCGAGCAGGATGCAGCCGTCGTGCTCACTGAGCGTGATGTCGATGCGTGATTCAGCATGGCGGGCCGCATTGTCGGTGAGATTGCGCAACAACCGCAGCAGCGCCCGGGAATCACCGCGCAGGTGTGCCGGCGTGATGTCACGGTGTATCGCGAGAGTGGTTTCGCGACACAGCCGGTCGGCCTCGGCGATGGCGATCGCCTCCAGATCGACGTCCTCCCTGCGCAGCTTCAGACCCCGCTCGTCGGCGCGGGCCAGCAGCAGGAGATCGTCGATGAGCAGCTGCATGCGCTGAGCCTCGGGGATCAGCGTCTGCTCGATCATGTCCTGATCGAGCAATTCAGGATGCGACTGTGCGACATCGAGTGCCGAGATGATCGTGGTCAGCGGGCTGCGCAGCTCGTGCGAGGCGTCGCCGACGAACTGGCGCTGCGCATTGTGACCCAACTCAAGACGGGCAAGCATGGCGTTCATGGTGTCGGCCAGGGCTGCGATCTCATCGTGGCTCTCGGGCATCGGGACCCGCTCGGACAGATCCGAGGTGCTGATGTCGGAGACCCTGGCGCGGATGGCGTCGACCGACCGCAAGGACCGCTTGACCAACAGATACGTGGCCAGGGCGACCACGGTGATGACCAAAGGTGCTGCGCCGCAGAGCAAGAAGGCCACCGTCTGGACGGTGGCCTCGGCGACCTCGCTGCTACCCGCCACCAGCACCGTGTAGTGACCGCTGGAGGTGTGCACGCGCTCACCGACGATGCGCAGGTCATTGTCCGGAGTTGCGTTGTCCGACATCTGAGTCGGCGTCTTGCCGATGCCGCCGATCGGGACCAGCGGAGTCGAGGGAGCGTCGGTCGACCGGTAGACGACGGTGTCGTTGTCCGAGACCACCTGGATCGCGATGATCCGCTGATCGGTGTCCAACAGAGCGCTGTCGAACTCGTTGGGCGGCTCCGAGCGCAGCCCGCTGACGATGTCGTGCAGGCGCGCCGCCGCGGCGTCGTCGACCTCGGAGATCAGGAAGTGGCCCAGCAGCGCGATCAACGCCGCTCCGGCGACGATGTGCACCACCAGCACGACGGTGGCCGCGACGATGGCCGACCGGGTCGCAATGCCCCAGCCGCGGGGCCGCAGGCGCAGACCCCGGGTTGCGGCGCGTGACGTCATCCAGACAGTTTGGGCCCAGCTGCGGCCAGGGTGCGCGTCGGGGTCGAGACGGCCGCCTGCCCGAGAAAGGACGAGCGAAGCGCTACATGTCCACAATCTTCATGACCGCTGAAAGAACGCTGAGAGCAAAGTTCACGGTGGGTTTTATCAGCGTTCTCTCATCGAAGCCCTGTCACCATTTGGTCTCCGGTCGGGAAGCCCGAAACGCTCGTTTGCCAGAGGAGAACAGATGTACCAGCCAGACAAGCCGCGCCACCGCGTAAAGAAGTTGGCGGCGGTCGCCGGTCTGGGCGCCATGGCCGTTATGGGTGTGATCACCGCGATCGAAGGCACCTCGGCCACCGTGGGCGGAACCACCGATCAGGTCGCCATGAAGCTCGGCGCCACCGTCACCATGACCACGCCGCCCACGGCGCCGGAAACCTCTTTCGCCGCCCCGACGGTCAAGGCCACGCCGAAGTAACTCCGGGCCTCTCAGCCCTCGGGACGCTCGTACAAGACGCCCTCGACGAACACCGACGGCACCCTGGCGTCGTCGGAGTCGTCGAGGGGTGCCCGGTGATAGCGAGCCATCAATTCGTCGGCCGTGACCGACGAGACCTGCCAGCAGTGGTCGTGTAGCCACGTCGCGACGTCAGCCCGCTCTTCGAGGTACCAGAGCTGGGCCGGATCGGGCATGTCGTGACCGGTCTCGGCGGCCTGCTCGCGGAGCTGCTGCAGACGGGCCTGGCGACGGGCCAGGTAGTCCTCGGTGAAGAAGTCGGCGCTGAAGCCCTCGACGGCGATCCGGCTGTCGCGGGCCGACAGTTCAGTGATCCGCTCGAACAGCAGATCCTGCGCGGTGGCCGGCAGATAGGGCAGCAGACCCTCCACTGACCATGCGGTGGGTTGCGTCGGGTCGAACCCCGCCTGTCGCAATGCCGTCGGCCAGTCCTGACGGAGGTCGACGGGGACGGCCACCTGCGCGGCGGCGGGCCGGGCGTGGTGCGACTCCAAGACCTCGGCTTTGAACTGCAGCACCTTGGGCTGATCGATCTCGTAGACCACGCTGTCGCCGACCCACGGCAGGCGCCAGGCCCGGGCGTCGAGCCCCGCGGCCAGGATCACGGCCTGCTGCACACCGCCTGCACCCGCGGCGATGAAGAACTCGTCGAACCACTTGGTCCGCGATGCGGCGTAATCGGCGATGGCACGGATTCGCTCGGCCATCGGCCCGTGCGGCGCGACCCAGCCCCGCTCGGCAGCGGCATCGAGAAACATCTGCGCGTACGGGTCGAGGAAAAGCGGAGTTTCGGACGCGGTCTCGTGAGCCCGCGCCATGGCCACGCCCAGCGCCGTCGCCCCCACGCTCTCGTTGATGTCCCAGGTGTCGTCGTCAGTTCTGCTCACTGTTTCCAGTGTTCCCGAACTTCGCTCGCCAGGGGTGTTCAGCCGTCGATGTCGCGCAAGTCGTCACGCGTGAGCAGGTCGTCGCGGATGTTCTGCTCGCGGTAGGCGAGTTGCCCGACCCGGTTGGCCACCACCGGCGCCGTGATCAAGGTGAACAGACCCGTCAGGATCAGCATGCCGACGTCGGCATTGCCCCGCAGCCGAATCGCGGCGCCGGCCAGCACCAGAAGCAGCCCGAGCACCTGCGGCTTGCTCGCGGCATGCATGCGCGACAGCGTGTCCGGGAACCGGACCACGCCGATCGCGGCGGTCAGCGCCAGGGTCGAGCCACCCAGGATCAGGACCGCGGTGACGATGTCGAGGACGTTCACGACACCTCCCGCTCGTTGCGGGGCTTGTCCGTATCGGGCACGCGGAAGCGCGCCACGCTCACCGACCCGACAAACGTGATCAACGCCAACGCCGTCAGGCTGTAGGTCACCGTGCTGTCCAGGCTGAACGCCGCCCAGGTGCCGATCGCACACATCGTCACCGCAACCAGGGTGTCGAGGGCCACGAGGCGGTCCAGCGTGGTCGGACCGGCCAGCAACCGGAACATGGTGGTGGCCGCGGCGGCCGAAAGCATCACCGCGGCAATGATCCACACGGTTGTCATGCGCGATCCACCCCCTGCTCGGCCGCCGGCCGCCAATCCTCATCGCGTTCGAAGGCCGCCACCAGCATCCGCTCGACCTGGTCGACCTGACGGTAGAAGCGGTGCACCGACCGTTCCGACCCCACGTCGATGACATGCAGGTAGAGCATCCGGCGTGACTGGTCGATCTCCAGCACGATCGAGCCCGGGATGAGGTTGAAGATGTTGACCGCGAGGGCCAGCACCAGATCCGACTTGAGCGCCAGATGTGCCCGCAGCACGGCGACCAGCGGTGGCGGTCCGGGCCGGATCGCCAGCCAGGCCACCTGCACCGAAGACAGCACGAGGTAATAACCCACCAGCACAATGAGTTTCAGTAGCGACAGCGGATGCAGCCGACCTTCGACCGGCACCGCGGGCAGTGGCAGCAGCAGCGTGATCACCAGCGCCACCACCAGTCCACTCGCCATGTTGGCGATCGAGAAGTGGCCCCACAACAGGCACCACACCAAGATCAGGAAGCACAGGATCCAGAGCCGCAGCAACGGGTGTCTCATTGCTGACCACCTGCCAGCACCGCGGAGATGTACTGCCCCCGGTCGAGCACCTCCGCGGCCGACCGCTCGGCATAGGAGAAGATCGGTCCGGCGGCGACGGTGAGCGTCAGCCCCACCGCGATCAACGCACCCGTCGGTATCAACATCCCGATCGGCATGCGCCCCACGCTGTCTCGGTCGGCGAACTGGATGTCCTCGATGTCGTCGAGCAACACCGCCGGGGCGGCCGCGGCCAGGTGTCCCTCTGGTGCGTCGGCCCGCGCCCGCCAGAACGCCTTGGTCCAGACCCGGGCCACGACGTAGAGCGTCAAGAGGCTCGTGACGACGGCGCCGGCCACCAGAACCCAGGCCAGTGGCGACCCGTTCTGCGCGCCCGCCTCCAGCAGCGCGATCTTCCCGATGAAACCCGAGAACGGCGGGATCCCACCGAGATTGAGGGCGGGCACGACGAACACGAAGGCCAGCACCGGGCTGGCCGCGGCCAACCCGCCCAGCCGCTGCAGCGTCGACGCCCCGGCCTGTCGCTCGATGAGACCGACCACCAGGAACAACGTCGTCTGCACGACGATGTGGTGCGCGACGTAGTAGATCGCGCCGGACATTCCCAGCTGATTGCCGAGCGCTACCCCGAACACCATGTAGCCGATATGGCTGACCAGCGTGAAGGACAACAATCGCTTGATGTCGCTCTGCGCGATGGCGCCGAGGATGCCGATCACCATCGTCAACAGTCCGGCCACCAGCAGCACCGAATCCAGCCCACCGCCGGGGAACAGCAGCGAGTGCGCCCGGATGATCGCGTACACACCGACTTTCGTCAGCAACCCGGCGAACACGGCTGTGACAGGGGCCGGCGCGGTGGGGTAGGAGTCGGGCAGCCAGGCGGACAGCGGGAACACCGCGGCCTTGATCCCGAACGCCACCAACAGCACGGCGAACAGGGCGTCGCGGGTGCCGGTCGATATCCCGTCGAGCCGCACCGCCAGCTCGGCCAGGTTGAGGGTGCCGGTGGCGGCGTAGATCAGCGCGATGCCGACCAGGAAGATCAGCGACGACACCATCGACACCATCACGTACGAGATGCCGGCCCGGACCCGGTCGGGGCTGGCGCCGATGGTCAACAGCACGAAGCTCGCGGCCAGCAGCACCTCGAACCCGACGAACAGGTTGAACAGGTCACCGGCCAGAAACGCCGTGCACACACCGGCCGACAGCACCAGGTAGGTGGGCATGAAGATGGACACCGGCTGGCGCTCGTCTCCGTCGCGGATACCCTGCCCGATGGCGTAGACCACCACCGCCAGCAACACGATCGACGACACCACCAGCATCAATGCCGAGAGCCGGTCGACCACCAGCGTGATGCCCAGCGGCCCCATGCCCGGCACGCTCTGCGCCCAGCCGCCGACGTGTAGCACCAGCGTGCCGTCGCGGTCGGCCAGGTACACCAGCGTCGCGCACACCGCGACCACCATCGCCAGCGCCACCTGCGTGATGACCCGTTGCAGGCGAGGACGACGCCCGGCGACCAACGTGGCGGCCGCACCGAGGGCGGGGATCAGTACCGGAAGCGGGATCAGGCTTTGCGCGCTCACTTGGACCCCTTGAAACCGGGCAGAGCGTCCAGCTCGTCGGGGGCGTCGGTATCGAGGGCGGCCGTTGGTTGAGGAATGTCTTCCGCCTCGTCTTCTGTACCGGACTGCTGCGACACGCGGGTGTCCTCGGGATCGTTGCTGACCTCTTCGACAGTGGTCAGCCGGTACGACCGATAGGCCAGGGCCAGCACGAACGCCGCGATGCCCATGCTGATCACGATGGCGGTCAGGATCATGCCCTGCGCGAGCGGGTCGGCCGTCGTGGTGGCGCCGTCGCTCGTGTTGCCGCGGATCGGCGGATTGCCCGACGCCCCGCCGACGGTCAGCATCAGCAGGTTGACGGCGTTGCCGATCAGCAACAGGCCCAGCAACATCCGGGTCAGGTTGCGTTCGAGCAGCAGGTAGACCCCGGTGCTGGTGAGGCCGCCGATGAGCAGCAGGGGAACCAGGAACGTCGTCATCGCGTCACCACCTTGGACAGTCCGGCCGCCTCGGCCATCTCGGTGTCCACGCGCGCGCCGAGACTGCGCAGGACGTCGAGCACCAGGCCGACGACGATGAGATACACCCCCAGATCGAAGAACAGTGCGGTGACCAGCTTGACGTGGCCGAACACCGGGAGGTCCAGCTGAAGCACGGCCGACGACAACGCGGGTGCACCCAAGGCCACCGAGGTGATCGCCGTGGTGGCCGACAGGGCCAGCCCGGTGCCCAGGATCTTGCCTGCATCCAGCGGAAGCGTCTCGCCGAGTTCGTAGCGCCCGCCGGCCAGATACCGCAGGACGAGCGCCAGGCCCGCGGTCAGTCCACCGGCGAAACCGCCTCCCGGGTGGTTGTGCCCGGCGAAGAAGAAGTACGCCGACAACATCATGATCAGCGGGAAGATGATGCGCGTGGCGACCTCGAGCACCAGCGAACGGTGCCGGGGATCACGCAGTTCGCTGCCGCGCAGCCAGGTGATGTCGCCTGCGGCCGGGCTGTACGCGGCGATGGGCCCGATGTCGGGCTGACCGACGGCCTGGCTGACGCGGGGTGCCGCGCCGAACCGACGGTGCCGGAACACCAGGGACGCCACACCCGTCGCCGCCACCAGCAGCACCATGATCTCGCCCATGGTGTCCCACGCGCGGATGTCGACCAGCAGCACGTTGACGGTGTTGGACCCGTGGCCGCGGTAGTAGGCCGCGTCCGGAAGCAGCGTGGCGATGCCTGCGCCGGTGCGTGCCGCCATCGCATAGGCCGCAAGGGTGGTGACGGCGGCCCCGACCGCCAGCGCGAGAAGCGCGCGCGGCAACCGGTGCCGGTTGATGTTGGCCCGGTCCGCCTCGGCGGGCAGGGTCCGCAACACCAGCAGGAAGATCACCAAAACCAGTGTCTCGACCAGGAATTGGGTCAACGCCAGGTCAGGCGCGCCGTGGAAGGCGAAGATCGCGCCGCAGCCGTAGCCGGTCACGCCGATCAGCAGAACCGCGGCCAGCCGGTTGCGCATCACCACCGCGCCGAGTGCGGCGGCCAGCATCAGCACCCCGACGACCACCTGGATCGGCGAATCCCACAGCTCGAAGTTCGGACGGTCACGGGCGCCCGACGCCAGCATGACGATCGGCACCAGCACGAGCGTCGAGAGGATCACCGACTGGGTGGCGGGCAGCGAACCGCGTTGCGTCACAGCGGTCAACCGGACCGCCAGGATGTCCAGTCCGCGGATGACCGCGTCGTACATGCGGTCGGCGTTGCCCAGCGGCAGGAACCCGGCCGAGGTGCGGGGCAACCGGTTCCGGCCGAAGAACGCAGCGGTACCGACTGCGAGGACGACGACCGAGAGCAGCAGCGGTAGGCCCAACCCGTGCCAGAGCGCCAGGTGATAACCCGAGCCGCCGGGCATGGTGTTGGCGTATTCGTCGAGCACCGCGTCCATGCCTGCCGGCCACAGCCCGAAAGCCAGGCCCGCGGTGGCGAGGATGGCCGGCGCCGTGAGGAAACTGGTTGAGGGCCGATGCATCTCGGCGACCCGGGTGCTCGGCTGCGGCAGGCCCTTGCCGGCGAACGCGCCCCACAGGAATCGCAGGCTGTAGATCGTGGTGAACACCGAGCCGACGACGATGCCCGTCAGCACCCACGGGGCCGCGGAGCCCAGCGCAGGGCTGTGCAGCACGGTCTCCAGGTCGGCCTCCTTGGCGACGAACCCGAAGAACGGCGGCAACGCGGCCATGCTCGCGGTCGCTCCGACGGCGATGGCGAACAGCGGGCGGTTGTGCCGTCCGAGCCCTGCCAGCCTGCGGATGTCTCGGGTTCCGGTGGCGTGGTCGATGATGCCGACCACCATGAACAGCGCGGCTTTGAACATCGCGTGCGCGCACAGCATGGCCAACCCGGCCAGCATCATGTCGCTGCCGCCTGCCCCGACCATCACGGTGATCAGGCCCAGCTGGCTGACCGTGCCGAACGCCAGGATCAACTTGAGGTCGTATTCGCGGACTGCCCGCCAGCCGGCCAGCAGCATGGTGAGCAGCCCGAGGCCGATCACCATCGGCCGCCACAGCGGGGTGTCTGCGAAGCCGGGCGTCATCCGCGCCACGAGGTAGACGCCGGCCTTCACCATGGCCGCGGCATGCAGATAGGCACTGACGGGGGTGGGGGCCGCCATCGCTCCGGGGAGCCAGAAGTGCATCGGGACGATGGCCGATTTGGACAGTGCGCCGACCAAGATCAGGGCCACGCCGATCGCAGTCGCCGTGCCGCCGGGCGGCGAGGCGATCAGCTCCGACAACAGATATGTGCCCGCCAGCTGCCCGAGCACCACGATGCCAACCAGCATGGCCAGCCCGCCGAAGGTTGTCACCAACAAGGCCTGAGTCGCGGCGCGGCGACTGGTGGCGCGTTCGGCGTAGTGGCCGACGAGCAGGAACGACAGCACCGTGGTGGTTTCCCAGAAGATGTAGAGCACCAGCATGTTGTCGCTGACCACCAGCCCGAACATGGCACCGGAGAACGCAACCAGCTCGGCGGCGAAGCTGGGCAGCCGGTTTTCTTTGTGCCCGTCGTGATGGTGGAAGTAGTCGGCGCAATAGAAGAGGACGAGCGAGCCGATGGCCAGCACCAGCACGCTCATGATCGCCGCGAGCGAGTCGAAGCGCAGCGTGATGTCCATCGACAGTTCGGGGAGCCACGGGATGTGCAGCGTGGGCACCCGGTCGTGGCTGGGCCAGTTCAGCGCCACCCACACCAGTGATCCGAGCGGCACGAGGGCGAGCGGGTAAAACGCCGCTCGGCCCCATCTGGCGACCAGAAGGGGCGCAAGCGCGGTGGCTACCGCGTGAGCGACCAATACGGCGAGCATGGCACTCCGATCTGGTTGGGGTCGGGGTGTCGGACACCGTTGAGCGCTGACGCGGAATCAACGAGCACAAATGGCGTCGGGTTTCGGCCATTCTACGTGGGCGGGTGTCGCTAGCATCGGTTCCTGTGGGAACCCGTGAGGTTCTGGTGGTCGGTGCCGGGCCGACCGGTTTGATGCTGGCGTGCGAGCTCGCGCTCGGTGGCGCAGCGGTCACAGTGCTCGAGGAACGCACCACGACGCCCAACATCACCAGGGCGTTCGCCGTGCACGCCCGCACCCTTGAGCTGCTCGACGGGCGCGGGCTGGTCGACGAGCTGATCGCCCGCGGCGTGCCCGTCCACGAGGTGGCTCCGCCCGGCGGCCGCACGCTGGACCTGCGCGAATTGCCGACGCAGTTCGGGATGGTGTTGATCGTTCCGCAGAGCGGCACCGAGCACGTACTGGAGGAGCGCGCCGCGCAACTGGGTGTCACCGTGCGCCGCGGTGCCGAAGTCGTCGGGCTGAAGCAGGACGACGACGGGGTGACGGTCGAGCTGGCCGGCGGGGACAGTCTGCGGGCCGACTATGTGGTGGGGTGCGACGGCGCGCACAGCGCCGTGCGGGAGCTGCTCGGCATCGACTTCGTCGGCAAGCAGTACGCCACCCACATCCTGCTGGCCGATGTCCGGCTGGCAAAGCAGCCCACCGAGACCCTGTTCGGCCGGACGAGCGCCGACGGCGTAGTGCTGTTCGTGCCGTTCGGTGACGACTGGTTTCGGGCGATCGCCTGGGACCGGTCGCGGGAGCAGGCGCCGCTGGACGAGCCGGTGACCCTCGACGAGATGCGCGACGCGTTCAACCGGATCGCCGGCGAGGACTTCGGTAAGAGCGACATGCGGTGGAGCTCGCGATTCCTCAGCGAACGACGGCAGGCCCGGCACTACCGATCGGGGCGGGTGTTCCTGGCAGGCGACGCCGCGCACGTGCATTCCCCGCTGGGCGGGCAAGGCATGAACACCGGGCTCGGCGACGCCATCAACCTGGGCTGGAAACTCGCGGCCGCGGTCCGCGGGGAGGCCCCGCCGTGGCTGCTGGACAGCTACGAACGCGAACGGCACCCGGTCGGCGAGCGGGTGCTGCAGATGACCGACGCGTTCAACCAGATCGTGCTCGGTTCACCGGTGACGCGGCGGGCACGGGCTCTGGTCCTCGCGACCGTGCTCCGGATACCGCGCACCCGACGGTTCGTGGCCGAGCTGCTGAGCGGCATCGGCATCGCCTATCCGCACGCCCGCGGTGAGGACTGGCTGGTCGGTCGCCGGATGGCCGACGTGAAATGCGGCAACACCCGACTGTACGAGCTCCTGCGGGCAGGCAAGTTCGTGTTGGTCACCGCGGCGCCCGTCGACGTCGCCGGCTGCGATGTCGAGGTCGCGATCGACAATCGGCCCGAACTGCCCGATGCGGTGCTGGTGCGGCCCGACGGTTATGTGGCCTGGGCCAGCGAACGCCTACCGCGGTCCTCCGACGTCCGTGCGGCGATCGCGCACTGGACCCGCGCATGACTCACCGAGATTCACCTGAGGGACAAGATCAGGCCGGAATTTGTCCCTGAGTTCAGCCTCGGTGTGGTGTCGGTACCGCGTGCCAACATTCCGGCATGGGTGGGGTGATCGTCGGCAGTGAAGCACTGTCCAAGCAGCTCGTCACGCGTAATGAGCTTCGGCATCACTACCAGCGGCTGTTTCCCGACGTATATGTCCGAGGAGAACCGACACTGCGCGACCGGACCGTCGGTGCCTGGCTGTGGTCGGGCCGTCGGGCAGTGATCGCCGGCGTCGCCGCGTCGGCTCTGCACGGTGCGGCGTACGTGGATGCCGACGTCCCGATCGAACTCATCTGGAACAACACCCGGCCACCAGCAGGTTTGGTTGTGCGCAACGAGACCGTTTCTGACGACGAAATCAAGCGGGTCGTGGGCATGCCGGTCACCACACCTGCGCGCACCGTGTTCGACCTCGGCCGCCACTACCCACGCGACGAGGCCGTCGCACGTATTGATGCGTTGGCGTGGACTCGGCGCGTCACCGTAGACGACGTCACGTCGCTCATCGCGCGTTATCCGAGCGTTCGGGGGATCCGGGCCCTGAAAGTCGCACTGCCGCTGGTCGACTCGGGTGCAGATTCCCCGCGGGAAACATGGCTGCGCCTGCAATTGACCGACGCTGGAATGCCGCCCGACGAAACCCAGATCGTGGTGACGGTGGGACGCGGCCGCGTGGTGGCGGTGCTCGATATGGGCTGGCCGCAGCTCGGGGTGGCAGTCAATTACGACGGCATCTTCCACCAGTCCGATCGCAAACGCTATGTGCAGGACCAGAAGACCCTGCGCGAGCTCGAGGCCATGAGGTGGATCGTCATCCGCGTGATCGCCGAGGACACCATCGCCGATGTCCTCGCCCGCGTCGAACGAGCATTGCTCAGCCGCGGCTGGCGTCGAGACTGTAGCCAGGGACAAAAATCGGCATGATCTTGTCCCTCAGTACCGTCTCGACCATCACCACACCTCAGAAATAGCGCAGCCACACATAGATCCACGCCAGGACCGTGCTCAGCAGGGTCACCACGATGCCGTAGCGCGTGAATCGCCAGAAACTGATCGCGTGCCCCGCGCGCTGGGCGATGCCGACCGCGACCACGTTGGCGCTTGCCGCGATCGCTGTGCCGTTACCGGAAAAGCAGGCGCCCAACGCGAAGGCCCACCACAACGCCTGGCCGGTGCCTGCGTCCGGGGTCTGCGCGACCATCGATTCGACGACGGGCGTCATGGTCGCGGTGTAGGGGATGTTGTCCACGAACGCGCCGACCACCGCCGAGCCGAACAACAAGGCCGTGGCCGCGCCGAACCAGTTGTCGCCGAACGCGGACTCGGCCACCGAGCCGAGCTTCCCGATCACGCCGGTGTGCACCAGTCCGGCGACCATCACGAACAAACCCATGAAGAACACCAGCGTCGGCCACTCCACCTCGGGCAGGATCTCGCCCACGTCGATATCGGTGACCAGCAACATCACCCCGGCGCCGAGCAGTGCCACGACCGACGGTGCCACGGGCAGCACCGAATGCAGCGCGAAGCCGAGGATCACCAGGTTCAGCACCACCAGCGCACGCACGAGTAGCCGGGTGTCCTTGATGGCCCGGCGTTCCTGCAGTGCCATGACCTCGTCGATGTGAATCTCTTCGGCGCGCAGGTCTTTTCGGAACAACACCCGGGTGAACACCACGAACAGTGCGAAGATGATCGCCACCGCGGGAGCCATGTGCACCAGAAAGTCGTTGAACGTCAAGCCCGCTCGGCTGCCGATGATGATGTTGGGTGGGTCGCCGATCAGGGTTGCGGCCCCGCCGATGTTGGATGCCAGGACCTCGGCGATCAGGTAGGGCTGCGGGGAGATCCGCAACCGGTCGCAGATCACCAGTGTGACGGGCGCGACCAGCAGGATGATGGTGACGTTGTCGAGCACGGGCGACGCGATCGCAGTGATCAGCATCAGCATCACCATGAGTCGAAAAGGCTTGCCCCGCGAGCGTTTTGCCGCCCAAATCGCGAGGAAATCGAACAGCCCGGTCTGCTTGACGACACCGACGATGACCATCATCCCCAGCAGCAGGAAGATGACGTTCCAGTCGATGCCTTCGTGTTCGGAATAGAAGACCTGTTCGCCGGGGATGAGCCCGAGCAGCGCCATCAGACCGGCCGCGACCAGAACGGTCTTGACCTTGTCGGCCCGCTCGGTGGCGATGAACCAGAAGGCGGTGACGAAGATCGTCAGCGCTGAAACCTGGGCGAGCGAAGCGACGGGGGAAACTTCCGCGGCGAGCACCGGGGGATCAGTCGCCGGGCCCGGCCACCGCCAGACTGGTCAGCAGCCGTTCGAGCGTCACCGCCCCGGTGAGCCTGCCGGTGTTGTCGACGACTGCGATCAGCGGGCTGCGTTTGTTCGCCATGACGGTCGCGATCTCCAGCAGCGTGGCGTCGGGCGGCACGGTGGCCGGTTTCGCCACGGGAGTCGGCAGGCAGTCGCCGACGGTGAGTTTGCCCGGCCTGTGCCAGAACAGGTCGGCGTGGATCTCGTCGACCGTGCGCACCAGGGCCGGATCGTCTTGGTAGGACTCGGGTATCGCCAGGCGTAGCACCTGGGTGCCGGGGAGCACCGCGACGGGCCGCCCCGAGTCGTCGACCACCACCAGCCCGGGCAGCCGGTTGACCACCATCAGCTGAACAGCTTTGGACACCGGGTCGTCGATGCGGACCGTCGGTGGGTGGACGGCGATTTCATGTGCCTGCATGTCTTCGTTCCAGTGGGTCGCTACGGTCATGGTCCTCGTTCTCCGAGTCGCCGGGCGTCGATTGCGCTCAGTTTCGGGCGCGGGCCCGGCCAGTGACCATCGGGTCTGACACCCATTCCGCGGGGGATGGTGCCTGTATGGACAAACCTCGGTGTCGCACGCCACCCTGGTGGGGTGAAACCGGCTCGCACCCCGGCGACGGCGCTGTTCCGACGGGTGTTTCTGATCAACGGGCTGATCTTCACGCTCGGCACGCTGATCCTGGCGGTATCGCCGGCGTCGGTGTCGTCGCGCATCAAGCTCGCCGAGATTCCGGTGCTGCTAATCGGTTTGGTGGTGATCCTGACCGCCAACGCGCTGTTGCTGCGATCGAGTCTTGCCCCACTGGATCGGCTCGCCGCGTCAATGCGGCGAGTCGATCCGCCCAAGCGCATCGACCGGATGAACCACGTCGGTAACAGCGATCTGGAGAACCTGATCACGTCGTTCAACACGATGCTGGACAGGTTGGAGACCGAGCGGACCACGGCGAGCGCGTCGGCCCTTGCCGCACAGGAGAACGAGCGTCAACGCATCGCCCGGGAGTTGCACGACGAGATCGGCCAGACCCTGACGGTCGCCCTGCTGCGGCTCAAGCGGGTCGCCGATCGGGCGCCCGCCTCGATGCAGGATGAACTCGCCGATGCGCAGGAGATCGTGCGGGCCAGCCTCGACGAGGTCCGCGAGATCGCCCGACGGCTGCGCCCCGACGCGTTGGAGGATCTCGGGCTGCACAGCGCACTCAACGCGCTGTGCACCGACTTCGGTCAGGCTTCGGGTATCGCCGTGGTCAAACACATTGCCCTGCAGGAAGATCGGTTGCGCCCCGACGTGGAGTTGGTCTGCTACCGGATCGCGCAAGAGAGCCTGACGAATGTGGCACGGCATTCCGGGGCGAGCAAGGTGTGGCTCGATCTGCATTCCGGCGCAACCGATGTGACGCTGCGCATCGCCGACGACGGCCGCGGTGGCGTCGATGACGAGGGTGCGGGCATCAATGGCATGCGTGAGCGGGCATTGCTCGTGAACGCCGAATTGACCATCACCTCACCGCAAGACGGCGGCACCGAGGTGCGACTGGTGATCCCGCTCTGATGGCCGCCAGGATTCTGCTCGCCGACGACCACGCGCTGGTGCGCAGCGGCCTGCGCATGATCATCGACGCCGAGCCCGATCTGCAGGTGGTGGCCGAAGCGGCCGACGGGTATGAGGCAGTGTCGGCGCTCGACCAAACGCCCGTGGATCTGGCCATTCTCGACATAGCCATGCCGCGGATGACCGGTCTGCAGGCGGCACGCGAGATCAACCGGTCGCATCCGCACGTCCGCATCCTGATCCTGTCGATGTACGACAACGAGCAGTATTTCTTCGAGGCGCTCAAGGCCGGGGCGTCCGGCTACGTGTTGAAGTCGGTCGCCGATCGCGATCTGCTGGAGGCGTGCCGGGCGACGATGCGCGGCGAGCCGTTCCTGTACGCGGGGGCGGTGACCGCACTGATCCGCGACTATCTGCACCGAGCCCGGCAGGGCGAGCTGCCGGACACCATCCTCACGCCGCGCGAAGAGGAGGTGCTCAAGCTCATCGCCGAGGGCTATTCGACGCGCGAGATCGCCGCGACACTGACCATCAGCGCCAAAACCGTTGACCGGCATCGCACCAACATCCTGGCCAAGCTCGGGTTGCGGGATCGGTTGGCGCTCACCCGTTATGCGATCCGGGCGGGCCTCATCGAGCCGTGAGCCCAGATCGGGATGGCATGCGACGCAACGCCGATGCCCCAGCCCATGATTGGCCAGACCGGCCAGAAGTACCAGCCACCCCCGCCGAGCCCGACTGCCAGCCAGATCCCGATCATCAGCAGCGAGACCGCGAGGTAGACGCCGCCGTGGATGCGGACGCTGAGCCGCGCAGCCCGGACCTGGGCGGCGCGACGGCGGGGATCGTTGCGCCGCAGCCGTGCCAGCGGGAGATCGGCCACGAGTTCCCGCAGCTCCCCGTGGGTGTTGGAGGCAAACGTGGTGGCCAGCCGGTCCTCGTATTCGGCCATTGTCAGGTAGCCCTGGGTGAGGGCCTGCCCGAGGTCGTTGGCGGTCTGCTCGCGCTCGCGGTCGCCGGCGCGGGTGGGTTGCTGCATGACAGACATGACGCCTCCGTTGAACTTGTCACTGACTAGTTCAATGATGAACGCCGATCTAGGCATCGTCAAGATGCAATGTGTGCGCAGGCACACAGGTCTTTCCCAGGGCAAGCTGTGGCGCACGTCACCCGCGTCTGACCGGTCGGGTAGCCTCGGCCGCCGTGGGTATCCTTCTGGCGCTGGGCGCGGCGAGCATGTACGGGCTCTCCGACTTCCTCGGCGGCGTGCTGTCCCGCCGGACGTCCGTCTGGCGGGTGGCGTTTGCAGTCCAGCTGAGCAGTGCGGTCGTCCTGGCACTGGTGGCGACGGTCTTCGGTGGCGCGCCGAGCAGCTCGGCGCTGGCGTGGGGTGCGTTGTCCGGCATCGGTTCCGGCGTCGGCACCGGGTTCCTGTACCGCGGCCTGGCCAACGGGCGGATGAGCGTGGTGGCGCCGTTGTCGGCAGTCGGCGCGGCCGCCCTGCCGGTCCTGGTCGGCGTGGTCATCGGGGAGCGACCCAGCGCGCTGGCGTGGTTCGGCATCATGTGCGCCCTGCCCGCGATCTGGCTGATCGCCACGGGTGAGGGCGACGAGAACGTCGCGGGCGGGCATGTCGCCAAGGGCGGAACCGGCGTGCTCGACGGGATCGTCGCCGGTATCGGCTTCGGGTTCCTGTTCGTCTCGCTTGGGCAGGTGCCCGAGGGCTCCGGGCTCTTCCCCGCTGCGCTGAGCCTGGCGGTGTCGGTCGTGGTCATCGCGGTGATTGCGAGCGTATTGCGGCAGAGTTGGCTGCCCCGCGACAAGTACGCCGCCGTATCGCTGGCAGTCGGCCTGGCCACCGCGGCCGCCACCATGCTGTTCCAGCTCGCCACCCACGCCGGACTGCTCGCCATCTCGTCGGTGCTGTCGTCGCTTTATCCCGCGTTCACCGTCCTGCTCGCGGTGGTGGTGTTGCGGGAGCGAATCCACCAAGGACAGGCGTTCGGGCTGGCGATGGCCGCGGGCGCCGTCACCCTGGTCACCCTCGGCTGACCCTGGCGGATCCGCCGATTCAGGATTGCCGGACGCCAACTCCGCGGCGGCGGGCCTCGTCGGCGATGCGCTTGAGCGCCAAGCGCACGACGATTCGGTGCCCGCCGGATCCGATGACCAGGGCGCGGTAGACCTTCCCGTGGAGGTGGGGGAACGCCGCCCAGGTCTGTGATCGCACCCGGGTGCGGTTCGGTGTCAGCGCATCCAGTTCGAAGATCCATTCGTAAACCGCGAACGGATGGCGACCGGCGAGGACGAGGCGCTCGTTCGCGCGACACTCGTCGATCCTGAAGCCGAGCGGTGCGTGCGGGTCGGCCGGGTCGCCGCACAGCACTTTCAGCACCGCCTCCCACGTTGTTGCCGCGTCGGCCTCGATGGTTGTGGCATGCTCGTCAATATAGGGTAAACGTTCCATATAGAAGGACCATACTAGATCGTGGCACCTCCGCGGAAGCATGAAACCGACGCAATTCTCGACGCGACCCGCACGCTCGTCTTGGCCGACGGACCCCGCGCGGCGAGCGTCGCGGCGATCGCCCGGGCCAGCGGCGCCCCGGCGGGCACCCTCTATCACCGGTTCGGCAACCGCAACGGCATCCTGACCGCGGCCTGGATCCGGGCGCTGGAGCGGTTCCAGTCCCGCGCGATGGCCGCAGCGGGTCCGACACCGTTGGAGACGGCTGTCGCGATGGCGGTCGCAGCGGTCCAGTTCGCCCGGGCCACCCCCGACGATGCCCGGCTGCTACTCACCATCCGGCCCAGTGACCTGCTCGACGGCGAGCCCGACGCGGACTTCGAGACCCGGCTCGCCACCATGAATGCCCCGTTGATCGAGCGCGTGCGCGAGCTGGCCCGCGGGGTGTTCGGCAATGACGAGGGCCGCACGATGGATGCGATGACGCGCGCGGTCGTCGACCTCCCGTATGCCGCGGTGCGACGGCATGCCGACGATGCGCAGTGGCCCTCGTGGCTCGAAGAAGATCTGGCGCAGGCCGTGCGCGCTCTGCTGTCGGTTCGCCTCGTGGGCTAGCCAGGTTCGACGGCGATGCGCGCGTTCTGCGCGATATTGACGAGCGCGCGTGCCAACACCGAACCCGGCTCGGCAGCACTGGTGACCAACGCGACCGTCGCCGTCACCGACGGGTTGTCCAGCGCCACGACCCGCACTCCGGCGGGCGGGCGCAAGGTCCGCAGCCAGGTTTGGGGCACGATGCTGGCCCACTGGCCGGTGCTGACGTGTGCCAACAGGGACACCACCGAATCCGCCTCCAGCCGCGGCGTCAGTGTGAGACCGTGCGCGGCCAACGCCGAGTCGAGAAGCTGACGCCCCCGCATGCCGGTATTCAGCAGGCACAGCGGCAGTTCCGATACATCGGCCCATGTCGTCGGGTCGGGCTGGCTCGTCAGCAGGTCACCGCTGGCAATGAGCACCTGGCGTTCCTGATACAGCGGGGTGACGAGAAGGTCGGTGGTGTTCTGGCCGTCCGGATAGATGATGCCCGCGTCGAGTTCGAAGCGGATGATGCGCTCGACGATGCCGGCGGAGCGCAAGCTGCTCTCCAATTGCACTCGCACCAAAGGATGTTCGAGACAGAACGGGTTGGTGAGCAACGCCACCGTACTGGATGCGGCAGGGATGACGCCGAGGCGTAATTCGCCGGTAAGGCCGGTCTGTAGCGCGGTGACTTCGTGGATGAGGGCATCGTGGTCGGCCAGAATGCGCCGCGCCCACAGTACGAGCCGTTCACCCTCGGGCGTCAGCCCGTCAAAACTCTTACCGCGCCGCACCAGCGGAACCTTCAGCTCGTTCTCCAGCTTTCGGATGGCCTCCGACAGTGCCGGCTGCGACACGTAACACGCCGCGGCGGCACGGGCGAAGTGCTTCTCGCGAGCGAGCGCCACGAAATATTCCAGCTGGCGAAAGAGCATGAACCATAAGACCACGGCTGATAGGCGAGACTTATCGGCATGTCGAAATTTCCCGTTGGACGTTTGCGGTGAGCGACGGTCAGACTGAAAACATGGGAAACGAGATCAACGTGACCGTCTCATCGTGCGTCGTACGGGTGAGCGATCTGAGCCGGTCCGTCGACTTCTATCGCGCCATATTCTCCTGCCGGGTCGCGGTGCACACCGAGGACATGGCATTGCTGTTGACGCCCAAGGGCTTCCAGATCTATCTGCACGCCAAGGAGCCGTTCCTGGAGCGCGGCATCGGTGTCCTCGGCGTGCAGCACCTGGTGTGGTCCACCGACAGCGCGGCCGATCTTGAGCACATCACCCAGCGCTTGCAGGCCTACGATCCCGCGACCTACGTCCACGCCGATGACGAGACCGGTTTGACGTTCGTCGACGCCGTCGGTCCGGATTTCGAGCGGATCATCATCACTCATCCGAGCCCGACGGAACTGCCCCGTACCGCGATCGCGGATCGGCTGCGCGGCTGACCTACGGCGTCAGCGCCACCGACGCCTCAGCGGTGTAGCACTGGAAGGTCATGGTCTCCTGCAGGTACAACTGCACGTTGTCGGCATCGTGGCAGAGGTATCCGATCGACACGTCGGTGCCCAGATGTAGATCGAAATCGCCGCCGCGCGTGGACAATACGAATGCGCCGTCGATCGCCGGAGCCCAGATGATCTCGCCGTCGACCAGTCGGTTGAGGTGTTCGCGAATCGGATAGCCGTGGTCGGAGGTCTCACTGACCTTGGTGTACACCGACGCCGACAGCAGCACCGCGTACGGTCCGTCCACGCCCGCCAGGCGTAGTTCTGACAGCACCTGGGAGATGACATCGGGGATGCCCAGCGCATCGTCGGGCAGGGCCGGCGCAGGATTCGAGCTGGCACTGCGGATGCCCTCGATAGACGCTGCCGCGTATCCCTCGAAAATCGCCCGGTCCTCGCTGAAAGCGAGTTTCTTGGCAGCGGCCTTCACCGGATCCCAGTTCGAGTCCTGCGCTCCGCGTTCGACGTCGTCGACGTCCTCGCGGGTCACGGTGAACGGAACCCGCAGTCGCACAAGGGGTTTACTGTCACGCAGTTCGGCGATCACGCCGTCGGCCGGTGCCGCCACGTCACGCAGGTGCCCGGTGCCCACCGCGGCGCTCGAGGGGCCGCCGGGCCCGGTCACATCCACCACCCGCCGTCCGGCGATGTGGCGCTTGAACGTCCGTGCGGCTTCCTGTTCGATCTGGGCCCAGGCGACGTCGGTGACCGGAGCCAGGTCGCGGTACAGGTTGTTCATCCCGGAGTTCCTTTCAAGTTTCCGATCGACAGTTCACTCGCCGGTGTTGCGTGCCTCGGCAGCGGAGGTGGGTCGTCGAGGAAATCGACTGTGGGCGTGAAGAACAGACTGCCGGTGACGGCTGTGGAGAAGTCCAGGATGCGGTCGGTGTTGCCGGGTGGGTCGCCCAGAAACATGTTGCGCAGCATGCGTTCCGTAACCGTCGGGGTGCGGGCGTAGGCGATGTAGTACGTACCGGATTCCTTGCGCCCCACCTCGCCGAACGGCATGTTGTGCCGGACGATCTTGAGCTCGGTGCCGTCGTTGTCGGTGATGACGTTGAGCGCCAGGTGCGAATTGCGCGGCTTGTCGGCGTCGGGGAATTCGATGTCCTCAAGCTTGGTGCGCCCGAACGCCCGTTCCTGCTCTGTCACCGACAACGCATCCCAGCCCGCCATGTCGTGCAGATACTTCTGCACATGCACATAGCTGCCGCCGCGAAAGTCGGGGTCCTCGTCGCCGATGGCGGTCGAATTGACTGCCAGTGCACCACCGGGGTTTTCGGTGCCGTCGACGAATCCGAGCAGATCCCGATTATCGAAGAAGCGGAAGCCGTGGACCTCGTCGACCACCGTGATCGCTTCGGACATCGCATCGTAGACGTGGCCGGCCAACGCGAAGCAGACGTCCATACTTTCCGCACGGATGTGGAACAGCAGATCACCCGGCGTGGCGGGGGCGTGGTGGCGCGGTCCGTCGAGTGCGACGAAAGGATGCAATTCGGCTGGGCGTGGTCCGCCGAACAATCGATCCCACGCGGCAGATCCGATAGAGGTGACCATCGACAAGTGCTTTGTCGGGTCGCGGAATCCGACTGAGCGGACCAAACCGGACAGGTTCCCGAGCGCGTCGTGCACGGCGGCCTCGCCGCCTACGTCGATGGTCGCCACCAGAAACACGGCGGCAGGCGTCACCGGTGCCAGCACGGGTTGCGGTTGCACCGCGCCGCTGCTCAGCGGTGTCGCCATCTGCCGTCTCCTCATTCGTGGCGGGGCCGCTCGCGGCACCGGGGCGCCGACGGCTTGACCCGACCATACGCACGGCTGCGATGACGGTGCACGGCCAGCCGGACGTGCTGTCGGAGCCGACAAAAGTGGTTGTTGGCCATCACAATCCGAGGCCGATCACACGGCGCAGCGAAGTACGCTCGGATTCATGACCAACAAGAACGAACGTGAGGAAGCCATCGAAAAGGAGGAGGAGCGTCGCGAAGCGGAACGCGAACGTCTGGAGAAGGAGGAAGAGCGGCGCCTCCGTTAGACGC
The DNA here is from genome assembly GCF_002086485.1 of Mycobacterium aquaticum. GTDB lineage: Bacteria > Actinomycetota > Actinomycetes > Mycobacteriales > Mycobacteriaceae > Mycobacterium > Mycobacterium aquaticum. Next base: position 178,196 of record NZ_MVHF01000006.1, on the reverse strand, counting down.
TTGCGCGTTGATCGGTATCGCCTATTGAGCATTCGAAATCACGTCTTGGACGCCGTCGGGTCCTTCGCAACAGACTGGAACCTCCACCAGCGCGGACCGTAATGACGAGGAGGCATTCATGTCTGAGCCGACACCGCCCGCAGAGCCGGATCGCTGGCGTACCCGTCCGGAGCTGCCGCCGATGTGGCAGGAAGTGGTTTCGGCAGGCCCGGAGCTCGTGGCCGCGGGGTGGCGTTGGCTGCGAAGCAACGTTGCCGACAGATGACGGCAGCGTACGCGCACATCAGAGCAGCGTCGGTTTGGTCGGGCGGGTAGGACACCGAAGTGCCATCGACCAGCGCGAAGCGGGTCAGCCTGTGTATCCGAATAGTCGGTGGCGGACAAGATCTCCACGGCGGGAACCCCGCGCGCGTGGCCTCCGGACTTGTTCTACGCCTGGATGATTCGCGGGTCGTCGGGCCGGACTTCGCATTGGACCATCGCATCGGCGCGGTCGGGGTCGTCGGTCAGCTGCTCGTGGCCCAGCAGGGCGGCTGTCGGTCGGACCACCGTACCGGTACCGCACCCGGTCCATTGCACTGTGACACCTTGCGGTTGAGGTGACGACTCGGTGAGCGCTCCCTCTCGCGCGGTGTCCACCGGGGCCACGTGATAGGTACGCATGTCCTCGGATACGCCGTCAACGCTGGTCACGTCATAGGCGAAGATGGCGACACGTTCCCCTTCGGCCGGATGCCCGGCCGACCAGGGATCGTCGGCCATGCCTCCTGAGGGATTTCCGATCGTCTTCGCTCTGATCGTCTCGTCACCCATGCTGCCCCTCGATCCGGTTGCCGTCGGCAGCCTATTGCGCAGGCGAGGCTGCAGACGGGTCAACCGGCGAGGTCTGTGCGTGCGATCAAACTCGATTGTTCGTGACGACAGAATCGAGTCAGGACTTCTTGGTCTCCCAGAAGATCTTGGCAATCTCATCGATCTTGTCGAGGAGTTGCTGTGCCACCTCCGGGTCGACCGAGCCCTTGGTGCCGGATGCGCCGGCAAGCTTGGTCGCCTCGTTCACCAGCTGATGCAGCTGGGGGTATTTCTCGAAGTGGGGTGGCTTGAAATAGTCGGTCCACAGCACCCAGAGATGGTGCTTGACCAGTTCCGAACGCTGTTCCTTGATGATCAGCGCACGGGTGCGGAACTCGGGGTCCTCATTGGCCTGGTACTTCTCCGCTATGGCCTTGATTGATTCGGCCTCGATCCGCGCCTGGGCCGGGTCGTACACACCGCAAGGCAGATCGCAGTGCGCACGGGCGATGACGCGGGGGGCGAGGAAGGACGGCAGTCGCATATGACTCTCTCCTGTACCAACATGAAAACTGCTGTGCGGGTAGGTAGTCCACGCACAGAGCGGATCGACCGTCGCTGCGTCGACTCCTTGTTGTGACATTACTCCTGAACCGGATAACCAGGCTGACAAAGTGGTAAACGTACGTTGCGGCAAATCTGGGTCCTCTCGCGTACGGTTCGGTCGTGACCTGGGCGTGGCGCGCGAAGACGATTGCAGCCCTCGTCGCCGCAGCGGGGGCCGGTTGGGTGCGGTCGCGGGTGTTCACCGTGGGCGTTTCCGGTCCGTCGATGGCGCCGACGTTGCGCGACGGCGACGCGCTCATGGTCTACCGGACGCGGCGGGTACGACCTGGGGACCTGGTGATCGCGCGGTTCGAGAGCCGACCCGATTTGCTCGTGGTCAAACGCGCCATCCGGCCCTACCGCGGCGGATGGTGGATCGAAGGTGACAACCCGCTCGTGGCCGACGACTCGCGAAAGTACGGTGAGGCTACGGTGACGGCCCGGGTCTTGTTCCGGTATTGGCGAGCGTCAGCGCAAGTGAGTGAGGCCACGTGAACGAGGCGAGGATCGCGGAACTGGCATCGTGGGCCCAGAGTCGTCTTGCCGATCTCGTCGATCAGGCGTATGCCGCAACGGTCGATCGCATCCCGCTGTACCGTACCCGAGATCTTGTTTCCGCCAACGAACTTCGCGAGTCCATCACGCAAAATCTGAGTTTCATCCTGACCGCGGTGGCGCACCCGGGCATGGATGTGGATCTCGCGGTGCCGACTGCGACAGGTCGCCGCCGGGCGCAGCAGGGTGTCCCGTTGCCGGAAGTGCTCCGCGCATACCGGATCACCTTCTCGACGTTGTGGGAAGCGTTGGTGGCGCGGGCCCAGCGCGCCGCCCACCAGCAGGACACCGCCGCCCTGCTGGCGGCTGCCAGCACCATCTGGCAGCTGACCGACGAACATGCGGTGGCCTTGACCGAGTCCTACCGCGCGACCACGGCCGAGTTGCTGATCGGGCGTCAACAACGCCGGTCGGCGCTGGTCGAGGCGTTGTTCACCGGTCACCCGAGCCCCGACGGCGGTCCGGCGGAGGCGGCCACCCTGCTGGATCTGCCGCCGGACGCGACGTATGTCGTAGTCGCCGCAGACACCACGGGTTTCGCTGAGGAGAGCCTTCCCGGGATCGAGCGCCGTCTCGCCGAACGTGGGGTGGCCTCGGCCTGGCGTCTGACACCGGCACTGCAACTGGGCGTGGTGGCCCTGCGAGTCGGTCAGGAGGCCGAGGCCATCGACGTGTTGCGCGGGGCCGCGAGTGCGCGCACCGGGGTGAGCCCCGAATTCCGCTCGTTGGCCGATACGCCACGTGCACTGCAGTTGGCCAGGTCGGCGCTGGCCATGCTGCCTGCGGGCGCCCGCGACGTGCAGGTGTTCAGCGCGAGCCCGCTGGAGGCTCTCCTCGCCCGAACGCCCGAGGAGGCGCGACGCCTGGTCCGGCTCGTTCTCGGGCCGGTGCTGGAACTGCCGCACGATGACCGCACCGTGTTGCTCGACACGCTCATCACCTACGTCGAGAACGAGGGCTCGGCCGAATCGACGGCGAAACTTCTGCACTGCCACCCGAACACCATCCGGTACCGGCTGCGCCGGTTGCACGAGCTCACCGGCCGCTCACTGCTGGACCCGCAGGGTGTCGCGCAACTGGCGACCGCCGCGTACGCATTGAGATTGATTCCGGGGGAGGCGAATTCGAGTGGTGCTCAGTCCTGATCGGGGAGTGGGCCGGTGGTTCGGTCCTTGACGATGAGCGCGACGATCACCGCGGCTGCGACGCCGATGATGGTGTCGATGCCACGGTAGGCCAGCAGCTCGAGCGGCGCGGCGGGTTGGGCCAGGTCGGTCATCAGCATGATCAACGGGGTGAAGAAGCCCAGCGCCACCGCGTGGTGATGGGTCATGAACAGTTCGGTCGGGAACAGCAGCGCCATCACGCAGATCGCCAGCACGTACTCGCTCGGCTGCGGGATGAGCAGGACGGCGGCCACGACGAGGCCGATGAATGTCCCGCCGAGGCGGTGGATGCCGCGACGAACACGCCTGCTGGCGTCCGCGGCGGCCAATGGACCGGCGGCCGCGGCCATCGCCCAGTTGGCGTGGTCGACGCCGAGGGTCAGGCCTGCGGTCCCGGCCGCAGCAATGGCGATCGCGTAGCGGCTCGCGTGCATCAGCACGTCGCGGCGGTCCGGCATGGGCGGGCGTGGCTGCCGCGGTCCGCTTGGGGCGTCGAGAACCCCCAGCAGGATGGACAGTAAAGCCGTTGCCGCACATATGAATATCGCGGACCCCGCCGACACGCGGCCGGCCGGGACGGTGGCCACCGCGCCGAGGGCGAACAGACCGTAGAACGGCCCCGCGGGTTTGAGTGCGAGATAGTCCGTCGCGACCGACCCCACGGCCGCAAACGCCACCGCGGCGAGGACCAGGACTGCCTGCACGATGTGAGAATTGCCCAACGCGACACCGATGGACACCCCGAGTATCAGGATCACGGCGCCCTGGATCTGGTGTGCGAGCCGGCGCTGCCGGGACTCCGTGCGGCCGTACATCCCGGTGATCGCCCCGAACACCGCGTAGATCATCAGGTCGGGGCGTCCGGCCGACAACAGCGCCACGCCGGGGATGGCCAAGCCGAGGGCCACGCGCAGCGCGGGGCGGTGATCGCCCATCGGCGGAGTCATGGCGATGCGCACCTGCGTGTACACCCTCACGGCGCGCATGTGTTCACTCCGATCGATCAAAAGGTCTGCCAGACAACAAGATGAGGCTGCCGCACTGCGATGTCGCCGTCAAAGCGGAAGTTTCGAATCAGTGATCGGCGACGCCTATCACCACAGCGTGCGGGCCGTTGATCGGCGGCGCCTATCACGCGGTCGGAGGCAAGTCTTGGACGCACCAGGGGGCGGGGGGACAGGCTTGAACCATCCGAGATTCCGCACCGAAGGAGTGACCATGACGAATTTGTTGCCCGGCCTGCCCGCCGGCCGGTACGGGTGATCCGGCGGTGGCGGATTCGAGATGGCCCGCTGGAGAAGAACATCCGTGGACGTTCGACTCGCTCTGCACGCAACTTTCTGGGCTGATCCGTGATTCCGCCACTGCGCCGGGGCCACAGCAGGCCCTGCCGGTCGACGTGGCAGAGACGGATGAGGCGTATGTGATCGAGATCGAGCTGCCCGGAATCACCACGAGCGACGTCCGTGTCGACGTCGTGGGCAACGAGATTCGGGTCCGCGGCGACGTTCCGCGTCGCGATTCCGCCGGGAAACTGCGCTATCACACCCGACGTGAGGGCCACTTCGACAATCAAGTCGCGTTGCCCAGTGATGTCGACGCCTTCCGGACCGCTGCCACGCTGCGCGACGGTGTTCTCACCGTGCGTGCACCGAAGGCTGCCGATGACGGGGTGCTGGGGACAGAACCGGTGGCCGTACCCGTGACCGGTCCGCTATGAGGACCACGGTCCATTCCAAAAATGTTGTGAATTCCACGATCTGGCGATGCGATGATCGATCGCAGATCGCCCTTCCATCAACCCACCATGGTTAGGAGCTTTTCTGATGAGTGATTTCGACGATTTCTTCGATGACGTGTTCCAGCGGTTCTTCGGCCCGGGGGCACGGTCGCGGCCGCCAGTGCAGCAGGTCGACCTGGGGCGGCTCCTGACCGACAGCGCCAAGCAGCTCGTCGGCGCGGCCCGCGACGCCGCGGTGGAATGGGGCAACCCGGAGATCACCGCAGAACATCTGCTCTATGCCGCGGCCACCAATGAACCGACCCGCGACGCCATCGCCGGTCTGCAGCTGGATCCCGATCAGGTGGCCGAGCAGATGAAGGCCGCGGCCGGGTCCGGCGACGGCTCGGGCGGCACTCCCACCTTGAGCCCGGCAGCCAAGCGTGCCCTGCGCGTGGCCCAGCAGCACGCGGCACAGGCCGGGCAGAGCTACGTCGGCCCCGAGGACATCCTGCTCGGGATCGCGGCGACGCCCGACACTCCGGCGACCAAGGCGCTGGCCGCGGCACCCAGTCTGCGGGCTGCGTCGTCGGGCAAGCAGCAGCCCGCCAGCGACACCCCGACCCTCGACGAGTACGCGCGCGACGTGACCGCCGATGCGCGGGCCGGCAAGCTCGACCCGGTCGTCGGACGTGCCGACGAGATCGAGCAGACCGTCGAGATCCTGTCCCGGCGGCGCAAGAACAATCCCGTGCTCATCGGTGACCCGGGCGTCGGCAAGACCGCGATCGTTGAGGGCCTGGCGCAGCGCATCGTCAACGGTGACGTGCCCAAGACGCTGGCCGACCGGCGCGTCGTCGCGCTCGATGTCGGGTCGCTGGTCGCGGGCAGCAAGTACCGCGGCGAGTTCGAGGAGCGGCTGACCAAGATCCTCGATGAGGTACGTGACCACTCCGACGAGCTGGTGGTGTTCATCGACGAGCTGCACACCATCGTCGGTGCCGGCTCGACCGGTGAGGGTTCGATGGATGCGGGCAACCTGCTCAAGCCGGCCCTGGCCCGCGGTGATCTCAACGCCATCGGCGCCACCACCATCGACGAATACCGCCGCTACATCGAGAAGGACGCCGCCCTGGAGCGCAGGTTCCAGCCCGTCATGGTGTCCGAGCCCTCGGTCGACGACACCATCGAGATCCTGCGCGGGCTGGCCGATGTGTACGAGGAGCACCACCAGGTGCACTTCAGCGACGAGTCGCTGGTGGCCGCGGCCGAACTGTCGGACCGCTACATCACCGACCGGTTCCTGCCCGACAAGGCGATCGACCTGATGGACCAGGCCGGGGCCCGGGTACGGCTGCGCACCAAGACGCCCAGTGCCGATGCGAAGAGCCTCGAAGAACAGCTGGCCCGGCTCAACCGCGAGAAGGACGCCGCGGTGGCCGCCGAGGACTTCGAAAAGGCCAACGAGCTGAAGAAGGAGATTGCACAGCAGATCGAGAACTCCAAGGAGCAGGTCGGCGAGATCCAGGCCGGGGCCGAACCCGAGGTCGGTGTCGTCGACATCGCCGAGGTGGTGTCGCGGCAGACCGGCATCCCGGTCACTGAGCTGACCGCCGAGGAACGCGACAAGTTGATGGCGCTCGAGGATGTGCTGCACAACCGGGTCGTCGGGCAGGAGGATGCGGTGAGTGCCGTTGCCGAGGCCGTGCGACGCTCACGCGCCGGGCTGGCCGACCCGAACCGGCCGATCGGCTCGTTCCTGTTCCTCGGCCCCACCGGCGTCGGCAAGACCGAGCTGGCCAAGGCGTTGGCCGAGGCGGTGTTCGGTGACGAGAGCCGGATGATCCGCTTCGATATGAGTGAGTTCCAGGAGAAGCACACGGTGTCGCGGCTGGTGGGCTCCCCGCCCGGCTATGTGGGTTACGAGGATGCCGGTCAGCTCACGGACAAGGTTCGGCGCCAACCGTATTCGGTGATCTTGTTCGACGAGATCGAGAAGGCGCACCCGGATGTGTTCAACGTGCTGCTGCAGCTGCTCGACGACGGCCGGGTCACCGACGCGCAGGGCCGCACAGTGGATTTCAAGAACACCATCGTGATCTTGACGAGCAACATCGGATCGGATCTGATCCTCGACGCGCCCGACGGCGACGTCGAGAAGATCACGCCCCAGCTCATGGAGTTGCTGGGCACCCGGTTCCGGCCGGAGTTCCTCAACCGGATCGACGAGACCATCGTCTTCCACCGACTCGACAAGGCGCAGCTGCGGCAGATCATCGGGCTCATCCTCGATGGCACGCGACGGTTGCTGCACGCGCAGGACATCGAGCTCGACGTGACCACCGCGGCCGAGGACTGGCTGGCCGAACAAGGCTTCGATCCCAAGTTCGGGGCCCGGCCGCTGCGCCGGACGGTGCAGCGTCAGCTGGACAACAAGCTGTCCGGGCTCCTGCTGAAAGGCACTGTGCGCTCGGGCGATACGGTCCGGGTCGATGCCGACGCGACCGGTCTGGTGATCGAGACGGTCAGCCCCGAGGGGGCCGAGGGCACGGCCGACACCAACGGTGATGCCGCGGCGTCCGGGGACGGTCAGGTGGCGGAGAAGAAGGCCGCCAAGAAGACCTCGAAGAAGACGCAGGCCACGAAAGAGTAGAGGGATTCAGATCGATGAGCCGGCCTTCGCGTACTAGCCTCGGACCCATGGCAGGACCGAAGTTCTTTCTGGAGTGGCCCGTGCTGCGGCAGTTGCGCTCCGGCGACCTGTTGGGGCGCGGGCCCGCGGTGACCTCCGCGCGTACGCGCGCGGTCGAGCCGCGCACGTCGACAGCCGACCGCGTGGTGCAGTCCGTGTGCCCGTACTGCGCGGTGGGCTGCGGCCAACGGGTCTACGTCAAGGACGAGAAGGTCGTGCAGATCGAAGGCGATCCCGATTCGCCGATCTCGCGGGGCAGGCTCTGCCCGAAAGGTTCGGCCAGCGAGCAGTTGGTCAACGCGCCGGGACGGCAGACCCGGGTGCTCTACCGGGCACCCCGGGCCACGGAATGGCAGCATCTCGACCGCGACACCGCGATCGAGATGATCGCCGACCGCTTCCTCGAGTCCCGTCGCAACTCGTGGCAGGACGTCGACGACCAGGGCCGTAAGTTGCGCCGCAACATGGGCATCGCCTCATTGGGTGGCGCCACCCTGGACAACGAAGAGAACTATCTGATCAAGAAGCTCTTCACCGCCGCGGGCGCCATACAGATCGAGAACCAAGCGCGTATTTGACACAGCGCCACGGTTCCCGGTCTGGGAGCCTCCTTCGGTCGCGGTGGCGCGACGCAGTCATTACAGGACATGGCCAATGCCGATTGCATCGTCCTTCAGGGCGGCAACATGGCCGAGGCGCATCCGGTGGGCTTCCAGTGGGTGTCCGAGGCAAAGGCTCGCGGGGCGCGCATCATCCATGTCGACCCGCGGTTCACCCGCACCGGCGCGGTCGCCGACCGGCACATCCCCATCCGGGCCGGTTCCGACGTGGTCCTGCTGGGCGGTCTGATCAACTACGTGATCACCCACGACCTGTGGTTCAAGGAATACGTCGTCGCATACACCAACGCCGCGACGCTGGTCAACGAGGACTTCCGCGATACCGAGGACCTGCACGGGCTGTTCTCCGGATTCGACCCGGCCACAGGGCAATACGATCCGTCGACCTGGGCGTACGCGACTGCCGAGGGCGGGACCATCGAGGCGGCAGGAGGGTCGGAGCACGGCGCGAGCGCGGCGGGCCGTGCAGCGGCCGACACGCTCGGCAGCGGCGGCCCGGCGCTCCAGCATGCGGACGTGGTGCGGGACGAAACCCTGCAGCATCCGCGCACGGTGTTCCAGATCCTCAAGCGGCACTACTCCCGGTACACCCCGGAGATGGTGCGGGACATGTGCGGTATCGATCTCGAGGATTTCGAGTACCTGGCGCGGTCGGTGACCGAGAACTCGGGGCGTGAGCGCACGACGTGCTTCGCGTATGCCACCGGGTGGACCCAGCACACGTTCGGTGCCCAGTTCATCCGGACCGCGGCGATCCTTCAGTTGCTGCTGGGCAACGTCGGCCGTCCCGGTGGCGGCATCATGGCGCTGCGCGGCCACGCCAGCATCCAGGGATCCACCGACATCCCGACGTTGTTCAACCTGTTGCCGGGGTATCTGCCGATGCCCAAGGCGGGCCATCAGGACACGTTGGCGGACTACCTGCGCACCGTGCATTCCAAAGAGGAGAAGGGGTACTGGGCCAACGCCGACACCTACCTGGTCAGCCTGTTGAAGGCATGGTGGGGTGATGCGGCGACCGCCGAGAATGACTGGGCCTACGACTATCTGCCGCGGCTGACCGGTCCGCACGGTACGTACCAGACCGTGATGGGCATGCTCGCCGACGAGGTCGAGGGTTACTTCATCCTGGGCCAGAACCCGGCCGTCGGCTCCTCCAACGGGCGGATGCAGCGCCTCGGGATGTCGCACCTGAAGTGGCTCGTGGTCCGCGACTTCGCGATGATCGAGTCGGCGACGTTCTGGAAGGATTCGCCCGAGATCGCTTCGGGTGAACTGCGCACCGAGGACATCGAGACCGAGGTGTTCTTCATGCCCGCCGCGACGCATGTGGAAAAGGCCGGATCCTTCACGCAGACCCAGCGATTGGTCCAGTGGCGTCATCAGGCCCTTCAGCCTCCGGGCGAGTGCCAGAGCGAACTGGACTTCTTCTACAAGCTGGGGCAACGGATCCGCGCCAAGTTGGCAGATTCGACCGATGAGCGTGACCGCCCGCTGCTCGATCTGACGTGGGACTATCCCACCGACGAACACGGTGAACCCGATCCGGAGGCGGTGCTGGCCGAGATCAACGGGCGGCACCTGAGCGGACCTGATGCCGGTAAGCCGATTTCGAGCTATGCCGAGCTGCGGGCGGACGGGTCCACCATCTCCGGCTGTTGGATCTACGCCGGTGTGTACGCCGAAGGGGTCAACCACGCCGCAGACCGCGTGCCCGGTGGTGGGCCCGGACCCGTTGCGGCGCAATGGGGTTGGGCCTGGCCGGCCAACCGTCGCATCCTGTACAACCGGGCCTCGGCCGACCCGGACGGCAAGCCGTGGAGTGAACGCAAGCGTTACGTGTGGTGGGACGAGCAACAGGGCCGGTGGGTCGGCGACGACATCCCCGACTTCCCGCCCGAGCTGCACCCGCACGCGCGGCCGGGGCCAGGAACCTTCGGACCAGAGGGGCTTGCGGGCGATGATCCATTCGTCATGCAGGCCGATGGGAAGGGCTGGCTGTACGCGCCGGCGGGCCTGGTCGACGGACCCCTGCCGACGCACTACGAGCCGTTCGAGTCGCCGGTCGCCAATGCGCTCTACCCCCAGCAGCAGAGCCCCACGCGGGTGGTCATCGCGCGCGAAGACAACCTGGGAGCGCCGAGCGCGGGAGAACCGGGCGCAGATGTCTACCCGTACGTGTTCACCACCTACCGGCTCACCGAGCACCACACCGCGGGAGGTATGAGCCGCTGGTTGCCGTACCTGTCGGAGCTGCAACCCGAGATGTTCTGCGAGGTGTCACCCGAACTGGCCGCCGAACGAGGTCTTGAGCCCTATGGCTGGGCGACGCTGATCTCACCACGCGCGGCGATCGAGGCCCGCGTGCTGGTCACCGAGCGGATGACACCGCTGTCGATCGGTGGCCGCACGGTGCACCAGATCGGTCTGCCGTACCACTGGGGTGTGGGCAACGACGCGGTGGTCAGCGGTGACGCGGCCAACGACCTGGTCGGCTTGTCGCTGGATCCCAACACGCAGATCCAGGGTTCGAAGGCCGGCAGCTGCGACATCATCGCCGGGCGACGTCCCACCGGTGCGGCGTTGCTGCAGTTGGTCCGCGACTACCAGATCCGGGCCGGTACCACGGTCGAGACCGACAGTGGGCGCATCACCGACCCGGCACAGGAGATCGTCTACCCCGATCCCGGGCAGGATGATCCGCAGCGGGAGGGGTACACGCCGCTATGACCGCGACGCTGACAGTGAGGAGGGATTGATGGGGCAACTCTCCGGACCGACCGACCCCACGGCAGACGTGCACTGGGATCTACCCAAGCCGCGCAAGGGCTTCTTCACCGACACGTCGATCTGTATCGGCTGCAAGGCATGCGAGGTGGCCTGCAAGGAGTGGAACCGCAACCCGCGCGACGGGGACCTCGAGCTGCTCGGTTCGTCCTACGACAACACCGGGTCGTTGGGTGCCAGCACATGGCGGCACGTTGCCTTCGTCGAACAGAGCCGTGAGCGCATCGAGGAGGCCCGCGAATCCGGGCGCGAGTTGGTCAGCCTCGGGCTGCCGGGCATCGGCGCGCCTGCCGAGGCCCGCCCCGACACCTCGCCGCCCGATACCCCGGAATTCCGCTGGCTGATGGCCTCGGATGTGTGCAAGCACTGCACGCACGCCGGCTGCCTCGATGTGTGTCCCACGGGCGCGCTGTTCCGCACCGAATTCGGCACGGTCGTCGTGCAGGACGACGTCTGCAACGGGTGCGGAACGTGTGTGGCCGGTTGCCCCTTCGGTGTGGTGGAACGTCGCAGCGACGGCACCGCGGCGCCGACCACCCGCACCGGGGAACGCAAGGGTGAGCAACCCGAGGTGCCCAGACGCGGAGTCGCCCAGAAGTGCACGCTGTGCTACGACCGGCTGGTCGACGACCAGACTCCGGCGTGCGCGAAGACCTGCCCGACGACATCGATCAAGTTCGGTGACCATGACGACCTGGTCGTCGAGGCCCGCGAACGCGTCGCCCAGCTGCACGCACAGGGAATGACCGAGGCGCGCCTCTACGGTGCCAACGAATTGGATGGCGTCGGCGGCACGGGGGCGGTGTTCCTGCTACTCGACGAGCCCGAGGTCTACGGACTGCCGCCCGATCCGCGGGTATGCACAGCCGATCTGATGACCATGTACAAGCGGGCCGGCATCGCGGCGTTGGGAATGGTTGCGGCTGCGGCAGTTTCGTTCCTCAAAGGTAGGCCATGAGCGAATTCGACAGCTATCGACCGCCGGAGCCGGCCCGTCGCCGACGCGGCGGCGGTAAGCGCCGCAAGCGGACCGGCATCGACACCGGAGGCGACGGCGCGCGTGAGATGACGTTGGTGCCCGAGGCCGAATTCACGTCGTACTACGGCCGTCCGGTGGTCAAACCGCCGCCGTGGGGCCATGAAGTCGCGGCGTATCTGTTCCTCGGCGGCATCGCCGGAGGATCAGGTCTGCTCGGGCTCGGGGCGCAGCTGACCGGGCGGCCGAAGTTGCGCCGTAACGCCCGGCTCGGTGCGCTGGGTGCCGTTGGTCTGGGCGGCGTGGCACTGGTCGCCGATCTGGGTCGGCCGGACCGCTTCTACAACATGCTGCGCACCTTCAAGATCACCTCGCCGATGAGCGTCGGGTCGTGGATCCTCTCGGCGTTCAGCGGTGGCATCGGCGTCGCGGCGGTGGCCGAAGTCGATCGAATGACGGGGGAGCGGCTGCCGCTCGGGCCGCTGCGCAAGCTGCTGCACGGCGTCGAGGGAATCGCCGGCCTCGAAGCAGGGGTATTTGCCGCGCCGCTGGCCGTCTACACCGCAGTCCTGTTGTCCGACACCGCAAATCCGACCTGGAACGCCGCGCACCGCGACCTGCCGTTCGTGTTCGTCAGCTCCGCGAGCCTGGCCTCGGCCGGCCTGGCGATGGTCACCACGCCGGTGGCCGAGACCGGCCCGGCGCGCACGCTTGCCGCGCTCGGCGTGGTCGGTGACATCACGGCCATGAAGTTCATGGAACGGCGCATGGATCCGGTCGCGGCCGAACCGCTGCATCACGGCGGCGCCGGGGAGATGCTGCGGTGGGCCGAGCGCTTCGCCGTCGCCGGTGGTCTCGGTGCGGTGATCGGCGGGCGTAACCGCGTCGTCGCTGCAGTTTCCGGCCTGGCATTGATGGCGGCCTCGGCGTTGACCCGGTTCGGTGTCTTCGAGGCGGGCATCCACTCCGCCAAGGATCCGCGCTACACCATCGAACCGCAGAAGCACCGGCTGGCCGCGCGGCGCGCAGCAGGCATTACCGACGACTCGATAACCACGGCAGGCTGAACCCGGTACGGTGGCGAGCGCTGTGCCTGGCCCGCCTACGTACCGAGGTTGTCTGTGGATTCTGCGCTGTGTTCTGCCCTTGACGAAGTCGTCGGCAACGTCATCGAGCCCGCGGCGCCGGCTGTCGACGCCGGCGGGAACTTCCCGCGCGAGTCGGTCGACGCGCTGGCGAAGGCGGGCTTTCTCGGCCTGCTGAGTGCACCCGAGTTCGGGGGTGCCGGCGGCACCCTCGGGGACGCGGCCGAGGTGGTGCGCGCCGTCGCTTCGGTCTGCGGTTCGACGGCGATGGTGCTCACCATGCATTACGCCGCGGTCAGCGTTCTCGAACGCTTCGCTGACGACGACACCCGGACCGCGATCGCCGCCGGACGCCACCTGAGCACCCTGGCATTCTCCGAAGTCGGCTCCCGCAGCCACTTTTGGGCACCGGTCGGCACTGCGACGCACGGTGACGGCGACACCGTGCTGCTGGACTCCCGCAAGAGTTGGGTCACCTCGGCCGGTCATGCCGACAGCTATGTGTGGTCGAGCCATCCACTCGCCGCCGAAGGCCCGATGACGCTGTGGCACGTACCTGCCGCGACCGAAGGGCTCGCGGTTACCGGGTCGTTCGACGGGTTGGGTTTGCGTGGCAATTCGTCGGCACCGATGACGGCGGACGGTCTCGTGATTCCCACGTCGTCGATGCTCGGCGGCGACGGCCAGGGCCTCGACTTGGCGCTCGAGTCGGCACTGCCGACGTTCCTGGTGCTCAACGCGGCGTTCTCGGTCGGGCTGATGCGGGCGCTGATCACCGCCGCGGGCACGCATCTGGCGGGCAGTCGTCTCGAGCATCTCGATCAGAGCTTGGCCGAACAGCCCGAGCAACGTCGCGCCTACGCGCGGCTGCTGACGCTCGTGGACGGAGCCGCGCTGTTCCTCGACGACACGCTCGGCGCCTTGGCGGCAGGGCGCGCTGATGCGATGTTGCGCGTCTTGCAGGTGAAAGCTGTTGCCGCCGAAGCTGCTTCGGAGGTCGCCGATGGGGTGATGCGATTGTGTGGTGGTTCGGCGTTCCGGAAGGAGCAGGGAATCGAACGCCGGTTCCGTGATTCGCTGGCGGCCCGGGTCATGGCACCCACCACCGAGGCCCTGCACGATTTCGTCGGCCGCGCCGCGTTCGGCCAACCACTACTGTGAGGCAACGATGACTCTTCTGCTCGGTGCTGTTGCGTACGACCCCAAGGTCGTCACCATCTGGTCGGGGTTTCGAGAATGGTTGCGCCAGAACGGCCTCGACTTCGACTTCGTCCTGTACTCGAACTACGAGCGGCAGGCCGAGGATCTCGTGGCCGGTCGCATCGACGTGGCCTGGAACTCCCCGCTGGCATGGCTGCGGTGTGAGCGGCTGGCGGCGGCGCGAGGCCGCAAGGTGTCGGCGCTGGTGATGCGGGACACCGACCAGGACCTGACCTCGGTTTTCGTGGTCCGCGCGGATTCGCCGATTCAAGCCATCGCCGACCTGAGAGCGGCGCGGCTGGCGCTGGGTGCCGTGGATTCGCCTCAGGCCACGCTCATTCCGTTGGCGACGCTGGCCGAGTCGGGCTTGCTCGCCGGCCGCGACGTGACCATCGAGCGCTTCGACATCGGTGTCGGCCTGCACGGCGACCACATCGGCGGTGAGCGGGACGCCGTGCGGGCCGTGCTCGACGGTCGTGCCGACGCCGCGGCGATCGTCGACACCAACCACCTCGGCTTCGGACGGGACGGCACGGTGCCGCCGTCGAGCCTCCGGATCATCGGTCAGACAACGCCTTTCGACCACTGCAACTTGACCGTGATCGACACCGCGCCCGCCGCGGAGGTCGAGCAACTGCGCAATCTGCTGCTGTCGATGTCGTATACCGACGAGGCCGTCCGGCCCCTGCTGGACCTCGAAGGTCTCACCCGGTGGTTGCCAGGACGTGTCAGCGGCTACGACGTGTTGAACACCGCCGTAGAGCTGCTCGGCTTCTACGACGCGGCAGGAGCGCTCACCGCATCCGACTACCGGCCATGAACCCACGGGTCGACCTTGGCGACCTGGGGTTCGACAACGGCGCACACCTGCTGGTGCAGCGAGCGCTGAATTCCGTACCGCCGGGCTGCGTCGTCGAAATCGTCGGCCGTGCACCGGCTCTCGCGGTTGATCTGCCGGCCTGGTGCCGGCAGCTCGGCCACCGGGTGACCCGCAACGACGACGCCTGGACCGTCGAACCGGGTGTGCGTGACCGCTGGGCCGGGGCCGAACGCGCGGGCACACCGAGCCCGGACGGGATCGTCGACTCCGCGCCCGCGCATTGGGGACTGGCCGCGCGGGGTGCGCTGGTCGAGCGGGGCGCCGCGCCGAACTCGCCGTTCGACATCCGTGACCGGGACCTGGTGTGGGCGGACATCGCACCCAGCCTGTACGCCCACGCCGCCGCAGAACAATGGGACCCGGCGACCGCCGTGCACTGGGACGCCGTATTCGACATCCATCCCGATGTCGACCGGGCCGTCGTGCAGATCATGACGTATCTGATCGAGAACGAGCAGGCCGCGCTGGTGGTCCCGGCGAAACTGCTGGCCCGCATCCATCCGCATTTCCGTGAGGTGCTGCAGCTGCTGGCCGTGCAGGCCGCCGACGAGGCCCGGCACATGGAGGTCTTCACGCGCCGCGCCCTGCTGACCGGTCTGCCGATGGGTACCTCGACGGTCGGCGGAAGGCAGTCGCTGGCAACGCTGCTCGACGAGGCCGACTTCTCCATGGCCTCATTCCTGCTCTCGGTGCTCGGCGAGGGCAGCTTTCTCAACCTCCTCGAGTTCCTGGACGTGCACGCACCGGACCCCGTGACCCGCGACGTCACCCGGCTCGCCCGCCGCGACGAGGCCCGCCACGTCGCCTTCGGCGTGGCGCACCTGCGTCATCAGGCCGACCGTGACAGCCGGGTGCTCAACCAGCTTCGGGGTGCCGTCGAACGTCGGTATTCGGCTCTGGTCGACACCGCGGGACTCAACGCGGACGTGTTCGATTCGCTCGTCCTGCTCGCGGCGGGCAGTTGGGAACCGGACGCGATCGCGGCGGGTTACCGTGCCGTGCTCACGCTGCAGGACGAGATGGATCAGGGGCGGCAGCGGCGGCTCGTCCACCTGGGTTTCCCGGCCGACGAGGCCGCCGACATCTCCGCGCTGCACACCAGGAACTTCATGTAGCGGCTCGGCGCCCTTCGTCCTGACCACACGTTATGCCGAGGATTGCAGTTACCCAGTGGCTGTGACCCTCTGCGTAGAAGTTATCCACAGATCGTCGACGGGCCTGGTGGCCGCCGGCCAGGTCGACGAGTATCCAAGCGGTGGACATGGACCACCTGCTTCGTCAACAGGACGGGGTGATATCGCGTCGGCAGGCGCTGGGTGCAGGGCTGGTGCAGCACGATATCCGGCGGTTGCTCAGACGCAACCAGTGGGCGCGGGTGCATGCCGGCGTGTACATCGATCACACCGGACCGTTGACGTGGACGCAACGAGCTTGGGCGGCAGTGCTTTACGCGGCTCCGGCGGCGTTATGCCTTGAATCGGCCATGGGCGACGAAGGTTCGCCGATTCACGTCGCCGTGGCCCGAGACCGCGCGGGGTTGGCTGAACCTGCCGGAGTCCGCATCCACCACCTCGCCCACCTTGAGGGGCGGGTGCTGTGGAACGTATCCCCGCCGCGGATGCGTTACGACGACGCTGCGCTCGACGTCGCATGCCGGGCGAGTTCCGAACTCGATGCCATCGCTGTTCTGGCCAATGCGTGCCAATCTCGGCGTACCACCGCGCAACGGCTACTCAACACTCTCGATTCTCGCGGGCGCGTGCGTCGTCGGCGATGGTTGCGGGCAGTACTCGTCGACCTCGCCGACGGCACCTGCTCGGTCCTTGAGCATGGCTATCTTGTTCGCGTCGAGCGACCACACGGTTTGCCTCGAGCCATCCGCCAGAAGCGCTCGGCATCATCCGTCGGCGTCTGCTATCGCGATGCCGAGTACAGCGAACGTCTCGTCGTCGAACTCGATGGCCGGGTGTTTCACGATTCGGCGACCCGGCGGGATGCGGACTTCGAGCGAGATCTGGACGCTGCGGTCGACGGCCGGTCGACCGTCAGGTTGTCATACGGACAGGTCTTCGACCGGCCGTGCCAGACGGCGGGCAAGATTGCTCTGGTTCTGCAGCGGCACGGGATCATCGCACCGGGCCGACCATGCGGCGCCAGCTGCGAGTTCGGCCGATCAGACCGCGCCGCGTAGCCATCTACGCCCAGGATTGCAGTCACCCAGTGGCTGCAATCCTCTGCGTAGGCACCGCGACATCCGCTGCCGACCGCGAGCGTCAACGTTGTTGTAGTGACCCCTCAGCGCACCGAGATGCCGCTGCCTTCCACGGTGTGCCCGATGACGGGATAGCCGGGAACCTCGCCCACGACCAGCAGGCCGCCGGAGGTCTGTGCGTCGGCGAGCAGCAGCAGATCGTCCTCGGAGACGTCGGCGCGCAGGTGCGGCCGCACCCAGTCGAGATTGCGGCGGGTGCCGCCGGAGACGTAGCCGTCGCGCAGCGCGTCGAGGGCGCCTTCGACGACGGGCACCGCGGCACGGTCGATCACCGCGCCCACGCCGGAGGCCCGGCACATCTTGTGCAGGTGCCCGAGCAGGCCGAACCCGGTGACGTCGGTGGCCGCCCGGGCGCCCGCCGCCAAAGCAGCCTCGGACGCGTCACGGTTGAGCGCCGTCATCGTCGCGAGCGCCTCGGCGAACACTTCTCCGGTCTGCTTGTGCCGGTTGTTCAGCAGGCCGACGCCGATCGGCTTGGTCAGTGTCAGCGGCAGTCCTGGCTGGGCGGCGTCGTTGCGCAGCAACCGGTTCGGGTCGGCCACGCCCGTCACCGCCATGCCGTACTTCGGTTCGGGATCGTCGATGGAATGCCCACCGATCACCGGGCAGCCGGCCTCCGACGCCACCGCGAGCCCGCCGCGCAGCACCTCGGTCATCAGCTCCATCGGCAGGGTTTCGCGCGGCCACCCGACCAGGTTGATCGCGACGACAGGCCGTCCGCCCATCGCGTACACGTCGGACAGCGCGTTGGCCGCGGCGATGCGGCCCCAGTCGTAGGCGTCGTCGACCACGGGCGTGAAGAAGTCGGCCGTCGAGAGCACCGCGAGATCGTCGCGAACCAGCACGGCTGCCGCGTCGTCGCCGTCGTCGAGCCCGACCAGGACATGGTCGCCCGACTGTCCGACCAGCCCGCGCACCGCGTCTTCCAACTCGCCCGGCGGGATCTTGCAGGCGCATCCGCCGCCGTGGGCGTAGCCGGTGAGACGAACGGATTCCATGGCGTCAATGTAGCCGCCGAGGGCATTGGCTAAGTTGGGCGGCGGAGGCGTTTGGGTTCCTGGTGGTCCCCCCGGTCTTCAAAACCGGTGAGATCGAGTATCTCGGTCTGGCGGGTTCGATTCCCGTCCGCCTCCGCCAGTTTCCGCTGTCGACGCTCGAGGAGGGCAGGTGACCCAGCCCGACCCCCGTCGGCGCATACCGCGCACCGATCAGCTGTTGGCGCTGCCGCAGGTGCAGGAGGCGCGGAACCGGCTGGGCGACAGTGCTGTGCGCGCCCTGGTGCTCAAGACCCAGGAGCGGGCCCGGCAAGGCGCACTGCCGGTCGACGAGGTGGCCGCAGCCGTGGTGGCCGGCTTGGCTGCGCGGGCGCCGGTGTCGCTGCGGCCCGTGCTCAACGCCACGGGCGTCGTCGTCCACACCAATCTCGGCCGGGCACCGCTGTCGAAGGCCGCGGCGGACGCGCTGGTGTCGGCGAGCGGGTACGTCGATGTCGAGTTGGACCTCGCCACGGGTACGCGATCGAAACGCGGTGTAGCTGCCCGGGAGGCTCTGCTGGCCGCCTGCCCCGCGGCAGGGGACGCACTCGTCGTCAACAACGGGGCCGCCGCGCTGGTGCTGGCCACCACCACGCTGGCGGCGGGCCGTGAGGTGGTGGTGAGCCGCGGTGAGCTGATCGAGATCGGTGCCGGATTCCGTCTGCCGGACCTGATCGCGTCGACCGGCGCGAGGCTGCGTGAGGTGGGTACCACCAACCGCACCCACCTGCGGGACTACACCGACGCTCTCGGCCCGGACACGGGATGCGTGCTCAAGGTCCATCCGAGCAATTTCCGGGTCACCGGCTTCACATCGGGGGTGTCGCTGGCCGAGCTTCGTGATGTGTTGCGGGACAAGGAGGTACCGCTCGTCGCCGACCTGGGCAGCGGGTTGCTCGCGCCCGATCCGCTGCTGCCCGACGAACCCGACGCCGCGACGGCGCTCTCCCAGGGTGCCGACGTGATCACCGGTAGCGGTGACAAACTGCTGGGCGGTCCGCAGGCCGGCGTCGTGCTCGGCCGGGCCGAGGTCGTGGCCCGCATGGCCCGGCACCCGCTCGCGCGTGCCGTGCGCGCCGACAAGCTGACCCTCGCCGCACTGGAGGCCACGCTGTGTGGCGGCCCGGCCCCGGTCACGCAGGCGCTGCACGCCGACGCCGATGCGCTGCGGGCCCGGGCCGAACGTATCGCCGATGCCGTCGGCGCGAGCGTGGTGCCCCACGACGGGCGCGTCGGTGGGGGTGGTGCCCCCGGCGTCCCGCTGCCCGGCTGGGCGGTCCGACTACCCGAAGCAGCCGCCGCCCGGCTGCGTGCCGGCGATCCCGCGATCCTGGCCCGCGTGCACGACGGCGCTTGCCTGGTCGACCTGCGTTGCGTACCCGAGGCCGACGACGAGCGGGTGCTGGCCGCGGTGAAGGCCGCGCTGGACGGTTGACCGTGCAGCAGTACGTCGTCGCGACGGCCGGCCACGTCGACCACGGCAAGAGCACCCTGGTGCGTGCGCTGACGGGCATCGAACCGGACCGGTGGGCCGAGGAACGTCGCCGCGGCCTGACCATCGACCTCGGCTTCGCGTGGACCACCCTGTCGTCGGGGCGGGAGGTCGCTTTTGTCGACGTGCCCGGCCACGAACGTTTTCTGGGCAACATGCTGGCCGGGCTCGGGCCTGCCCCGGTGGTGTGTTTCGTGGTCGCCGCCGACGAGGGCTGGCAGGCCCAGTCCAGCGATCACCGCGACGCTGTGGCGGCGCTGGGCATCCGGCACGGTCTGCTGGTGATCAGCCGCGTCGACCGCGCCCCTGACCGTGTCGACGACGTGATCGCACAGGCCCGCGCCGAATTGGCCGATACCGGGCTGCGCGACGCCCAGGCAGTCGCGGTGTCGCCCGTCGACGGCAGCGGCCTGCCCGAGTTGCGGGCCACCCTCGACGACGTCCTGGCCGCGGTGCCGTCCCCGTCGGCGACAGCGCGGGTGCGGCTGTGGGTGGACCGGGCGTTCACCATCACGGGGGCAGGCACCGTGGTGACCGGCACACTGGCCGCGGGCACCATCGCCGATGGCGATCGGCTCGAACTGGTCGGCCGCCGGGGCCGCGAGGCAGTCGTCCGCGGCCTGGAATCCCGGGGCGAGCCGTACTCCGCGCTCGGCCCGGTGACGCGGGCGGCGCTCAATCTGCGTGGGGTGTCGGCTGATCAGGTCCGCCGCGGTGATGTGCTGTTGACGCCCGGCGCGTGGGAGACCACCCGGACCCTCGATGTGCGTCGCGTTAGCGGCGGCCCATTCGGCGAGGCTCCCGAACGGCTCACCGTGCATGTCGGTTCGGCCGCCGTGCCGGCCCGCGTGCGGCCCTTCGACGACGACCACGCGCGGCTCGTGCTCGACCGGCGGTTGCCGCTCGTGCTCGGCGACCGGTTGGTGCTCAGGCATCCAGGTAGTCGGCGGGTGCTCGGCGGTGCCCAGGTGCTCGACGCAGACCCGCCCGCATTGCGGCGCCGCGGTGACAGTACGCGCCGGGTCGGCGCGCTGGCCACGATGGACACCGATGGCGACGTGCTCGTCGAGGTGGCTCGCCGGGGTGTGGTGGCCGGAGAACATCTGCACCGGTTGGGTTTTCGGACCGACGAGGTGCCGACGGATATCCGGGTCATCAAGACATGGTGGGTGCACGTCCCGACGTACGAGGCGTGGCAGCAACGGCTGCGGGCGACGGTGCAGGAGCTGCACGAGCGGGATCCCTTGGCGGCCGGGCTGTCTCGCGGCGCGGCGAGCGATCTGCTTGGCTTACCCGACCCGGCCCTGCTCGATGAGATCAGTCGCGCGGCGGGTCTCGAACAGGCGGAGGGACTGATCCGGCTGCCCGGCCGTTCCGACGATCTCGGGCCCGCCGAAGCCGGTGTCGCCGAACTGGTGGACAGGTTGCGTGGCAATCCTTTTCACGCGCCCGAGGCCGACGACCTGACGGCGCTGCGCCTTGGCGTGCGGGAGCTGGCCGCCGCCGAGCGGGCCGGGCGACTGCTCCGCCTGCGCGATGGGGTGGTGCTGTTGCCCACTGCGCCGGCCTTGGCGATGCGGGAGCTGGCCCGGTTGGACCAGCCGTTCACCACCAGCGAGGCACGCCAGGCGTTGGGCACCACGCGCCGTGTCGCCATCCCGCTGCTGGAACATCTCGATTCCCGTGGCTGGACCCGTCGCCTCGACGCCGGTCACCGGGAAGTCGTGCGCTGATCCTCACGTTGTGCGTACGCCAACGTGGCGATCGGCGTGGAGTCGATGCCATCGAGGAGATCAGCGGGATCCTCGAAGACCGATACGGCTCCGGCCTGCGCGAGCTCGTCGCGCGATGTGCCACCGCACCGTAGCCCGATACACGGCATGCCGGCACGGCGGGCCGCTTCGACGTCCCACACGGCGTCACCGACGAACACAGCCTGCTCGGCCGTGACGCCGGCGCGGTTCAGCGCGGCCTGGACAATGGCGGGGTCCGGTTTCGCGGTGTCGACGTCGCGCGATGACGTCGCCGCCGACACGATGTCGTCGCAATCGAGCACGCCGCGCAGGATGTCCAGCTCGCCTTCGGGCGCCGAACTCGCCAGCACCACCTCAAGACCCAGTTCGCTGACCGCGTGCAGGAGCTTTCTCGCGCCGGGTAGGGGTTTCAGCAGATTCGTCGTGTCGCGATAGAAGTCCGAGTGCAGGGTCTTCAGCCGCTCGGCGACGTCGTCGGCGACGCCGCCGGCGAGCGTGCGTACCAGCGTCGCCCCGTCCATTCCGATGCTGCGGTGAATTTGCCAGGCCTGCACGGGTATTCGCTCGGAGGCGAACGCCCGGGCCCACGCGTACACGTGCAGGTAGTTGGAATCGACCAGCGTCCCGTCGACGTCGAACAGCACCGCAGCGTCTCGTGTCATCTAGAGCCCCTGACATCTTGTGGGTCGTCGCATGTCGGCGACGAATACCCCGCGATGATCAGGGGGAAACTGGCCCGATGTGTGGTTTGCCCGGCTGCTCAGCGGGAACAACACAGACAGGAAGTCTGTCGAGGAGGTGGCTCGGGTGCCGAATTCGTCGATCAAGAACGAAAAGATGTATCGGGATCTCCGCAAGGAGGGTGACTCCAAGGAGAAAGCGGCGAGGATATCCAATGCGGCCGCCCGAAAGGGCAGTTCCGCTCAGGGCCGCAAAGGCGGCAAGTCCGGCTCATACGAGGACTGGACAGTCGCCGACCTCAAGAAGCGTGCCAAGCAAATTGGTCTGTCGGGCTATTCGTCGCTGCGCAAGGACGAACTGGTGAGCAAGTTACGTCACCATTGACGGGCCGCCGGTCAGTCGCAAGGCCGCCGGTGCGCCGGCGGGAACGACCGGGCGTTGCGGTGCGATCGGGTCGAGCCGCCGGTACTCGGCGCCGAGCGGCGGACGCGCATCGGGTTCGCCCTTGTTGGGCCACAACGACGTCGCGCGCTCGGCCTGGGCCGTGATGGTCAGCGACGGGTTCACCCCGAGGTTGGCCGATATCGCGGAGCCGTCCAGGATGTGCAGCCCGGGGTGCCCGAACACGCGGTGGTACGGGTCGATCACGCCATGCTCGGCGCTGTCACCGATCACGCATCCGCCGAGAAAGTGTGCGGTCATGGGGATGTCGAGGATCTCGCCGATGCTGCTGTAGGGCGCACCGTCGATCTCGTCGGCCAGCCGGCGCACCGTCTCGTTGGCGGCCGGTATCCAGGTCGGGTTCGGTGTGCCGTGGCCCTGCCGGGACGACAGCCGCATCCGCCCGAAGCGGCCGCGCTTGGGGAACAACGTGATCGAGTTGTCCTCGGTCTGCATCACCAGCGCGATCACCGTGCGCTGCGACCAGTCCTTCAGCCCCACATACAGAGACGCGGCCTGACCGGGATGACGCAGCAACTGGCCGAGCCACTTCAACCACCGCGGCACCCGTCCGCCACCGTCGGTCATCACCGTGGTCAGCAGGGCCATCGCATTGGAGCCCTTGCCGTAGCGGACCGGTTCGATGTGGGTCTTCTCGTCGGGATGGATGGATGACGTGATCGCCACGCCCTGCTCGAACTCGGCGCCCTCCCGCTTGCTCAGTTTGACGCTGGCCGTGCACAGCGCTTCGGAGTTGGTGCGGGTCAGTTCACCGAGTCGGTCGGACAGCTGGGCAAGGGAGGCTTGGGCTTTCATGCGGTGCAGCAACTGCTGGGTACCCCACGTGCCTGCTGCGAAGATCACCTGCTCGGCGGTGAAGGTGCGCGCGGTGCGCTTGGCCCGCCAGGCGCCCGTCCGTCGGGTGTCCACCGCGTATCCGCAGCCGGGCAGCGGACGCACGGCCGTGACGGTCGTGAGCGCATGCACCTGCGCCCCTGCCCGCTCTGCGAGGTACAGGTAGTTCTTCAGCAACGTGTTCTTCGCGTTGTGCCGGCATCCCGTCATACATTCACCGCACTGCAGGCAACCGCGGCGGCACGGCCCCGCACCGCCGAAGAACGGGTCGTCGACCTCTTCGCCCGGGGTGCCGAAGAACACCCCGACGGGCGTCATGGTGAAGCTGTCCCCGACGCCCATCTGGTTGGCCACCTTGAGCAGCACGCGGTCCGACGGCGTCATGCTCGGATTGGTCACCACGCCGAGCATTCGTTTGGCCTGTCCGTAGAAGGGTGCGAGCTCCGACTTCCAGTCGGTGATGTGGGCCCAGTGCGGATCGCGGTAGAACGCATCGGATTTCGGCTCGTAGAGGGTGTTGGCGTAGACCAGCGATCCACCGCCGACACCGGCGCCGGCCAGGACCACGACATCGGGCAGCATGTGGATGCGCTGGATGCCCGTGCAACCCAACTTCGGTGCCCAGAACGCCTTGCGGACCTGCCAGTTGGTCTTCGCGAATTCGTGATCCTCGAACCGGCGTCCCGCCTCCAGAACGCCGACCCGATAGCCCTTCTCGGTGAGCCGCAGGGCGGCCACGGATCCGCCGAAGCCGGAACCGATCACCAGAGTGTCGTAGTCGAAGTGGCGCATGGTCAGCGATGTCATGAGTCCTCGTCGGGGTTGTCTTGGCGTCCGCGCCGACGGTGCCTGGCGCGGACTATGGAGGTGGCGGCGGCAGGCACCAGAACCGGCAGCAGGCTGATCACGATCATCGAGGCGCCGCCGACGACAGTCATGGGACGCCGGGCTACCTGGCCGCCAGCCAGCTGCGGGTCAGCCGGCCGGATTCTTCGTCGACCATGTCCAGGGCGATGCGCCGGGCCCGTACCGCGGCACGGTCGGCCTTCACGTTGAATTCGCGCCGGGGTAGGGCAGTTCCTGTGCTCCTCGCGTCCGCATCTTCGTCGAGCAGGTCCTGCATGCCCTCGAGCACCTCGGCGTCGCGTTCGGCCCAGTCGTGGAACATGGTGGCGAGGAACTTGCCGACCGCATCGTCATCGAGCGCGTAGTCGCGGGCCATCTGCAGGAAAACATGTGTGACGCCGGGGGATTCGGGGGTGAACCCCTGAATCCGTAACAGTTGCCGCGGTGCGCCGTCGACCGGTTCGATCACGTAACGCTGGACGTGCAGGGCGGGGGAGACGAACATGCCCTCCTCGCGCCGGATCCCGCTGGTATCGGCGGGCAGGCCGGTGGCCTCGGTCTCCCAGGCCGCGAGCCGGCTGGGTGGGGTGGTGCGGAAGTAGGCCACCGAGCGTTCGGACACCTCGACCTCCTCCAGCGGGGGCAGCACCTCGATGTCCGGTGGCACCGCCTCGGGATGCAACGTGAACACGTTGGTCAGGTCCAGGTAGTGCTCGTGCAGCAGAAGGTAATTGCATTCGATGCCGAACACCTCCAGGGTGTCGGCCCAATCGTCGGCGTCGGCGAGCCACGGGAGGCGCGGGGGATGGCGCAGCGCGGCCGCGCCCGGGTCGCCCAGCCAGATCCAGATGAACGCACCCTGTTCGACGATCGGGTAGGTGCGCACCCGCACGCCGCGCGGCACATTGTCCTGTGACGGTACGTCGACCAGATCGCCCGCGGGATCGTAGGCGAAGCCGTGATATCCACACCGCACCAGGTCGCCGTCGCGCTGCCCCGTCGAGAGGGGATGGGCCCGGTGGGCGCAGCGGTCTTCCATCGCGACGATCGATCCGTCGGCGATCCGGTACAACAACACGGGGACGCCCAGCAGTCGGCGCGCGAACAGGTCGGGTCCGACCTCGTCGCTCAAGGCGGCGATGTACCAGCAGTTGAAGGGATAGTTGATGCGCGGGTTTCTCATAGGTCCAGCACCAATCGTGGTGAGCGGGAGCGGGATACGCAGATCATGATGCTCTGGCCCGCAGCCTTTTCGGCATCGTTGAGCACTGAATCGCGGTGGTCGGGATCGCCTTGCAGCACATCGCATTCGCAGGTGCCGCAGACTCCTTCCATGCAGGAGCCGAGCACATCGAGGCCCGCCTCCTCTGCCACGTCGTAGATCGTCTTGTCCAGTGGCACAGTCAAAGTGATGCCGGAGCGTTGGCATTCCACCTCGAACGACTCAAGTGTGTCGGCGGTGTCCTCGACGGCTTTGGCCGAGAATCGCTCGATGTGCAAGCTGTCGGGGGGCCAGCGCTTGGAGCCGTCCTCGGTGGCGGCGAGCAGCCCCTCCGGTCCGCAGCAATACACCAGGGTGTCCGGATGTGGCTCGGCCAGAATGGATTCCAAGGTATCGCGGAAAGTGGCAGCTTCATCGCGGGCGCACACCGTGACCCGCTCGCCGTAGCGGGCGAGCTCGTCGAGGTAGGCCATCGAAGCCCTGGTCCGGCCGCCGTAGAGCAGTCGCCAGTCGGCGCCGACCGCTTCGGCGGCCGCGATCATCGGGAGCATAGGTGTGATACCGATACCGCCGGCGATGAACTGGTAGCGCGGCGCGCTGACCAGACCGAAGTGGTTGCGCGGCCCGCGCACTCGGATCGTGCTGCCCTCATGCAGCTTGTTGTGCACGAACTCCGATCCGCCGCGGCTCGCCGGATCCAGCAGCACGCCGACGCGCCATTCGTCCCGGTTGGTGGTGTCACCGCACAGGGAGTACTGACGGACCAGCTCTGGCGTCATCACCAGGTCGATGTGTGCGCCGGGGGTCCACTCGGGCAGCTCGGCGCCGGACGGATCGGTCAGGGTCAGGGTCACCACCCCGTCGGCCGACTCCTCACGGCGCGTGACCAGCAGGTCGAGTTCGACTTCGCGGTAAGCCGGCCTGGTCATGATGTCCGCCGTACCGGGATCGACTTGTACTGGTTGAGGAACAGCGCCCGCACCCGTGTCGGTTCGCCGTCGAGTTCGAGGTCGGGGAACCGGCGCAGCGTCTCCTGGATCCACAGCTTGAGCTCGAGGCGGGCCAGGTTGGCGCCGAGGCAGAAGTGCCTGCCGCGGCCGCCGAAGGCTTGGTGCCGGTCAGCGAGTCCTTCGCGGGTGATGTCGAACTTGTTGGGATTGTCGAACGCGGTCTCGTCGCGGTTGGACGCGATGTACCACAGCAGCAGCCGGTCGTTTTCCTTGATCGTCTTGCCGTGCAGTTCGAAATCCTTGGTGGCGGCGCGCGCCATGAACGCGAACGCCGGGAAGCAGCGCAGCCCTTCCTCGACGGTGGCCTCGATCAGCTCGGGATTCTCTCGCAGCAGCGCCAGCTGGTCGGGGTTCTGCATCAGGGCCAGCATCGTGGCGCTGTACGTGGCGCGCGTCGAGTCGTTGCCTGCGGTCATCAGCAGGGCGAAGAACGTCGCCATCTCCAACTCGGTGAGCTTCTCGCCGTCCACTTCGGCGTTCATCACCGCGGTGATCAGGTCGTCGCGCGGCGCGTCCTTGCGCTGTGCCATCTGATCGTTGAGGTACGCGATGATCTCCAGCACGATTGCCCCGGCGTCATCCCATTGGGCCCGGATCTCGGGGTCCTCGAACGCGCTGAACACATTGGTCCAATGCGCCAGCCGCTCGTCGTCCTCAGGAGGGGTGCCGAGCATCGAGCCGATGACGCGGGCCGGGACGGGACGCGCCACGTCGGCCACCAGGTCGAACCGGTCGCGATCGGCGACGCTGTCGAGGACTTCGCCGATGATCCGCCTGATCGCCTCCTCGTGCGCGGCGACGCGCTCCGGGGTGAAGGCCTTGATCACCAGGGCCTTGAGCCGGTCGTGGCGTGGTGGATCCATCGAGATCAGCTGAAGGCGCTGAACGTCCAGCGGGACGCCGATGTCGTCGACGTTGAAGATGCCACGTCGTTCGGAGGAGAACGTGCGGTGGTCGCGGCTGACCGCGCGGACGTCGTCGTACCGCGTGATCGACCAGAAGCCACCTTCTCCGGGGGCTGTGTGCTGCGGGCTGTAGTGCACCGGGGCCTCGCGCTGCATTTGCGCGAACAGCTCGTACGGCGGGCCGGCTTCCCAGATCGCCGGGTCGGCCAGATCGACGTTGTCGAGGTCTGTGGTGCTCACGGTGCTCATGGCACGTTCTCCTTGTCTGATTGCGGTGGCTGGTTACTGGGCGGCGGCCGCTGCGGCCACACGGCGCCCACGCCACCCGGAGACGGCCCGGACGGCGGTGGTGGTGGCCGGCACCAGGACCGGGAACAGGCCGATGAAGAACAAGAGGAAGAAACCGAACACGGACATGGCGAACTCACTTTCGCGATGGGGCTTTTTGGGCTGTCGCAGCTGGTAGAGGGCTTGTTGCTGCGTTCGTGATGTACGTTACGGAGCCCGTATCGGTGTGACGACGTCCTCGGCGGCTGAAATACCGGGGGCTGACTGTCCCCGGAGGACAAAACCGATCCGGACAACCAGGTCCCGCCGTCGACAGCCGCGTTCTACGGTTTGACCATGGCGGGGAAGGGCGAGGTGGATGAGGCGGCTGTGGCGCAGGCCGCCGTCAGCGTGACCGGCCGGCTGGTGGACAAACTGCCCGTCATCACCAAGACGGTTCAGCAGTCCCTCGTCGACGCCATCTCCGAATTACGGGATGAAGAGCAACTGCAGCAGTTGCTCCGCGACACCGTCGAGACCAACGTCGAAACATTCTTCGCCGCGGTCCGGCACGGCATCTCGGTGCAGAATGTCGAGCCGCCCGCTGCTGCGCTCGAGTACTCCCGCCGGCTGGCGCAGCGGGAGGTGTCCGCGAATGCCCTGACCCGCGCCTATCGGCTGGGCCATCGGGCCGCCTTGCGGTTCATCCTCGATGAGGTGCGCGCGGCGGATCTGGATCCGGCACTGGGCCTGGCGGTCTACGAGTTGATGGAATCGGTGTCGTTCGACTACATCGACCAGATCTCGCTGCGGGTGGTCGAGGAGTATCAGCACGAGCGCGACCGCTGGCTGGAGTCCCGCAACAGTGTCCGCGCGTCGCGGGTGCGCGACCTGCTGGCGTCGGGTGACGAAGTCGACGTCGATGCGGCCGCCATGGCAATCCGCTACCCGCTCAGGCGGATTCACCTCGCCGCGGTGGCGTGGTGTGACGAGTCCGGTGACGGCGACGAGCTCTCGTCGATGGAACGCTACTTCAATCGATTCGCTGAATCCATTGGGGCACAGGAGAACCCATTGTTCATCTCGGTGGACCGGGTGACGGCGTGGGTGTGGATCCCGGTTCCCGGCGAGGCCGCCGACGATGTGGTCAACCGGTTGCGGGTGTTCGGCGACGGTCCGTTCCTCGGCGTCGGCAATCCGCTGCCCGGGGTCGACGGTTTCCGACGTTCGCACCGGCAGGCGCAGGACGCCCGGACGGTGGCCGTCGCGGCCGGTGCGGCGTTGTGCCGGTTCACCGCGGCCGGGGACAGCGGCGTGGCCGTGGCCGCGCTGCTCGGCGGCAACGTCGAGTCCGCTGCGCAGTGGGTGACCGATGTGCTCGGGCCGCTCGCCGAGCCCACCGAGAACGACGAGCGGCTTCGTGAGACGCTGCGCGCGTTCCTGGGCAGCGGATCAAGCTACAAGGCCGCCGCTGAAGATCTGCATTTGCACACCAATTCGGTGAAGTACCGGGTGAGCCGGGCGGTGGAACGCCGTGGCAGGCCCATCACCGACGACCGCCTCGACGTGGAAGTGGCTCTGCTGCTGTGCCATTACTTCGGCGCGACGCTGCTGCGCTGAGACTTTTCTGCCGAGCAGACGCAAACTCGCACTCTTTCGACCGAAAAAGTGCGAGTTTGCGTCTGCTCGCGAATCAAAAGTTACTGGATGTAACTGGTCGCGGAGCGCAGGTGCTCGACGGCCTCGTCCACGATCGCGGGCACCAGCTCAGCGCACGACGGCAGATCCTCGATGATGCCTGCGACCTGACCTGATGCCAGCACACCTGCTTCGGTGTTGCCTTCCACCAGACCGGCTTTCAGCAGCATGGGGGTGTTGGCGGCCATGACCACCTGCGACCAGGTGAGTTCCTTGCCGTGCCGCATGGCCAAGCCGTCTTTGATCATCGACTTCCAGGTCATGCCCGAGAGCTTCTTGAACTTCTGCGCATTGCCGACCGCAGCGGCGAAACCGCGTGCCCGCGAGCCACTTTCGAGCTTCTCGACCAGACCGGTACGCAACACCCGGTGCGGCATGCCGTCGACGCGGGTGGACACCACGGTGCCGTCGAGCGCGGCCTGCAGGTAACGCTGCTTGACGGCGTCGGGCACGGTTGAATCCGAGGTCAGCAGGAACCGGGTGCCCATCGCCACCCCCGCAGCACCGTAGGACAGCGCCGCGGCCAGCCCCCGCCCGTCGAAGAACCCGCCCGCGGCGACCACCGGCATCCCGGTGTCGGCCACGGCGTCGAGCACGGACGGCAGCAGCAGGGTGGTGGCGATCGGGCCGGTGTGGCCGCCGCCCTCGCCGCCCTGCACGATCACCGCGTCGGCGCCCCAGCTCGCCACCTTCTTGGCGTGCTTGGCCAGTCCGACCGACGGGATGACCACCACGCCTGCGTCTTTGAGCTTGGCGATCAGGTCCGGCTTGGGGGCCAGAGCGAAGGAGGCGACTTTGACTCCTTCGCGGATCAGGAGGTCGACGCGCGCATCGGCGTCGCCGGCGTCGGCACGGATGTTGATGCCGAACGGTTTGTCGGTGGCGGCCTTGACCTTGGTGACGGCGGTCTGCAGTTCCTCGAGCGTCATGGTCGCCGACGCCAGGATGCCCAGGCCGCCGGCATTCGAGGTCGCCGCGACCAGTCGGGCACCGGCCACCCAGCCCATGCCGGTCTGCACCACGGGATGTTCGATACCGACCAGCTCGGTCAGCGGGGTTTTGATCTTGCCCATCGGTTAGACCTTGACCTCTTTGTCCCGCAACGCTTTCGGATCGATCACCTCACGCAGCAGCTTGAGTTCCTCGTCGGTGGCCAAGCGGGTGGTCTCGGCGGAGTCCAGCCCGTGCACCTCGAACGACGTATTCTCGGCAACCTGTTGGGCGTCGACGCCCGGATGCAGCGACACCGCGCGCATCTGGTGGTCGGGGCCGTTGAAGTCGAACACGCCGAGGTTCGACACGACGCGGTAGATGTTCGCGAACCGGCACGCCGGATTCTCCGGATCGACCTTGTCCCAGCCGATTCCGGAGACGATGTCCACCGACTCGCAGAATACGCGCTTGGAGTGATTGCCCACGAAGTAGCTGGTGGTGTGGTTGATGCTGTTGCCGGGCGCGCCGCGGACGCCGAACATCTGCCGGGTCGGGTGCTGGATCGGACCGAACGCCGACAGGTTCTGGTTGCCGTAGCGGTCGATCTGGTTGGCGCCCATCACCACATGGCGCTTGCCCCAGGCCAGGGTCTCGAAGACCCGGTTGAACGGCATCCAGCCCTCGACGGTGAACGGGCCGCCGATCGCCGGGGTGTCGGCCATGATCCGGGCCTCACCGTCGGTCAGCACGATGTCGGGGGAGAAGGTCAGCCGGGCCAGCCGGGCACCGATCTGGACGATGGTGGTCATGGGGCTGGCCATGATCTCGCCGGCGTCGCGGAACAGTTCGGCGCAGGCGACGGCGCAGACCTCAGCCCGGGTGACGGCAATCACTTGCTGGCCTCCTTGATTTCGGTGCTCCTCGCGTCCGCGGCGAACTTGCGGACCGCGGCCTGGTAGTCGAGCTCGCTGCCCGACAGATACGTCTTGACGAACTCGGCCCACGTCTCGTCGGAGGCTGCGGCTTCCGCGTAGTGGCGTTGGAACTTCTCGTCGCGTCGATAGTCGGGCTCGTTGGTGGTGAAGTGGGCGCCGTTCGGAGCCTCCACCACGGAATCGACCATCATCCGGTTGATCAGGAGGGCCTGCGTCGGAACGGCTTTGACGAGTTCTTCGGTGGACACGACGCGTTCGACAGTGAGGATGCGCCGCGTGGCTGCCATCAGGAACAAGTCGTCGAAGTACGGGTCGATTCCGGTGTAGGCGGCATTGCCTTGGGCATCACCGAGATTCATGTGGACGAACGCCGCGTCGAGGTTCAGTGCGGGCATCGCGATCAGTTCTTCGTAGGCACCGTCGGTCGGATACGGCGACGTGACGGTCTTGAGCTCGTCGCCCCAGAAGGCGCGGACGTCGCTGCCGAGCCCGGCGCGGATCGGCAGGAACGGCAGCCGCTGGGCGGCCGCCTGCAGGCCGCAGCGCAGCATGCCCTCGTCCATCTCGCGGGCCTCGATGGCGCCGCTGGTGCGGGCCTTGGCGAACCACGGGTCGTAGAACGGCGGCGAATCCAGTGACACGAAGCCGTAGTAGACGCGCTTGACCTTGCCTGCCGAGCACAGCAGGCCCAGGTCCGGACCGCCGTAGGTGACCACGGTCAGGTCCGTGACGTCGGTGCGCAGCAGGGCACGGACGACGGCCATGGGCTTGCGCCGCGAGCCCCAGCCGCCGATGCCGATGGTCATGCCGCTTTCGATCGACGCGACGGCCTCGTCGAGAGTTGTTCTCTTATCGGTCATTCTTTCCCCTTGGAAGTGCCGGCGAACGCGTCGCGGTGCTCGTCGGACACGCCGGACAGGTTGAGTTCGAATGTAAAGCCTTGCTCCATGCGGTATCTCGCGTTGACCGGTTGCACGTCGATGAAGTTCAGCGCCTCCTTGGCCGCCCGGATCACCCGGGTGTCCTTGCTGGCGATGTCGCGCGCA
Organism: Mycobacterium aquaticum; assembly: GCF_002086485.1. Lineage (GTDB taxonomy): Bacteria > Actinomycetota > Actinomycetes > Mycobacteriales > Mycobacteriaceae > Mycobacterium > Mycobacterium aquaticum. The sequence continues at coordinate 145,726 of NZ_MVHF01000006.1, read as the reverse complement.
ACCCGCAGCGCGGCCTCGTCGAGCTCGGCGCGCGGCACCACCTCGTGCACCGAGCCGAAGTGGTGCAGGGTTTCGGCGTCGACGGTGGCGGCGGTGAAGAACAACCGCCGCATCATGTGTTGCGGCACCAGGCGTGACAGGTGCGTGGCCGCGCCGAGGGCGCCGCGTTCCACCTCGGGCAGGCCGAATTTGGCGTCGTCGGAGGCGACGATGACGTCGGCGTTGCCGACCAGGCCGATGCCGCCGCCGACGCAGAACCCGTTGACCGCCGCGATCACCGGTACTTCGCATTCGTAGACCGCCTTGAAGGCCGCGTAGCAGCCGCGGTTGGCATCGATCAGTGCGGTGAATCCCTCGGTGTTCTGCATCTCCTTGATGTCGACACCGGCGTTGAATCCACGGCCCTCGGCTCGCAGGATCACCACGTGGGTGCTGCGGTCCCGGCCCGCTGCCGTGATGGCGTCGGCCAGCTCGAACCATCCCCGCGACGGGATGGCGTTGACGGGTGGGTAGTTCACGGTGACCGAGACGATGCCCGGTTCGACAGTGGTGGATGTGATCGTCATTGGTTTCCTGATCGTTCCGTCGTCGCTACCTAAGCAAGCACTTGCTTGGTACGCTAGCACAGTGAGAGATACGCCAGAAGGCGGTGCCATCAATTTGGGCCTGACCGGCAAAGTGGTGCTGGTCACCGGCGGAGTACGAGGGGTCGGTGCCGGAATCAGCGCTGTTTTCGCCGGTCAGGGTGCCACTGTGGTGACCTGCGCGCGCCGTCCCGTCGAGGGGCTGCCGTACGAGTTCCACAGCTGCGACGTCCGGGACGACGACTCGGTGAAGGCGATGATCGATGCGGTGGTCGCAGAGCACGGCCGGCTGGACGTCGTGGTCAACAACGCCGGCGGCTCGCCCTATGTGGCGGCCGCCGACGCGTCGGCGAAGTTCAGCACCAAGATCATCGAGCTCAATCTGCTCGGCCCGCTGTCGGTTTCCCAACACGCCAATGCCGTGATGCAGAATCAGGACGGCGGCGGCTCGATCATCAATATCTCCAGTGTCAGCGGCCGCAGGCCCACACCGGGAACCGCGGCCTACGGTGCCGCCAAGGCCGGGGTGGACAACCTGACCGCGACCCTGGCCGTCGAGTGGGCGCCCAAGGTCCGGGTGAACTCCGTGGTGGTCGGCATGGTCGAGACCGAGCAGTCCGAATTGTTCTACGGCGACGCCGAATCCGTGGCGGCAGTGGCCGCCACCGTACCGCTGGGCCGCCTGGCCAAACCGGCCGACATCGGTTGGGCCGCAGCCTTCTTGACGTCCGACGCGGCGTCCTACATCAGTGGGGCGACCCTCGAAGTCCACGGTGGCGGTGAGCCACCGCAGTACCTGGCAGCTTCCACCGCGAACAAATAAGGAGAAACAGGAATGGGTTTGCTTGACGGCCGCGTGGTCATCGTGACGGGCGCAGGCGGCGGTATCGGACGCGCGCATGCGCTCGCGTTCGCCGCCGAAGGGGCCCGTGTCGTGGTCAACGATATCGGCGTCGGCCTGGACGGCTCGCCCGCAGGCGGCGGCAGCGCCGCACAGAACGTGGTCGACGAAATCATCGCTGCCGGTGGCGAAGCTGTCACCAGCGGCGCCAACGTCGCGGACTGGGCGCAGGCCGAAGGCCTCATCCAAACTGCCGTCGACGCGTTCGGCGGCCTCGACGTTCTGGTCAACAACGCGGGCATCGTGCGGGACCGCATGTTCGCCAACACCTCCGAAGAGGAGTTCGACGCCGTCACCGCCGTGCACCTCAAGGGGCACTTCGCCACCATGAAGCACGCGGCAGCCTATTGGCGCGCCCAGTCCAAGGCGGGCAACACGGTTGATGCCCGCATCATCAACACCAGCTCCGGTGCCGGCCTGCAAGGCAGTGTCGGACAGGCGAATTACAGTGCAGCCAAGGCGGGTATCGCAGCTCTGACGCTGGTGGCCGCCGCCGAGATGGGGCGCTACGGCGTCACCGTGAACGCCATCGCGCCGTCGGCCCGCACCCGGATGACCGAGACGGTGTTCGCCGAGATGATGGCGACGCAGGACGCCGAATTCGACGCGATGGCGCCGGAGAACATCTCACCGCTCGTGGTATGGCTGGGCAGCGCCGAGTCAAAAGACGTCACCGGCAAGATGTTCGAGGTCGAGGGCGGCAAGATCCGCGTCGCGGAGGGCTGGGCGCACGGACCGCAGATCGATAAGGGCGCGAAGTGGGATCCGGCCGAGTTGGCGCCCGTGGTCTCCGATCTGTTGGCCAAGGCCCGTCCCGCGGTTCCGGTTTACGGGGCCTAAGCTCTTCGCGCGAGCAGGCACTCCGGTACCAGCACAACGGCGTGTCGGGTTCAGGAGTGTCTGCTCGCGCTTACTTTTTCGGGTCCCGGGTACATGTCGCCAGGAAGGTTTTGCCGTCCTGTTCGGCGACCTGCGCGGGGTTGAGCCACCCGATGCCCTGGAAGTAGTAGGTGTCGGCGGGATGGTTCGCGGATTCCGCGCGCACGACGCCGAGATCGACGCGCTGCGGCCCGGTGCCGGGATCGGTACGCGAGAGACTCAGCTGCAGCTCCCGTTGTCCGGTCCAATCGAAGTCCTTGGGCAGTGCTCTGGATACCTCCATGTCGGCAATGGGCTCGCCGACCGTGTACCGCTGGAAATCGACCCCTGTTCCGTTGCGTGCGTTGAGAACCAACTCAACGCCGCTGGGCTCGAAGATGACCGTGGCCGCGATGGTGCCCGGGCAGGGCGATCCGGTCCAGATGCGTAGCAGACCATCGGTTTCCCGTACTCCGAATACCGTCGGAACCGGTGACTTGTACGCAGGGTCGGGGGTGCAGAGAGCGAGGAAGGTCTTGGCATCCTGTTCGGCGACCTGGGCCGGGTTGAGCCAGCCGACGTCCTGGAACCAATAGGTGTCGTCGGGGTGTTTCGCGGATTCCTCGCGCACTACAGCGAGATTGGTTTGTGCGCCCAGGCTGCCGGGGTCGCCGTTGACCCAGATCTTCAGTTTCTCTGCGGTGTGCCAATCGAATTCATCGGGCAACGGTTCTGTGACGCGTAGGCCGGGGTATGGGCCACCGAGGGTGAGCCGATCGACCGAGACCCAGTGATGCTCCGGTGCTGAGAGAACCAACGTCGTGCCAGGCGTGAATTCCAGGTTCACCTCGCGCGCGTGGTCGCAGCGTGATCCCATCCAGATCTGCAGCTGTCCGTCGGTCACCCGGGCGCCGAATGCCGGTCGCAGCGACGGAGCGCCCTGGACGTGTTTCCAGTCGTGTTTGTCGCACGCAACCAACACGGACACCAGCAACGTGATGAGTGCGATCGCGACGTTGACGCGCCGAATCATCGGTAACCCCCGTCGTGCAGACCGGCATCCTTCTCCATCGGATGATCGGTGAAGATCTCGATGACCTTTCCGGTCACGTAGGCGTCGATGAATCCCAGGTAGCCCATGCGGGCCCACTGCTGAGAGTGCCGTTCCTCGTGGTGCAGCAGTCGATCCAGGTCGAGTTGGTTGGCACCGGGATACCCGTTACCGTCGGGACCCGGATACCACGCGACGCCCGACTTGACGATCTTGCGGAGCTGATCCGCGGCGTCGGTCGGATCGTCGATGTTGACCATGAAGATGTCGCCCCAGGTGGATCCGCCGCCCTCGCTGTACATGTCCTGCAGCTGGTTGCCGCCGAGCCCCATCAACATGCCGTTCGGTGTGGTCATCAGGCGACCACCGTTGCCGTCAACGAATCCGACGTCTTGGTCGTAACTCCACGAATTCGCATTCTGTCGATCGATGATCCGCTGTACCTCGTCAGCCGAGTACGGGGTTTCCTTGAAGTCGTTGGTCACGCCGGGCTGTCTTCCGGCCTTGTCGTAGTCCGTGCCACAGTTGAGGACGTAGGTCATCAGCGCTGCCCTGCGCGCATCGGCGCCACTCGTGCCTTTCGGCATGAGGAAGTAGGACTTGCCGTCGGGGTCGGTGACCTCTTCCATGCCGTCGAGGACTTTGAAGCTGTCCGGGGTGATGTGGTGACGCCGGGCGATCTCGACGATGACTTCTGGTGGAACACCGCGGCGTTCGGCATTCTCCAACCACTTCTTGTAGTAGCCCTCAGCAGGGCCGTTGAGCAGGCCGGCATCCCTGAGCGCCTTTTCGTACTTGTTCTCCGGCGGTTTGTCCGAGTCTGGGCCGTTCTTGTCCGGCCCGAATTTGTCGGGTTGGTCGCCCTTGCCGCGCTTCTGGTCACCGAGCGCGGAATATTCATTGCCGATGCCCCGGATCGTCGTGGCGATCGAATTCAGTTCACCGTTGGACCGTTTGACGATATCGGCGACGTCACTGAGGCCCCGCTTCACGATCGGCACCAGCATCTGCTGGCCGGCCACGTTCTGCGGAACCTTCGCGGCGGCGTCGAGTACCCAGGTTCGCACCGCGTCCAGATCATTTCGGCCACCGGCGACCACTCGCGCCGCGCGGTCGATCTGTTCGCCCATCCGGCGGTCCAGGGTCGCGAACTCGGCCACCTTGCCCCGCTGTTCGGTGTTGGCCACATCGTAGGCGGCGGACGCTGTGCCAGACCAGGACGATCCCGGCGTCGCCGCAGTCAGGTGCGACTGCACCCGGCTCAGCGGTCCATCGGTCTTGAAGGGTTCGCCCGTCTGGGGCACACCCTGGCCGAACGTTGCACGCGCCTCGGCCCAGGTGGAGAGAAATCCCTCCAGAACACTCATCGGCACCCCCGGGCCCTGGTGCAACAGCACTGTCAGCTGTCAGTTTCCCACGAGTGTTGGCACCCAAACTGCACGAATTTCAGCCGGCACCTCTCACCGTTGCAGTGTGCTCGCTCGGCGCAGCGCCCGCACGACACTGTGTTTGCCGAGATCGACCTTGAACGCATTCTGGCCCAACGGCTTTGCCCCGGCCATGGCGAGTTCTGCCGCGCTGGTGAAGCTCTCGGTGGTGGCCGGCTCACCCACGAGGGCCGACTTGGCTTCGGGGACGCGCCACGGTCTGGCAGCCACACCGCCCAGTGCGATGGCGGCTGATGTGACGATGCCATCGGAGATGGTCAGTCCGACGGCGACCGAAACCAGGGCGAACGCATAGCTGTGTCGGTCACGTACCTTGAGATACCAACTGTGGCGGGCGAATGAGGATGGCGGGAGTTCGATCCCGGTGATCAATTCGCCGGGCTGCACCGTGTTGTCGGTCTGCGGAGCGTCCCCGGGCAACCGAAAGAACTGCGTCAGCGGGATCGCCCGGGAACCGGTGCGCGATGCGACGTGTACCACGGCATCGAGGATCGCCAGCGCCACCGCCATATCGGACGGATGCACCGCCACGCACGACTCACTGGCACCGAACAGCGCGTGCTCACGGTTGAACCCGGCGAGCGAACCGCATCCCGAACCGGGTCGGCGTTTGTTGCATGCGGCGAACGACGCCTCCATGAAGTACGGGCAGCGGGTCCGTTGCATCAGATTTCCACCTGCGGTGGCCATGTTCCGCAGCTGAGTCGTCGCGCCGGACAGGATCGCGTGCGAGATCACCGGGTACTGGCTACGGATCAGGCGGTGATTGGCGATCGCACTGTTGGTGGCACCGGCGCCGATCAACACACCGCCACGGTCGGTCGGGGTGATCGTGGCGAGTCCGAGCTTGCCGATGTCGACCAACGACGACGGGGTTTCGACGCCCAGCTTCATCAAGTCCAGCAGATTCGTGCCGCCCGCGTAGAACCGGGCGCCGGCCTCGGCACGCTCGAGGGCGTCATCGATATCGCGCGCGTGGTGAAAGTCGAAGGGCTTCACCGGCGATCACCCGGCAGACAGGACGCGATGGCGTCGACGATGTTCGGGTAGGCGCCGCAACGGCAGATGTTGCCTGCCATGCGCTCACGAATTTCGGCGCTGCACAAGGTTTCCGGTCCTGTCACCACGTCGGCGGCCGGGTCTTCGAACGAGGCGGCCGACAGATCGCCGCGACTGTGTTCGTGCAGCAACGCGTGTGCCGAACTGACCTGACCAGGTGTGCAGTAACCGCAATGGAACCCGTCGTATTCGACGAAGGCATCCTGCAGCGGATGCAGCCGGCCGTCATCGGCGATGCCCTCGACAGTCAGGACGTCCGCGCCGTCGATCGACACCGCGAGCGTCAGGCAACTGACGACCCGTTCCCCGTTGACCGCCACCGTGCAGGCACCGCACAGGCCATGGTCGCAGCCTTTCTTGGTGCCGGTCAACTGAATCTGTTCGCGCAACAGGTCGAGCAGAGTGGTCCGGACGTCGATCGCGACGGTGTACGGGGTGCCGTTGATGGTCAGCTCTATGGCGTGCATGTCGGGGCTCCGGGGAACGGCGGCAACAGGTTCTCGAGCGTGATCGGCAGATCGCGGATTCGGCGGCCGGTGGCGTGGAAGACGGCGTTGGCGATCGCGGCGGGCACGCCGCAGATGCCGATCTCACCGATGCCCCTGGCGCCGAACTTGTCGAGGTGGTCGTCGGTGCTGTCGATGAAGCTGATGTCGAAAACCGGTACGTCGGCGTGCGTCGGGAGGTAGTACTCGCCGAGGGCATGGCCGGTGCCCGGGTCGTACGGCACCTGTTCGAGCAGCGCCATCCCCAGTCCGAACGTGATGCCGCCGATGACCTGACTGCGAGCGAGCTTGGGGTTCATCACCTTGCCGCAGTCCATGACGCCGACCCACCGGGTGACCGTCGCGCGGCCGATCTCTTCGTCGACCTCGACCTCGCAGAAGTGCGCGCCGAACGACTGCGACATCGGACCGGTCTTCGGCGCCCCCTCGCTCGTCACGGTGAAGGACAACCGGTCAAGCAGTTCGGGGCCGGCCGCGACGATGACCTCCGGGAGCGCGATGGCGGGCCGTGCCGGGTCGGAACTGACGATCGCATCGTCGCAGACGTCGAGAGTCGTCGCGTCGGCGCCCGCGTGCGGTGAGTCCGGATCTTTGACCAGATACTCCAGGAGTCGGCGTTTCCACTCCTGGCCGGCGTCGTACACCGCTGAGCCCACCGCGGCGGTCGTCTGTGATGCGCCGCTGTACGGTGCCGGTGGGAAGTCCGAATCGCCCGAACAGAACGAGATCCTCTGTAGCGCACTGCCGGTCGTGTCGGCGGCGATCTGGCTCATCACCGTGCGCACGCCGTTGCCGATTTCGTGTGTCGCCGAGGCGAATTCGATATGACCGTCGGCCCTGGTGGTCACGCGGCACCCGGCAGGCATCCTCCGGCCCGGATAGGTGGCGGTCGCCATGCCCCACCCGACCTGGACCCCATCGCGGCTCATCGTGCGGGGTTCGTCCGGTCGGCGATCCCAGCCGAATCGGCGGGCGCCTTCGCGGTAGCACTCGGTGAGATGTCGCTCAGACCATGGTAGGCCGCTGGCCTGATCGATGGTGGCGTCGTTGGTGATTCGTAGCTGCAGCGGATCGACGTTCAGTGCATACGCGAGTTCGTCCATCGCGACTTCGAGTGCGAACAAGCCGGGCGCCTCGCCCGGTCCCCGCATGAAACACGGCGTGGGGCTGTTGACGCGAGCGACGGTGTGCGACACAACCATCCGCGGTGATTGATAGAGGAACCGGGTGGAAAGTCCTACCGGTTCGCAGAAATGCGCGACGGTGGAGGTCTCGGTGAGGGTGTGGTGCTCGACGCTGGTGAGCTGTCCCGCGCTGTCGGCGATCAGCTGCAGGTGTTGTTCGGTGGGTGGGCGATGGCCCGTCGATGTGAACATCTGCGCCCGGCTGAGGACCAGTTTGACTGGGGTGCCCGCCATCCGCGCGGCGACCGCGCACAGCGCGACGTGCATCCACAAGAAACTCTTGGAGCCGAATGCCCCACCGACCAGCGGTGAGATCACCCGGATCTTGTCGACGGTGGTGCCCAGGTATGCGGCCAGCACTTGACGCTCGCCGGCGATCCATCGGGTGGTGTCGTGGACGATGAGCTGGTCGCCGTCCCATTCCGCGATCGCGGCGGACAGTTCGATGGGGTAGTGGGCGTTCTCCGGTGTGGTGAAACGCGCGGCGACCTTGGTTCCGTCCTCCGGTTCCTCGGCGGGCCCGCGGTGGTCCTGGAGTTTCTCGTCCTCCAGCTTCACGAAATGATCGGGCTGATAGGTACCGGAGCGCACGGCCCCGTCACCGCCGGTGGGCACGGGGCGGTCCAGCACCTCCCGCGCCGTCAGCACAGCGTCGGACTCCTGGTAGGTCAACCGCATCAGCGTCGCCGCGTACTCGGCGTTCTGCGGAGTGTCGGCGACGATGAGCGCCATGTGCTGCCCGCGATGTTGCACGGTCAGGTCGGATAACGGCGGCCGACGCTCCAGTGGCAGATCCCAACTGAGATCGACTGGAAGGGACTGCAGGGCAGGGCAATTGAGCGGAGTCAGCACACATGACACGCCGGGGGCGGCCGCGGCTTCAGCCGCTGTGGCTTCCAGTGAATCGCGGGTGACCTCGCCGTGGACAATCTCGGACTGCACCAGCACCGCGTACTGCAGCCCGGGTACCACGGTGTCAGCGGTGTACCGCGCCGACCCGGTGACCTTTTCGGTTCCCTCGACCCGACTGATCGGGCGGCCGATCACGCGCGGTTCACCTGCATGCGACGAGCATGCCACCGGTCGCGACGAGCGTCCATCCGTCAGATGACTGAGAGTCAGCGTTGCCCTGCCCGGTCCCAGACTGGGGTGCTGTCGCGGGTGCCGAGCCGCGATGCGACCGCGCGCGCGATACCGATCGCGGCGAGGTCTTCCAGCGATCGCAGCCGGTGCTGCTCCCATAGGCGCAGGTGATCTTCCGGCAACGGTTCGCCTGCCGTCCACTTCCGAAACGCCTGGGCCAACAGCGCGGCGTCGGCGATCGACTTCGAGGTTCCCGACGCGGTGTGCGGCCGCACTGTGCCGGCCGCATCGCCGATGACGAACGCAGGCCCGCGGCGCATCCGGGCACCGGCCAGATCCATCACGGGTTGCAGGAACGGTCGCGACAGCCGGACCAGCCGCGACAACAATGGCGGCAGATCGGTTTCTGCCAGCATCAGCAGGGTTGCCATGCTGGCCTCTGATACGTCCGTCGTGGGCAGGAAGTACTCGTAGCGACGCCCCGACTGTCCGGTCATGATGCCGTCGAACGCCTCTTCGGAGGCGTTGATGTACCACACCCAGTTGACCCGTCGGCGTCCCGGCGCGGTCTCGCCGGCAGGCCCTGGTACCAGATAGCAGAGAAACTGAATCCCGTTGGCGCTGTACAGGGTAAACCGGTCGGTCAGCTCACTGGTGATGTCTGTCGGCAGCTCGTCCTCGGTCTCCAAACCCCGCCACGCCACGTATCCGGTGTACTGCGGATGGGCGGCCGACACCGTCTGACGCACCGTGGATCCGATTCCGTCGGCCCCGATGACCAACGTCCACGTGGACGTGGTGCCGTCGGCGAAGGTGAGGTCGACGCCCTGTTCCCCCGGCGTGACGCCGGTGACGGTGACGCCTTGGCGATAGTCGACACCCGGAATCGTGGCGCGGAACGTGCGGTAGAGCGTGTCCCACGCAGTCATCGTCTGCGGCATCGCGAAGGTTCGCGGCGGGCTGTTGCGATGAAGCAGTTGGCGTTCCCCAAGCGCAACGCTGACCGCGTCGGGTTGGACGCCCGAGACCGACAGCAGATATTCGATTTCGGGCTGCACGACGATTCCGGCGCCGCGGCCTTCGAGCGGTCCGGCGGTCTGCTCGAACACGGTGATCTCGGCGTCGGTGGTCCGGCTCAGTTCCGCGGCGGCCGCGAGCCCGGCCAGGGAGCCGCCCACGATCGCGATCGTCCAGGGGGCGCTCACAGGTTCAGGATCCGATCGGCATTGCCTGCGGCCACGGCGGCCAATTCCGATGGCGGCAAGGCGAAATGCTCCTCCAGTGTCGCGACACGGACCGTGAACTCGTCTGCGCTTGCTGGTGACGGTTTCACGGTGATCGTCATGCGGCCTCCTGGGTTCCGTGCGTCAGTTCTCTCACTGCAAGGCAGGCGACGTCATCAGTCAGGTGACTGATGGGTACGACGGGGAGGGTCGGATATACAGGGGTGGCAGACACTGCGCATCAGACGCGTCCCTAATGGAGGGGGTGATCAGTGTCAGCTAGCGGCGGTCTTGATGTCATACAGGTTTTCGGGCGCCCGAACTCGCCGGACGGCTACGACATCCGAGATTTCCTCGGTCGCAGCGTCGTCGAGTTCACCTGGACCGACCTGATCTCCGACGACGATGCACGTGCCCGCGCCGGTGTGATGGGGCTCGACGACCCGCGGCTTCCGGTGTGCGTGCTGCCCGACGGCCTGCGGATCGAGTCCGCGACTGTGCGCAACATCGCCGGACACCTCGGTTGGCTGACCGCACCTTCCGCCACCACCTACGACGTGTCGATTTACGGAGCGGGGCCTGCGGGGTTGAGTGCCGCGGTTTATGCGGCCTCAGAAGGACTCAGCACCGTGCTGCTCGAGCGCCAAGCCGTCGGCGGACAAGCCGGCACGAGCTCGCTGATCGAGAATTACCTCGGCTTCCCGGGCGGGATCAGCGGCGCTCACCTCGCGGAACGAGCTCGCCAGCAAGCCGTGGCGTTCGGCGCCGAGATCCTGCTGCTGCAAGAGGGGGTCAAAGCCACGTTTCGAGATGGTGGGATCGTGGTGGATCTTGCTGGCGGCGGAACGATGGCGGCTCGAACCAACATCTGTGCTACCGGTGTCGAGTACAACCGGCTCAATCTTGCCGGCGAGGACCGGTTGGCCGGTGCGGGGCTCTACTACGGCGCAGGCGCGGCGGAAGCACCGTTGTGCTCGGGCGAAGATGTGTACGTCCTCGGCGGGGGCAACTCGGCGGGGCAGGCCGCCCTGCACATGGCCGCGTACGCACGAACGGTCACCGTGATGATGCGTGCGGCAAGGCCGGCCGCATCGATGTCTGCTTACCTCCTGGATCGCCTTACTGCCACTCCCAATGTCGTCATCCGCGTACGCAGCACGGTGACCAAACTCGAGGGTGACGAGTACCTGACAGGTTTTCGCGTTCGCACCGAGAACGACGATGAGGTCGGAATCGAAACCACTCGTCTCTTCGTGCTGATCGGTGGGCGGCCCAACACCGAGTGGGCAAACGATACCGGCATCATCCGGGATGCCAACGACTACCTGCTCACTGGCCCCGACCTGCTCGTCAATGGCCGACCACCGGCTCACTGGCCGCTGGACCGTCAGCCCTACCATCTCGAAACCAGCGTTCCCGGTTCATTTGCGGTGGGTGACGTTCGGCATGGCTCGATCAAGCGCGTCGCCTCCGCGGTCGGGGAAGGGGCCATGGCAGTTTCACTCGTCCACCGTTATCTGGAGGAGACGGGACAGTCGGATGACTGATGACGCATCGCTGCCCACGTGCGACTCTCGGGCACACGACCGTCCAGCAGTACGGGCGCAATCGCACGGCATATCAGATCGGAGGAGGCCGGATGGCCGATCTGTCGGACAAGGTGGCGATCGTGACGGGCGGCGGCTCGGGGATCGGTGAGGCAGCGGCACTGGCCATGGCGAGGGCCGGCGCGGCAGTTGTCATCGGGGGCCGCGACGCCGTGAAAGGTGAGCGGGTGGTGCAAGCGATTCGAGACAGTGGGAGCCGGGCGATCTTCCAACCGACCGACGTGAGCAGACCCGATGATGTGAAGGCGTTGGTCGACCGGACGGTCAGCGAATTCGGCCGTTTGGACCTCGCCTACAACAATGCCGGGGCCGACGGCGAGCAGGTGCCGTTGCACCAGCAGGGCGTCGACGGCGCGTCGTTCCTCGTCGATGTGAACATCAAGGGCGTGTTCTACTGCATGAAGTACGAGATCGAGCAGATGCTCAGGGCCGGTGGCGGGGCGATCGTCAACACCTCTTCGATCTTTGGACTGAACGGCTATCCCGGGTGGTCGTTGTACACCGCGACCAAGCATGCGGTCACCGGTATGACCAAAGCGGCCGCTCTCGACTACGCCCAACAGAACATCCGGGTGAACGCAGTAGGGCCGGGACCTGTTGAAACGGCTCTGCTGGCAAAAGGAACCGGCGGTGACCCGCACAGCTATGCCGCTTTCGTGCCGATGGGTCGAATCGGCCAACCTGACGAGATCGCCGACGCTGTGGTCTGGTTGCTGTCGGACGACGCGCGTTACGTCACCGGTCACACGCTACCCGTCGACGGCGGGGTGTGTGCTCAGTGACGTAACGCGGAACCCGTTGTGCTACAAGGTGGAGTCGAGTTGGCCAAGCCGGTCGGTGAGCCGCAGGTTCTCTGAATAGTCGACGGGACATGCGATCACCGTGACTCCGGCGCTGCCGAGTGCAGCTGTCAGCGTTGGCAGCAGCTGATCGGCTGACTCGATGCGATATCCCTTGGCGCCAAAGCTTTCGGCGTAGGTGACGACATCGGGATTGGTGAAGCCGACGTTGTAGTGGGCGCCTAGTTCGAGGTCCATTTTCCACTCGATGAGCCCGTATCCGCTGTCTTCCCAGATCAGCACGACGAGCGGAATACTCTCACGTACCGCAGTCTCGATTTCTTGCGAGTTCATCAGGAAGGCACCGTCGCCCATGACGGCGAGCACTTTGACGTCGGGGCATGCCAGTTTGACGCCGAGCGCGCCCGGCAAGGCGAACGCCATGGTGGACAAGCCATTCGAGATCAGGCACGTATTGGCAGCGTAGGTCGGATACAGTCTGGCCATCCACATCTTGGCCGCCCCGGTGTCGACGAGGACAATGTCGTCACGGCCCAGTGCCGCCCGGGTATCGCTGACGACACGTTGGGGTGCAAGGGGAAATCGCGAATCCTGTTGTCCGCGAGCGAACTCCTCGGCGAGAAGGCCACAGCCGCGCGGCGCGATGTCATCGAGCCGTCCGCCGTGGCCCGCCAGACCATGGGTGAGAGCGTCGAGCGAGGCACCGATGTCACCGATCACACCGACTTCGACCGGATAATGGGCATCGACTTCGGCTGGGAATCTGTGCACATGCACGATCTTCTTGTCCCGGCGCGGGTTGATCCGCACGGGGTCGAACTCCTGCAATTCGTATCCGGCCGCGACGATGACGTCCGCGTCGTCGAATCCGAAGTTGACGTAATCGTGGCGCATGAACCCTATGGTGCCGATGCTGTTCGGATGGTCATCGGGCAACACGCCCTTGCCGTGGAACGTGTGTGCGACCGGCATGTGGAGAAGTTCGGAGAACGCGGTGATGGCCTGCGCCGCGTGACCGCGCGCGGCGCCGTGGCCCACGAGCATGATCGGGCGCTGCGCCTCTCGCAGGACTTCGACCGCTCGTCGAATCTGATCGGGTGATGGCGCATTCGGGTGAACAACGTTTCGTGGCAGCGGTTTCAGGTCGTACTGGGTGGTGTCGGCGTCGATGTTCTCCGGCACGGCCAGATACACGGCGGCCGGTCGCTCGGCCTCCGCGAGTTTGAAGGCCTTACGGAACATCTCGGGTATCGCATGGGGACTGGGCACACCGTCAGCCCAACGGGTGATCGGAGTGAACATCGCCACCAGGTCGACTGACTGGTGGGATTCCTTGTACTCCCGGTCCTGGCCCACCTGCGCGGAAATCGCCACCAACGGTGTGCTGTTCGTGGTCGCGTCGGCGACACCCAGTTGCATGTTGATTGCCCCGGGGCCCAGAGTTGTCGAGACCACTGCCGCGCGACCGGTCACCCGGCCGTACATCTCTGCCATGAACGACGCAGCCTGCTCGTGTCGCGTCAGGACGTACCGGATCCCCGAGTGGGCCAGCGCCTGCATGAACCGGATGTTTTCCTCGCCGGGGATTCCGAAGACAACTGAAACCCCTTCGGCCTCCAGGCATTCGACCATCAATTGGGCGGCTGTGTTCATTTCGATCTCCCTCGCGGCTGGGAACGACACGCTAAGCTGCAGAATACAATTCAATCTACAGACGGAAGGGACGATTCTCGTGCCCATCGCCACAATCAATCCGACCACCGGTGAGACCGTCAAGATGTTCGATCCGCTGAGTGAGGCGGATATCGACTCCGCCATCGAACGCGCACACAACCGGTTCCAGTCCTACCGCCACACCAGTTTCACCGACCGTGCCCGGTGGGCCAATGCCACGGCTGACCTTCTCGAGAAGGAAGCTGATCAGACCGCCGCGATGATGACCCTGGAAATGGGAAAGACGCTGGCATCGGCGAAGGCTGAGGCGCTGAAGTGTGCCAACGGGTTTCGCTACTACGCTGAGCACGCCGCGACAATGCTCGCCGACGAACCTGCCGACAACGTCGCGGTGGAGGCCAGCAATGCGTACTCCCGCTATCAACCGCTCGGAGTGGTGCTCGCCGTCATGCCGTGGAATTTCCCGCTGTGGCAAGCGGTTCGGTTTGCCGCTCCGGCTCTGATGGCAGGAAATGTGGGGCTGCTCAAACACGCGTCCAATGTGCCGCAGAGCGCGCTGTACCTTGCCGACGTGATCGCCCGCGGTGGCTTTCCCGACGGCTGCTTTCAAACCCTGCTGATCCCCTCCGGTGATGTCGAACGGGTACTGCGGGATCCGCGTGTGGCAGCGGCGACCCTCACCGGTAGCGAACCCGCAGGCCGGGCTGTCGCCGCGGTCGCCGGTGACGAAGTCAAGCACACGGTCCTCGAACTGGGTGGCAGCGATCCGTTCATCGTCATGCCGTCTGCCGACCTTCGGGCAGCGGTCGACACCGCGGTGATCGCGCGGATCCAGAATGCGGGACAATCCTGTATCGCGGCCAAACGATTCATAGTCCACGCTGACGTCTACGACGCGTTCGTCGAGATGTTCGTCGCTCAGATGCAGAATCTGCGGGTGGGAGACCCGACTGACCCAACCACGGACGTCGGGCCGCTGGCGACCGAGCAGGGCCGCCTCGACGTCGAGAAGCTCGTCGCCGATGCAGCCGCGGACGGTGCGGTGATTCGTTGTGGCGGAAAACGTCTGGACCGGCCAGGCTGGTTCTACGCACCTACTGTGATCACCGACATCACCCGTGACATGCCGATCTTCGCCGAAGAGGTGTTCGGCCCTGTCGCGTCGGTGTACCGGGCGGCTGATATCGACGAGGCGATCCGCCTCGCCAATGACACATCGTTCGGTCTGGGCTCCAGTGCATGGACGCGTGACGAGGCCGAACAACGACGGTTCGTCGATGAGATCAGTGCCGGGCAGGTATTCATCAACGGTATGACGGTGTCCTATCCGGAACTCCCGTTCGGCGGCATCAAACGATCCGGTTACGGTCGGGAACTGACCGCGCACGGTATCCGCGAATTCTGCAATATCAAAGGTGTCTGGATCGCATAGACCGCCGCGAGATAGGTCCTGCCCATCAGTCACCTGACTGATGGGCAAGACGGGGCGCTCGGATATACAGGGTGCGGAACACCGCGCGCCGAGAGGAGCACGATCAGGGACGACGGCCCTTGTCGACCTCCTGGCTGCCCGGCGAATCTCAGACTGGGAGGAACTCGATGAACAGCTGGACCCGACTGCGCTGGGCCGCAGCGACTCTCGCGGTAGCCACGGCCGCGGCGTGCGGCGGGTCTCAGACTCCTGCGCAGCCGACAACGAGCGCCACCACCGAAGTCGGCAGTCAAGCAGTAGGCCCGCAGTATGACAGCGTTCATGTGTACGTCCAGCCCGGTCGGCTGGATGCGTTCGTGAGCAGTTGGCTGGCGACGTTCGGGGGTACCGCCAAACCGGCTGCGGTCGTCACCGTCACCCCGACGCCCAGCCAGACCAGGTCGCAGCTGATCCTGTCACCCGTAGGCACCGTCTACGCCTTCGAGTTCATCTCTGCGGTGCCCTACCCGTTCGGTACCGAACGCACCGGATGGCTGATGGGCAACCTCGACGCCGGCGTTCAGCAGGCGCGCGACGCTGGGGCTGCGGTCGTCGTGGCTCCGTTCGCCGATCCGATCGGTCGGGATGCCATCGTCCAGTTCCCGGGTGGCGTCAACGCCCAGCTGTATTGGCACACAACCCCACCCAGCTATCCACCACTGGCGACAGTGCCTGACAACCGGATCTACCTGCCGGCCGACTCGGTCGACAAATTCCTGCCGTCCTACCTGAGTTTTACGCAAGGAACACTCGACGCCGACACGACTTCTGCTGACGGCGCGCTTATCGGCAAGCCGGGCACGACTTTCCGTCACATCCACCTCAGCTCGCCCTTCGGAAACACAGCAGTATTCGTTACCGATGGCCAGTTGCCGTACCCGTACGGTCATGAGCTCGCGGGGTATCAGGTCGCCGACGTCGCGGCTACCGTCGCCAAAGCGACAGCAGCGGGGGCCCAGGTATTGGTGCCCGCCGCGCGCATCGGCGCCACCACCGCGGCGATGCTGCAATGGCCCGGTGGTTATATCGCCGAAATACACAACGGCTGACGCAAAACACACTCAGCCGGTGACGGTTTCGTCCAGCCACTCCTCGAAACGCTGCCAGCCGATCTCCGGATAGGTCTGCCGCAGTCGCACGATGTCGGCGCTGTAGCCGTGTTCGGACAGATAGGTGAACATTGCCCGCATGTCGGGGGATCCGATGCGGGCCGGGTCGAGTGTGATGAGTTCGATTGGTCGGCCCACAGTTTGCTCCAGGGCGGCGGTCATCTGGCGCGGTGTCGGCGCGTCGGACGCCACATCGATGCGGGACCCGATGAAGCGCTGCGGATCGTGCAGAACCGTGGCCACGAACCGGCCGAGGTCGCGGCGGGAGAGTTGTTGCAGCGGCGTCGTGGGCGGAATCGGTAGGGAGAATCTGCCGGTCCGTAGTTCGTCGAGACCACCGAGCATGTTGTCGTAGAAGTAGGTGGGTCCGACGATGGTGTAGGGCACACCGGATTCGGCAAGCGCTGTTTCGATCGCTGCTTTGCTCTCGAAGTGCGGGATTCCGGTGTGCCGATCGGCATTGGCCACCGACGAGAAGACCAAGTGTGGCACTTGAGCTTTGGCGGCGGCCGTGACCATGTTGAGGCCTTGTTCCAGCTCGGCGTGCGGGCCGTCCTCGAACGGTGTGGTGACCGCGAAGACTCCGGTGGCATCAGCGAATGCGCGGGCCAGGGCGTCGATATCGGCAAGGTCGGCTGTCGCCACCTCGACACCCGTCTGTGAAAGATGTTGTGCCCGGCGCGAATGAGGATTGCGGGTGACCGCCCGAACATGTGATCCGCGGTGCTGGAGGGCGGCTGCGACGGCGCCGCCCGTTGCTCCGGTCGCACCGATGACCGCGTATGTTGCTGGCAAGGTCCTACTTCCTTTCACTTGGAGAGCGGGCGGGGATCAGACACGTCGAGCGCCCATGTCACCGACGGTCACGAGGCCGGCAGAAGACATGAGTACCGGTTCGCTGGACTGGCCCTCCATGGTGAGTCTCAGCGTCGTGCGGCCCGACGTCATCAGTCGGATGACTGACGAGGTTCAGGATGAACATCCGGGTGTACGCGTCGCGGCGTAGGGTGGGAACGCTGCGGGTGAGGCCGCCGCATCGTCAGGGAGGACGTCGTGAGCCGAGACGTTGTGTTGGATCCGACCATCGCGCGGCTGGTCGCCGCGATGGCGATACCACCGACGCTCGGACAGCTCGGCCCACAGGACGGACGGCTGGCGCTGCGGGAGGCGCAGCGGAGCACCGTCGAGCAACCGGGTACCGCGGCGCGGTTCCACACCGCCCCGGTAGGACCGTCCGATCTGGTCGGCTTCTGGGTGGTGCGGCCACTCGGGACCTCGGGACCACTG
Organism: Mycobacterium aquaticum; assembly: GCF_002086485.1. Lineage (GTDB taxonomy): Bacteria > Actinomycetota > Actinomycetes > Mycobacteriales > Mycobacteriaceae > Mycobacterium > Mycobacterium aquaticum. The sequence continues at coordinate 127,881 of NZ_MVHF01000006.1, read as the reverse complement.
CCGGGGGTGCTGTACATCCACGGCGGCCGCTTCATGTTCGGCGACGCCGACACGCACGGCCACATCGTCGCGGCGATCGCCACGAAATGCGGTGCCGCGGTGGTGGTACCCGAGTACAGCCGGACGCCCGAAGCCCGCTACCCGGTCGCCCTGGAAGAGTGTTACGCGACCCTGTTGTGGATTCGTGACAACGCCGAGTCGATCGATATCGACCCGAAAACCCTTGCATTGGCCGGAGATTGTGCGGGCGCGACGATCGCGGCCGCGATGAGCATGGTGTGCAAATCCCGCGGCGGTCCCCGCATCCGTGCGCAACTGCTCTATTACCCGCCCACCGACGCACGGTGCGAATACCCGTCGCACGAGATGTTCGCCGAGGAGTATCTGCTCACCAGCGACGAACAGGCCTGGTACTGGGAACATTACTGCGATGGTGATCCGGACCAACCGACGGTGTCCCCATTACGCGCATCACCTGCGGATCTCGCCGGTCTGCCGCCGACACTGATCATCACCGCGGAAGCCGACGTGGTGCGTGACGAAGGCGAGGCATTCGCGGCATCGCTCCGCGCGGCAGGGGTGCCCGTGACCTGCACCCGCTACCTGGGTACTGTGCATGATTTCGTGGTACTCAGCCAGTTGAGCGAAACCCCGTCGGCCCGTGCGGCACTGGATCAAGGCATCCGCTTTCTCAAACAAGCGATACACCCGTGACGGCCATTCCGACCCTTCCCGTCGTCGGCCGTGGCAAGCTGGTCCGGTTGGTCACCGCTGTCGCTTCCGGTGCGGCCGGCGCACCGCGGGCGATCATCCTGGCGGGTGAGCCGGGGATCGGTAAGTCCACGCTGCTGCGCCACGCGATGGCCGAGGTGCCCGCGGCGACGCGGGTGCTATTCGCCGGCGGGACCGAGCCCGACCAGGTACCGCCGTTCACCGCGCTGGCAGAGCTCATCCGTCCCATCGTCGACCGGGTGTCGGCGCTACCGGCCGAATTCCGGGATGTGCTGACCGACGTGCTGGGCACGCGTGCGGACTCGGCAACTCTCGGGCCTGCCCTGATTCAGCAGGCCGTGCTGGCGCTGCTGGCGGCGGCAGCGGCGCAACACCCGCTGCTGCTGGCGCTCGACGATTTCGACCGGTTCGAACCGGATTCTCGGCAGGTGCTCACCTATGTCATCGGGCGGGTACCGCATCTGCCGATACGGATGTTGATGAGTGCCCGCCGGGTAGACCTGCTGTGCGGCATCGATCGGTCGGTGGTCGTCGTCGAGGTCACCCCGCTGTCGGACGCGGAGTCCGCCGACGTGATCGAGGCGCAGTCCGTGGTACCCGACGCGAGCGTGCGTGGGGAGATCATCCGCTGGTCCGGGGGAAACCCGTTGGCGCTCATCGAGTCCGCGCGGTTCTACGGCAAGTCGGGCTCGGCGTCCTTCCGGGGCAATCACATGGTCGGCAGCGGATTCGCGAATACGCTGTTCGCCGCGCAACTGGGCGCTTTACCTGCCGATGCACGTCGGCTGGCATTGTTCGCCGCGGCGGGCGCCGGTTACGAGACCATCGACACCATCACTGCGGCAGCGGGTTTCGGTACCGAGCTGGCCCGCTGGGAGCCGGCGCTCGCGGCCGGACTGGTGGCGATCGGTGACGACCGGCGGGTGCGGTTCAGTCACCCACTGTTGCGCACCATCGCCTACAGCGAGGGTGACCTGGATGAACGGCGTGCCGCTCATGTGGCGCTCGCCGCATCGCCGCATCTCGACGTGTCCTGTCGCGCATGGCATCTCGCCGCCGCCGCGTCCGGGCCGGACGAGATGGTGGCCGCCCTGCTGGAGCAGGGCGCCGATCAGTCGCAGCAACGTGGCGGTTATCTGGAGGTGGCACGGGCGCTGCAGCGGGCCGGCGAATTGAGCCCGGGCTGCGCTGACGCCGCTCGTCGATTTACCCTTGCCTCGGCTGCGGCCAACTTCGGCGGGGATCCGGCCTGGGCCCTGTCCTTGAGTGCGAGTGCCATTCGCAGCTCGACGGATTCCGAAATCGTCGGCCATGCCGCACTGACCCGAGCTTCGATTCTCGTGCAGTCCGCACGTCCGACCGAAGCTGCCGAGCTGGTTCGCAGCATCCTGGATGGATCGCGACCGGCCAATACGCGGCTGCGTCTGGCGTTGATGTACGTCGCCGCGTCGGCGGCATACTATTCGGGCGACCTCGTGCATCGCAGGAATCTGCGTCGCTGGCTCGATGAAACCGCCGGCGACGTTCTCGGCGAGAGTGCTTTTCCCACACCGCTACCCGCCGAGTCTGGCCCATTACAGCGGGCTTACGTGGCGATGTACGCCGACAGTGCGGCCACCCCGTACAGCCGGCCGGCCCCGTGGAACCGGCGCTGGCTACAGCCCATGTCGGCACCGGTCGAGCCGTATCGCCGGCTCATCGTCGGTGCGATGGCCTACGCCACCGAGGACAGCGGCATGGCGGTCACCGAGCTCAGGGAGGGCATCGAACAGCTGAAGTCGGCCGGAGGCATGCGGGGCTTCACCTACGCCATGGCGGCCCTGGGCTGGGCGCTGCACGACACCGGCCGCTGGTCGGAGTTGCAGAAACTGCTCGACGAGACCGAGACCCTGTGTGCGGTCTATGATCTCGCCCTGTTGCACGCCGAGAGCAGCGCCACCCGGGCGCATCTGCTGGCCTGCCTGGGCGACGTCGAGGGGGCCGAGACGGCACTGCGGGCGGCGGCGCGGATCAGGGCTGACAACGGCGGGGCGGCGACGGCGGTGGCGCTGGTCCGGGCCACGGGCTGGAATGCGTTGACACGCGGCGATTTCGAGGGCGCCTACCACACCTTCCGTCGGCTGTTCGATGCCGACGGCGAACCCGTGCACTTCGTGTTGTCGCATCGCGGGATCGCCGATCTGGCGTGGGCGGGAGCGCGCAGCGGGCACGGGGACGAGATCAGGCCGCTGGTCGTGTCGATCGGCCGGCAGATGGGGTCGAATCCGCCGGTGCGGCTGAGGCTTTTGCGGCATCAGGCGCTGGCGTTGACCACGTCGACGCATCTGGCTGAGCGGCACTATCGGTTGGCGGTCTTCGACCCGGCGGGGGACCAGTGGCCGATGGAACGAGCCCGGGCTCGACTGCACTACGGCGAATGGCTACGTAGGGTTCGGCGACCTGCCGAGGCGCGTACCCAGTTGACTGCGGCACTGGAGGTGTTCGACCGGTTGGGTGCGGTGCCGTTCGCCAAGATCACCCGGGCAGAGCTGAGGGCGGCCGGGGTCACGGCGTCGGCGTCGTCTTCCGCGGTCGAGGGCATGGGCTCCCTGACGGCCCAGGAGCGCCAGATCGTCGCGATGGCAGCATCCGGTCTCACCAACCGCGAAATCGCTCAACGGCTGAACCTCTCGCCGCGCACGATCGCCTCCCACCTGTACAACGTCTACCCCAAACTCGGGGTGAGTCGCCGCCACCAGCTGCGTGACGTGGTCACCGATGGTCCGCAGCCCTGATCGGTTCAGCTGCCGAACGCCGACGTGATCGCCGACGTCGCCTGGGCGGTCGCCGCCCGCGCGGCGTCGGACCCACACAGTGCGTTGACCACGACGAACCCGTGGATGACGGCGTCGTACCGCACCGCCGTCGTCGGGACACCCGCGGCGAAGAGTTTGGCGGCGAACGCCTCGCCCTCGTCGCGCACCACATCGGCCTCGGCGGTGATGACCAGTGACGGCGGGAAGCCGGCGAGCTCGTCCACCGGTGTGCGCAGCGGAGACACGGTAGGCTTTGTGCGGCTTGCGGAATCGGGCAGGTACTGATCCCAGAACCACCGCATGGTCGTGCTGCGCAAGTGATATCCCTCGCCATATGTGCGGTGTGACTCGGCGTCGCAGGACGCGTCGGTGACCGGGCAGAATCCGACGAACTGTCTGATCCCGCTGTGCCCGTTACGCAGGCAGCGCGACACCAGGGTGATGGCCATGGTCGCGCCGACACCGTCACCGCCCATCGCGATCCGCCTCGTGTCGAGCCCGTGCCTGCCGCCCTCGGTGAACACCCACTGGGCGGCGGACCAAATCTCATTCAGTGCAACGGGATAGCGCACCTCAGGGGAGAGACTGTATTCGGGGAACACGATGGCGGCGCCCGTCATCACCGCGAGCTCGCGCACCAGGCGAGCGTGACTGCGGGCGCTGCCGAACACCCAGCCGCCGCCGTGCAGGTAGAACAACACCGGCAGACGGCCACCGGCGTTCGGCGGCACGATCATTCGGATCCGCACCGGTCCTGTCGCACCGGCGACCATCAGCCGGCGTTCCCGCAGCGGGGACTCGACGGGCTCGCGTTGCCAGTTGTCGATCATCCGGCGCCCTGCCGCGGGGCTCACCGTATCCGGTGCCGGCAGCGCGGCCGTGTTCGCCAGGAAAGACTGCGTGGCCGGTTCGAGAACCACGCCGCGAGGATTGACGGTCAACGGCGTCCCCATCATTCGGGCCGTTTGCCGATTCAGTATCCGGGCGCGGGCAGCCTTCTCGCATCAGTCAGATGACGGTTGGACGCTTCCGGTTTCAGTGGTTGCTCGGATCGGTGAGTACCTCGACCATGGCCGGTCCGGGGTGGCTGAGTGCTTCGGTGATCGCCGAGCTCAGATCTTGTGCATCGGTGACGCGTCGGCCGTAGGCGCCGCAGTCTCGGGCGTAAGCGGCGAAGTTCGGATTGTGCAGGGAGGTCTGCCACACCGCGTATTCGGCGCTGCGTTGTTCCTCGCTGATCTTGGCGAGTTCGCCGTTGTTGAGCAGGATGTGGGTGATGTTCATGTCGTACTTCACCGCGGTGGTGAAATCGCCAAGGTATTGGCCGAATCCGCCGTCGCCGGTGATGGCCACGATGGGACGGTCGGGTGCGGCGGCCCAGGCGCCCATCGCCGCGGGAAAGCCGAATCCGATCGACCCGAGATACCCGGACATCAGGACCGACTGCTCGGTGGTTTCGAAGTACCGGCCGAACGAGTACGCATGATTACCCACGTCGACCGTCAGGACGGCATCCGCCGGTGCCAGACGGCTGAGCTCCTCGAATACCGTTGCGGCAGCGACCCGTCCGCCCAACTGTTTGTCGGCGCGGCGCGCTTTTTCCGTCCGCCACACCGACCAGCGGTCGGCGATCTCCGGACGCTGATCCACCAGGGCCGGGTTCGGGCGAACAGCGTCGAGGACGGCGGCGGCGGTGACCCCCACGTCGCCGAGCACCGGTACCGCGACGGGACGGAACCGTCCGAGCATCATGGGGTCGGTGTCGATCTGGATGATCGGCTTGTACGGCGAGATCCCGGTGTGATTCGAGAACGAGGCGCCGAACACCAGCAGCAGATCGGCCTTGTTCATCATCCACGACGCGACGGGCGTGCCGGACCGGCCGAGCACGCCACAGGCCAGCGGGTGGGCATCGGAGATCTGCCCCTTGGCCTTGAACGTGGTGAGTACCGGTGCATTCAGACGTTCGGCGAGGACGACGACCGCGGGCATGTCGAACTTCGCGCCGGCCCCGACGATGATCAGCGGTCTGGTCGCAGTTGCGATCAGCTCGAGGGCCTGCTGGAGCGCGGCCGCCGGGGGTGACACCCGGAGATCAGGCATCCGGCCTTGGGGCCCAGAGGATTTCTGTTCAGGGGCTTCGAGAATCTGCACCTCGTCGGGCAGCACGAGGTGGCCGACTCCGCGGTCCAGGATGGCGTGCTTGAGCGCCATGGTCATCAGCTCGGCGTGGTCGGAACCCGAGCGCACCATCGCCGAGTACACGGAAACATCGGCGAACGCGGCGAGCAGATCGATGTCCTGGAAGGCGCCCTTGCCCGCGACCGACGAATCCACGTTGCCGGACAGGGCGAGCACGGGAGCACGATCGGATTTCGCGTCGTACAGACCCGTCAGCAAGTTGGTGGAGCCGGGCCCGGCGATACCGAAGCAGGCGGCAGGCCTGCCGGTCAGCTTGCCGTAGGCGGCTGCCGCGAACGCCGCGGCGCCCTCGTGCCGGATGCCGAAATACCGCAACTTTCCGGCTGTTTCCGCTCGGTGCATGGCTTCGGCAAGGCCGAGGTTCGAGTGGCCGACCATGCCGAAGACGGTGTCGACGCCCCAGTTGGTCATGGTCTCCAGCAGCACGTCGCTGACGGTGCGCGGGTGGGGAGCGGGAGTGGGTGTGCCGACGTAGACGCCGTCCTCGCGGACCTCCACCGGATAGGTGCGCACGTTGAAGTCGGGCCCACCCGCGGCCTCACCGGTGAACGGGTCGAAGTCGAAACCATGCCACGGGCAACGGATCTTGTCGTTTTCCAGGGTGCCCTGGCCGAGCGGGCCACCCTGATGGGGACACCGGTTGTCGATGGCGCCGTACCGGCCGTCGAGTTTGGTCAACGCGACGGTCTTGAGTCCGGCCGGGCACATGGTCACTTCGCCGTCGTCGAGGGCGTCGGCGTCGATAGCCTTGTGCCAGGCGAGGTCCTGTTCGGTCACAGTGTCGTGGCTCCTGCATACGGGACTCCACTCAGGTAGGCGAAGTCGCGGTCGAAGGTGATGAGGTCGTCGAGTTCGAAGTCGGCCAGCCGCCGGTGGCCGCAGGCCCGGGCGAGCACCACCATCAGATCCACGGCGGTCAGCAGGAAGCGGTGCAGCCGCTCCGCCGCGGCCTGGACCGGCAGGCGCGACCGCAGTCGCGGATCCTGGGTGGCGATCCCGGCCGGGCAGGTGTTGGTGTTGCAGGCACGCATGCCGACACAGCCGATGGCCTGCAGCGCCGCGTTGGACAGACCGATCGCGTCTGCGCCCAGCGCCATCGCCTTCACCATGTCCGCCGAGGTGCGGATGCCGCCGGTGACCGCGAGCGTGACGTGGTGAGCGTGGGCGTTGTCCAGATGCCGCCGTGCCCGCCCCAACGCGGGAATCGTGGGCACCGAGATGTTGTCGCGGAAGATCGTCGGCGCCGCGCCGGTGCCACCGCCACGGCCGTCGAGAATGAGGTAGTCGACACCGATCTCGAGGGCGGCGTCGATATCACGCTCGATGTGCTGCGCACTCATCTTGTACCCCACCGGGATTCCGCCCGAGACCTCCCGGACCTCGGCGGCGAATTCCTTGAACGGGGTCAGCGTGGTCCAGTCGGGGAACCGGGCCGGAGAGATCGCCGCGGTGCCCGGCGGGAGGCCGCGCACTTCGGCGATCCGCCCGACCACCTTGGGGCCGGGGAGGTGCCCGCCGGTGCCGGTCTTGGCGCCCTGCCCGCCCTTGAAGTGGAAGGCCTGGACCTTGTGCAGGTGTTCGAAGCTCCAGCCGAACCTGCCGGATGCCAGCTCGTAGAAGTACTTCGAGTTCTCCTGCTGCTCTTCGGGCAACATGCCGCCCTCGCCCGAGCAGATCCCGGTCCCGGCGAGTTCGGCGCCCGCCGCGAGTGCGGTCTTTGCCTCTTCGGAGAGCGCGCCGAAGCTCATGTCGCTGACGAACAACGGGATGTCGAGCACCAGCGGGCGCAGGGCGTTCGGGCCGATCACCGTCTGCGTACTCACCGCCTCGTCGTCGAGCAGCGGGAGGCGGGCCAGTTGTGCGGTGACCAGTTGGATCGAATCCCACGACGGCAACTGGTCGCGCGGCACTCCCATGGCCGCCGTCGGCCCGTGGCCACCGAAGTTGTTCAGTCCGTGCGCGGCCAGTTCATGGATCAGGGTGACGAACGGTTCCTCGGCGGTGTCGGAGGCCTTGATCCACCTGCCTTGATAGCCGTCGTCGGCATAGGTCTGCGGGTTGGCGCGGGCGAAGTCGGCGACGGCCGACTCGTCGAGGTACACCGAGCCGTCGGCCACCCACGCGGGGAAACTGGCCAACGCGACCGACGGGTTGACCGGTGATATGCCGGAATCGATTTCATAGCGCCACCCGTGCACGCCGCACACCAGGAGGTCGCCTTCGATGCGGCCGTCCGCCATCAGGGCTCCGCGGTGGGCGCACCGGCCGTGCAGCGCGGAGACCGCGTCACCGCGGCGCACCAGCACCACGTCGACACCTGCCGCGACGACAGTGTGCGGGGTGTTCTCGGGTAGTTCGGCGAGCGAGGCGACGCGAAGTGCTGTCGTCGGTTCAGTTGTCACGCGCTCATCTCCACCGTTGAACTCTCGGCCATCGGCAGCGCGGACGCATCAGTCATATGACTGATGCGTTGCCTTGTTGGCGGTGCGGCTCTCAGACGAGGCGGGGTCGGGAATGGAACTCGGCATGGTGGCGGGCCAGCACGTCATCGCCGAAATCCCCACTGGGATCCCGCCACACCGTGTGGATGTGGTTGACGTCGCGCTGGGTGTTGTCGTACTCGGCGAGCAGGCGCGGCCCCTGCAGCCGGTAGTAGTGCGGTTGGCCCCGTTCGAAGCCGCCGGCCCAGGCGAAATGTACGGCGTCGAGTTTGGCCCCGGCGAACTTCTCGGCTTCGCGTGCGGCGAGTTCTTCGGGGATCCTGCCGACGAAGACGTCGAGCACGGCCCGCAGCAACTCCTGTTGGCTTTTGGTCATCGCGCTTGCCGCAACGCCTTTCGGAGCCGTCGTGAGGCTCAGGGCGCGGAGATGTTCGGGCAGCAGTCCGGCCTGGATCTCCGACGTGTCGTGCATGGAGTGGACCAGGTCGCGCAGCCGGGGATCGGTGAAGGGTGCCCGCCACACATCGGGCAGCCCCATCATCATGTCGCCGTCGTGCAGCTGGGGGCGGTTTCCGCCGACGATGTCGACCGGGGCGACCGTACTGATCAGCGCCTCGGCGGTCTGACCTTCGTCGAGCGATCGGACCAGTTCGCGGGCCAGGTCTTCGGCGGCTCCCAAGGGGCGCAGCAGATGTCCGCCGAGCAACGGCGATTCGGCGGGTCCGCGCCCAGGAAGCTGGGTGAGCTGGCGATGACCTCGCCGTCGCGGACCGAATGCTGCACCGAGACGTGGTGACCGCCGAAGCGCCACGACCACGGGCCCCGCAGGTCGGGTTCGCCGAATATCTTGAGCCAGTACATCTGCGGATCCCGACCGCGTTCGCGGCCCCAGTCCACCTGCCAGTTCTCGACCTGGTCGAGGACGTTCTCCAGCCCCATGATCGTCGTCGCGGTGACGTAGCCGGGTTTGGACAGGCCGGTCGCGACCAACTGCATGGCGCGACCCTGCTGCGCCGGCCGCATGTCCGCCAGCGGCAGTCCGCCGTGGTCGGTGGGGGTGTAGAACCAGCGGTGGCGCTCCTCTTCGGAGGGCCACGGCGCCACCGCCCGGTCGAGTTGGTCCGACGAGAGTTCGGCCAACCAGGCTTGTGCGGCCTCAAACATGCGCTGTGCCGGATTCATCGCGTCCTCCGTTCGAGTGAGCCGGTGTGCACCACTCATCGACGAACACTACGCAGCGCAAACAGACACTGGACTGTGTGAATGCACAGCATGTAGCGTCCGCATTGTTGATTCTCCCAAGGTTTGCGGTTCCGGCGAAGGAGCTAGGGGATGCGTACCTACACGAGCGGTGAGATGCGGCAGTGGCTCGGCGGGGTCGGCGACCTGGCCGCGGCCGTCAACGCCGCAACGCCGTTACCCAAGCTGCTGGACCTGATCGCCGAGACCGCCTGTGCCCTCACCGGTTACGAGGCCAGCGGGGTGCTGCTCGTCGACGACGACCGGCACCGCCTGTATATCTCCGGGTCGTCGGGGCTGTCGGTGGAATACGTCGCGGAGGTCAACGAACGCAGGACGATCACCGTCGATTCCGGTCCCTTGTCGGGTGGTCCGTCGACGTGGGCGTTCCGGTCCGGCGAGCCCGCGATCGTGTCCGATATCCTCGCCGACCCCTCGTTCGCCCCGTGGGCCTGGCTGGCCGACAACTACGGATACCGGGCGATGGCCGCCGTGCCGCTGCTGGTCGACCGGGCTCCTGTCGGCACGTTGAACTGTTACCGGACCTCGGTGCACGACTTCGGGCCCGACGAGGTCGCGCTGCTGTGGACGCTGGCGAATCAGGCCGGTACGGCGTTGCAGAGTTCCCGGCTGATCAGTTCGCTGACGGAACAACGCCGGCTGCTCGAGCAATCCGAGGACATCCACCGTGAGCTCACCGAAGTGGTGCTACGCGCCGGCGGAGTGCAGGGCGTTGCCGAGGCGTTGGCACGCTTGCAGCGCCGTCCTGTGCTCGTCACGGACGCCGCCGGTCTCGTCGCCGCCAATGCGCCGCACGAAGGTGTGCAGCTCGCTCCCGAGCCGATCGTCCCCGGGCAATTGCCCGACGGGATCGGGGAAGTGGCCCAGCGGAATCGGGTGACTGCCCCGGTGTCGTTGGGCCGTGAGGTGGTCGCGCGGCTCTGGGTTCCGGGCCGCCTGGCCGATTTTTCCGAACTCGACCAGCGGGCGCTGGAACACGCAGCTGTGGTGTGTGCGCTGGAGTTCCTGCGCCAGCGCACGGCGACCGACGTGGAATGGAGCTTGCGTTCGGATCTGCTGGCCGACTTTCTCGCAGGCGCCGCCTCGGATGCGTTGAGCACGCGTGCCGGAGCGCTCGGGCACGATCTGACCCGCGCCCACACCGTGATCGTGGCGGCATCCGACGGCGACGGCGGGCCGGGACGGACCCGGTCGTTGTTGTCGACGGTGCGCGCCGTGGCCGCGCAATGCGAACCGCGGCCGCTCGTGACGAGCACGGGCGGCGACGTGCTCGTGTTGTGGCCCGAGTCCTCGCGTGCCGAATCCCCGGCGCAGGCTGCTGAACGCATTCGGTATGTGGTGAGCCGGCCGGCGGGAGCTCATACGGCAACCGTCGTCATCGGCCACCGGTGCGAGCGCCTGGCCGACGCGCGGGCCGCGATGGGAACCGCCAGAGCCGCACTGGAATTGGCACGGTTGCACGGCACGAATCGCGTTGTCACGCTGCCCGATCTCGGGGTGTACGGACTGCTGCTGCAGCTCAACGATCCGCACGAGCTCGTCCGATTCTCCGATCACACCCTGGATGCGTTGCGCAAGTACGACGAGCGCAAGAACGCCCAGCTGGTCGCGACCGTGCGCACCTATCTCGAGCAGGGAATGAACGTCGGCCGTACTTCGGCCGCCTTGTTCGTCCACCAGAACACCATCGGGCTGCGTCTGAAGAAAGTCGAAGAAGTTGCGGGCCTGTCCCTTCAGCAGCCGGAATCCTGGCTGCAGCTGAAGCTCGCGCTGATGGCCGCCGACGTGCTCGGTGGAGCTCAACCTGTCGTGACCGAGTGAGACCGTCGGCGGTCGGTCATGGCCTGCCGAAGGTGGCGACCGAGTCGACTGTGAACTCGAACAGCACCCGGCGCTCATTGCGGCTCGGGTCGCGGAAGGCGTAACCGTCGCCGGTGCCGAGGTACTTCTCGGCCATCCGGTCGATGTGTGCGGTGACCTTGTTGCCGTCGACCGGGTCGTCCTCCGAGATCTGGTGGGCCACAGTGGCTTTGATGCTCATCCAGTGGAAGGGGTTGGCCGGGTTCATGAGCATGAAGGTCACCTCCGGGTTGTTCTGCAACCACTGGACCTTCTTGCGGTGGGCCGCCAGGTTGAGCAGTACGCGGTCCCCTTCGTAATCGACCCACACGGGGGAGAGGTTGGGCCGCCCCGTGCCCCCGATCACCGAGATCACGGCGGTCACCGGACTGTCGAGCAGCTGTTTGTAGATGGGGTCGAGGTCGTCGAGGCGGTGGAGCTCGCCGCGCTCACCGACTTCGAACTGTCCGGCCTGAACGCCGTCTGCGATGTCTCGTATCTTTGCGACACCGATGGGCATGTCTACCTCCTGGGACGGGCGCCGGCCTGCCGCCGGCATCGTGCTTCCCGACGCTAATGCGACGTCTCCCACGGGTGGCTGGGGTTTTACACAGCGGTTTTCTCGATTGCTGTGGATTGGCACAGTCCACGGGCGGTCGGCGTGACGCAGAGTTGAGCGCATCAGCACGCCTGCCAAGGAGGTTTGACATGCAGTCTTACGTCGGTTCACGGGCCATCGTCGTCGGCGGTTCGATCGGGGGCCTCACCACCGCGCTCCTGCTGCGCAAGTTGGGTTTCGAGGTCGACGTCTTCGAGCGGACCCCGACCAACCTGGAGCACCGCGGCGGCGGGATCGTCCTGCAACCGATCATGATGAAGTGGTTCGACGGGCACAGCACACGTCAGATCGAGGAACTGAGCACCAAGAGCTCGCGCCTGCGCTACCTCGGAGCCGGTAACGAGGTACTGCACGACGAGCCCGCCCTGTGGCGTTACACGTCGTGGGACACGGTCTATCGCGCTCTGTTGAGCGATTTCGGCGGTGACCACTACCACCTGGGCGAGTTCTTCGCCGGTTTCAGCCAGGATGCCGACCGTGTCGAGCTGCGTTTTGCCTCGGGCCGAACAGAATCCGCCGATCTGGTGGTGTTCGCCGACGGCATCAGTTCGACCGCCCGGCGGCGCCTGTTCCCGGACCTGGCGCGGCAGTACTCCGGGTACGTCGGCTGGCGCGGGACGGTGCGAGAGGATCTCGTGAGCGACGAAACCCGTGCTGTTCTCGCCGACGCCCTGACCTACAGTCTGGGGCCGAACACCCAAGCCGTCATGTACACGATCCCCGGTATGGACGGCGAGCTCGAGGAGGGCAAGCGCCTCCTCAACTACGTGTGGTACCGCAATGTGGCCGACGGCCCAGAACTGCACGAATTGACCACCGATATCCGCGGATTCGAAGCTCCGGTGTCCCTGCACCCCGGTGCAGTGCAGCAGCGCTACATCGACGAGATGAAGGCCGCCGCGGTTGCCAACCTGGCACCGGCGGTCGCCGAAGTGATCGTCGATACCGAACAGCCTTATCTGCAGGTGGTATTCGACACTCGCATCCCGGGAATGGCCGAGGGACGCGTCGCCATCGTCGGTGACGCCGCCTTCGCCGCCCGACCGCACGCGGCAGCCGGATCAGCGAAAGCGGCCGCCGATGCCTGGGCTCTCTACGAACATCTCGGAGCTCACGACGGCGGTATCGCCGAAGCGCTGAAGCTCTGGGAGCCGGGGCAACTCGAACTCGGCAACCGGTTGGTCGACCGGGTCTCGGCGATGGGCGCCCGCTCACAGTTCTCCAACACCTGGGTGCCTGGCGATCCCGATCTGCGCTTCGGCCTGTACGGGCCCGGCAAGTAACCACGCATAACGAAACACCGTCCAAACAAAGGAAATCGAATGAAAGCACTTGTCTACACCGGCCCTGGCGCAATCGAATACCGCGAGCACCCGATGCCGACGCTCGATGCCGACACCGACATCATCATGAAGATCACGCACTCGACGATCTGCGGCACCGATCTGCACATCATCAAGGGCGGCGTCCCGACCGTACAGCCGGGTACCGTCCTCGGGCACGAGGCGACCGGTGTCGTCACCGAGATCGGCGCTTCGGTGCGGAACGTCAAGGTGGGGGACCGGATCATCGCGTCGTGTGTGAGTGCCTGCGGCTACTGCCGGTTCTGTGTCTCCGGCATGTACGGCCAGTGCCTCAACGGCGGCTGGGCCCTGGGCAACACCATCGACGGTGTCCAGGCCGAGTATGCCCGAATTCCGTTCGCGCGCAATTCTGTCTACAAGATCCCCGATACGCTCTCCGATGAGCAGGTGCTATTCCTCACCGACATCCTCGCCACCGGCTATGAAGTCGGCGTGCTCAAAGGACAGGTCAGGCCGGGCGATACCGTCGTCATCGTGGGCGCTGGCCCGGTGGGCTTGTCCGCCACCTTGACCGCGCAACTGTTCTCTCCCCGCAACCTGGTCGTCGTGGACCGGGTGGCGAGCCGCCGCGAGGTTGCTTTGAAACTCGGTGCGACACATGCGGTGGATGAGCACGAAGTGGCGGGCCTGGTCGCGCAACTGACCGACGGCCTCGGCGCCGACGTCACGATCGAAGCCGTCGGATTTCCGGATGCCTTCGAACTCGCCGCGGATCTCGTTCGTTCGGGCGGCCGCATCGCCAATATCGGTGTGCACGAAGGCCCGGCGACGCTGCACCTGGAGAAGTTGTGGGCCAAGCAGGTCACCATCACCACGGGTATCCCGTCGGGTCTGACGATTCCCGAATTGATGAACTCGATCTCCACGGGTGCGTTGGACGGAACCAAGATGATCACGCATCGAATGACACTCGACGAGACAGAAGCCGGTTACGACATCTTCAAGAGATCGGCCGAAACCGGCGCGCTGAAGGTTGTTCTCACCAACTGACCGACGAAATTGCCCATCTCCGTGCGGAGATGGGCAATTCGCGTCTGCGTGCCGGTCAGGCCGCGTCCTTCTCACCGTCGGCTTTGGGGGACTCGCCGGTGGCCCGGGATGTGCCGGCCCGACCGGTGATCTTCTTGACCGCGTCGCTGAGCTTCTGGACCGACGAGGCCACCTGGTCGGAGGTGCTTCGCACGGCCTCGCGAACCCGATCTCCGCTGCGGTTGACCGACTTCGTCACGCCGGGTAGGGCCTTGTTTCCGTCGGACAGATCTGTCGCGCCGCGGGGCTTCGACTTGACGTTGGTGTCGGACAACTTCGGCGCACCCGTGAGGCTTTGAGGTCCGGCGGCCGAATCGATGGTCTCCTCGGCGTTCTTGACGTTCGCCTCGACAGACGTCTTGACGGTGTTGACTGCCGAGGACAGCGCCTGCTGTGTTGAAGCGGCATCGGTCGGCACGGCGTCCTTGCTCCGGTTGATGACCTCGGCGTTGATCGCGCGGCCGAACTTGACGACGGAGAAGCTCGCCGTGGCGACGGCGTGGTTGATCGCCGTGACGATGGTGGCCGGGTCTCGCGTGGTGAAGGCCGCCTTCACACTGTCGGCGGCCTGCTGCAGCTGCCGGGTCAGAGTGCGGACCTGCAATTGTACGTTGGTTTCGAATGACGGTTGGGTGCCGAACTTTTCACCGTCCCAGTCCACCAATGTCCAACCGTCTTGGGGATTGCCTTCGATCACCACGTAACTGGTGTTGGTGAGCGGATGGGTGGTGAGCAGCCTGATCTTGTCGGCAGTGCTCAGGTTCTGGGCGTTCATCATGGTCCAGAACATGATGGTGCCGCCGTGGGAGAACACCGCGACGTTGCGGTCGCCGTTGTCGTACATGGTCTGCAGAGCGCCATCGACCCTGGCGTCGAATTCGTTGCCGTCGATCGAGCCAGGGATCCGGGCACCGCGCTGGCCCGCGAACGCCCACGCTATGGGGGCTTTGAGATACCCGTTCATGGCGTCTTTCTCGGGAGTGCCCTCGTAATCACCCGCTTCGATTTCCTGCAGGCCGGGCAGGACCTGAATGGGTAGGCCGAGGTATTGCGACATCGGTGCCGCGGTCAATTGCGTGCGCACCATCGTCGAGGCGTAAATGGCGTCATAATTGTTGTCGCCGAGTTTCTTGGCGACGTCCTGGGCCTGCTGTTGTCCTTTGGGTGTGAGTACCGGACCGGGTGTCGACGTGTCGATCAAACCCGAAGTGTTGCCGTATGACTCGCCGTGCCGGATGAACGTCACGCGCATGACCTCGGCGGCGTTGGCGACGGGGATCGCCAGACAGACGGCGAGAAATGCCATGGCGACACCTCCCAGGATCGATTGTTTTCGCGTCATGCTGATGTGCCTCCGTAAGCAGTAGTGGGGACGGTCCCAGGAATTGTTCGGTAAATCGCAAGGAATTTGGCAGCTTGTCCCGTTGTCCGGGATGTCAGTTTGGCGAATTGTCCATCCCCGCGGCTGAATTCGCGCGCGACAGTTCGGTCCATTGGTCGAACTAGGGATGGTCATTTGCCGGGAGGTTTACCTCACGCGGCATCTTTCGACGTGCTGTGCGACCCGCTGTTGGTCGTCTTGCCGGCGTTGGTCAGCTTCTTGACGGTGTCTCGAACCCGTTGGCGCGCAACAGAAGCTCCCTTGCCGGAAGGTGCCTTGTTGCCGGCGGTGAGATTCGTAGCGCCATTGACCTTTCGGATGACCTTGGCGGCGTCGCCGTCGGTGGACGAGGTCAATTTGGTGGCGGGGGCGCTGTCGGTGTTCAGCGTATGTGTCGCCGGCGTAACGTCGTTCAGTGCGTTCGGGATGCTCGTGATCGCGTTGACGGTGTCGGTCACCGAATCCTTCACGAACTTCACGCCTGCCTTGGCGACGTCCTGCACGCCCTGTGCGCCAGTGCTGACAATGGCGGCGGGATCCGGCGTGAGGGCCGGTACCCGCATGTTGTACACCGCCTGCTGCGGCGCGACGATCAGGTCGCGGACGTTGACAAACATCTGGGTCGGGTAGTTGGCGGGGCCCACCTCTTCGCCGGCCCAGCTCTTCAAAGTCCAGCCACCGTCGGCATTCTCATCCACCACCACGACGTCACCGTTGGTCAACGGGTGCTGCACGATCAACAGCAGGTTCGGATTGTCGACGTTCATCATCGTCCAGAACATGATGGTGGCGCCGTGGGAGAACACTGCGGCGTTCTGATTGCCGTCTTCCCCCGCCGGGGTGTCGGCCTCGATCTGCTTCATCGAATTGTTCATGCGCTCGTTGAATTCCAGGCCGGTCTCGCCGCCGGGGACCGGGACGAACTGCAGGCCCAACGTCCAGGCCAGCGGGGCGACGATGTAGCCGATGCGGCCGATGCCGGTCTGTTCGGGCAGGCCCTCGAAGATGCCCGCACTGATTTCCTGCACCCCGATGCGCTCGCCGGCGTCGCTGTTCTTCGGGTAACCGATGACGGTGACGGGCAGGTTCAAGTCGGTGGAGAGTGGCTTGGCGGTCTCCTGGGTGCGGACCATGGTCGACGCATAGATCGCGTCGACGGGCCCGTATTTGTCGGTGTAGGCAGGCGACGTGAGGTAGGCGGCGACGGCATCGGCCTGGCCCTCTCCCTTGGGTGTGAGATCCGGCCCCGGGATCGAGGTGTCGATCTTGTTGGTGGCATTGCCGTAGGACTCTCCGTGCCGGATGAACGTCACCGTCATGGCGGACGCGGGCAGCGCTGTTGCCGCCAAGAGCGCGCAGGCCGTGAGGGTCGTCGCAGCGGCCCCGGCGGTCCGGCGTCCCGAGAGTGTTCGCATGTAGTTCTCCATCCCGTTCGCCGAAAAGTGGGCTGTCACACAACTGGAGTTCACTGTGTGCGCGCTCACTGTACAACATTTGAAATGTGTCTACTAACGGGTTCGTCAACCATACGAAAAACGCCCCTGAACTGAGAGTTCAGGGGCATTCGCGCAATGGCGAGACCTACGGGTCGCAGATGACGATCGGGATCTTGCGGTCGGTGTATGACCGGTAGTTGGCGAAGTCGGGATACATGGCGTCGAGCTTTGGCCAGTACTCGTCGCGCTCGGCGTCGGTCGCATCACGCGCGGTCAGGTGGAGCTTTTCGCGTTTCGTCTGGAAGGTTATCGACGGGTTGGCCTTGAGGTTCAGGTACCACATCGGATTTGTGGCGCGGCCGCCCTGCGACGCCACGAGCACGATGCGCGTGCCCTCCTGCAGGAACAGCAGCGGACTGTCCCGAGGCTCACCGGACTTGCGCCCGGTCGTGGTCAGGATCCCCACCTCGGCCCCGCGTAGGAACTTGTCACCCAGGCGACCGTTGGTCTTCTTGAAGAGCCACGTCTGCGCGCGGGACATCCACTTGATCGCAGTGCCAACGCCTTTCGAATTCAGAGATTCGATCTGCTTGGCGTTGAGCGGGCGGGAGGCTGATGACACGGATGGCCCTATCGGCTGATGAACGGCGTGAGCTTGGCTCGGATGTGGTGGATCTGACCGTCCGAGGCCGGGATCAGGAACGTCTCGTCGACGTGCGAGCATACCCGCCGGCCGAACAGGCGCGGCTTGGTCAGCACGTCGAATTTGGCGTGTATGTGGTCGCCGTCGACGGTGAATTCGGGCGGTGTCGTGGCCTCGATCACGCGGTATTGCGGACCGCGATTCAGGCTGCGGCGCAGGTGTTCTCCGGAGAAGCCGGACTTGAGTCCGGCCTCGATGCGGATACACCCTGGCGCGAACGGCACCTTGTCGGCCTCGTGGCTCGACAGCGCATCGATGTAGGCCTGGGCCGCCGCGATGCGCTCCGCTTCCGACCGTGTCGATTCCCCGGTCGCTTCGCTCCTGCCCTCCGGTGCCATATAACCCTCAGATCCGCTCGATGATCGTGCCGGTCGAGAGCGCTCCGCCGGCGCACATGGTGATCAGTGCGGTGGACTTGCCGGTGCGCTCGAGCTCGTGCAGCGCGGTGGTGATCAGCCGGGCGCCGGTCGACCCGACGGGGTGACCGAGCGCGATGGCGCCGCCGTTCACGTTGACCTTGTCCATGTCGGCATTGTGCACCTGCGCCCACGACAGCACGACGGAGGCGAAGGCTTCGTTGATCTCGACCAGATCGATGTCGCCCAGCTTCATCCCGGCCTTCTCCAGCACGCGTGCGGTGGACTGCACGGGCCCGTCGAGGTGGTAGTAGGTCTCGGCGCCGACATTGGCCTGCGCGACGATCCGCGCTCGCGGCTTCAGGCCGAGCGCCCGGGCCTTATCTTCGTCCATCCACAGCACGGCGGCCGCACCGTCGGAAATCTGCGACGACGTACCCGCGGTGTGAATGCCGCCCTCCAACACGGGGTTCAGTGATGCCAGACCCTCGGCGGTGGTGTCGCGCAGACCCTGGTCACGCGTCACCGGGGCCCATTCGGCGGTGGGCTGCTTGTTCTCGTCGAGCACCGGCGCCGAGATCGGGGAGATCTCCCGGTCGAAACGGCCCTCGGCCCAGGCTTGCTTGGCCTTGGCCTGCGATGCCAGGCCCAGCGCGTCGACGTCGGCGCGCGTGATGCCGCGACGCTTGGCGATCCGCTCGGCGGCCTCGAACTGGTTGGGCATGTCGATGTCCCACGACGACGCCCGGATCCGGCTGCGGTCCGGCCCGGCGTTGGCGCCCAGACCGACCCGGCTCATGGCTTCGATACCGCAGGCGATGCCGATGTCGATGGCGCCGGTGGCGATCAGGCCGGCGATGAGGTGGTTGGCCTGCTGCGCACTACCGCACTGGCAGTCGATGGTGGTCGCGCCGACATGCTCTGGCAAACCCGCGGTCAGCCAGCCCACCCGGGTGATGTTGTTGGACTGCTCGCCGTACTGCGTGACGCAGCCACCGATGAGCTGCTCGACGTCGCCGGCGTCGATACCCGCCTTCTCGACCAACGCCTTCTGCACAGCCCCCAGAAGTTCGGTGGCGTGCAGGCCCGACAACCAACCATTGCGCTTGCCGATCGGGCTGCGAGTGGCTTCGACGATGACAGGAGTACCCATATCGTCAGGCTAGAACACGTTTCATTAGTCTGACAAGCAGCGATGCCGCCGTGCCTTTTATCTGCGGTGAAGGCATGTTTCAATGGTCTTCAAGAGGTACTAGACGGATTTGTCTCGCTGCCCGCCATGTACTGGAGTTTCAAGGAGATGAGCATGCCCTGCCCGAACCTTCCCCACGGCTTCGACCCCCTGGATGCGGAGTTGAATCTCAAAGGTCTGCCCGTCGCTGAGCTCGCCGAGCTCCGCACGTCCGAGCCGGTCCACTGGGTCGACGTCCCGGGCGGCACGGGCGGGTTCGGTGACAAGGGCTACTGGCTGGTCACGCGCCATACCGATGTCAAAGAGGTGTCGAAGCGCAACGACGTATTCGGTAGCTCACCTGACGGGGCCATCCCGGTCTGGCCGCAGGAGATGACGCGCGAAGCCGTCGACCTGCAACGCGCCGTGCTGCTCAACATGGACGCTCCGCAGCACACCCGGTTGCGCAAGATCATCTCCCGCGGCTTCACCCCGCGGGCCATCGGCCGGCTGGAGGCCGAACTGCGCGAGCGGGCCCAGAAGATCGCCGAGACCGCGGCGTCCGCGGAGGCCGGTGACTTCGTCGAGCAGGTGTCGTGCGAGCTGCCGCTGCAGGCCATCGCCGGTCTGCTGGGGGTTCCGCAGGACGACCGGGACAAGCTGTTCCGCTGGTCCAACGAGATGACCGCGGGTGAGGACCCCGAATACGCCGACGTCGATCCGGCGATGTCCTCGTTCGAGCTCATCACCTACGCCATGAAGATGGCGGAGGAGCGTGCCAACAATCCCACCGACGACATCGTCACGCAGCTGATCCAGGCCGACATCGACGGCGAGAAGCTCTCCGACGACGAGTTCGGGTTCTTCGTGGTGATGCTCGCGGTGGCAGGCAACGAGACCACCCGCAACTCGATCACCCACGGCATGATCGCCTTCTCGCAGCACCCCGAGCAGTGGGAGCTGTACAAGAGGGACCGCCCCGAGACTGCTGCCGACGAGATCGTCCGTTGGGCCACACCGGTTTCGGCGTTCCAGCGCACCGCGCTCGAGGATGTCGAGCTGGGTGGTGTGCAGATCAAGAAGGGGCAGCGCGTGGTGATGTCCTACCGTTCCGCCAACTTCGACGACGAGGTTTTCGAGAACCCGCACACATTCGACATCCTGCGTAACCCCAACCCGCACGTCGGTTTCGGCGGTACCGGGGCGCATTACTGCATCGGCGCGAACCTGGCCCGGATGACCATCAACCTGATCTTCAACGCCGTCGCCGACCACATGCCCGACCTCAAGCCGCTGGGCCAGCCCGAGCGGCTGAAGTCCGGCTGGCTCAACGGCATCAAGCACTGGCAGGTCGACTACACCGGCAAATGCCCGGTGGCGCACTAGGAGTATGCGGGTGGATTTCACACCGAACCCGGAGCAGCAAGCCGTCGCCGATGTGGTGACATCCGTGCTGGAGCGGGACAACAGTTGGGATGCACTGGTTTCCGGCGGCGTGTCGGCGCTGGCGGTACCCGAGCGGCTCGGCGGAGACGGACTGGGACTGCTTGAGGTCGCCACCGCATTGACCGAGATCGGCAGACGCGGCACCATCGGCCCCGCGCTGGCCACCCTCGGGTTGGGGCTGGTCCCGCTGCTGGACCTGGCTTCGCAGCCTCAGCAGGACCGCTACCTGGCGGGCGTGGCCAAGGGTGCAGTGTTGTCGGCGGCGCTCAACGAGCCCGGTGCCCAGCTGCCCGAGCGACCTGCCGCGACCTATGCGGACGGCAAGCTCTCCGGTACGAAAGTCGGTGTGCCCTACGCTGAGTCGGCGCGGTGGCTGGTGGTCACCGCCGACGGCGGCGTCGTCGTGGTTGCCCCGACCGCGGCCGGTGTCACCGTGACGAAGACGCCGACCGCCAACGGTTCCGACGAATACGTCGTGACGTTCGACGACGTGGAGATTCCCGCCGAGGATGTCCTGCCGGGCGCGACGACTCACCGCGTGAACCAGCTGGTGTTGGCGACCACGGGTGCGTTCGCGGCCGGGCTGGTGGCGGGGGCCCTGCGGCTCACCGCCGACTACGTCGCGACCCGCGAGCAGTTCGGTCGCCCGTTGTCGACGTTCCAGACCGTCGCCGCGCAGCTGTCGGAGGTCTACATCGCCTCGCGGACCATCGATCTCGTATCGACGTCGGCCACCTGGCGGCTCTCCGAAGGCCTGGACGCCGACGACGATCTCGCCATCCTCGGCTACTGGTTGACCTCACAGGCGCCGCCCGCGATGCGCACCTGTCATCACCTGCACGGCGGCATGGGCATGGACATCACCTATCCGATGGACCGGTACTACTCGTCGATCAAGGACTTGGCCCGGTTGCTGGGCGGTCCCGTGCATCGGCTGGATCTGGTGGGAGCGTAGAGCATGTTCATCGACCTGACACCCGAACAGCGGGCACTGCAAGCCGAACTGCGGCAATACTTTTCGACCCTCATCACTCCCGACGAGGCCAAGGCGATGGAGTCCGATCGCCACAACGAGGCCTACCGCGCGGTGATCAAGCGCATGGGCTCCGACGGCAAGCTGGGCGTCGGCTGGCCCAAGGAGTACGGCGGCCTGGGCTTCGGTCCCATCGAGCAGCAGATCTTCGTCAACGAGGCCAACCGCGCCGACATCCCGCTGCCGTTGGTCACCTTGCAGACCGTCGGGCCCACCCTGCAGGTGTACGGCACCGAGGAACAGAAGAAGAAGTTCCTGCCCGGGATCCTTTCCGGTGACATCCATTTCGCCATCGGCTACTCCGAGCCCGATGCCGGCACCGACCTGGCCTCGCTGCGCACGACGGCGGTCCGGCACGGCGACGAATACATCGTCAACGGCCAGAAGATGTGGACCACGGGCGCGCATGATGCCGACTACATCTGGCTGGCCTGCCGCACCGATCCGACGGCTGCCAAACACAAGGGCATCTCGATCCTCATCGTCGACACCAAGGATCCGGGCTACTCGTGGACGCCGATCATCCTGTCCGACGGCGCACATCACACCAATGCGACCTACTACAACGACGTGCACGTCCCCGCCGACATGGTCGTCGGCGGGGAGAACGGCGGGTGGAAGCTCATCACCACCCAGCTCAACCATGAGCGGGTCAGCCTCGGGCCGGCCGGGCGGGTCGCGGGCATCTACGACCACGTGCACGCCTGGGCGTCCAAGCCCGGCTCCGACGGCGTCACGCCCATCGAGCACGACGACGCGCGCCATCTGCTCGGCCAGATCAAGTCCATCTGGCGCATCAACGAGCTGCTCAACTGGCAGGTCGCGGCGTCGGGTGAGACCATCGCCGTCGCCGATGCCGCCGCGACGAAAGTCTTTTCCACCGAACGCATTCAAGAGGTGGGACGCCTGGCCGAAGAACTCGTGGGCCGCTACGGCAACCCCGCCGACCCGGAGACCGCCGAGCTGTTGGAGTGGCTCGACAAGATGACCAAGCGCAACCTGGTCATCACGTTCGGTGGCGGAGTCAACGAGGTGATGCGGGAGATGATCGCTGCGTCGGGGCTCAAGGTGCCGAGGGTTCCGCGATGACGCATGGCCGAGTGGCCAGTTACCACACGCATTTCTGGCAATTTCGTGCATCAAGTGGCCACTCGGCCGAGGGGACTGCAGATGAGTGACCTTCAAGCGGGCATCGATGAAATTGTCGCGGCCGGGCGTGGCGCGCCGACGGTAGCTCGAGACCCGGTGAATCAGCCCATGATTCATCACTGGACCGACGCCATCGGCGACAAGAACCCGATCTACGTCGACGAGGACGCGGCACGCGCGGCCGGTCATCCCGGGATCGTCGCGCCCCCCGCCATGATTCAGGTGTGGACCATGATGGGGCTCGGCCGCACCAGGTCCGACGACGATCCGCTGGCCCGGATCATGAAGCTGTTCGACGATGCCGGGTACGTCGGCGTCGTGGCCACCAACTGCGACCAGACCTACCACCGCTACCTGCAGCCGGGCGAACGGGTGAGCATGACCGCGGAGATCACCGATGTGGTGGGGCCCAAGCAGACTGCGCTGGGCGAGGGCTACTTCGTCAACCAGAAGATCCGGTGGTACGTCGGCGACGAGGAAGTCGCCGACATGGACTGGCGCATCATGAAGTTCCTGCCAGCCGAGCGGGGCGCCAAGGCGTCGGCCGAAACCGTGGCCGTCCCAGAGGATCTGGACCCGGACAAGCTGATGCGGCCGGCATCGTCGCGTGACACCAAGTTCTTCTGGGACGGTGTCAACGCCCACGAACTGCGGATCCAGCGTCGCCCCGACGGCACGCTGCAGCACCCGCCGGTGCCCGCGGTGTGGCAGGACAAAGATGCACCAACGGATTACGTGGTTTCCTCGGGCAAGGGCACGGTGTTCAGCTACGTCGTGCACCACGCACCCAAGGTGCCTGGTCGCACCCTGCCCTTCGTCATCGCGCTCGTCGAACTCGACGAAGGCGTGCGGATGCTCGGAGAGCTGCGTGGTGTCGACCCGGAACAGGTGAAGATCGGAATGCCCGTCACCGCAACATTTATCGACTTTCCGGACAGCGACGTCAGCCCAGCCTGGACTCTTTACGCATGGGAGCCGCAAGCATGAGCCTCGCCAAGCTCGACCTCCAAGTCGGCACCAAACTGCCCGAGCTGCAGATCTACGGGGACCCGACGTTCATCGTGTCCACGGCCATCGCGACGCGTGACTACCAGGACGTGCACCACGATCGCGACAAGGCACAGGCCAAGGGATCCAAGGACATCTTCGTCAACATCCTCACCGACACCGGTCTGGTGGGGCGCTACGTCACCGACTGGGCCGGCCCGAACGCCGTCATCAAGTCGATCAAACTGCGCCTCGGGGTGCCGTGGTACGCCTACGACACCATCACCTTCACTGGCGAGGTGACTGCGCTCGACGGTGACCTGGTGACGCTGAAAGTGGTGGGCAGCAACAGCCTTGGCGATCACGTCATCGCCACCTCCACCCTCGTGTTGGGAGCAGCGCAGTGAGCCTCTCCGGCAAGGCAGCCATCGCCGGTATCGGCGCCACCGACTTCTCCAAGAACTCCGGCCGCAGCGAACTGCGGCTGGCCGCAGAGGCGGTGCTCGACGCGCTCGACGACGCCGGCCTGCAGCCGTCGGACGTCGACGGTCTGGTGACCTTCACGATGGACTCCAACCTGGAGACCGCCGTGGCGCGGTCCACCGGTATCGGGGACCTGAAGTTCTTCAGCCAGATCGGCTACGGCGGTGGTGCCGCTGCTGCAACCGTGCAACAGGCCGCGCTCGCGGTGGCGACCGGCGTGGCGGAAGTGGTTGTGGCATACCGGGCCTTCAACGAGCGCTCGGAGTTCCGCTTCGGCCAGGTGATGACCGGCCTGACCGTCAACGCCGACTCGCGCGGCGTCGAGTACAGCTGGTCCTACCCGCACGGGCTGAGTACTCCCGCCGCGTCGGTGGCCATGATCGCCCAGCGCTACATGCACGAGTACGGCGCGACGAGTGCCGATTTCGGTGCGGTGTCGGTCGCTGACCGCAAGCACGCCGCCACCAACCCGAAGGCGTTCTTCTACGGCAAGCCGATCACCATCGAGGATCACCAGAATTCGCGGTGGATCGCCGAGCCGCTGAGGCTGCTGGACTGCTGCCAGGAGAGCGACGGCGGCGTGGCCATCGTCGTCACCACGCCCGAGCGGGCCAAGGACCTCAAGCACCGGCCGGTGACCATCGAGGCAGCGGCCCAGGCTGCGGGCGCCGATCAGTTCACCATGTACTCGTACTACCGCGAGGAACTCGGGCTTCCCGAGATGGGCCTGGTAGGCCGTCAACTCTGGGAGCAGAGCGGCCTGTCGCCCACCGACATCCAGACGGCGATCCTGTACGACCACTTCACGCCGTACACGCTTATCCAGCTTGAGGAGTTGGGCTTCTGCGGTAAGGGCGAGGCCAAGGACTTCATCGCCGGTGGCGCGATCGAACTCGGTGGCCGGTTGCCGATCAACACCCATGGCGGCCAATTGGGGGAGGCCTACATCCATGGCATGAACGGCATTGCCGAAGGCGTGCGGCAGTTGCGGGGTACCTCGGTCAATCAGGTCGACAATGTCGAGCATGTGCTGGTCACCGCAGGCACCGGGGTCCCGACCTCGGGGTTGATCCTGGGCTAAAGGTGCGTTGCCACCCCTGTCCGGCACGGTAATGTTTGCTCCACATGTGCAGGATGCGTAGAAGGGGGCCGTGGCATGGGGATGCCGCCGGATAGCAGCCCGTACGGGTCACAGACGGTGACGGGTCCGGGGTGGCCCAACATCGATGAGGAACAGTTGACCGCGGCGTCGGCGTCCTATCAGAAGTTGGCGGCCAACATCACCGGCAACATCGTGCCCCAGCAGACCAACCAGCTGATGAAGCTCAACGAGGTCTGGCAGGGCACTGGCGCCACGGCCGCGTCCGGCGAAGCCACCACGATGATCGGCCACCACGAGGCCAACGGCGCACAGGCCCAGGCCATCGCCACCCAGCTCACTGCCATGGCCGCGGCCGTCGTGCAGACCAAGACGGCTGTCAACGCCACCGCTCAGCAGGTGCAGCAGGAAGTCGAGATGCTGCAGGCGCTGCCGATCGACAACAAGCAGGCGTTGATCGAAGGCGTCATCAAAATGGGGCTGTCGCAGAACATCGCCACCGTGACCGCCGCGACCTCGGAGCTGGCCAGCAGCCTCGGGACCACGGCCAACATGCCTGCCGTCACCACGCCGCCCACGGCCGAGGCCCAGCAAGCCGCGCAGAAGGGCGGCGAGCAGATGATGCAGATGATGGGGCAGTTGCCGCAGATGCTCGGGCAGATTCCGCAGATGCTCGGCCAGGTTCCTCAGCAGCTGACCCAGCCGTTGCAGCAGTTGACGCAGCCGTTGCAGCAGTTGACGCAGATGTTCGGTTCGGTGGGCAAGGGCGGAACCGGCAGCGGTCCAATGCCGTTCTCCGCGTTCTCCACTCACCCCGCGGCGGGCGGGTCCGGCCCGAGTTCGGGTGCCGGACTGATGAAGGCGGCGTCGTTGCCGGGCTCCGGAGGTGGCGGCGCGCAGACTCCGTTGATGGGCAAGCTCGTGGGCGGCACCTCGCCGGTGTCGGTGGCCACCGAACCCGCCATGGCGACCAGCAACGCGTTCGGTGGGGTGGCGCCGGTGTCCGCCGCCGGTATGGGTGGCGGCATGGGGCCGATGGGAGCGATGGGGCATCGCGGCTCCGGTGGCGGTGGCACCACGCAGGGCCTTGCCGTGCCGGCCCCGCTCGAGCATGAACTCGACGACGGTGACGTCGACGATGACTGGTGAGCCGGCTGTCATGCGTCTAGGTGCGATGAATTCTGAAAGAGGTGTCCGGTGAGCAGCACACCATTTACCAGCCCTGGGTTTCTCGGTTGGACCGCGGCTCCGATTGAGCTGCCGGACATGCCGACGATTCAGGCGGGTGCCGATGCGATGAGCATGACCATCGCCGGCCTGTTGCCGACCCTCGCGGCTTCCCTGACCGCCAACGTCACCGCGCTGTCGGCCAAAGAGAACATGTTCAACGGCAAACTGTCCGACGCGCAGGGCGCGTACGAGAACGCCGACCAGTCCGGGCAGCAGGGTGTCGGCCAGCTGGGCCAGATGATGGGTCAGCTCGGCCAGATGGGCCAGATGGCCAGCCAGCCTGCGCAGGCCGCCGGTGGGATGGGCGGTCAGTTCGGCCAGCTGATGCAGCCTGTGATGAAGGCCATGGAAGGCGCCAAGGGCGGCGGCGGCTCCGGTGCTCCGGGGGACGGCACGCCTGGTGGTGGCGCGCCAGGCGGTCCCGGCGGCCCCCAGCCGCTGAACGACCGCGAGGCCAAGCTCAACGAGCGGGACGCCAAACAGGATGAGCGGGAGACGCGCCAGAACGAACGCGATGTCCAGCAGGATGAGCGTCAGGCCGGCCAAGATGCCCGCGAGGCGCAGCTGAACGAGCGCGCCCACCAAGCCCCCGCAGCCCCGCACAATGCAGGCGCCGGGCCGAGTGAGAGGCGCCCGAGCGCCGGGCCGGCTCCGGTGGCCCCGCACCAGGCTCCGGCCGCCCCGCCGCCTGCCGCGCCGGTGGCTCCGCATCAGCCACCGCAGCGGTACGACGGTGGAGACTTGTCGCGTCGTATGTGAGTGCAGCCCGGTAGCTTTCCGGGTTCGGTCGCCCAGCCGCTGATTGCCGGTCAGCTGTCCGCTGAAGCCGCTGTGCCAACCGTGATCTCAGCACCGTTCGGACCGTGGCTGCCGTTTGAAGGCAGTGTGCCGTGTGGAACCCAGGACTCGGTGGCCGCGCCGTTATCGCCGTCGCACTGAGCGTGAGTCGGCGTCAGCGCCGAATCCATCACCTGCTGTTTGCTCTTCGGTGACCGGCACAGGACCGCGGCGATGTGTCACGCATCATCAAATTTGCCAGATTTGCATCAGCGTGTCGGTTTGTTGGGTGGCTTCAGGCCAGTGCTCGCGTCGGCAGGCCTTGTGCGAATGTCGAAATACCCTATGGCGTGCAATGTTTCTTTCGGCCCGATCGAGTGTCGGGCTGGATACCCGTGCCCGCTGGTATCGGTTGCAAAATCGCGAAATGTTGCTAACTTTGACGTCCTGCGGGTGGCCCACGTCGGGCGCTCACAGGTTGCGATTGCTGTCAGTTGTTGTGAGTGAAGAGAGGTTTACGCCGGCGCGCCGCACGATTGCTTTGGCGCGAACATGCGAGCACGGTGGTGGAGCAGCGCGAAGTAGCCAACGATCCTCCGCGCCGGCTCAATTGCCTTCGGGGGAGGCCTGTCTCGGCCGATTCGATAGTCCAGATGCTCTGGGTGGGGGTGCTATCGCCTGTACAGACGGAGTTGAAATTGGGACGCCACCACCGGGGCGCTCACGGGTTGCCAACAGCTGTTGCGTGTGACGTTTCGCAGCCACCCGACGGTCGTTCGCGCATGCCTCAGACAACGGCTGTGCCTGCATGAACGCTGTCATCCGGCCGTCGGTTTCGGTGGTCATTCCCGCCCTGAACGAGGAACGTAACCTGCCGCTCATTGCCGAAGGTATGCCTCCCGAGATCGATGAGATCATCGTTGTCACAGGGGATTCGCAGGACGACACGACCGCAGCGGGACGCCGGTTGTGGCCGAACGCAACTCATCTGCGGCAGAGTCGACGCGGCAAGGGCAATGCCCTGGCATGCGGATTCGCGGCAGCCTCCGGGGATGTCATCGTCACACTCGATGCCGACGGAAGCGCCGATCCGGCCGAGATTCCCCGCCTTGTCGAGGCTCTTGTTGCCGGCGCGGATTTCGCCAAGGGGTCCAGGTTTGCCCACGGCGGTCGGGGTACGGACATCACATGGCTGAGGGCGGCAGGGAACAAAGTTCTGAATGGTGTGGTGAACGTCCTCTTCCGGGCGGATTACACCGACGTGTGTTACGGCTTCAGTGCATTCTGGCGCCACTGCCTCGACGTCATCGACATGCCGGATATTGCGGTCAGCGTGCCGCAATGGGGTGATGGATTCGAGATCGAAACACTGATCAACGTCCGCCTGGCCGCCCGCGGGGCCAAGATTGTCGAGGTGCCCAGCCGCGACGCCGGCCGCATCTCGGAATACGGCACCGCGACCGCGATTTCGGATGGCCTTCGGGTGCTGTCAACGGTGCTGCGAGAGTTCCGCCGGGCCCGGTCCGCATCGCGGGCGTCGGCGACTGGGACGACAGGGCATCCTCAAGCCGGCCCGGGCTGACAGCGGGGCGGAGTGTCCATCGTTTTCGCCTGTCCGCTGTCGGCGACCCAGGAGCAACGCTGCGAGCTGGGGATCGCCCGGCGGCATCTAGCCTTCTCTCATAATTTACTTGAGTCCAAAATTAACTAAAAATGAATGATCATGACGAAGTGCGACTAGCTGTCCACCGATCGGATGACGCAGCCAGGCGTCCTGTCTGCGGTAATGGGCCAAGACCTTCCGCTGGGCGGGACATCGCGTGCAATCCGCTCTATCATTTGCCAGAACTGCAATTCTAAGGAAAGATACTGTCCACGCGTACGAGCGACCTTGCTCTCGCCGAAGTGCAGCTAACTGTCCGTGCGTAACCAGAACATGAGCGACGTCGCTCCGTGCCCAATTGAGGAGGGACTGTGGCTGACTGCGTTGCCGCGTCTGAGCTTCTGGTGTGTCGCATTCCGCTGTCGCGCTTGCCTCATCAACAGGGCAGCGGATTCCCAACGCGCGCAGGAAGTCTTGGCACGTCGACGCGGCACGCGTCGACGCGTCTCGACCGAGGCCTGCCCGCCGCTGCCCAAGCCGCCTTGTCACTCCGCATTCACATTCATCCGTGACGACGAAAGAACGCAATAGATGCAAAATGTCGTGAGCATGAGAGACGCCGTAGCGCGGTCGACTGTTTCGGTGATAATTCCCGCGCTGAACGAGGAAAAAAACCTCCCGTATGTCGCTCAACGGATGCCGTCGGGGATCGACGAAATCGTGGTTGTCAACGGCGATTCTCGGGACGACACTGCGAGGGTCGCGCGGCGCCTCTGGCCCGACGGGGTTCACGTTCGCCAGACTCGACGGGGTAAGGGCAACGCCCTGGCGTGCGGATTCGAGGTGGCAACCGGCGACATCATCGTGATGATCGATGCCGACGGAAGTACGGATCCGGCCGAAATCCCGCTGTTCGTCGAAACTTTGGTCGCCGGTGCGGACTTCGCCAAGGGATCGCGTTTCACCGAGGGCGGCGGCAGCGCGGACATCACCAGGATCAGGCGCATGGGCAACCGGTTCCTGAATCATCTGGTGAACGTTCTCTTCGACATGGATTACACCGACCTCTGCTACGGATACAACGCGTTCTGGCGACGTTGCCTGGACGTCATCCGCATGCCCGACGTGGCAGCCGACGGGCCGCAGTGGGGCGACGGGTTCGAGGTCGAGACCCTGATCAATGTGCGACTGGCTGCCCACGGTGCCAAGATTGTCGAGGTCGCCAGTTACGAATCCAGCCGTATTCACGGCGTGAGCAATCTCAATGCGGTCAGCGACGGGCTGCGGGTACTGGCCACGATCCAGCGTGAATTCAGCGAATACGGTCGGCGCGGCACCGCACGATCGACCGAAGAAATCCAAGTGATCTCATCGCAATGAGGCAATGAGAAGGACCAGAAATGTCTGCGCCGTCGACGGCGGAACCGTCGCGGAGTGATGCCAATCGTGGGCCGCTATGTGAGGCCCTAGATGGTGCTCGCCGTCATGGAGTGGGAAGGTAATGGCAGCCGTTCTTGATCGGGCACGGCCGCAGGCCGATGAAATGCCCGCAGCTTCCCGGCCGGACCGTGATACGCGGGATCCGCAGGTGCGCAGCGTGATACCGGATGCTGCGTTGATCGTTGCGGGTGGGGTGCTGCTCGTCGCCTTGGCGTACGCACGTTCGCGCGGAGGCGTGAGCTATGCGGCGCCGTTGATGTGGGCTGGGCAGCTTCTCGTATTCGTTTACGTGGTGGCCCGCATCTTGCACGGGTCCACCTCCGCTCGTGATCGTGCGTTCTTGGCGATTTGGTTCGCGGTCGCGCAGGCGGTTGTTCGGTGGGCATACAGCCCGCACGCCTTCACCTTTTCGGATGAGCTTCAGCATCTACGTTCCCTGGAGAACGTTCTCGCCTCCCACCATCTTTTTCAGCCGAGTTACGCCCTGCCGATCAGTCCCCAATATCCAGGCTTGGAAAACGTCACAGCCGAGCTGGCCCAGGTGTCCTCGGCCAGTCCGTTCCTGGCCGGGGTGCTGGTTGCCAGCATCAGCCATGTCTTGACCGCGACGGCGCTGTTGCTGCTGTTCCGCGAGGTGACCGGATCGTCTCGGGTGGCGTGCCTTTCGGTCGTGCTGTACATGCTCAATCCGCATGCTGCGTACTTCGACACGTCGTTTCTCTATGAGACGTTGGCGCTGCCCTTCTTGGTGCTGGCCGTCGTTCTCGCGATCCGTTTTGCCACCCGGCGGTCCGGCCGCTTGCTCAGTTTCACCGGCGTGGTGGCGTGTTGCGCCGTCGTGACCATCACACATCACGTGTCGATCCTGGCGACGGCTGCTGTGCTCGCCGGCATGGCCGCTGCCACTGCGGTTTTCCGCGCCAGCCGGCCGTTGGCGCCCCGGCTGGCTGCGTGTGCAGTGGCAGCCATGGCGGTGTTCTGGTTGTGGATACACTTCTTCGCTCCGGCCACACTGGATTACCTCAGCAGTCCCGGCGACCAGATCCTGTCCGCCCTCTCCAAACTGTGGGAATTCGACGGGCAGATGTCGCTTCCTCGGCCGCCGACACCGTTGTTCGACCGTGCGATGTCCCCGTTGGGTGTTCTGGTGACGCTCGGGCTTTTGGCGGTGAGTGTGCGGCTGGCGCGTGGGCGGCAGCCGCTGGAGCGGAGTTTCATTGCGGCCGCGGCGGGTTCGTACAGTCTCGTGCTCGCGACCCGTCTGCTGGTGGAGAACGGTCCTGAACTGTCGGCCCGAATGCTCACGTTCACGACGATGTTCACGGCGGTCGCGATGGCGATTGCGCTCGAACACCTCGTCGTCGTCAGGCCAGGCGCGCACAGACGTGCGGTTCAAACGGTGAGCCGAATGGTCTTGGCGATTGCGTTGACGATCATCCTGTTCCTGGCCTCGGTTGTCGCGAGCCTCCCGGAGTGGTTCCAGCGACTGCCGGGCAAATTCTGGATCGACGGTTTCGCCAGCGGTATCGACGCCGTCGGCACGAGCCGGGCCGAATGGGCGGATGCCTACCTCTCGCCCGGTGCGCGGTTCTTCGGGGATACGGCGTCGCTCACCCTCTTGTCGACCCTGGCGGAACTCGACCCGATCCGCGACCCGGAATCCCTGTACTACACCGACTACTTCACGCCCGAGAATCTCGCAGTGGTCCGTAGTGAGTCTGCGGTGTATCTCGATGTCGACTTGCGCATGACAGAGCAGTCGCCGATCACGGGCAACTACTTTGCAGCGGACATCAACAAGGGGGCCGACAGAAAGCCGATCGAGAAGGAGCTTCTGTTGAAGTTCGACAAGGTTCGCGGGATCTCCCGGATCTACGACTCGGGCTATGACCGCTTCTACGATCTGCGGTGGGTGCAGCCGTGATCACGCGACAGAAATTGTCATGGACCGACGGGGTCGCGGTGGCCGCAGTGGCCTGCTACGTCGCCGCGGTCCTGCCCATCTTCCCCAATATCGTTGGGCACCTTGCAGCAACGGTGCTCTGCTTCGTACTCGCGGGTGCCGCGTTGGCAGGTGCGGTGATGCCTCGGCGAGTGAGCACCACAGCCTGGTTCACGGCGGTGACGGCGTGTGCCATGGGTGTCGGCGTCATCGGTGGCGTACTGCTCGACTACCTGCCATCGGGTCTGGTTTCGTTCAACTGGGTGACCTTCGCCCTTGTGACGACACTTCTCTCGGCGGCACTGGCGCGGCTGCGCGGTCCTCGGGCTCCGATACCGCGCGTACGAGTCCCGATCCCGTCGCTCACCGTGGGTATGAAGGTGCTCACGGCGCTGCTGCTGCTCACTGCGGCGATCGTCATCTCGCTCAGCAGCAAGAACCAAGACCGCCCATTCACCGAACTCTGGCTCGTCCCAGACAATCCCACGCAGCTACCCGCTGGTGCCAGCCGCGCGGTTGTCGGCATCAAGAGCCACGAATCGGCTGTCGAGAACTTCACAGTCGTCTTGGACACGGGCAAGCGGGTGATGACCGGACAGGTGACGCTGCGACCCGACGAGGAGTGGACACAGACGATCCCGGTAGAGGGCGCGAAAGCGGAGGCGTCGGTGTACCGGGGTGACGCAACGGGCGAGCCGTATCGGACGGTGTGGATTGACAAGCAATAGCAACGCCGTGAGTTCCGATACGAGGCGCCGCAAGTCGCCGAAGTCAGGGTCAGCGCTGGTGCTCACCATCGCGGCCGCACTGTGCAGCACCACGGTGGTGACCGCAACGCTGGGTTTCGCGTTTTGGGCCTTGGCCGCTCATATCGCGAGCGCCGAAACGGTCGGCCGGTCGGCGGCGATCATCTCGGCCATGCAGTTCATCGCCACATTCGCCACGCTGGGTCTGCACACGCTGCTGATCGCCGAACTCCCTCGTCGCGATGGTCCGGATGTCCGGCGCCTGGTGGTGACCTGTGTGGGTGCCGCCGGTGCCGTGGGGCTGCTGGGTGCGGCGGGATATGCCCTCGTACAGAACGGTTTCGGGCACAGCGAGTGGATGTACTCATCTCCGGTTGGCGTGGTGCTCTTCGGTGTCGGCACCGCGGTCAGCACCGTGACGATCGTGCTCGACGGTGCCATGGTCGGTGTTCAGCAAAGCGGTCGGCAGGTATCGCGGAACCTGGTCTTCTCGGTTGTGAAACTGGCGGCACTTCCCCTCGCGGCGTTCGCCGTCGGGATGTCGCCACAGATCATCTTCGCCGTGTGGCTGTTGGGGAATCTCGTCTCGTTGGGCATTCTGGCGATGCGCACCGAGGCAGTTGATCAATGGCTGACCACTGCGCCGACCGTCCGAGGATTCTCCCCGCTCTGGCGGGCCGCGGCGGGTCATCACTGGGTCAATGTCGCCACCCAGGCACCGCGATTGGCCCTGCCGGTGCTGGTCGCCGTCCAGCTGAGCAGTGAAGTCAACGCTGCGTTCTACGCCGCATTGCTGCTGGCGACCTTCATCTGGATCGTGCCCAATCATCTGGCCACCGCGATGTTCGCTCTGCACAGTGGAAATCCGGAGCACTTCGAGACCGGTCTCAACACCGCCATCCGTCTTTCGGCTGTGGTCTCGATCCTGGCCGCCGTCGGGGCGCCCTTCCTCGCCCTACCGATGCTCGCAATCTTCGGGCGGCAGTACGAAGACGCTCGGTACTGCTTGATCGCGATGGCGGTTTGCACATTTGCCAGCGCGATCAAGTCGATCTACATCGCGGTGCGGCGGGCCCAAGGTGCTCTCGGCAGGGCGGCGCGGGCGGCGATTCTCGGTGCCGGTTTGGAACTGGGGGCGGCTGAGGTCGGACTGCAACTGGGTGGCCTCACCGGAATCGGCATCGCGTTGGGTGCCGCGACCGTGGTCGAGGCCATGTTCTTCTGGCCCGCGATTCGTGCTGCGCGACGGCAGTTCACTGCGCGACCGGCGGCAGTACCTGTTGGCGGTGGCGAGAGCGCATGAAACGACCGGTGACTGGGCGAAGGGCATTTCGTGCCGAGAGTCCCACGAGTTCGCGAGGAGACGGCGCGTTGCGCATATTGGTGGATCACAGCGGCTACGCGTTGTTGAACATCGGTGACATCGCCATGCTGCAGGCGTGCATCCATCGGCTCAGAACCTTGTGGCCCGATGCGGTCATCCACGTTTTCACGGAGTCGCCGGACCAGCTGCAACGGTACTGCCCGGAAGTCAGTGCCGTCGCCTCCACGATAGTCGGCCGGCGAAGCGCTTCGGTGCTTCCGAAGTCGGGTCAGTTGGCAGCGGAGCAGATGTGGAAGACAGCGATGCCATTGCTGGCGCGCTCGAATGGGCCGGCGGTTTCCGGGGGTGCGGCGCCGTTGCGGGTACTCGACGCGGTGCGGCGCGCAGACCTGGTCGTCTCGAGCGGCGGCGGGTTCATCAGCGATGTGTTCTGGTGGCATGGGGCCGGGGTGCTCAGTGTGCTCGCGATGGCGCAGCGCCTCGGCAAGCCGACGGCGATGTTCGGTCAGGGTCTCGGCCCGGTGACGCATCCGGTGCTGAGTCATGCTGTCAGGCTGACCATGCCGAGGCTGACCACCATCGGTCTGCGCGAACAGGCGCGGTCCACTTCGATCCTGCGTGCGCATGGCGTGGACCTCAACCGAGCAGAAGTCACCGGCGACGATGCCTTGGTGTTGGCGACGCCGGCGACACGTCCCCGCGCGGGAATGTCCATCGGTATGAACGTGCGGGTGGCGTCCTACAGCTCGGTCGACACCACCCTCGCGAGCCAGATCGTCGGCGTCGCAAGGGCAGCGGCGCACAGCCGCAGCGTCGCCACGGTCGCGTTACCTGTGTCCCGCTATGGAGCGCAATCGGACTTGAGATCGGTTCGTACCTCGGTCGACGGAGAGCCTAACGGCACGGATGACGAGTTCGCCGACATCCGTTCGCCCGAGGAATTGAAGGCTTCCATCGCCCGTTGCCGGGTGGTGGTGACGGGCAGCTACCACGCCGCGGTGTTTGCGCTGGCGGCCGGGATACCCGCGGTGGGCATCACCAGCTCGAGCTACTACGACGGGAAGTTCGAGGGCTTGGCGGCCCTGTTCCCCGGCGGATGCCAACCGATACGGATCGGGCCGGGATTCGAGCAGGCACTCACTGACGCTATCGACCGAGCCTGGAACGCCGACGATGCCATGCGCGACCGCATTCATGCGGCTGCCCGGGCCCAGGTCGCCCGGGGCGACGACCTCTATGCCAGATTCAAATCATTGGCTGCAGAGCGTGTTACGGGCACCAACAGCCCACAGGTGGTAGTTCCCACGCGCGCCGCGCACGCGGTGCCGACAGCAGAGGACCTTGCATGACCCTCACTTCTCCACCGTCTCCCTCGGATACCGAGACCACCGCTGACACGTATCGGCAAGGCGGCCCGTCGGTCTCGGTGATCATCGCGGCCTACACCGAACAACGTTGGCCCGACACCGTCGAGGCAGTCACCTCGGCGCTGAACCAGTCGCAGAGCGCACTGGAGGTGATCCTGGTCATCGACCACAACCCGGGCCTCGCCGAACGGGCGCGTGCCGAACTGCGCGGCGTCGCCGTGCTGGAAAACACTGGGCCACAAGGAGCCTCGGGCGCCCGCAATACCGGGGTGATGGCCAGCCGGGGCGAGATCGTGGTGTTCCTCGATGACGACGCGGTGGCCACCCCGGATTGGCTGCGGTCCCTGTGCCGGCATTTCGACGACGAGGATGTCGTCGGGGTCGGGGGAGGCCTCACCCCGGCCTGGCCGGACGAGCGGCCGCGCTGGTTTCCGCGTGAGTTCTACTGGGTGGTTGGTGCTTCGTACACCGGCATGCCCGAAGCCGCGGCACCCATGCGGAACGTGTGGACCGGCAACATGGCTATCCGACGCACGGTGTTCGACGCCGTCGACGGCTTCCGCCCCGGATTCGGCAAGACGGGCCGGGTCTCCCGCCCGGAAGACACCGACCTGTGTCTGCGGGTACGGCAGGCCGTGCCGTCCGGGCACTGGATGTACGAACCGGCGGCCCTTGTGGCACACAAGGTTCCGGCTGACCGAAGCACACCGACCTTCTTCCTCACCCGGTGCTGGAACGAGGGCCGCGGTAAAGCGGCGCTGTCCCGGCTCGTCGGCATCGACGACAGCACCGCCGCCGAGCGGCGGTACGCATCTCGCGTGCTACCGCGGGGATGTCTGCGTGAGCTCTACCTGGCGCTGCGCCATCTGGATGTGACGCATCTGCAGCGATGCGCGGCGATCGTGGCCGGGCTGCTGGTGACCGCAGCCGGAATGGTCACCGAGATGGTGATCGGCGCTCGGACTGCGACTCCGCGGGCGGGCGCAGGGCCGGCCGCAGACGCAGCCGAGCCGTTCCGCCCCATTCTCGTCGCCGAATGGGAGGTCAGTGGACCGCTCCCGGGCCTTTTCACCGATGACGGGCCCGGCCCCATCAGTCTGCTCGTGCGGTTGGGGTCGGAGCCGCTGGGGATCGTCGATTTCGACGGCGCCGACGATGAACGCGCACTGGTGGACGCGGTCTGGCAGTCGTTGGGCACGGACATCAACACCCGGCTGGCCGCCGGCGGGTTACCCGTGATCGATACGCTGTCTGCGAAGGGTGTCGCATGCGACCCGGCCGATCTGGCCTTCACCATCGACCGTGAGCGGCTGCTCGGCGACGCGCCGCAGGTTTCGGTGGTCATCTGCACGCGTGATCGTGCGAGCGGTCTGGCGGAATGCGTTGAGCGCGTGGCTAATCAGGACTACCCGAACTTCGAGATCGTCGTCGTCGACAACGCGCCGGCCGACCCGAATGCCGTGCCCGCCGCCCTGGCTGCACTGGACGTCTCGGTTCCTGTGCGGTATCTCCGAGAGCCCCGGGCGGGGCTCTCATGGGCCCGCAACACCGGCTGGCGCGCCGCGCAGGCCGACATCATCGCGTTCATCGACGACGACGAGGTGCCCGACCGGCACTGGCTGGCCGAACTGGTGCGCGGGTTCGCAACTCTGCCCACGGTCGGATGTGTTTCGGGTGCAGTGCTTCCCGCCGAGTTGAGGACCGAACCGCAACACTGGTTCGAACAATTCGGTGGGCACAGCAAAGGCCGCGGATTCACGCGGGAAGTCTTCGACCCTGACTATCCGCAGAGCCCGCTGTACCCGCTTCCGCCGTTCGGTGCGGGTGCCAACATGGCATTCCGCCGTGAGGTGCTGGCCGATATCGGCGGCTTTCACGTCGCACTCGGCGCCGGTACTCCCGCCAAGGGCTCGGAAGACACCTATGCCTTCACGCGGTTGCTGCTCGCCCGACACACCATGGTGTATCAGCCGACCTCGATCACCTGGCACTACCACCGAGAAACAGTCGCTGAACTCGAGAGCCAACTGCATGGCTACGGAACCGGACTCGTCGGGTACTACCTCGCCCTGATCGTCCACCGTCCGGCGCTGCTGCTTTCGTTGATCCGGTTGGTTCCCAATGCGGTTCGCAGCCTCCGCGGAAAGGATGCCGTCCGGACCGCGACGATGACGACATTTCCTCCGGGCCTGTTGCGGGCGGAACTGCAAGGCATGCGCGAAGGCGTCCCGGCATATATCCGCAGTGTCCGGCAGCAGCGGCGGAAAGCCCCGCACACGCGATAGGGTGCGGCCGCACTAGCGGATACTCTTGGATACCAAGAACTTCCGCCGAGTGGCTAGCTGCCGTCGGTGCTGTCCCGCAGGGCGCGCAGCGCCGACCGGCTCCGACGCACCACCGCGTAGCCTGCCGTCAGCGCGCGAGTGGGTGCGTAGTTCACGCCGATTCGTTGCTGATTGACCGTCTGGGCGAAGGTGTTGATCGAGGTGGACAGCCGAACGGTGAGCCGCGGAACCCGGAACGGGTCGCTGGCCGGTGAGGCGATTCCGTTGACCACACCTGCGCCGTTACGGTAGCCGAGTTCGAGCGACATCTCCCGGACCCTCCGGTTGGAGTACCCGTACGGATACGCCAGGGTGGCGACGGAATGGCCGAGGTGTTCTTCCAAGAGGCTCTTGGGATCTGCGAGTTCGGCCCGCAGTTGCTTGACCGAGATCTGGTCCAGTTGTGGATGGCTGTGGCTGTGCGCGCCGATCTCGACGCCTGCCTGCTCCAGGATTGTCAGCTGACGCCACGTCAACATGCGGTCCGGCGGCGTGCCGGCTGCCCGCTGACCGGCGTCGTCGAGCCATCCGGTCGTGATGAACACTGTCGCCGGGAACCCATGGCTTGTCAGCACCGGCAGGGCTTCCTCGACGAGGTCGGCGTACCCGTCGTCGAACGTGAGGACGACAGGGCGCTGCGGCAGCGGCTCCCCGGATCGTCGCAGTCGGCACAGTTCACCGAACGTCAGGCCGGTGAACCCGTTGCGGGCGAGGTAGGTCACCTGCTCGGCAAACGCTTTGGGGCGAACGGACAGCCCGCGGATGGATGCGGCCGGAGAGTCGCTGACGGAGTGGTACATCAGAATCGGAATCGTATTTCCAGCCGAAACATCGTCAGGACGCTTCATTACGCGAGCCTCTTGCGGCTGGGGCGGGCAACTCGATAGCTGGACATCGGGTGGAGTATATCGCGCGAACGTGCCGGACTAGCAAAGTGATTCGAGGCGTCGGGTGGGGTTTTCAACGGGTGTAGCGGAACCAGTCGATCAGCATGGTCGCCGGGAAGTGGGTCGACTGGTCCGGGGGTCCGGGCCAGTCTCCGCCCACGGCCACGTTCAGCACGGCGTACATCGGCTTGTTGAACACCCAGGTCGCCCCCTCTGGTAGCGACGATGGGGTGAAGTCTGCCAACGCGGTTCCGTCGACTCCGATGGTGATGCTGTCGGGTTGTCTCGTCACCCAGTAGACGTGAAAATCCTTGCTGAGGTCGGCGATCGGCCCGGTCTTGCTCAGACCGTTGGTGGAGTAGTCCGACTTCCCTTGCGGCCCATGCAATGTCACGTTGTAGGTGGTGCCTGTGTTGACGAGTTCCATGACGTCGATCTCGCCGCACTGCGGCCAGCCGGCAGTGTCGATGTCTGAACCGAGCATCCAGAACGCCGGCCAGATTCCCTGGCCGGACGGGAACTTGATTCGTGCGGAGATGGTTCCGTACACGATCGGAATCTTGCCTTGAGTGGTCAGGCGCCCTGACGTGTAGCCGGTGGGGGTCTTCAACGCCTCGATAATCAAGTTTCCGCTGCCGTCCCGGCGAATGTTGGCGGGGGCGTCGGTATAGGTCTGGAGTTCGTGGTTGTCGGGGCTGGGATTGCCAAGGTCGTAACTCCAGAACTTGGCGTCGGGCCGGGACCCGGCCGGGCCGTCGAATCCGTCGAACACGTCCGACGGCGACGGTGGTGGCGGCGACGCCGGTCGAGGGGTGGCATCGCTGACCGAGGCGTTGGTGCACGCGGCCAACATCATCGCCGCAACGGCCTGTGCGATTGCCAGTTTCGGTCGAGTGCGCACGCACAAACAATAGGGGCTGAGACGACTGAAGGCCGCCCAGCGCTGACGGGACGAATTGTGGCCGATGTAGCCGGACTTCTGCTGCCGAAACGTTGTGCCGGTAGGCGGAGTGTTCGAAATGCGGCCAAGCTGTTACCGAAGTGAATGGTGTGCTGTTAGCGATAGTAGGGATACTGATTCCGCTGGCGCGGGAATCGCCGGACTGCATGTGCCTGGGTGTCTTTGCTGTCGTCGATGGAGCGTACTTGTGAGATATCCGCGCCTAGCTCTCGTGAGTCTCATGGTTGCCGTATTCGCGGCACCGGTTGCCCCGGCGGGGGCCGCGGTCAGCACACTCGAAGCCGAGACCATGGTCGTGACTCCGGTAGGGGCGGGCAGTGTGTACGCCGACGCGACTGCCTCTGGCGGCGCCGCCCTCGGACTGTGGACAACGGCACAGGCGACCACGAATATTTCGCTGTCGTCCCCGGCAACTGCCCTGTCGATACGGGCGAAGGGACAACTGTGCAAGGGCGCGCCATCCATGACGGTGGCCATCGACGGGAAGGCAACATCTCCAACAGCCGTCTCGGCAACTTCATGGGCGGACTACAGCATGACTGTCGCCCTTCAGGCCGGCACGCACACGCTCAGCGTGGCCTTCACCAACCCATATCGCAGAGGAAACTGCTCCCGTGCACTCGGCCTCGACCGGGTGACCGTGCAGACGGGCGGCACCTCCGCAGGCGCAGTGTTCGACGACTTCGTCGGCGCCGCCGGAACCCAACCCAGCAGCCAGTATTGGGATTACGACACCGGGCAGTGGAACAGCAACGGTCAACTTCAGAACTACACGAATTCCCCTCAGAACATTCGCCTCGACGGCAACGGAAACTTGATCATTCAGGCGTTGAAGACGTCGACGGGATACACCTCGGGCCGATTGGTCACGCGCGGCAAGGTGAACATGGTGTACGGCACGATGTCGGCCCGCATCAAAATGCCGTCGGGCAAAGGCATCTCGCCTGCATTCTGGCTGCTCGGATCGAACGTCGATACCGTCGGCTGGCCGCAGTGCGGCGAAATCGATCTCATGG
Source organism: Mycobacterium aquaticum (assembly GCF_002086485.1). Classification (GTDB taxonomy): domain Bacteria; phylum Actinomycetota; class Actinomycetes; order Mycobacteriales; family Mycobacteriaceae; genus Mycobacterium; species Mycobacterium aquaticum. The sequence goes on along the minus strand of NZ_MVHF01000006.1, from coordinate 86,739 downwards.
AGCTGCCCAAGCTCGCAACCTACTACTACACAACGTTGCACGGGCCGTGGGTGCAGCGCCCGGCCGGCGCTTCCGCCGACTACATGATCGGTACCCAGGGGCCGATCGCCGACCTCAGCACGGACTTCCACACCTATTGGGTGCGCCGATCGGCAGGCCAGGTGGTCATCGGCATCGACAACACCACCTTGGGCACCTACACGAAGGCGATGCTGACCAGCAACCAGCAATGGGTATTCGACGATCAGCCGATGTACGCGATCTTGAACATCTCTGTCGGCGACAATTCGTCCGGCCAACCGGATGCGACCACTCCTTGGCCGGCGACGATGCTGGTGGACTGGTTCAGGTTCGATCCCGCATGATGCGGGGCTCTCGGCTCTGCGATCAGGGATTTGGGGCGCAGTTGGAGGGTGCGGCTACGTCGCCGAAACGGTCAGCTATCCACTGCCGTACTTTTTTGTCCGCGTCGGGGGGCAGCTCGGCATGGCCGGCACCTGGGATTTGCACGTGCTCGATTCGACCGCCGAGCCCGCAGGTTTGCTGCACCGCCGCGGACACCCACTGCGGCCGAACGGTCTGGTCGTTGTCGCCGGAGACCACAAGCATGGGCACGGTGACGGGCTGCTGCGGCAGCGCGATCCTCTGCAGTGCCCGGCGCAGCGCATCGACGTCGCGTCGTCTGTCCGGCTTGAGTTCCTCTTCTGCGTAGGCCTTGCTGAGCAAATCTCCGACCGGTGATCGGCACTGGGCCAGTACACCCATTCCGGCGGCAATCCGCCCATGCACGTATCGGCTGAGGTCCAACTCGGCGTTGTACCGCTGCACGCCCTCGATCAGCAGGGGGAAGTACATCTCCTGGTCGTTGGTCAACTGTCCCGACCATGCCAGGTCGGCAAGACCCGTCACGTTCGCGGCAGGCGACATCGCGACACTGCCGATCAGGTCGACGCCGTCGCCGTAGAAGGCGTTCAGTTCGTCGGCGGCCCACGTCGCCTGGCCGCCTTGTGACGTCCCGACAGCAACCCACCGTCGCGACACCGTCGAGGTGAGTTCGTGCAGTGCGCGTACCGCGTCGATGACGTTGAACGCCGCGGACTTCGGTTCGAGGTACGGGTGGCTGCCCGGCGAGCCGAGCCCCTCATAGTCGGTCATGGCGACGGCATACCCGTCGGCCAGATACGAGCGGACCTCGCCGAGATAGCCCATCAGGTCGGCATGTGTCGAGGGACCGCATGCGTTGTCGATTCCCGTCGTTCCGTGTGCGAGGGAGATGACTGGCCAACCACCTTGGGGCGGGTCGCCGTGCGGGATGAAGAAGGAGCCCGAAATCTCACGCGTCCGGCCGTCAACGCCGGACACCGAGGTGTAGACCGCCCGCCACGCGTCGCCGATCACCGGATCGTTCAGGTTCGGGTTGAACGGCGTCCGTTCGATCACATGTCCACGGGCTGACCAGGCTTCGGCGGCCACGTCGGGCGGCGGCGTCCTTATCGGCTGCGCGGCCGATACGTCCCCACCACCTGTGCTGCATCCCGCCACCGCCAGGCCGAGCAGGACGACGAGTAGGAAGCCGACCGGGACCCGCGCACGTTGCCTAACGGCCGCCATCGCCAGGATCGCTTGGCCGCTGGAGGTATTCGATGCAATCCTGCGGAGACCGTCCCGTTTGTTCCATGCACACCGCGACCGGAGGATCCGTCAACTGACTCGGGTCAGCACTGGTCGGATAGGTGATCTCGCCACGGACCAGCGACCACACGAAGAACTCCGTGCCCTGCACATGTTCGCAATACGCGACAGATTTATCCGCAGTGACGGCTGTGCGACTGGCAGGGAGGCACGAGGCACCGATGACGGCGAACTGCCCCGGTTGGTGTGTGGTCTGTTGAGCCTGGGGTGCCGCTGCCGGTACCGGTGCCGGGGTCTGGGGCGCGAGGATGGGCTCGGCTGTCGTGGCCGGCGTCGGTTCGGACTTCCGGATGGATTGCAGCGTGCTGAATGCTGCGACAACGAGCAATGCGCTCACGACGGTCATTCCAAGCGCCGCTGCCCGGGGCAGCCAGACTTCTGCGCGGGTGCGCGGGCGTGGTTCGGGCTTCGGAACGGGGTCGGTGTCGAACGCCCCGTTGTCGACGACATGTTCGGTCCAGGCTTCGCCGTCCCAGTAGCGGTATTGATGGCGCGTCGTGGGGTCGACGTTCCACCGTCCGGTCTGAGACGGCGTCGGGGTCGGAGCGGCGACCGGAGCCGAGCACTGGCCGCAGAACCGGTTGTCGTCGTCATTGAGGTGACCGTGGACGCAGACGGTCTTCGCCACGATCTGGGTTGCGCATTCTCTACAGAACAGCGTGTTTACGGGGTTGTCGTGACCATTCGGGCACGTCACAATGGTCGTCCACCCTTCGTTTGCCTGCGCCATAGAACGCGAAATCGATCTCTGCGAGCCTCCGAGCGCCGCACCGTTGGACGCTACCCCACATAGTCGCACCTCTGGCGGCGTGTCTGCCCAGTGGAGTCGATATCCTGGCGATCACCAGAAACCGAGGTCAGCAAACAACTGAGTGGATAGCCGGGCGACGGAGTTGATTCTGAGGGTGACCGACGACAATGTGGACGGGGTGCTGTTCGGCGCGCGAGCTACTCGGGTGGGACTGATGCCCTCATGATCGCGAATGGCCGGACACCGTCGCGGCAATGGGCCAGTGGTACCGACCGGATGCTTGCTGGGGCACGATTCGTTGCCTTGTTCGGCGAACTCGACGTTCCGCATACCTCCGTGCTCGAGGAGGCACTGGCCAGGATCGCCATGGCGGGACCCCACACCAGGGTGGCGTTGGATCCGCATCCGGCGACGCGGCTGTGGCGATACGCGCCTTCGGAACTGGTGGCGGTGCGCGAATTGCCGCGGTCGGTGGTAGCGGCCGGCAAGACGGCAGTGTTGCAGCACATTCGTCGACGGCCGGGAGCGCGGGCTGCCCTGGAGATCCATGCTTCAGAGCGACATATCGCACTCGACGTCGACCATGGTCTCGGTGACGCGCGTTTCGCGCTCGAATTGATCGGTGCGTTGTTCGACCATTCCGGCGGGCGGATGTCACGGTGGACAACCGACAACGACACACCGCTGGCATTGCTGCGGTCGGTGATCCGGACGTTCGGTGCGAATCCGCACTGGGCCCGGCCGGCGGTGCGATACGCAGCAGAACAGCGGTTTCAACGGCCGGCTGACAGTGGTGGCGCAGACGATCCGGTGCCCTGGTCTCCCTCGTTTGCGGTCCGGATCGCACACATCGACGCCGACGCGGAGGCCGCGGTGCATGACTGGCGGTCCGCGCAGGCCGACACGCCGGGAAGCGCTGCAGTGTGGTTGTACATCGTTCGGCAAGCGCTGCAGGCGGCCGGGTTGTCGATGACCGACCGGGTCATGACGGCTTTCGACTGTCGGCGCTACCTGGCCCGGCGGCAAAGGGCCAACGGGAATTTCATCATCGGCCTCGAAGTTCCGTTTGCGTCGGACGACACCTTGCCCGCGGTCAGCGCACGGGTACGCGACCTCGTGATGGCGGCAGTGCCGCTGGCGGGGATGGCTGTGGTCTCGGCACGGGCCATGCTGCCGTTCGGGCGCGGTCCGTTTGGTCCGACGAGGACCTATCGGCCCGGTGCGCCCGCTCACGTCATGTACTCGGATCTGGGCACCGTACGAATGATCGACGACGCACCGTGGCGGATGGGCGGTGATCGATCCCTCACCGCTCTGCTCGACACCGCGGGGCCGCACGCCGTCACTGTTCTGAACAGTCGGATCGGCGACACCCGAAACATCTCGATCTCGTTCAACGACAACGCCGTTGAAAGCGACACCATTGACCGAGCTGTGCGCTATCTGGCCGATCCCATGCGGTTTCTACCGCTGGCTACGCAATGCCCGCGGTGACGTCGGTGGTCATCTGCCTGCGCGATGCCACAGCTCGGCGTACACGGCACTGGATGCGGGCATCTGAACCGGATCGATCAGCGAATTGGCCAGGCTGGCCTGCTGATTGAAGTAGGCCTCGTACGCAATGTCGGGGCGGTTCTGCTGGAAGAACTCGTACATTCCTCGGATGTAGGCCGGATTGTCGCCCTGGCCGTCGGTGCCACCGACGACACCCCATTCGGGGATCGCCAGAGGCTTGTGGTGGGCCCTGGCGAACGACAGCCAAGCGGCTATGCCGTGCGGCTGGTCGCGCCACCGCGAGAACGACTCACCGTCGGTGATTGCATTGTCGGCCCAATCGTAGGCATCCACGCCGACGACATCGACGACGTCGTCGCCCGGGTAGCTCTCCGTGAACGGGTCGTGGCCCGATGCCGACTGCACAGCGTTGCCGTTCCAGTCAAGAGTGAACGCCGGGCTTTCCTGGCGGAAGATCTTGGCAACCCTGCGATACGCAGCAACGAAGGACTTCGGGTCCCATGCTGACCATCCGTACCAGTCGCCATTGAATTCCCAGCCCAGCCGAATGTCGGCGTCGCCACGCTTGTGGGCAACGAGGTTGCGAGCTATCTGGACGAAGTCGTCGTCGTGGGTTCCGTTGGCAATCGCGCCCAGGGTGGTCGACTCGTTCGTCGGGATGAGCGGCACCGCGACCGAGAGCCGACCCGGAAACCCGGCGTACCTCTCGACACCCCAGGTGTCGTTGCGCAGCGCGTCCCACGTCGAGCGTTCGAGGAAGACGCTCACGATCGCGAGATCTTGACCCCGATACGCGGCGAACTTCTCTGCCGCCGGGCGATTGCCGTAGGTGCCGAGGTAAGCGCCACTGGACCAACTGGATGCTGCTGGTTCGGACTGCGCCAGCCCGCTCCACGGTGAGAAGGTGAGGGCGAACACACCGACGAGCGCGGCCAGTGCTCGGGGGATCGACGTGAGGCGCCGTCGGCGTGGAATCAAGACGGGCTCCCCGGTGTCCGTACGCGTGGCGACTTCGCGATATTGGCTGTACTCACTGGCGCTGCCGTGCGCGCTGCCCGTCATGCTAGCGAAGTTCGGCCCTGGCGACGAAGTCGACCTGAACCGCAGCCGCCCGCGGGGGAAGGGCTACGGCTGCTCCGCTATGTGGCGACCGATCCGCCCGAGTTCAGAGCCCTCGGACGGGCTGGCACCACTGCGGTGGCAGTGGTCATCGGTCGAGCCGGGGCGCGCCCCTGACGACAGCGACAAATCATTGCCCATTCAAGGAATTCGGCTCTGCGCCACCGCGGCGTACCAGGCGCGATGCCATTGCGCCCAGCTTGCCGCGGAAGGTGTTGGGCCGATATCGGCGGCACGGACACAACGCGCAATCAGTGCCGCGTCGGTAGTGCTGATGCGCCGAATGCTGATGACCACATTGGCAATCACTGTGACGCATCCGACAACGATAGCGAATTTCAGACCCAGCTGTCGTGACATCGGCCGCGTTCGCTTCGGCGATCCTCGACCGGCGGGGTTGCGGGCGCGGCGGGTTGGTGCAAGACCGTTGCCGAACGCATGGGCGGTATCTGGAAAAGATAGGCGGACAGGGCAATTCGCGGGGCTCGGCGGCGGGCGTCAACTATGCCGGGACAAGCTCGACGCCGGAGAGCACGACGGTGTTGTCGCGGCTCGGTGCCGTGAGCACGCCGACGAACCTGCCGTCTTCCTTCCAGATGTTGGCCTGCAGCGTTTCTCCCGGGAACACCACACCGGCGAACCGGGCACCGTAGCTCGCCACCTGTGTCACGTCGCCGTCGAGCAGGTTGTCCACGATGGCCTTGCAGCCGATGCCGTAGGTGCACAGGCCGTGCAGGATCGGCCGGTCGAATCCGGCGGCCGCGGCGAACGCAGGATCCGAGTGCAGCGGATTGCGGTCCCCACACAACCGGTACAGCAGGGCCTGCTGCGGCAGCGTGGGCAGCGGTACCTCGAGATCCGGTGCACGATCAGGTATTTCGACTGACGTCGATGGGCCGCGTTCGCCGCCGAAGCCACCTTCGCCGCGGGCGAAGATCGACCGCTTGGTGGTCCACAGCACTGTTCCTGCCGGATCGGTCACCGTGGTCTCGCTGACGATGACTGCGGCCTTGCCCTTGTCCCAGATCTCGGTGAACCGCTGAATCGACTTCGCGGTTCCGCTGGGCGGGATCGGGCCCGGCACGCTGACCGCCTCGCTGGCGTGCAGCACTTTGGACAGCTCGATGTCGATGCCGGGGAACTGCACCGTCGGCGGTGCGGTCATGTGGAAGCTGGCCGCGACGTTGCCGAAAGTCGGCAGCACCTGGGGTGTGTCGTCGATCAGGTAGCGCAGCTCGCGCTGGGCCATCGGGTCGGCACCGGCGCCGAGGCCCAGGTGGTACAGCTGGATATCGCTGCTGGTCCACGAGAATTCGATGGGATCCAATTCAGCGGCCAGCGCTTTGTCGACATCGATGGGCATATCAGGCCTTTCCGGCGATATCGAGAGCCGCCAGGTATCCGAATGTCATCGCGGGGCCGATGGTCCCGCCGGGGCCGGGGTAGGTGTGCCCCATCACCGGCGAGCTGACGTTACCCGCGGCGTAGAGGCCCTCGATGACGGAGTTGTCGTCGCGCAGCGCCCTGCCGTGGACATCGGTGCGCACACCGCCCTTGGTGCCGAGGTCACCGGGCACCATCTTGGCCGCGTAGAACGGGCCGTGCTTGATCTCGCCGAGGTTGGGGTTCGGCTTGTTGGTGGGGTCGCCGTAGTAGCGGTCGTACGCGCTGTCGCCGCGCTTGAAGTCGGCGTCGACGCCGGTGCGGGCGAAGCCGTTGAACCGCTCGACGGTTTCGGTGAATGCGTCGGCAGGCAGCCCCATCTTGTCTGCGAGTTCGGCCAGCGTCGGCGCTGAAACCACCACGCCGGATTCCAGCCACCGCTTCGGAATGCGCTGTCCGGGTTGCAGTCCCGCAAAGATGTAGCGGTTGCGGTACTGCTGGTCGAAGACCAGCCAGGCCGGAACATTCTCGCCGGGCCCGGGGCCCTGGCCGTACTGGCCGCCGTACATATGGTGGCAGGCCTCGACGTAGGGCATGGACTCGTTCATGAACCGCTTACCGGACATGTTGACGATGATGGAGCCGGGAGAATTGCGTTCGGAGAGGGCGAACCACGGCGCGTCGACGAGCGGCACCGTCGGCCCCCACCACGCATCCTCCATGAGTTCCAGTGCCGCGCCGAGCTTTTCGGCGGCAATGATGCCGTCGCCGGTATTCGCCTTGGCGCCGACGGTCCACTCGGTCGTGATCGGAGCGCGCTGGTATTTGACCCGCATCTGTTCGTTGTGTTCGAACCCGCCGCTGCCGAGGATGACACCGCGCCGGGCCCGGATCAGTTCCGGCTCAGCCGATTCCGGTGAACCTGCCGTGCGCACATAGATACCGCGCACCGCGCCGTCCTCGACGTAGAGGTCGGTCAGCGCGGTGTTGAGCAGAACCGGCACACCGGCGTCGCGCAGCCCGATGCGCAGCGGCGCGATCAGGGCACGACCCATCCCGACCAGGTTCTTGCCGGTGGCGTTGGCCCACATGGACCGGATGCCGACCTTGAGGCTGCGCAGCACGCCGCGGGGATGACGCTTGAGCTGGTTGAGCCGCACGTAGTCCTGCTGCATCACGACCATGTTCATCGGCACCTTGCCGTACGGCGGCTCCAGGCCGTCCAGGTCGGGGCCGAGCTTCTTGGCATTGAAGGGCTTGGGCTCCACGGAACGACCGGTGGGCTTACCGCCTGGCGTCTCGGGGTAGTAGTCCGAGTACCCGGGCACCCAGCAGAGCTTCAGTGGCGAGTTCTTCAGCACGAACGACAACATCTCCGGACCACGGTCGAGATAGGTGTCGATCTTCTCGGCGGGCACCACGTCGCCGACGATCGTATGGAGGTACGTGCGCGCGGCGTCTCGGGTGTCTTTGACCCCATCACGCTTGAGAATCTCGTTGTTCGGGATCCACACCCCGCCGCCGGACCGCGCGGTGGAACCTCCATAGTGCGGGGCCTTCTCTACCAGTACTGTCGAGAGGCCCTGGTGGGCAGCTGTGAGGGCGGCGACCATGCCGGCAGCGCCGCTGCCGACTACGACGACGTCATACTCCTGTCCAGTCATGTAGAACACGTTATAGAATTGGCCGGCAATCCAACAACTGTCCCGGTCAAACAAGTGAGGGGACTTCATCACAATGCTTAGCGTCGAGGTTCGTGATCAGCTGGCCGCAGACCTGGCTCAGGCCGAGCGCAGCCAGGTTCCGACCACCCCGCTGACTGATCGGTACGGCGACATCGATGTGGTGGATGCCTACGAGATCCAGCTGATCAACATCCGGGCGCGGGTGGCTGCGGGCGCCAAGGTGATCGGCCACAAGGTCGGCCTGTCCAGCAAGGCGATGCAGGACATGATGGGCGTCGACGAGCCGGACTACGGGCATCTGCTCGACGAGATGCAGGTTTTCGAGGATGTGCCGGTGAAGTCGTCGAAGTACCTCTATCCGCGGGTGGAGGTGGAGGTGGGGTTCATCCTGGCCGACGATCTGCCCGGGGCGGGTTGCACCGAGGAGGATGTGCTGGCGGCGACGGCGGCGTTCGCGCCTGCCATCGAATTGATCGACACCCGGATCACCAATTGGCAGATCAAGTTGTGCGACACCATCGCTGATAACGCGTCGTCGGCGGGATGGGTGCTCGGCGAGGCGCGGGTGTCGCCGAAAGACGTGGACATCCGCAATATCGATGCGGTGTTGACCAACCACGGCGAGGTGGTCGCCGAGGGGCGTAGTGATGCGGTGCTGGGCAATCCGGTGACCGCGGTGGCCTGGTTGGCCCGCAAGGTGGAGGGTTTCGGGGTACGTCTGAAGGCCGGTGACATCGTGTTGCCGGGCTCGTGCACGCGTGCGATAGATGCACCTCCCGGCAGCGATTTCGTCGCCGACTTCGCCGGGTTAGGTTCAGTACGACTGAGTTTCGAATAAGGAGCGAACATGCCGAACAAGGCATCCGTCGCGATCGTTGGATCCGGCAACATCAGTACCGATCTGCTCTACAAACTGCTGCGTTCGGAATGGCTTGAGCCACGCTGGATGATCGGCATCGATCCGCAGTCCGAAGGCCTGGCCCGCGCACGCAAGCTGGGTTTGGAAACCAGCCACGAGGGCGTGGATTGGCTGCTGGCCCAAGACGAGAAGCCGGATCTGGTGTTCGAGGCCACCAGTGCCTACGTGCATCGCGACGCCGCACCGCGCTACGCCGAGGCCGGTATCCGCGCGATCGACCTGACCCCGGCCGCGGTCGGTCCCGGGGTGATTCCGCCGGCGAATCTGCGTGCACATTTGGACGCACCCAATGTCAACATGGTGACCTGTGGTGGCCAGGCCACCATCCCGATGGTCTACGCGGTTTCCCGTGTCGTCGAGGTGCCCTACGCCGAGATCGTGGCGTCGGTGTCGTCGGCCTCGGCGGGGCCGGGCACCCGGGCCAACATCGACGAGTTCACCAAGACCACCAGTGCGGGTGTGCGCGATATCGGTGGGGCCCGCAAGGGTAAGGCGATCATCATCCTCAACCCGGCCGAGCCGCCGATGATCATGCGCGACACCATCTTCTGCGCGATTCCCGAGGATGCTGACCATGCCGCGATCACGGCGTCGATCAAGGATGTGGTGGCCGAGGTGCAGACCTACGTGCCGGGCTACCGGCTGCTCAACGAGCCGCAGTTCGACGAGCCGTCGGTGGTCAACGGGGGCAACCACCTCGTCACCATTTTCGTGGAAGTGGAGGGTGCGGGCGACTACCTGCCGCCCTACGCTGGAAACCTGGACATCATGACCGCAGCGGCGACCAAGGTCGGCGAAGAGATCGCCAAAGAGTCGCTCAGCGTCGAGGAGGCAGTCCGATGACCGCTGACATTTTCTTCAACCCCGTGTGGGACGTCCGGATGACCGATACGTCGTTGCGCGACGGGAGCCATCACAAGCGTCATCAGTTCACCAAGGACGAGGTGGGTGCCATCGTCGCGGCGCTGGACGCCGCGGGGGTGCCGGTGATCGAGGTGACCCACGGCGACGGGCTGGGCGGTTCGAGCTTCAACTACGGGTTCTCCAAGACCCCGGAGCAGGAGTTGATCAAGCTGGCCGCCGAGACGGCCAAGGAAGCCAAGATCGCGTTCCTGATGCTGCCGGGTGTCGGCACCAAGGAAGACATCAAGGAAGCCCAGAACAACGGCGGGTCGATCTGCCGGATCGCGACGCACTGCACCGAGGCCGACGTGTCGATCCAGCACTTCGGTCTGGCTCGTGAGCTGGGTCTGGAGACCGTGGGGTTCCTGATGATGAGCCACACCATCAGCCCGGAGAAGCTCGCCGCGCAGGCCCGCATCATGGCCGACGCCGGATGCCAGTGTGTGTATGTCGTCGATTCGGCCGGTGCGCTGGTCTTGGATGGGGTGGCCGACCGGGTGGCGGCGTTGGTCGCCGAACTCGGCTCCGATGCGCAGGTCGGCTTTCACGGTCATGAGAACCTCGGCCTAGGTGTCGCCAACTCCATCGAGGCCGTGCGTGCGGGTGCCAAGCAGATCGACGGGTCGTGCCGCCGGTTCGGGGCAGGGGCGGGTAACGCACCGGTCGAGGCGCTCATCGGGGTGTTCGACAAGATCGGGGTGAAGACCGGGATCGACTTCTTCGACATCGCCGATGCTGCCGAAGAGGTTGTCGCTCCGGCGATGCCGGCCGAATGCCTGCTCGATCGCAATGCGCTGATCATGGGCTACTCGGGTGTGTACTCCAGCTTCCTCAAGCACGCCATCCGCCAGTCCGAGCGCTACGGGGTGCCCGCGCACCAGCTGCTGCACCGGGCCGGGCAGCGCAAGCTGATCGGCGGCCAGGAAGACCAGCTCATCGACATCGCCCTGGAAATCAAACGCGAACAGGAAGCCGAAAAGACCAAGGCCTGACCACAAGAAAAGGGTTGCCGCGCTGGGCCTTCCGCGACCGGAAGGCCCAGCTTGTTTCAGCGATCCGGCCAGCCCAGCGCATTGAACACCGAGACCGGGTTGAGGTAGTCGCGCCAATGCACGACCTCTCGGTTGCGGATCGTGATCACCGAGATGAACCTGTTGGCGTACGGCCGATTTCCGTCGACCGTGTGCCCTTCCGACGCGTACTCCAGGATGGCGACGCCCCGGTGCGGATCGTGGTACACGGACAGATCAAAACAGCGGTCGAGCTGCATCGCGGTCCCGTAGGGACGGTAGAGCTCCGCGAGCGCGTGCCGTCCTTCGACCCGGGGCGGGTACCCCGGCACCGTGATCACGTACTCGGTGACGACGTCATCTGCCATGAAGTCGAAGAAATGGCCTGGTTCCACAAGCCCGTCGAGCCCCTGCTCGATGATCCGAAAAAACGGGTCGAGCGCGGTGAAATCGTCGAGGTTCTCGATGGACGTCTTCATCGTGCACTCCTCGATTGTGTGGTCAGGGTGGATTGCTTCCAGGTTTGTGCGGCTTCTGCGGCGAACTCGCCGAAGCTGATCGGTGGGCGCCCGGTGACGCTCAGGACGTCGTCGTTGGGGCGAGAGCCGTTGCCGTCGGCAATGGCTGAAGTCAGCCGGCGCAACATCGTTGTGTAGTCCCGGGGCACGCCTGCGGCGATCATGGCGTCGATCCAGCCGTCCTGGGCGATCGGATGGTAGGTGATCGCGCGGCCAGTAGCCGCCGAGATGTGTTGCGCTGCTTGTGACACCGTCAGTGCTTCTGGTCCGGTGGGGGCATAGGCGGCACCGGCGTGCGCGGAGGGGTTGGACAGCGTCGCGGCCGCGACTGAGGCGATGTCGTCAGTGTGGACGTACGCCTCGGTGCCCTGGCCGTTCGGCACGGCGATCGTGTCGTCGACGGGAATCAGGAAGCTCTCGCTGAAGTTCTGCATGAACCACGCAGGCCTGATGATCGAGGTGGTCAGCGCCGATCGAGACAGCAGGTCGAGTTCTACGGCGCGAACTGGAAGGTCCGCAGGGGCCAGCTCCATCGCGTACGCGCTGAGATAGGTGACGTGGTCGACGCCGGCTTGCTCGGCTTGGTCGAGGAAGCCGGACACGATGCCGGCGTAGTCCATCCGCATGACGGGCGCAACCAGGTATACGGCGCCGACGTCGGCAAGTGCGGGTGCGAAAGTTGTTGTGTCATCCCAGTCGAAGGCGATGTCGCTGCCGTGGCGCGAGGCGGTGCGTACAGCTCTGCCCTGCTGGGTCAGCTTTGCGGCTACCCGTGAGCCGGTTTTCCCGGTCGCGCCGAGCACCAGTGTGGGCCGGTCTGCGTTGTCGTCCATGGCATCCATGTTCGTCTCGTTGAATGAGCTTCTCAATGGTCTTGACGCTCATTTCTTTGTGCGAGACGCTCAATCGGTGGATCTTCTTCAAGAGCATCTGGTGCGTGCCCGCGCGATAGGGGGTGTGTTCGCACGGTCCGCCGCGATCCCGCCCTGGGGGCTGCGGCTTCCGGGTGCCATCCAGCTTGCCGTTCATGCCGTCGTCCAGGGGACCGCCTGGTTATGGGTTGACGGGATCGGTGATCCGGTCGAGCTTCGGCCAGGAGATCTGGCCTTTGTGCGCGGTGGGCCCGATCACTGCATCGCCCATGAGCCGGGCGCACCCTGCGCGCTGCCGGACGAATTCCGATCGCTGCAGCCCGCCGACGAAGCGGCGCTGTCCGATAGAGCCTCGGTTTTTCTTTGCGGCGCTTACCGTTTCGCTGGAGATATCGGGCGCGGCCTGGTCGACGCGCTGCCGTCGGTGTTGCCGCTGCCGGCGAACATCGACGATCCGATCCACTCCGTCGTGGCCTTGCTGTCGCGCGAACTGCAGCACGAGAATCCGGGACGTCAAACGGTGCTCGACAGGCTGCTCGACGTTCTGGTGGTATTCGGGTTGCGGGCAGGATTGAGCCGCAGCACGACCCCACCCGCGTGGTTTCGCGGCGCATCCGACGCGCGTCTGGCGCCGATCCTCGAGGTGATCCACGCTGAGCCCGAAAAACCTTGGACTGTAGAAGAATTGGCGAAGCTGGGCCATATGTCCCGGGCCACCTTCGCCCGGACGTTCCAGCAGGTGGTCGGGGATTCGCCGATGAAATATCTGACGGACTGGCGGATGACGTTGGCTCGGGACCTTCTGCTCACATCGGAAGCGACGCTGGACGAGATCGCCGCTCAGATCGGTTATGGCTCGGTATACGCCTTCGCCACGGCGTTTCAGCGCCACCACGGTCAGCCGCCGCGGCGCTGGCAGGCTGCGCAGGCTGGTGTGCAGAGAGCATCGGTCGACCACTGATTGCCGCCCGGCTCCCGGTGGCTCGATGCGCGATGAGTAGCTGTCAGGGTGCCTCGGCAGTATGGAGGCATGACAACCCGCGAACAGGCCCAGACCATCCTCGAACAACTGGCCGGGCCTGCCGCTGTGCTGCGTGATGACCAGTGGACCGCGATCGAGGCGCTCGTGGTGCAACGCCGCCAGGCCCTGGTCGTGCAGCGCACCGGGTGGGGCAAGTCGGCGGTGTACTTCATCGCGGCCAAGCTGCTGCGCAGCAGCGGCCACGGTCCGACGGTGATCGTGTCGCCGCTGCTGGCCTTGATGCGCAACCAGGTCGCGGCCGCCGAGCGCGCCGGGGTGGCCGCCGCGACCATCAACTCCGGCAATGTCACCGAATGGGACGCGATCCATCAACGGGTCGCCGCAGGTGAACTCGACGTCCTTCTGGTGAGCCCGGAACGGTTGAACAACCCCGACTTTCGAGACAACGTTTTGCCCGCGCTCGCGGCTGATGCCGGCCTGGTGGTGGTTGACGAGGCGCACTGCGTGTCCGACTGGGGGCATGACTTCCGCCCCGACTATCGACGCATCCGCACACTGATCGCCGAACTCGGTGCCGAGATCCCGGTGCTGGCCACCACCGCGACCGCAAACGACAGGGTAGTCAATGATGTGGCAGCCCAGCTCGGCGTCGGCGGTCGTGACACGCTGGTGCTGCGCGGCGGGCTGGACCGCGAGTCACTGCGGTTGTCGGTGGTCAAGGCGGGCAATCCCGCACAGCGGGCGGCGTGGATTGCCGCACAAGTGGATTCGCTCCCGGGGTCCGGCATCATCTACACCCTGACCGTGGCCCAGGCCCACGACGTGGCTGCCCTGCTGTCCGAGCAGGGGCACAAGGTGGCGGCCTACACCGGGTCCACCGACCCCGCCGAGCGGGAACAGCTGGAGGCCGACCTGCTGGACAACCAGGTCAAAGCCCTTGTCGCGACATCGGCGCTCGGTATGGGGTTCGACAAGCCCGACCTCGGCTTCGTGGTGCACCTGGGGGCGCCGTCGTCACCGATCGCGTACTACCAGCAGGTCGGTCGGGCCGGCCGTGCCACGGCCAGCGCGGAAGTGATCCTGCTGCCCGGCGTCGAAGACCAGGATGTGTGGCGGTACTTCGCCTCCGTGGCCTTCCCGTCGGAATCCATGGTGCGCAATGTGATTCGTGCACTCGATCCCGAGCGTCCGCAGTCGGCTCCCGCGCTGGAAACTCTGGTCGATCTCAACCGATCACGCCTGGAGATGGTGCTCAAGGTGCTCGACGTGGACGGCGCGGTGCGCCGGGTCAAGGGCGGGTGGATCTGCACCGGAGAGCCGTGGAGCTACGACGAGGAGCGCTACCGCGCGCTGGACGAGGCGCGGAAACGTGAGCAGCAGGCCATGCTCGACTATCTCGACACCGACGGTTGCCGCATGGCGTTTCTGCGTGGGCAACTCGACGATCCCGAACTCCAGCCGGGGCAGCGGTGCGGCCGCTGCGACAACTGCACCGGCTCCCGCTACGAGGCCGCGGTCGACGAGGCCACCCTGACCAGCACTCGGGAGCGGCTGCGGCGGCCTGGGGTTGCCGTGGCACCCCGCAAGCAGTGGCCGTCGGGCCTGGCGTCCCTGGGTGTGGCCCTGTCGGGCCGCATCAACGACGGCGCCGCGCCGGGGCGGGCCATCGGCCGCCTCACCGATCTCGGTTGGGGCGCGCGGTTGCGAAAACTGCTGGCCGAGCCGGACCAGGAGGTGCCCGAGGAGGTGGTGCAGGCGGCGGTCGCGGTGCTGAAGGCCTGGAACTGGGAGAACCGGCCCGTCGCCGTCATCGGTCTGGATTCGGAGAGCCATCCTGTGCTGATCCGCTCGACCGCACAGAGACTGGCTCAGCTGGGCCGGCTGACCGATCTGGGCACGCTGCGCTATGCGCCCGACCGCCGGCCCGTGACCGCCGCGAACTCGGCCTACCGGGTGGCGGCGCTGAACGGGTCCTGGGAGTGGCCGCAATTCCAGTTCCCCGACGGTCCCATCCTCATGGTCGACGACATGACCGACACCGGGTGGACCCTCACGATGGCCGCGCGCGTGCTGCGCGACGCCGGCGCGCCCGAGGTGTTGCCGTTCGTGCTGGCCAGCACGAACTAGCGTGCGCCATCCCAGATTGTTCCGAGTCGATGCACGACGAGTCGGCGGATCGTCGCAACCCCCGATTCTGTGTACAACTCGATCGACCGTGGGCCGTCCGCGGCGAAGATCAACGACGACACGGTCTCGGCACCGTCGTTGACGAACACCTCTACCGACCCGCGGTCGATGAACACCCGCAGTCTGACCGGGCCGGTTGGACAGGGTGCTGCGCGGTAGCCCCGGTCCCCGTGACCGGAGTTGCGGCGGTCGACGAACACTCTCTGCGCGAGATCGTCGTAGCCGACCAGGGTTTCGTGGCCGTCCGGGGTCTTGTTGACTGCCAGGCCGACGCGTTCGGCCGTCGACTCGGTCAGATCGACCTCCATCTCGACCTCGGCGGCGTCGATATTCTCGGCCAGCACCCGTAGTTCGTTGGGCCCCAATGTCACTGCACCGAAGTCTTGGCTGGTCAGCCGCAGCTTGGTGAGCTCATCGATCGGCTGCGCGAGCAGCCGGTTGTCGGCGCTCAGCGTGAGTTCCCGGTGCACCGTCAGCTGCCCGGACCATCCGTCTGTGATCTGGGAGGCCGGGGGGATTCCGAACGAGCCCATCCACGCCAGCGCTATCCGGCGTCCGTCTGGAGCTTGAAAGCTCTGCGGTGCATAGTAATTGGCGCCCCAGTCCATGGGCCGGTAGTCGGTCAGCCGATGAAACTCCTCACCCGGTGACCAGTTCCCGACGATGTAGCCTGCGTTGTGCGTATTGCGGCCCAGGTACTGCCTGGGTTCAGGGCCCATGGGACAAAAGGTGAGGACCCATTTGTCGCCGAGCGGGAACAGGTCCGGGCATTCCACCATGAAGGTTTGCGGATCTGGATCGCGATAGAGCACGCGGTCGAATTCCCAATTCCGCATGTTCTCCGATGTGTAGAGCCAGATCTCGCCTCGGTTGTCCGATGAGCACGCACCGACGGTCATGTATCCGCGATCACGCATGCGCCAAACCTTGGGATCGCGAAAGTGCAGGAGGTTTTCCGGGCAGTCGATCACAACGCCCTGCTTGTCGAACGAGATGCCGTCATCGCTCACAGCCATGCACTGGACCTGCAGGCTGCCCTCGTCCTCGTTGACACCGTTGCGCCAGCGGTGTCCGGTGTAATAGACCAGCAACTCGTCGTCGCCGGAGACCACCGCTGATCCGGAGAACACGCCGTCGCGATCCTCTTCGGTGCTCGGGGCCAAGGCGATCGGCTCGTGGCGCCATGTGACCATGTCGGCACTACTGACGTGGCCCCAGTGCATCAGCCCCCAATCGCTGGTGTACGGATGATGCTGGAAGTACACGTGATACCGGCCTTTGAAGTAGGAGAGGCCGTTCGGATCATTGATCCAGCCCGCAGGTGCCGTGATATGGAAACTGGGGTACCAGCGGTCATTTCGGGACGACCGGAGTTCATCAACTCCGTGCTCTGCGCGGGCCGGCTGTTGGTCCATCACGTGCCCGCACCTGCCGGTGCCTTCTCTGAGGCGCCTACGAACGGATCGCCTTCGACATCCTGGTCGTCACGTTTGAGCGCGAAGAAGGCCCAGGTGCCGGCCAGGAATACTGCCGCCGAAATGACATAGAACGTTGGCTGATAACCGATTGCGTCACGCAGGGAGCCCAAGGGGCGGGACAGCATGACGTTGCCGACCTGCGCGGCCACCTCGAACCCGACCAGATACAGCGTTGCCGAGAGGTTTGCCGGGAAATGCAGCGTGATGTAGCGGAAGATACCGAGGATGAACAGCGGCACCTCGACGGAATGAAACATCTTCACGATGGACACCAGGACCGCATCGTCGAAGACAGCGGAACCGAGGATGCGCAGACACATGACCGAGACTCCGAGGAGAAGCGTGTTCCGGACACCCACTTTCCGCATGAGGATCGGGACGAGCATCATCATCGCCGCCTCGACGAATACCTGGATCGAGTTCAGCACGCCGTAGACCTGTTCACCACGTTCCTTGGATTCGAACAGGCTGGTGTAGAAGTCCGGGAACATCTGCTGGTCGTAGAGGTTGTAGAAGGTCCAACTGAACAGTACGAACGCGATGATCACCCACAGCCGTGGCATTTTCAGCACACTTGCCATCTCACGCACGCTGGGTGTCTTCGGGCGTGCGGTGTGGCCGGGAGCCGGCGGGACCTTGTCGGTCTTCCACATCAGCTGTACCAACAGGCACAGGACACCGAAGATCGAGCCCGCGATGAAGTTGAGGACGGGATTGATGGTGAACAGGAAGCCGGCCATCAGAGCGGCGATCGCGTAGCCGAACGACCCCCAACCGCGAGCCTGGCCGTATTCGAAACCGTAGGTGCGGCTCATGCGCTCGGAGAATGCTTCGAGCAGGCCGGCCGCGGCCATGTAGCCGAACGGTATGACGAAAGCGCCCACGGCGACGCCCCAACCGAATGATGCGCGCAGCAGGGGCTCGTACACAAAGATGAAGAACGGCGCGAGGCCCGCCATCACAGCGGACGCCATGATCGTGAGAGTGCGTTTGAGGCCGAGTTTGTCCTGGACAGTGCCGTACAAGAACATCACGACAAGCGTCGCCAACGAGTTGACCGAGTACACGGTGCCCACCTGTTGGCCGTTGAGGCCGAGTCCCGTGTCCTTGTTGGTCAGCCAGATCTGGAAGAACGACCACCAGACGCCCCACGACGCGAAGAACAGCAGCAAGGTCGTCGAGCTTTGGAGGTAGGCAGGGTTCTTGAGCAGCGTGCGGACATTCGCCATGGTCGGGCCTTCCTGCCAGCTGCTAAATCGATTCTGCACTGACTCCGCGAGGAAGTTACACCCCGTAACCGGTGTGATGCAAGTCTCGTTTTTCGGGCGAATTCAGCGGCGCTGGCCGACAGACTCCCGTGTCGAGAGCGGCATCGGACAGCGGTGGACCGCAGGCTCGGTGCGGTTCTCCAGCAGCAGCTCGACTGCCTTGGTGCCCATGTCGTAGTGCGGAAGTGCGATCGAGGTGAGTCCGGGGCGTAGCCATGCGGCGAGCTCCGAATCGTCGAATGAGATGACCGACACGTCACCGGGGACCGAGAGGGCCGCGTCCTGCAGGGCCTGATAGACCCCGAGCGCGAGTCGGTCGTTGGCGCAGATGAAGGCGGTTGGAACCGGGCCGGTACGCAGCACCTCGCGGGCGACGCGGTATCCCTCCGGCGGCAACCACTCGCAGTCCGTCGTGCCGGCCAGAGACAAGCCGCGGGCGCTGAATTCTTCGCCGATTCCCCGTGCGCGCTCATGGCCGGCGAAGATCCCGCGAGGACTGCCGGTGGTCACGTGTCGCCCGCCGATGTAGTAGACGCCAGTGGTATGGCCGTTATCGAGAAGTGTTGTGGCGGCTAGCTTTCCGGCTTCACATTCGTCGGGAATCACTGCTGGGCCCGTCTTCGTGGGTGACAGGCAGTTGAGGAAGACATGGGGAACCGACCGCAGTGAGGCAGGGGGTTTGACGTCTCGCGTGTACATGGATCCATATATGAGCCCGTCGACCTGCCGGTCGAGCATCGCCTCGATATGCTCGGCACCGCCGGCGGATTCGTCTTCTGTTTCGGCGATCAGCAGCACCCGGCCTGCTCGGGTGGCAGCGTCGATGGCCCCGCGCACCATCTCGCCGGCGTACTGCGTGGCAGCGATGCGGTCGGAGATCATCCCGACCGTCATCGTCGAATTGACCCGCAGGCTTCGTGCCGCCAGGTTGGGGCGGTATCCGAGCTTGCGGCTCGCATCCCACACACGGTCCTGGGTCGCGGCGGAGATGCGTTTCGAATCCTGGTGTGACAGTACGAACGACGCCGTCGTCATCGAAACCCCGGCTTCGCGCGCGACATCGCTGAGCGTGACTCGCTTCTGCCGCAACGGTTACCTCCACGCTTCGTCGTCCGCGCCGGATCCAGTATGCCCCGCGCATTGTCGGGTGATCGCTGCGGCGGTCGGCTTCGAGCCGCCCAACTGGGCCGTCAGCACGTCGGCAGTGGCGCACAGTCCGCGGGCATGGCGGGTGATCTCCGCGTCGGACAGGGCCCGGCCGATCTGCAGCGAAGCCACCATCACCTGGCGTTGATGATGATCGAAGACCGGCGCGGCGATGACGCTGATGTCGACCGTGTCGGCATCCGATTCTGAGTTGTCTGCTCTTCGCGCAAGCGGCTCATCGCTTGGGAGATAAACGCGTTCACCGATATCGGAGATCAGCTCGCCGAGCAGTGCCCGCAGCTCGTCGGGCAGGGTGCTCGACATACCGGCCATCAGTGCATAGAGGCGTCGGCCGCCAGGGGTGAGGCGTTCCACCAGGTACCCCGATGTGCGGCATTCGGCGATGACGCGGTCGAGACGCTCACTGTCGGTGCGCAGCGGGATGGTCGGCTCTTTGGCGAGCCACTCCTTGACGGCCCGGTCGTCCCACAGCACGAACATCAGCCCGACGGGTGGTGCGAACGGATAGCTCTGACCGACCTGCACGGTGACGGGTGTGCCGGGCGGTGACACCAGTTCCAGCAAGGTGATGCGATCGTCGACCACGCCTGACAGGGCTGCGGTGGCGTTGAACGTCTCGGAGAGCCGGCGCAGTTCATCGCGTGCGCCGGGGCTCACGCGCATCGATTCCTGTGCGGTGTGGCCCAGGGAAATGAGCGCGGGCCCAAGCCGATACGTCTTGTGCTGGGCGTCACGGATCACGTAGCCGGCCTGGGCCAGCGTGGTGAGGATGCCCAGACACGTGGGCTTGCTCAGCCCGACGCGGCGGGCAAGCTCGGACAGACCGAAGTGTTCCTGCGGATGCCCGGCCAGGAAATTCAGGATGGCAACCACCCGCGCTGTGGGCGGCGACGCACGGCCTGCCGATTCCGCCACCGTCATCCGGGACCTCCGACATTGACTCGAACTAGAACGCGTTCTAACCTCAGGTCGGAAACTCTACCACTACGGTTCAATATTGGACCGCAAGGACGGGGACGGATGTACGCCCAACCACTTGCCGATGCCATCGCGGAGGCCGAGCGCCTGGTCCGCGAGGCGCCGCACATCGAATCCGAAGCTGATCTGCTCGAGGGCCTGCAATACCTCGCGGGCGGCATCTCGGCCTGTACGCACATCGCGTTCGACTACGACCGCGACCACCCGTTCTTGCAGTCGGGCACCGGACCCTTCAACAAGATGGGACTGGACAACCCGGACACGCTGTACTTCGGTACGCGGGTACAAGCGGGTCACGAGTACGTCGTGACCGGAACACGCGGCACCACAACGGATCTCAGCTTCCAGATGCTCGGCGGGGAATACACCGACTCGAACGTGCCCGACAGTGAGACCGCGTTCGACGACCGGGCCCTCGACATCGCCGAGGACGGCACCTTCGAATGGCGGGTGACGCCAAAAGGCCCCGCCCAGTTGGTGATCCGTGAGGTCTACAACGACTGGTCGGCGCGGCGTGGCACGCTGGCGATCGCCCGCACCGACACCGCAGGTACCGCACCGCCCGCGCTGACCCGGGAATTGATCGAAAAGCGCTATGCCACCGCGGGCAAGCAACTCGTGCAGCGGATCAAGACGTGGCTGCAGTTCCCGCAGTGGTTCTACATGAACATTCCCGTCAACACCATGGTGCCGCCGCGGCTCACGCCCGGCGGTCTGGCCACCCAGTACTCGTCGGCGGGGCACTACGACCTCAAGCCGGATCAGGCGATGGTCATCACGCTACCTGTCACCGACGCGCCGTACCTCGGTTTCCAGCTGGGCAGCCTGTGGTACATCTCGCTGGACTACATCAACCACCAGACCTCGCTGAACGGTACTCAGGCCCAAGCGGATCCGGACGGCAAGATCCGCATCGTCGTCTCCGACGAGAATCCCGGCGTCACCAACTGGGTGGAGACCCTCGGCCATGCCAAGGGGTTCCTGCAGTTCCGTTGGCAGCGGGTGTCGCGGGAGCTGACCGAGGCCGACGGCCCGACAGTGGAACTGGTGGACCTCGCCAAAATCGAGGCCGCCTTGCCGTACTACGAGCACAACAAGATCGCGCAAGAAGACTGGCGGCAGCGGATTGCGCTGCGTCAGAAGCAAATCGCCAACAGGATGCTGGGGTAGCAGATGTCCGTGACGCTTGATGGACTGCTGAAAGACCGAGTCGTCGTGATCAGTGGGGTCGGCCCGGCGCTGGGCACCACGCTGGCGCGTCGGTGCGCCGAGGCCGGGGCTGATCTGGTTTTGGCTGCCCGCACGGTCGAACGACTCGACGATGTGGCCAAGCAGGTCGCCGACGTGGGTCGGCGCGCCATCGCGGTGGGCACCGACATCACCGACGACGATCAGGTCAACAACCTGGTGTCGGCCGCGAACGAGGCCTACGGCAAGGTTGACGTGTTGATCAACAACGCGTTTCGGGTGCCGTCGATGAAGCCCTTCGCCAACACCACGTTCGAGCACATGCGCGAGGCCATCGAGCTGACGGTGTTCGGTGCCCTGCGATTGATCCAGGCGTTCACGCCGGCGCTGGCCGAGTCCAACGGCTCGGTCGTCAACGTCAACTCCATGGTGGTGCGGCACTCACAAGCCAAGTACGGTGCGTACAAGATGGCCAAATCCGCACTGCTCGCGATGTCGCAGACGCTGGCCACCGAGCTGGGTGATCAGGGCATCCGCGTCAATTCCGTTCTGCCGGGCTATATCTGGGGTGGCACGCTGGAGAGCTACTTCGCTCACCAGGCCGGCAAGTACGGCACCACGGTCGACGAGATCTACAAGGCCACAGCGGCCGCTTCGGATCTCAAGCGGCTGCCGACCGAGGACGAGGTCGCGTCGGCCATCCTGTTCCTGGCCAGCGACATGGCGAGCGGTATCACCGGCCAGGCACTCGATGTGAACTGCGGGGAGTACAAAGCGTGACGCGAAGGCGACGACGAGTGAGGATCGCAGCGAGGTACGAGCGAGGACCGGAGCGAGAAGGAGTCGAGCCATGACTGACGTCCGGACCAATGTCGGCACGGTCGAGGATCTGCACGCCTCGGCGACCAAGGCCACCGGCCTCGACGATTTCGGGGCCGACGACGACAACTACCGCGAAGCCTTGGGCGTACTGCTCGAGTCGTATCAGCGCGACGCCGATCTCACCGAACTCGGCAGCAAGATGTCCCGGTTCTTCCTGCGCAACGCGCTGGTCGCGCGGTTGCTCAGTGAGTCGTCCTGGAAGCAATATCCGCAGCATGCCGATGTGGCGGTCGAGCGGCCGATCTTCGTCACCGGGTTGCCGCGTACGGGAACCACGGTGCTGCACCGGTTGTTGACTGCCGATCCCAACCACCAAGGTTTGGAAATGTGGCTCGCGGAGTTCCCGCAACCGCGGCCGCCTCGCGAAACCTGGCCGGACAACCCGGTTTACCAACAACTGGCCGCCCGCTTCGACCAGCACCACGAGGAGAACCCGGATTACACCGGGTTGCACTTCATGACCGCCGATGAAGTGGAGGAATGCTGGCAGCTGCTGCGGCAGTCGCTGCATTCGGTGTCGTATGAGACGCTCGCGCACCTGCCCACCTACGCCCACTGGCTCGCGGGGCAGGACTGGACCCGGCCGTATCAGCGGCACCGCCGAAACCTGCAGCTGATCGGGCTCAACGATCCGGAGAAGCGTTGGGTGCTCAAGAATCCCAGCCATCTGTTCGCCCTGGACGCGGTGTTCGCGACCTACCCCGACGCCCTGGTGATCCAGTGCCACCGGCCGGCCGAGACCATCATGGCCTCGATGTGCTCGTTGTCCCAGCACACCACCGAAGGATGGTCCAACAGCTTCACCGGCTCCCAGATCGGCGCAGACGCGCTGGAGACCTGGTCGCGTGGTCTCGAATTGTTCAATGCCGAACGTGCCAAGCATGATTCGGCACAGTTCTACGATGTCGACTACTTCGAGTTCATCGCCGACCCGACCGCGACCGTGGAGAACGTGTACGAGCACTTCGGCCTGCCTTACACCGATGCGGCTCGCGCCGCCGTCACCGCGGTGAACGAGGCCAGCAAGAAGGGACCTCGCGCGCCCAAGCACACCTATGATTTGGCCGACTATGGGTTGACCACCGAGCAGGTCAAGGAGCGTTTCGCCGGGCTGTGAGCCCGCCCTCACACCGTGGTGTTGGCAAGGGTGTTGATCCGTTTGAGCGCCTCGCGGGCCAGTGACAGCACGTCATAGCCGCCCACAACGCCGCACGTCGAGATCTCGATGGCGGCGTTGTGCGCGGCGACGAACGCGCTGTCGCACGCCCAGTCAGGGCTGCGGAACGACCACAGCGCGATGTCCGGGGATCCCGAGTTCGCCTGTGGCAGCAGGGTGAATGTGTAGTGCTGGCCGCGCATCGTGGTGACGGCGAACGTGACGTCGCGGCACGAGTCGATGGTGTGACGGGCGTCGGCAAGCGCGGCCTTGGGGTCGAAGTCTCGGTGGTAGACCGCGACCATCTCTTCGATGTACACCCGGCCCTCGTCGGCCCAGTGCCCACCGTCGGTGGCTGCCGGCTGATGGCCGGCGATGAACGGAGGGTCGACCTCTCTGGCCACCCCGCTGCATGTTTCGGGTGACACGGTGGTGAACAGGTTGCCGTCCTGATCCTGGACGTGCGGACTCAGCAGATCGTGGACCTGTCCCGCAGGGATCGGTGCCACCGGGTGCTCGGCCTGTGGATGCGGCTGGTCGAGCACCCGGGTACAGCCGGTGAGAGCAAGGGCCAGGCCGAGGACCAGAACCGATCCCCGGCGGGGCATACCCTCAGCCGTCGCCAGGCGAGGGCGCCGAGGAGAACTCCTCCAGGCAACCCTCGGCGACAGCATGCCTGATGCTATCTGTCAGACGCGGGCATGAGCGTGCCCGTGCCGGGTCGCCCCCGGATTCCCGCAGTTCGGTGAACACGGCACAACGTTGCGTCGCCTCCGAATTCCACTGCACCGACGTGTGTTCCGGACCCAGCTTCTTGACCTGGACCGTGACGTGGCAGAACCGGCAGTCCACCGAGGCCAGTCCCGAGGTGAGGTACCGCTGCCGGTCCCGTTCGGTGGCCTCCCGGACCGCAGCCGCCCGCTGTGGATCGGACGCGAAATCCGGTGCCTTGGACCACGTTCCGGGCGTGCGGCCACTGCTGGCGGGGTGCGCGTCGTCGTCATCGTGCACCCCGTGCAGCAGCAGCATCGAGCGGGCCAGCTCGTCGACCTCGGGCCTCATGGCGTCGGCGCCTGCTCCGCCTGTTGCTGCCGGAGGTTCTCCTCCACCTCGATGTGCCATTTCTCGTTGGCGGCGGTGGTGTCGATCTCCAACTCGAAGCGGTCGGTCATGTCGGGAGTCACGTCGGCGACATCGACATAGAACTGCTGGTACCAACGGCGCATCTGGTACACCGCGCCGTCTTCCTCGACCAGCAGCGGGTTGTCGATTCGGGTCTTGTGCTTCCAGATCTCGACGTCCTGCATGAAGCCCTTGCTGACACCGTCGGTCATTGCCGCGGCCAGCTTCTCGGTGGTGGCATCGTCCATGCCCTTGGGCTTTTCGACGATCACACCCCACTGCAGCACGAATGCGTCCTGGCTGACCGGATAGTGGCAGTTGATCAGGATGGACTCGGCCTTGTAGCCGCCGTAGTTGTTGTGCAGCCAGTTGATCATGAACGACGGCCCGAAGTACGACGCCTCCGAATCCAGGTGTGCCTCACCGTAGGCCGTGCCCATGCCGCCGATGTCGGGCCGACCCACGTTGTGCAGGTACTGCGACGCGATATGGCCCTCGAACACGTTCTTGAAGTACGTCGGCAGGCCGAAGTGAATGTAGAAGAAGTGAGCCATGTCGGTGACGTTGTCGATGATCTCGCGGCAGTTGCTGCCCTCGATGAGCATCGTGTTCCACCGCCAATCGGTCCAGTCGTCGCTGGCGAATTCGGGGATCTCGGGGATCCGCACTTCTTCCTGCGGCGGGTTGCCCTCGTGGTCGTGCCACACGAACAACAGGCCGCCGCGGACATCGGTGTGCCAGGCGCGCGTGCGGGCCAGGCGCGGAGTGCGCTTGGCGTAGGGGACCAGCTTGCACTTGCCGTCGCCGCCCCAGCGCCAGTCGTGGAACGGGCAGGCAATGGTGTCGCCCTTGATGGTGCCCTGGGACAGGTCGCCACCCATGTGACGGCAGTAGCCGTCGAGAATCTTGAGTTCCCCCTGCGAATCGGCGAACACCACCAGCTTGGTCCCGAACGCCTCGATGGAGTGCGGCTCGCCGTCCAGGTAGTCCTTCACCGGTCCGAGGCAGTGCCAGCCCCGCGCGTAGCGGTCGGGCAGCGCGCCGGTGTCGATCTCTCGAATCGCAACACCAGTTCCCCGGTCGCCGCGCTCCTGCCCGCCGGCAGTCTCCGTAGCCATGACGCCTCCAGTCCTCTCTTTCTAACTAGAACACGTTACAGTTTTGCCTCCGCGTCTGGCAATGACGGGTGCGTGACCTGCCGCATAGCTCGCCGGATGCCCCGCTATGTGGCGGGCACTCCCACCCGCAGCGCGATCTCCTGCATCCTTCCCACGCTGGTCACGACCTCCGGTGAGGCCGGCTGACCAGGGGCGCTGTCGAACTCGAGGCGGACCAGGGCACGTCCCTCGGTGAACATGAGAAGCGTCACTGCCTTGGCGCCGTCGGGTGAGACGCCGGCGACGATGGTGCCGTCTGTGCCGACCGGAAACGGCTGCGGAGTGCCACCGGTGACGATGGTGCTCACAGCCGTCGACGCCTGCCGCAGCGTGGCCGTGGCGGTGGCGGCGTCGGGGTAGATCAGGATCGTGTCGGCGATGGCCTTGGTGTCGTCGGTGTTGACGAAGAACGCGCTGGCGCCGGACATTCCGTTCGGATTGGTGTTCGACGACCTGACGGTGAAGGTGTCCGGGGGAATGCTGATGTCCGTGGCGGTCAGCATCAGACGGCTGTAGTCGAGGCTGCCGGGCTTGGTGGTACCCGCGACCGGCGGGGCGGCTGCCGGCGGCGCGCTGGACGCTGTGGTGGGCGTCATACCCCAGCGCGCGGCGGAGCCCGGGTCGGTTGCGGAGCAGCTCGCCGCGGTCGTGGCGACGATCGTGGCGAGACCTGCAGTGAGCACGAGTTTCAGCGGCGATGACGTCGAGAACGGCATAATTACTGTTCACAGTACGCGTCGCGATGAGCGAGTGCCCGGTCTGCGGGGCTGGCCTGCGGTATATGTGAACGATGCCCCTGTACTCATTCGAGGGCCGCGCGCCCAGAGTCGATCCGACTGCATTCGTGGCGCCGACCGCCACGTTGATCGGTGATGTCACGGTCGAGGCCGGTGCGTCGGTGTGGTTCAACGTAGTGCTACGAGGCGATTACGCGCCCGTCGTGGTCCGCGTGGGCGCCAACGTGCAGGACGGCTCGGTGCTGCACGCCCCGCCCGGTATCCCGGTGGATATCGGGCCGGGCGCGACGGTGGCGCACATGTGTGTCGTACACGGCGCCCATGTCGGAGCCGAGGCCCTGATCGCCAACCACTCGACGGTGCTTGACGGCGCCGTGATCGGGCGACGCAGCTTGATCGCCGCGCACTCATTGGTGGTGGGCGGCACCAAGATTCCCGATGAGGTACTGGTCACCGGAGCGCCCGCGAAGATCAGAGGACCGATCGGCGGCACCGGAGCCGAGATGTGGGTCAACACCAACCCGCAGGCCTACCAGGAACTGGCGCAGCGGTACCTGACCGGGCTGGCGGAGATACCGGAGGGCTAGACCGGCTTCGCCGTCGCTGCAGCGCGGTCGACCTCCCAGAAGGCCCGTAGCGCGACCATCTGTCCTGCGTCGTTGACGCGGTAGGTGAACACACCTTCGGTGGTGATCTGATGGCCGCCCATGGTGGTCACGATGCTGCCCACGTTGGCTTCCTCGTTGCCGCACTGGAATGTGTCGACGAACCTGAACTCCAGGTTGTCGGTAGGGGCAATCGCCTTGTCCCAGAAGGCCGCGATGGCCTCCTTGCCGCGATGGCCCTTACCTTCCGGGTCGAAGAACGACGGTCCGATCGGGTCTTGCACGATCGCGTCGTCGGCGAACACCGCCAGCCACGCCTCCTTGTCACGCGCCGCGACCGCGGCCCGCGAACGCAGGCCCGCCAGATGGGCGGGATGGTTGGGGTCGGTCACTGCCATGTCAGTCCTGCCAGCCGGAGTGGATGTAGGTGTCGGCGAACCGCTTGAGCGAATCCTGCTTCTTGTCCAGCGGAGCGTCGAAGCCCAGGCCGTCGAGCAGCCACGGGATGACGATGTTGTCGGTGATGCCCGCCGCGGCGAGCTCGCGATGCCCGTCGAGGTCGAATTTGTCGATGCACACCGCCTGGTACTCGAAAGGCTCATCGGCTCGGCCGTATTCGGCGCGCAGCTTGTTGAGGGCCTGAACCGTCTCGGCCAGCTGGGCGCACGTCATCATCGCGCTCGTCCAGCCGTCACCGACTCGGGCGGCTCGCTTGAGGGCGACCGGGGTGTGTCCGCCGACGTAGAACGGGACCGGCTGCGACGGCGCGGGACTCATCTGCAGGCGCTCGAAATCATAGAATTCGCCGTGGAACTCGACCATGCCGCCGCCGAGCACCAGCTTGAGCACCTCGATCATCTCGTCGACACGTGCACCCCGTCTGGCGAACGGCACCCCGCACCACTCGAATTCTTCGGGCGCCCAGCCGATCCCGACGCCGAAGCCAAACCGGTTGTTGGTGAGGTTTGCCACCGAACCGACCTGCCGCGCCAGCAGTAGCGGATTGCGCGAGCCGAGTTTCATGACGTTGGTGTAGAACCGCAGCGTCGTGGTCACCGCACCCATCGACGCGGCTGCGATCAGCGGATCCACCCACGGGGTCTCCGCATTCCACATCCGTGACCCGTCGGGTGTGTACGGGTAGTCCGCGGCCTGCTTCTCCATGAAGAACAAGGAGTCGGGCAGGGCGATGGAATCGAACCCGACTTCCTCTGCGGTACGGGCCAATCCGGTCAGATGCTCCAGCGGGCCCATGGCCACGCTCAGCGTGTACTTCATGCTCATGACTTGTCCGCCGGCTTGTCCGATGAAACCACCCACATCGAGTAGTACTGTGCACCACCGCCGTAGGCATGGCCCAACGCTTTGCGGGCGCCCTCGACCTGATGATCGCCTGCCTTGCCCATCACCTGGATCGCCGACTCCGCGAAGCGGATCATGCCCGACGCGCCGATCGGGTTGCTGGAGAGCACACCGCCGGAGGCGTTGAACGGGATCTTGCCGCCCATTGCGGTCTCGCCCGCCTCGGTGAGTTTCCAGCCCTCGCCCTCGGCGGCAAAGCCGAGGTTCTCCAACCACATCGGTTCGTACCAGGAGAACGGCACGTACACCTCGGCGACGTCGATCTCGTCGATCGGGCTGGTGATACCGGCATCGCGCCACAGGGCAGCCGCGGCGTCGCGACCGGCCTGCGGGTTCACCTGGTCGCGGCCGGAGTACGCCAGTGGTTCGGTGCGCAGTGCGGTGGCGTGGATCCAGGCGACCGGATGTCCCTCGGCCACCCGGGCATCGGCGATTTCCTCGTTGCCGATGACCAGTGCGGCCGCCCCGTCCGACGACGGGCACGTCTCGTCGAAACGAATCGGATCCCACAGCATCTGCGACGACATCACCTTCTCCAGCGTGATGTCGGGCTGATGCAGATGAGCCAGAGGGTTCTTGGCGCCGTTGAGGCGGTCCTTGACCGCGACCATCGCGCCGATGTAATCCGGTGCGCCCGAGCGGCGGATGTAGGCACGGACGTGCGGCGCGAAGTAGCCGCCTGCCCCGGCGCCGACCGGCTTGGTGAACGGCACCGGAATGCTCAACGCCCACATGGCGTTCGACTCGGACTGCTTCTCCCACGCCATGGTGAGCACGCGGCGGTACTTGCCGGATTTGACCAGGCTCGCGGCGACGACGGCCGTCGATCCGCCCACCGAGCCCGCAGTGTGCACGCGGATCAGCGGCTTGTTGGTCGCGCCGGTCGCGTCGGCCATGAACAGCTCGGGCATCATGACGCCCTCGAAGAAATCCGGTGCCTTGCCGACCACGACCGCGTCGATATCGGCCATGGTCGAACCGGAGTCGGCGAGTGCTCTGTCTATGGCCTCGCGTACCAGGCCGTTCATCGAGACGTCATGACGTTTGGCCACATACTTGGTCTGCCCGGTGCCGAGGACCGCAGCTTTGTTCGCCATCAGTTCTTCCCCTCCAGGACTGCTACCAGATTCTGTTGCAGCGCAGGACCACTCGTGGCATGCGCCAGCACACGGCCCGCCGTCCCATCGAAGATGTGCTGTGCCGCAAATCCGATGCGCTCCAGACCGGCCGAGAACATCGGATTGGCGGCCAACGCGCCACCCGACGGGTTGATCTTGGTCGATGCGCCCAGGCCGATGGCCTCGGTGAGGATCAACTGCTGATGAGTGAACGGCGCGTGCAACTCGGCGACGTCGAACGCGGTGTCGCCACCGGTCGCGGCCTGTGCCGAGGCTGCGGTGGACGGCGACGTCGTCAGGTCCCGCGCGCCCAGGATCGGGGTCTCGATGCGGTGCTCGAAACCGGTGATCCAGGCCGGGTTTTCACGCAGTTCGCGGGCCCTGTCGTCGGCGGCCAGCACGATGGCCGCGGCACCGTCGGTGATCGGGGCGATGTCGTGGCGACGCAGTGGATCGGCGAAGTACGGCCGGTCCAGCAGCTCGGCGACGGTGCCGGCCGATTTCACCGAATCGACCCGCTCGGCCGCGGCAAAGGAGTCCAGCGCCACCTGCGCCATGGTCTCGGCGGTCCACTTGCCGGCGTCGAGGCCGAAGCGGGCCTGCAGCCCGGCCATCGACACCGAATCGGGCCACAGCGGTGCGACGGTGTACGGGTCGGTCTGCAGGGCCAGCACGCGGCGCAGCACGCCTGAGCTGGATTTCCCGAAACCGTAGACCAGCGCGGTGTCGACCTCACCGGTGAGGATCTTGATGTAGGCCTCATACAGGGCCCACGCGGCATCCATCTCGACGTGCGATTCGTTGATGGGCGGTACCGCGCCGATCGAGTCGATCGCGGAGATGAACGAGAATGCCCGCCCGGCAAGGTAATCCGAGGATCCTGAGCACCAGAAACCGATGTCGGTCTGCTGCAGGCCGAGTTCGGCATAGAGCTGGGCAAAACACGGCATCAGCATCTCGACACCGTTGGTGGTGCCGTCGGTGCGGCGCACATGCGGGGCATGCGCGAAACCGACGACAGCAACATCACGAAGAGTCATGTGGGGTTCCCTTACAGGTGGTGCTTGTAGCTGTCGTAGTCGGCGTCGGGCTCACCCGTCGGCCGGAAATGAGAGATGTTGTCGATGCCAAGGCCCCATTCCTCACGGGGGCGCCACACGGCCTCGACCCGCATGCCCATGCGCACCTCATCGGCGGGAATCTCGGTCACCAGGTGCAGGAACGGGATGTCCGCACCGTCGAGCAGCACGTAGGCCGCCACGTACGGCGGTTTGATGCGCTGTCCTGCGAACGGGATGTTGATGATCGCGAATGTGGTGACGGTTCCCTTGTCGGACAGCTCGACATACTCGGTCAGTTGCCGACCGGTGGCCGGATCGGCCTCGCGGGCCGGGAAATAGACCTTGCCGTTCTCGCCGGTGCGCGCACCGAGCAGCTTGCCCTCCTGCAGCGCACGCAGGTACGCGCTCTCCGGGTACGACGCAGAATGCTGGATCTCGATGGCCGTCGGTACCACGAGCATGGTGATCGGATCGCGGTCGTCTGTCACGTCCGGAACGTCTTCAGCAGTGTCACCCGGCACGAAGTACGCGATATCGGTGATCGCGCCGACAGGTTCGTCGACCCAGTGCGCGTGGACCCGGGCGCCGGTGCTGATTTCGCCTTCCGGCGCGTCGACCGCATGCAGCAGCGGGGTGTCGGCGCCGTCGAGCTTGATCAACGCCCACGCGAACGGACGGTCCAGCGGCTGACCCTCGAGCGGCTCCGGCTGCCAGGTCCAGGACACCACCGTTCCGACGCTGGAGACCGGCACCACCTCGGTCAGTGGTTCGTAGCTGACCGGGTCATACTCGGCGGGTGGCACATGCACGCGCCCGTCCGATCCGCGTACGCCGACGATGCGGCGGGCGCGCAGGGCAGTGAAGAACTGACCGAGCACCGGGCCCACTGAACGGGTGTAGTCAAACGACAGTTTCAGTGGCGCAGAAAGTGGCGGCTCGTGATGATCTATCGAGGCCGGGCGGCTTTGGCTGGCTGTCACACATCGAGTAGAACAGGTTCTAAGAATCGTGGCAAGAACGGGTCGAAAGGCAAACTAATGAAGCTCGGTCTTCAGCTCGGATACTGGGGCGCGCAGCCGCCCACCAACCATGCGGAACTCGTGGCTGCCGCCGAGGAGGCTGGATTCGACACCGTGTTCACCGCGGAGGCGTGGGGTTCGGACGCGTTCACACCGCTGGCCTGGTGGGGGCGCGAGACCAGCCGGCTCCGGTTGGGCACATCGGTGGTGCAGCTCTCGGCCCGCACCCCGACTGCCTGCGCGATGGCGTCGCTGACGCTGGATCATCTCTCGGGCGGCAGGCACATCCTCGGGCTCGGGGTTTCCGGGCCGCAGGTGGTCGAGGGCTGGTACGGCCAGCGCTTCCCCAAGCCATTGGCCCGTACGCGCGAGTACATCGACATCATCCGCCAGGTGTGGGCTCGCGAGGCCCCGGTGACCAGCGCGGGACCGCACTATCCGCTGCCGGTATCGGGCGAGGGCACGACCGGGCTGGGCAAGCCACTCAAGCCCATCACGCATCCGCTGCGCGCCGACATCCCGATCATGCTGGGAGCCGAAGGCCCCAAGAACGTCGCGCTGGCCGCCGAGATCTGTGACGGCTGGCTGCCGATCTTCTACACGCCGCGCATGGCCGACACCTACAACGCGTGGCTGGACGAAGGGTTCGCGAAGCCGGGGGCACGTCGGTCGCGGGAGGACTTCGAGATCTGCGCGACGGCCAACATCGTCATCACCGAGGACCGCCCCGCGGCCTTCGCGGCGATGAAGCCGTACCTTGCGCTGTACATGGGCGGAATGGGTTCGGAGGACACCAACTTTCACGCCGAGGTCTACCGCCGGATGGGCTACGGCGACGTGGTCGACGAAGTGACGGCGCTGTTCCGCAGTGATCGCAAGGACGAGGCGGCGAAGGTCATTCCGGACGAGGTCGTCGACGATGCGGCCATCGTCGGCGACAAGGACTACGTGCGAGAGCAGATCAAGGTCTGGGAAGCCGCGGGCGTCACCACCATGGTGGTGAGTGGTCGTAGTGCCGAGCAGATCCAGGAGCTTGCCACACTGGTTTGAGCACAGCGAGCAGACGCAGACTCGCACGTTCTGGGCTGCAAATGTGCGATGGTGCGTCTGCTCGCCAGGAAACAGTAGACACTTCTTGCAAAGTGTTTAGAACGCGTTCTAGATTTGGGGTGTGACCGACGCCACTGGGTCTTCGCGCAAGCGCTCATCCGAAGCCACGCCCTCGCAGCACACCGTCGCCGGCTCTGTGGTGACCATGCCTGTGTTGATCCGCACCGCGGATCAACACATGGCGATGTTCTCCGTGGACGCCGACGCGGCGCAGCGGATGATCGACTACAGCGGCCTGCAGGTCTGCCGCTACCGGCCGGGCCGCGCAGTCGTCGTCCTGATGCTCATGCGTTACGTCGACGGCGACCTGGGTCAGTACCTGGAATACGGCACCAACGTCATGGTGAACCGGCCCGGTTCGACTGCTCGCGGCATGCGCGCCCTTCAGTCCGCCGGGGCGTTCATCCATCACCTGCCCGTCGACCAAGCGTTCACGTGCGAGGCCGGACGGTCGATCTGGGGTTACCCAAAAGTGATGGCGGACTTCACCGTTCGTGACGGCCGGCAGTTCGGGTTCGATGTGACCATCGACGGGCAGCTCGCGGTCGGGATGGAATTCCAGCGCGGCCTGCCGGTGCCTGCCAGGTTCACGTCCAAACCGCAGGTCCACCCGACCTTTTCGCACCTGAACGGCGTCACCCGCGAAACCGCGGGGGAGATGCGGCTTTCCGGTGTGCGGTATCGGCCGGGCGGGGTCCGGCTGTGGCTGGGCGATCACCCGTATGCCAAAGAGCTTGCTGCACTTGGCTTGCCCAAACGCGCCCTCATATCGAGTTCAGTGCAGAACGTGCAGATGACGTTCGGTGACGCCAAGGAGATCTCATGACCCAGACCCTTCCCAGCACCAAGCCCGACGTCGATCTGGCTGACGGGAGGTTCTATTCCGACGGCGGAGCGCGGGAGGCCTACCGCTGGATGCGGGCCAACGAGCCGGTGTTCCGTGACCGCAACGGTCAGGCCGCGGCCGCCACCTATCAGGCGGTGCTCGACGCCGAACGCAATCCCGAATTGTTCTCCAGCGCAGGCGGCATCCGGCCCGACCAGCCCGGCATGCCGTACATGATCGACATGGACGACCCCGCACACCTGTTGCGGCGCAAGCTCGTCAACGCCGGGTTCACCCGCAAGCGGGTCATGGACAAGGTGCCATCGATCATCCGGCTGTGCGACACACTCATCGATGCCGTCTGCGAACGCGGTGAGTGCGACTTCGTCCGCGACATCGCCGCGCCGCTGCCGATGGCCGTCATCGGCGACATGCTCGGCGTGCTGCCCGAAGAGCGGGACATGCTGCTGCGGTGGTCCGACGACTTGGTGTGCGGGCTGTCCTCACACGTCGATCAGACCGTGATCCAGAAACTGATGGAGACGTTCGCCGCGTATACCGAATTCACCAGGAACGAGGTCATCAAGCGGCGGGCCAATCCCACCGACGACCTCTTTTCGATCCTGGTCAACGCCGAGGTCGAGGGCCAGCAGATGAGCGACGACGAGATCGTCTTCGAGACGCTGCTGATCCTCATCGGCGGTGACGAGACCACCCGGCACACCCTGAGCGGTGGGGTCGAACAGCTGCTGCGGAACCACGATCAGTGGGAGGCACTGGTAGCGAACCCCGACAAACTTCCCGGCGCCATCGAGGAGATGTTGCGCTGGACCTCGCCGGTGAAGAACATGTGCCGCACGCTGACCGCCGATACGACGTTCCACGGCACTGAGCTCAAATCCGGCGAGAAGATCATGCTGATGTTCGAGTCGGCCAATTTCGACGAGGCCGTGTTCGGCGACCCGGATACGTTCCGGATGGACCGGAATCCCAACAGTCACCTGGCATTCGGCTTCGGAACGCACTTCTGTCTCGGCAATCAGCTGGCCCGGTTGGAGCTGAAGCTGATGGTTGGGCGGCTGTTGCAGCGGCTGCCCGATCTGCGGCTGGCCGACGGCGCCGACGTGCCGCTGCGCCCGGCAAACTTCGTCAGCGGCCCGGAGGCGATGCCGGTGGTGTTCACGCCGAGCGCACCGGTGGGGGCTTAGCTGCCCCCGTTCGGCTGCACGCCCGCGTCCGTAGTTCTTCACGATTGGTGCCGAGGCTGTCGGCGATCTTGACTGCCACTTCGAGCCCTGGAGTGCGTTCGCACCGTTCGACCTTCGAAAGGGAGCTCTCGATACACCGCTTCGAGTTGCAGGGCGCCTGCTCGTGGTCGCCATCAGAGTAGTTGGCCCATCTCTGTTCCACGGTGGTAGCCGCAGTGATCGAGCCCGAGAAGTCCTTCGCACTTGTGTCGTCGCCGGGCCCTCGGCGGGCTCATTCCGTAGACGTGTCCGGCACGATCAGGACTCGGCCGCTTCGGGTTCGATCCTCGAGCTTGCGATGGGCCGCAGCGGGGTCGGTGAGGGGGACGATGGCCCCTACGGCTGTGCGGACCTGCCCGTGGGCGACGTGGGCGGCGTACTCGCGCAGGTGTTGGTGGGCCTCGTCGGGAAACGCTGCCCGGAACCCGGCTATGGAGAATCCGGTGACGCTGCGCAGGGCGAGCACTTCGCCGACGGGTAGCTCGGGAAGGGCACCGCCGGCCACTCCGTAGATGACCAGCCGCCCGCCCGGGGCGAGCAGCCCCAGTGTGGCCGCCGTGGTGGTTCCGCCGATGCTGTCCAGAGCGACATCGACACCGCCGGGCACAGCTTCTCGTAGCTGCTGTGGCCAATCGGGGTCGGCGTAGCTGATGGCGATGTCGGCACCGTGGGCGCGGGCGAAATCGAGTTTGGCGGGTGATCCTGCGGTCGCGATGACACGACCTGCTCCCTCAAGTCTGGCCAGCTGCAGGGCGAGATGACCGATGTTGCCAGCTGCCGCGTGGACGAGCACCGTATCGCCGGCGGCAACGCGACCCCAACGAAGTGCTAGTAACGCAACAGGGCCCGGCATGGCCAGATTGCTCGCGTCAGCGGGTGCCACCCCCTCTGGGACCGGGGCGAGCCAGTCCGCGTCAGCAGTCACGAACTCGGCATAGGCGTCGACGGCCACCAGCGCCGCGACAC
This sequence comes from Mycobacterium aquaticum, assembly GCF_002086485.1. Classification (GTDB taxonomy): domain Bacteria; phylum Actinomycetota; class Actinomycetes; order Mycobacteriales; family Mycobacteriaceae; genus Mycobacterium; species Mycobacterium aquaticum. Next base: position 50,756 of record NZ_MVHF01000006.1, on the reverse strand, counting down.
GGCACCCTGTCCACGCGGAGTCGACGCCCTCCCCGACCGTCTGCACCACTCCGACGACGTCGCCGTGCAGGCTTCCCGGCAACGGTGAGCGCCCGAGGGCCGAGATGCCGGCTCGGAGTGTGGTGTCCACGAAGCTTCCACCGATCGCCTCGGTGCGGATGACGACCTGCCCCGGCCCCGGTGCCGGTTCGTCGACCTCTTCGATCACAAGCACCTCCGGGCCGCCGTGGCGGTGGTAACGCGCAGTCTTCAAGGCTGCTCCCTTTTCCCAGTACTCATTGGCGCGACGCCGGTCGCCACCGAGGAAGCCGAACTGTTCTCTGGTTTCACCACAGACGAACTCGCCCAACTGCTCGGACTGCGTCCTGTTACTCGCTCGGGTGTAGTCATCCGACAGATCCCACAACCGTGAATTCTTCAAACGCGATCCGTGACCTCCCTGCGGCCCACAAATATCCGCAGAGCACGGCTGCCTGCCCGTGACTCGGCGGTCGAGCGACAATGCCGTACCAGCACCGACAGTCGTCGCAGACCGAATATGATTGCGGCTCAGCCACTTCGCTGCAGAGACACGGCCACCAGCGGTACGTGCATCACATTGTCGCAATTCCCATTGTGCGAATCTCCAACCATCGCAAGGCCCGACGCGTCTACGGCTCCAACACAACCTCGAACTCGCTGCGATCGACGGTGTCGGCGAAGAGCATTGCGGCCTTGCTCTCCATGTCATCGAGGAACATCGCGCGGGTCGCCAGCTCGGTGTCGATGTGGGCCACGACGAGTTCCTCCTGTTTCATCGTCGACCTCGCATGCACAGTGCCGTTGGGCGCGACGATCATTGATGCGCAGTTCTGGTATGGCGTAAGGCAGGGGTTGCATGACGCGAACCAGATCGTGTTCTCGGCGGCGCGGGTGGTGATCAGCGCGTGGTGTACGGGAATCTTCCAGTCGTTGGGCCGCGTCGTGTTGTTCTGCGGGTGGAATACCAGCTGGGCGCCTTGGCGCACGCATTCTTCGGTCGTCGCTGCGAACCGGAAGCCCTCGAAGCAGATCACCACACCCACACGCACACCGAACAACTCGAAGGTTTCGAAGCTGTGTCCGGGGGTGTAGGCCACCGCGTCCATGGGTGTCAGGCGGGTTTTGTGGTGAACGCCGAGAATCTCACCGTGCTCAGAGATGACCAGAGCAGAGTTGTATGGTTTTGCCCCTTCGGGATTCGTTTCCAGCGGTGTTTCGGTGCCGAGGATGATCGCCATGTTCAGTTCGCGGCATCGGTCAGCGATCTTGGTGTGGAGTTCGTCGAGCTCGACGACGGGGACCGGCCGGTCCGCAGGAGTGATATCCACCCGGTAGCCGACTGTCTGCGATTCGGGAAAGCACAGAATATCGACCTCCGCCCGCGCTGCCTTGTCGATGAACCGAAAGATCGTCGCTGCGTTCTCCTCGAAATTGTCAGTCTGACGGCATTGGGCCAGTCCGATGCAAAGGTGTGACACGTGATAGTCCCTTCTTGTTGAATGTTCTTCTTTTGCAACTGATCCGGCTACGGGCCGGGTACGCGCAGCAACCCTGCTGGTACGTCACCGGTCAGTACCTCGACCCCGTCGTCGACAATCCGGACAGTTTGGCTTTGCCCTACGGCGTACCGGCCGAACCGACGAAGGACGATGGGGAGGTGGAAAGTCATCCCGACCTCGAGGCGTTCGTCATTGGCTTCGGTGATGAAGAACTCCGGTCCGCTCATCCAGGAGCACGAGCGGGATTGGTCGTCAAAGATATTCACCGGATAGCCGTAGCTGTAGTGGAATAGGACTCCGGCGTGCACGCCGAGGACAGACGTGCATTTTTTGGCGACCGTCGAACATCGAATACCCGGCTTCAATTCTTGGTAGAGGGTTTCGAGGATCGCCTGCACTTTACCGAACAAGTAGGTCACGTCGTCGTCGACCGGCTCACGGACTATCGTGCGCATGACGGGTGCGCAGTATCCGTCGTATCCGCCCGAGAACTCGAGGAACGCGACGCCACCGGGCCCAAGCTTGCGACGCTGCCACTGTGAGTGCGCTAGGCTCCCCGACGAGTCGATGCCGACTACCACGAAGGCCGGAAACTCGTAGCCGGAATCGTGCACCATCGCCGACATCGCGGCGGCCGCGATCTGCGCATCCGTGACGTCGGCCCGTTGCGCCTCACGCCACGCCGTCTCGACACCGGCCTTGGTCGCGCCGGCGGCCAGCCGCATCCGCGCCGCCCCCCACTCCGATGTCACCTGCCGGAGCCTGTCGATCAGCGCATCGCCGTCCTGCGCACGGTTCCCATGCCACCAGTTATCGACGGTCAACGGTTCATCCCAACCAAACACGTGCACGTTGTCGATGACCGCGGTCGCCTCCATGGCGCGTCCCAGTTCCGACTCAGCGACGGCCAGCAACACTTCATCCTGTGTCACGACCAGCGCAGCTTTACCGGGTGCTGCGGTGGAGTACCCGATCAGGTAACGCAGGTTGGCCTGCTTCATCGTGACGGCCCCGTTGCCCCCGGTAGATGTGATGACCGACCGTAATGCCGCCAGGCGCGCGCGGTGTTCGTCGATTGCCTCATTGTCGACCGAGCGCCGTGACATCGATGTGGAACCGAACCATGCAGGTGGATTCGTCACCGTAGGGGATTCAGTTTGCATCCACGCCTCCAGCGGTTTCAACTGTCAAAACAATGATTTTAATAATAGATGAGAATTCTTCGCTGTCAATGCAAGGTTGTGCGTCTGAAGCACGAAAGTGACTGCAACAGAGTGGAATACGTGACGACGGTGATTCCGGAGTGAGGTTGCGTCGCCCGCCGCTCGCCTATATCAAGCGAGGCGGATCCACCCTTCGGTGTACTAAAAGCGGGTGGTGACTAGGCCGGCCAGGCGCCACGCATCGTCAACCACCGGAAGAACAGACCACTTGTCGAACGTCGTGCACGGATGCGAGATACCGCAGCCCAGCACATCGCCGACAGCAAGGCCCCGGGGGTCCCCGCTAGCCAAATGGAAGTATGTGTGTTGGTCGTTCATCGCGATGATTCGGCCGGCCGGCGGCGCCATAACCTCGCCACGGCCACTGGGAATGCGGAATTCGACTGTGGGAAAGCCGCAATCAGTTCCGGTCTCCCGTTTTCCGAAGTCCAAGATCGCTAGCTCAGGCTCGGGCCGCGAGACCACCGTGCTCCACACATGTACGGCAGGGGCAAACGCCAGCGCCAAGCCCCGGCGCTCACGTGCGTAGACACCTGAGTCGTACGCCACGTAGCAGCCGCTTCTCAGCACTACCATCATCTGGCTGTCATCAGCCCAGCGTGTTGCCAACTCGTCGGCGACTGCCTCAAGGTAGGACGTACCTCCCGCGGACACGATGAAAGTGTCCTCAGAGGAGGCCGTCGACAGTTCGAAAGCGACCTCGGCAACAAATTCGAGGAAGCGCGTAACCTCCTCGGCACTGTGGATGACGCCTTCGAAGGCGCAGACACCGACCAAGTGGAGATGGCTGGATGCCGAGACTGCCGCTGCCACGTGCTGGGCGTCAGCCAGAGTTCTGACACCCGCGCGGCCACCGGCTAATCCCACCTCGACTAGCACCGGAACAGCATGCCGTTGGCCACGCGCGTTGAGCACCGCATCCATTCGGCACACCCCGTCGACGGAGTCGACCCAGCACATCATCTCGACGTCCGGATTATCGTCGCGGATCGCTCCCATGAAATCGATGGCGCGAACGTCTTGCACTTGGTTCGCGATCAGAAACCGGTTCGAGACGTCCATCATCGCAGCGGCCTGATAGACATTCGCCACAGTGGTAGCCCAAGCGCCCGCAGCGAGCTGCGCTCTCACGATCTCCGGCGACATAGTTGTTTTGATGTGAGGGGCCAACTTCATCCCATGTGCGGCGCAGAATCGCTGTAACAATGCCACATTGGCCCGCAGCGCCGATTCGCTCAACGAGATCGCCGGCGTCATGAAATCTCCGTTGGTGACGTCCAGCGTTCCGATCACGTCAGTGACCGGGCGCCCCCAGGTCTCGGGTGGAAAACTCTTGTGCCTCGGCCCCAGTACCAAGCTGTCACTAGGCAAGAATGTAATAGTGATCCCTCCAACGCTGATGCGGCACAACGGTGTTCAGCAAGTTACTGCGGCGCACCTACACGTCGCTGTAGGCGGATTCCTTGCCACAGAGGTGTTGGCATCATCAAGGCGAGGCCTTCGACCCACCCCACGTCCAGGAGCACGCCTGGCCGAGCCTGAGCCGATCGCTCGCTCTCCACCCCATGTAACCCGGACGAAGGCAGTGCACCAGCCGGAACACCTGCTTCGAACATGGTGGAATCCGCAGCGGGATCAGAGCACTCCGTAGGTTGCGAATGCCTCACGCAGCCGCATGCCCTGCTTCAATGACGCACGCATTTCGGACTCGGTCTCGATCTTCTGTACCGCGCGTGCGAAGACATCGTTGACAATGTCGCCGGGAATGACGACGATACCGTCTCCATCGGCCATCAGATGATCGCCGGGTCTGACCAGGGTACCGCCGAGTTTCACAGGCACGTCGAACTCCACAACCTCCTGCCGTGAGTAGCTGTCGGACGGATGTGTGGCCGCCCCGAAGGTCGGAAAGTCGAGCAACTCCAGCTCCGCAATATCGCGTATCCCGCCGTCGACGACCGCCCCTCTGATACCCGCGGACCGACACGCGTTCGCGAGTAGACCGCCGAAGAGGCCGGACGTAACTTGACCGCCCGCATCCATCACGAGAACGTCCCCTGCCGATGCCGTGTCGATCGCCATCAAGAGAACCGCATACGGTTCCTGCGGCGCGGCGTCGACGGTTTCCACCCTGACTGTCCGTGCCGGGCCAAGCAGGCGCGCCGGGCCTGCCATGTGTTTGACCCGTTGATCAACCACCTGTTCCCGATAACCCATCCGGTCCAGGGTGTCCGCCAGCACTGCTGCGAAGAGCCGCGAGTGTTCCGTACGGACGCGATCGGGCGTCGAACTTTGGTCAATGAAACTCATGTTTCACAACACTACGTATCATTGATTGACCTTGTCAACGCCGATGTCGCCGATGTGGCAGGTAGCTTGCTCGAGGCGTGGGGCAGTTCCGACTGCCGTGCGGCGACCATTACGATATGTTTCGATGGGCGGATCAGATGTTTCAGAAAGGGCATGGTATGTCACAGCAGCGCAGCGGAAACACCCACAACTTCTCGTCGTGTGTTAGCGCGGGGGACTTGCTCTTCGTTTCCGGCCAAGCGTCCGTGTTGGATGGCGCCATCGTTCCCGGCACCTTTGCCGAGGAGATGGCGCGGTCGATTGACAACCTCCGACGCATCCTGGAATCACGTGGGCTGAACCTGGCGGATGTCGTCAAAGTCGGTGCTTACGTGCGGGATCCAGGCGATTTGGTCGAGTTCAACAAGCTGTACCCACGGTACTTCTCCAACCCACTGCCGGCCCGCACGACGATAACCTCCTGCCTGCCGGACACGATCAAATTCGAGATCGACGCCGTTGCCTTGCTCGGGGGGCGGGCGGACAAGCCCTGATGGCCGGATGCGACGCGCTGTCGGTGACGAGTCCTTGCTACCGAATCCACCCGGCTCTGGAGTCCTGCAGCGGGGCGGTCCGCGTGCTCGGCGGAATGTAGGGCATGCCGAGCCGAACGTCGCAGAACTGTTGCAGCGCTTGAGAAATACTCTCCAGGCCATTGTCCAGACACCTTGGCGAGCTCGGCGACGGGCCGATCTCCGGTGTTCGATCGCTCCACGATGTTCAGCAGGGACGTACAGAGCAGAACGGCGCTCTTCTGATGCCCAGTTTCGTGCCCAAAAAGACTCCTCGGCGAGGATTCGGTCGAAACGCGTAATTTCCCGTTGTGGCGTGGCGCCTATGCGGTAATCCGTCGCCGTCGCGACCTAAAGAGTGCGGGCAAACACGCCCGCACGGTAGCAGGTTTCCGTTGTCGGTGACGATCAGTGCGATATGGATGATGCCGTGGGCAGCGAACAAAACTCGTGCGCGCGCGACAAACAGACCTACGGCCGCGGGCTCTGCAAGACCGGGCTGACCCCGATCTAGTCCTTACGACTGGTCGGATACAACTCATGGCGCACAGCGCAGCTGTGAGCGCGATCTGGGCACGGTCGGTGATGGACCACCCGGACAGAACACGGGCCAGAGGGAATGCCCTGATTGCGGCGACGCCACGCCCAGCAACCCGTGATCCTATGAGCCTGCCGAGGCACGGTACTGCGAACGCGAGCCCGTATTGCCATGGCGCACAGTCCAGCTGGCCGAGTATCAGAATTGTAAGCGGCGGCTCGGCGGCCATCCACAACTTGCGACCTTGCCAAGAATCTCTGAGTCGCTGGGGCTGAGTAAACGCAAATGTGAGCCGACACGATTTTCACTGTGGCGAGTCATTCGAGGATGAGCCAGGTGCCGCCGTCCAGGAGTTCGCGCGCTGCATCGAGATGCCCCGCATGGGTAGCGGTCTCAATGATGACGTGCAGCATGACCGCGCGGAAATCAGGCAGTCTCCAGTCCCCGAACTGCTCCGCCGGCCACCAACGCGGACTCGTCGTAGGCGATGTCACCTCGATGACGGCGTCCGCCGCATCGCATGCGCGTCGGTAGCCGTCGATGACTGCGAGGGCATCGGCGTCGGTGCCAACGTGCCATCCAGCTAGAGGCTGGCGCTCATAGTGGGCAACCGTGCGTGGCTCGGCCGCAACGACCGCGCGGAACCAGAAATTCTCCACATCGTGGGTCAGATGGCTCAGCATTGAAAGGCAGGTCCATCCCGTCGGCAGCACGGGTTGCCTCAGCGCCTGGTCGTCGAGGCCAGTGACAGTACCCAGCACATGGTGGCGGGTGGTGCGCAGGTGCTCGTGCATAAGATCTCGTTCGCGTTCCATGTATACACAGACCTGTCGAACTGCCCGAATTCATCGGGATTGAGCCTGGCACAGATCTGCAAATCGCCGCTAGCCGAAGGCAAATCGCAGCTCTAGGAGGCCACGACGTTGCTAACAACAACGGGCATGCCTGCCGCATGTTGCGGCTGTCCGAGCCGATACCATTCGATATGTAATCGTAAACACCAAGAACTGCAACGGTTCCCGAGACAGTTCTGTTTTCTGACGGGGAACAGCGATACATGCCAAGTTGACCCCCGGATAGACCTCTCGACTTGTGACGCCCCGTCCGAATTCGTCCAATCTGCGTATCGGTTGCAGCGTGCTATCCGGGGGAGTGGGCGGTCCAAGTCGTCGAACCCCGGCACCGGCCATGCGCCACAACCGACGGCTGTCTTACCCGACGCGCCAGTCACGCTGAGGGACTCAAGCCAGCCGGGCGCTGTTCTAGTAGTGGCGGGTTGCGGCGAGCTGAAGATCGGCGAACACGTACTCAGTCGTCGTTCGTGAGCTCAAAGACCGTGATATGCCGGTAGATATCGCCCGGATCGAGCTCGGTGGTGGGAAAAGTCGGATGATTTGGAGAGTCCGGGTAGTGCTGTGTTTCGAGCGCGAATCCGTCGCCCTGCCGGTATAGGCTGCCGCCACTGCCCGCCAGTGTGCCCTGCAGCATGTTGCCTGTGTAGAACTGGAGGCCCGGTTGAGTTGTCCGAATGGTCAGGGAGCGACCGCTGGACGGATCAATGACTCGAGCGGCTTGAATCACGGACGGCGGATCAGTCTGTCGCAGCACCCAGTTGTGGTCATATCCGTGCCCGATGAGCAACTGCTCATCGGGCACCCGAATACGTTCGCCGATCGGCACGGGTTCACTGAAGTCGAAAACGGTGTCGGCAACCGGCCTGATCTCCCCTGTCGGAGCCTCCTGACTGTCAACGGGTAGAAAGTGATCGGCGTTGATAGAAAGCAGTTGGTTGTAGCAGGATCCGGATCCTTCACCGGCCAAATTCCAGTAAATGTGACTGGTGAGGTTCAGTACGGTCGGCGCGTTCGTGGTGGCCTCCAACGTCAGGGTAAGCCTGCAGGCCTCGTCGAGGACGTAGCCGGCGACAACGTCAAGCTTTCCGGGGAAGCCCATCTCGCCGTGCGGGCTGCTGTGCGCGAGCCGCACGCCAACACCAGCATTGTCAGAGATCACGGCGCTGTCCCACACCGCCTGGTCAAATCCCACGGCGCCGCCGTGGAGCGCGTGCCATGCAGTGTTCAGCGGTACCTCGACAACGCGGCCTCGAAGGATGAACCTGCCGCCGGCGAGTGGGTTCGCGTACCGGCCGATCAAGGCTCCGAAGTACACGTTGGCGCCCTCGGGGTTGTGGGGATTAGGGGCGGGGTTGAGGCGCCGGTACTCCTCGAAGGTCCGGAAGCCCAGCACGATGTTGGAGAGGTTGCCGTCGCGGTCGGGGAACTCGACAGTCTGCACGATACCGCCGTAGTTCAAGACCTGTACCCTCATGCCGCGGGAGTTGGCAAGAGAAAATCGCCGGATGGCTACGCCGTCAAGGTCACCGATCACCTCTTCGCGGACGGTGGGCATAGCCCTCATGCCTCTCACCGTGGGCCCTGAACCAGACAAGCGGAACTACCCCAGCATCTACGGTGGAGCACGCCACGGGCCGTCACAACTGGCTCTCGAAGGCCGCGACAGGAACACCGGACACGCCCGGCTTGTAAACGAACAGCCCACCGGCCAGTTCGTCGCCGGTGCGGGCCCGCGGCTCGCCGCCGTCCCCACCCGCCGACGTAATGCAGAGGGTGTCGAGGTCAGGCCCTGCGAAGGCCACGCTGCTCACCTCGGCGGTCGGGATCTCGATGATTCGATCGAGCCGACCGGCGGAATCGTAACGGCGTACCTCACCGGCACCCCACACAGCGACCCACACGCCGCCTTCGTCGTCAGCGGCCAGGCCGTCGAAGAGACCCTGCGCCGGATCAATCGATGCGAACACGCGACGGTTCCGAATGAGGCCGGTTGTTGCATCGAATGACCAGGACCAGATAGTGCCTGCGAGGCTATCGACGTGGAAGAAGTGCTTTTCGTCGCTGCTCCACGCTAGGCCGTTCGACATGCCGAGGCCCCCCTCGATGACGACATCCGTCTGACTTGCGCTAACCCGATGCAGACGACCGCTTGTCCGGCCTCGAGGCACGCCAGCCGAACCGACCCAGAACCGTCCACGCGGGTCGCACTTGCCGTCGTTGAGTTGAGCCAGTCCCGGCTCCTCGATTCGGTGGTGAGGGATCAGCGTGCCATTCGACGAAATGGTGGCCAAGCTGCATTCAGTCGCCGCCACGAACAGCTGCGGATCGCGGGTGCGAGCCAGGCAGGACACCCGGACGGGCAACGTTTGCCGCCTCAGTGACAACGGATCATCCCATGCGAGCGTGAACAGCGCCGGGTCGTCAAGGTCGAGCCAGAGCAGCATCCGACTCTCAGCGCACCACAGTGGAGCTTCACCGAGAACGGCGGAACAGTGAACTAACGGCTCCGCCTCCTCGACCTGCCTCGTTCCAGTCATATTTGAAATGGTAGATTCAATAGATGAAATGATCAAGCTGGCCGGAGGCGATCTGTGATCCGCGCTTCTGCCGTAGGCGAGGGTTCGGGTTGTCGATCGTTCTGCAGAGAACGGGCTCTTTGAAACAATCAGGCGCACGGGTTCTGCCTGGCTGGAGCGTCGCAGGCAGCGCAGCGGGTAACCGAACGGCGCAGTGCCTGGCGTTGCCTCCGCACTGCGCCTATAGGTCAGGACTGCTCGGGCGGCGGGCTAGTTGCGATATTAGCCGCGGCGTCTTGCAATGCCTTTGCTACCGTTTCGACCTGCTGGACGGGGAAGCGGGCTGAGGGAGCGCTGACGGACAATGCCGCGGGCAATCCGCTACCGAGCAGCGGCACTGCCACGCAGCGGCCGTCTACCTCGTTTTCGCCGTTGTCCACGGCATAGCCCGCATGTCGGACCCATGCCAAATCTGCCAGGTAGGCGTCCACGCTCGCGAGTGTGTTCACTGTTAGCTGCGGCATGCCACTTCTCTGCAAAATCTCGCGCACACGAGATTCCGGAAGGTGCGCGGCGATGGCCTTTCCCAGCGCAGTTGAGTGCAGCGAGTCCTTGCTCCCGCGAGCTGCCGCCAGACGTACGCCGCGACGACTCTCAACGACGTCGATGTAGATGACCGCGTCTCCGTCGAGTATGCCCAGGTTGGTGGTCTCACCGAATTCGTCGCGCAACTGTTCCAGCCACGGACGGGACCGCTCGCGGAGAACCTCCAGCTGTCGGGACTGCATCGACGCGAAGGCTAAGCCCAACCGGAAACGCCCCGAAGCGGGCTCACGCTCGATATACCGGCGGGCTTCCAGCGTCCACATGTAGCGGAAAGCGGAGGCCTTCGGCAAGCCGGTCGCGTTGCTGACGTCGATCAACGTGATGCCATCGACCGACTCTTGCAGTAGGTCGAGAATAGAGCAGACCCGCTCGACTGCACGGACAGAGTAATCCCGGCCGCGGCCGACGGGCTCTGACGCCTCACTTAAGGAGGAATCGTCTCCCGATTCCTCAGGATCCGAAGGCAAGATTCACTCCATTTTGGCTGGCGAACTGGATCGTTTCAATATAGCAGAGTCCAGTCGAGCGGCCCCTTCTCGCTGGGGCTTGTCGCGGCCAGCGCGTGGAAGTGCTGCGCCCTGGGCGCCGAGGGTCCTTCCGGCCGCGGGGCATTTCGATCGGTCGGCCGCCAGGGTTGACAACGAACGACGATCCAACCTAATTTACTTAAAACGAGCGAATCATCTAGTGAAATGCCGTGCTGGTGGTCACGTTGCGCCGGTGCTAGCGGAGTAGCTAGGGCGAGAAAGCGACAAAGGGTGTCAATGATGACCAACTGCACAACGCACGTCGCAACAAATGAACGGCGGGCACCAGCCTCGGAGGATGCCCGGTGACTATCAACAATGAGACGTCCGAACCGACCGCTGTCCGTGGTTTCGCCCGCAGGATCGGCATCCTGCAGGCGACCGCGATCAACATGAGCCAAATGGTCGGTACCGGACCGTTCATCACGATTCCGCTCATGGTCGGCGTGTTCGGCGGGCCACAGGCGATTCTTGGCTGGATCGTGGGTGCGATCCTCGCGATCTGCGACGGCCTGGTCTGGGCGGAACTTGGGGCTGCGATGCCCGGCGCCGGTGGCACTTACGTCTACCTGCGCGAAGCGTTTCAATACCGGACCGGCCGGCTGATGCCGTTCATGTTCGTGTGGACCGCGATCGTGTTTATCCCACTCATTATGTCCACTGGCGTAACAGGTTTCGTTCAGTATCTCACTTATCTATGGCCTTCGATGACGCAAACCGACGGCGATATCGTCGGCTTGGCCATGTGCGTGGCCGTGGCAGTGCTGCTCTGGCGTCGGATCGAGTCGATTGGCAAGCTGACCGTGGTGCTGTGGTCCGTGATGATCGTCAGTGTGCTATCTGTGATCGTCGCCGCGTTCTCCCACTTCCACAGCAGCCTCGCGTTCGCCTATCCCGTGCATGCATTCTCGCTGGGCAGTAGTAGCTTTTGGGCCGGTCTCGGGCTCGGCCTGATCGTCGGTATCTACGACTACCTCGGCTACAACACCAGCTCCTACTTGGGGGCCGAAGTAAAGGACCCCGGAAGGGTGCTGCCGCGCAGCATCCTCTACTCCGTTATCTGCGTGATGGCCATCTACTTATTGATGCAGATCGGTATTCTCGGCGTCGTCCCGTGGCGCGACATGATCGACCCGAACAACCCCGCGTCGCAGTCGGTGGCCGCGGTCGTCCTACAGCAAGCGTGGGGCAAAACGGCTGCCAGCATAGTTACCGTTCTGATCCTGATAGCTTCGTTCGCCTCAGTGCTTACTGGACTGCTCGGCGGGTCGAGGGTGCCCTATGACGCTGCGAACGACCGGTTGTTCTTCAGCCGGTACGCGCGTCTGAACCGCAAAGGCCGCTTTCCCCAGTTCAGTTTGGTGACGATGGTTGCGATCACCGCGTTTGGTTTCATTGTGAGTCGCCATCTTGGCGACAGTTCGACGACCCCGCCGCTGACCGTGCTCATCGGCTTGCTGACCACTGTGATGGTCATTGTGCAGGCAGCCGCCCAGATCGCGGCACTCACAGTGCTCCGCCGACGCCAGCCCCAGCTCAAGCGCCCGTACAAGATGTGGCTGTACCCTCTGCCGAGCATCATCGCGCTCGTCGCCTGGGGCATCGTGTACGGATTCGCCGACAAAGCGTCGCCAGGGGTGCATCCCATCGAATGGTCGTTAGCCTGGATTGCCCTGGGTGTCGTCGCCTACCTGGTCTGGGCCGCGGCCGAGCACACCTGGCCGTTCGGCCCCAAAGAGATACACGAGGAATTCCTCGAGGCTCAGATGATCGCCGAGGCGGCGGCTTCGGCTGGTTCTGGCCGCAGTGAGCTAGGTGCCGGGACGACCTCCCTGTGATCCGGCATGCCACCAGGCGTGAGCGGGCGCATCCTGGCCACAGTGCAGCGCACGCCGAGCCGTCACGATCATCGCCGATGTCCACACCGTGGATTACCGCAATTTGAATGAAGGATCGTTTCAATTGTGGCAACTGATACATCAGAACGCTGGGCCTCAAGAGTTCAAGACGAGGCATGACAGAGCGTAGAGCGACTACCTCGGTCGCGGTTGAAAGGAAGAAGTAATAGTGACAGGACGTCTGGCCAACAAATCCGCTCTGATAACCGGCGGCGGGCGCGGTATCGGTAAAGCGATCGCACAGAAGTTCCTCCTGGAAGGCGCGCGCATCGCTGTCTTGGATGTCGTAGCGGACCGCGTATCACTAACGGCCAGTGAGCTTGCGCCGCTAGGCGACGTGCATCCCGTGGTCGCGGATTTGTCTCTGCCGGAAGAGTGTCAGAGAGGTGTAGAAGAGGCAGACGCTGCGCTCGGCGGGCTTGATATTGTGGTTAACAACGCTGGAATCATCCGCCTCAAACATTTCCTCAAGCAAACTCTGTCCGACTGGGACCTGACGATCGCAGTCAACGCTCGGGCTCCATTTTTAATTGGGCAAGCCGCTGCGCGGAAAATGATTGAACACGGACGAGGCGGCGTCATCATCAACGGGTCTTCCACAAACGGATTCGTCGCCGAAAGGAATTCGTCGACTTACGATGCATCCAAGGGTGCGGTGGTCATGCTGACTCAGGCGATGGCACTCGACCTTGCACCTCTGGGCATTCGGGTCGCCGGCGTTGCTCCTGGCCTGGCCCCTACCGATCTTGCAGCTGAGGGCGGCGCCGACGTCGGCGATGCACCCCTGAAATCAGTACACGCACGTGTCCCAATCGGCAGGATGGCGACGCTGGAAGAGATCGCCAACGTATACGCCTTCGTCGCATCCGACGAGGCGGCCCACGTTGCCGGTACTACTGTCGTAGTCGACGGAGGACTTCTCTCGCGTCAGTTTGGCGACAGCGACTAACGCCTGTCAGCCGACGGGCAGGGCTGTTGATGTCAATGAGGCACAGTCAACGTTGATGTCACGCTAACCGTCGAGGATTTCGATTGATCGCTGCGGCGGCGTGAGGAGGTAAATTCGCCTGCCAGGTAATGCTTTTCATCGTTCGGCGTGGTGACCGGTCGACAATGTCCGGTGCGGGATGCCCCGCTGGCGATGCGGGCATCGATCGGCCGTACGGTCACCGCGCCTATCTGCGCCAACGAGGTTCGATCGGGTGAGTATTGGTTCGCGACAGCACGCGGGCGTCCTTACAGCGATCAGTGACCGGGTATGGGCTGCCGTGATCTGCTCGATCAGGCGAGGTTGCAGTCGGCCGACCGCAGCTTGCGTGATGTCAGGCAGCGCAGTAACGGTGATGCGTAGGTGGTTTCGCCGACAGTGTCGCGTGCTGAATAGGGGCGGTTACTACACAACGCGATATCTGTTGCCAAATTCGGAAAGAAAGGCAGGCGAGGTGATCGACAGGAAGGCGCTTTCCGCGCTCGATGACACCGTGCTCGGTCCGCAGCACAAGGGCTTTCCCCCTGATGCGTGGGGCACAACCGTTCGCGACTTCCTGTTGTGCGAATCCACGCTCGATCACATGTCCACCCCCGTACTCACTGTCGACCGCAGGGCACTTGCGTCGAACGTGGCCGTGGAGGCCGGATGGGCCGAAACGGCGGGTGTTTCACTGGCGCCGCACGGTAAGACGACGATGGCGCCGCAGATCTGGGCTCGCCAGCTCGATGCCGGAGCATGGGGGATCACGGTCGGAACTCCATGGCAGGTGCAACTGGCCCGGGCGTTCGGGGTGGCCAGGATCATGCTGGCGAACGCCGTCGTCAACCCGATGACGTTGGCGTGGCTCGCGGCGGAACTGCACGCGGATCCGTCGTTTGAATTCTACTGCTGGGCCGATGATGTACAGACCGTCGAGCTGATGGACCGCGCGCTGGAATCCAATGGGTCTCAACGCCGCATCCGGGTGATTGTCGAGCTCGGCGCCGTGGGCGGGCGCACCGGTGCACGTTCGGCTGTACCGGCGCTGGCGGTCGCGTCCGCGGTCCGGCGTTCCGCGCGGTTGACACTCGCGGGGGTGGGCGGCTATGAAGGCTCGCTCAGTCACGACCGTGGTCCCGCCGGGCTGGCCGCGGTCTGTGGCTACCTCGATCGGCTGGCCGAACTACACAACCGGATCACCGCTGACGGGGTCTACGAGACGGACCCGATCGTGACGGCAGGCGGCAGCGCATTCCAGGACATCGTCGTCGACCGGCTCGCAGGCGTTGCCCGCCAATCGAATACGTCGCTGGTGTTGCGGTGCGGCGCATACGTCATCCACGATGACGGGTTCTACGCAGGTATCTCACCGCTAGCGTCCGGGCGTGCCGAGCGCCCGCTGCGCTCGGCCATGCACGTGTGGGCGAGTACGGTGTCGCGGCCCGAGCCGGGCCTGGCGCTGCTCGACGCGGGCAAGCGAGATCTCCCGTTCGATGAGGGACTGCCTGTGCCGCAACGGATAGTGGGGACCGACTCGGGAGCTCTTTCCGACGCCATCGTAACCACCCTCGACTCCCAGCACACCTATGTGCAGCTACCCGCCGACGCCGTTGACGCCGTCGGGATCGGCACCACGATGAGGCTGGGACTCTCGGATCCATGCGGCGCCTTTGATAAATGGCGGCTGATCCCCGTCATCGACGATGCCGACGCGCCGAACCCACGCATCGTCGATGTCATCCACACTTTCTTCTAATGGGCGCCATGCCTGATCTCTTGATACGCGACGTCGACGTGATCGACGGCACCGGCGCAGCCCGATACCGCGCAGACGTACTCGTCGAGGGCGGGGTGATCACCGAAATCACCGCTCCGGGAACGGTTGTGGTTGCCAGGAAAATTATCAAGCCACCGCTGGGCTGGGTGCTTGCTCCGGGATTCATCGATATGCACGCGCATTCCGACCTTCATCTGCTGACCGAACCAGGACACTTCCCGAAGATCAGCCAGGGTGTGACCACAGAGGTGATAGGCCAGGACGGCGTTTCATATGCCCCGATCGACGATGCCGCGCTGAGCATCGTGCGCAGGCAGATCGCCGGGTGGAACGGCAATCCCGACGATTTCGACTTCTCCTGGCGCAGCGTCGCCGGCTACCTCGACAGGCTCGACCGAGGCATCACCCCTAATGCCGCCTACCTGGCGCCGCAGGGCACTCTGCGGCTGCTCGCCGTGGGTGCCGAGCAGCGGCCTGCCACGGCGAGCGAGATCCACTGCATGCGGGATCTTTTGGCGCAGGCGCTCAGCGAAGGAGCCGTCGGCATGTCCAGCGGGCTGACTTACACACCCGGGATGTACGCGGACACCGCCGAACTCGCCGCGCTGTGCGAGGTGGTGGCAGAGGTCGGCGGCTTCTATGCTCCGCACACCCGGTCCTACGGCGCAGGTGCGCTCGAGGCTTATGCCGAGATGATCGCGCTTGCCCGAACCACCGGTGTTGCGCTGCACCTGACACACGCGACGATGAACTTCAGGGTCAACCGGGGCCGGGCGCAGGAATTGCTCGACATGATCGATGCTGGTCTCGCCGACGGTTGTGATATCACTCTGGACACTTACCCGTATCTGGCGGGCTCGACTACCCTTTCGGCGCTGCTGCCCAGCTGGGCCATGTCGGGTGGTCCCGATGCGGCACTGCAACGGCTGGCCGATCCGGTGGACCGGGCGCGAATCGCGAGGGATGTCAACGTGACCGGCTCCGATGGGTGTCACGGCGTCGCCGTGGACTGGGACGCCATCCAGATCGGTGGTGTCGGCGACGTCAGACTCGATGAATGCGTGGGGTCGACGATCGCCGCGATCGCGGCAAGGCGCGCAGTCGCGCCTGTGGAGGTGTTCTTCGAGCTGCTGCAGCGTGACAACATGGCCACGACCATCCTGATGCACGTCGGCCATGAGGAGAACGTGCGTGCCATCATGCTGCACCCAAAGCATACTGGCGGCAGCGACGCCATTCTGGTGGGCGAACGACCGCACCCGCGGGCATGGGGCACGTTTCCCCGCTACCTGGGCCACTACACCCGCGAGGCGGGTTTGATGGACTTGGAGGACTGCGTGCACCATCTGACCGGCCGTGCTGCACAACGGCTCAGGCTCGCCGACCGGGGGCTCGTCCGCCGCGGGTACGCTGCCGACCTCGTGCTGTTCGACCCCGCTACCGTCGCTGATACCGCCACCTTCGACGAACCCAAGCGGCAGGCGAAGGGAATCAGTCACGTGATCGTCAACGGCCGATGCGCAATCGAGGATGGTCGCCCGACGGGGACTCTTGCCGGCCGCGCCCTACGCATGGACACCACAAGAAATCTGACGCGATGACAGGCTCGGTTACAGCCTCCATCACGACGCACAGAGAGCTCGCCGTGGTGCGCGCATAACAATTCCCGACCCCGTCGCGGTTCTGCGTGTGCGTCGAGACCGGCATTGCCGACTCTTCCGGCGCGGCATTTCGAGGACCGGCCGGTGGCCGATGCCGCAACAGCGCCAGGTGCCGCGAGTGCATACAGGCAGAGTCCAGACCGAGCCAGTACAGGCCCACCGCTTGTGTGCCGTCAGACGTAGCGGTGCGTGTCCAGGGCCGCAGGTACCGCGGCGTCGATGACTTCGGCAGCGCTTCGGCCCTGGCGAAGGCTCACGCTGTCGATCGAGTCGTGCATGTCTGGCAGATGCAAATAATGAAACTGCACGGCAGTGCGTCGGCGAGAGCGATTGCAACCGCCGGACCGAACAGGCACATCTGGCTGTTCTAGCTCCGTTGACGACGGGATCCGACCGCGGCTACGATATGAAATATAAGTATCAGTCAGTAAAACATCTGTGTGGAGTTGGCCGACGCAGGTGACCACTCCCGGCTGTGCGAAGCCTTTCGAGACCCACGGCGTGCTCTGAGCCATCAGGCATCCCATCAGCGTTTCGGCAGTCGTCGAAAAACTATTCCAATGGCTGGAACACAAGCATCCGGTTCCGGGAAGTCAAGGGGCAATTAAGCATGACTCCATCCACCCGTTGCGCACGTATCGCCTGGACCACCGCCGCATCGGCGCTCGCGGTCGGTCTCATCGGCGGGCTGACTGCATGCGGAACAGACGCCAAGAGCAGCACGCCCGACGAGTTCAAGGCCAAGATCGTCTACGTCGAGTCACGGCCGGACTCCTATGAGGAGAACGGCAAATGGACCGGCATCTCCGCGGACGCGGTGCACGCGATACTCAAAAGCATGGGCGCGGCTGTGGATAGCGAAAGCGCCAGCGACATTGCCGGAGTCATCCCAGGCGTGGTGGCGAACCGGTACAACCTCGTCGGTTCGAGCTTCTACATGACCCCGGAACGGTGCAAGCAGGTGGCGTTCAGCGACCCCCTGATGCTCGTCACGTCGGCCATGGCGTACTCGCCCAACGTCATCGTCAAGCTCACGAATATCGATTCGTTGGTTGCAAACCCCAATCTGCAGCTTGGGTTGGTGCAGGGCTCCTTCGAGCTAAATCTGGTCACCGCTGGTGGAGTCCCGGTATCACGCATAGCGCAGTACCCCGATGTGACCAGCGCGGTCGAGGCACTCAAAGGCGGTCGCGTCGACGTGGTGATGGTTGATTCCATAACGCTCACGCATATTTTCAAGACGACTGCGGGTATGCAGGATCTGAAGCTGACCGATCCCTTCGTGCCCGTGGTGAAGGGGAAACCGGCGACTGTCGAGAACGCTCTGATGTTCCCCAAGGGTGAGACGAAGGTCGTCGAGGCCTTCAACGTCGCCTTGGCGAAACTGCGTGATTCCGGTGAGCTGACGAAGATCGTCGCACCCTATGGGGTTACCGAAGCGCAGATTGTGGACGCAGGGAAGAAGACGGCCGCACAGGTCTGCGCCGAGTCCTGAGGCGGGGCCGGGCAACGAAACGGGAGGGCGCAGACCTTTGGAGATCGTTCGACTCATCGAGGTGATGTTGCCCGCGGCGGTCACCACGTTTCGGCTGACGATCATGGCGGGACTCCTCGGCGCGGTCGTGGCGTTGGTGGCCGGGTTCGCCCGGCAGTCGCGTTACCGGTTTATTCGGTGGACCAGCACCGTCTACGTCGAAGTGTTCCGGGGGACATCGGCTCTGGTGCAACTCTTCTGGGCGTACTTCGTGCTTCCGTTGTTCGGCCTCTCGTTAACGCCGACAGCCGCCGCCGTGCTGGTTCTCGGCCTTAACGTGAGCGCGTACGGCTCGGAGGTCGTTCGGGGCGCGGTCAAGGCTGTGCCCCAAGGTCAGCACGAGGCCGCCGTCGCGCTGAACCTGTCGCGTTGGCAGCATCTTCGGCTGGTCACACTGCCTCAGGCCGGCCTCGCGATGATTCCGCCTGCGGGAAACCTGATGATCGAACTCCTCAAGGGAACAGCTCTCGTGTCGCTCATCTCGGTCGCTGACGTGTCGTTCGAGGCGCGAAGGTTGCAGATCGCTACAGGGGAGGTGACCGTGACCTACACCGCGCTCCTGCTCGTTTACTTCGGGCTCTCGCTGCTGATCAGCGGTGGCTTCAAGCTCGTTGAGCGTCGGCTGTCGCGGCACAAGCGGGTGCTCAAGCTCCGCAGTGTCGACATGGCGGCTGCGCAATGACGTGGGACTGGGCTGTTGCGCAGCAAGCCTTTCCATATCTGGTCAAGGGTCTGTGGATCACCGTGCTGGCGACGGTGGCCGGAAGCGTGCTCGCGATGGTCCTGGGTGCGATGGTCGCTGTTCTGCGTCGATCGCCGCATCCCGCCGTCGCGCTGCCCATCAAGTT
This sequence comes from Mycobacterium aquaticum, assembly GCF_002086485.1. Classification (GTDB taxonomy): domain Bacteria; phylum Actinomycetota; class Actinomycetes; order Mycobacteriales; family Mycobacteriaceae; genus Mycobacterium; species Mycobacterium aquaticum. The sequence continues at coordinate 31,423 of NZ_MVHF01000006.1, read as the reverse complement.
CACTGTCGAGTTCATCCGTGGCACACCACTTCTGGTGCAGCTCTTCTTCCTCTATTACGTGCTCCCGCACTACGGAATCATGCTGTCAGCCTGGGTCGTTGGAGTGCTTGCACTCGGCATTCACTACAGCACCTACCTCAGCGAGGTGTACCGATCGGGACTCGACGGGTTGCCCGCCGGGCAGTGGGAGGCGTGCACCGCCCTCGGCTTGTCGACTCGCGTCACTTGGTTCAAGGTCGTTCTGCCGCAAGTCGTTCGCTCGGTGCTGCCCGCGATGGGCAACTACACGATCGGCATGTTCAAGGAAACGCCGTTGTTGTCCGCCATCACTGTTGCCGAGATGATGACTGAAGCGAAGCTATTCGCCGACGAGCATTATCGGTACCTGGAGCCGTTCACGATGGTGGGGATCATCTTCCTGGTACTGAGTTTGACCGCTGCCCTCGCCCTTCGACGACTGGAGAATCGCCTTGCTCTTTGAGACGCCGCCCGCACCGCGAGGCCAAGACACAGGCTTCATCCGATTTGACCATGTGTGCAAGAACTTCGGCGACAATCGCGTCCTGCGCGATCTGAGTCTCGATGTCAGGCCCGGCGAACGACTCGCCGTCATCGGGCCGAGCGGGTCGGGCAAGAGCACAATCCTGCGGATGCTCATGACGCTCGAAGCGCCCACCTCGGGTGCCGTGTACGTCGACGGCGCCCCGGTATGGCCGGAGGCGGGACTGCGAACTCGGCAGGACAAGCTGCGCCAGCGCCTGATTCGGGCGAAGGTCGGTTTCGTGTTCCAGCACTTCAACCTGTTCCCGCACATGACCGCACTGGAGAATGTCAGCGTCGCACCACGCACCGTGATGGGCCTGTCCAAGGGCGACGCCCGACAACGGGCGATGGAGCATCTAGACATGGTCGGCATGTCGCAGAAGTCCGACGCGTATCCCGGGCAGCTGTCGGGGGGCCAGCAGCAGCGGGTCGCGATCGCGCGTGCGCTGGCGACATCGCCGGCGATCATGCTCCTCGATGAGATCACCTCGGCGCTGGACCCCGAACTCGTCGGCGAGGTCCTCAACGTCGTGCGCACGGTCGCTCAGAATACAAGCACCACGATGCTGATCGTCACACACGAGATGAGTTTCGCGCGCGAAGTCGCCGACCGGGTGGCGTTCTTCGACCAGGGAGCCGTGGTCGAGATCGGCCAACCCCAGACAGTGCTGTCCGACCCCCGCGAGGAGAGGACCAGAACTTTTCTGAAAGCGGTGCTGTCGCACTAGATATGAGGTCATCGAGATACCCGCTTCTGCCTGTCGATCCTTTCTGGCTAAGGCCGGCGCGCAAAACTAGGGACGCACCGCCACCGAGACGACCGGTCGCCCGTGCGTTGCTGATGGCGAGTTCATGACAACGGCCGTGGACGGCGCTTGCCCGAGGTGGTGACCGGTGACGACCGTAGCCGGATCGGTTGCAAAAGAAGAATATTCAACAAGAAAGGACTATCACGTGTCGCACCCTTTGCATCGGGCCGGCCGAAAGCCGTCAGACTGACAATTCGAGGAGAACGCAGCGATGAACTCTTGGTTCATCGACAAGGCAGCGCGGGCCCGCACCCCGGCGCAAGGCGAACCACGACCCTCATCAGTCTTCGAGAAATGAGACGTTGTCGCTGACCAGATTTCGCGGCGAACGAACGGTGTTGGCAGGAAAACCCTTGACGCCGTATCCCACCGCGATCCCGCACAGGATGCGCATGTCCTCGCTGATCCCCAGTTGCTCGCGCACGATCTTGGGATAGCCGGCGATGGACACCTGAATGCAGCTGTCCAGGCCCCGTGCGGTGAGCGCCAGCAGGAACGTCTGCAGGAACATGCCCACCCCGAGACTGTCGGCATGGCCCAGCTCGCGGTGCATACACACGACGCCGGCCAGTGGCGCGCCGAAGAATTCCCAGTTGCGTAGCACCGCAAGGCGTCTGGCCTCGGCGTTGTCGCGGGCGATGCCCATCGCGCCGTACACCAACGCGCCGACGTCGCGCCGGTAGTGCTCGAACTGTGCGGGCAGCGGAGGAATCTGTGGGTCGGTCGCCTGCGCTTCGGCCAACAGCGCCTTGACGAGCCGATCCCGCGCGGGGCCCTTGGTGAGCACGACCTGCCAGGGCTGGACGTTGGAGTTCGAGGGCGCGTGGATGGCGAGGCCGAGGGCTTCGTCGACCAACTGCCGAGGAACGGGTTTGTTCGGCCGGAACAGTCGGGTGGAGTGCCGCGCCAGGATCGCTGCCTCGAGGTCATGCATAGCTCAGAACGGTATCGGTCCTGCTCGGCTACTAAGTAGCCATTTTCCGCGTTCCGAGAAACGCTATGTGCCGGTCAAACGGCAACGCCGAGATTGCGGTCACATATTGACCTGTGGTGTCTCGGGACAGTTCACATATTGACCGCAATACTCGGCGCAAATGTCTATCGGCCCGCCTACTTCATCTGGAAGTTGGGCGCCCGCTTCTCCTTGAAGGCCAGAGGGCCTTCCTTGGCGTCCTGAGAGAGGAACACCGGGATACCGTTGGCGGTGTCCGGCTTGAACGCGTCGAGTTCGTGCATGCCCTCGGTCTCGCGGATGGTCTTGAGGATCGCCTGCACCGCCAGCGGCCCGTTGTTGTTGATCACCTCGGCGATCTCCAGCGCCTTGTCCAGTGCTGTGCCGTCGGGCACCACGTAGCCGATCAGCCCGTAGGACAAGGCCTCGGCGGCGGTGATGTGGCGGCCGGTCAGCAACAGATCGCACGCGATGGTGTACGGGATCTGACGCACCAGGCGCACGGCCGAACCGCCCATCGGGTACAGGCTCCACTTCGCTTCGGAGATACCGAACTTCGCGCTCTCACCGGCGACCCGGATATCGGTGCCCTGCAGGATCTCGGTGCCGCCGGCGATGGCAGGGCCCTCGACAGCGGCGATCAGCGGCTTGGTCAGACGGCGGCCCTTGAGCAGACCGTCGATGCGTGACGGGTCGTAGCTGCCGTCCTTGAAGGAGTCGCCCGGCGGCTTCTTGGTCGCGCCCTTGAGGTCCATGCCCGCACAGAAGTAGCCGCCCGCACCGGTGAGGATGCACGTGCGGATCTCCGGATCGTTGTCGACGCGGTCCCAGGCCTCGACCATGATCGAGAGCATCTCGGTGGAAAGCGCATTGCGCGCCTCCGGCCGGTTCAGCGTCACGATCAGGGTGTGTCCGCGCTGCTCAATGAGGGCGTCGGGCCCCTTTGGGGTATCGCTCACGGGTGTCCGCCTCTCTGCGTTCTCGACCCAGACTTGTCACGAAATGTAACACGTTCTAGTTTAGGTTCTGTGGCTCTGAATATCGCCGATCTCGCCGAGCACGCCATCGACGCTGTGCCGGACCGTGTCGCCCTGATCTGCGGGGACGAAAAGCTGACCTACGCCGAGCTCGAGGCCAAGGCCAACCAGTTGGCTCACTACCTCATCGCCCAGGGCGTGAAGAAGGACGACAAGGTCGGCTTGTATTGCCGCAACCGCAACGAGATCGTCATCGCAATGCTCGGCATCGTCAAAGCCGGTGCGATTCTGGTCAACGTCAACTTCCGGTATGTCGAGGGCGAGCTCAAATACCTGTTCGACAACTCCGACATGGTCGCTGTGGTACACGAGCGCCAGTACTCCGACCGGGTCGCCAATGTGCTGCCGGAGCTGCCGCTGCTGAAGACGAAGCTCGTCGTCGAGGACGGCAGCGATCTGGACTACCAGCGGTACGGCGGCGTCGAGTTCTACTCCGCCATCGCCGACCAGTCGCCCGAGCGCGATTTCGGACCGCGCAGTGAAGACGACATCTATCTGCTCTACACCGGTGGCACCACGGGTTTCCCCAAGGGGGTGATGTGGCGTCACGAGGACATCTACCGGGTGTTGTTCGGCGGCACCGACTTTGCGACCGGCGAACCGATCGCCGACGAATACGATCTGTCCAAGCAGGCCGTCGCGAACCCGCCGATGATCCGGCTGCCGATCCCGCCGATGATCCACGGCGCGACGCAGTCGGCCACCTGGATGGCTCTGTTCACCGGTCACACCGTGGTGCTGATGCCAGAGTTCGACGCCGACGCGACGTGGCGAATGATCCACGAGCACAAGGTGAATCTGCTGTTCTTCACCGGCGACGCGATGGCCCGCCCGTTGCTGGATGCACTGCTCGCGCATCAGGACGCGGGTAACGAGTACGACCTGTCGTCGCTGTTCCTGCTTGCCAGCACCGCGGCACTGTTCTCCACCAGCCTCAAGGAGAAATTCCTTGAGCTGCTGCCGAACCGGATCATCACCGACTCGATCGGCTCCTCGGAGACCGGCTTCGGCGGCACCAGCATCGTCGCCAAGGGGCAGAGCCACACCGGTGGCCCGCGCGTGACCATCGACAAGAACACCAAGGTGCTCGACGACGACGGCAACGAGGTGGTTCCGGGGTCGGGCGTGCGCGGCATCATCGCCAAGTGCGGCCACATCCCTGTCGGTTACTTCAAGGATGAGAAGAAGACGGCCGAGACGTTCCGCACCATCAACGGTGTGCGGTACGCGATTCCGGGCGATTACGCCGAGGTCGAGGCCGACGGCAGCGTGACGATGCTGGGCCGTGGCTCGGTGTCGATCAACAGCGGCGGCGAGAAGATCTACCCCGAAGAAGTCGAGGCGGCGCTCAAGGGTCACCCCGACGTCTTCGACGCGCTGGTGGTGGGTGTGCCCGACGAGCGTTTCGGTCAGCACGTCGCCGCGGTCGTGCAGCCGCGCGAAGGCTCCCGCCCGTCCCTGGCCGACCTGGATACGTTCGTGCGCACGGAGATCGCCGGGTACAAGGTGCCGCGCAGCCTGTGGCTGGTCGACGAGGTGAAGCGCTCACCGGCAGGCAAGCCCGACTACCGGTGGGCCAAGGAACAGACCGAACAACGCGCCGCCGATGAGGTGCACGCGAATCACGTGGGAGCCAAATAGATGAAGACAGATCTGTGCGAGCGGTTCGGGATTCAATACCCGATCTTCGTCTTCACGCCGTCGGAGAAGGTGGCCGCCGCGGTGAGCAAGGCCGGCGGCCTGGGTGTGCTCGGATGCGTGCGGTTCAACGAGGCCGACGATCTGGAGAACGTCCTGCAGTGGATGGACGCCAACACCGACGGCAAGCCCTACGGCGTCGACGTCGTGATGCCCGCCAAGATCCCCACCGAGGGTACGGCCGTCGACATCAACAAGCTGATCCCGCAGAGCCATCGCGACTTCGTCGCCAAAACCCTTGCCGATCTTGGTGTTCCGCCGCTTCCCGAGAACGAGGAACGCAATGAGGGGGTGCTGGGCTGGCTGCACTCGGTGGCCCGCAGCCACGTCGAGGTGGCGCTCAAGCATCCCATCAAGCTGATCGCCAACGCGTTGGGCTCACCGCCCAACGACGTCATCGAGCAGGTGCACGCCGCGGGTGTGCCGGTGGCGGCGCTGGCCGGCAGCGCCAAGCACGCCCTGCGCCACGTCGAGAACGGCGTGGACATCGTTGTCGCACAAGGGCACGAGGCGGGCGGGCACACGGGTGAGATCGGCTCGATGGTGTTGTGGCCGGAAATTGTTGATGCGCTTGATGGTAAGGCGCCAGTGTTGGCCGCCGGCGGCATCGGCACCGGGAAACAGGTCGCGGCGGCACTGGCCCTCGGGGCGTCCGGCGTGTGGATGGGCTCGGCGTTCCTGACGTCGGCCGAATACGACCTGGGCCACCGTCTTCCCGGCGGCACATCGACCATCCAGGAGGCGCTGCTGCGGGCGGGTACCGCCGACACCGTGCGCCGCAAGATCTACACCGGCAAGCCGGCCCGGCTGCTCAAGACCAAGTGGACCGATGCCTGGGATGCCCCGGACGCACCGGAGCCACTGCCGATGCCGCTGCAGAACATTCTGGTCAGCGAGGCGCATCAGCGAATGAACGAGTCGGACAACCCGGACACCGTGTCCATGCCGGTCGGTCAGATCGTGGGCAGGATGAACGAGATCCGCCCGGTCGCCGACATCATCGCCGAGCTGGTCAGCGGTTTCGAGGCTGCCACCAAGCGCCTCGACGACGTCCGCGACAGCTGACTTCTCCCCGCGAGCAGACACTGAGGCACCCCGACACGCCGCGTTTGCCGGACCTCACTGTCTTCTCGCGGGAGGAACCTATGGACCGGGTGGTCGGACGCGGTCGGCGGCCGCTCGGTCGACAGTGACGCGACCTGAGGTAGCGCCTGTCGCCCGCTGGTTGTGGCGCATCCACGCCCACAGCAAGATCAGCGGAACCACCAGCCCGCCGACACCGAACACGATGAAACTGGGGAAGCCACTCATGTGTTCGGTGAGCCACGCGAAATTCTGCCCGAAGAAACCGGTGATGAAAGTCAGCGGGAGGAACACCGTGGCCAGGATTGTCAGCTGCTCGATCGTGCTGTTCTGGCGCACGCTCACCTCGGTTTGCTCCACCGAGATGACGGCCATGTTCGCTTGCAGGACGGTGGCCAGGAGCTCCTTCTGAGCGGCCACTTCCTCGCTGATGAGATGCACGTGGTCGTGCACGTCGCGCAGGTATGGCGCGAGTTCGGCCTCTTCGACGTTGCGCTCGACGCGTGTGAGCACCGCGAGCAACGGATGAACCGCGCGATAGAAGTTGGTGACCTCGCGCCGCAGATCGTAGATCTGTTCGGTCGGCGCCACCGCGCCGGAGAATACGGTGCCTTCGACCAGCTCGATGTCGGATTCGAGGTCGGCGACGACCGGACCGTAACCCTTGATCACCTGGTCGAGGATCGCCCACAGCACTGAATTGGGGCCGAGCGCAAGCAGTTTCGGATGTTGCTCGAGGCGGGTCCGGGCACCGTGCAGCTCGCTCGCGACACCTTGCCGAACCGTGATGACGAAGCCGGGCCCGACGAAGATGCTGATCTCGCCGAAGTCGACCTCGTCCTCATCGTGGTTGTAGCGGGCGGTGCGGAGGATGACGAGCTGCACTCCGGATTCGTATTCTTCGACTTTTGGGCGCAGATGGAAAGTCTTGGCGTCGTCGACGGCGAGCTCGTGCAGATCGAATGACTCCCGCACCTCGTCGAGCTCCTCGCTGCTCGGCTCGAAGAGGCCCAGCCACACGAACCCACCTTGGTGGCATTGCTGTGCCGCTTCGTCCAGGGAGATCGTCCGGTCGCTTTGCCGGCTACCGTCGAGATAGTGAGCGCAGTCGACAATCACGGGGACACCTCCGGCAGAACAACGGCGAACCTACTGGCTGTATTCAACACCGCCATCGGAATCTACGGCCCGCATATGAGCGCAGATATTGGTGAATTCCGAATGCCTACCCGTGCACCGGATTCCGCCGGACGTAATCTGAGAATTTGCTGGAAAATATCTGGATATCTCCCGCGAGCAGACATTGAGGTCCGGCAAACGCGGCGTGTCGGGGGACCTCAGTGTCTGCTCGCGGAGAAAATCAGCGGCCCGGCAGCTTCTGCACGGCCTGGATCATGGGTGTCAGCGCCTTCTGCCAGAGGGTTTGTGAAATGCCGAGCGGTGGGTCGAGGTTGAGCACGCGTGCGGTGGAAACCGTTTGGGACTCGGTGTATTTGAGGATGCCGTCGGCGCCGTGGCGGCGACCGATACCGGACGCCTTCATGCCGCCCATCGGTGCCGCGGTGCTGCCGAACGCCAGTGCGTAGCCCTCGTCGACGTTGACCGTGCCTGCCTGCAACCGCGCTGCGATGGCCTCGCCCTCGGACTTCGACGCGGCCCAGACACTGGCGTTCAGGCCGTATTCGGTGTCGTTGGCCTTGGCGATGGCCTCCTCGACGGAATCGACCGGGTAGATCGACACGAGCGGCCCGAACGTCTCGTTGCGGCCGCACTCCATCTCATCGGTCACGTCGGTCAGTACGGTCGGTTCGAAGAACAGCGGGCCGATGTCCGGGCGGGCGTTACCGCCCGCGATCACCTTGGCGCCCTTGACTTTCGCGTCGTCCACGTGGCCGGAGACGGTTTTGACCTGGTCCTCGGAGATCAGGCTGCCCATGTCGGCGGTGAAGTCGTACGCGGCCGACAGCTTCATGTTCCGCACCCGGTCGCCGAACTTGGCGGTGAACTCCTCGGCGACGTCCCGTTCGACGTAGATGCGTTCGATGGAGATGCACAGCTGCCCGGCGTTCGAGAAGCACGCGCGGGTGGCCGCTTTGGCGACCACGTCCAGGTCTGCGCCCTTGGTGACGATCATCGGGTTCTTGCCACCGAGTTCCGCGGAGAAGCCGATCAACCGGCGGCCGCACTGTTCGGCCAGTGAGCGTCCGGTGGCCGTGGATCCGGTGAACATCAGGTAGTCGCAGTTCTCCACGATCGCGGTGCCCACCACCGAACCGGGCCCGGGCACCACCGCGAACAGGTCCCGCGGCAGCCCGGCTTGGTACAGCAGTTCGGCGTTGGCCAGGGTGCAGTAGGGGGTTTGGCTGTCGGGCTTGACGACGACGGCGTTGCCGGCGAGCAGCGCCGGGATGGAATCCGAAATCGACAGTGCCATCGGGTAGTTCCACGGGGAGATCACGCCGATGACGCCCTTGGGGTGGTGGTTCACCACGGTCTTGACGAAGCCGGGCAGTAGGCCCTGGACGCGCTTGGGGGAGAGCAGTTTGTCGGCCTCGCGTGCGTAGTAGCGCGAGTTGAGGATCATGTCGACGATCTCTTCCTGCGCGGCCGACCGGGCTTTACCGGTCTCTGCTTGAGCCACGTCCATCAGGAAGTCCCGGTTCTGTGCCACCAATTCGCCGAATCGCTCGATGATCGCGCACCGTTCCTTGACCGGACGCTTCGCCCAGTTCACCTGTGCTGCACGGGCTTTGGCAAAGGCGGCGGTGACATCCTCGGCGGTGCCGACCGGAATGGTGGTCAACTCCCGGCCGGTGAAGACCTCCTCGATCGACTTCGACTGACGTGCGTCGGCATCGGCGATCGCGACGAGCTTGCGGAGCCGGGCGAAGTCGGCGGCGGATGGAGCGGGCATGGAGGACCCTCCCTACTGGCGAGTAACTAACGTCTTAGGCCCAACCTACCCGGTACCCGAGGTCCGACCAACCCTCCCGGGAGCCGAGAAATCCGGAAAACTTCGTCCCCGGCCGACAAGACGTGCCGGGACCGGGCCGGCTCGACGCTGTCCGATCTGTTCACGACACCAGTGGCGGAGCCAGCCTAACCTGCGCATATGCCTGTTCAACTCACCTCGACCGTCGTCGAAATCGTCGCCAAAGACCTGCGTCGCTCGCTGGAGTTCTATCGGCTGCTCGGCCTGGACGTCCCGGAACCCGACGGACCGCACGTCGAGGTGGCCTTGCCCGGCGGCAACAAGCTGGCGTTCGACACCGAGGAGGTGATGGCCGGTATGCATGCCGGTTGGACGCCGCCCGCCTCGGCCGGCCGGGTCGCGATCGCGTTCGGTCTGGCAAAGCCTGCGGAGGTCGACGACCTCTATGAGCGACTCACCGCCGCCGGGCACCCGGGAACGCTCAAGCCGTTCGATGCGCCGTGGGGTCAGCGGTACGCGACCGTCGAAGATCCCGACGGCACGTCGGTCGACCTGTTCGCGGCGCTGCCGAGCTGACGAAGGGGCACCCCGGCCAGCGACCGCACCTCGCGGTGCAGGTGAGGTTGGTCGGCATAGCCGGCCTGGGCCGCGACGACAGCGGGCGCGAGCCCTGACTGCAGGAGTCGCACGGCCCGCCGGAAACGCAGGATGCGCCGCAGCTGCGCCGGGCCGTAGCCGTACACCGCCGAGCAGTGCCGCTGCAGGCTGCGGTTGGACCAGCCTGTGGCACGGGCGGTTTCGGCGACGGTGGCGCCGTCGGCCAGCCGTCGGGTGATCCAGTGCAGGACCGGCAGCGACCACGGTGCGGTCTCGGCGTGTGAGGAGGCTGCGACGAGCGTGTGGGCCAGACCGTCGAGCGTGGCGTCATGGCGAACGCTGCGCAGCTCACGCAAAGCGGTTCGGGTGTCACGAAGCTCGACCGCCGGGACGCCAAGTAGTCGCGGCAGGACGCCTGGTCGAAACCGCAAGCCCTGCACCGATTCTTGGCTGCCGCGAGCCGTGAACGCCGTGGTGTCGGGACCGGCCACCACGATGTCGTCATCGAGACGGATCAGGTCCATGCAACCGTCGGGCAGCACGCGGCTGGGGGCTGCCGGACCGGTGCGCACCCACCGGCACTCGATCAGGTCACCCAGCCCGCGTGGTGGTGGCAGTTCGCGGTATCCCACGAGCCTGACGTTACCGGGTGACACCCACAGTTGACTCTGCGCTGAGGGAGCGCGCTACTCGTACTTTTGGGCCCTGCACGCAGAGTCAATGCGGAACACCGGATCGGCGCAGTCGGTGCCCTGCGCAGACAGCTGCCGCTTGATCACCTTGAACGTCTCCGTACGCGGCAGGTCGGTCGCGACGCGAACGTGGGCCGGCCACTGCTTGGGCCCGAGATCGGCCTGATCGGCCAGGAACGACCGGAATGCAGCGGGATCGAAAACCGCGCCCGGCCGCAGCACCAGTGCGGCCATCACCTGATCGCCGACCGCGGGATCCGGGATCGGGTACACCGCTGCCTCGACGATGTCAGGGTGGCGCAACAGGATTCGCTCGATCGGCGCGGTGCCGAGATTCTCACCGTCGACACGCATCCAGTCGCCGAGCCGCCCGGCGAAATACACGTAGCCGTTCTCGTCGCGGTAGGCCAGGTCGCCGGTGTGGTAGACGCCGCCGGCCATTCGCTGCGCCTCGGCGTCGGGATCGTTGTAGTAGCCGCGGAACCAGCCGCGCCCCGTCGGGTTGACCAACTCGCCGACGACGCCCGGCGGGCAGGGCTCGCCGGTATCGACGTCGAGGATCGTCACCTCATCGGTGAGCGGGCCAAGCGATCCCTCAGGGGTGTCGGGGGTGCGGGCGATCGCCACACCGCCCTCGGTGGAGCCGAACCCGTCGACCACGATCACGCCGAACCTCTTGGCGAACCGGTCGAGATCCCGCGGTGCGCCCTCGTTGCCGTACATGATCTTCAGGGGATTGTCGGCATCGTCGGGCCGGGACTCGGTGGCCAGGATGTAGGACAGCGGCTTACCGACATAGTTGGCGTAGGTCGCGCCGTAGCGTCGCACGTCAGACAGGAAACTCGATGCGGAGAACTTGCGCCGCAACGCGATCGACGCGCCGGCCACAGCCGCGACCGCCCAACCGGCCATGATCGCGTTCGAGTGGAACAGCGGCATCGACAGGTACGCGGTATCGGCCGGTCCCAGCCCGAAGCGGTCGGCGAGCATCCTCCCGGGAAACGCGACCTTGTCGTGGGTGATCCGGACGGCTTTGGGATCGCCGCTGGTGCCCGAGGTGAAGATCAGCATGAACAGGTCATCGGCGGACACGTCCCCGAACGTCACGGGAGCGCCCGCATAGGAGCCGAGTTCGGCTGCCCAGGAGGGTGATTCGACGTCGATGTGGTCGACGCCGGGCGGGACCATGTCGGGGTTGTCGGTCACCACCAGTTGGCAGTCGGCCCGCGCGATGTCGCGAGCCAGTGCCTCGCCGCGCCGGGTCGGGTTGAGCCCCACCGGAACCAGCCCCGTCAGACCGGCGGCCACCAGCAGACTGGAGAAAAACGGCGTGTTGCCCAGCAGCACGCCGACGTGCGGTGGCTTGGCCCGGCCGGGTCCGATTGCTCCTCGCGTGCGCAGCCGGGCCCACAGCGCCGCCGCGAGCTGCGCTCCGGCTGCGATGTGATCGGCCCAGCTGACGAATGTGTCGTCCGCATAGATGCCGCGGTCGGTCACATTCGCCAGCGGGGCCAACAGTTGTGTGACGGTGGGGCTGGTCAAGCCGGCCTGCGGACTCGGCACAATCAGACCGGCGTGTCTGCCAATTCGCGCCCGATCCGCAGCAGCTGCCCGGTCGCCCCGCCGAGACCGAACTCGGTCTGCTTGGCGGCCAGGAAGTAGCGGTGCACCGGATGGTCCATGTCGATGCCGACACCGCCGTGCACGTGCACCGTGGTGTGTGCGACCCGGTGCCCGGCCTCGGCGGCCCAGAACGCGGCACTGGCGACATCGATGTCGGCGGGTAGCTCCTCCGACAGCCGCCAGGCTGCCTGGGTCAATGTCAGGCGGAGGCCTTTGATGTCGATGTAGCCGTCGGCCAGCCGTGACGACACAGCCTGGAAACTGCCGATCGGCCGGTCGAACTGTTCACGCTCGCGGGCGTATTCGGCGGTGAGCTCGAGCGCGCGTTCCAGCACACCGAGCTGATAGGCGGTGCGGCCCAGATGGGCGTGGGTGGTCAGCCAGTCCACGACGTCGGCGCCCCCGACGAGGCGTCCGGCGCCGACCTCGGTGCCCTGCAACTCCAGCAACCCGACGCTGCCGCGGGCAGTGGTGTCCAGCGTCGTCACCGTCACCCCGGGATCGTCGGCGGCAATCAGGACAACCATTGTCCCCGAACCTGTTTCGGCCGGAACCAAAAACGCGTCGGCCACCGGTCCGAAGGAGACGAGGGTGCGGGTGCCGGTCAGCCGGTACCCGTCGCCGGCGGACTGGGCCTGAACCGGGCCCTGGCCCATCTCGCCGTCGAGCGCAACCGTCACGATCTTCTCGCCGGCCACCGCGGGCGCCGCCCACTGGGCGCGCAGCTCGTCGGAGCCGAACGCGGCGAGCGCACCGGAGGCCAGCACCACCGACTCCAGGTACGGCACGGCGGCCAGCTGGCGGCCCAGCGCGGTCAGCACCGCGGTCTGCTCGAGTACGCCGAAGCCGCCGCCGCCGACCGACTCCGGGGCAGCGGCCGAGAGCACATCGGCCTCGATGAGCTTGGCCCACAGGTCACGATCGAAGCGTTGCGGCAGACCGTCGAGTTCACGCTGATGTTCGGGTGTGCACACCGATTCGGTGATGGTGCGGACCAGGCCGCCCAGGTCGTCGGCAGCCTCTGTCGTCTTGAAATCCATGATGTCCCTTACCGATTGACCCTGGGCAGGCCCAAGGCGACCATGCCGATGATGTCACGCTGAATCTCGTTGGTGCCGCCGCCGAAGGTCAGGATCAACGCCGAACGGTGGAACCGTTCGATGCGGCCGCGCAGCAGAGCGCCGTGGCTGTCGGCGCGCAACGTCGCCGACGTGCCGAGCACCTCCATCAGCAGCCGGTAGGCCTCGGTGGCCAGCTCGGTGCCGTACACCTTGGCCGCCGACGCGTCGGCGGGGGACGGCGCGGCGTCCTGCGCGGAGGCCAGCTCCCAGTTGATCAGCTTGAGCACCTCGGCCTTGGCGTGCACGCGGGCCAGGTTGAGCTGCACCCACTCGGAGTCGATCAGCCGCTTGCCGTGCACATCCTTGGTGTTCTGCGCCCACTCTCGGACACCGTTGAGGGCGACATAGATGGGCTGGGCAGAGACCAGCGCGACGCGTTCGTGGTTGAGCTGGTTGGTGACCAACTTCCAACCGGCGTTCTCTTCACCGACCAGGTTGGTCACCGGCACCCGCACGTCCTGGTAGTAGGTGGCGCTGGTGTCGACACCGGACATGGTGTGCACGGGCGTCCACGAAAAGCCCTCGGCTGTGGTGGGCATGATCAACATGGAGATCCCACGATGCTTCTTGGCTTCGGGGTTGGTCCGCACCGCCAGCCACACGTAGTCGGCGTAGGCGATCAGGCTGGTCCACATCTTCTGCCCGTTGACGACATAGTCGTCGCCGTCCCGGACCGCGGTGGTGCGCAGCGCAGCCAGGTCGGTGCCGGCACCGGGCTCCGAGTAGCCGATCGAGAAGTGCAGCTCACCCGCGGCGATCTTGGGCAGGAAGAACTTCTTCTGCTCCTCGGTGCCGAAGTGCATGATCGTCGGCGCGACGCTGTTGATGGTCAGGAACGGGACCGGGGCGCCGGCGATCGCGGCCTCGTCGGTGAAGATCAGCCCGTCCATCGGCGGGCGGGCCTGGCCGCCGAACTCCTTCGGCCAGCTCAGCGTCAGCCAGCCGTCCTTGCCCATCTGAGCCACGGTCTCGCGGTAGACATTGCCGCGTCCCATCTCGCCCTCTGAGGAGTTGAGCGCCTCAAGCCGCTCCGGCGTCATCAGCTGGGAGAAGTACGCGCGCAGTTCGCGGCGCAACTCCTCCTGCTCCGGGGTGTAACCGATCCGCATCCGCTTGCATCCTCACTGCTTGATGGACCTGAGTTCTCACCCGGTTGTAACACGTTCTAGTCTTGGGGTCCAGGCCGGTGCTGGACTGGCGTCGGCCGGGTCGGGTCGTATTCTGTGGCTGCGTGCCTGCAGCCCGGTGCGCACACACGTCTTGAGGAGGTCGTGATGCGAGTTGAAGTTGACCGTGATCGGTGTGAAGGCAATGCGGTGTGCGTGGGAATTGCCCCCGACCTGTTCGATCTCGACGACGAGGACTATGCCGTGGTGAAAGCCGATCCCGTGCCCGCCGACCAGGAGGACCTGGCCGAGCAATCCATCGCGGAATGTCCCCGCGCCGCCCTGCTCCGAAAAGACTAGAGGTATTCATAAATATGAAGCGCACGCGAGGAGCGATATGACCGACGCTGATATCGACCTGTCCGGAAAAGTCGCCGTCGTGACCGGCGCCGCGGCCGGACTGGGCCGGGCCGAGGCCATCGGGCTGGCGCAGGCCGGAGCCACCGTCGTGGTCAACGACATGGCCGCCGCGCTCGACGCCTCGGACGTGTTCGACGAGATCGCCGCAGCGGGCTCCAAGGGCGTGGCCGTCGCCGGTGACATCAGCCAGCGTTCCACGGCCGACGAGCTCGTGCGGACCGCAGATGAACTGGGCGGGCTGGGCATCGTCGTCAACAACGCGGGCATCACCCGCGACCGGATCCTCTTCAACATGACCGACGAGGAATGGGACGCGGTCATCGCGGTCCACCTGCGCGGCCACTTCCTGCTGACCCGCAACGCGGCCACGTACTGGCGCGCGAAGGCGAAAGAGGGCGACGGCACGGTTTACGGCCGCATCGTCAACACGTCGTCGGAGGCCGGCCTTTCCGGACCCGTCGGTCAACCCAATTACGGTGCCGCAAAAGCCGGCATCACAGCCTTGACCCTCTCAGCGGCGAGGGCCCTGGAGCGCTTCGGGGTGCGGGCCAACGCCATCGCGCCGCGCGCCCGCACGGCGATGACCGCAGGGGTGTTCGGTGACGCGCCCGAGCTTGCTGACGGGGCGGTGGACCCGCTGTCGACCGATCACGTGGTCACCTTGGTGCGGTTTCTCAGCTCACCGGCAGCCGAAGCCGTCAACGGCCAGCTCTTCATCGTTTATGGTCCAACTGTCACCTTGGTCGCGGCTCCGACGGCGGAACAGCGGTTCACTGCGAATGCCGACGCGTGGGCGCCGGAAGACCTCAGCGTGACACTTCGCGATTACTTTGCTGATCGTGACCCTGAGCGTGGATTTTCGGCCACCGCGCTGATGACGGAACGAGACTGACCGTCTCGGTTGCCGGCTTTCAGCGCCAGGTAGAACACGTTCTAGAACGGCGCCGCCGTTACCTGCTGTGATCAGCAAAAACACGTGAATACTGACTGTTTTTGCCGTTCTTTGACACTGCGAACGTGTTCTAGTTAATATGAGCCGGCTCACTAAGAGCGACGTAAGAACATGGGGTGGGAGCGCCGCAGGCAGCGACGGCCTAGGGTCTTTCGCCATGAAGCCGAACACCCACCCCGACCGCCGAGAATGGAGCCGAGGTTGATCGAACAGCTTGCGGTTCCGGCCCGGGCCGTGGGCGGGTTCGTCGAAATGTCGTTGGACACTTTCGCCAAGATCTTCCGCCGCCCGTTCCAGCTCAAGGAATTCCTCGACCAGACCTGGATGATCGCGCGCGTCTCGCTGGTGCCGACGCTGCTGGTCGCCATCCCGTTCACCGTGCTGGTGGCGTTCACCCTCAACATCCTGCTGCGGGAGATCGGCGCCGCCGACCTGTCCGGGGCAGGCACGGCGTTCGGCACCATCACCCAGTTGGGCCCGGTCGTGACCGTGCTCGTCGTCGCGGGCGCCGGCGCCACGGCCATCTGCGCCGACCTGGGTGCGCGGACCATCCGCGAGGAGATCGACGCGATGCGGGTGCTGGGCATCGACCCGATCCAGCGCCTGGTGGTGCCCCGCGTGCTGGCGTCGACGTTCGTGGCCCTGCTGCTCAACGGCCTGGTGTGCGCCATCGGCCTGGCCGGCGGTTACGTCTTTTCCGTCTTCCTGCAGGGCGTGAACCCAGGAGCCTTCATCAACGGCCTGACAGTGCTGACCGGCCTGGGCGAGCTGGTGCTCGCCGAGATCAAGGCCCTGTTGTTCGGTGTGGTCGCGGGCCTGGTCGGCTGCTACCGCGGCTTGACGGTCAAGGGCGGGCCCAAGGGTGTCGGCAACGCCGTCAACGAGACCGTGGTCTACGCGTTCATCTGCTTGTTCGTCATCAACGTGATCATGACCGCCATCGGCGTCCGGGTGCTCGTCCGGTGACCGGCATGATTGTTGCGTGCGAAAAGACCACGGGATCGGAGAAGGCGACGGTATGAGCTACGACGCCACACTCCGTTTCCGCAGACTGTTCCGTGGTGTGCCGCGGGTCGTCGACAACGTCGGTGAACAAGCGCTGTTCTACGGCGAGACCATGCGCTACATCCCCAACGCCATCACCCGGTACCGCAAGGAGACCATCCGCCTGGTCGCCGAGATGACGATGGGCGCGGGCGCGCTCGTCATGATCGGCGGCACGGTCGGTGTCGCGGCCTTCCTGACCCTGGCCTCCGGTGGCGTCATCGCCGTCCAGGGCTACTCGTCGTTGGGCAACATCGGTATCGAGGCGCTGACGGGCTTCCTGTCGGCCTTCCTCAACGTGCGCATCGTCGCACCCGTGATCGCGGGGATCGCGCTGGCCGCAACCATCGGGGCAGGTGCCACCGCACAGCTGGGCGCCATGCGGGTGGCCGAGGAGATCGACGCGGTCGAGTCGATGGCCGTGCACGCCGTGTCCTACCTGGTGTCGACGCGGCTGATGGCCGGGCTGATCGCGATCGTGCCGCTGTACTCGTTGTCGGTGCTCGCCGCCTTCTTCGCAGCGAGGTTCACCACGGTGTTCATCAACGGGCAGTCCGCGGGCCTGTATGACCACTACTTCAACACGTTCCTGATCCCAAGCGACCTGTTGTGGTCGTTCCTGCAGGCCATCGTGATGGCCATCGCCGTCATGCTCGTGCACACCTACTACGGCTTCAACGCCTCCGGCGGTCCGGTCGGCGTGGGTATCGCGGTCGGTCAGGCCGTGCGTACCTCGCTGATCGTCGTCGTCACCATCACCCTGTTCATCTCCCTGGCCGTCTACGGCGCGTCCGGCAACTTCAACCTCTCCGGGTAGGCCCGATGTCCGACGGAAACGCGAAGAAGAGCCATGTCAGGATCGCCGCGGCGATCCTGGCCGCCATCGTGGCCGTGGCCGTGGTCTTCACCTACCTGTCCTACACGGCGGCGTTCACCAGCACCGATACCGTGACCGTCACTGCGCCGCGGGCCGGCCTGGTGATGGAGCAGGACGCCAAGGTCAAGTACCGCGGCATCCAGATCGGCCAGGTCAAGAAGATCGAATACGCCGGCCACGAGGCCAAGCTGACGTTGTCGATCAAGAGCGACGAGATGCGCTACATCCCGTCGAACGCCGGGGTGCGGATCGCGGGCAACACCATCTTCGGCGCCAAGTCGGTCGAGTTCCTGACGCCGGACAATCCGGAAAAGAAATCGCTGCGGCCGGGCACCAACGTGGCCGCCAAGGACGTGCAGCTGGAAGTCAACACGCTCTTCCAGACCCTGTCGGACGTGCTGAACAAGATCGACCCGGTCAACCTGAACGCCACCATCAGTGCGCTGGGGGAGGGTCTGCGCGGCCACGGTGACGATCTGGGCGCCGCGATGACGGGGCTGAACCAATACCTGCAGCAACTCAACCCGAAGTTGCCGACGCTGCAGGACGACTTCGCCAAGGCCGCTGTCGTGGCCAACATCTACGGCGATGCCGGCCCCGACCTCGCCAAGGTCATCGACAACGTGCCCGCGCTCAACAAGACCATCATCGACGAGAAGGACGATCTGAACGCGACGCTGCTCGCCGCGATCGGGCTGGCCAACAACGGCACCGCGACCCTGGCTCCGGCCGCCGACAACTACATCGCCGCCATCCAGCGGCTGCGGGCGCCGCTGAAGGTGGCCAGCGACTACTCGCCAGAATTCGGCTGCATCCTCAAGGGGACCAGGGTCGCGACCGAACGCTTCGCCCCGATCATCGGCGGTATCCGGCCCGGCCTGTTCGTGTCGTCGAACTTCCTGCCCGGGTCGCCGGCCTACACCTACCCCGAAAGCCTGCCCATCGTGAACGCGTCCGGCGGTCCGAACTGCCGCGGCTTGCCGGATATTCCGAGTAAGCAGTTCGGTGGTAGCTGGTACCACTCGCCGTTCCTTGTCACCGACAACGCCTACGTGCCATTCCAACCGAACACCGAGGTGCAGTTCGACGCCCCGTCGACCCTGCAGTTCCTGTTCAACGGCGCATTCGCGGAAAAGGACAGATTCTGATGGCGTCAAGTACCCATCACGACCGAACCATGCTCAAGGTCGCCATCTTCGCCATCGCCATGCTGCTGGTGGCGGCCATGCTCGTCGTCGTGTTCGGCCAGTTCCGGTTCTCGTCGAACCACAGCTATCACGCCACGTTCGCCGAGGCGTCCCGGCTGAAGGCGGGCCAGGACGTGCGGATCGCGGGCGTGGCGGTCGGCACCGTCAACAAGGTCAAGCTCAACCCGGACAACACCGTCGACGTCGCCTTCGACGTCAACAAGCGCTACCAGCTCTACACCTCAAGCCGCGCGCTGGTTCGGTATCAGAACCTGGTCGGCGACCGGTACATGGAAATCGCTGCAGGCCCGGGGGAGCTGCGCAAACTGCCGCCCGGCGGCACCATCGCCATCCAGAACACCCAGCCCGCGCTTGACCTCGACGCGCTCCTCGGCGGGTTGCGTCCGGTGCTCAAGGGGCTGGACGGTGCCAAGGTCAACGAGATCTCCAACGCGGTGATCGAGCTGCTGCAGGGCCAGGGTGGCGCCATCTCGAACCTGCTGACCAGCACCGGCGCCTTCACTCAAAACCTCGCGGCGCGCGATCAGCTCATCGGTGACGTGATCACCAACCTCAACACCGTGCTGGGCACCGTCGACGAGAAGGGCGCAAAGTTCGATGCCAGCGTCGACGAATTGCAGAAGCTCATCACCGGGCTGGCTCAGGGACGGGATCCGATCGCCGGTGCCATCGGCCCGTTGGCGTCGGCCGAGAACGATCTGACGTCGATGCTGCAGCAGTCCCGCAGGCCTCTGCAGGCGGTCATCGAGAACGCTCGTCCGTTTGCGCAACGTCTCGACGAACGCAAGGCCGACGTGAACAAGGTCATCGAGCCGCTCGCGGAAAACTACTTGAGGCTCAACGCCCTGGGCGCCTACGGCGCGTTCTTCAACATCTACTACTGCTCGATCCGGATGAAGATCAACGGTCCAGCAGGCAGCGACATCCTGATCCCGTTCGGCGGTCCGCCGGACCCGTCCAAGGGGAGGTGCTCGGACAATGGCTAGGCGTGGCACTGACAATGCGCTGCGGACCGGAATCTTCGGCATCGTCCTGGTGACGTGTGTGGTGCTGGTGTCGTTCGGATACAGCAGCCTGCCCTTCATGCCGCAGGGCAAGGTTTACGACGCGTATTTCAGCGACGCCGGCGGTATCAGTCCCGGCAACGACGTGAGCGTGTCCGGCATCAGGGTCGGCAAGGTGACGGGCGTGGCGTTGGCCGGTGACGCCGCCAAGGTCAGCTTCACCGTCAACCGGGACATCAAGGTCGGCGATCAGTCGCTGGTGGCCATCAAGACCGACACCGTGCTCGGCCAGAAGTCGCTTGCGGTCACGCCCAAGGGTTCTGGCACCTCGACGGTGATCCCGTTGGGCCGCACCACGACTCCGTACACCCTCAACACGGCACTGCAGGATCTCGGGCGCAATGTCAGCGAGCTCGACAAGCCCCGCTTCGAAGAGGCTCTGCAGACGTTGACCGACACCCTGCGCGATGCCACGCCGCAGTTGCGTGGCGCGCTGGACGGCGTGGCCAATCTGTCGCGCAGCATCAACAAGCGCGACGAGGCTCTTGAACAGCTGTTGATGCACGCCAAGCGGGTATCGGATCTGCTGGCCCAGCGCGCCGGCCAGGTCAACCAGCTCATCACCGACGGCAATCAGCTGTTCGCCGCCCTCGATGAGCGCCGTCAGGCGCTGAGCAACCTCATCGGCGGCATCCGCGATGTGTCCCAACAGCTTTCGGGCTTCGTGGCAGACAACCGGCGGGAGTTCAAGCCCGCGCTGGAAAAGCTGAACCTGGTGATGGACAACTTGCTGGAGCGCAAGGAGCACATCGGCGAGGCGCTCAAACGGTTGCCCCCGTACGCCACCACGCTCGCCGAAGTCGTCGGCAACGGGCCGGGCTTCAACATCAACCTGTACGGCTTGCCGCCTGCGTCGATGTCCGAGGTGCTGCTCGATGTCTACTTCCAGCCCGGCAAGCTGCCCGACAGCCTTGCCGACATGCTGCGCGGCTACATCTCTGAGCGGACGATCGTGAGGCCGAAGTCGCCATGACGCAAGACAATTCGGTGTCCAACCGCAGCCGCTGGCTGCGGTTGGGGCTGGCTGCGGCGCTGCTGATCATGCTGGCGGTCGGCGTCTATCAGGTGTGGCCATCGCGGGTGGGCAACAAGCTGACCGCATACTTCACCAACGCGGTCGGGCTCTACCCCGGCGACGAAGTACGCGTGGTCGGTGTGCCGGTCGGCCGGATCGACTCGATCGAACCGCGCCCGACCGACGTCAAGGTCAACATGACGCTCGATCGTGGGGTCAAGGTGCCCGCGGATGCCAAGGCTTTGATCATCGCTCCGAACCTGGTGTCCGCCAGGTTCATTCAGCTGACTCCCGCCTACACCAAGGGTGACGAGATGGCGAACGGGGCTTCGATCGGGCTGGACCGCACGGGTGTGCCGGTTGAATGGGACGAGGTAAAGGAACAGCTGACCCAGCTCAGCACGCAACTCGGCCCGCAGCAGGGTTCGATTCAGGGCCCGCTGGCACAGTTCGTCAATCAGGCTGCCGACACCTTCGACGGCAACGGCGATTCGTTCCGCAACGCCCTGCGCGAGTTGTCGCAAACCGCTGGGCGACTGGGCGACTCGCGCACCGACCTGTTCGGCACCATCAGGAACCTGAAGATCCTCATCGATGCGCTGTCCAACAGCAACGAGCAGATCGTGCAGTTCACCAACCATGTGTCGTCGGTATCGCAGGTGCTCGCGCAGAGCTCCAGTGGATTGGACGAGACGCTGGCCACGCTGAACCAGGCGCTGGGCGACGTCCGCGGCCTGCTCCACGACAGCAACGACGCGCTGATCGGGCAGGTCAGCAAGCTCGCCGACTTCACCCAGATCCTTACCGACCACAGTGACGACATCGAGCAGATCCTGCACGTGACGCCCAACGGCCTGGCCAACTTCTACAACATCTACAACCCGGCCCAGGGCACTGTCGGTGGTCTGCTGTCACTGCCGAACTTCGCCAACCCGGTGCAGTTCATCTGCGGTGGCACCTTCGACGTCGGTGCGAACCCGGACAACTACAAGCGTGCGGAGATCTGCAGGCAGCGCATGGGTCCGGTGCTCAAGCGAATCACGATGAACTACCCGCCTGTGCTGTTCCACCCGATCAACAGCATCACCGCCTACAAGGGGCAGATCATCTACGACACTCCGCAGACCGAGGCCAAGTCGGAGACGCCGGTGCCATATCTGCAGTGGCAGAACGCCCCAGGTGTGACGCCGCCGCAGGTGCCCGCGGACGCATCGTTGAGCTCGCTCATGGTGCCCCCGGCGCCGGCTGCGGCCCCCAGCACGTCGCATGCCGGTGGCCCTGAGGCCGTCGCACCACCGGGGCCGGCTCCCGCCGAGCAGGCACCAGCCGAGCAGGCGCCGGCACCCGCGGAGCCGGGAGCCGGCGGATGATGCGGGGTAAAGCTTTGGGACGCAAGGCATCACGCTTGAGCAGCCGGACCGTGGCGATCGGCTGCGGCACGGTCCTGCTGGCGGGTTGCCAGTTCGGCGGGCTCAACTCGCTCAACATGCCGGGCACCGCCGGGCACGGGCCGGGTTCGTTCACCGTCACCGTGGAATTGCCGGACGTGGCCACGCTGCCGCAGAACTCGCCGGTGATGGTCGACGACGTGACCGTCGGCAGCGTGTCCGGGGTGGACGCCATGCAGCGCCCGGACGGCTCGTTCTACGCCGCGGTGCAGTTGTCGTTGGACGGCAACGTCAAGCTGCCGGCCAACGCCACCGCCAAGGTCGCGCAGACCTCGCTGCTGGGATCACAGCATGTCGAGCTGTCGGCGCCGGTCAATGAGCCCGGCGAGGGAGAGCTGCGTCAAGGCGCCAACATCCCGTTGAAGCAGACCGGTCGCTACCCGACCACCGAGGAGGTGCTCTCCTCGCTGGGCATGGTGGTGAACAAGGGCAACCTCGGTGCGCTGCAAGACATCACCGACGAGGCCTACGCGGCGGTGGCCGGCAGGGCGGGCCAGTTCACCGATCTCATCCCGCGACTGGCCGAGCTGACCCAGTCGCTCGACCGGCAGACCGACGACATCATCGCGGCGGCCGACGGTCTGAACCGCTTCGCCTCGATCCTGGCCCGCAGCAAGGACAATCTCGGCCGCACGCTGGACACGCTGCCCGCCGCCCTCAAGGTGCTCAACGACAACCGGTCCAACATCGTCGAGGCGTTCACCGCGCTGCGCAGCTTCGCCGAGGTGGGCGCCCGCATCCTGTCGCAGACCAAGGACGACTTCGCCGCGGACATCAAGGATCTGTATCCGGTGATCAAGTCGTTCAACGACAACGCCGACGACTTCATCAAGGATCTAGAGTTCCTGCCGACCTTCCCGTTCCACTACAAATATCTGCGCAATGCGGTCCGCGGTGACTACCTCAACGTGTTCGTGACGTTCGACCTGACTCTGCGCAGGTTCGGCGAATCGGTATTCACCACAGGCGGTTTCGATCCGAACATGAAGCACCTCGACGAGGTGATCAACCCGCCGGACTGGTTGACGGGCGAGATGGCGAATCTGTCGGGGCAGGCCGCCGATCCGTTCAAGATCCCACCGGGAACCGCGACACAGCATGAAGGGAAGCCGTAGATGATTGACCGGCTCACCCGCATGCAGCTGATGATCTTCGGCGTCGTCACCGTGCTGACCGTCGGGGCGATATCGCTGTTCTACCTGCACCTGCCTGCCGCGGTGGGGATCGGGACGTATCACGTGAACGCCAATTTCGTCACCGGCGGCGGCATCTATCAGAACGCCAACGTCACCTACCGCGGCGTCACGGTCGGTCGAGTCGAGTCGGTCGGGCTGGCTCCCGACGGTGTGGTCGCGAACCTGCGGCTCAACAGCGACACGGCCATCCCGGACAACGTCATCGCGACGGTCAAGAGCGTCTCGGCGGTCGGCGAGCAGTACATCGACCTGGTGCCACCGGCGGACCCGTCGGCCAACAAGCTGCGCAACAACGCGAGCATCGACCAGCAGAACACCCGGGTCGGTCAGGACATCGCAGGCCTGTTGGCGACGGCCGACACCCTGGTCAACAGCGTCAGCAACAGCCGCCTGCAGGATCTGCTGCGGGAGACGTTCAAGGCTTTCAACGGTTCGGGGCCGGAGCTGGCCCGGCTCATCCAGTCCTCGAGGCTGCTCGTCGATGAGGCCAACGCCAACTCTGCCGACACCAACCAGCTCATCGACCAGGCCGGGCCGTTCCTGGAAGCGCAGGTGCGCAGTGGGGACAACATCCGCTCGCTCGCCGACGGCCTGGCCCGGTTCACCGGAGAGGTCAACAACGCCGATCCGCAGCTGCGCTCGGTGCTCAAGACCGTGCCCGGCGCGACGGCCGAAGCCAACACCGCGTTCAGCGGTATCCGTCCGACGTTCCCGGTGCTCGCCGCCAACCTGGCCAACTTCGGCCGCATCGGGGTGATCTACAACAAGTCGATCGAGCAGGCCCTGGTGATCTTCCCGGCCCTGCTGGCCGCACTGAACACCGTGGCCGGCGGCGTCCCGGCCGACGAGGGCGGCAAGCTGGACTTCAAGATCGACCTGGGTGATCCGCCGCCGTGCAACACGGGCTTTCTGCCGCCCACCCAGATCCGGTCTCCTGCCGACCTGACGCTGCGGGATCTGCCGACCGACATGTACTGCAAGACCGCCCAGAACGACCCGGCGGTGGTGCGCGGCGCGCGCAACTACCCGTGCCAGGAGTTCCCCGGCAAGCGGGCTCCCACGGTGCAGCTGTGCCGGGACCCCAAGGGCTACATCCCGCTGGGCAGCAACCCGTGGCGCGGGCCGCCCGTGCCGTACGGCACGCCGATCGAGGACGGCCGGAACATCCTGCCACCCAACAAGTTCCCGAACATCCCACCGCAGGTCGACCCGGATCCGGGCCCGCCCGTGGTGCAGCTGCCACCCGGTGTCCAGCCGGGGCCTGGCCCAGCGCCGCACGCGCCGTTCCCGCTGCCCGTGCCGCCGAACAAGCCGGGCCCGCAGCCGCCGCCATGGCCGTACTTCGCGCCGCCGGACCAGGTGGTGCCGCCGTACGGTCGGACCCCACCGGCACCGGACGCTCCGCCTGCACCCGAGGCCCCGGCGCCTGAGGCTCCGCCTGCTCCGCAGGCACCGCTACCTGCGGAAGCGACACCGCAGGCCAGTGCTGCCAGCTTGGGCACCTACGATCAGCACAGTGGGGTCTTCGCGGACGCCAACGGTGGCACCGGTGTGTATGCGCCCGGCGCCGAGAATCTGAAACCCGCGGAAACCTGGGTAGACCTGATGATGGATCCAAGGCAGGCTTGATGACTGAAGAAACGGCCTTGACGCAGGACACGAGGCCGGTGCGACGCAAGGCGTCGCGGGCAGCCGGCCCGGCGGGCGAGGCGGCCACGACGACCACTGAGGTGCGCGTCGAACCGGCCATCGCCCCTACGCGTGCGAAACCGACGACGAAGATGAAGGCGCCGCCACGGCGGCGCCCCAACAGCAGGGTGGTCCTGAGCGTCGCCGGGGCGGTGCTGGCAATTGCGACCGGCGGGGTGGGCGCGCTGACGTACGCGATGTTCGATGAGCAGCGTGCCGCCGAGGCCGAGCAGGCCCGCGATGAACAGTTCGTCGCCACCGCAACGCAGACCGTGGTGAACATGTTCAGCTACACCCAGGACACCATCGACGAGAGCGTGAACCGCTTCATCGACGGCACCAGCGGGCCCCTGCGCGACATGATGAGCCAGGGCAACAACGCCGACAACCTCAAGGCGCTGTTCCGCGACACCAAGGCCAGTTCCGAGACCGTTGTCAGTGGAGCGGCTCTGGAGAAGGTCGACAACATCGCCAACAACGCGTCGGTGCTGGTGTCGGTCCGCGTGACCGTCACCGATCCGGACGGCGTCAACGCGCCGTCGAAGCCGTATCGCATGCGGGTCGTCGTGCATGAGGACGACAACGGCCACATGACGGGATACGACCTCAAGTACCCCGACGGGGGTAACTGATGAACCGCATCGTCGGCGTCGTCGTGGGTCTGCTGGCGGTGGCCTTTGTGGCGCTGTCCGGGGCGGGCGGCGTGCTGTACTGGAACCGCGTCGAGCAGCACGGCGAGCAGCAGGCCCGGGCAGAGCTACCGGGGTTGGCCGCCAGCCAGGTCCCGTTGATCCTGGGCTTCGACTACCAGACCATCCTGGACAGCCGGATGAAGGCCTACCAGCTGATGACCCCCGCGTTCCGCAGCCAGTACGAGGACGACACCACCAAGAACGTCATCCCGCAGGCCCACGACCGGCAGCTGATCAGCCAGGTCAACGTCGTCGGCGCGGGAATGCTTGACGCGCAACGCAATTCGGGCTCCGTGCTGGTCTTCATGAACCGCGTGCTCACCGACAAGAGCAAGCAGTCGCTGTATGACGGCTCACGGCTGAAGGTCGACTACCGCAGGGTGGACGGCAAGTGGCTGATCGACGGGATGAAGCCGATCTAGCGGACTACTGATCGGCTTGTCCGGCAGCCGAACTGGTGTCCGCCAAGGCGTCGAGGAACGACCGTGCCCAGCGGTCGACATCGTGGGCCAGCACCTGACGGCGCAGTGCCCGCATCCGTCGCCTGCCTTCCTCGGGTGTCTGCTGCAGAGCGGCCTCGACAGCGTCCTTGACGCCCTCGAGGTCGTGCGGGTTGGTCAGGTAGGCCTGGCGCAATTCGGCTGCAGCGCCGGTGAATTCGCTCAGCACCAAGGCGCCGCCCAAGTCGCTGCGGCAGGCCACGTACTCCTTGGCCACCAGGTTCATGCCGTCGCGCAGCGGGGTCACCAGCATGACGTCGGCGGCCACGTAGAACGCGATGAGCTCGTCGCGCGGCACCGGCCGGTGCAGGTAGTGCACGATCGGATGCCCGACTTCGCCGTACTCGCCGTTGATGTGGCCGACCTGCCGCTCGATGTCCTCGCGCATGGCGATATAGCTGTCGACGCGCTCGCGGCTGGGGGTGGCCAGCTGCACCAGCACGGTGTCGTCGTGCTTGACGCGGTGCTCGTCGAGCAGCTCCGAGAACGCCCGCAATCGGACGTCGATGCCCTTGGTGTAGTCGAGCCGGTCCACCCCGAGCAGGATCTTGCGGGGGTTGCCCAGCTCGGCGCGGATCTGCCGGGCCCGCTGCCGGACCGAGCGGTCGCGGGCCTTGGTGTCGAGCTCGGCCGAATCGATGGAGATGGGGAACGCGCCCACCGTGACGGTGCGGAAGCCGTACTGCACCTCACCGAAGCGTGAGCGCACGCCGATCGAGGCGCGTGAGGTGTTCGCGCCGACGAGACGACGGGCCAGCACCAGAAAGTTCTGGGCGCCGCCGGGCAGGTGGAAGCCGACCAGGTCGGCACCCAGCAGCCCTTCGACGATCTCGGTCCGCCACGGCATCTGCATGAACAGCTCGACCGGCGGGAACGGGATGTGCAGGAAGAAGCCGATGGTCAGATCGGGCCGCAGCATGCGCAGCATCTTGGGCACCAGCTGCAGCTGGTAATCCTGGATCCACACTGTGGCGCCGTGCGCGGCGGCCCGGGCGGTGGCCTCGGCGAAGCGCCGGTTCACCTCGACGTAGCTGTCCCACCATTCCCGGTGGTACTCGGGTTTGACGATGAGGTCGTGGTAGAGCGGCCACAGCGTGGCGTTCGAGAACCCCTCGTAGTAGGCCGCCACGTCGGCGGCCGACAGCCGCACCGGGTGTAGCCGCAGATCGTCCTGGACGATCGGCTCTTCGTCGCTGTCCGGTATGCCGGCCCAGCCGATCCACGCGCCACGGCGTTTCCGCAGGAGCGGCTCCAGGGCCGTGACCAGCCCACCTGGGCTGCGCTTCCACCTGGTGGTGCCGTCGGGCAGCCGTTCAAGGTCGATCGGCAGCCGGTTGGCCACCACGACGAAATCGGACTCCCCGGAGGCAGCTGTCAGACCGCCGTCCGGAGCCATTTATGCCTCGATTTTCGACGGCCCAATGCCGAGCATCGAGAGGAACATCCGACATTCGTCGGCATCGGTGGCGTACGTGGCGACAACCCGTCTGGCCTGGCTGGCGGTGCTATCGGCTAACGGTTCCACATCGTCGATATCGGTGGGATCAGTTTTTGCAGACATACGGCAACTCTAGGCGACCGGGCAGGGCCCGGTCGCCACAGCGGCCGTCAGCCGATGGAACCGGTGACGGTCGGGCTGCTCCCGACGGTCGATTCCGGGATGGGCTGCGGGCCCTCGGACTGCTGTTCCTCGGACAGGCCGATGCACTCGCCGGAGTTGGCGCCGGTGCACGGGATGGAGCCGCCGCCACCGGGCACATCGACCGACGGCAGCGTCGGGTTGTCCGGGGTTGCCGCGATCGGCGAACCGGAATTGGGCACGGTGTGCGGGACGCACATGCCGGTGTAGAGGTCTTCTTCTTCACCGGCGACACATGCCACGGCGGGTGCGGACGAAGCGGGGAGGGCGGCAACTGCAATTGCCGGGGCTGCGACCGCTGCGACGGCGAACCCGCCGGCCAGGATCAAACGTCGCATCGAGAACGGGAAGGTCGTCGCCATCGTCACGCTTTCTGTAGTTATTCGACTGCTTGTCGGTGGATTCTATGAAAGCTGAGAGCAATCTGCATTGGTTCTGCCTGTTGTCTGGCAGCGCGCCGAGCTAGGGACTCGCGCTGATGGTCGTGCGCGGCACCACCTCGGGCCCCGCCGCCTCGGCGTCCTCGGCCAGCCCGATGCACTGACCGGAGTCGCGTCCGGTGCACGGCACGCCGTCGATCGCCGGGATGTCCGGATTTCCGGGGATGGCTGTGAACGGTGACGTGGTGTTCGGTGCCATGAACGGCGTGCACACGGTCGTGTAGACGTCCTCTTCCTCGCCCGCTGTGCACGATGCGTGCGCAGCGGGAGCGAGCAGCGTCGAACCGGCGATGGCCACCGCGAAACCTGCGGTCAGAGTCAGGCGTGGGATCACACCTGGCAGCTTATGGCTGCTGGACGATTCCTGGGCGCGGTCTGTGGATCCGCTGTATCAGCCGATGGAACCCGTGACGGTCGGGCTGCTACCCACGGTCGACTGGGGAACGGGCTGCGGCCCCTGCGCTTGCTGCTCCTCGGACAAGCCGATGCACTGACCGGAATTGCCTCCGGTGCAAGGGATTCCGTCGATCTGCGGGAGCTGGTCGGGCGCCGAGTTGATCGACGGGGTGTTCGGCGCGATGTCCGAGGTGCACATCCCGGTGAAGAGGTCCTCGGATTCACCGCTGGGGCAGTCGGCGAGCGCGGTGGCGGGCAGCGTGAATGCGGTCAGCGCGGGCGCGCCGACGATTGCCAGCGCAAGTCCTCCCGCCACGATGAACCGACGTGCCGAAAGCTGGGAAATGGCCATAGTCATGCTTTCTCTCGAGTGCTGACCAGTTTGCTGACTGCACGGTTGCGATGGTTGAGCCATCGCTGGCCACGATGTCGTCTGGTGATGCACAGATTACGCGTAACCCGTGAAATGCGCTGCAGGATCGAGGGTGTCGGCTCGCGCCGGGGTGTTGCCTGTGAGCCCACTGTCAGGTTGCTGTAGGGCTGGTGCCGGAAGCCGCGCGTGATACACGTAGTGTGCAGTTTGTTACGTGCCGGCCCGCTCGACAAGGTGGTTCTCGATGGTCAGTTCCGATGACGGCTCGACGCGCCAGGTCGACTACGAAATTCTGGACGACGGCCGCATCGCGCGGATCTGGCTCAACCGGCCTGCGGCGCAGAACGCCCAGACGCGGACGCTGCTCGTGCAATTGGACGAGGCGTTCGGCCGGGCCGAAGCCGACGACGCGGTCCGGGTGGTTATCCTGGCTGCCCGCGGCAAGAACTTCTCGGCGGGCCACGACCTGGGCTCGGAGGAGGCGCTCGCCGAACGTCAGCCGGGCCCCGGTCAGCATCCGACCTTCAGTTCCCACGGCGCCACAGCTGCCGGTGTCGCCGAGCGGACGTATCTGCAGGAGTGGCACTTCTACTTCGAGAACACCCGGCGCTGGCGCGATCTGCGCAAGATCACCATCGCCCAGGTGCAGGGCAACGCGATATCGGCCGGGCTGATGCTGATCTGGGCGTGCGACCTGATCGTCGCGGCCGACGACGCCAAGTTCAGCGATGTCGTGGGGGTGAGGATGGGCATGCCAGGTGTCGAATACTATGCCCACCCGTGGGAATTCGGCCCCCGCAAGGCCAAAGAGCTTCTGCTGACCGGTGATTCGATCGACGCCGAGGACGCCTACCGACTCGGCATGGTGTCGAAGATCTTTCCGCGCGACGAACTCGAGGACAAGACACTGGAATTCGCGCGCCGCATCGCCGAGCGGCCGACCATGGCGGCACTGCTGATCAAGGATTCGGTCAATGCGGCCAGCGACGCGATGGGATTCACCGAGGCGTTGCGGCACGCTTTCCACATCCATGAACTCGGGCATGCGCACTGGGCCGCGGCCAACGAGAACCGGTTCCCGGTGGGTATGCCGCCCGATGTTCCGGATTGGCGCACATTGGGTGCCCCGAAGCAGGCCCGGCGTGATACACCTTGACGCGATAAGAACGTGTTCCAGTTTTAAGGGGTCGCAGCCGTGCAGCTGTCGTTGGCGGATCGGACATATCTGGTAACTGGCGGCGGTAGTGGCATCGGCAAGGGTGCCGCCGCTGCGATCGTCGCCTCCGGCGGTAACGCCGTGCTCGTGGGCCGCAACGCTGACAAGCTCAGTGCCGCGGCCGACGAGATCGCCGCACAAGGTCCGGGTTCGGTGCGGTACGAACCCGCCGACGTGACCGACGAGGACGAGGTCAGCCGCGCGGTCGACGCCGCGACGGCCTGGCACGGCCGGTTGCACGGCGTCGTGCACAGCGCGGGCGGGTCGGAGACCATCGGACCTATCACCCAGATCGACTCCGAGTTGTGGCGGCGGACCATCGACCTGAACGTCAACGGCACCATGTACCTGCTCAAACATGCCGGACGCGAGCTGGTGCGCGGAGGCGGCGGATCGTTCGTCGGGATCTCGTCGATCGCCTCGAGCAACACCCACCGGTGGTTCGGCGCGTACGGCGTGAGCAAGGCTGCGCTCGATCACCTGCTCAAGCTGGCCGCCGACGAGCTCGGTCCATCGTGGGTGCGCGTCAACAGCATCCGGCCCGGACTGACCCGCACCGACATGGTCGGTCCGGTCTTCGAGCTGCCCGCCGCTCGCGACGACTACCAGGCCTGCACGCCGCTGCCGCGGTTCGGTGAGGTCGAGGACATCGCCAACCTGGCGGTGTTTCTCCTCAGCGATGCCTCCGGCTGGATCACCGGGCAGGCCATCAACGTCGACGGCGGTCACGGGCTGCGCCGCGGTCCCGACATCTCCGCGATGCTGGAGCCACTCTTCGGGGCCGACGGGTTGCGCGGCGTGGTGCAGTCTTAGCCGCCGAGCGGCCAGTTATGTACGCCAACCGGGTTGTTGCGAAATTGAGCGGTTGATCGGGGGCTTCGGTATGTCTTACCGGGGGTCGGGGGTGGTGGCCGCGATGATGTGTTGGTGGCCAAGGGATATCGCCCGGTGGATCGTGATCAACAGTTTTTGATGCCGGAGAGCATGCGGGACTGGTTGCCTGCATCGGATCCGGTGTGGCTGGTGATCAGCGTGGTGGCCGGGCTGGATACCTCGCCGTT